>NZ_JMKQ01000001.1 GCF_000685825.1 Methylocystis sp. LW5
GCGCCGCACGCGGTCAACATACATGAAGTACCGGTTCGCTTTTACGCTCAACTTCGACCCGCACCGACGATAGGTTCGACTGGCAAGCAGGATCTGACATGAGTGCGAACAATGTGCACCTTCTCTTCGACTTCGTTCATCAGCCGACTTTTGGTCGCTCTGACGCTGCCTCAAATTCTGTCAGCCGTGCCGGCATGGGGCGGCGCCGAAAATCCAATTGCTGAACTCGAACAGCATGAACTCGAACAGGCTGCGCTCGCGTGCCAGTCTCGGAGTTATAAAGAGTTGTTCACCACGATGATCCGGTCGGCAGCCGTGCGAAAAAAATACGCCGCGCCTCAGATCGATTATGAGGAACGCGGCAAAAAGAACGAGACGAGGAAGAGCGCGATTCCGAAAGAGAGCTACGACAAATTTCCGATCCAGATGTTCGATTTCTTTTGGAAAACGACCGTCCCGGCGAAGCCCGGCGACAAAGAAGAATATGTGATGATGGAGTTCAATCAGGGCCAGAGCAATCAGATTTCCGTCGAGTGGACGCGCGTGCATTACCGGGGACCGTACGTGGGCGAGGAGAATTTGGGGACAGCGTACGACCTCGACGGCAAGCCTTATCGTCCGGGAAGGCGAGTCGATGGCAAATTGCTTCTCTACCCGACCAAAGATTGCTGGGAGCTCGTCGCGGATATTCGTTATCTCAGATAGTGCCGAGACGGCGAGCGAGCTGCTGCACGTTTAGAGGCAAAAGGCCGGCACATGACGGTCGGCGCGGTCGGAAGCCAGCCAGACTGGTTCAATGGAAATGCCTCATCGATTGAGCCTCCCTTTCGCCATAGGGCAAGGTCGGCGCTTTGCAGCGCTGTTCGCGTCTTGAAGACATTCGGCGGCGAGATCGTCGTCTAAGCGGGAAGGCTGCGACGCCGTGAGCTTTCGCGTTCTGTTAGGAGAGATCATCGTGTCGCTTGGATTCAATCAGCTCAATAGCTCTTTGACTGAACGTAAGCGCTGTTTTCAGGCCACGTCTTTCGGCGCAGTGGGCGCGGCGTAGGCCCACGGCATGAGTTCATCGAGTTTGCTCGCGAGATGGCCGTCGACGATCTTCGTGAGTACGTCAGGCATGTATGCCTGTGGATCGACGCCATTGAGCTTACATGTCTCGATGAGCGAGGCGACAATCGCCCAGTTCTCGGCCCCGCCGTCCGAGCCGGCGAAGAGAGCGTTTTTGCGATTGAGAGCGATCGGCCGGATCGCGCGCTCGACGACATTGGAGTCGAGCTCGATGCACCCATCGTCGATGAAACGCGTCAGGCCGTCCCAGCGCGACAACGCATAGCGGATCGCCTCGGCGAGCTTGGTCTTCTGGCTGATCAGCGCCAGCTTTTCTCGCAGCCAGAGCTCGAGCGCGTCGAGGATGGGACGAGATTTTTCCTGTCGCGCATCACGACGCTGGTCGGAGCTTCGCCCGCGGATTTCGCTTTCGACCGCGTAGAGCGCGCCGATACGTTCGAGCGCCTCGCGGCCACCAGAGACCTGTGCGAAGGCATCAGTGTCGCGGATCGAGGACCTCTAGAGACGCATCGGACGAGACGCGATATCGCCGAGGCCCATATGCTCATGTTTGCCGGGAGGACGGACGAGGCGCGGCAGCTCTATTTGAAATGCCGCGGCGAATTGCGCAATGAGGATATCGGATATCTCGTCTTCGTGGCGCCGACGTGGGAGCAGATAATTCGCGAGGAATTCAGTGAATTCTGCGAGGTCGGGCTCCATCATCCTTTGATGGATGAAATCGCCGCCATTTTCCTCGATACAGAGTGGCGACTTAGTACAGGGGCGCCGGCGAAGCTCTGGTTGAGGGCGCAAACGAAGACGAACTCGTGACGCCGGGCGATGCTGCGCAATTGATGCTCGTCGGGAAGAGGCAAGCGTGGCGGCGCGCGAGTGGTCTATTATTTTCTCGACGACGCGATCCCGCTCTACGCGCTGCTGGTCAATCCGAAGAACGAAAAGACGGATCTGTCCGCCGAGGATAAGCGGGCCGCCACGCCGCTCGTCGAGGCGATCAAGGCCGCGAGGAAAAGGAAATGAGCGCGTTCGGAAAAGAGCTGATCCAGTCGCTCGGCGAAGCGCTGGCGCATGTGAAGGGCGATGGTCCGGCTGTTGTTCACGTTCCTGTGGATCCGCGCGAGATTCGCAAGCATGCCGGGCTGACGCAGGCGGAGATGGCTCCCCTCATGGGGATGAGCCTGTCGGGCTATCCGGAAATGGGAACAGGGCCAGCGCGCGGTCAGCGGCCCGGCCGCAATGCTGTTACGCGTGATCGCGACGGAGCCGGAAGCGGTGAAAAGGGCGCTCGTGGCGTGACGTTCGAACAAACGTCTCGCGTTCGTTAATGGCGAGGATGCGCCATAACCGGACGTTCGCCGGAGGGTACTGGTGTGCGTCGGCTACGATAGCGAGCGGGGCGAATACGATGAATGATGAAGCTCAGCTGAAACTCTCACTTGCAAAATCTTCACCACGCAAATTTCGCTGGAACTCCTCGGCAGGCGATAGCAGACGCATAATTAGCCGTGGATTCGGTTCTCTCCGCTCTACTGCTTCACGATGGTGTCGATCCGCCCACTAGGTGCGATCTACGGCGATTGTTGTCTTCCCCATCGAACTAAAAGAGCTCGCGAAACAAACCACACCGCTTCCACAAGAAGGACTGAGATACCAAACAAGGCAAGATTAAATAGAGCCCCTCCTCGCGTAGCCGTGCACCATTGCTCCCAAAGGCATCGGAATACACATGGTATAGAGTCCATCGCAATAGACCCAGAAAATGCAATCGCGATCAGAACTGGTACGGCGAACACGATCCTACGGCTTTGAGACGCGCGAGGAGAGCCCATTCCTAACTCAACAATGATAGAATAAAGACGTGCGGGAACTAGCCACACGCCAGCCATGCCAACTATTCCGAGCGCATGGACGGTAACTTTAATTAGCTCTGCTTCCATGTAGAGAGACCCCGGCTAAGGATAGAAACGCGCATTTTCTATATCGTACCCGCACCGTTGCGCGAGCATCGCAACCGAAATTTCGTATCCTCAATCTAAGTTCGACCGCCAAAAACCTGCCACTTATCGATCGAAAGAAGCCCCGCCACTTGTAGATAAAAGGCACAAAATTTCAATGCGCTGCCTCATCCAAAAGATTTGCGCGAAAGTCGAACGTGCTTTCGTTCCCGAAGACATTCGCCTTCTTGAAAGTCCGCTCCGGGTCAAACTTTCACGTTCGTTTACCGTAAGGATGCGGAGGAGCGGACGTTCGAGCCGAGGCGCCTCCGCTATAAGCCTATTGCCTCACCTTTCGCCTCTTAAGCAAGCCGATGGCTGCGCCCAAAAGGCAGAGCGCCGTCATGTAATAGAAGGGCGCCGTGGGAAGGGCGCGCTCTCCGACCAAAAGGGCCATCAAAGGCGGCGTCGTTCCGCCGACGACGGCATAGGCCGTGTTGTAGGACAAAGCGAATCCCGTGAATCGCAGTTCGGGCGGGAAGCTGCGGATGATCAGATAGGGGGTGAGCGTGATCGTCCCGATCACGAAGCCGCCGATCGCATAGAGATGCAGACTCCATGCGCCGCCGTCGCGGAGGGAGATGCCGAGCGCGGCGACAACCGCCGCCATCGCAGCGCCGCCGATCGCATAGGCTTTCCCGCCGCCGATGATATCCGTCACGCGGCCCACGAAGACGCTGCCGAGGATCAGTAGCGTTATGGACCAGCAGTTGGCGGTGAAGACATCCGCCGCCCGATAGTCGAATTGCGACTGAAGATAGGTGGGCAAATAGAGAAAATAGGTCACGAAGACGCCGGCGAATACCCAGGTCGCGGCCATGGAGACGAGAACCTCGCTCTTGCAGCGCGTGAAGACGAGCGAGATCGGCAGTCGGGCGTCAGCGACACGCCGCTTGCGGAGCGCCTCGAAGACTGGCGTCTCCCGCAAATGCTTCCTCAGATAGACCGAGATCAGGCCGAAGACGCCGCCGAGGATGAAAGGAATGCGCCAGCCCCAGGCGACGAGATCATCGGCGGCGAGGCTCGCCGTCAGTATTTTGGCGGTGAGCGCGCCCATCAATATTCCGCAGCAGAGCCCGCCCATCAGCAGCCCGCAGGCGAAGCCCACCCGGGATTTGTGGACATGCTCGGCGCAGAAGATCCATGCGCCGGGCACTTCTCCGCCCACCGACAGCCCTTGCAGCAGCCGGCAGAACAGGAAGAGGAGCGGAGCGGCGAAGCCGATCGTCTGGTAATCGGGCGTCAGGCCGACCAGCAGCGTGGGAAAGGCCATCAGGAAGAGGCCGAGCGCGAACATTCTCTTGCGGCCGACGCGGTCGCCGAAATGCGCGAAGACGACGCCGCCGATCGGGCGCACGAGATAGCCGGCGGCGAAAATGCCGAAGACCTGGAGCTGCGAGAGCCATTGCGGGCTGTCGTGCGGGAAGAAGACCGCGGCGAGGGTCTTGGCGAAGAAAACGCCGACGATGAAATCATAATATTCGAGCGCGCCGCCGAAAGACGCGAGCGCCAGCGTCTTCGCCTGTTCACGAGAGAGACCGCGCAACGCTTCGATTTCGCCGGACGCCAGAGGACGGGTTTGGACTGTCATGGGTCTGTTCCGATCAATCGATGTCACGCGCCGCGCTCGAAGGCTTCGTCGCCGTCACCAGCATATCGACGCCCTCGCGATAATTGGATCGCACATCGGCGAAGCCGAGAGCGCGCATCGTCGACAGAGTCGCCGAAGAATACATGAGACGATCGGCGGACTCGTCGCTGAAGAGATGCACGATCCAATCCTCGAGGAGATCATAGCGCTTCGCCTCGCCGAAGACCTTGAACCAGTTGCGGACGTCCGCCTGGGTAGATGCGAGCTGAAGATCGTGATCATCCAGCGCGAAACGATCGCCATTGACGAACAGGCCGCCCGGCTCGAGAACCCGTAGGATCTCCGCGAAGAGCTCGCGTCTGTAGCGATGATCGAAATTATGGATGGCGTAATTGGAGGCGACGAGGTCGACGCTCGCGTCGGGCAGCGCTCTCAGATAGACGAGCGCATCGCTGTCGATGAATTCGACGCGGCCGGCGCGGGCATAGGCGGCGAGATTTTCGCGCGCCTGATTCAACATCGCCGGCGAGGCGTCGACCGCCAGAAGGCTCAGATCATCACGCTGCGAGAGCAACGACCGCGTGCTGGTTCCCGTGCCGCAGCCGATTTCCAGTCCCCGCAAGGCGGCGCCGGGCCGCCAGGCTGCGACAGTCGCGCCGAGATTCGTCGTCACCGTCACGATGTTGGGGCAGATCATCGGAAGGAAATCATATTCCTCGCCGATAGGGCCGGTAAAAAGATTGTCGTCGCCCGCCGAAGCCATGATCGTCGTCCCTTTTGCCCGTCTGCTTTTGCCGCAGGCTCCTCCCGATGTTTTTTCTGCTCCGATCGCGGTGAGCCGGGATGCTCGTTCGCGAGCCGTCTCGATATCGGCTCCCAGGGGAGGCGTCGACATTCATTTCATCGGTTGATAGGATCATCCTATGTTTGTCTGCCGCCGTCAAGCTCGCGACCGCCCCGTCATCGCCTGGGGAGGACCGGCGTCTTCTGATATGAGGTCGAATATGTCATCCCCGACCACGATTCCGCAGGCGCCTCGGCGTTCGCTCGTCGAGTCCACGATCGATCTGATCCGCGCTCAGGTCGAAAGCGGCGCTTGGAAAGTCGGCTCGAAGATCCCCAACGAACAGGAGCTCGCCGACATGCTCAATGTGGGCCGGAACACGGTGCGCGAGGCGATCCGCGTTCTCTCCCACGCGCAGGTTCTCGAAGTTCGCCAGGGCGACGGCACTTATGTGCGAACGAATGTGGATGCGGCCGAGACCATGCGCCGGATCGGCCGCTCCAGCCTGCGAGAGCATTATGAGCTGCGGGCGATGCTAGAAGCCGAGGCGGCTCGACTCGCCGCGATGCACCGCTCGGAGGCCGACGTCGCATTCTTGAGAGAGCTGCTGAGCCGGCGTGGCGAACGCAGGGATCATGCGGCGCGCGAGGATTTCGTCGACGCAGACATTGCGTTCCATGGAGCCATCGCGCGCATGTCTGGCAATGCGGCGCTCGCCGAGCTTTATCGCTATTTCGCGGGCTCCGTGCGCGTCTATATGTCGGAGGCGCTGGACGAAGGCGACCTCCCCAATCCAGGACTGGACCTCCATGCCATCATCATCGATGCGATCGAGCGTCGCGACGGCGACGCGGCGGCCGCAGCGGCGCGCGCGGTGGCGACTCCCGTGATCGTTGCGCTTTCGACGGGCGGGGCGGAGCTCTCGAAAAGGTGAACGCTCAACTTATCGCTTCCCAAATTGCTTCACGATCCGATCAACCATCGACTGGTCGTCCTCGAAGGTGAGGTGCGGGCCCTTATCGTAGCCGGCCCAGACGGCAAATCGGATGCGATCCTTGACCCCTTTTCAGGAATCTGGTGGTTTCAAAATGAAACGCTTATGTGCTTGATCCCACGCCGATTAAGGTAGCTTCGAGGCAATCAAGCTCGACACCCGCCCAAAGGACTACTTTGCCGAAATCGCTTTCCAGTCGAGCTCGAAGCGGGCCAAATATTTTCGCAATCGATCAGCGTCATTGACGCTCGAACGCTGCGCGCGTGAGGCCGAAAAGAGCGCGCGGCCGGCGGCGCTGAGAGAAGAATGCGCACGGCAGACCTGCGCCACGGCGGCGAGCTGGACACGATCGAAAAGATCGATCTCGGCGAGCGCCTCCTCGCTGAAGAATTCGCGCAGCAAGGTCTCCGGCCCTTCCGCGCCTCCGCGGGACCATGATTTCTCGAGGCGCGCGATCTCCTCGACGACGATCTCCTCTGTGATGCGCCGCGCCGGCGCCAAGGTCGCCATGCGCGTCACCGAGGCGCTGAGGTCACGAAAATTCGCTCGCCAGATCGCGCGGTCGGTATCCCTCCGGCGGCGGCCGCCTGGCGTTGATTGCGGTTTTTGAGATAGCTGCCTGACAGGTGGCGCGATGATCGTGTCCGCTTCTATTACAAGTGGACACTATCGCCGATGTCGCGCAATGATGATGATCCCCCAGCTCTCCGGCGCCGATCATGGTCTCTCGAAGAGAAGCGCCGGATCGTCGACGAGAGCCTCGAGGTTGAAGCTTCGATCGCCGAGGTCGCGCGGCGGCACGACCTCAACACCAACCAACTCTTCACCTGGCGTCGGCAGTTCGGCGTCGTCCCGACCGCGCCGCAGGATCTCGCGCCGATCCTGCCCGTCACGATCACGTCGGACACGACGACAGAATGTTCCCCTCCAGGGCCGACCGGCCAGATGGAGATCGTTCTCGCCGAGGGGGATCGGATCCTCGTGTGGGCCGATGTCGAGACCGCCGCGCTGTCGCGGGTCGTGAAGGCGCTGCGTCGATGATCCCGCTGCCGGCGGGCTGCCGGGTCTGGATCGCCACCGGCCACACCGACATGCGGCGCGGCATGCAGGGGCTGGCTCTTCAGGTGCAGGAGCAGTTGAAACGCGACCCGCACGCGGGCGACCTTTACATTTTCCGCGGGCGCCGCGGCGATCTCGCGAAAATCCTCTGGCACGACGGGGTCGGCCTGTCGCTTTACGCCAAGCGGCTCGACCGCGGAAAGTTCATCTGGCCCTCGGCGAACGCGGGCGCCGTGTCGATCTCGGCCGGGCAGATGGCCTATATGCTCGAGGGGATCGATTGGCGGAATCCGCAACTCACCTGGAGGCCGCAAAGCGCCGGGTGAGGCCGAAAAAGCTGGGGTCGGCTGCATTTTGGGGCGCCACAAATCGCGCGTTTTGTGATTCACTTCGCCTCATGGACGCCGCCGCCCGAGCCCTTCTCGACGAAAACGTCGTGCTGAAAGCGCAACTCGCCGTCGCGCTCGCCAAGGCGTCGGAAGACATGGCGCTGATCGCCGCGCAAAAGCTCCAGATCGCCAAATTGCAGCGGCAGATCTATGGGCAGAAGTCGGAGCGCTCGGCGCGGCTGCTCGATCAGTTGTCGCTGGAGCTCGAAGAGCTGGAAGCGAACGCGACGGAAGACGAGCTCGCCGCAGAACAAGCGGTCGCCAGAACGACCACGGTCGCCGGCTTCCAGCGCAAGCGGCCGGAGCGCAACACCTTTCCTGACCACCTGCCGCGCGAGCGCGTGGTGACCGAGGCGCCGAAGGCCTGCGGCTGCTGCGGCGGTTCGCGCCTGCGCAAGCTCGGCGAGGATGTGACGCGGACGCTGGAGACGACGCCGCGCCAATGGAAGGTCATCGAGACCGTGCGGGAGAAGTTCACCTGCCGGGACTGCGAGAAGATCACCCAGGCGCCGGCGCCGTTCCATGTCGTCGCGCGCGGCTGGGCGGGGCCGAGCCTGCTGGCGATGATCGCTTTCGAGAAGTTCGGCCAGCATCAGCCGCTCAACCGCCAGTCCGAGCGCTATGCTCTCGAAGGCGCGCCGATCGCCTTGTCGACCATGGCCGACGCCGTCGGCTCCATCTGCGCCGCACTCGATCCGCTGCGGCGTCTCGTCGAGGCGCATGTCCTCGCAGCCGAGCGGCTGCACGGGGACGACACCACGGTTCCCGTGCTGGCCAAGGGCAAGACCGACACAGGCCGCTGCTGGGTCTATGTGCGCGACGACGCGCCCTTCGGCGGCGCCGGGCCGCCGGCGGCGATGTTCTATTACTCGCGCGATCGGCGCGGCGAACATCCGCAGGGCCATCTGGCGAACTGGTCCGGCATCCTGCAAGCGGACGCCTATGACGGCTACGGCAAGCTGTATCTGCCGGGGCGCGAGCCCGGCGCGATCTGCGAGGCCGCGTGCTGGGTCCATGCGCGGCGCCCGTTCTTCGCAATGGCGGACATCGACGAGAATGCGCGGCGCAAGGCGGCGGGGAAGAAAGAGATTCCGCTCTCGCCCATCGCCATCGAAATCGTTCGCCGGATCGACGCGCTGTTTGCGATCGAGCGGTCGATCAACGGCAAGAGCGCAAAAGAACGTCTCGCCGTCCGGCAGGCGTCGAGCCGCCCGCTCGTCGACGCGCTGGAAAACTATCTGCGCGAACAGCTCGCCAAACTCTCGCGTGGGCACGATCTCGCCAAGGCGATCCATTACATGCTGAAGAGGTGGCCGGCCTTCACGCTGTTCCTCGAGGATGGGCGCGTGTGCCTGTCGAACAATGCCGCCGAGCGCGGACTGCGCGGCATCGCCCTTGGCAGAAAAAGCTGGTTGTTCTGCGGCTCCGACCGCGGCGGCCAGCGTGCCGCAGCGATGTACAGCCTGATCGTGAGCGCGAAGATGAACGGCGTCGATCCGCAGGCCTGGCTCGCCGACGTTCTCGCCCGCATCGCCGCCCACCCCGCGCATCGGCTCGATGAATTGCTGCCGTGGAACTGGCGAGCGTCGGCTCCGCGCGCATCGGCGCTGGCGGCCTGAGCATGCACGTCAACAAGGTCGATCATGTCACGACCGTCGAACGCGTCGCAGAGCGCCTCGGCGAGAGCGTCGACTTCATCCACGACGTCGCTCTCGAAATGGACACCGAGGACGGCGTCATCTGGGTCTACGGCATCGGAGACGACGGCGTTCTCGCATTCACCGACTTCGGCATCGAAACTCTCGTCGAGCTCATCGAAATCCACAAAGACCTGAAGTCGCGCGCTGGCGCCTGACGCTTCAGCCCATCGCCTGCGGCCCACGCCGGATGCTTACCGCGGTCGGAACGCGCGAATGCGAGATAGCGCTCGCGCGCCTCGCGATTGAACATCGCCCGCACGCCTTCGCGCTCGGCGAAGCGCACGAGCTCGAAATCGAGATTGGGCTCTATGTCCTCGCGTCGGTCCTTCAGCGCCGGCAGCTCGAAGGTCCATAGATCGAGACGCGCGAGCAAATCTTCACGGAATTTCCCCTTGGCGACGTCAACCGAAAGGTCGCGATTCGTGCCGGCGATCAATTGGAAGTCGCTCATCGTCTCCTTGTCCGAGCCGAGCGGCAGAAAGCGCTTCTCCTCTATGGCGCGTAGGATCACCGCCTGCTCGTCGGGACCCAGCTCGCCGATCTCGTCGAGAAAGAGAATGCCGCAGTCCGCCTTGCGCAGCAGGCCCGGCCGATCCGCGAGCGCGCCCGTGAAGGCGCCCTTGGCGTGGCCGAAGAGCGCCGACATCGCGCCGTCGCCCCGTAAAGTTGCGCAATTCACCTCGATAAAGGGACCCTTGAGGCGATGGCGCATCTTCTTCAATTCATAGATGCGGCTCGCGAGCTGTGATTTTCCGGCTCCGGTCGGCCCCATGAGCAGCAGCGGCGCCTTCGACAGCGCCGCCACTTGCTCGATGCGCTCGATCATTCGATTGAACGCATCGTTGCGGGTGGCGATGCCCGATTTGAGGAAAGACGTCGCCTGCGCCTTCTCGGCAGCGAAGCGTGTAGCGATCTTATCGTATCGCGCGAGATCGAGATCGATGACGCCATAGGTCCCTGTCCCGCCGTCGCGCCAGCGCTTGGGCGGCGTCAGCTGCAAAATCTTCGCCGGAACATAATGCGCCTCGACGAGCAGAAACCAGCAGATCTGCGCGACATGCGTCCCAGTCGTGATGTTGACCAGATAGTCCTCCTTTTCCGTGTCGAAGGAATAGGCGTCGGCGAAGTCGCGCATGGCGCCATAGACCTCCTGGAAATCCCACGGGTCGGTCAAATTCAAAATTCGCCGATTGACCGTCGTCTCCGGCGAGACCTGCGCGATGTCGCGGGTGACGCGCTCTGCGAGCGCAATGGCGTGATTGTCGTGAATGAGCTCCAGCCGGGCGACCAGAAAATCTTCATGCTGGCAGAGCGCCACAGTCGGGCGCCATCGCTCCCAGCGATTGTCCTTGCCGGCGTCCATCGTCGTGCCGAGAAAACCGATGACCACTCGCGGCCGCGCCATCATGTTTATCCATAAAGATAAGATACGATAATTATAGCTCGCTCAGCTGGAAGCCGCAAGCACGCAGCTCATCGTCGGCGGATTTTATAATCATTCAATAACAATATGTTGTTGCAACAGATCGCTGGCGCGACTCCTCTGGCACGCTGGTCGCAATAAAGGCTCCGTCACAATGAGAAGGAACGGAGCCATGGCGAGCAAAATCCTGTTCGCATCCATCGTCGGAAAGCTGCTTCCGCGGGCGAATGCGCGGAATGAAGCGGGCGGCCCCGCCTATGCGCGGACCCCGCGCCATAGACTCGCGCAGCTCGCCGCGACGGGAACGCTGAACCACACCTTCTACGCGGATGCGCAGAGTCAGCTCGACGATGTTCTGCTGACGGCGCTCGACATCGATCCGGCCTTCGTCGCCAAGGCGGCCGTTTATACGCGTCACAAAGGGCATATGAAGGACATGCCGGCGTTGCTCGTCGCGTTTTTGTCGACCCTGCAGACGGACGATTTCTCCAAGGCGTTCCGGCGCGTGATCGACAATGGCAAGATGCTACGAAGCTTCGTGCAGATCATGCGTTCGGGCGCGGTGGGGCGCAAGTCGCTCGGCTCACGGCCCAAGCGTCATATCGCCAATTGGCTCGAGGATGCATCGGACATCGAGATCATGCGCGCCGCGGTAGGCCGGGACCCCTCGCTCGCGGATGTGATCAAGATGGTCCACCCGAAGCCGAAGTCGAAAGAACGCCAAGCGCTCTACGGTTATTTGATCGGAAAGCCCTACGACGTTTCGGCTCTGCCGCAGATTGCGCGGGAGTTCGAAGCGTTCAAGCGGAATCCGTCACAGACGCCGCCGAACGTCCCTTTCCAAATGCTGACCGCGCTTCCTCTCACCGGGGAGCATTGGGCGTCGATCGGCTCCAAGGCAGGCTGGCAGATGTTGCGCATGAACCTCAACACTTTCGCTCGCCATGGCGCGTTCGATGTGCCGTGGTTCCCGCGCAACGCGGCCGAGCGGCTGCGTGACCGCAAAGAGATCGAGCGGGCGCGCGTGTTCCCTTATCAACTGATGGCGGCTTACGCCGCCGCGGACGACAAGGTTCCGCGCATGGTGCTGGAGGCGTTGCAGGATGCGATGGAGATCGCGGTCGCCAATGTTCCGCGGGTGAAGGGACGAGTGGTCGTCTGCCCTGACGTGTCCGGCTCGATGTCGTCGCCCGTGACGGGGTACCGCAAAGGCGCGACATCGAAGGTGCGCTGCATCGATGTCGCCGGACTGGTGGCGGCCGCGTTCCTGCGGAGCAATCGGCAGACGCTCGTGCTGCCGTTCGACTTCGACGTCGTGGATGTGCGCTTGAACGCGCGCGACAGCGTGATGACGAATGCGCAGAAGCTCGCTTCGATCGGCGGCGGCGGAACCAATTGCTCGGCGCCTCTGCGTAAGCTCGTCGCCGAGCGCGCCGATGTCGATCTCGTGATTCTCGTCTCGGACAATGAGTCCTGGGTCGATGCGCGACAGGGTGGGCGTGGAACGGCGACGATGGAGATGTGGCAAGAGCTCAAGCGACGGAACCCCGACGCCAAGCTAGTCTGCATCGATATTCAGCCCTACGCCACCACGCAGGCGGCGGAGCGCGACGATATCTTGAATGTCGGCGGCTTCTCCGACGCTGTGTTCGAGATGATATCGGCTTTCGCGAAGGGCGAGCTCGACGCGGAGCATTGGGTCGGCGAGATCGAGAAGCTCGATCTCGGATAGACGAATTGGGCCATGGCGAATGCAGTCGGGAGTACATTGCCTGTCACGCAAACCGCCTCCCGGCGATCGGCACGAGCCACTCGTCGCCATGGTCCGCCACGAAACGAAAAGGTCGCGACGAATGCCGAACGAAACTACATCGTGTCGCGGGTTCGACCCCCGCCAGGCGCAAGCCTGTAGCTCAGTGGTAGAGCAGGGCTCGAAGATTGCGGCGCGAGCCGCTTTCGAGAGGCTGAGTTTCGTTCAAACTCGTCGTCGCGGCCTTCTTCCAACGAAAGAGAAGGAAAACGCGAAACGTCATGGCGAATGCCGGTGGGAGTACATCCGCCACCTGGGCGCGGCGGCTGGAAACCGCCCCCGACTCACCGTTATCGGGAGCCCACCTCTCGCCACTCTTGTCGCCATGACGTCGAAATGAAAACGCGGCGAATGCCTGCGGGACTACATTGGTAGAGCGCCCTTGACCGGGAGGTCGGCGGTTCGATCCCGCCCGCGCATCGTAAGGATGCGTCGAAGCTCATGTCCTGCGCCGTTTTGTCGCCACGCCCTTGGAACATGTCGCTCACGCGCTGAAACGTCGATAGGCGTGACGTTCTACGTCGAGCGTTTTGAAAATGAGGAATAGGCCGATGGGGACGATTGCGGATCGCTCTTATGACTTTCTCAGCGAGGCCTTCGACGCCGCCAAGGCGAGCAAGGCGGCGCCGGTAAAAATGTGGACGCGCGGGGTGCCGGTGGACGAGGCCTCCAAGGAGCAGCTCCTCAACACCGCTCGCATGCCGTTCATCTACAAATGGCTCGCGGTTATGCCCGACGTTCATTATGGCAAGGGCTCGACCATCGGCTCGGTGATCCCGACCAAGGGCGCGATCATTCCGGCGGCGGTCGGCGTCGATCTCGGCTGCGGCATGATGGCGGTCCGGACCTCGCTCTCGGCGTCGGATCTCCCCGACACGCTTGCGCCTCTGCGGCTGGCGTTAGAAAAAGCCGTGCCGCATGGACGCACTCTCGGCCGGGACAAGGGCTCCTGGAGCGATTTGCCGGCGGCGACGGCCGAGGCTTGGTCTGCGCTGGAACTTGGATTCACGCGCATCGTCGACAAGCATCCCAAGCTCGCCAAGGCCAACACTGCGAACCATCTCGGCACGCTCGGCACGGGAAATCATTTCATCGAGCTCTGTCTCGATGAAGAGGATCGCGTGTGGTTCATGCTTCATTCGGGTTCGCGCGGCGTCGGCAACGCCATCGGCTCTTATTTCATCGAGCGCGCCAGGGAGGACATGCTCCGCTACTTCATCAATATTCCCGACAAGGATCTCGCTTATCTGCCAGAAGGAACCGAAGGCTTCGACGATTATGTCGAGGCCGTGGAATGGGCGCAGTCTTTCGCCATGGCCAATCGCGAAGTGATGATGCGCCATGCCGTCGACGCCGCGCGCGAGGTGATCGCAAAGCCCTTCGAGGCGCATCTCGAGGCGGTGAACTGTCATCACAATTATGTCGCGCGTGAACATCACTTCGGCGAGAATGTGCTGATCACCCGCAAGGGCGCAGTGCGTGCGGCCGAGGGCGTGATGGGCATTATCCCCGGCTCCATGGGGGCGAAGTCCTTCATCGTGCGCGGCAAGGGCAATGTGGAGAGCTTTTGCTCCTGCTCGCATGGCGCCGGACGCGTGATGTCGCGCACCGAAGCCAAACGTCGCTTCACGGTCGAGGATCATGCGGCTGCGACTGCGGGCGTCGAGTGTCGTAAGGACGCCGATGTGATCGACGAGACACCGAAGGCTTACAAGGATATCGACGCCGTGATGGCTGCGCAGGCCGATCTCGTCGAAATCGTCCATACTCTGCGTCAGCTCGTTTGTGTGAAAGGGTGAGCGTGCCGAAATGATCATGATCGATGGCGCCCTCGGCGAGGGCGGCGGGCAGATCCTGCGTTCCGCTTTGAGCCTGTCGATGGCGACGGGGAAACCCTTCGTCATCGACAGGGTTCGCGCCGGTCGCCCGAAGCCGGGCTTGATGCGCCAGCATCTCTCCGCAGTGAAGGCGGCAAAGGACATTTGCGGCGCTAAAACGACAGGCGACGAGGTGGGGTCGACACGCCTCGCCTTCGAGCCCGGCGCCGTGCGCGCCGGCGAGTATGTCTTCGACATAGGTTCGGCGGGCTCGACCAGTCTCGTGCTTCAGACTGTGCTCGTTCCGTTGGCGCACGCCGGCGAGCCGTCGCGCGTGACGATTCGCGGCGGGACCAATAATCTCGCTGCGCCACCTTTTGAATTTATCGACCGCGCCTTCCTGCCGCAGCTTCGACGCGCAGGTTATGCCGTCGCGGCGGCGTTGACTCGACCCGGATTCTACCCCGCGGGAGGCGGCGAGATCATCGTCGAAATCGGCGTGTCGACGCAGTTGCATCAGCTCGACATGCTGACGCGCGGCGCGGCGATCGGGCGTAAGGGCGAGGCGGTCGTCGCCAATCTCGACATATCGATCGCCTGCCGGGAGGCGGAGACTCTGTGCACGCTCATGAATTGGCCGAAGGACGTCGTGAAGCCGCTCATCGAGCGACGCGCCAAAGGTCCGGGCAATATTCTCGTGGCGACGCTCGCGTACGAGCATGTGACAGAGGTCTGCATCGGTTTCGGCCGCCTCGGCGCGAGCGCCGAGGCGATCGCCGAGGAATGCGCCACGCAGGTCAGATCATATCTTCTCGGCGACCATCCGGTCGGCCCCCATCTCGCCGATCAGCTGCTTCTGCCCCTGGCGCTCGGCGCGGGCGGCGCTTTCGTCACCTGCGCGCCGTCGCCACATATGCTGACGAATATCGCGATCATCCAGGCGTTTCTCGGCGAGAAAATTACGGCGACGGACCTTGGAAACGGCAATTGGCGCGTCCTGATTGGATAGGAGGCGGTGGCGCATGTGGTCTCCATCGTGACGCCACGACTTCACTCCTCGACGGTTCTCTTTCCCTGGCAGGCCGGCTCTTTGACCATCGGCGTCACGAATTCCTCGAGCCGCCGATGCAAATCCTTCGCGTCTTGCATTTTTTCGTACGGCCAATGTTCCACCTTTACTCCGATGCGCGGGTCGCAGCCGAGCGAAAAATATAGTTTGCAGAAACGCACGGGCGATTTGGTATCGCATTCCACGACGAGACGGTAGGAATCTCGCCCATGTGCCCGCTCGAAGAAATACTTGTCTGCAATCAGCCCATTCGCGTTGAACTCCTCGTCAAATCCGTATTGGGGAGCGCGCGAGATCTTACCTCCTCGCCAACGCGCCAAATAACCGGAGATCTGGTCTGCGGTCGCATCGGCATAGGTTAGGCGCTTCCCATCCCTCTCGATTCGGGCAACATTCTGGATCGTCACTTCGAACTGCCCTCCGCACTGCGTCGCTTTCCCATAACAGCGATACAAGCCTGCCGCGAGGTTCGCGCTATCACGGGGGCTGCTCATATCTGGATAGAAGGTCGTCAACGAGACGTTGTCATGCGTTCGGTAGCTCCATTCGCCGATTCGCTGCGTCCGGCTCTGATAGCGAAACCCCAGCGGGACAACGAGGGTGATCGAGTTCGACGATTCGTCGTCGTTCGAGCGCTCATACAAGTGAGTGACGCCGTTGTCGGCATCGTGGACGTCCGAACGAGTGGATCCATCGTCGGCCCGATCGGCTAGGTCGACGTTACGCAGAGTCCAATAGTAGTGGCTCCCGAAGAGGATGGTGTAGCAGAGGATCAACATCCAAAAGCGCCTAAGGCCCAACGGGGCGATGAATCCTCGGAATGTCTCGCTTAGCCTCGTCGGATGCGATCGGTCCCTGACGATGAGCCAGAAAACGGCGGCGCCGATCGCGCTGAAGGGCAGCATCGAATCCCACTCGCGGAACCGTGCCATAAAAAACGAAAGGACTGAGCCTATCGACATTGCCCGCAGCTCGATCGCGTGCTCCACGATAAGCTCATCGGTTACAGCCAATGCCCAAGCGGCAACGCCCATTAAGAGAGAAGTGCCCAAAGTGAATGGGATCTGGCGCCTCAGAGCGAAGTATTGCGGCGCGAAAAATGGCCATGCGACGCCATAGCCAAAGAAAGCCGCGAAAGCGATCGCCGGCGGCAGGATCAAAGACAGGCCAGGAACCGCAGGCGCGATGATCAGAGCTAAAAGAACTCGACGGAGCGACGGCACAGGCATCGCCGGCTGCGCTCCCTCCGTCAGTCGCGATTCGCGATGGCTGCACATCGTCACCACGACATGTCTTTCCTCCCGTCTCGCTGGCGCGCATGAAATCGAGAGGCCAAAGCCGCGTGCTTCCGCGGCTTCAGCAAAACCTCGAAAAAATGAGCAACACGAAGACAATCTCACAATTTGTCAAATTCGATGTCTGAGACGAGATACTCGTTCTTCAACTTGCGCTGGCCGCCGTGAAAAGGCCCGGTCCCGAAAGCATGTAGTGACAACTGTGGCCGATTGTCGGGCGGCGCGGTTCGGTAGAGTGCATTATAGAAGTCGCCGTTGATGGCCGCGAGCCTGCTGAAAAGCTCTTCCGCGATCACGGTAGAGTCCGCGGGCGCTACCACTCCCTCGACGAGCTCGACCGCGACTTCCATTCTCTTGTTACTTTCCTTATCTTCGTAGGATATCAGCCGAAAGGTGCTCGTCGCTAGACTGTCTATACCAAACAGAATTTCGCTGACGCTTTCCGGGGTGACGTTCGCGCCGAAATAATCGATTGACATGTCGGAGCGACCATAGACCAGGAGCAACGGTAGATCCGTCGACCGATTGAGCCCGTGGAGGACGTCCTCTCGTCCGTTCTCTTTCAGGTGGCGACGCAATTCCGGAAAGCGCAGCACGTGGCCACGGTCATGGATGTTGTAGCGGATCTTCGGCGCGAGATGAAAGGGGCGTGACATTGTCACGATCAGCTCGCCGACCGCGTTGGTCTCGATGTGATAGGCTAAAGGATTATATTGGAAGACCATGGGTGTGACGCCATATTCAGGGCGGATGAGCGCCTCGCGCACCCGCGCGTCCTCCACCATGGCGCGGCGCAAACGGATGCAGACTTCCGTTTCGATCGCCATGTTCACTTCGAGGTCGGACGCGCCATAGCTTCCGACGACTCGTTGAAACTTGCGCTGCAATGTGGTGCGAAGGCTTTCGGAAATGCCTTCGCCGCCATATCCTGCATCGACCGTGAAACGAGACCAGTCGATGCGCGGATCGTCGGCGAGACTTTTCAGAAAAGGCGGATACCCCATGACGACATAATGAAAATCGGGTCCGAACTCGATCATCGTGTCGACGATCTTGTCGATATTGGGGCCTGTGGATTTTAGGATCGAGGTCGGCGTGAGCGACAAGGATACATTCATGCCGGTCGCCCACGCGCCGAGCGCGAAGGCGTTGAGGATGAACATGCGCTGGCCTCGATCAACACTATCGGCGTAGCTCATCCGTATCATTTGGCTAACGATCCGGCGTTCGATCGGGCCTCGCACCCAGCTTGTGGGGCGACCGCTGCTGCCAGAGGATTCGTCGACGGTCACGCCTCGCGTCGGGAGGCGTCCGTGCTTCACTCTCTGCTCGACGGGATAGGCTTTGACATAGCTCGTCTTATCCGTTTCGGGAATGACGGACAGATCTGGGACGAATTCGTCATCGAGGCAGATATCGGGCCTTCCGCCGCGCGACCCGATGTAATCTCTGTAGGCCGGAACAAGCCGATACGCTTGGTAGTAACTGCGCCACGCACGCCAGACGCCGATGCGCCACCTCAGTTGTTCGAAGCCGGGCGTGAGTAACAGCCGGTAGAACGACACCGATGACGCCAGAAGCAATTCGACAACGTCGACCGCGACGACCGCGGCGAAGGCGGCCGGTCGGAGGAAAGGCTTCAGGAGCCGCACAAAAGCACATCCTCGATCGGCGCCCGCCGACTTTGCGGAGGTTCCGAGCTCCGCCCGAGACGCAACAGCAACCATACGCTATCCTCCCCATTCGCCTCGCCCGGCAAGCCCAGATACTCGATCATGTTCAGGCGCGCATTCTCGCTGGTGATCACCGAGCCGTAAGGATGCCAATAATATCCGTGCCGCGTCAGTGTTAGCCAAAGGCGGATCATCGTCCTTCCGGCGACTACCCAGTCCTCGCTGTCGGCATAGGGACCTCTCAGCCAGCCGATCGTCCCGATTCCTTTCATGGTCTGGCCATAGATCGCGCGAACGAGGTCGCGAACGCCAGGGAGCGTCCAGAAACGATGCTGGAGGAAGAAGCTTCGCAGAAGGGTCCCATTGAAAGTGAGGCACCGAGCTGAGAGACCATCTTTCAGCAAGTCTTCTTCACGCGCGTCGAACCGCAGCCATTTGACGAGCTCGGTTCTGAGCGCGTCGTCGTCGAGATCGTTGAACAAGGCCTGCTTGTTGAGTTCTACTACCCAGCCGATCGCATCCGCGTCGCTTCGCGTTTCGAACTTGTGACCATGACGCGCCGCCTCGTCCTCGAGGTCTCGCAGAATTTCCTTGGGGCAGGAGGAACCATCATAGGGGAGGCGCGACGTGCGCCGCTTCAAAACAAGATCCGCGTCGAGATCGGCCACAGGGGCCGACGGCGTTGTGAGATGAAGGCGCGCCACCGTTTGCGGCGTTTCGAAATCGCCATTTCGATACATGGGAGCGTGCTCGAAGCTCGTCTGCAGTTCCAGACCACGCCCATGCGCGGCGATCGAGCAGATTTCCGCGAAGATCCCCGCGGTTAACCAAGTGAACCGTCCCAGCGGATCGCCGATCCACAATCCGCGGCGCGGCAGGAAAACAATCTCGGCGCGTTCTCGATCGATAACACGCAGCCGAAAAGGCTGCGTGTTGTGCGGACTGGGCGCCCAGCGGGCGTAGCGGCCTATTGCCTGCCAATGAGTCATTGGATGAATTAAATCGAGCATACCTAGGTGCATAGACTAAGGAGTTTACCGGATTGTGAAGATTGAGATCCACTTTAGTCGGGCTTGCAGAAGAGCCGTCAGCCGTAATGTTTCGAGAGCAATCCATTCCGGCATCGGCAATACCGGGTAAGCGATCCCTCTATCGGGGCGATGCTTCTCGATCGTCTGCCGCAAATTCTGTTACAGATGGAAGCCGTTGACGATTTGTCGTTTCGCGGGCGCGTCTTCCCTGGGGCTCGCGCATAAAGGCCGCATTGATCGGAAGCGACCTCGACGTCGCCGCGTCCACTAGGTCACACGGCTTGCCGTTCGGCGTAGTGATCAACAAGCACGTCGGCGATTTCGCGCCGTTCGAGATCCACCATGTTGGCGGACTTTCCGGCGCCGGCCGCGGCATATCTCCCCTACCCGACCGGAATCGCCAGAAGCGTTCGCATATGGCAGCCGACGTATGGCCTTCGTCCGGTCTGCTCAAGAAGGCGGGTGGAGAGTGAGTCGATGGCCGTCATTTCGATCGGGAGATCAAAGCTTTCCGGACACGTTGTTATCTGCGGCACACGCTCAGTTTCGGAGATCTCCTGGAAATGATTGACGAATATCTCTACCGAGCTGGCGACAAGGCAGGAAAGACCGTTGATTTTCTGCTGCGTGACGAGCGAGACGTCGCCTACCGTTTCTTGTCGAGAATTCGTGAACCGAGGTCGCGTGCCTAACAAATTGTACTCGACGGCTATCAGGCGTCGCATAGCGCGGCGCGAGGTACGTCCTCCCCCAGCATTGCGGCGGCGTTCGGACCAATATCGGATCGCGGACATGTCTCAACAATCTCGTTCACGAACATCTAGCGATCAAACTTTTCTTGGGCCGAACGCTCGGATTGAAACGGATCCGAACCGCCTCGATCACTATCGCCGGCATTGATCTCATGCATTGGATCCGGAAAGGTCAGTTCAAATTCTCGGCAAGCTCGGGATTAAAAAGTATCGCGGGTCTGGCATCCAGAATGTCGCATTCGCAGCGTAGCCGAGGCTACTCGGGCGGGCCGGTGGTTGTACCTCATGATGCGCTTGCGCCAGAACAATCAGCAGTGTTGCGCCGTCGCAGATCCGCCGCTCGCGCGTCATAGGTCATGATTCGCGAGGACGATCAATTCCGGCGCGTGCGAAGTCGGGCGTCGCTGACAACCAGCATCTGGCGATCGATTTGGCCTTTGGCGGCGGCGGTGAGCACGCATTCCATCAGCGGATAGTATTGGCGACCGTCATACGAAACCAGCAGCAAGTCGACGCCTGCGTTGAGCGAAGCGACGACGCCGGAGCAGATATCGTGGCGGTAGACGGCGCCCATGTCGAGATCGTCGGTCACGACGAGGCCGTCGAAGCCCCATTCTCCACGAAGCAGGCCGGAGATCGCCGCTTTCGATTGGGACGTGGGATGTTGCGGGTCGATCGCATCTATGATCGCGTGACTCGCCATGACGAGCGCGGGCGACTGCCGCACGATTTCGCGGAACGGCGCCCAATCCGATTGGGCCAAATCATACGCGCGCGCGGCGAGGCGGGCCTGCATAGCATGGGTATCCTCCCGGACCCGGCCGAGGCCGGGGAAATGCTTCAAGGTCGCGCTCACTCCTTTCGCTTGAAGTCCCAGGATGAAGGCGGTTGCGACGTCGGTGACGACGGCGGGATCGGCGTCGATGGCGCGGCTTGCGATACGGCTCCCATTGTCAGATGCATCCGCCCATCGCTCGAAGCGCAGATCCACCACGGGCGCAAAATCGACGGTGACGCCGAGATCGACGAGTTCGGCGCCGAGCGTTTCGCCAGCCTCGCGCGCCTTTGCGCGTCGGACGTCGGGCGGCAGCCCTGCGAGATCGGACAGAGGAGCATGTGCGGGAAGCGGCGGCGACAGATGCGAGACGATTCCGCCTTCTTGATCGGCGACGACGATCAGTGGCGGTAGTCCGGCGTCGCGCCGCAGTCTTTGGAGCTGGGCGATCTCGTCGCGCAATTGGTCGAGGCTCCGGCCGGCCGCATTGCGATGGGTGATGAAAATCCCACCGATCAGACCGCGCGCGGCGAGAGGCGCGACCTCGCCGACGCTCTCATAGCCGACAATGAAATGTCGGCCGTAGCGCTGGCCGAGCTCCAGTGGCGTGCTCATCACGCGATGTTCACGCAGCCGCACCCAGAACCAATTGCTGGCGAGCGCGAGTGGAACGCAGCACCAAAGCGCGATGAGGAGGCGCCCCTCGCGCAGAACTCCCTCGTCGCGCCGCATGGCGAAAACCGACGCGGGGACGCCTGCGATCGACGCGCCGATGATCGCCGCCAATGCCCAGTTCCGATACGGAAGGAACAAAGGATCTTCTAGGCTGACGGCGATAGCGATCGCGCCGGCGGCGGTCGCCCATAGGAGTACGAACATCGCGCGCGAAAACGTGGGCTTCGCGCCCGGTTCCGCCCTGGGATCGCAGGCCGCCGCCACAGCGACGCCGATGGCGTAGGCGAGAATGTTCCACATTGAGAAGATGCGGCCGAGGAGCAGCGCGCCCGGCAGCGTCAGGCGAAAAGCGTCGAGCCAGGGCGCATGATAGAGCCGGAAGGCCTCCACCGCGATCGCGATCGACATCGAGGCCGCTCCGATCCGCCATCGCGGCCAGTCGCATTGACCGGCGGCGACGAGGAAATAGACCATCACCGCCCACAGGACGGAGCCGCCGTATTTCACCAGGAAAGCCGGCAGGCCGAGCCCAGGTCCGAAGGCGCGCAGGGATAGGCCGGCGAGAATGATCGCCGCGCAGATGGCCAAGCGCATTTTCATGACTGCGGCCGATCCCGTTCCGCGAGCGGGATGGTCAAAACGAACGCTGCGCCGGGCGGCGCGTCCTCGCCATCCCCGGCCAGAGTAATGCTTCCGTCATGCGCTCTCAGCATGGCGCGCACGATCGCGAGACCCATGCCGGTGCCGCCGCTGTTGCGCCGCGTCGTGAAGAAACTGTCGAAGACCTTGTCGCGGTTGGCGCGCGATACGCCCGAACCATTGTCCCAAACCACGATACGCAGGTCCTCGCCTTGCACCGCGGCCGCGATCGTCAATTGCGTGGCGCCATGGCGCGCGGCATTGTCAGCGAGATGCGAGAGGACGATACGCACGCTTTCCGCCGAAATCCGGATCGCGCGGTCGAGATCGCCATTCGCCTCTATGCCCAGAGTTTCGAAGCCCGATCGTAAATCGACGACGGCGTCGGCCGCCGTCGTCGATCCCGAGGTCGGCGTGGTTTCCGCCCGGGCGAGCTCGCGCAGCCTCTGCACCACCGCCGTCAATCGGCCCGCGTCCGAAATGATATTGTCGAGAAAGCGGCGCCGATCCTCTGTGCTCATCCCTTGGGCGGATGGATCGAGATCGTCGCGCAGCAGCTCCGCCGCGCCCTGTATCGACGTCAATGGCGATTTCAGCTCGTGCGAAACATGGGCGGCGAAGGTCGCGATGAAGTCCGACCGATTTTGGAGATTGGCGGCCATGTCGAGAAAGCTCTGCGACAATTGCGCAATTTCCATTGCGCCATGATGGGCGAGCGGCCGCAGCGCGCTACGATCGCCGCGACCGATCGCTGCTGTTCGGCGCATCAGCTCGCGCATCGGCCGCGTGATCGTACGCTGGAACACAAAGCCGATCAGCAGAGCGAGACTCACAATGGTCAGGGCGGCGAGCGCCACCTTGCCGCGCTCGTCGTAGAAATTCTTGAAAATATTACTCGGCGTGCGCGAGGCGTAGACGACGCCGGCGACGCGGCCGCGCAGGACGATAGGCATGGCGGTGAAGACGCGCACGGCCGTCCCGCGGCTCCAGGAATAGAGCGGCGGCGGCTCGTGCTTCGAAATCCGCGAACGCATGACGCTGCGAAACCGCCCCTCGAGGGCCTCGGCGACCTCCTCGACATGCGCGAGCGATAGGCCGATCTCCTCGCGGCCGGCGATCACGACGCCTTTGGGATCGAGCAGTCGAAAGCCGGCCAGCGTGACCTGCTGGATTTCGACGAGGTCGGGCGCGAGGCGCGCCCCGAGCGCGATGAATTCGGCGTCGGCCGGCGCTGCGGCGGGCCGCGCGTCAGGCCTTCGTCCCAGCATGTCGTCGGTGGTCAGGTCGAGCGTTGGCATGATCGGCGTGTAGGGCTCCGCAGGATCGGTTTTCGGCGTCGGGACCTCCGCGCCTAGACGAATATTCGCCGGCGCGCGCGTTTCGAGCTCGCGCCGCATGACGGCGGCGATGGCCGCACTCTGTCCGATCAGCTCGGATTCCGTCTGGTGTATGAGCTGGTTCTCGTAAATGCGGAAGAAGAACAGGCCGGCGAGCGGCAGCGCCAGCGCGGTCGCCATGACGAGCGATACGATCAAGCCGACGCTCGGCCGCCATTTGCGCGGGACTTCTATATTCGGTGGTCGGTCGATCAAGTCTTCGCCTCGCAACGACCGATCCTGAAGCCGACGCCATGCACCGTCTCGATCGCATTGTCGCAAGCGAGAGCGCCGAATTTCGCGCGAATGTTGCGGATGTGGCTGTCGATCGTGCGATCGGCGACATGGATTGCGCCGCCATAGGCCGCATCAAGAATCTGGTCGCGCGTGAACACCATGCCGGGGCGCGCGAGCAGGGTCTTCAAGATTGCGAATTCGATCGCCGTCAAGGCGACCGGCTGCGCGCCGAAGGTCGCGGCATGGGCGTTCGGATCGAGGATCAGATCGCCGCGCGACAGCGACGCGGCTTCCGGCGCAGGGCGAGCCTGCGCGCGTTTCAGAATAGCGTTGACGCGCGCCACCAGCTCGCGCGGGCTGAAGGGCTTGGTGACATAATCGTCACCGCCGATCTCGAGGCCGATCACCCGGTCGATCTCCTCGTCGCGCGCGGACAGGAACAGAATCGGCGCATCCGAGGTCTTGCGAATTCGACGACAAACCTCGAGGCCGTCCATCTCCGGCATGCCGACGTCGAGCACGACGAGATCGGGCGCCGCCTCGGAGAAGCGGCGCAGCGCCTCGGCGCCGTCGCAGGCGGAGACCGTCTTCATACCGGCCTTCTCCAGCGCGAAGCAGATGATGTCGCGAATGTGGGAATCGTCGTCGGCGACGAGAATGCGGTGGGCCACGGAAGCGCGCCTATCATTTGCCGGAGGCGTCGTCGCTCGTCGGCGTCGCGCCTTTCGGATTTGTATCGAAATATCGCTTCAGGCGCCATCCGCGAAAAGTCCAGCTCCGCCACTCGATATCGGCGACGGCGACGCGGGCGAAACTTTCCTCTCTCGGGGGTCGCCGCCCTGCCCGTTCGGCGTAGAGCCGGACATATCGATCATAGGCGGGAATCGCCTGCGGCCCGAGCGAAAGAAGATAGTCGATGTCGAGCGCCGGGCCTGCGCCGCTCGTCTCGGCGCAATGCGTGACATTGTAGCTCGCGACGATGTGAGGGAAATTCAGGAAGCAGCAGAGGTAGAGCGTCGCGGCCAAGGCGAGCGCATTGGCGTTGAGGAGCCATTTGTTCGATTTTCGCGCAGCGATCTGAACGGTGATCACCAGGAGATCAAACGCGACCAAGCCCATCCAGATCATCGCCGCGAGCCGCAGCTCGCTGAGGGAATAGGCGTCGACATAGAGTCCTGTCCGAAACAGCGACGACAGGACGAGCATGAAGTTCTGCGCGACAAAGAGCAGCACCAAGGGCTTTATGTGTCGCGATGTTTCGGCAGGGCCGCCCGAACGCATGGCCATGAGGACGAAGCCGGCGGCGAGCAATGCCGTCGCCATCAACGGATAGGCGCCGCGATGCGCATAGGCCGCATAGGTGAGGCCATGCGGCAAAGCCAATCCGCCCCAGAGATAAGCGACGTCCAGCGACGTTTGCACAGCGAACAGGGCGTTGCACAGGACCAATGATCGCAGCACCGCGTCCGCGCCGAGCAGCGCCCCGTCGTCTTTTGGGGTCGCAGATGCGGGCGTCTTTCGCTGCGCCGGCTCACGCGGGCGGCGCAGATGAACGAACGGCCATACGAGGCACGCGATCATCATCCAGAACAGGATTCGCATCGTCGAGATCAGCTCGAATCCGCGCCTCGGATCCAATAGGCGCACCCATTCGTCGATCACGGGATTCGCCATCGCAAAGAGCGACAGGAATATGAGAAACAACCCGATCGGCGCGATCCAGGCGATCAGCGTCCCCGCAGGCCGGACCATCTTGCGCCTGCTCCGCGATAGCCTTCGCGCACGAAGAATATCGCCGATCAGCCAGAACGGGCCGACGAAGGGTAGACTGCACGCGCGGCGGAGTTGCGAGGGCCAGACGCCACGGTCGCCGAAAGTCGTGACCTGCGCGAACATCAGCGTCGTACCAGTGGCCACGAGAAGCGATAGCCAAGAAACGTCCTCGACGATGGCCAGCAGCGCGAGAATGAGAGCAGCGGCGGCTGCGATCCGCAGGCGCATGTTCGCGCGAACCGGATTGGCGAGGATCGTCAGCAGGCCAATCGCGGCGAGGAACAGGGCGAGCGACAGGCCGAGGCCGGCACGATCGACGAACAGCCAATCGGCCAGAGCTGTGGCGGCCGCGGCGAGGAAAAGCCTGCGCGCCAGCCATTGCATGGGAGGGAGAGCGGACAAAGAAAATTCATTCATCGCAGGCTTTCCTTTGGCGATGCGCGATCGGGAAGGGAATGACGTTGCAAAGCCGCCGGCGATGGACGGGGAATGGCGCGATTTCGGCGGGCGGATGAGCGGGATGGGGAGTGAGCCACCAGCCGTCGTTCAGGAGTCGTCGTGGCAGGCGTTTTGCGCGGAAAGGGAGGGAGATGACGTCGGCCATGCTCCGACAATGCGCTGGCGCTATGCAGCGCTGTTGCGGGCCGATCGCAGAGTTCGAGGATTATCGTGCAGTTTTCGTGCAATCGGCGGTGGGATCGGGAGGGGCGCCGATGCGATCATGGCTGCGAGGAAGAAGCGATGACCGCGTTCGGAGAAGACCTGATACAGACTCTTGGCGAAGCGCTGGCGCATATTAAGGGCGAAGGGCCGGTTGTCGTTCCCGCCTCGGTAGAGCAGCGCGAGGTCCGCAAGCCTTCTGGGCTGACGCGGGCGGACAGGCTCGCGGCATGGGGAAGAGTCTATCCGGGATCGCCAATGGGAGCACCGGCCATTGCGGCGACACCAGACGCCCGAACGGGTCGTAGACGGAGCCGAGAGCGGCGTCGAGCCGCATCTGGTTCGTGCGGGCGCGGAAGGAGCTGACGAAGGTCCAGGCGACGCCGCCATTCTTGGGCGTGCGCTCGGTCAGCTGACTGTCGGCGCTCCAATCATAGCGATTGTCGGCGTCCTCCAGCACGCGGTTGGCAGCGTCGACGGCATAGCGTGCGAGGCGATGCTTCAGCATCGCCCATAACCCCAGCGTCCGGTTCCGCCCTTCGAAGGATTATGTCCCGCTCACGCCGTTTTTACCAGAGCCGTTGCTACGACTCTTGGCTTATATCACTTGGGCCATCGTCGACTGGATCAAAAAAAATGGTCCACTCTTCAGAGCGGCTCTCTCTTCTGGCAGACCAATTTATAGGTATATCTTTTATTATCGACAAACTCTCATCTTCCTCGTGCAAACATGAAAAACAAACAATTGAAATGTCATTAAAACTCTCTTTAGTTGGATTTGTTTCAAAATCATGATCATTTTCACCGCAAAAGGCATGCAAATAGGTAGGCGTGTTCGATATATACATTATACCGCGTTCGCCGTTTAATACATGCTTACAAACGACACATGCAAGATCCATGTACTCTGCTAGAGTTTCATTATTTTGCGGGTGACTACCTATCGCAGTCATATCGAACCTCATCTCGCGCCTTTTTTCGCGTTGCAAGACAGGCACATCCAATCGAGGTTCCTGGGATCGTCCCCTCCCCCTCTCGACTGGGGTACTCTGTGATCGCACGATATCACGTCAGCCCTGGGCCCCGTAGGCGGAACACGTCGACGCATAGGTCTCTGGCATTTTGGACAAATTCCGCCGAGTTTGTCGAAGATTTCATCGAGGACATGGCCGGGAGGCCTCACACGTGCGTTATGCGCCTCCGCCCCAGCATCGCCGACGAAATAGTTATGGTCCTGCGCGACCTCGAAATTATAGACGAGCGTCGAACGCTCTTCCAGTGACACATCCGCCACAGCGAGCGTCGCTTCGCGCTCGGAGACAATCCGATCGCCCCTCTCCAGCCGACGTACCTCTACCCAGCCCTTGCCCGCGACGAAGAACGGATGCTCGCTCGTCACATGCAGTATCTCGCGTCGTCCATCTGGCCCGTCGAGCGTCAGATGTGTGATGCTCGGAGCCGTGCGGCGGAACAGCTCGCGCACCGGACGCCAGTCCACCTCGCCGGTGAAGCCGTCGCGCGCCGCGACCAGATCGCCGATCGCGATCTCCTCGATTGGCCGGCGGCCGAACGCCGTCTCGATCGGCGTCCCCGCCTCGAAGGACGAGAAGCCCGAAATCGAGCAACCCGGAGACGGCGACGACTTGCGCGTGGGCGGACGCGGTTTCTTCACCGCCTTCACCGCGCAGGACGACATGTCGGTCACGAGGTCATAGGCGCCGACCAGCGACGGGTCGTTGGCGAAGGAGAGCGCGTCGGCCAGCACGAAGAAGGTGCAGGCGATGCGCGCGCCGATCTTCTGCACGGCGCTGCCGCTGCGCGCGGTCACCGACGCCGCATCCGCGCCTGTAGCGAGCGCGGTGGTTCCCTCCGCCGTCGTCACAATGCCGTCGCCGAGAATGGCCCCGACCGCCGCCTGGTCGATCGTCGCCTCTTCCGCCGCGGCGCTCAGCCCGCTCGGATCGCTCCAATTCTTCGGATTGTTCCAGGCGAAGCTATAGAGGTTGGAATCGCCTCCGCCGTAGCCGAGCGGATCCTCGGCGAGGAAGCGTCCGAGCGCCGGATCGTAGAAGTGCGCGCGGTTGTAATAGATGTCGGGGCCGGCGATCCATTCGCGCCCCTTCCAGCCATAGGGCTACAAGGGAAGGCTCTCCACCACCGCCAGCCGCCGCCCGAAACTGTCATAGTCGTAGCGGTTGAAGACGGTGGAGCCGGCGTTTGTGATCAAGCGGATCGAGCCTTCGCCGTCCGCATGGTAGTAGAACTGCGATCCCGTCCCCGGCGTCGGCGCCGCGCCCTGCGCATAGACTTCCATCGCCAGCGGCTGATCGTCCAGCGGCCCATGGACATAGCGGACCCATTGGTCGCCGCTGGCGAGACGGCGCCGGGCCAGCACGACGTCGGGACCGTCGTAATAGAGCTCCTCATTGCCGCGCGGAGCCGGCCATTGCGGCGACACCAGACGCCCGAACGGGTCGTAGACGAAGCCGATGGTCGTCCCGTCGGAGCCGAGAGCGGCGTCGAGCCGCATCTGGTTCGTGCGGGCGCGGAAGGAGCTGACGAAGCTCCAGGCGACGCCGCCATTCTTGGGCGTGCGCTTCAAGAGCTGGCCGTCGGCGCTCCAATCATAGCGATTGTCGGCGTTCTCCAGCACGCGGTCGGCAGCGTCGACGGCGTAGCTCGACGAAATATGCGAGGCGATGCGATTGCCTTCCGGATCGTAGGAATAGCTCTCTCGATCTGCTGCGGCGGAGCGACCAAATTCGTGCCGGTCAGACGCTCGACGGCGTCATAGGAGAAGGTCTTGGTTCCCGAGAGCTCGGCGAGGGCGGAGAGATTGCCGCGCAGATCATAGGCGTGGTCAAATTTCAGAAGGGGATTGCCGGCCGGCGTCGGCCGATGCGCGAGGCTCGCGAGCCGCCCCGTCTGCGCCTCGAAGGAGAGATCGGTTTCGAGCCCGTTGGGGAAGCGTCTTCGCGGAACAGGGGCGCTGTCAAGGCAGCTTACCTTTGGGGCCGCACTTCATCGGCCGATGGTAAGCGTCCTTGAGAGCGATACGATATTCTTCATCGGACATTTTCGACGCCAACGGATCGCTCTCGACCTTGTAATACCACGCGATGCTTTCAAGGTGTTTCTTTGCAAGGATTCGCGGAGGATCGACTACGGTACGCTTGCTTGGAAGCCAAAACCTCGCTGCAAACAGTTTTTTGGCAGGTAAATCAACAGCTAAGACACTAAAAATATATTCCAGAATATCGAGTTCGCGTATATTAGTTGTCAATCCGAGGGCGTCTCTTGCGTATGCTGCATATTTTTCAGCCGGCCAGAATGGAACGGCACTACGAACTTTGCCTCGCTCATCTTCAATTTTGAACTCTATTAATGTGTCGTTCTTTTCTAAAGCCAAAACTTTTCCAAATCTTAGCATTTCGCCAGTAAATTTCTCGCTTCGCCGCTCAGCGTTAGCTAAGTTGATCAAGGCAACGAATTCTTTTGAACTAGGCTCTGCCGGCTCAGAGAAAACTATTTTGCCGGAGGAAATCGCCTGGGCAAGACGCTCGCCGTCCAAGCCCGCTGCGCTGAGAACGCGATTCGAATGTCTGCGATCTATCGCCATAGCGGGTTCCTTCCGGTAAGGCGCTGGACGCGCTCTATTACCGGCGGCCCACTCAAGGCGTGACCGCGGGTCATGGGCGCCTCTGTTCGAAGGGTAGTGACCACAATCCATTCCGGGCGGGTTTCTTATTCGTGACCAATCCCCTTTCGTTCTCGCTAGTTCCGTTTGAATCCACCCCTTTATAGAATTGGGTGTGTTCGTGTTGTTCAACACATTTTTCCAGAACCATCCTGGCGCATTATGCGCTTCTGCGCCCTCGTCTCCGACGAAATAATTATGGTCCTGAGCGACCTCGAAATTATAGACGAGCGTCGAACGCTCTTCCAGTGACACATCCGCCACAGCGAGCGTCGCTTCGCGCTCGGAGACGATGCGGTCGCCTCGTTCGAGCCGACGCACCTCTACCCAGCCCTTGTCCGCCACGAAGAACGGATGCTCGCTCGTCACATTGAGCGTCTCGCGTCGTCCATCCGGCCCGTCGAGCGTCAGATGAACGATGCTCGGCGCCGTGCGGCGGAACAGCTCGCGCACCGGACGCCAGCCTACCTCCCCGGTGAAGCCGTCCCGCGCCGCGACCAGATCGCCGATCGCTATCTCCTCGATCGGCCGGCGGCCCTGCGCCGTCTCGATCGGCGTCCCCGCCTCGAAGGACGAGAAGCCCGAGATCGAGCAACCCGGAGACGGCGAGGACTTGCGCGTCGGAGGCTGCGGTTTCTTCACCGCCTTCACCGCGCAGGACGACATGTCGGTCACGAGGTCATAGGCGCCGACTAGCGACGGATCGTTGGCGAAGGAGAGCGCGGCGGCCAGCACGAAGAAAGTGCAAGCGATGCGCGCGCCGATCTTCTGAACTGCGCTGCCGCTGCGCGCGGCCACAAAGGCCGCATCCGCGCCTGTAGCGAGCGCGGTGGTTCCCTCCGCCGTCGTCACAATGCCGTCGCCGAGAATGGCCCCGACCGCCGCCTGGTCGATCGTCCCCTCTTCCGCCGCGGCGCTCAGCCCGCTCGGATCGCTCCAATTCTTCGGATTGTTCCAGGCGAAGCTGTAGAGGTTGGAATCGCCTCCGCCGTAGCCGAGCGGATCCTCGGCGAGGAAGCGTCCGAGCGCCGGATCGTAGAAGCGCGCGCGGTTGTAATAGATGTCGGGGCCGGCGATCCATTCGCGCCCCTTCCAGCCATAGGGCTGCAAGGGAAGGCTCTCCACCACCGCCAGCCGCCGCCCGAAACTGTCATAGTCGTAGCGGTTGAAGACGGTGGAGCCGGCGTTTGTGATCAAGCGGATCGAGCCTTCGCCGTCCGCATGGTAGTAGAACTGCGATCCCGTCCCCGGCGTCGGCGCCGCGCCCTGCGCATAGACTTCCGTCGCCAGCGGCTGATCGTCCAGCGGCCCATGGACATAGCGGACCCATTGGTCGCCGCTGGCGAGACGGCGCCGGGCCAGCACGACGTCGGGACCGTCGTAATAGAGCTCCTCATTGCCGCGCGGAGCCGGCCATTGCGGCGACACGAGACGCCCGAACGGGTCGTAGACGAAGCCGATGGTCGTCCCGTCGGAGCCGAGAGCGGCGTCGAGCCGCATCTGGTTGGTTCGGGCGCGGAAGGAGCTGACGAAGCTCCAGGCGACGCCGCCATTCTTGGGCGTGCGCTTCAAGAGCTGGCCGTCGGCGCTCCAATCGTAGCGATTGTCGCCGTTCTCCAGCACGCGGTCGGCAGCGTCGACGGCGTAGCTCGCCGAAATATGGGAGGCGATGCTGAGGCCGCGCGATCTCTAGCTTAATATTTTGTTCAGTTATGCATTCGTGTCATTGTCCTCTATGTCAGGACTATGGAACCATACCCACCGGTCTTGTCTTGACGATCTCCTTGCGGCCCAATCAATCGGCAACTGAAATATCTCTTCCACAGAACAGTCCATTTCGAGGATATGGGAGATATGAACGACTGTTGCATCCTCAATTCTTGATGGGGGTTCTGATAAGTCGAAATCATGGTCGTCACGGTCGCACAAAGCCTGAAAGTCGCCGCCGCCACAAGAGATTATGAGCACCGGACGTTCGCCTGTCAGCACATGACGGCAAACCAAACAAGCTCGTTGTCCGTCGACTCTTGCTTTTTTCTCAGCTGAGTGATCACTCATCGCTCACCTCGCTCCTTTGCGGGAGTTACACGGAACACACAACCCTCGCAGATTCGACGCTTTATCCGATCCCCCATTGACCTGGGCGATTATATGATCGCATGAAAACCGATCTGTTCGAGGCCCGATTCTTGGACCTGAAATTTTCATCAAAATTCCACAGATAGGACAAATGCCTCCTGTCTCGTCAAAAATCTGCTGTCTAAGTTTTCGACTACGAATGTTAGCATTATGCGCTTCTGCGGCCTCGTCTCCGACGAAATAATTATGGTCCTGCGCGACCTCGAAATTATAGACCAGCGTCGGCCGCTCTTCCAGTGAGAAGTCGGCCACCGCGAGCGTCGCTTCGCGCTCAGAGACAATGCGGTCGCCCCTCTCCAGCCGACGCACCTCCGTCCAGCCCTTGCCCGCGACGAAGAACGGATGCTCGCTCGTCACATGCAGTATCTCGCGTCGTCCATCTGGCCCGTCGAGCGTCAGATGCGCGATGCTGGGCGCCATGCGGCGGAACAGCTCGCGCACCGGACGCCAACCCACCTTGCCGGTGAAGCCGTCGCGCGCGGCCACCAGATCGCCGATCGCGATCTCCTCGATCGGCCGGCGGCCGAGCGCCGTCTCGATCGGCGTCCCCGCCTCGAAGGACGAGAAGCCCGAAATCGAGCAACCTGGCGACGACGATTTGCGTGTGGGCGGACGCGGCTTCTTCACCGCCTTCACCGCGCAGGCCGACATGTCGGTCACGAGGTCATAGGCGCCGACCAGCGAGGGATCATTGGCGAAGGAGAGCGCGTCGGCCAGCACGAAGAAGGTGCAGGCGATGCGCGCGCCGATCTTCTGCACCGCGCTGCCGCTGCGCGCCGCGACCGAGGCGGCGTCGGCGCCCGTCGTCAGCGCCGTGGTCCCCTCCGCCGTCGTCACAATGCCGTCGCCGAGGATCGCGCCAGCGGTCGCCGCATCGATCGATCCCTCTTCCGCGGCGGCGCTAAGCCCGCTGGGATCGCTCCAATTCTTCGGATTGTTCCAGGCGAAGCTGTAGAGGTTGGAATCGCCGCCGCCAAAGCCCAGCGGATCCTCGGCGAGGAAGCGTCCGAGCGCGGGATCGTAGAAGCGCGCGCGGTTGTAATAGATGTCCGGGCCCGGAATCCATTCGCGCCCTTCCAGCCATAGGGCTGCAAGGGAAGGCTCTCCACCACCGCCAGCCGCCGACCGAAGCTGTCATAGTCGTAGCGGTTGAAGACGGTGGAGCCGGCGTTGGTGATCAGGCGGATCGAGCCTTCGCCATCGGCGTGGTAGTAGAACTGCGATCCCGTCCCCGGCGTCGGCGCCGCGCCCTGCGCATAGACTTCCGTCGCCAGCGGCTGGTCGTCCAGCGGTCCATGGACATAGCGCACCCATTGGTCGCCGCTGGCGAGACGCCGCCGCGCCAGCACGACGTCGGGACCGTCGTAATAGAGCTCCTCATTGCCGCGCGGAGCCGGCCATTGCGGCGACACGAGACGCCCGAACGGGTCGTAGACGAAGCCGATGGTCGTCCCGTCGGAGCCGAGAGCGGCGTCGAGCCGCATCTGGTTCGTGCGGGCGCGGAAGGAGCTGACGAAGCTCCAGGCGACGCCGCCATTCTTGGGCGTGCGCTTCAAAAGCTGGCCGTCGGCGCTCCAATCGTAGCGATTGTCGGCGTTCTCCAGCACGCGGTCGGCGTTGTCGACGGCGTAGCTCGCCGAGATGTGCGAGGCGATGCGATTGCCTTCCGGATCGTAGGAATAGCTCTCGATCTGCTGCGGCGGAGCGACCAAATTCGCGCCGGTCAGACGCTCGACGGCGTCATAGGAGAAGGTCTTGGTTCCCGAGAGCTCGGCGAGGGCGGAGAGATTGCCGCGCAGATCATAGGCGTGGTCGAATTTCAGGAGGGGATTGCCGGCCGGCGTCGGCCGATGCGCGAGGCTGGCGAGCCGCCCCGTCTGCGCCTCGAAGGAAAGATCGGCCTCCAGTCCGTTGGGAAATACGAGACGCTGCGGCCTGCCCGCTGCGTCATAGCTCTGGGTAATGGTCTGGCCCCATGGCGTCCCGATCGCCGTGACGCGATCTTCCGCGTCATAGGCGTAGGCGGTGACGCCGCCGAGGCTGTCGCTCATCGACACGCGTCGCGACAGTGCGTCATAAGCGTAGGAGAAGGCGACAGAGAGCGGATAGCCCGCCGTCTGCATGCCGACCGGGCGGTTCAGCCCGTCATAAGCGAAATCATAGCCTAGGCCATTATCGCCGCGCGTCGAGACCAGATTGGACGCGGCGTCATAGGAGAAGCTCGTCCCGCCCTCCCCGATCAGCCGCTGCAGCGGATCATAGGCGAGCGCTTGGCTTTGCCCCGTGGGCGTCGAGAGCGAGACGGGATTGTCATTGCGGTCATAGCGGGTGAGCCAGCGTCCGCCCAGCGGATCGACGCGCAGGTCGAGGCGCTTGAAGACATCATAGCCGAGCTTCGTCTGCTTGCCACGCGCATTGACGACGCTCACCGCATTGTCGCGCAGATCATAGCCGAGGCTGCGCGTCGCGCCGAGCGCGTCGGTGACCGTGACGAGACGATTGGCGGCGTCATAGGCGTAGCTCGTGACCGCGCCGGAGGCGTCCGTCGCCGTCAGCCGGTTGCCATTGGCGTCATAGGTGAAGCTGCTCGTCCCGGCGTCGGGCGTCGTCTCGGAGACGAGCCGATTGTCGCCGTCGAAGCTGCGCCGCGTGACATTGCCGGCCGGATCGACGATCTGAATGACATTGCCATTGCCGTCATAGCTCGTCGCCGACACCTGGCCGGCGGCGGAGGTCTGCTGGATGATGCGATTATTCGCGTCGTAGCGCGAGGCGCGGTTGCGGGCGATCGGAGTTCCCACCGCGTCGACGGTGAGGATGAGATTGCCGCTGCCGTCGTAATAGCGGTCGAAGGCTGCGCCCGTCGCGTCGGTCGTGCGAGAGAGATTGCCGCTGGTGTTGTAGGCATAGCTCGTCACGCGGCCGAGTGGATCGGTCTTGGTGAGCGCGAGGCCGCGCGCGTCATATGTATAGGCCGTGACCCCACTGAGCGCGTCGGTCATCGCCGTCATATTGCCGTTGGCGTCATAGCTCCATTTGGTGACATTGCCCTCGGGATCGGTCTTCTGGATCAATTTGTCGTGAGTCGGCTCGTAGACATAGGAGCTGACCCGTGTGAGAACGCTGCCGCTGACGGGATCGGCCGCGTGTCCGACGCCCTCGCGCCGCTGCAGAAGATTGCCGCGCTCGTCCCAGAGAAATTCCTCGACGAGCGTGTCCGTGGCGCCGATCTGCGGCTGGCCGAGCGGGCTCGGCGATATCGCGCCCGCGCTCGCGCCGGCCGGAATCTCGCTGCGCACGACATGATTGGCGTCGTCGCGATAGAAGCGCGAGACGCGGCCGAGAACATCGGTGACGCGCACCACCGCGCCCCATTCATTGACCTCGGACTCGCTGACATCGCCCTTGGCGTCGACCATCTGCGTGATGCGGTCCTCGACGGGCACGAAAGCCGCATTGGTCGGCCCGCCGAGATCGACGCCCAGCGCATCGAGGCCGAGCGCGCGCGAGACGTCGAGCTTCACCGTGCTCCCGTCGGGATAGGTCTGGCTCTTCAGCTGGCCGGTCGATAAATAGCTGCTGCTCGTCCTGCCGCCATTCGGATCGATCGTCGTGACGAGCTGATGATTGCCGTCGTAGAGATATTGCGTGACATTGCCGAGCGGGTCGACGACCTTGGTGAGATTGCCCGCGGCGTCATGCTCATAGCTCGTCGTGCGGCCAGCGCCGTCGGTGGTGGAGGCGAGCCAGGAGCCGGAATAGGAAAAGCTCGTCGTCACGCCGGTCGGCCCGACGATCCGCGTCAGCTGGCCTTGGCCGTTGTACGAATAGTCCGTCGAATTGCCATTGGCGTCGACGAGCCTGGTCTGGAAGCCGTCGGCGCCGAAAGTGACGGTGGTCCCGTCATTGTAGATGCGCCGATAGCTTCCGTCGCCATTCTGCACGAGCCGCGTGTAATCGCCGATCGGCGCGACGAAGGCGCCATCGGGATGTGGCTTGCCGAAATAGATGGCGACGCGATCATTGTCGATGTCGTTCACCGCGACGTCGGCGATTCCATCGCCGTCGAAATCGGCGACGTCGATCTGGAAGCCGACGCGGAAGGGCGTGTCGATCTTCACCGGCGTCGGATTGAAATTTCCTCTGCCGTCATTGAGGAAGACATAGAAGCCCGCGCTCTTCGCCGAGACGATGAGGCTCGGGCGATTGCCATTGGCGAGTGGAGCCAGCGTCACGCTGTCGGGCGCGAGGCCGCCGGGAAGCGTGAGCGTCTGGCGGATATATTGATTGCCGGCTCCGGTCTGGCGCCATTGCACGATATAGACGGCATTGGAGGCCGCGACGGCGAAGGCGGGCAGGCCAGAGGCGTCGATATCGGCCGTGGCGAGCGCGCGTGACGGGCCGACCGGCCCGAGCGCCGTCGGCATTCTGATCGTGTCGAAGACCCACTCGTCTCCGTCCACCTGCCAATAGCCGAGACCGCTCGGCCCGCGCGACCAATGGCCGCCGACGCCATCGGCGTTCCCGCCATAGGTGAAGGATAGCGAGCCGTCGGTGGTCAGCACCGCGACTGTATCGTGCTGAAAGCCCGGCAGTCGCACTTTGACGTGGGTGATGTTGTAGCCGGGCAATCTCGGCGAGTCGTGATGGAAGGTGAAATTATTCCTGTCGTCGTTGAAAATGATGTGGAGATCGGGGTAGCCGCCCTGATTTTCGCTCATCATGAGATGGCCGCCGCCGTCCCCGATGAAGTCGCCCGTCACAATGGCGCCGCCGGCGCCGTTGGATTCGACGGCGAGCGGCACGGGCAAGAAGGAGCCGCCCGACCCGCCGACGAGAATCTTCGCGAGATTATGTCGCGAGTTGACATAGGCGACGTCGATATTGCCGTCATTGGTCACGTCTCCGGCGGCGATATCCGTCACATCGACGTTGAGCGTGCCGTCGGCGTTTCGCGAGCCGGCGTCGCCGATGATCGGCGAAGCGCTCTTGACGAATTGCCGGCCGCCGCGATTGAGGATGACATTGAGAGTGCCGTCCCGCCAGCCGAGCCGCAGGATCGACGGAAGCCCATTGCCGAGCAGATCGGCCGTCGCGCCGAGGAAAGGTCCGCTGACGGGGATATAGACCGGGTCGGGCAGAAAATCCGGAGCCTGCTCCGGATGCGCGATCAGCGTGCGGCCATTGCCCTCGACGATGGCGAGCGAGCCGTCCGCCTGCTTCTCGAGCTTCTGCAGCTCGGCGAGCTGCCAGCCGGCGCCGAAGGGGCTTTTCGCCTGATTATTGACGACGAGCGTCCCCGTCGCCTGCGCGCCGACCGCCGAGCAGGCGAATTTGGCGATGGTGAGCAGTGAATAGCGATAAGAGCCCGAGACGAGATTGGTCGCATCGGCGACGCTCGCCTGAATGACGCCATTGTCGCGCGCCGGATCGAGCGGGCCGGCGCCCGCGATCGGGGTCGACAGATTGGTCGTCGAAGCCGTTTGCTGCGTGACATTGGCGATGGTGAGCCGGCTCGTCAGCGTCTGCGGCAAGCCGAGCCCGGCGCCGAACTGCGCCGCGGCGTCGATGATCGGACGGGCGTTGGCGGTCGTCGAATGGTAGACGAAAGTCAGGCCACGCGCGGCGCCGAGCTCGCGCATTCCCGGCGGCGAGAAGCTTGTCGCGAGATCGCCGCCGCCGAGCGCGCTGGGATTGAAAATATCGGCTGGCTGCGTCTTGCGTTCGACCATTCCGGCGTGGCGAGGCGTCATTGCGAGCACTGTCCCGCCAGGAACGCCGCCGATGAGGGTGGAGATGCGCGCGCCGTCCGACGAGACTTGCCCGATGCCGACGACGCGGGCGCTGGCGAGCTGCGGATCGAAGGCCCAGAGATCGACCTGCGCGCCGGGCGGAAGCCCGTCATTATTGGCGAGGGTGAGCTGGGCCGGAGGATTGAAGGTGACGCCCGTGGGCGAGACGACCAGGAGCTGACAGGGCGCGAAGCCGGCGGGCAGGCCGATCGGCGTGCCCGCGGGCAGCGAGCCGATGGACACCTGGCCCGTATAGGGCGTCCCGTTGGCGGTGAAGGCGGAATTGGGTGCGATGGTCAGCGTCACGCCGAGCGCGGAATTGGTGATCGTCGTCGAGCCGGAACCTCCGCCGACTGTCCCGCCGCCGGATGCCCTCGCCAGCAGGATGGGGCCGTCGAGCGTGTTGACGACGCCGGCGATCAGCGGCGCCGGGAGGACAGTGTCGAGATAGGCAGAGCCATCGGGCGCAGGCCCGGCGCCGCCGGCGGAGACGACGAGCGTCCCCTGCCCGGCCGGCAGACCGGAAAGGGCGATCGCGCCGGTCGCGTCGCTGGTCGCGCTGATCGAGCCGATCGAGACAGCCGCGCCGACGACCGGCGTCGATATTCCATTCGCGTAGTTTACGGCGTCATAGACCTTGGCCGTGAGGTTCGCCGTCGTTCCGACCGGGGTCCCCGTGACCGTCACCGGAACGGTCAGCGTGATCACATCCTTCCCGTTCGTCGCCTGGAAGGTGAATGAATAGCCGGATGGATTATTGCTCTGCGGCCGAAACTTGAACGCCCCGGTCGTCGCATCGAAGCTCGCCCCCGAAGGCAGAGCGCCGGAATAGGCGTAGCTCACCGGCTTGCCGCTCGAATCGCTCGCGGCGACGGTGAAGGAGACGCTCGAGCCGAGCGCGACGCTCTGCGCCAACACGGGCGTGAAGGTGAAACCGCCCTGCGCGAGGATTGTCGCCGTCGCCGGAGCGGAGGCGTTATAGGGATCGGAGACGACGAGCTGGACCGTGTAGGAGCCGGCCATATCGGGAACGAGATGCGCCACGGAAGAGGCGGCGTCGGTCACCACGGCGCGGCTGCCTCCGGGCGCGCTCTTCAGTGTCCAGGCGAAAGTGAGCGGATTGCCGTCTGGATCGATGGAGGTCGAGCCGTCGAAGCTCGCCGTCTGGCCGACGAGAACCGGGGATTTGGCGGAGATCGCCGCGACCGGCTTCTGCGCCGTCACCTCGACGACGAGCGTGCGGGGCCGGCTGTCGAGCACGCCGTCCGATACGATCAACTGAACGACATAGCGGCCATAGGCGTCGGGCTTCAATGTCGGGAGCGCGCTCGTCGGATTGCCGATGCCCGCCGCTGAGCCGGCGGGGCGCGACAGTAGCGACCATTTGTAGGTGAGGCCGCCGTTCGGCGTCGCCGGAAGATTGGGATTGACGGAGGATGAGCCGTCGAGCCCGACGACGACTCCGCGATAGGCGACGCCGACCTGCCGCGGCGCGGCGACCGGACGCGCCTCCACCGTGGAGACGACGACGTCGTCGGTCGAGAACAGCAGACGGTTCTCGACGGTGAGCTGCGCCACGACGAGCTTCGGCGTCGTGCCCGAGGAGTGGTCCCTTCCGCTCTGCGAAATGGCGAGGGCCGCCGTCAGCGAAGAGGCATTGGAGAGCGCGCCCGGAAGCTGGTCGCCGAGGCCGAGGACCGTCCAGCTGGCCGAAAGCCTGCCGCCTTCCGGATCGCGCGACGCGGAGCCGTCGAGGGAAACGATGTCGCCCGCGCGCGCCAGCGGATCGCGCCCTGCGTCGGCGATCGGCGCGGCGGCCTCCGTGGTGACGACGACGGTCGCCGGCCGCGCATGGCCGAACCCATCGTCGACGAGGAGCTCGGCGACATAGGAACCGGCGACATCGGCGGTGAAACCGGGCTTGACGGAGGTCGGATCGTCGAGCGCGGCGGAAGATCCCGCCGGCCGGGAGATCAACGCCCAACGATAGGTGAGCGCGTCGCCGTTCACATCGGTAGAGCGCGAGCCGTCGAGCGTCACTTTCGCTCCGGCTGCGACTCGCTGATCGTCGCCTGCGTTCGCCACAGGGGGAACATTGCCGGTCGTCAGCAGGCTCGTGACGGGGCGTGCGCCGCCGCGCGAGCGGGTCCCTTCACTCCCTTCGTGATCATCGTCGTGACTGCGGTCGCGGTCCCGATTCCGAGCACGACCATGATCGTCGCTACGGCTGCCCTCGCGGCTGTGCTCATGGCCGTCTTCGTTGCCCCGCGCCACGACCGGTAGCGTCGCCTGCACGACATAATCGCCAGCGCGATCGAGCGTCGCCGCCTGACGCGCGTCTGGCCCGGTCTTGAGCCGCGCAGCGCTTCCTGCGGGCTTTGATAGCAACGCCCAGCCGACATTGGTCGTTGCCGCTGTTCCGGGCGGCAGATAGGTTCCGTCGGCGTCGACCCTCGCAGTGGCGCCCTGGGCGAGCAATTGCGCCGGCCCCGCGCTGGCGCGACCGTGCAAAGCGTCACGCGTAGAGAATGTCACCAGTGACGGCGAACTGATCTTGCCCGTGGCGTCGACGACGACGAGCTGCGCGACATAGGCTCCCTCTGAGTCGACGACGAATGTCGGACGCACGACGGTCGTCGACGACAGGGTCGCGGCGCTATGCGCAGGCCGGCGCAGCAGAGTCCATCGATAGGCTATCGCGTCGCCGTCGGCATCGAATGAGCGCGCGCCGTCGAGCGCCACGGTCGCGCCGACCGAGACCTCCCGATCGAGGCCCGCGTCCGCGACAGGGGCGACATTTTGTGTCGACACCACAACGCTCGCGCGCGCTGAGCTGCGATCGTCGTCGCCGCCCTCGGCTTGCGCTGTGACCGTAAAAACGTAATCGCCGGCGACGTCGACCTTGAACACGGGTCTCAGCGCGGAGCTGTCGGAAATCCCTGCGACGCTCCCCGACGGCCGCTGGGTGATCGCCCAACGGTAGCGCAGCGCACGCCCGCTCGCGCTGGTGGACCCGGAGGCGTCGAGCTGAATGGTCTGCCTCACCGATGCGTGGCGATCGAGGCCTGCGCTCGCGGCGATGTCCGCCACTCCGTCGTCAGCCGAGGCCGCGGATATCCAACCAGCGACGCTCGACAGGCAAATAGCGGCGAATGCAATAAAAATTGCGCGAGCGCGATTGTCATAATTCAGTCCGAAGAAAGGACGCCGAGGAAACATCGAAGGCCTCAAATTTAGTAACCGAGGACCATTAATTCGCAACGCGGAAGAACAAAGCGAAAATGATCCATCATAATGGTGTTCAGCGCGCGAGCTTTTTGCGCATCAGCGTTAGCTTTGCAAGCGCTTTCCAGAAAATATTTGGGCTCGTCGGTCCCAATGGTCAGGGAAAAGGTTGTCACACCACATGAATATCGAGCGGCCTCGTCGATGACAGGGCATGAGGCAATTGCTCAGGCTCCATCGTCTCTGTCGGCCGTGAGGCGGGTGCGGGTGCGGGCTGGCTTTGCAGGGAGCGGAAGAGGTTTCGGCGCGAAGGGGATCGCTCAGGAGGGGAACGAATGCTTGGGCGACTGGACTGGATCGAAGCCGCTCGTCGAAACGCGCGAGGGCGTCCGACGCGCTCTCGAAGTGCGCTCGCAGGCGCTCGAATGAAACAGAGTCGGGAAGACCTAATCCCATTTTAATTCCAGGTGAATCAAGACGCCTATCAAGTTATCGCGAATTTCGCTTGAGTGATAGTAGATGCTTTTTTATCTGTCGCCGACCGGATCGAAATGCATCGCCGCGGCCGCCGAAAGCAAGCGTCGAAACGGCTCCGAAGGGAGCTTTCGGCCTACAAATCGACGAAAAGGGCTGTTTTTTGGGCCTTTTTCCTGCTCGCCCTTTTGTGGCGGCGCCGAACTTCGGCCATCGGATGCGTTTTAAAACGGTCGTGTATTAAACTATCACAATTGAAATTTCGATTTTGAGAGCGGTTGGCGAGATCAGGGCGTTAGGATTTTCTTCGTTACAATGAGACTGGCAGAGGGGCGAACGGTCCGCCGTGCGGGACACTATCGGGATATCGCTCGATCGCGCCGCTGACCAACGTCTGTTTATGGCAAGACGGTAAGTGCCCAACGTATCATCCGCATTAGAACGTGGACTTTCGCAAGCTTGCGGGACAAGGGTGCTTATTCAGCGGAATGGGCCAGAGGCTCCACCGCCAGTCTCAGCCCGAGGGCGTGAACGACGCCGAGCAAGGTTGAGAGTTGCGGGTCGCCGGCCTCGCTAAGAGCTTTGTAGAGCGCCGGCCGGGTGACGCCGGCCTTTTCGGCGATCATCGACATGCCGCGCGCGCGCGCGACGGCGCCGAGAGCCGCCGCAATGAATTTCTGGTCGCCGGACGCAAAGGCTTCAGCCAGAAATTCGACCTGGTCTTGCTCGTCGGTGAGATCGTCCGCCGGATCGTAAGGAATCGTTTTGATCGTCATGGGCGTCACTCCAGTTCTGGGATCATGGCTTTGGCTTTTTCGATGTCGGCCGCTTGTGTTTTCTTGTCGCCGCCGCAAAGCAAAATCACCACGATGTCGCCGCGTCGGTGAAAGTAGACTCGGTATCCCGGCCCCAGGTCGAAGCGCAGCTCGCTGAGGCCGTCGCCGAGATATTTAGCGTCTCCGAAATTGCCCGCCTGGATGCGGATCATTCGTTTCGCTATCGCTGCTCGCGCGCGCCCGTCCTTCAGAGACCCGCGCCATTCCTGAAAAATGAGCGTCTGGCGAATTTCGAGCATGTGTCTCATATAGGAGACATTTGTCGGGCCGTCAACTTCCAAAGGAATGCCGTGACTTTGCCCCAGCACTGCTCAGCAAACTGGCCTTGATCGAAGCGATCAAGCGATCCGCGCCCGCGGCGGAAAGATGCTCGGCATTGCGCAACGCTTTCTAGTCTTCGCGCAGCCGGGCCAGCCGCGCGCAGCTCGCGGCGGCTTTGAGCGCGAGGCGCTGGTGCAGGACGCCGGCATAGGGCGGCTCGGCGCCGTCGGGGCCGGCGCGCAACACCCGATCGAAGAGCGCGAGGGCGGCGCCGGCAGCGAAGGTCGCAGCCGCAGGGGCGACGGTGGCGTCGGGCTGGCGCGCCCATCCTGGAAAAGCGTTTTATTCTACAGAGTTCGAGGCGCGGTTCGACCGCGCCGAGGTCGCGCGCCGACCGCGTGTCGGCACAGGCGCGGCGGCGTGTTCGGGGTCGGCAGGCGCGCGTTCGGCGATTCGCGGCATGACGGAATCGTAGACCAGAGCGGCGCTCTGTCACCAGATTGCGAGGAAAATGCGCAGCACCTGTCTTCCGTTATTTAGGCGATTATGCACTTTACAAACCACGGCGAACGGTGTAGCTTCTGAATCAAGGAGCTAGTCCAATGTCCGTTCTTTCGAAGCCCTACTTCCACGACGAAGCCGCTGCCTTTGCGCATCTCGAGAGCATCCTGTGGCCCAACGGCCCTGTTTGCCCTCATTGCGGCTCCATCTCTGGGAAGCATTATGACCTTCGAAAGACCCGCCTCGGCCTCCGCAAGTGCTCAGACTGCCGCAAGCAGTTCACTGTGAAGGTCGGCACTGTTTTCGAGTCCGCCCATATCCCGCTGAACAAGATGCTTCAGGCTGTCTATCTCCTCACGTCGTCGAAGAAGGGCATTAGCGCCCACCAGCTTCACCGCGTGCTCGAGGTTCAATACAAGACGGCTTGGTTCCTCGCGCATCGTATCCGCGAAGCGTTCCGCACTGGCGCGCTCGCCATTCCGTTCGGCAGCGAAGGCGGCCCTGTTGAGGTCGATGAAACGTTCATCGGCCGCAAGGCTGGCGTGCCGAAAGCTCGCGGCGGCGCCGCTCACAAGAATGCGGTTCTCTCGCTTATCGATCGCGACACGAAGCAGGTTCGCTCTTTCCATGTCGATGGCGTCACGACCGGCGATCTCGCGCCGATCATCCGCGAGAACCTTGCCAAGGAAGCGCGTTTGCAGACGGACGAAGCGAAGCAGTATCGCAAGCTCGGCGAGGAATTCGCGAGCCACGATCGCGTGAACCACAGCGAAGACGAATACGTTCGCTACGAGGCCGCTGGAATCGTCACGACGAACAGCGCCGAGGGCTATTTCTCGGTCTTCAAGCGCGGCATGAAAGGCGTCTATCAGCACTGCTCGGAAAAGCACCTTCACCGCTATCTCGCCGAGTTCGACTTCCGTTATAACAACCGCTCGGCTCTCGGTTGCGAGGATCAGGAACGGGCGCAGCGCGCGCTTGCGGGGATCAAGGGCAAGCGCCTGACCTATCGTGGCACTGATAGCGCCTCGCAAGAAGGATGAGTCCAATCAATAGCTTGCAAGCTATTGATTCTTGTGAAGAATCGCGATATACACTTTGGTGGGACTTCGGCTCTAGGCTCCGGGCATTTTGTCTGGGGCGTCCAATGCAACGGTTGGCGATACAGTAGCCATCCTATACGGGCTTGGAGTAGTCGGGGTCGGGTCCCACCATTGCCTTGGATATCCATAGAATTTGAAAATTAAAGATTGCTCTTTGGTGATGTTAGCTCCTCTGAAGGAAGGCAATAGCTTTACTCCATACCCAGCGTAGGTGCGGTAACTCTCAATCTCGGTTTCGTCTCTATATTCGACTGAAGCCATGCGAGACTTCAGGGCTTGAGCGAACCGAGGGTCACATGCATGAGTGTTGTATGTATCGCATCCTTTAAAATAGGCGCTTGCGGCAATGTCAGCAAACGTAAGTCCTAGATGCTCAAAATGTGGTATTACCTCTACTAGACGCATATCCAATGTTTCAAAATAAACCTTACCTAGCTCTAGATACAATCCACCAACTCTCCCTTGCATTTTTATAAGAGCAAAATATGCATTCAGTTGAGAGTATGACAGGCCACCGCGATGACTATATATCAATTTAACTTTCGCCGGCTTGCCGGATCTCAACATTGAATCGTTCAGCACAAAGTGGGTTATTCTCTCAAGAAGCACTCTGGTCAGCCAGCAATAGAACCAATTTCTGTCGAGAGATCGCAGCTCTGCGAATGGGTTTGTATACCCTTTCATGTTCTTTTTATTTGAACATACAGAAAATATTTTTACGGGCTTTTTGGAAAGAAATTGACAAGTTATAAGCTTGTTAGTCTCGTTAAGTTTGGCAAAGTGGATGACTTTTCCCTTAAATTTTACTAGACGGCTCCTCATATCCGCATACCAGCTATCTAGTTTATCTTCGCTTTCCTTCCGGACCAAAATTCCAGACACGATGAGCCATTCGGAAGACCCCTCAGGGTCCATCGGGCGCACCCGAGTGAGACCAGGCTCCCCGGCTTCGTCGATTAATGCGATATATTCGTAGTCGGGGATTTTGGAGGGATTGGACATGGCCGAACCGGACTCGAAAAAGAAAGTGCAGGCTAAGGCGCAGTATGACCGTTTTGCTCAAACAGCGCGAGAGCTCGGCTGCGACGAAGACCCTGCGCACTTCGACGAAGCGCTAAAGAAGGTCGCGCGGCATAAGCCGGCGCCGAAAAAGGATGAGAAGAAGGCCCCCGATGCGAAGCCGCCTCGATCTTCCTGAGATTATGGACGCGGGCCTTGGCCTTACTGAGGCTTTGGATTTTTGGAGCCGCGTCCAGAATGATCCGTTGATGAGCGATGACGACGCGCGCGCAGAGCTACAAGCTATGCGTGAGAGCGTGGTTATTCAGCCGGCGGCTGCTTCTTCAAATGTTCTTCAATTCGCTCGGCCGAGCGAGCGATAGAGCCAAGCTGATAGGCGATGTATTCGAGGGCATTCGCTATCCTGGCCTCGGTCGGCGGCGTGCGCTCTGGCGTAATGCCGGGGTCAAACGGCTTCTGGTAGGATTCCTTGCGACGCTCTACGAGCAGCTTGTCTCTTTCGGCCATATCCATCGCGAATCTCCTCAGTTGCAACACCTAGACCTACAACCTAGCCGATTCGCGTGGTTCGGGAAATACATAATCGTCGTTATTTATGTCCGATAAGGTTGGTTTATCGGACATAATTCCACAGCCCTAGATTTTCGGGCGATCGGCTCGTTTCCGGCGCTCGGGAGTGCTCCGCTGCGTCGGATTTTCGGCTTCCCAGGCCCGCGGGAAGGCCTCCCGCCGGAAGACAGAGCTTTGACTGCTTCCGACGGTGCCCCCTCCCCGGCCGAGCGCGGTTCTGCCCGCGCCGGCGCTTTTCGCCGCGCTCGGCGTCAAGGCGCGCGACTACGCGCGCGCCACCGCGAGTAGGATCCGATCGGCGGCCTTTTCCGGTTGGCTGCGCCGGCGAGGGCTCGCCCCCTGCCCCGATCCGCCGACCGTGGTCTCTAATCTCGCCGTTTGCATGGAGGCCGGCCACGGCCGCGCGCGCCACTCGGCATGACGACGCTGGAGCGCCGCCTGTGTCCGGCATCGTTCGGTGCTACCGCCAGCTTGGCGTGCCGCTCGACGACTGCTGATCCGCATATCGTGAATCGTGTGACTGGAATTCGCCGCGCGCACAGCTGCCCAGCGGTCCCGAAACTGGCGATCTTTGCCGACATGCCCATCGCCTACTGGAGACGCTGGAGCACGATCGGCGCGGCATGCGCGATAGGGCCAGTACGAAGTTATCCATGTCAGACTCCTTGATCGTAACCGCACGGTTCCCAAATGGCGGACATTTGACTACCAACTAGCCGAATACAATACTCCCGATTTGCGGGGATTCGGGGGTGGCATGTTCGAGCGATTTGTGGAGCGACGGGCGAAAGAAGCCCTTTCGGATACCCCGGTCGTTCTGATCGTCGGGCCGCGTCGGGCCGGCAAGACTACACTCGTCAGAAAGATGGGGGAAGCCGGCAGAACCTATATCACGCTCGACGATCAGACGGTTCTCGCGGCAGCCCAATCCGATCCAACCGGGTTCATCCGGGGTCTGGACCAAGCCATCATCGACGAGATTCAGCGTGTCCCGGACCTGCTGCTGGCGATTAAGAAGACGGTCGACGAAAACTATCGATCTGGGCGTTTCCTCCTGACGGGATCAGCAAACGTGCTGACCTTGCCGCGGATTGCCGACAGTCTGGCGGGACGGATGGAGACCATCCAGATGCTGCCGTTGGCGAGGGCCGAGGTCGAAGGCCGGACCCCGACCTTTCTGGAGCGCCTCTTCGAGGGAAAGCTTCAGGGCCAGCGGAACGCGATAGTCGGCGATGATCTGGTTGAGCTTGTGCTACGTGGGGGGTTTCCGGAGGCGATCAGCCGCGACAACGAGCGGCGGCGGCAGGATTGGTTAAGATCCTATCTCACGTCAATTCTGACACGTGACCTGCGTGACATAGCCGACGTCGAAAAGTTGACTGAGCTTCCGAAGTTCGTCCGACTTTTGGCGGAGCACTCAGGGCAGTTGGTCAATTACTCTCAGTTCGCCGCGGGGATTAATGTCACCCACAAGACCGGACAGCGCTATGTCGGGCTACTCGAGCAGGTGTTTTTGGTTGCCACGGTGCAGCCATGGTTCACCAACGCGCTGAAGCGCATTGTCAAAACGCCAAAACTTCACTTCCTCGACTCAGGGTTGCTGGCGACCGTGCGTGGTCTCACCTTCGACAGGATAAAGGTCGATCGAGGATCGTTCGGCGCGGTGCTCGAAAGCTTCGTATTCGCGGAGGTCCTGAAGCTGACGACCGCGTCGGACCTGCGGCTAACGCCGCACCATTTTCGGGATCGAGATGGCCGTGAGGTGGACATTGTTCTGGAGCGCGATGACGGCACGATCGCCGGCATTGAGATCAAGGCAAGCGCCACCGTCAAATCTGGCGATTTCGGAGGACTGCGGGCTTTGGCGGAAGCGTGCGGGGATCGCTTCGCTTTCGGCGTAGTCCTTTACGACAGCGTGGAGGTCGTGCCGTTCGGTGACAGGCTTGCGGCGGCTCCATTGTCAAGTCTCTGGAGCGGATCGCCTATGAACAAGGCCGGCATGGCGAAATAGGCCCGGAAAGGCGCCGGTGACGCAGTTTCTTCGTGCAATGGCTTGCTCCCGCTCTAGGAATTGTCAGCTGACAATTTTGAGAAGATTGGGGCATCAGGGACTAAAGCCCTGTTAATGTCTCATTTACCGAAAATTTCTTGACCAGCTGCCAGAATCGCTGTCATTTGCGGCATACACTTCAATTTGCTCTTTGGAGCGTGAATGGCGATGCCGAGCCCTAAAGCCGCAACAAGCGAAGAATCCGGCTCTTTCTCGATGGATCAAATCATCGCGGGAGACGCTCAGATTCTGAGTAGCCAGCTCCAAGCGCTGAGGGAGAAGCTGTTCCCGCCCGAGGCAAAGAAACAGCTTCGCCGCTTTTCCAGTGGCGAGGCCGCGAAGCTGATCGGCGTCACCGACAGCTATCTCCGTCATTTGTCGACGATCGGTGAAGGTCCAGAGCCGGAGAAGACTGCGGGTGGAAGACGCGCCTACACCCTCGATCAAATCCACGCTTTGCGTCAGCATCTAGCCAAGGCGAAAGCCTCTTATATGCCGACCCGCGTCGGCAACGAGCATCTGCAGATCATCGCTGTCACGAATTTCAAGGGTGGCTCGGGCAAAACCACGACGGCAGCGCATCTAGCGCAATATTTCGCATTGCGCGGATATCGAGTTTTGGCGGTCGATCTCGATCCCCAAGCGTCTCTGTCCGCGCTCTTTGGTTATCAGCCGGAATTCGATGTCGCCGAGAATCAGACGTTGTATGGCGCAATTCGCTACGACTCGGCGCAGCGCTCGCTTTGCGACATTGTCCGGCCGACCTATTTTGCCGGCCTCGATTTGGTTCCCGCCAATCTCGAACTGCACGAGTTTGAGCACGACACCCCCAAAATACTGGCGGATAGCGCGCATGATCCGAGCGATCTTTTCTTCGCACGCGTCGCGAACGCGTTGCGTAGCGTCGATGATCGCTATGATCTCATCGTTATCGACTGTCCTCCTCAACTCGGATTTTTAACGCTCTCGGCTCTTTGCGCTGCTACCTCCGTGCTGATCACGGTTCATCCGCAGATGCTCGATATCGCGTCGATGAATCAATTTTTGGCGATGGCGTCTGATCTTCTAGCCGTCGTGAGAGATGCGGGCGGCAATCTGGACTATGACTGGGTCCGCTATCTGTTCACGCGCTACGAGCCGAACGATGGACCTCAAGCGCAGATCGTCGCGTTCTTGCGTAACTTGTTCGGCGAACGGGTTCTGACTGCGATGATGGTAAAATCGACCGCCATATCGGACGCCGGGCTCTCGAAGCAGACGATTTATGAAGCCGCGCGCGAGTCGATGAATCGGCAGACCTATGATCGCGCGGTCGAGGCGATGGACGACGTCAATCGTGAGATCGAACGCTTGGCTCGTCAGGCATGGGGGAGGCCGACGCCATGAAAGGACGCGACGCTCTTCGGGAGCTTTTGGGGGCCGGTAAGCCAGAAGTGGCACCCAGCCCCGCTCCCGTGCATCGAAGCACCGGTTCGGTAAAAGCGATGAATCTCGGCTTGCAGAGATTGTCGGAAGAAGCGGCCGCTGCCAAATCTTTGCGCGCCACGCTCGCGAATTCTGCGCAAGTCGTCGAGCTCGATGCCGCTCAGGTCGACGATTCCTTCATCGTGGACAGGTTGTCGCCCGAATCGGACGCCGGATTCGTGGGTTTGAAAGCCGCGATCGCAACGCATGGTCAGCAGGTTCCAATATTGGTGCGCCTGCACCCCGACGATCCGGCGCGCTACCAAGCCGCCTATGGACATCGCCGGCTTCGTGCTGCACGGGAATTGGGTCGTTCGATCAAAGCGATCATCAAGCCTCTGACGGACGTCGAGTTGGTGGTCGCGCAGGGGCAGGAGAATAGCGAGCGGGCGGACCTGAGCTTCATCGAGCGCGCATTATTCGCGTCGCGTCTTGAGCAACGAGGATTCGACCGCGATACTATGACTGCCGCGTTGAGCATAGACAAGCCCGAGCTCTCGCGGCTGCTCTCAGTTGCAAACAGCATCGACGGCGAACTCATCGGCGCGATCGGCCCTGCCCCGAAGATTGGTCGGCCGCGCTGGCTAGCGCTCGTAGAGAGGATGAACGAGCCGTCTTTCCGTCGATCGGCGCAACAGGTGGTTTTGACCGAGACCTTCGCCAAAGCGGACTCAAATGCGCGCTTCAATTTGGTGTTCGCAGCGCAAGCGCAAGCGCAAGCGCGCGATAAAAAAACGCTTGAGACCGCGCGTGGGAAGCCTGTGGCATGGGTTGAGCGAACATCGAAGGGCATACGCCTGGGAAGCGACGATAAGGCTTTTGTTGCATTCCTTGATCAACGGCTGCCCGAGCTGCTTCGGGAGTTCGATTGCATAGAGTGAGCGCGTAACGTTTTTGAGTTTTCGTAGCCGAAATTGTCAGCTGACAATTTCGGCTCTTGAGAGGAGATTTCGCAAAAGAAAAAGGCCCCCGAAACGTTGTCTCGGAAGCCCTTCTCATCCTTAGCACGCTGAGAATCCCACTTCCGCGAATCGCTGTCAAGTACCAGCGCCGTTTCGGTGAGCGGATTTCTTTTGCCTGAATGAGGCAAAGGATCATGCAGACACGTCCAACGACACCCTTCGGGCGGCGGCCGTTGTCGCTCGCCATGGTGGCGAGCCAGACCGCGACTGAGAATTTCGCCGCAAAGCCGGGCGCATCCGAAACCGTCGTCCACAAATGGCGATTGTTTCGCGCGCTCACCGAAGCCAAGGAGCCGCTCGGCGTCACCGAGCGCGCGCTTTCCGTATTGCACGCGCTGCTGAGCTTCCACCAGGAGACGGCGCTCTCATTGCCAGAGAATGACTCGCGCTGCGAGGACGGGGCCGGAGCCGCCGGCGGCATCGTTGTATTTCCCTCGAACAAGGAACTCTCGATCCGCGCTCACGGCATGGCGCCGGCGACTTTGCGCCGGCATCTCGCCTGCCTTGTCGACGCTGGACTGATCATTCGCCGCGATTCTCCAAATGGCAAACGCTTCGCCAGAAAAGGGCAGGGGGGAGCCATAGAGGACGCTTTCGGCTTCGACCTCGCGCCGCTCGTCGCGCGCTCGAGCGAAATCGAGAACCTCGCCGAGGAGGTGCGGGCCGAGAACCGCGCGATCGCGCTGCTGCGGGAGAAGATCACGCTCACCCGCCGAGACATCGTCAAGATGATCGAGACCGGATTGGAAGAGCGCGTTTCGGGCGACTGGGACGGCGCGCACCAACAGTATGCGACGCTCTCGGGGCGCTACGGGCGGGGACTTTCCCGCACCGATCTGGAGGCTTTGGCCGGCGAGCTCGCCGCGCTGGCGACGGAAATACACAAGCTGCTGGAAACGCACATAAAAGCTCAAAATATGAGCGGCAATGAGTCTCAAACTGAGCGTCACATACAGAATCAAACCACAAACTCTTCTGATCTTGAACCTAGCCTTCAAGAAGGCAGGGCCGATCCATTCCAGCCAAATCTCGAACAGGGCAGGGAACCGATCGAGCGAGCACCGGAAACCTCCCCGGGACGCTCTCGGACTGCCGATCCCAAGCCAGCGCATCGAGCCTATCCGCTCGGAATGGTGCTGGAGGCCTGTCCCGATATCCTCGATTACGGTCCGGTTGGCGAGATTTCCTCATGGCGAGACTTGGCTGCTGCGGCGGCGACGGTGCGCTCGGCGCTCGGCGTGTCGCCAGACGCCTGGTCGCAAGCCTTGGAGGTCTTGGGCGAGCATGACGCCTCCATCGTCATCGCCGCGATCCTGCAACGCGGTGATGAAATCAAAAGCGCCGGCGGCTATCTCCGCGTCCTGACCGAAAAAGCGAGGGCAGGGGAGTTCTCGCTCGGACCCGTGCTGATGGCGCTGTTGCGCGGCAAGGCTGGGAAGGCAGCGCGAGAGCGCAAGAGGACGGGGTGACGCGAGGGGTGTTTCCGGACGAGCCTCGGCGGTCTGCTCGCTCACAGCGTTTCGGCGTCGAGCAATTGGAGCTTTTCGGCGCGATCGAGCAGGCTTTTGACGGAGGAGGGCGCCCAGCGCGTTCCTCCGCGCGGCGTGCGCTCATACATGGCCTCGAGCTGCGCGCCGATTTGCGCGAGCGTCAGATCTGGATTGGCCCGTTTGATCCCTGCGACGAGCGTGACGAGGCGCTCGCTGCTGACTTTCCGGCTGGCAGCTTGATGGAGGAGTCTGGGCTCGATCAAACCCTCGGCGACGAAGCATTTGACTGCGCGCTTCAGGCGCTCGACGGTCCATTGGGGCAGGGGAGCGCCGCTGACGCCATCGCGCTTGGCGTTGAGCACGCGCACGACATCCTGCCAGCGGTGATCCGGGCGCATTTGCCGGACGACCGGTAGCCAATGTTCGGCCGTTCGATTGACGCGCTCGAAATAGTTCGCCGCCTTGGCGTCGACGATGTGCTGGATGGCGTCGCGGTCGCCGGCGCGGAGTTTTGGATTGCCGCCGATGCGGCCGCGCTTTTTGGCGGCGCGCAAGCCGTCTTTGGTGCGCTCCTGGATCAGCGCGCGCTCCAACTCGGCGACGGCGCCGAGAACCTGCAGGGCGAAACGGCCCTGCGGGGTAGTGGTGTCGATGGGATCGGCGAGTGATTTGAAATGCGCGCCCTTGGCGTCGAGCTCGGCGATCACGGCGAGGAGATGCGACAGTGCGCGGGCCAATCGGTCGAGCCGCGCGACGACCAGCACGTCGCCGCGGCGCACCCGCGCCAGCGCCTTGGCCAGCTCCGGCCGCGAGGCCTTGGCGCCCGACATATGCTCGCGAAAAATCTCGACGCAGCCGGCGGCCTTCAGCACATCGGTCTGGGCGTCGGTGACCTGATCCTCGGTCGAGACGCGGGCGTAGCCGATGAGGGGCATGGGTCAATCTCCCCAAGGCCCGCCGACTGGCCATTTTCCAAGACTGGTCTGTTCGTCAGCGGCGGCCAGAAAGACTGGCATCAGAAATGAGGCGATCGACGGGATAATTTGGTTCAGCGGCTCCCGCGCCATCGCGACCTCGGTGCGCGGAAGGAAGGCTTGCCACTGCGTTTGCTGCACCGGATCCGCGGCGAAGGTCTCTGAAAGTCCGAATGGAATTTCGATCGGCGGCGTTGTTCCGCGGCGCTCTGGGTTGCCGGCGCCGAGAAGATCGAGGTCGCCGGTCGCGCGATAAGGCGTCGGCCCCCACAGGCTGAAGGGGATAGCGCCTTTCAGGATGAATCGTTCTCGATGCTGCGAAACGCTCAACCGATACAAGAGCCTTTCGATCGCGTAGCGGGTGAGGATCAGCTGAACATTCTCGCCGGCGGCCCGCGCACGCTGGGTCAGCCGGTCTCGCACCGAGGCCGGGAGATTTTTGAGCGGCTCTCGTGTCACGAAAGCGCCTCCAGATAGGGCCGCATGACATTCTGGACGCGATCGATGGCGGCATAGCGCCAGATTTCGTCGCGCGTGGCCCGCTTTTTCGTCAGGCAGTCCCGTAGCGCCTCGATAGCCACGTCGAGGCCGATTTTGCTGCGATATTTGAAACAGTCAGCCACTGTTTTCGCGGGCGATGTAATGGGGACGACTACCCGATCGACGAGCTGCTGCTCGACGCCGGCCTTCAGCGCCTCACCGCTGGCGCGAAGAATCTTCAGTGTGACCGGCGGTCGCCTCGGCGCCCATGCCTTTGAGGGCAGGAGCATCCAGACCTGGGACGGAAGCTGGGTCGTCAGCTCATGATATTGGAGCGCCGACAGCAGTCCGATGACCCCGGAGGGAACGGCTTTGGCGGCCTCGGCGAGACTATGGTGTGCGCTGATCTGGCCGCCCGCGAGTGCATAGAGGCCCCTTCCGGGTTGCGTGAGCAGTCCCTCGTCTCGGAGGCGTTGAAGGTAGATGCGCGGGACTCCTGCTGCTTCGAAATCACGCGAACGAGCAATCCCACGGTCGCGAGCGACGGCGAGAACGAGTTCCCTGAGGTTTTTGGCCTGGATCGCGGGCGTCAGGTGCATTTGTCAGGTTGGTATCACGAAACACCTAGAATTTGCAACATATGTTGCAGAATTGGAGGACATTACAAATCGGTCGTTTGAAACCGCATCCGAGGGCCGAAGTTCGCCGCCGCGACATAGTGGTGAGCAGAAGAAAGGCCCGAGAAACAGCCCTTTTCGTCGATTTGCGGCCGAAAGCTCGCCTTCAGAGCCGTTCAGAGGCTTGCTTTCGGCGGCCGCGGCGGCGCATTTCGATCCGGCCGACGAAATCGAAGGAAGCATCTTCTATCACTAAAGCTAAATTGAAGATAAGTTGATAGTCGTCTTGATTCGTACAGGATTAAAATGGGATCAGCTTTTCCCGCCTCTGTTTCATTCGAGCGCCTGCAAGCGCCCTTCGAGAGCGCGTCGGACGCCCTCGCGCGTTTCGACGAGCGGCTTCGCTCCAGTCCCGTCGCCGAAGCGTTCGTTCTCCGCGCGCATTTCCACGACGCCTGCGCCGCCTTGTGGCGCGCGGGCGAATTCGTGCAGCTCGAAGATCTCGTGCTTCATGACGCCGGGACGGACGTGCGCACGCCGACGCACGAGCTCGTGCGAGCCCATGCCGTTCTGCTGACGCGCCGTCGCATTGCCGATTGCGAGCCGGGATGGGCGTTGACGACCGATGGCCTCGCCAATCTGCGTGGCGCAGGGAGGCCGCACGGCGCGGCGCACGAGCCAGCCACTGGTTCGGGCGCCATGGGCGAAGCGGCGGATCGGGAGCTGGATGACGAGGACGACGAGACGATCCTTACAGGAGAATTCGCCGAAATCGATGAATTGCTGGCGCGAACGTCGCGGGTGATAGAGCGAAGCGAGCCCCCGCCTCTGAAGCGGGACGACTCTGGTTTGGTCTACGACGAAGATTGGGACGAGGAGGCCCGCCTCGCGGAGTGGCGCGAATGTCTGGGCCGCACTCAGAACCTCCCGCCCTTGATGGCGGCAAGCGTCGCGCTCGATGCTTGGGAGGAGATCGAGCCGTTACAGCGCAGCGCTTGGCTCGGCCCCTTGCTCGCCGCGGCCTTGCTACGTTCCCGCGGAAAGACGCGGCACTGTCTCACAGCGCTGCATTCGGGATTCCGACAGGCCAAATATCGCCGAGCTGGGCGAGATGATTTCGAATCACGATTGGTCGCGTTCGCGTGTGCGATCGAAACCATGGCGAAGGCAGACTCGAAGGAACTCGACAGATTGACGCTCGCGCGCGAGCTCCTGCTCAGAAAATGCAAAGGCCGAAGAGCGAATTCGAGGATGCCGCAACTCGTCGATTTGTGTCTGGCTTCGCCGGTCGTCACCGTCCCTTTTGCCGCCAAGGAGCTCCGGGTCTCACAACAAGCCGCGACCACGATGATCGGCGAACTCTCGTCGAACCTTCGCGAGTTGACCGGACGCGGGCGATACAGGGCGTGGGCTGTCGTTTGATGAATTGAGCGCATCAGTCATTCGTGCCGATGGCGAGTTTTTGCTGGCCGAATCGCATATTCGACGGCGCGCCGATATCGCTGGGGCGTCGGCAGATTCCAAAGGCGAGTGATTTCCATGGCGGGTCGGTTTTCCAGCTTCATCAGCCATGTGTGGGGATATGTCCTCGCATCGATGGCCGCCACCACGATCATGGCGCTCGGACTGAGCGCCTATAGTTTCCTGTCTGGGTTCCAGAAGCTGGAACCCGATTTGATCCTTCCATTCGTCCGGTTCTGGTGTCTGCTCGCCGCCGCCATCGCGATCGTCTCGCTCGTTCCGGTCATGCTTGCGCTCTGGATCATCTATCATCGGCGGCTCGTCTCACGGCGCGCCTTCGTGGTCGCCGGCAGTCTGATCGGAGTCGGCGCATTTTCGGTCGGGACGGCGCTGATCGTCTTGGCGGAGCGCGGTCGTTTCGACACAGCGCCGACCGAGAATGAAACGATCGCCGTGACAGGGTTTGTTTCCATCGCCGCCGGGGCGATCGCCGGCTGGGTGTTCCATCGCGCTATCAGCCGATGAATTTTGCGACCGAGACGCCGTCCGTTTGACAGATCGAGGCCTTGCGAGGCGATGGGACGCTTCGTTACAATCTGTTGTCACGTCCTGCGCGTCATCCTTTCCAGCCGAGTGATCTATGGCGAGCCGATCCTTTGGGGACGACGACAGCGTGGCCTCCGCAATGACGGGCGCAGACGAACCGCTGTCGGTTCCGTCCGGCGCGGCCGCCGGCGGTGAGCGGCGTTTCGCCTTGTTGATCGGCAATGCGCGCTACCGGTCGAAGCCGCTTTCCAATCCCATCAGAGACGCGCGCTTGATCGGTGGAGTGCTGCGCGCGCTCGGATTCTCCACGAATCTCGTCGAGAACGCCACGCTCGCGGCCATGCGCCGCGCCATCGACGAATTTGCGGCTCGCATCGCCGACGCCGGGCCGGAAACGGTCGCCTTCGTCTATTACGCGGGACATGGCGTCCAGGATTTTGGCGCCAATTACCTATTGCCGGTCGATGCGACAGGAACCTCGCGGGTCGATCTGCCCGCCTGCGCTCTGCCTCTGGATCTTGTCGTTGCGAGCTTGGCGCGCGCGCCGCGCAAAGCGACGGTGCTGGTGATCGACGCTTGCCGCGACGTCTCGACCGATTTCGACGCCGGCGAGCGCGATCTGACCGAGGGGCTAGCCGCGCTGAAACTTCCGCCGGACGGAATGCTGATCGTCTATTCGACCGCCGCCGGCGCCGTTGCGATCGACGGCGCCGGGGCACACAGCCCCTATGCCGAGGCGCTCGCTCGATCTCTGCCGGGTCTGCTCGAACCGGATCGGCGCGTGCATGATGTGTTCGTCGAGGTCGCCGAGCGCGTACGGACGTCGACGGCAGGCAGGCAAAATCCGGCTCTCTATCTGCAAGGCGCATTGCCGGCTCTGGATGTGACGGAAAACGATCGGAGGCGGTTCGCGACATATCGATTGCCGCGTCCCAAGAGATGGCACGAGCATGGGCTGCAATGGGTTGGAGGCGGCATTCTCACGCTGGCGCTGCTGGGGGCGTCGGTCGCCTGGTTCGGCGCCTATCCCGAAACGCGGCTGAAGCGCCTGCATGATTGGGGCGTCGTCCGAAACGGCATGTTCGAGTTCCTCTGCGACAGGAGCAGCCGTGAGCCGGACAGTTTCGGGCTGACGCAAACCGAATGGTGCCGCTATCCTTTACATGCGCTTCTGCAATTTGCCCGAGAGCGCGGACGGTGGCGGAACGAGGATGCGCGGGAGCGGGCCGAGCGCGGCGATATTATAGCGATGACCTTGCTTGCCGAGGAGCTCGGCGAGCGCACCGCAGTCGACCCCGAGGGCGCGAAGCGAGTTGACTTCGAAGCGCGCAGCTACCCGCGACGAGCCGAGGCCGCCGGCTGGGCGCCGGCCGCGATGGTCGCATGGGAGCAGGATCGGCGCGCCGACACGCCGGGCCGGAGCTCGCCGGCGCCAGCGAGCGTGTACCTAGCCGCCGCCGCTGGCGTCGCGCCGGCGATCATCGAGACTGCGGCCGCGACCTGGGAGAATGGCGGTCTCGATCGCGGGGAAAAGGATTTCGCCAAAGCCCTCGACCTCGACCCGACAGGCTATGCGGCGGTTCGCTTCGCGGGTCTCGTGCTGAAAGGATCCCGTGCGGCGCGCCTCTCGGGCGACCCGCAACGCGCCGTCGAATTGTTGCTTCTCGCTTGCGACAAACAGAGGTCCGACGCCGCCGAGCTGTTGGCGACAATCGTGCAGAGAGGCCATACCGTGGTCACGGAAGGCGACCTCGCGCGCTGCCCAGCGCCGAGCGGCGGCGAGGCGCGCAGCATTTCCGAGCTCGATCAAACCCATAATCGCATCGAGATCGGCGCGATATCGGCGATGGTGGATATGGTCGTGATCCTGCCATGGCGATGCCCCGGCTGCCCCGATTTGATCGCCCGCACAATTCCCGCGCTGAAAGCGTCGTTTTCAGAGCCCCGACAGCTGCGGATCGGCGTCATGCCGGCGTATCCGCGCGTGATCGCGGCCCAGAGCCTCGATGCGGACGACATCCCGCGCTGCGCGCCGATGGCGCTGCGGCCAGATTTATATGTTCGCTTGATCGAAACCTTTCTCGAATGGTCGGCGCTTCCCGAGACCGAGCGGCGCGCGCGATTGGCGAGCCTTGCGGCGCCGTTCCTGCGTAGCGATTGCAAGCCCCGCTGGTTTCGCGCGAATATGCCCATCCGGCCGCGGCCGACCGGGCATCCTTTTTTCGATCTGATGGCGGACTTCGATCCAGAGGCCTTGCGGCCCCAGCCATCCGTCGAGCGCAGGTTCGGGATCACGGAGCCGCCGCCGATAGAGACGCGTATTCGTGAGGCCGAACAATTGCGGGTGGCCGATGCTCCGGCGATCTATTTGAACGGTCGTGAGCAGAGGAGCGCCGAGCTCGGCGATCTCAGACGCGAAATCGAGAAGCTCTTGCGCGCTTCGCCGCTGGGATCGGCCGCGCCGCGGTGACTGTCCGTTCCGGGATAGGGCATTTATCGCGCAAAGCGCAATGTCGGGAAATCGCCGGCAATCGTCTCGCCCGCAGGCAATGGGCCATATCGCGCTGGAGCATCCATTCGAACTTCGGGAAAGACATGAAACCGTTTCGCTGCATCGCTTCGATCACCGTCGCCCTCGCCGGCTTCGCGTTTTTCTCCGCATCCTCCGGCGCCCGAGCCGATACGGCGTCGTGCCGGGCGAGCTGTTACAGCTACTCCTCCGATCCCGCCATGTGCCTGATGTCGTGCGGCTCAGGACCCAGCCCGGGATACGACACAAGTGCGAGCTTCGGCGCGATCTATATCTCGTCGAGCACCGGCGCTTCCGGTCTCTCATCCGGACGGGCCTCGCGATCCGCGGCGGAACAGCAAGCGCTCGGCGTTTGCCGGGCGCAGGCCGGTCAGGCGAATGATTGCAAATTGGCGATCTGGTTCGACCGACGCTGCGCGGCGCTCGCGATCGGTCAGAATAAGGCATGGGGCGCGCGCTACGAGATCTCGGGATCGCTGGCCATCCGGCGCGCGCTGGCCGCCTGCCGCGCGGAAGGCGGCGTCGATTGCCGCATCGTTCGATCCAATTGCTCGGGCTGAAAGAGGATTTGGCGATGCGCGCAGCGATTTTCGCATCTTTCCTCGCTCTGACGCTGATCGGCCCGGCCGCGGCGGCGAGTTGCGTCAGCACAGATGACGAGGCCGGTCCGCCCCGTTTCGACCGCCCCGCGCCGGGTCCGATCGTCACGCCCTTCGGCTTGCGGCGCAGTCCCCTCGACGGAATGCTCACCTCGCATCGCGGGGTCGATTACGCGGGAGCCAAAGGGGACGTCGTCCGCGCCGCAGCCTCCGGGGAGGTTGTGTTTGCGGGTGTGCAAGGCCGCTATGGGCTCGTGATCGTCATCCGTCACGATGACCTCGGAATGGAAACCGCCTATGCGCATCTCGACAGGGCCGACGTTGCGGCCGGGCAGTGCGTTTTTCGCGGCCAAGCCATTGGCGCTATGGGGCAAACGGGCGTCACCACGGGTGTGCGTCTGCACTTCGAGCTCCGTGAGGCGATCGACCCGACGCCGCTCCTGCCGCCGGAGCCTTGATCAGCGGGACTTTCCTCGCTTTACCGTTCTGACTCCCGACATGAGCGCGGCGCGCCAGAGCGTTCCATGATCTTTCCCAAAACTCCACAGGAGGTTACTCTGCGGCGCCCGAGGCGGCGCAGGAGACGAACCGTGCGGATGCCGACATTGCACCTGAAGTGGCGAGCGTTTCAGGCGTTCGTCGATGATGTCAGCAGCGGCAAATCGATCGCGGAATCAAAGCTTTTCCCGGAGCTGGCCGACCCTGACGGCGATCCCGATCGAAGCACGAAAGCGGATAGCAAATTCGCCAAGCGGCTCCGCGGCGACGTCGGGCTGGAGGCGGAATTCAGCGACGCGCTCGTCGATCATATGAACCATCAGATCTCGGGACTGCGAAAGCGCAAGGGCGTCGCGGGCAGTTTTCCCTTGCTGACGCCGTCCGACCTCGAGCTTTCGACATTCGGCTTTGCGGCGCGGCTGCTCGAGCTATGGCCCGGCGCCGACGCCTATACGCTCGAGCGGATGCACAAGAGCCTGTTGGAGGGGCTGCGGGCGCCGCCTTCGGACGAGGGGACCGCCGTCCTGGTCGTGGACCGTTTCGACATGACGAGAAGCTTCGGCCCAGACGTTTTGCCGTCGGGTGGACAAGGCCCGCTCGTTTTCGAGGTCGGCAGGCACAAAGGCCAGGTCGCAGTCCTCGGAGAAACGAAAACGTCCTTGGCGGCTTTCACGGTCTTCGTTCGCGACCCCGCGCCGGTCGGCAAGCATCTTTGGGAGCTCCCATGGGGCGAAGCCGTGTTGTGGCTGCCGGCTCCATCACGCCCGTCGCTGGACGGCGACCGCCTGCTCCTGATGTCCAGCCCGCAGCCCGTCCAGCCCAAACCCGGCCGCTTCACAGTGACGACCGCGCTGGTTTGGTCGGGGGAAGCATTGGACGAACTGGATCCTCGATCCAAATCCATACGCCCCGACGAAAACGAGACCGCACAGTTCCTCACCAAATTGGGTCGGTTTCACAAATATCGCCGCCATAAATGGGCCGGCGCGGTCACGACGCTGAGCGCGGAATATTTGGTCAAAGCCTGAGTGGAACTTTTGTCCGAAAGCAGGTTCCCCACTTTCTTGAATTCCCGGCTGTCGACGGCCTGAGCAATCATCGGCAATCATCGGCAATGGCGGGCTCGCTTTGGGGGAGCTATCGATTTCCATATCTTCCGGATCGCCATGTCGAGCTTATGTCCAGCCACCCGCTTCGCACCTTGCGACAATGTCTCCCGATCGCCGCTCTCGCCGCCGCGACGAGCCTCTCGGCGATCGCGCAATCGCAGTCGCCGCCCTATGCCGCGCCTGAATATGTCGAAGCGCTCATCGCCGGAAATACGGCGAGACTCGCGACGCGAGATGCGCGCGATTGGGTCGCCGAACCGGTCATGGCTGCGAGAGAGTCCGGAATGCCGCTCAGCACAGCCGAGAGCGCCTATCGGCGCCGACTCGTTTTCCGGTCCCATTATATATTCGCCTTCGCGGCCCGGTTTTCCGCCGGTTGCGCGACGCTTCCGAACGAAATGGGCGCCGAGGCGGCGAGCGCCCTCGCTGCGGCGAAGACGGCGCTCGGCCAAAAGATCGAGCCCGACGGGCCGCGACTCCAGAGGACGATAGAGGACGGGGAGGGCGCTCGGGTCCTCGCCGGCTGGATCGAGGCTGGCTCGAATGACGCCGCCGCATTCCTGAAGAATAACGCCTGCGCCGCGTCCGTCTCCCGAGCGGTTGCGAGCACGCTCACGGCGCTGCTATCGGCCCCGGCCGGAAGCGTCGAGCCGAATGAGGATATGATCGTGCGGGAGCGCCGCGCCATGACCGGTCTTCCCGACGACTGGTTTCTGATGGATGGGTTGTATCGGCGCGATTCCGTCGAGGGAAATCCCTACCACGGCGTGTCCCGCGCCGCGGCGGAAGTCGCCACCTGGCACATTCCTCGTCCCGAAGACGAGATTCCCGGCAAGATGGTCGGCTGGCGCTCGGATATGAGCGCGCTCGCCGCTGGCGAGCGGGACGGCAAGCCGGTGTTGTTGGTTCTTTCGTCGCCCTCGATCTCCTGCTCGGAGTGCCGATCGGCCATCAGGGATATTTTGACATCCGGCCCACTCAATCAACTGGCCGGGCAATTCCATGCGATGATGGTCGTGCTCGACGGGATACCCGAAAGTCCATCGAGTCCGCTGCGCAGTCGGCTCCGCGTGAAATCGAATATTGCCGCGATCCTCGTCCGACTGGGCGACAAGGACCGAAAAGCGCGGGAGCTGCTGCGACAAGAAGGAAGGATCGACATCCGCGCGCTGGCGCGCGACCTCCAAAGGCGGCTGCCGTCGACGCATGGAACTGGGGCGGATATCGAACCGACCGCCCGCTCGCCATCATTTTGCTGGCTGATCGAAGACTTCGAATTATGTCAGGCGAGAATTCAACGCGCCGGACCTGCGGAGTAACCTCTTGCGCCATTGAAGGGCCACAGCACAACGCACGGGAAACCACCATGAAGGACTTCTGGACCTCCACCGCAGAGCTATTGCTCGCCCTGCCGATTCTGGCCTATCTCGGGGTCGGCGCCACGCTGTCGATCACGCAGAGCGCGCGGACATTCAGCCCATGCTCGCAAGTCGACAGCAATATCGTCACGCCCGATAGCGACTCGCCGCTCGTCTATGTGATCAAGCACGGGTTGATGTGGCCGTTTGCCGCCTATCGCGAGATCATCCGCGAAGGCATGCCTGTGAGCCACTTCATTTTTGCGTCCGATTGCAAATGGAGCAAGCGGCCAGTCTATCAGCGGCTCTTCGCTGAACCGGCAGGCGGCTGTCCCGAGGGGACGACACAATACGAAGGCGCACGATGCCGACTGAACGAGCGGCGCTCCTACCGCTATGCGCCGCGCAAGCCCGGCCAAGAATGTCCCCAGGGCTCGGCGCCCGTCTCGGGGCGCGAGGATCGTTGCGAGCTTCCCTATGCATTGTCGAACCAGGACGCGCTGTCGGAACTGGCGGCATTGGCGAAGCCGAGGTTCGGCTCCACAGCGGCAGATGTGAGGCCGGTCCTCGACGTTCGCACCGCCTGGGGAGAGCCGCGCTACCTCTTCCCTTGGCTGGAAATAAATCTGTCGACCCCGCCAACCTGCCCTGGACCCCTATGGCTGGAAATTCCCGCCGCCCCGGGCGTCGTCGAATGCGTCCTTCCCTCGCTCGAGAAACTTGCCGACCGGCCCTGCCCGGCAGGTCTGAAGAGCTACGAAGTCGCGCCCTATTCCAGAGTCGCAAAAGACGGCGGCCGAACCGAGCCCAAGATCGAAGTCTGCGTCAAGGCCGATTGACGAAACGCGCGGCAACGAAAAGGAATAGCGCAGATGCCTCGCAGGAAGGCGTCGCCGAGCAACGCGCGGGCAGGATAAGATGTCTCGCGTTCGGCCTGGCGCACGAACGTCTGCCGCAACTCGGCGACGCTTGGTCCATCCCGCAGGACAAGCAAGCGGCGCTGCATTCGCGACGCCGAATCGGGAGCAAAAGCATGGCGCGATCTGTTGAGGGTTCGGCCGTAGCAAACGCGACGCGCTCTCGCTCGGCGCGATCACCGTGCGGTTCGACGAGCCAGGCGAGTTCATCGAGGAAGCGCGCATGCTGAAAGAGGTCGTGACCACCAATGTATTCCGGTGCGTCGCGTACCAATACAAGCCGTCGCCCAAGGGACGGCCGCAGCCGCCGTCGCTCAATGTCCTACGATGCGGCAAACCCGACGCGTTTTTTTCGCCCACAGACGGCTCGTTGACCGTCTGCCTCGAGTTCGTCGCCGCGACGAATCGCGTCGCGGAGCTGTGGATCGCGAGCCTCCCGGGGACCGAGCGGAGATAGTCGTGTCATTCGATGTCTGCCGCACGCCAGCCGACAAACATGCGTCATGGGTGATCTATGGCGCGAGCGTCGCCCCTGATGCCGCACATGAAATCATCCGCCGGACAGACACATTCTTCCACAGTTGCAAAAGCGCCTCGGTTTATCAGTACGAGGTCAGGCGCTTGCTCGGCGCGCCGCGGGATTCGGACTACTTCTGGATGAATGCCGCGGGCGACGAGAGCTATGATACGGAGCAGCTTCATCGCGACTGCGAGGCGTTTCGGGTGCGCTGGGGGCTGCTGTCGGTCGAGACTCTGGCGAACGCGCAAGTCGCCATCGGGCTGGGTTGGTGCTTCGCCGACGGCACGATCGGGATCGTCGAAGAACTCGACGGCTGGTCCCATCCGAGGTCGATTCGCGACGAGTGCAAATTGTTGGCCAATGCGTTTCCGCAGCTGGCGTTTTCGATCGCCTATTGGGGACGTGGCGGACAGGAGGCGCCGACGGCCGGAATCATGGTCCGGAATGGTCGCGTCGATGGCGTGGCCGGCGACGACCCCGTCCTGTTTCGGGACTTCGGATGCGCGGATTGGCGGCAGGCGAAGGAGTCGGCCCAGCGCGCTCATGATGCGGCGCGCTCCAGGAACATCGCTCGCAGTCGTTACGGCGACCGCGGTGATTCATCAGGATTGCCGGATAGCGTAATCGAGAGTTGGATCGCGAAAGCGCGTGAAGTGGGAACGGCTTCGTAGGTCTGGTCCGGCATTGCGGCAGCCGTGAGAGGACGACGGATGCGCATCAAATCGGAAAAGAGGCTCACGCCATGAATTCTTCTCGCCACCAAAGGGTCTCGCCAAATTGGCGCATTTGCGCCTTCCTCGTCGGCATAGCCTGTTTTGGACCGGGCCTTTTCCGTGCTCGGGCGGAGGGGTGCAATTCGAAAAATGCCCTATTCGTCGTCGGAAAACCGTATGAAGGCAGTCTCGCCGACGAAGCAAGACGTAGAGCCGGCGCGATGATCGTTCGACGAATGGATCTCGGGATGGCGTATCAGATGGAGTTCCGCGCCGATCGTCTCGATTTGACTGTCGATAAAAAAGGGATCGTGGTCGCCATTCATTGCGGGTGAGGCGGCGTTTGGGTTCTGTCGCAAATCTTGTCTACAGGCGCGCCGGGTAAGTGAGAATGACGTGGCTCAGGCGGCGAGGGAATAGAATTGCTGCGCGGGACGCATTTCGTTCGTCGTTCGCATCTGCCCCTTTTGAATCATGTGCATCAGCTCGATCCCAGAAAGCGTCGCGGCAACCGATCGAAATGATTTGAAACCCAGCGTCGGGCGCATCACGCGTTTCACGGCTCCACGATATTATGGAGATATTTGATGCGCCGGATTTCGATGTCCGCTTCACGCTCCTCATTGTAGCTTTCGATCGCTGCTGTGTAGGCTCCGCTCTTGTCGATCGTTATCTTCTTCGGCTCGCCGTGCTGGCCGATCGCCTTGCGCAAGAAGCGCAACGCCCCTTTGCGACCCCTCTTGGCCGTCCGAAGGAAATCGACCGTCGCACTCGCTTTGTCGACCGCCCGATACAGATATTCCAGCAGCTTTGACTTTCACATAGGTCTCATCGAGACGCGAGCTCGACCCGACAGGACGCTTGCGAGTACGAAACTCCTTCTCCAGCAAAGGCGCATATTTGGCAACCCAGCGGTTGAGCGTGGAATGGTCGACCTCGACGCCCCGCTATTCCGCCTGCCCCAGCCCGGCGATCATAGCCCCAACCGGCCCGCGAGAAAAATTCGCGACAGAGCCGGCTTGTTGCTATGGCGTCGGCGCATGCCACCCCTTGGCCGCGACTTCGCTGTCGCGCGCGGAATAGTATTCGACCAGCGATTCCAGCTCGCGCAGCCGCAGGCGATAGGCGATGTCGACGCAGGTTTCGACCGCCGCTTCGCCGAAATTCTCGAACAAGCCCTCCTGGATGATGTGTCCGCTGGCGCCGATATGCGCCGTCGGCGCCCGCAGACGCCGTTCGCAGCCGTTGCGATAGGCGATCCACCGCGCCTGCTCGCCGTCGAGGCGTTGGGCGTCGACCCTCCCGTTCAGCGCCTGCAATGCGGCGGCGATTCGCACCTCATTGCGGATAAAGGGAAGGGCGCCGCAGACGATCGTCTTGACGGTGGTGGGCGCCGCCGCGCTCGCGCAGTCGAGCGTCTTCACGACGCCCGCGTCGAACATCTGCGCCGGCCTGGCGGCGATGGTCACGATGTTCCAGTCGCGCAGTTGCGCGTCATCGACCAGCGCGACGCCCTTCGAGCCGAACTGCAGCGCCGCGTCCGCCATGGCGCTGCTGCCGAGCATTTCGCGGGTGTAGAGGATGAACATCGACGACAGCGCCTGCACCTCATCCATGTGCTTGGCGGCTGAGCCGCCCTCGGACGCCGTTGCGTCCGGGTTGACCGACATGGCGTGAATGCCGAATTTTCCGAGCACCGTCCGCGACACGCCGCCGATGAACGCCATGGTGCAGGCGGAATGGCACGCGGCGCCGGCCGCGACCAATGTGTCGACATCGGCCTCACGAAGGTACGCGCCGAGCCGCAAGCCGCCGACCGCATTGCCGCCGTTGGAATCGAGGCTGACTTGTGGCCGCCGGCGGGCCTTGGTCAGGCTCTTTAGCGCGACGTCTTTGCCATCGACGCCCTTGTTGGCGGCGATCAGCGCCTGAAGCCGTTCCGTGTCATCGAAGGCCACGACGCCGGTCGCGACATAGACGGTCCTCGCGGTCGCCAAATCATATTGTTTTGACCAGTCCATCGCGGCGGCGGGCAATGCGCACAGACACCCCAGCCAGCCAGCGAGGCAGGCGGCAATTCGTCCGGCTTGCGAGAGCATTTCCATGTCCGTCTGTCCTTGTGAATGCGGGATGCCGCCCGGGCGGCGGCGCCGCCGCTGCGATCATGGCGGCGGCTTCGAGCGGGTTCAGCGCGCAATGCCCTTTTGGAGATGCAGAGGCGCGGAGTCGGCGAGCGCCGCGTCGACCGGCGTGGCGCCACAGGCCGCTGGCTTCGGTAGACCGACAGCGGCATCTGCCGCGGCGGCGCCGGTCGCAGCCTTCAGGGCGGCATTGTCGGCCAGAAACTGCAGCAGGCGCGCTTCGGTCGCCGCACCGGCCACTCGCGCCACCGGCGTGATCTCCTTGTTCTTGACGCTGACGATCTCGACGGTGGGAAAGCCTTCGATCTTCAACAGATCGATGAAATGGGCCGCTTCGGGATGCTGCGGCCGAAAATCCGCCGACGTCCTGCGCTCGTGGGTGAGAAGGATAAAATGCGCCCGGCCAGCCAAACTGTTCAACCCATTGCAACGCAGGACATGTGTCAGCGCGATCCGGCACCAGCCACAAGGTTCGGTCACCACGACGACCACCAACGGTTTGCCGTCGCTCGACGCCTGCTCGAGCGCCGGCGCGATCTCGTCGAAGTGCCAGCCGATCCTTTGTCCGGCGACGCCCTCGGCGACCTTCGGCAGCACCAGCGCGCCGGCGTCCTCGGCCCAGGTCGGCGTTTCGATCGCCGATATGGCCCAAATCATCGCCGAGGCGGTGATCCAGCGCCCCCATCGGCGTGTCGCCGCCTGTTTCGATCTGTTCGAACGCATGAGTTCCTCTGTCGGCAGGCGGCCGACCTCTGAGGCCGCCGCGGTTCTCTCCGATTTCAGCATGGACGACAGCCGGATGGAATTGCTTTCCCGGGCCGCCGCCGGCGCGGATCGAGGAGAAGCGCGCTTGCCCGCCCTGCTCGGGTCGCGACGCGCCGCGCCGCAGGAGCGCGTCGTGCGTCGGTGAACCCGGAGCGCCGAGGAGCGCCGTGGATCCGGCCGCGCGAGCGAGGTCTCGCAATGTCGCGGGGCGGTTGCTCGGCGGCAGGCTCGGTTTATTGTGGGCGGGCGAAGCGAGAGGGTCGATGAGCAAGGCCACGGAGCCGTCGAAGCCGATCTATGCCCTGTGCGGCGTCGAGTCCGGCGGGCGCTCCCTGTTGCAGGCGTGTGGCGCAACCCTCTGCCTGAACCCGGAAACCGGACAGGCCGAGCGTGGCTTCGTCGGCTTGCCGATGGGTGTCGGCGATCCCGAAGCCGGCGGCCTGTTCGAGGAGATGTGGGCCGTCGTGCGCGTCGATGACGCCGATGGCGGCTTGCTCGTCCGAGCGGCGGACGGCTCCATCGCTGCGATGCGCTTCGCCAAAGGCTGGGTGTTTTACACGGGTGAACGGCGCGGCGCGGTGGAAGCCATACTCAATCTTGGCGCCGCGAACGACGCTCTGGCGGCGCGACTGGCGACGCCCAACGATTTCGGCGTCGCCGATGCGGGCGATTTTGGCGTCGCCGTCGCCGGTCGCGGCGGCTACGCCCGCGCCGGCGTGTGCGGCCAAGCCTTCGGAGCCTTGCTGACCATCGCCGGCGTATGCGGACGCGCGACGCTCGAGCAATCGCGTGGCGTCGCCGTGGTCGGCGCTCATGGCGAGGCGAGCGGCGGCGACGTGGCGATCCTTTGCGCCGATGGGCCTGAAGCGACATTGCGCGGCGGCAATGAATGCACCGCCTTTTCCCAATATGACATTCGCGCCGTCACGCTCGGCGCCTTCGGTCGGGCTTTTGCCCTCGGCGAGGTCGCTCGCGTGGAAATCGCCGCTGGCGGCACGGTCGTCGTCATGGCGGCGGTCGAGGGCAAGACCCGGATCAAGGTCGGCGATCGCAGCAGCGTGATTCTGCGGTTTCGTGATGACGACGGCGCGCGCCGCTTCGTGTTCGCCACCCCGGGCTCGCTCGGCCTGCAGGCCGGCGTCGAGGCGGTTTTTGTCGATGCGGCGTTTCGAGATGTCCGGACGTGGACGGCGACTGAAGCCGGGATCCGTGCCCTGATCGATCAGGACAGCGAGACACACGGGCGGTTGCAAGTTCGATCGGCGGCGTTGGCAGCATCCAGACAGCGCGCAGCGCGGGCGCAGCCCGACCACGATCGATGTCTCTCCGAGGCCGCCACGGAACCGGCGTGCGGCGATGTCGAGCCAGGCGCCGTCGACCGGCAAGGCGGCCGACATCGGCAGCCCGCGGGCGGCGAGACAGATCCGCGACCAATCGTCATTCTGTGCAAACTGACCGACGAAAACGCCTTTCTCACCGTCGGCCAAACCGTGCGCGCCAAGGACTGGGACCCAGACCCTAAGTCTGAAAGCGGCGTCTTCGGCTTGCTCTGGGGCGGCGGCGACCCGAGCCTCGGCATGATCGACTATGTCGGCACGTTCGAGGATTGGGCGCTGGTCCGTGTCGAGTCCTATGTCGCCGTCGCGCCGCCGGATGAGATCGGGCGCCCGTCGGCGGTCAAGTTCCACTCCGGCGTGATTATGCTGTCGGGGCCGCGGCGGACAATTCTGAGCGAGCTGATCGCGCTGGGCGCCGATCCGCGCCAACTCGTCGGCCGCCTCGCAAAGGCTGGCGATCGCGGCTGCGCGGCGGTCGGTCGCCATGGCGCCGCCCATGCAGGGCGAGCCGGCTGGGCCTTCGCCGGCGCGCATTCCGACTCCAGCGTCGGCGATAAAGGGGTTGCGATAGCGGGCTTCGCCGGCTTCGCCTCGGCCGGCGCCGGCGGGATCGCCATGGCCGAAGAGAATGGCGTCGCCGTCGCCGGCGCTGGCGGCTTGGCGATCAGCGAAGGCAAGCGCTATGGCGCGGCTCACGCGGGAACCGGCGGTCTGGCCATCGGCGATGGCCGTTTCAAGACAGTCGGCGCCGGCGTCGGCGGCGTGGCGTTGGCGACCAGTTATGGCGGCGCGCTGACGGTCGGCGACGACGGCGTCGCCTTCGGGCCCGGCCATGTCACGCTCGGCCGCAATTGCGTGGCGATCGGCTTCGAGACTGTCTCCGCCGGCGAAGGCAGTCTGTTGGTTTGGTCGATCGCCTCGGAGGCCGGCGCCCCGCGCTATGAGACCGCGATTGTCGGCGCCGGCGGCGTCCTGCCGAACATCCGCTACGGCGTTGACGCCGGCGCGTTGAAACCGCTCGGCGATCCGCCGGAGATATAGAGTCTTTTGTTTTGACGCGTTTCCAACGCCGAACCGGTGTCCACTTCGGCTGGAAATGCTCTAGCGGGCCCCTTCAGAAGTGCGAACGCCGTCGAGATCGCCAGCCGATCGGAGAACCGCAGGTCTCCTGTATCGACCCCGCGAAAGTGGACTCCGGTTTTGCGATGAGGCGTCGAGGAAAGCCCCTATCCCGCACGCGCAGGCCTATGTTTCCTCAGTTTCACGCGGATGGACATCCACATGTCGGCCAGGATGGCGCCCGGGATTGTACGACTATCCCTACGAACCTTATGAGTCAGAAGGCGGTCGCCGGTGGCCAGCAAGGCCAGACGGGCGGCCTCGTTCTGCTCGAATTTCGCCCAGCATGCCCGCCGCATCAACGACCAGTGTTCGGTCCCGCCGACAGGAAGGCTCTGACCTTGAAAGGTGATGCTCTCCCCGACCTCCACCGCCTGACCGGCCCGCATCGCTTCGGTTCCGCTCAGCCTCGCAATACGCGTGCGTTCAGACGGGTCGCTGAACTTCAATCCCTGCCAGAATCCTTCGATGCTCGCATAGGCTTGCCCATCGAGCTCGAAAGCGGTGGGCGCGAGATTGCTGATCGGGCGCCAGCGTTCCTCCAGCCCGCGCTCGGTCCAGACCACGTTGATCGGTTCGCGGCAGGCAAATTCCCGCGCACCCCGATCAATGAAGCGGCACTCGCCCGGGTTCTTGGAATAGAGTTCGAAAACATGTCCGACTCTGGTCGCCGCCTGGGCGATCAGATCCGCCTCTTCTGGCGTCTCTGCGACCATGGCGACGCCGGCTGTGTTGACGATCAAACGCATGCCCTACCTTTCAAACAAAAGGAGCGGTGAGACGGCCATTGCGCCGCCACCATGATCGCCCTCGCGATCCTCGGCGGCTTTGAACGCCTGGATGGTGAAGCATCTACGAGCTCGGCGACGCGCGATGCGGCTTCATGATCGTGTCGTAACCTTTTGACACCCGATCCGATTGGTATAGCCTCTCCGAGAGGCGATTGTCGCAGCCTCGCAGGCTGCCTCGATTGTGTTGTGTAGGAGAACCAGCAATCATGTCGAGGCGACAACTCTTACTTACCTTTACAGCATTCTGTCTGTCCGCGAGTCCGGTCTTTGCCGATATTCTCCCTCCTACTCCTAGGAGGCCTCCGCCCCCTCCTCCTCCGCCGCCAGAGCCGGAGAATCCGCCGGCCCCTCCGAGCCGCGAACGGTCGCCAGTTTCGCGCGTGAATCAGAAAAAGCAGTGATGGCTTTGTCGAACAGGGGCGTAGCCCTCGCATTGGTCGGCGCGATGATTTTCGTCGCCGGCGTGATCCTGGCGCCGCTCGCTGTCTACACCACGACATTGGCCTTCTTCGGGCTCCCGCATGTGCTGAGCGAGTTGCGTTATGTCGACCGGCGCTTCGGACGCCAAATCGATCGGCGATTTCTGATCGGCGTCGCGACGCTGCTCGCCATTATCGTCGTGGTGCGTTCGAGCGTCGTGTTCGACGTTCTTTCCTCCGAGATCGGCGCTCCGCTCGAACTTCTGGGGGTGGCGCTGTCGGCTCTGTTCTGCTTCGGAGGAAATGGGCTGCGGCGCGGACTTGCGCTCTTTGTCGGCGGCGCGATCGGCGTGGGCGCCGCGACGGCGCCCTTCGCCGCATTCGCCTTATTGGCGATTCTTCACAATTTGACGCCGCTCGGATTCTTTTGGCAGCTCGCCCCGAGCGCCGGGCGGCCGCGCATCATGGCGGCGGCGATCGGCGGCTTCATCATTGCGCCGCTCGTCGTGGCGACCGGTTGGCCACGCGCCGCGCTCGCGAATTTGCTCGGCGGGCTCGCGCCGGTCGATCCGTTCGGCGCCGGTCCCCTTTCGGATCATCTCAGGGTCTATGTGCCGCCGCAATTCATCGACGCGTCATGGGCGATCGATCTTTTCAGCGCCTCGGTGGCGGCGCAAGGCGCGCATTACCTCTCGGTCATCGTCATTCTGCCGATGCTCTTGCAGCGGGTCGATCCGGGCGCCCTCGGCCTCGTCGCGCGACCGGACGGTCGTCTGTTCGCGCTGCTCTGCGTCGGCGTGACGACGCTCGGCCTTTTGGAGTTCTTCAGCAATTTCGCGCAGGCGCGCGCAGTCTATGGGATCGCCGCGTCTATCCATGCATGGATAGAAATTCCGGTGCTGATCACGGCTCTGACGGCTCATGACGGGCCGACGAGCCAGAGGCCGATCGCGAGCGATCCCGAATTGGCGACGAGCGACGCCAGCATTGCGCGATCGATGCGCAATTGAGCCATCCAGGCGATCAAAACGCCTTCGATCACGACGACGGCCGATTCGAGAATCGACGCTGATTGCCAGAACGGAAAACGGTCATAGGCCCAGAGCGCCGCCGCCCACAGCTGAGGATGGGTGATCGCTGTGGCCGCCGCCGAGGCCGCGGCGACATGGAAATCGCCACGACTCTCCCACCCCAGGGTTCGCGTGACCAGAAACGCGAGTGCGGCTTCCACGAGGGCGGAAATCACCAGCGCGTCGAATCCGCTCATCGTCGCACCCTGCTTTCGTGTCGGCGCTCGCCAGGCGATGTGGAAAGCATTTTGCGATATTCGTCGCCTCCGAGGCGGCGGCAAAACGTCGGCCGTGGGATCGAATGGCTCTGCATCGAGGTGGGAATCGGTTTGGGCTTTCGACGCGGAGAGCCGGCCTCGGAAATTCGGACAGCCCGGTCGTGCCCCTTGGAGAGGTGTAGCAGCGGCGCTCGGGCGCGCGGAGCGGAGGCCGTAGGCCGTAGGCCGACGCGCAGCGCGTCCGAGCGCCGCTGGGCGGTCATCGGCGGTTCTCCGGTAGCATCGGTTTGCGATTCGAACGCAACCGAGGAAACACCGATGACCGACGATATGATGAACCTTCGCGCCCTGCTGGAAAAGTCCCCGGACGCGGATTTCCTGCGTGAGATGATCGGCTTCGCCGCCGAGCGGCTGATGGAGCTCGAAGTCGGCGCCCTGACCGGCGCCGCCCACGGCGAGCGTTCGGCGGACCGCCGTGTCCAGCGCAACGGCTATCGTGATCGCGATTGGGAGACGCGCGCCGGGACCGTCGAGCTGCGCATCCCCAAGCTGAGAAAAGGCTCCTACTTCCCTTGCTTCCTCGAGCCGCGCCGCATGGCCGAGAAGGCGCTCGCAGCGGTCATTCAGGAAGCCTATGTGCATGGCGTCTCGACACGCTCCGTCGACGATCTCGTCAAAGCCATGGGCGGCTCCGGCGTCTCCAAGAGCCAGGTCAGCCGGCTCTGCGAGGAGATCGACGAGAAGGTCGACGCCTTCCTCGAGCGCCCGCTCGAGGGCGACTGGCCCTATCTTTGGATCGACGCCACCTATGTGAAGGCGCGCCAGAACGGCCGCATCGTCTCGGTGGCGACGATCGTCGCCGTCGGCGTCAACGCCGATGGAAGGCGTGAAGTTCTCGGAATGGAAACGGGTCCCTCCGAAGCCGAGACCTTCTGGACCGAGTTCCTGCGCGGCCTGCGCCGGCGAGGACTGCGCGGCGTCAAGCTCGTCATCTCCGACGCGCATGAGGGGCTGAAGGCCGCCGTCGCCAAGGTGATGAACGCTTCCTGGCAGCGCTGCCGCGTGCATTTCATGCGCAACGCGCTCGCCCACGCCGGTAAGAGCGGAAGGCGCGTCGTCTCGGCGCTGATCGCCACCGCTTTCGCGCAAGAGGACGAGAGCGCCGCCAAGGCGCAATGGCGCAAGGTCGCCGATCAGCTCCGGCCGACGCTCCCAAAGCTCGCCGCCTTCATGGACGACGCCGAATGCGACGTGCTCGCCTATGCGAGCTTTCCCAAGGATCACTGGCCGAAAATCCAGTCCACCAACGGCATCGAGCGCCTCAATGGCGAGATCAAGCGCCGCACCGAGGTCGTCGGCATCTTCCCGAACGAGAAGGCGATCAAGCGCCTCGTCGGCGCGATCTTGTTGGAACAGAATGACGAATGGGCCGTGCAGCGTGGCCGCTATATGACCCTGGAAACAATCGCCGCTTTGAGCGATGATCCCATCGTCAAGCTGCCCGCCGTGGCCGCCTGATCAAACCGACTGATGACGGAGTCCCTCGAACGGGACCGACCTGAGCTACACCATCTCCAGGGGCACGATCGACAGCCCCCTTTCGCACTCTTCGCGCGACGCTTCCGAGCTGCGCGTTCAGGCGGCGCATTATCGAGGCGGCGGCGAATTATTGCTGTTCCGCTCGGCGCCGCGTGATCCATTCTAGGTCCCGCCGGCGTCATGGCGCGGGAGGCCTGGAAGGGTGACATTTTCTTTTCTTCATTTTGACGGTCGCTTCGACAAGGCCCAGTCCAGCGCGGGATTTTGGCCGCTCGGCATGTCGGGCTGCGGCGTGTCGGGGGAAGCGTCGAAAGCGATTTGCGAAGCGCGCGATCCTTGGCGAGAGCATCATCGACGGCTGCGTTCACCCGCGCCTCGATCGCCTTCTGATCCTCTGAATGCCAGCGATCGAGGATCAGAGTGATCGGCCAGGTCGAGCCTTCTATTATCGCCGAGATTGTGCTGCGGTTGGCGTGGTCTCGTGTAGCGCCGAACCAGAGCGCGATCAGGAGATACGCGAATATGGCCAGTTTGAGCATGGATCCAAAAAACTTTTCAAAGAGATTTCCCATCTACCCAATTCCCCAGTTTTTGCTTTCGGATGTGTCGCGGCGCGGACGTCCCGAACCGCCGGCTCGACGCCCCGAGGCATGATCGCGAGACACAGAAGTGGAGAAAGCACATACAGGATTCGATAAACGCCACAGCCGCCCGAGGACGGATCGCACGATGGCTCCACCAAGATAGCGACGCGTTCCCGCCAGATTATGGAAGATTATAGAACAGGAGGGACGACCATTCTAGATGCGCATGCGCTCGGTCCCGGCGCTTGGATCGCGTGAGAGCCGAGGCGTCTTTCGAAGCATTCCACACTCGGAGCGCGAGGCGCTCACGATGATGGATACTGCAACAATTCCAAGGACCAAGCGACGCTATTGACTTGGTGGGCCGGCTCCACGAGCGTCGTGAACGAACAGATGATCGCGCCGTTGCGATCTCGAGTCGGGTCGATGCAGCTCGGACGCTTCTCGAATAATCGAGACGAGTGCGTTCGCGCAACGCTTTCTGCGAGGTGGGCATGAGTTGTGTGGGGATTGTCGGCGGCGCGGCCCTTATCGTCGCTTCCTGCGCGCCGTTGCGCGCGCAAGCCGATTGTTTCGGCGACCTCGCGGGGCGGGAGGTGTGTTTGCCCGGTCCGGCGCAGCGTGTCGTCACCATTCCCATGCCCTCCGCCTCCACCTTCATCGCTGTGGACGGCTCGGCGCAACGGCTCGTCGGAATGCATCCCTCTTCGAAGAGAGCGATCGACGAGGGTCTGCTCGGACGCATGTTTCCGCAGGCGCGCGCCATCGACGCGTCCGTCGCAGGCGTCGGCGCGGATGGATTCATGCCAAATGTCGAGACGCTCGCTTTGCTCGATCCGGATGTCGTCGTGCAATGGGGCGATCGCGGCGACGACATCGTCGGCCCCTTGCGCAACGCCGGTATTCGCACAGCGCTATTGCGCTATGGAACGGAGTCGCTCGCGCGCGGCAATCTCACGCTGATGGCGGATATCGCCGGCAAGCCGGAGCGCGCGAAAGAGCTGATCGACTGGCGCGCGGCGACGATCATCGACATAGAGAAGACGGCGCGCGACATTCCAGAAGCGCGGCGGCTGCGTGTCGTCTATCTGCAACGCGCCGCGAGCGGCCTCGCGGCGGCGGGCGCGAACAGCTACTATGATTTCTACATCCGCCTCGTCGGCGGTCGCAACGCCGCCGACGGTCTCGCCGGCGCGCCCGCGATCAACGCCGAGCAGATCGCGCAATGGGACCCGGATGTGATCCTGCTCAACGGCTTCGAGGAGAAGCTCACGCCCGCGCGCATTTATGACGACGAGATATTGTCGGCGACGCGCGCCGCGCGCGAGCGGCGCGTCTATAAAATGCCGATCGGAGGCTATCGCTGGGACCCGCCCAGCCAGGAGAGCCCGCTGACCTGGATGTGGCTCGCCGATCTCCTCTATCCCGAGGCCTTCCACTATGATCTGCGCGCAGAGATCGCGCACGCCTATCGGCTGCTCTACGGCCATACGCCGTCGCAAGCGGATCTGGACGAGGTGCTTCGCGTGCAGATCAATGGCGACGCGCGCTTTTATGATCGCTTCGCCGCGAGCGCGTCGAAATGAGCCTGCTCGTGACCGCGAGCGGCGACACGCCGCAAAAGCGCGCGCTTCCACGCTGGGTGCGAGCGCTCGCCGTCCTCGTGTTGCTTCTCGTCGCCGCGCTGACGGCGCTCTGCGTCGGGCGCTTTCAGATCGCGCCGCAAAAGGCGATCGCAATATTGCTGTCGCGCGTCTCGCCATTGACGGCGGATTGGAGCGCGATGGACGAGCGCATCATACTGCTCGTGCGCGCGCCGCGCGTTCTGCTCGCCGCGCTGTGCGGCGCGGGGCTCGCCGTGAGCGGCGCCGCCTTGCAGGGCGTGTTCCGCAATCCGCTCGTGGCGCCGCAAATTCTCGGCGTGTCGCCCGGCGCGGCCTTCGGCGGCGCGCTGGCCATCTCGCTGGGCTTCAGCGGCTTCGCGCTCATCGGCGCGGCTTTCGCCTTCGGCGCCGTCGCGCTTGCGCTGGTCGGAGTTCTGGCGCGCGTCGAGGGCCGCAGCGACACGGTGATGCTGGTGCTGACCGGCGTCGTCATCGGGGCCTTGTTCGCGGCGCTCGTCTCACTGCTGCAGTTTCTCGCCGATCCGAACAGCTCGCTGCCGGCGATCGTGTTCTGGCTGATGGGCAGCTTCTCGGCCGCGACTTGGGCGCGCCTCGGCATTGCGGCGCCCGGCGTCCTCGCCGGCGCCGCAATGCTCTGGCTCATGCGCTTTCGCATCAATGTCCTCTCGCTCGGCGAGGAGGAGGCGCGCGCCCTCGGCCTTTCGGTCGAGCGCGACCGCTGGCTCGTCTTCGCCGCCGTCGCGCTCATAGAGGGCGCGGCGGTCGCCGTCGCCGGCGTCGTCGGCTGGGTGGGGCTGGTCGTGCCGCACGCTGCGCGTCTCCTGGTCGGCTCGGATCAGCGGGCGCTGCTGCCCGTTTCCGCGGCGCTCGGCGCATCCTATCTGCTGCTGGTCGACAGCCTCGCACGCAGCGCCACGGCGGCGGAGATACCGCTCGGCGTCATCACCGCGCTGATCGGCGCGCCGGTCTTCGCCGCTCTGCTGCGGCAGACGCGCCGCAAGGAGCTCGCCGGATGATCGGTCTCGAGAAGGCCGGCGCGCAACGCGGCCGGCGGTGGATATTCACCGACATCTCCTTCATGCTCGAGGCGGGCCGCATTCTCGCCGTGCTGGGTCCGAACGGGCGCGGCAAGACGACGCTCATCAAGGCCCTCGCCGGGCTCGTTCCGCTCTCCGCCGGTCGCCGCATCGCGCCATCCGTCATCGGCTATGTGTCGCAGTCGATCGGCGCAGACATTCCCTATCGCGCTCTCGATGTCGTCGTCATGGGCCGGGCGCGCGGCCTCGGCCTGTTCGGCGCGCCCGGCGCCGCCGACTATCGCGCCGCGCTCGAGGCGCTGGAGCTCGTCGGCGCGCGCGATTTCGCCGAGCGGCCGTTCGACCGGCTCTCCGGCGGCGAACGGCAGATCGTGCTGCTCGCCCGTGCGCTCGCCACCGGCTCGCCGGCGCTGGTCCTCGACGAGCCGGCCTCGGCGCTCGATCTCGCCAATCAGAACCGCCTGCTCACCGTGCTGAGCGAGGTGAAGCGGCAGGGGCGTCACGCCATATTGTTCTCGACGCATCTGCCGCAGCATGCGCTGAGCGTCTCAGACGACGCGCTGCTCATGCTGGGACCCTCGGAACATTCGATCGGCCCGACGCGCGCCATTCTGAACGAAATCAATCTGACGCGCCTCTATGGGCTGCCCGTGCGGCGCGTCACCCTCGAGGATGAAGGCCGCGCGCCGATCGAGATCGTCGTCCCATTGTTCGCGGGAGCCACGCCATGACGGCCGCCGACCGCGAGACGCTGCTTGTGCTGAGCGGTGACGGACCGCCGCCGAAGGCTTTCGACGCGCCGCTCGCGGCTGGCGCGCTGGCCATGGTGCGGCAGACGGAGCTGGACGACTCGCGCCTCGCGGCGGCGCGCGGCCTCGTCACGACGATGCATCTCGACCAGGTGGAATTCGCGCGCCGCTCGGCTGCGCTCGAAGCCTTCTTCGATCGCGGCGGGCGGCTCGCCTTCATGGGCCATCTCGCGCGGCCGTTCCTGCCGGAGCTCGCGCCTTTCGTTCCGCTCGGCGCCGGGCGCCGCGCCGATTTCGCGCTGGTCGCGCTCGGCGAGCACGCCGTCTTCGAGGGAATCGACCGCGCGCGGTTGGAAACGCGGCGCGGCGTCGCCGGCTTCTATGGCCGCGGACATGCGCCGGCGCCGCCAGGCGGCCGCGCGCTCACCGGCGTCGGACCGCAGGCGGCGCCGATCGATTGGGTCTGGGAGAGGCCCGCGGGGGGCGCGCTACTGATGCACGCCGGCAATGATCTCTGGACCGTCTGCGACGAGCCTTCCGTCAATGTCGCGCTCGCCGAGCGAATCGTCGCCTGGTGCGCAGGAGCAACGGCGCTGTGGTCATGACGCGCATTCTCGCCATTCATCCGGGAACGGCCTATCACTGCGAAGCGCTGGAGGCGCCGCGCTATGCGCGTCTCTTCGACGCGCTCGTGCGGCCGGAGGAGCTGGGCGATATCGATCTGTCGCGCTTCGACATCGTGCTCGCGCCGTGCCGAACGCCCGCGAGCCGGCTCGCGCCGCATCGGGCGCGCCTCGAGGCTTATCTCGCCGCAGCCGGCGCCGTCGTCGCCATGGGCGAGACCGATCAGCATTTGTGGCTGCCGTCGATCCGCTTCACCAGCGTGCCGACCAATTGGTGGTGGTGGCTCGAGCCCGGCGCGAGCCTCGGCCTTTCAATCGCCGATCCGCGCCATCCGCTGTTCGCGCGAATCGGCGCGAACGACATCGCCTGGCATTTGCACGGCGTCTTCGCGCCGCCCGATGGCGCGCGCTCGCTGATCGGCGACGCCGAGGGACGCTCCGTTCTCTATCTCGACGAGGTGACGACGAAGGGCCGCATGCTGGTGACGAGCCTCGACCCGTTCTATCACCACGGATCGCACTTCATGCCGGCGGCGACGCGATTTCTCGACGGCTTTCTGCCGTGGTTGAAGGAGGAGTTCTGAAAAACATGACCAACGATTCGCTGACGGTGCTCGATCATGGCGAGCCGATCGCGATCTCCTTCGCGGATATTCTCAAATATCACGGCCGCAGCTTCATCGGCGGGGCCGCGCATGGCTTCAAGGCGATGCAGCGCGCCTTTCCACTGCTCTGCGCCGATGGCCGCCCGGAGCGCTACGAGGTGACGATCGCCACCGCTTTTCCGGGTCCCGGCGGCCGCGACGCGATCGAAATGGCGACGCGCTCCGTCACCGGCGGGCGCTATACGGTCGATCTCGATCTCGGCGGGGCCGATGTCGTCGAGAGCCCGCGCGGGCGCTATTTCTTCCGCTTCGCCTATCGCGGCGCCAGCGTCGATGTGACCCTGCGTCCGGGCGTCGTGCGCGCCGAATTCATCGAGCTCTCTCGCCGCGGCCCCGCGACGCCGGACGAGAAAGAGCGGCTCGAATGGCTGAAGCAGGACATGGCCGATCGCCTGATGAGCCTGCCGGCGGAAGAGGCCTATGACGCGGCGCCGCACGCGGCTTCGTGATCGGCTCGGACATCGAGAGGACGAGAAAGAGGGCGGGCCTATGGCTCGCCTTCTTTTAGTTGGCCCGCCGCTCTGGTGAGCTTTTGGTGACGCGAGCCTCGGGCACGCTCGCCTCCGGATGCGAGGCGAGCGAGCGGAAGCCGCATCAGAAATTATGCGTGAGCTTGACGATGAAATTGCGCCCGGGCTCCAACAGCGGATTGGTCACGCTGCGGCCGTAGGACACATTGGCGAAAGTCGCGGCGTCGACATAAGCAGTATTGAAAACATTCTCGAGGCCGACGCTGAGGCGCGTGTCGCCGAGCTTCGGCGAGATCAGCGCGCCGAGGTCGAAGCTCGAATAGAGGTTCAGCACCACATAGCCGGACGTCTTGTATTCCTGCGTCGTGTCGATGCGCGTCTTGCCGGCGGCGGCGTTGAGCACGGCCTGCAGCGAATAGCCGGCGCCGGGCGGCGCGACCTGCGCGCCGAAGCGCGCACGGAATGGCGCGATAGAGGGCAAAGGCCGCCCGGTCGTCGTGTTCGTGCCCTCGAGCGCGGTGAAATTGCCGAAGAGATTGAGCTCCGGCGTCGCCTGCCAGCGTCCTTCGAGCTCGACGCCATCGATTTCGGCGCGGCCGACGTTCTGGCTCTGCGTGTAGGTCGACACGCCCATATAGGTGACCGACTGCGTCTGCAGAAGATTGTGATAGACGCTGTGGAAGCCGGTGATGCTGGCGGTCGCCTCCGCGACATGGAGGCGGAGCCCGCCTTCATAGGTCACGCCGGTCTCCGGCTGCAGATTGGGATTTGGCAGCGACGTCGCCGTCGAATTGAACAGCTCGGCGTTGGTCGGATGGCGGAAGGCCGTCGATATGTTGCCGACGACGTCGAGGGCGGGCGCGACGCGCAGCACGGCGCCGATGCTGCCCGTCGGCGCCAGCCGGTCGGTGTCGCTGTTGGCCACATAGGCGGACAGCAGCGCGGCCGAAGCGAGCGGCGACAGACGCGTGCGCGTGTTGAAATAGTCGAGCCGGCCGCCTGCGGAGACGGTGAGCGCTTCGAACGGCGTCCATTCGTGCAGCATGAAAATGCCGCCATTGGTCTGGAAGGATTCCGGCACGGATTGGGTGAGCGGAGAATATCGCAGCGCCGTCACCACGCCATTGGAGAGCGTGGCGGTGACGGAGGTTCCGAGGCTGCCGGGGCGGCGCTCGTAAAAAGCGTCGCCGCCGAATTTCGTCACCACCGAGCCGAAGCCGTCGATCGACCAGGGCGCCACGGCGAGCACGCGTCCGCCGATGACGACCGGCCCGATCACATGGCTGTCCGAGAACACCGTCTGCTTTGCGCTCGTCGTATTGATCGTGGCGAGATGCGTGTCGAAATAATTCACATAGGCGGACGCTTCGACATGGGAGATCAGGCCGCCGGTGAAATCGCCCGAATAGGCGAGGCGGCCCATCAGCAGCTCGTTAGGGCTCTGCCGCACATTGAGATACGGATATCCGGGCGCGCCGCCGACGCCGCCCGCGCGTCCGTCGGTCTCGACATAGCCACGAAAGCTCGCTTGCAAACGTTGATCCGGCGTCGGCGAATAGCCGAGCGTGAAATCGCCGCCGATGCTGCGGTAATCGCCGTTGCGCGCCACGCCCAACGGCGTCTCGTAGGAGAGGCCTTTGCGTCCTGCGAGGCCGCCCCTCACCGAGAATCCGTCGCCTGCGCCCTCCGCCCATTCATATGTGCTGAGCGCCGTCGCCGCGCTTGCGTAACCGAATGACGCGCCGCCGCGTCTGAAACGGAACGGCCCATCGACATTGCTGGAAGGCTGCCGCGTGACGACATTGACGAGGCCGGTGAGAGCGTCGCTGCCATAGAGCACGGAGGCCGGTCCGCGGATCACCTCGACCTGCTCGATTTCTTCGGGCGCGAAGTAATTGAGCTGCAGCGTGTTGCGGCCATGCAGCCGATCGCCGTCGACATAGAGCGGCGAACGCATCGTGTTGGAGCTGAATCCGCGCAAATAAATCTGTCCGCCGATACCACCGGCGCGGGCGATGGCGACGCCGGGCGCCTGGGCGAGGATTTCGAGCAGGCCCGTCGGATTGGTGAGCTCGATCTGCTGCCGGTCGACGACGGAGATCGTCTGGGTGATCTGCTTCAAGCTCTTGGCCTCGGCGGGCGCCGGGCCGAGCGGTCCGATGATGGGCCGCCGCTCCTTCCCTCGCCCGCCTTCATCTGATGACTGCGCCGCCACATCGATTGTCGGCAACGCCTCCTGCGCGAGAGCGGAACCTATGACGAGCGACATGAGAAGCGCCGACGCGACAGTGGAGGATGCTTCGAGAGTGACGCGCGACATGAGTTCGACCTCGCTCGGCTGTAATTCTTGGCCGACGACTACGGTCGTTAAGAAAGATAAACAAGCATACAGCTGCTGAAACAATTCCAATGAGGACCGCGCTCCTGGTCTCATTGGAAATATTCGTAAGTATCGATACCTCTATTGCGCGTGCGACATCCATAAATCATCTAAAAGCGCGAAAAGCAGCGACAGGACGCATCACGATTTGCATTGCCACAGAACACCGTCCTCGGCGCCGCGTGCTGCGAAGCAAAGTCAAAGACGTCGTCTCGGCGCAACAGATCTGCTCGAGGGCGACCGGCCCTGTCTTTGGAATGGCCGCATCGTGTCGGCGACGACGATCGTCGCCGTCGGCGTCAACGCCGAAGGGATGACGATCGCTTCTTCCACCAAATATAGACGCCAGTCGCGGACAGCATCACGACGGCCATGCCGAAAGCGCCGACGAGAATGCGATAGGGCATGCCGAACACGGCGCCCATATGGAGCGCAGCGAGCCAGGAGGTGAGCGTGACTCCGCTGCGGTCGCCCGTCGGCAGGCTCAGCGCGACAAAGTCGCCGGTGTAGGCGTCGAACAATACGGACGTCATCCCCAGCCTGTCGCCGAGACCCAGGCTCGATCGCACGCGGTATTGAATTAGGCCCTTGCCGAGCTTGTAATAGAGCGCATCGGCGCGCTCCACCTCGAAGCCGCGTGCGCGCGCCTGTTCGGCCATCAGCTTCACGCCGATCGCCTGCGCCTCTTCCCATTCGAGCGGCTTCGTCGCATCGTCGCGCTTGGGCCACGCGGGCCATGCCCATGGGGGCGGCGCACAATCGAAGAAGAACTTCGTCACTCCTGTGTAGACCCCGTTCAGATTGAAGAACACGCTCGACCAGACGAAGACGAGCAGCATAGCCCATAACCAGAGCCCGCTCGCGCGGTGCAGATCGAAATTGACCCGGTAGGGTTCTTCCTCACTTCCTGTTGCGGTGGCCGCTACACGGGAAGCAAACGCGCACGAAGGAGTTCTGGCCCCGCTCGACCATACATCGTTCGTTTGAGCGCTTTCAGGCGATTGATTTGTCCTTCCGTCGGGCCGTTGCTCCGCGGCTCGGTGATCGCATTTCTCACCGCGTCGATGTCTCTCTGCGCCGTGCGAGCGAAACGTTGCATCGCGTACAAGCCCGATTTCTGAGCGTCTCTCAGCCAGGCGACGAGCTTACCGACGTTCTTGCTTTTAAGCATGCCACGAAATCGCATGGCGAGTCGACGCATTGTCGCGAACTCTGGCCAGTCCTTCTTCATTGCATCGACTTTCGCAGCCTGATTGCCAGTCAACAGCCCGCGCGGCTTGATGCAGGGCGCCGTGGCAACAATCGGCGAGATCGAACGTCCGGTCGCGGGATCGACAGGTCGCGGGCTCGGAAGAGCCGATGTGCCCTTCACCGTCTTGCATTTCGGATTGCGCCATTTCGCGAAAAGTCGCTCGACGTTTGAAAAACTCCCTGTATAACCGCGCGCTTTGATTTCTTGGAAAAGGCGACGGCCGCGCACGCAACCTTCAGACCAGCGGCGCGATAGATAATCTTCGAAATGTCTTGGTGACGTTGTCTTTGGCGCGGCAGCGCTCCTTTCGGGAAGCGCATCGGCTCGGATCCATTTCATGACCGTGCGGCGATCGAACCCCGTTCGCCGAGCGATGTCCATCACATTTCTACCTTCCTCGTGTAGAGCGCGGACCCGATCGAAAACCGCTTGCCTCGATCGCTCGTTCGCCACTCTGATGAGGCGGCGGTGCTCGCCGCCGCCGTGCTTGTCTCTCACGCTGGCGACATCTTCACCGTCGGCCGGCAGCAAAGGACGAACCGAAATTCCGACCGCGCGGCCGAGTTGAGCCTGAATGGCCTCGCGCAGATTCTGCAGGATGTGAAAACGGTCGGCGATTTGCCGCGCCTGCGGCGCGCCTTCCTCCGCCCCTTGGGCGAACGACCCGCAGCGATCACGGCTGATAATCTCGACGCCGGGATGCTGCTCGAGCCAGTCCGCAGTCGTGCCCGCGGCGCGTTCTGGAAATAGATCGAGCACTTCCCGCCGCTCCAGGTCCACCACGATGGTCCCGTATGTGGACCCCTTGCGCCACGCCCAATCATCGATGCCCACGACTCGTGTCGTCTCCTCCGAGCGCCGCCCCCTTACCCGTCGTTTGAGACAGCGCAGTATCGTGTCGTCGCTCGTCGGCATGCCCATTCGCTTGATCAAGCGCTCTCCCGGACGCCCGCCGGCGCCATGGCCAAGAAGATAAATGATTTCGGCGGCCCGCTCGGTGCGGCGCGCTCAAGGCGCCGCGACCTCGGGCAGTTGCGCAGTGAACGTCTTACGTTCGCAGGCTTCGTTTCGACACTGCCAGCGCTGGAGGCGAAGCGTCACAACAACAGGGGCGCCTTGCGCCGGCAGATCTTGCAGAACGCGCACATGCCAGCCGTGACGGCGTGTTGATCGCCTTCCACAATCCGGACAGACAGCAGACCCGACGGCCGCCGCCGAAATCCGCCACTCGCTGCCTAGCCGCCTGGCGTCCAAAATGTTTACGCCCTGCCCGAGGGACCAAATCGATTTCCTTTCCATACAGCTAAGCTATGGTCGCTCCCCGGGTCGATCAAGGGCGCAACAGGAAGTGAGGAAGACCCCGGGCTGGGTCAAGCTCGCCGTAGACGTGGCGTCTCCAGCGGTCGCGCACGAAGAACTGGACGCACTGCAGACGACCGGCGCCGCGCTTCTCGCTTTGCCGCCGTTCACCGGCAGGCCGGTGACGGTTCTCAGCGCGAGCAAGCCGATGAGCGAAGCCTCCGAGCTCGCTCGTGACAGCAACGCCAAGCGCGTCGACATTCTGCGCCTCAATCCTGGAGCCCGTCAGGTGTGGGTCGACAGCGACCACGCCATTCCGCTCGAGAAGCCGGAGGCGATCGTCAGTGCCGTCCGCGAGATCCTGTCGACCCTGCGCCGCCCCGAGCGCTGAAGGCGAGCGCCGCTACGACGTTCGGCAAGCACTCGGCGTGCTCATGCGTGGTAGCTGGCTCATGGCGTCAGATTGCGCGCCTCGCCCGATTCCCGGAAATGACGCCGTTCGTAAGCACTGGTACATCTTGTCCCTTGGTGAGCGTCGTCATCTCGCCTAGCTTGGCGCGGCAGTTCGGTCGCCTTCATAGCGGATGCGGTCGGTAGTTTTGGCGATCTTCGACAACGACGGGCCGTCAAAGGCGCCTCATGGCGCGATGCAGGGAGACCAGCAACGGAAATGGCAAGGCAATTACGATTTGCGCACGGCCTCCTATTTTCGCTATTCGCGTTTGCGCTTCATGGCGCCGACCGCGCGTCGGCCGAAGGCGCCTGCCCACCAGGATTTATCCCGGGCGGCGCTATGGTCCCCGGACAAGAAAACGCCGGTTGGACGGGTTGCCTCCACATGTACGACGTCGACGATGGCGGCGGTGGGCCGAGCAAGGGCGGAGATTCCGGTCCTCCTCCTTTCAATGCCGATGAGTTCCGCGCGCTTCTCGAATGGGAAAAACAAGTTGCGCGGGAAAACGAGGAGCGCCTCTTGAAGAGCAATCCTGTTTTGCGCGAATTGAAGCAAGGCGTATGGAAATTCTCACGCTCGCAGCCGAACGATCCCCGCCGGATATGCACTGCATCATTCCTCCAGTCGAATGGCGGCGTGTTGATCATGGATTGGGTGGGCGACGCCAAAGGCACGCTTCTCGCTTTTTTCGGCGGGGCGATCCCACCGACTGCTGACATCCGCACCGAGATGGTTACTCTCACCCAGTCCGGGCAAATCCAGAGAGTTCGCGCATCTCATGCGAGCTTGCCCTGGTCGGCAAAGATCGGAATGATCATATTCGCCGTCCCCTCCACACAGGCGCTGCTCAGCTCGATCGAGGACGCGCAGGATTATTCGGTGGAGCTGCAGGGGCAGGAAGTCATCCACGGGAAGTGGCACAGTGGTTCGACGGCGCGAAAGTGGTTGAGCGCCTGTGTCGGCAAGCGTGGCAAATAACTCGCGATCGGACTGTCGAGCGACTGAGCCATGATTAGAGCGAGAATGAGCATGCGCATTCTCGCCCGCCTCGTCGCAGCAATGTTGGAAAACCGGGGGCGAGATGGTCGAAACTCGCAAGACGTACAAAATCTCCACCCGGTTCGCCACGCGTCTTTGCGTCTTGGCCCTTTTCGCGCAAACCTCGGCCTGCAGCGCGGAATTGCCGCCGGACGTTCCAACGGTACTAGACGCGCGCAAATTCGTCATTTCACAGACCGACGCCGGATGCGACGATACCGAAAACACATACGTCATCAAGGATGACCGAATGATCGTGGTCTCGCAGAGCGGCAAATTCGCCACGATCATCTATGATCTCTATTGCGAGACTTACGCCGTTCGGACGCGCGTGTTCCTTCTGTGGCGGACTCTCCACGGCTACCGGCTGATGCACTTCGCAAAGCCTGTATATGAGCTTCATTGGGCCGACGACGTCGGATCCGAATTGGCGGAGAGGCCCACGGCGATAGGATACGAGGTCGTGACCAGACTTCCGAATGGGAAAATCGATCCGAACAGCCTGGAGATTACGAGCAATGAGCGTTGGGGCGCCCGTCAGGACTCTGGGGAGCAGGGATCATGGCGTTTCCTCCACAATACCGACCGCTATGCGCTGTCTTCGTTCGCGGTTGATCTTTACGGCGGACGCAGTCTCATGCCGACCGAGGGCGATCAACTGAAAGGCGAGCGCTTCATGCTTTTTCCGTCTGGAAAATAACGTCGCCGGGAGCATCGTCGCTTCTCGGAAGTGAATTTCTTACAACCGATGGACGCCATGGCTCTTACCTGCCGCAAATATCGTTTCGTAATTTCCTTCGTTCTCGCGATGGCTCTCGATGCGTCGGTCGAGGCGCTCGCTGCGAGCAGCCCGCTCGAAACGCTGCTCTTCGCCTTCGCGCAGGGCAAGCGGGACAGAGAAATCGCCGCGCTTGCGAACATCGAATGGAAGGGCTTCGCCTATCCCGAGGACTCCGAGAAAGACCTCAGCGTGACTTACCATTTGCGGGGGCAGTTGCGCCTGAGGGGATTTGGCGACGTCGATCTGCCGGTCGGGATCGGCGCGAGCGCGACGAGCAAAAGAGGCAATGAAGGCGACGCCTCGATCGACGTCATTTTCCACAGCGCCAAAGGGGCTCGCGGAATAGAGCTTCAGAAGTTTTATCCGAGCGGCAATTATCAGGAAATTCTCCAAAAGCAGCTGAGCGCCGGGACCGTGACTCTGCTTTCCGACAATTGCAAGACGGACGGATATGGCGATCAGCCCGATGACGAACACACTGCCTTTTTCCGGATCAATCTTCTCGCCGAGCCCAGGCCGATTTTTGTCCGCGCCGGTCGCAATGAGGATGGCGGCAAAAGCAGCCCAGGAGAGACTTTCTTTTCCTTCTCTCTGTTCACGCCCGGGAGCGATATGACGAAGAGATCCTGCGTCACCCGCATCGAGCCGCTTCGATGAGTTCGTCGCGGTTCGGAGCACGAACGCAAAGGAGGATGATATGCGAACAGCTTTGTTGGCGTCCTTGTTGATCTTGTTTCTCACGAGCGTAACGGGGCGCGCCCTTGCGGTCGATTGCCCAAACGTGGACGTCGACAAGGTCAAGCGCGCTATCGGCTATCTGTCGGATTTCTACGGCGACGTGCCGTCCTGCCTCGATTGTCAAAGGCAAAGCAAGCCGATCGAGCGGCTGATCTGCCAAAACAGCGGATTGAGGCTCATGGAAATTCTGGACACCAAGGCCGCCGTCTACGCCTATGAGAACGCCACCAAGACGCAGACGACTCATTCGAAGCCGGACTGCTCCTTCGTTCGCAAGCAGCTTTCCAATAATTGCGTCGACGCGGTTTGCGCTTGCGCGAATTTGAAAGAGCACACGAACGACTCGCGAGGCGGAGAGTCCCCCTATTACGGCGAGACGCGTTGAAAGTCGGAGCGATCGCATGTCGATGGAACAACGTTTATGGCATTGATGGGTTTCCGATCGCTGGCAAAAGCTCTCGGTCTTGCGATTTCTCTTGCGTCGTGGCCGGCAGATGCGAGCGGCAGGCTGCCAGTCCCGCCATCTTCGCAGATGTTCGCCTCGCATCGCGCATGCGTCTCAGAGATCGAGCGCCAATATGCCGATGACCAGCGACGCATCGCCGAGAAGACAGTCGAGGCCGATGGCTCCAGCCGGGAGACCTCGCTGGAAACATCGGGCATAGAGAGGACGGGGACCAACGACGTACGTTATCAGGCGACCATATGGTATCATCATGGGCGCGTTCGGACTGATCTCGGAAAGATCGAAACGAGCCACAGCTTCGAGACCCGCCTTCAGGAATGCAAAGGCGCGATGCTCCACATGAGTGGAGAGACAGGCTACACATTGAGCACGTTCGAGCCCTGGAAGAAGTCTGCGCCATGACGCAGACGACTCTATCGCGGCGGAAACTCCTTATCGGTGCTCTGGGCTCATGTCCGTTCGCTTATCCGGCGGTGAGCGGCGCGGCGCCCAGCGCCGCGGAGATATTTTCCGATCCGAAGATTGTCGCATTGCTCCACGCGGCCTTTCAGCGGGATAGCAAACGCGCCGCCGAGCTCGTGGCTGCTGGCGCGGATGTGCGCGCGAGAGGCGACAAGAACGTCACGCTGTTGCAATGGGCAATGCTCAACAAGAGCCACTTCGCCTTTCAAGTGCTGCTGAATATCGGCGCCGATCCTGCGCAGCCTGGAATCGACGGCGATACGGCTATCCATTTCGCCGCCATGGCGAATGACTTGGAATATCTGCGTCTTCTCCTCGCGCGCCATGTCGACGTTGACGCCCGCAATGGTCAGACCGGCAGGACGCCTTTGATGGCGGCCTTGATGGGGGAACGGGAGCAGCAGTTCGAAATGTTGCTCGCAGCCGGGGCGCGTATGAACCATGCCGACAACATGGGCAATACCATTCTGCATGTTGCGGCGCAACTCAACGATTCTGAGCGCGTTCTGAGATTGTTGCAGCAAGGAGCCCCGGCGACGGCGCGCAACCGGCAGGGCAAGACTTTCCAGACCTACCTCCTCATGACGCCGGAACGTCTGCTCAACCCAGAGGCATTGCAAGCGCGGCGGAAGATCATAGACTGGATGGCGCAGAACGACGTTCCCGTCGAACGCTGAACGGGTTTGCGCACCGGGAGGCTTCGGCTACGTGCGTATCAGCTTTGCGCGGATCGCCGGCGCATAGGTTCGCCCCACGCGCACTTCCGAGCCGTCGCTAAGAACCGCGATCAGTGCCGCGAAAGGCGCCTGCTTGATGCGTGTGATAGCGCTGCGGCGCACGATCGCTCCACGATGGATCCGCAGGAACTCTTCGCCGTCGAGACGCCGTTCGAGCGAGGACAGGCTCTCCTGAAAGAGATAGTCCGCGCCAGAAACGTGGATGCGCACATAGTCGCGCTCCGCCTGGAAGCGGATTACATTGTCCAGCGTGACGCGCAAATATTCGCCTCGCGCCTTCACCCAGAAGTCGGTCGACTTTTTCGGCTGTTCGGTCAGAGTGCGTTTCAGGGAGGCGATCATTTCCTGCAATTCGGCGACTCGGTCGGCCTGAAGGCGTGCGCCGGCGGCGATCCGCGCGCGCTCCAAGGCGCGAGCGAAGCGTCCCGGCTCGATCGGCTTGGTGACGTAATCGACGGCGTTGGCCTCGAAGGCGCGCAGGGCGTGATGGTCGAATGCGGTGACGAAAACGACGACCGGCGGCTCCGGTCCGAGGCTCTCCAAAACGTCGAAGCCGCTGCCGCCCGGCATTTGAATGTCGAGCAGAAGAATGTCGGGCTGCGTTTGCTCAGCCGCGCGACGAGCCTCCCGGGCGTCGGCGGCTTGCTCGATCCGGCCGACCCACTCCATCTTCGCCAGCAGACGCAAGAGCCTGCGGCGCGCGAGCGGCTCATCGTCGACGACGAGAATCGTGAGCTCGCTCATGCGAGCCGCCACGGGAGATCGATGGATGCCCGGTAGCGGCCGGGCGCGACCGGGCCGGATGAAAACGAGCCGTCGCCTTGAAAGCGGGCGTGCACGCGTTCCGCGACGTTGCGCAATCCGACTCCCATGCCGGCGGGCTTCTTGCCGTCATCATCCATCGGCATGTCGTTCTCGACCGTGAGGTGAAGCCTGTCTGCTTCCCGGCGCGCGCGCAGCGCGATCTCGACCTTGCCGACAGTGGCGCCGACGCCGTGCTTGATCGCGTTCTCGATCAGCGGCTGCAGGATCAGGCTGGGCACAAGCGCGCTGCGCACGTCCTCGGGCATGTCGATGCTGAACGCCATCCGGTCGGAAAAGCGCTCGCGCTCTATTTCCAAATATTCTTCTTGAAGAGCCAGCTCATCCGCCAAAGACACGTCATGCATGGGATCGAGCGACAAGGTCGTGCGCAGGAATGTGGAGAGCGACAGGACCATTCGCTCGGCGCGGGTGGCGGATCCCTCCTCGATCAGGCCAGCGATCGAGTTCAGCGTGTTGAAGAGAAAATGCGGATTTACCTGGTACCGCAACGCGCGCATTTGCGCGGATAGCGCTTCCTCACGGGCAGCGGCTAGCCGACGTCCGCGGTCATGGAGCTCGAAACTGAAGATGAGGCTAACGAACAGACAGGACCAGCCAAAAAACAACGCCGCACCTAAGGCTGTGTCGTTGATGAAACTATTCCAGTCGTGGGTAGCCAGTTGTGGCAAAGGGTAGACGGCTTGAGCGGCGTAGCCCAATGCAGCCCAAACCGGCGCCGCTGCTAGGGAGATCAAGAAGGAGGAAATGACGAAAATCGGCAGGGAGCTTTCCGATGGCCCGCGACGGCTCGCCCATCTATCTAAGCAAAACAAAATATACGAAATTCCAGCTGTAATAAGCCATCCAGATCCATATCGAAGAATTTTTTCTGCGATATATGCGACGCGCTGGGAATAGTCTACAGATTCTGTTGTTTTAAGAATCCAAAGAAGAGCTGATGAAAGGAACGCGCCTCCCCAATAGATCAGGCCGAAGCGAATGGTGGCCTGACGGATTGCGCATGCGTTAGACGATCTCTTCATCACCCTTCATTCCCTCTTCGACCTACAGGGCCTTTCCATTCATCGACTCGTGTCGGCGTTCATAGGACGCCGGCAAAGCGGTCTTCGGCATACCGTTCGTCCCCCGACAATAGCCGTTCGCAGATTCTTGCCGCCGCTCGTCGCCGCGCTCGCGCTCGTCGCCGGAAGGCGAGTGAGCCCGCGCTCCAGCGATGCTACGAAGCTGCGAAAGGGACCACGGGGAAGTTTCAACATGGATAGATACGACATTTCGGACATAGCGCCAAACCTTCGGGGCAGCAGGCATTCAGGAGGCCCCGCGATTATCGAGCACAGTGCGACAGCGAGCATCGTTTTGTTCGCGGTGCGGACGAAAGACGCGGACGATTTTCTCGCTCGGGTGCGTCACATGCTGCCGGAGGGCAGCGTGCTGTATGCGCGGCGCGAAGTGACCCGCGCGCAAGACTCGCGCCTCACACACGGGCTGTCCACGCTGACCGAGCGACAACACGACATTCTGCGGCTCTTGATGCATGACCTGTCGAACAAGGAGATCGGCCGGCGATTGAAGCTGTCGCATTTCACGGTACGCAATCATGTCTCGCAACTGTTGAGACAGTTGAACGTCCCGTCGCGCAAGGCTGTCGTCGCTTTGCTGAATGACGCCCTCGCCGCCGATGCGCATGTCCTGCCCCTATCCGATTGACGGCGCCGGACGAGCGTGTTCCTCGCCCCGAGGCGTCATAGGACATTATTTGTCGCGTCTCTCGCAGGAGCAATGCGCGCATCGTACCGGTGCGTCGGCGTAATTGATTTCGCGAGGATCGGATGGCTCCATGCCTTATCCGACGATTTGGGATTTCAAAAACTATGCGAAATTGTTGCGCCTTGCTCATCCTGCTCCTCACCTTCGGCTCGGGGTCTGCGCAGGATTCAAAAAAAGCGCTCCAAGAGTGGATCGACGATCCGAGTCATGGAAGCTTCCAGGGGATGATCCCCCTGAGCGGCAAGAAGCACGGAGACTATCATCGCGGCTATCGCTGCCCGAGCTACGAAGCGGCGACTTTCGTCGTTTCTATCGTCGAGAAGGCCCATCTGCACGAGAAAAAGCCGAAAGTGTTGCGCGCCACGCTTTTGCGCTCGCTCGCCGGACAAGCCTGCGAACCCGCGGCCGCCGGACAATACCGGCCGCTCCAACTCGGCAACGTCTCGCAAATCGATAACGGGCCGGAGGCGGGCGAGGAATGGACCGCCCTACGTGTCCAGGCGCCGGATGGAGCGGAGATTGGACTCGTTTACGACGCGAGCATCTACGGGATCGATGACTGAAGCGCATGTGGAAATGGTGACCGCGATGATCGACTTCCCCGGCGGGAGCCGGCATAGGCTGGCTTGGCGCTATGGACTGGCGCTCGTCGCGATCACTTTCTTCGCCTTCTTGCCGCTGCTCTCTCTCTTCGCCGCGAGCCTCGTCGCGAGCGCCAACAGCTGCACGCTTGATGAAGGCAATCCGCACCCCTGCCTCATCCTCGGTTCGGACGCGGGACAGACCCTCTACAATATGGCGGTCGGCGGCTGGCTGATGATCTTCACCCTGCCCATCGGCGCCGGATTGTTCGTCTTGTGGCTGCTGGTCCTCGTGGTTCACTCATGGCGGCGACGTAAGCGGCCATCGTTCGACTGAACCGGCTGACACGGCGATGAATTTCCCCGCCACGTCGCCATTCTCATTTGCTCATCGGGCGAACGCTATCCGCTCACTCATTCTTCGAGGTCGCGAAATGTCCAGAAAGACGCCTTCCCTGCCAGCCGGCGCCGGTTTTCGCCTAGTCACCGTCCTCGCGCTCGCATCGCTTCCCGCATTGGCCGCGTCGCCAGGTCCGTTCAGAGCCATCGATCGCGACTCTCCGTCGAATTATTGGATCGAGGACCGTAGCTGGGCGGCGGCGCTCGCTTTGTGTTGAATCTGAAACAGAGCCTAGCAGCGGACGCGGCGCACCGAGATTTTCTCGCCGGAACCGAATTCGAAACAAAAGTCCGGGCGCCGTCCCTGAAGTTTCTCGCGGGAGGCGACCCTGAATTTACGTTTGGTTGCGTCGACCGGGATCCGGCGAAAAGCTACTGGCGCTTTCGCGTCGGAATCACGCCGCCCGGATCTGGCATCACGAGCAAGGACGAGATCGCGTATGAGAAGGGCATAAAATATTACTTCGGCGCGCCGGAATGCTCGTTCTCCTGGGCGAGGCGGACAAGGAGATAAAGCGCATTGCGCTTGCGCCGAGCGACGACGCGCTCGAAACCGCCGCTCTGACGCAAGACGATGTCCAAGCCATCCTGAACGCGTCCGTGATCCGCGCCAAGACGCCGCGGATTTTTTTCGAATCTGGAACCTCGGCGCTGAAAGCGATGATCGACGGTAATCCGAAGCTTCCCTGCGCCGCGCGGTGAGCTCGTGTGTCGATCGGCGTCCCCCCTCTCTCTGGAAAGTCAGGGGCGTAAAATGTCAAAAGCAAAGCGCACGGCGTCGCCAGAGCGTGTGTCGTCACGAACACAGGGCTCGGAGTCTCGCATCGCTCTCCGGTAGAGGCCGCCCCTCGGCGGCCGACACGGCGATGAGTCCACCCGCCACGCCGCCGTTCTCTTTTGCTCATCGGGCGAACACTATCCGCTCGCTCATTCATCGAGGTCACAAAATGCCCAGAAAGACGCCTTCCATGCCAATCGGCGCCAACTCCCTTCTCGCCACCATGGTCGCTCTTCAAATGCTCGTGGCGCTTCCCGCGATGGCCGCCTCTCCGGCGCCGCTCAGAGCCGTCGATCGCAATCCTCGGGCGAATTGGATCGAGGCCTTTGACTGGGGCGGCGGCGCTCGCTTTGTGTTCGATCTGAAACAAAGCCAGGAAGCGGGCGCGCCTTCCCTGAATTTTCTCGCCGGAGGAGCGCCGGAATTTTCTTTTGGTTGCGCCGACCAGGATCCGACAAAGAGCTACTGGCGCTTCCGCGTGGGAGCCACACCGCCCGGATCGGGCATCACGAGCAAGGACGAGATCGCCCACGAGAAAGGCATGAAATATTACTTCGGCGCGCCGGGGATGCTCGTTCCCCTGAACGAGTGGACAAGGAGATAAGGCGCACTCCGCTTACGCCGAGGAACGGCTCGCTCGAAACCGCTGCTCTGACGCAAGACGATGTCCAAGCTATCCTGAACGCATCGGCGATCCGCGCCGAAACGCCGCGGATTTTTTTTCGAATCCGCAACGTCGGCGCTGAAAGCGACGATCGACGGCAATTCGAAGCTTCCCTGCGCGACGCGGTGAGCTCGCGTGTCGATCGGCATCCGCTCCTTCTCTCTCAAAGGTCAGGGTCAGAAAATGTCAGAAGCAGAGCGCGCCGCGCGCCGCGTCGCCCAAGCGCTCGTCGTCACCATCGCAGTTCCGTGGATTCTCGCGTCGCTGCCCGTCGAAGCCGCTCCTCGGGAGAAACTCGAAGTCATCGACTCGAGCACTCGGTCGGAATGGATTATGGATGAGCGCGCCTGGGGTGGCGGCGTCCGTTTCTATTTTCCCAATGCGAAACATAAATCCGGCCCGACTGACCTGACGCCCAATTTTGGCGCTCGGCTGCGACAGCATCGACCCCGGAAAGAGCGTTTGGCGATTCCTCGTAGAGCTCGCGCCGTTAGGCTCCGACGCTTCGGGCGAGGAGGAAACCGCCAATATGAAGAACAAGGCGTATTACTTCGGCGCGCCGGGCACGGCCATCCTTTTTGACGAAATAGACAAGGAGTTTAAGCGCGTTCCCATTCGAGCGACAGCCTGGGGCACATTGGAACCCGGCGCTCTGACGCGCGAACAGGTCAAGAGCTTCACGGAAGCGTCGCAGATCCGCGTCGAGACGCCAAGGGTCGTCTTCGATACGCGCGCTCTTGGGGCCAGTGGTCTCCACCTGATGCCCAAGCTTCCCTGCGCCGCGCCGTGAGCACGGAAGGAGTATCTCGATGTCGGATAGGCTGAAGCAATTTCTCGTCGTCGTCCTCATGACGGCCTCACCCGCTTACGCCGCATCGTCCAGCGTGACTGTGGACGAAAGCGGCGTAGTGGTCGCCGGCGCCTGGGGGCGCGCGCAAAGCCTATGCGCCTCTGGATGCGGCCGGTATCTTGCCTGGCTTCCTCGGCGCCTGGGCCATGCGTCCGGAAATCTGTGGCGAGGCGCAGCGCTCATCCTCGTTCCCGGACCGGACCCCCAACCGGACTTCGTCTGGATCGCCGCGATCGCATCTCCACCAAATCCCGGCCCGCTCGTCGTCGCCAGCGCTTATGTCCGAACGCCAGAGACTTTGACGCCGCGAGACGTAGAAGCCGCTCTGGCCGAGAAGCGCAAAAATCGTCATTTCGTCCGAGAGGGAGCGGAACGCCGCCGAGATGCTCGTCGAACTGGCGCCCCGTTCGGCAAAGCGAAAGCCATATCTACCAGCTCAGCCTCTCGGACGAGAGGAAAACGCTCGTGATCGAGGAAGCCGGCCGTGAGCGCGTCACATTGAAACTTTGCAAATGAACCGTCTCATGCCCAAGACGACGGGAGAACTTCGGAGGGTCGCGCCTCGCTTCTCGGAGCGGGACAATATCCGCCACTGCGCCCATACGCGCCGGCTGACGGAAGCGGCTGGCTGAACATCGGATAGAGGCCGGCAGCAGCGTGCAAGCGCCTGCGCCGGCGTTTCTCATTGCCGGCCCGCCCAGCGAAACGCCAGCACCGCGGCCGTTTCCTTCGGAGGCGCATCTTCCTCGCCGCTCAAGGCGTAACTTATGGGGACCTCGATATCGAATGGCGGCTCGGGCGCCGCCTCGGGAGAAAGAGCGATGGGAATTCGGTAGGTCTGCCGTCCGTCCGCGCGAGCTTGACGTCCCAACCCTTCGAAGCGCTCGTGGCGCCGCCTCCCGGGACACAGCGCTTCGCCACGAACCTGCGGCCCCTGGCGTCGGACAGATACGCGGATCGCTCGCAGGTCCATGGATCGATGCGGATCAGCGCCGTCTCCACCTGCGAGATCGCGCCGGAAGCGAACTCGATCTCGAGCCATTCGACTCCCTTGCCGGGGACCTCATGGACATCGACCAGTCGCGCCGTGAAATGCGGCATCCGAACGGTATCGCGCCGGCCGCCATTGCGCCCCGGCCGCAAGGCTGAAGACGCCGACGACAAAGCGGCATAGAAAAAGTTTTCGTGTCGATATCATCCCGTGTCTCCCAAGAGACTTTTCCACTTGTGGCGCTGCTTCATACGCTGCTTTATCGACAGCGGACCAATCGCGAGACCGCCGACGGATAGGGCCGCACCGTCCGCCATTCGAGAACGGCGCTATCGGACGAAAGGGTGAGCTCTTCCGTAGAATCCCACTTTCCGCCGCCGCCCGAATTTCGAGTGTTGATAATAATCGTGCGGCGCGAGCTCCCCATAGGGAGAACCCCCGAGAGCGATCATTTCCCCTTCCGACTGATGCAGACCTTTGGAATCGATTGCGAGCACGGCGGTCGTTTCTCCCCCGGTGCAATTATGGGCCGAATAGGCCCATTTTCCGTGATATTGCAGGGGAATCTCGTGCAACGGGCGCAGCGTTTCCGCAGCATCAATTCCCTCGGGGCGGCCTCGCCCGAGACTCCGACAGAGAATTCCAACCGTCCGTTGCTCTTGTGGCGGTAGACGTCCAGCAGCAGTGACGGATTGCCGTCGACGATGGCCGCGCTCGTTTCCTTGTCGATCGTCAACATGGCGCCGGCGATCTCGACGCAGTGCGTCGTCCCCGCAAAATAAGCGTCGACGCTGTCGCCCTTCCGGCGCAGACCCTTTACATGGACATTGAAGCGGTCCTGCTGGAGAATGGCGACCGCGTCGGACAAGGCCTCCCCCTTGTTGCTGACCTGATCCTCCGGCGCGATTTCCGTACAATATTCGGTGAGATAGTCGCGAGCTGCTTTATCGCAGCCGCCTGGTCCTGCAAAGCCGAGCGCAGACGGCCAAAGGCAATATGAACAGGCTAGAAAGCCGACCGTGGCGTTTTGCCGCCATCGTCTTCGAGACATCGCCAGTCCTCGCGTCGAGCCATTCGATCCGTGGCTATTCCCG
>NZ_JMKQ01000002.1:5000-8204 GCF_000685825.1 Methylocystis sp. LW5
TCGTCGTAAGGCGGCGGGAAAAAAGGAGATTCCACTGTCGCCGATCGCCATGGAGATCGTGCGCCGCATCGACGCGCTGTTCGAGATCGAGAGGTCGATCAACAGCAAGAGCGCGCAAGAACGCCTCGCCGTTCGCCGGCGTCGAGCCGACCTCTCGTCGACGCGCTGAAAGCTATATGCGCGAACAGCTCGCCAAGCTCTCGCGTGGACATGACCTCGCCAAAGCGATGCAATATATGCTGAAGCGATGGCCCGGCCTTCACGCTGTTCCTCGACGACGGCGCGTTTGCGTGTCGAACAATGCCGGCCGAGCGTGGACTGCGCGGAATTGCTCTGGGACGAAAAATCATGGCTGTTCTGCGGTCTGATCGCGGAGGCGAGCGCGCCGCCGCCATGTATGGGCTCATCGTCACAGCCGAAGATGAACGGCCTCGATCCGCAGGCCTGGCTCGCCGACGTCCTCGCGCGCATCGCCGCGCATCCGGTCGCATCGGCTCGATGAATTGCTGCCGTGGAACTGGAGCCAGAAGGATAAAAGCCGCGCCGGCGCTTGGCGGCCTGACCATGCACGTCAACAAGGTCTCTCACCGTCACGACCATCCGATCGCATCGCTGCGCAGCTCGGCGAAAGCGTCGACTTCCTCCATGACGTCGCCAAATGAAATGGAGCCCGAGGATGGCGTGATCTGGGTCTATGGCCTCGGCGACCTCGAGATCCTGGCCTTCACCGACTTCGGTGTCGAGAACCTCGTCGAGCTCATCAAAATCCACAAAGAGATGAAGTCGCACCTTGAGCGCTGACGCGAGGATCCTGCGTCCACGATGAGCGCTTGCTTTACGATTGCCTGTTCGGCAATTGCAGCAATCTCGCGAGCGCCTCGGAATCCATGTCGGGATCGACGCTGAAGCCGAAGATATGATTTGGCGGCGTCCACGAAGAGTCCTTCGTGCTCGCCGCCGCCGAGATTTCGGCGACCAAGTAAGGCACGACGCGGTCGTCGCGCCTGCGAGCCAAGCCATGGAGCGCCTCGGCTCTTACGAAGACGTCAGCGTCATTTACCCGTCGCAGCAGCGCATCCCGAATCTCGGGGCCGTCAATCGAAACGGTCTGGCCCGATACTTGTGGCGGCCCAATCTCGCGCCCTTTCATATGGATCGTCCATCAACTCCCAGCAGAGCGCCTACCGCCGCATCCGAAGTCGCACCACAGAGGGAGAACGCCACGCGTGCGGACGTCGTCGTCAGAATGGTGCGCAGCCCGATCAGAGCACCCTCGCAACGACGGTTTCCGAGATGGCCAAAGGCGAACACCGTCGCTATCAAGACATCTCTGTCCTGTTCGCGGTGAATAATCTCGAGGAGGAGGGCGTCGCAGCATTCCTCTGGAAAGGTGCGCGCGGGTGAGCCCAACTGGCCTAGAATGGTAACCCCGAGCCTTCGTGACTTCGGATCCCGCGCGCCAGACAGTGCGATCGCGCGTCGACGACCTCTCTTGTCCCCCGAGCTTCCAACACTGCTAAGAGTCGGTCCGCGAACTTCATGCTTGATTACAAAGCCTTCTGAGCATCAGGCGGATGGAGGCGAGGTGAAGAAACGCCAATGCCTTACGGTTGAGGTTTTCGAAGTCCTTGGCCAACCTTCGGCAGCGACCGAGCCAAGAAAAGGTTTCTTCCACGACCCAGCGGCGGGGCAAAACCTCGAAGCCTTTGCCGCATCCGAGCGCTTGACGATCTCCGGTGTCGACAAATGGCAATGCCTTCTTCTGTGCGTCGCGGAACTGCGGGCCCTGATAGCCGCCGTCTGCGAACAGCTTTTGCAGAAACGGAATTTGCCGAACATCGTGCGCAGGACGAGAATGCCGCCATCGCGATCCCTGAATGTCGGCGGGATGAATGAGGGCATGAAGCAGCAGGCCTATCGTATCGACGAGAATATGCCGCTTCTTGCCCTTGATCTTCTTTCCGGCATCGTAGCCATGCGGATCGATGCAATGCCCCCTTTTTCTGCGCTCTTCACGCTTTGACTGTCGATGACCGCGGCTGTTGGGCTGGCCTCGCGCCCTGCCGCTTCGCGACACTTCACGTAAAGACATGATGGATGCGATCGAGCGTTCCGTCGTATGTCCAAAGATCGAAATAGCCGTGACCGTGCTCTTGGGCGGCAAATCCTTGGGGATCGCGCGCCACTGGCAACCGGTCGAGAGCACATACATCAAGCCGTTCATGACCGCGCGCATCTCGACCGTGCGCTTCCCTCCACCCCGTTTCGCAGGTGGATTAACGGTTCTACGAGCGCCCATTCGGCATCCGTCACGTCGCTCGGATAGCGCAATTTGCTACGATCGTAGCGCGCGCGATTTTCCATTCGTCCACATCGCGGTCTCCGCGAGAATCAGACCGCCTCATTGAATCACAAGCGATTCATCCCGATTCAACTTGTCTTCGGACCGACACTAAGGATTACAAGTAGCACTCTTCCCGTCCTCCATCATCGATCTGCCGCCAATGAAGCCGCTATCAACTCTGCCGTTGAGCGACCGTCTCGCTTCATCTCTTCGAGCGTGCTCAAGAGCGCTGACCCCTTCAAAACCGTTCGAGTCTGCTAACTTACGACTTGGAGAACTGTCCGCCCCGGGAAGCTTTGCTTGCGACGTCCTTGCGAAGTTGCCGCAAAACGCATTAACGAACTTCTGTCCTGGAGCATGGAAGGCGCATTTTATACCGCCGCCAATGCAGCGTAAATGGCCCGCGCTGGCCGCTCCGCCGTCAGCGTCGAATACGTCGTCCTGCGGCCTACGGCGAATGCTTACGATGCACGATCAGCGCGCCGATCATCAGCGGAATGAGCGAGAGGGACACGAAGCGCGTGAAAACGCCGAAGATCAATGCGAGGCCTCCGCCGATTTCCGCGGCCACGACCACAATAGGCGAGCAGCGATGGTTAGCCGAGCGATTCGAAGAATCGCGCCGTTCCAGGCCAGAGTGAACACGAAATTTTGAGAAGCCCATGCGCGAGAAACAGCGCGCCGAGGCTCACACGCAGCAGCAGAGCGGCGTAATCGGCGTTACGAACATTGGTCATTGTCTCGATCCTTTTGGTCATGTTTGCGATCGCGGCCCGGCGCGCCGGCGCCGGCCTATGGTCATGCGGAGTCGACGAGAACGATCTCGCTGTCCTCCAGCGCTGTGACGCGTAGGATGTCGA
>NZ_JMKQ01000003.1 GCF_000685825.1 Methylocystis sp. LW5
ATATGAGGCGAATGCAGCGAAGCACCGATATTGTCCGCATTCACCCGATCGAGATCGGCGTCGATTCCCGTTCCGCCGAACGCCATGATCAGCGGGTCGATCTGGAAGAGATAGGCGACCTTGCGACGAACTGGCGCAGCGGGGCGATCCTTCGAAAAGGCGTCGAGTTCCGCCTGATGACGACGAATCAGGAAGTCCACGCGCTCTTGCCTGTCGGCAATGGCGCCGATCAATCGCCAGAGCTGTTCCACGCTCCGCGACACATCGCCAGACGCTCGGCTATCGAGCTGAACCAAGGGTGCGCCGATCCTCAGCAAGGGAGCGGCGAACCACGACCATGACATGATCGCATCGCTTCGCGTCAGCAGAATAGCTTCCGGGTCGCCGGGCGCCACAGTGTCGCCTCCTAGCGTCGGCGCGCGCGCAAGGTCACGCACCGCAGGAAACACCCGACGCAGCAACCCACGGCTCAATTCGTTGCCGCCGAATCGTGGGCTGCTGACAGCGGCGATAATGTCCTGGATCTCCATCCTATGGTGAGATAGATCGAGGACACCGGCGCAAAGATGAGGGCGTGTTGCGCCGGGACCGCGGCGGTGACGTCGCGCCTTTCATATCCCTTGATCGATCGATGTGGCGAAGGCGACGCGACATGCCGGGTCTCCGGCTGCCAATCCCAGCATAGGATCGCAGAAAAGCGAAGCTCACCGTCGCGAAAGAGCGCAACCTTCGTCCCTTTAGAATTTTGCGGTCGCCGAAACAGCGACTGTACGCGGCGCACCGAGCATTTCGGTCTGCTGCCAATAGGATGCGTTGGCGATATTGGTCACATCGAGGCGCCAGATCGTCTCCGTATCAAAGATGCGCGTCTCCTCATAGCGTAGACCGATGTCGCCGGTCACGTAAGAGGGTAGCCATTCGATCGCGCGCACATTCGTCGGCGCAAAAACATTGCCGACCTGCGGGCCGACATAGTTGAAGCCGCCGGTCAATGTCAGCCCCTGCACGAAGGGCAGGCAATATTCGACGTAGAGCTTCCCCATGTTTTTTTGCCGAGCCAGAGGGAGGCTGGCCAGCAGATAGAACGTGTTGGTCTGGGCGATCTTCGCATCGAGAAGCGTGAAGCCGCCGGTGACGGTCAGATCGCCCAATATCTTGCCCGTCGCCGTCATTTCGAGACCGCGATGAAGTTGCCGCCCGTCATTGATGAAAGTATAGCTGCCGCCATTCGATTTGTAATAAGTGTTGGTCTTGTCGATCTGGAACAAAGCGGCGGTGAGCAGAATTTGCGAGACATTGGCTTTCGCGCCGATCTCGACCTGCTCACTGGTCGTCGGGCTGAGCGCCTGGCTGGCGTTGGTCACCGGCAATGAGGAGAAGCTGGTCGAGGCCGTCCCGCCATTTTCGAGCGATTGAATATAGGTGCCATAGCCCGTGAGCCAAGGCAGCGGCTTATAGATCAATGAGGCGGTCGGCGTGAGCCTCGTCTTGTCGAAATAGCTCGATACCGTTCCATTGGTGTTGAAATTCGTCGCCTTGATGTCGGCGAGGCTCGCGCCTGCGAGCAGAGACCATTGCTCGTTGAAGGCTATGTCCTCGCCGATGATCCAATTCGTCTGGTCCAGCTGTTGCTGCCGGAAGTAAGGCTGCGCGCCATTGGTGAAAGTGGGACGCGCGACATAGACGGGATCGGCAGAAACAGGAAAGGAGCCGAGGCCTTTGAAGAGCGTGTTGTCTTGATGCTGGCGTCGTGAGTAGCTCGATCCATAAAGGCCGAATGTCGTCTTGGCCTTTATCGAGAGAAGATCGAGGTCATAGTCGGTGAAGGCGTACCACGCCTGATTGCGCTGCACATGCGGCGCATTATAGAGAGATGCGAGCGAACAGGAGTATGAGCCGTTGCTATACGAGATATTGTCGCCAGCGTAGAGGTTCTCGCTCTCTATATCGACATATTGATAGGCGGCGCGGAATTTAATGTTACGCATCACATCATAGGTGACAGTGGCCCCGAGCACGTCCATATCGTTCTTGTTGAACGTCCACGGCTGGCCGTAATTTTTCGCGGGTCGAGAATGCTCGCGCTGAAATGCGGAAAAGTCCCGTTGAACGATCCCCAATCGGCGAGCGTGCCTTTCTCGTAAATATGCTGATGCGAATAATTGAGCTGAAACAGCAGCTGTTGCAGCGGTCGCCAATCGAGCGCGCCGCTGACGAGCCATCTGTCGACGAAATTATCGTCGATCGCGGTTTCGCCGCTGCTCTTCACCAAGTTGAGCCTATATCCGAAATCGCTTCCCTTCTCGAACGGGCCACCGAGATCGACATGTACGAAAGGTTGCGAGCCGCCGTAATTGCCGAAAGTGACGCTCGAGAAAGGCGTCAGCGTCGGCCGCTTGGTGACGAAATTGACGAGTCCGCCCACATGCGCAGGCCCATAGAGGAAGCTGGAGAGGCCGGAGAGAACGTCGACGCGCTCCTTGTCCTCCAAAGGCATGACAAGATCGCTGACGCCCGACATGTTGAGGCCGTCGATCTGGCTGAAGCCGCCCTGCTGCTTGACGCCGCGAATAAAGATCGCCGAGCCATAGCCGCGCCCCTGCCCCATATTGAGCTGGGTGAGCGGATTGCCGCGGAAGACTTCGTCCGTCGTCGAGAAGACGCGATTTTCGATATAGGGAGCGCTCACCGAATAAACCGAATAGGGCGTATCCTGTATCGCCCTTTCGCCCCAAGGGCCGGTCGTCGACGTCGCGCCGAAGCGATAGCCGGCCGCGGCGCCGCCATCCACGCCGGAGCGGTTGTGATCGTTGGTCGCGCGCGCCGCGGCGACATCGATCGGAGGAAGCGTCGCCGCCTCCTGCGCGACCGCTCGGCCGAGCGAGGCCGTGATGGCGACGACCGAAGCGCTGGCCAGCAGAGCGCGAGCGATCGAGCCAATCGTAGATAGTGTCGTGGTCTTCATCCTTCAGCACCCCGTGGTTGCCGCTCGGCGGCCAGACTGCGAATCGTGATCCGTGACACGGAACTCATGGACGGAAGCCGCACGGACGCGCGTAACCGCGCCGCGAACATGCGACTTTCGGAGTTCCGATCCCGGCTGAAAATATCGACGCAGAAACGTCACCAAGGCGGCGGGACAAGCCCCCGCCAAGTCGCATTCATCGCGCGGTCGTGAGCGGCCGCGAGACAGGCAAAGCCATCATATCCCCAGAAGGCGTTGCCCTTTCGGTTGAAGAAAGGCGAGAAGGGAAGCGCCACCTGACCACGCTTGCGCCATTCATATTCGCCTCGCGTTTCGCCATTGCCGAAATGAAGCACGAGATCGGGCTTCGCCTCAGATATGTACGAATCGATAGCTCTCTCATCGTGAGTGTCGCGATCGCATTTCAGGCGCGGGGCGCGCTGCTTTCCGGTCTTGCCTGTCCAGCCGGATGCGTCACCGATGCGGAGCCCGAGAAGACGATAGGGCTCGAGCTGCGCCCTCGGTCATCGGCCGAAAGAACAGAACAAGCTTCCCCTCGAGCCGAGGCCGGTAGCGCTCGATCCGTTTGCGCTACGAGCGCCTCGCCCTTCACGATCGCCGCATCGACGCGACGCGCGACGCGGCGATCGAAACGTTTCGTGATGGCGCGCAGCGAGGCCGTCGTCATGGACGGGCTTTCGAAGCATGTCCAGACGATCGGCGTCGCGAACCATCGTTGCAGCAGATCGGCATAGCCGCCGCGCAATCGCTCGTCGAGCGCGTCGACCTTGCTCGCGAAGCCGATCACCAATTTGCAATCGCTCACGCGGGCGAGATCGATCGCTGATGATTGCGTCATCTCATGAACGGGCTCGAGGCCGATCTCCATGAGCAGCTTGCTGACGATCCAGACGAGCGCCGTCGCCTCGCGGGAATAGGGAAGAACCACACGCTTGCTGATGCTCGTCGTGAGCGGATGCAGCAGCTCGGCGGAACGCAGCGCTGCCGCTGTCTCGACCACCCAGGATCGATAGCCCCCGAGCGGCAGAATCAGCTTCCGCTGCTCCGCCATTTTGGCCTTCGCTATTCCGGCGATATTAGCGCCAAGCGCTGGCATGGGCTCTTCGCTGGCGATGACGGCCCGCGCGCCAGCGGAAACAATTCCGCGATCTCGTCGATCGCGCGTGCGAGGCGGCGGTCGCCGGCGTCGCAGATATCTTCTCTTCGAAGATCCATGCAGGCGTGAAGCGCGCCGAAGCTCTCGACCCCTTGGAAATAGCCGGGCGCGATCAAGCGCATGGTCTGCCCATAGGCGCCGCAGCCGACCGGACCGTGATCGAGCGGGACCATGTCCAGCGCCGACGCCCAACTCGCGATCGTGTGGCCGAGCAGCCCGCCCGAGCAAAAGTCGATTTTTCCAGCGCTCGGATACGAGGGTGGCGTGCGCGTTTCGATAGTCTCGAAATGACCCGAATCTCGGCGGAGGTCGCGAGTCGAGCGGGGCTTCGCGGGCGATTTTGGTTTCCGGCCGCGAGGATCCTTTTTGTAGAAGGGCTCGCGGGTCTCTTCGACCGTCGTGAGGGGCGGCGCGGCGGCCATTGCGGGGACGCCTATCGTGCCTTTGTGAGCTCCGATGCGCCATCGGATCGGCTTTTTCTGTGGTTTCGGAAGCAGCGGGTTGCGAGGCACGGCAAGCTCGATCGAAGCGGCGACGCCATATAGCCAACAGTATAGCTGAAAGCAGTCAATGATTTTTTATTTGTCTGTAAATGAATAGATATTTTGTCCGCTATGTAACACAACATATGCACGATTCGGTCGTTGAGGCTGGAGTCCCGCCACCGCCTCCCATTTGGCGTTCGAGACCGATGGAAGCCTACGACAATCCCGACCGAGTTTCGGCGCGACGCGGAGTCTATTCCTAGATAGCCGCAGTCTATTCGCAAACCACTGCACGCCTATGCTTTTGCTGGCGTTAGTCTCCAGCCCGAGGCTTCCCCCGTTTCGTCAAAGCCGTCCGCCATTCGGCGCGGAGGGACCCCCGCATCGCGCTGAACGCAATCCCGCGGTTCCCCATCCAAAGCTCCAATCCCGATCGATGGATCGTAACGACAAGCGGCTTTAATTTTCAGTCGTAGACGCTTGAGCTTAAAGAAGCGGCTTTTTCTCGCCGAAAACTAAATATAATGTAATTACATAGACAGCGCATATCGAGCACACGTGCAAGGACCTTATGATGAGGATCATGTCGAAAATGCTTCGCAAGCCAGGCGCTGACTGTGCTCCCGTCCTTCTCTTGATAGCTATTGCTCTATTGGCGCTGTTTTCACTGACGCTGGGGCGCTATCCGGTTCCCTTCGCCGATGTCGCGCGCATTGTCTTCACCACCTTCCCGATCAACGCCGTCGGCGACTATGAGAATGCTCCCTGGGTCGTCGTCGAGATCGTGCGCATGCCGCGCGTTCTACTCGTCACCCTCTGCGGCATGGGGCTCGCTATGTCGGGCGCCGCCATGCAGGGCGTGTTCCGCAATCCGCTCGTGGGGCCGGAGATCGCCGGCGTATCCTCCGGGGCCGCGCTCGGCGGCGTCGCCGCCATAATGCTGTCCTGGCCGCCGCTGGCCATCGTCGGTCTCGCCTTCGGCTCCGGCCTCGCCGCGCTCGCCGCCGCCTTCGCGCTGGCCCGGCTTACGGGACGCGCCAGCACGCTCGCTCTCGTGCTCTCCGGCGTCATCGTCGGCGGCTTCTGCGGCTCGCTCGTCGGCCTGTTGCAGACGCTCGCCGATCCGACAGTGAAGCTACCCTCCATCGTCTATTGGCTGCTCGGCAGCTTCGCCGGCGCGACCTACGAGAAAGTTGCGATCGTCGCCGGCGTCACTCTCTTTGCGGGGACGGCCCTGGTCGCCCTGCGCTGGCGCATCAATCTGCTCTCGCTCGGCCAGACGGACGCGAAAGCGCTGGGCGTGAATGTCGAAGCCTTGCGCTGGGGGCTGATGGGCCTCGTGGCTCTGCTGGTCGCCGCGCAGGTCTCCGTCTCCGGCGGCGTCGGCTGGGTCGGGCTCATCGTGCCGCATCTCGCGCGCATGCTGGTCGGGCCGGAACATACGCGCCTCTTGCCGACGTCCGCTTATCTCGGCGGCATCTATCTCCTCGCCATGGACGATATCGCGCGCAGCGCGACCGAGCAGGAGATTCCGATCGGCCTGCTGACAAGCGCGGTCGGCGCGCCGATCTTCGCTTTCCTCTTCTGGAAGACTCAATCGAAAGGCTGGATGCGTGAGTGAGCCGGCGATCTCCCTTACCAACCTCGGCTATTTCTATCGGCCGAACCAATGGGTGCTGCGCCATTGCGACACGCGCGTCGCTCGCGGCAGCGTCTTCGCGCTGCTCGGCCCCAATGGGCGCGGCAAGACCACGCTGCTGCATCTCCTCATCGGAGCGCTGAAGCCCTGCGAGGGCGGCCTCTCGGTGAATGGGCGCATCGCCTTCGTTCCGCAGCTCTTCGAGGTCACCTTCGACTATACCGCACTCGACATGGCGCTCATGGGGCGTGCGCGAAAGATCGGCTTGTTCTCGCAGCCCTCGCGCGACGACGAGGAGGCCGCGCTCGCCGCGCTCGATCGCTTCGGCATGGCCGACTACGCCCAGCGGCCTTTCGGCGAGCTCTCCGGCGGCCAGCGTCAGCTCATCATCTTCGCGCGGGTTCTCGTCGCCGAAGCCGATATTCTCGTTCTCGACGAGCCGACCTCCGCGCTCGACCTCGAGAACCAGTCGCTCGTTCTCGAACGCATCTCCTCCCTCGCGCGCAACGACAGACTGACGATCGTGATGACGACGCATCACCCGCATCACGCTCTGGCGGTCGCCGACGATGCGCTGCTGATGCGCGGGCAAGGCGATTACCTCTTCGGCCGGGCGCGCGAGATTTTGACCGAGGACAATCTCTGCTCGCTCTATCGCGCGCCGCTGAAGCGCATTGCTTTCGAGCATGAAGGCCGCGAAATCGAGACGATCGCGCCAATCCTCACGCCGACGCAAATGGCGCGCCATCATTCCCAAGAGACCATCGGAGCCGAGTAAGAGGCGCGAGAATGGTCGACAATCCCCCGAAGTCGGCGCTGCGCAGCTCGTCTGGCTCAAAAATGCCGACTTAGCTGCGCGGTTGCAGCGCAATTTTTGCCGATAGCTACGCGATGGGGTCCTTGCAGTTCGTTCGGATCAGGCCGCGAGCACCGCACTCGAGATTTCGGGCGCAGTTGTCCCGGCGGCTCTAAATCTGCTCAGCGCGAATTGATTCTTCCTGATGCGATGCATGAGTTCGACGCCGGCGATCGTGATCGCCGCATGTCGGAATCGCTTGAACCGGAGCATAGGACCCAAACGAAGCTTGATGGATCGGTGATCCTGTTCGATCAGATTTTTTCAGGTATTTCGATGATCGAATTCGTGTCCTTGCGCCACCTCGATACTGTGCGAGAAGCTCGCGCGCCGCCCGATGTGACGCCTGATATCCGTCGGGCGTGATTTTGCTCGGCGGCCGTCCGTGGCTCGCGAACGCACGACGGAAAAACGCTTTGGCCGCGGCGACATCGCGCTTGGCGCGCAGCAAAACGCTCGACATCGCGCTCACCACGGAAATTCGCTCCGCGTATCGAGCCAGTATGCCCGTCTCCCGCCGTTTGCGCCAGAGCCCTTACGCTGGCCTCGCGGCGGCGCGTATGATGCGCCCGAGTGTCGCCGCGATGTCGTGATGCGCCACTGGATCGACGACAAGCCGTTCATGGCTCGTCTCGAGGATCTTCGAATGCGTCACGCCCCGCGTCCAGCGTCGATCGGAAATGAAATCGGCGCGCTTCGCCCACCAGATATGAAGATCGGCGTCGAGCGGCTCGACCTGATATTCCCAGAGCATTGTGCGAAAGGCCACGCTGTCGTCATAGAGAAGCGCGAGCACCTCGGTCGAAACCTCCGACCACAGGCCGTGGTCGCGCCCCCAAATGCCCGCCGCGATAAAGCGCGCGCGCTCGTCGAGTCCGGCGCCGGCTTCGGTGAGATCGCGCCGATCTTCCTCCGTCAGCTCGAGACGGATGTCCTGGAATTCGGCAAAGCTCTGCAGATGGTCCATCATCGACGCGCCGGGTTCCTCCTTCTGCAGGTCGATCGTGGGATCGAGCAGGCCAATGAAGTCGACGGCTTCACCATCGCGCTCGAGTTCTGCCGCGGTCGCGAGAGTTAGAGCGCCGCCCGCGCTCCAGCCGATGAGACGATAGGGGCCGACAGGCTGGAGCTCCCGCAGCAAGCCCGCATAGTCTTGCGCCATTTCGCGAATCGAATGTGCTCGGTAGTTCGGTTCGAGCAGGGTCCGAGATTGAACGCCGTAAACGCTGCAAATGCTTTCGAGTCGAAGCGCTAGCGGCCGATAGCGCACGATGGAGCCGCCCGCGGGATGAAGGCAGTAGACCTGCCCACGCCCGGCCGCCCCGCAGAGCCGCACGAGAGGCGATGAATGCGTCTGCAGCCCATCACTGAGCAGGCGGGCGAGCATGGCTGGCGTCGGCGCGCGAAAGATGGCGGCGACGAACATATCTTCGCTGAGCGACCGGCGGATGCGTTCGACCAGTTTCAGTCCCAGGATCGAATTGCCGCCCAGTTCGAAAAAATTGTCGTGCATGCCGACGCGCTCGAGTCCGAGCGCTTCCTTGAACGCTTGCAGAATGATCCACTCGGTCTGGGTTCTGGGCGGCTCGACGGCTTTGTCGGCGCGTTCGCTGATTTGGGGCAGCGCCTTTCGGTCGATTTTTCCGTTTGCGTTGAGGGGGAGGTCAGGGAGCGCGAGGATGGCCGCGGGGACCATGTAATCGGGGAGCGTGGCCCGCAGCGCAATCCTAGCGCAGTCCACATCGAAGGCGTCGAAGGCGTCCGCCGCCACATAGGCGACGAGGCGCTTGTCGCCGCCCGCGTCCTCGTGCGCGACGACGACCGCGGCGCGGATGTCGGGCAGCTCGGCGAGCGCCGCCTCGATCTCGCCGAGCTCGATGCGAAAGCCGCGAATCTTCACCTGATGGTCGATGCGGCCGAGGAAGAGAATCTGCCCGTCCGATCGGCGTCGGCCGAGATCGCCTGTGCGATAGAGGCGCGTCCCCGGCGCCCCGAAAGGATCTGGGACAAATCTTTCGGCAGTGAGTTCGGGACGGCCGAGATAGCCGCGCGCGACGCCTTCGCCGCCGATATAGAGCTCGCCTGCGACGCCCAGCGGGGCCGGCTCGAGGCGCGCGTCCAGAAGATAGACCTGCGTGTTGTCGATCGGTCCGCCGATTGGCGGATGATCGGCGTCGCTGTCGGCCAGGCGCTGGAAGGTCGAATAGGTTGTGCATTCCGACGGGCCATAGAGATTGAAGACGCCTTCTAGTCGCGTTTCGGCGAGCAGCGCGCGCGCTATCGTCGGGTGGAAGGGCTCTCCTGCGAGATTGACGTAGCGAATGGAGGACGGCAGCGCGTCGAGCCGCAGCAGCTCGCGCATGGCGGAGGGCACGGTGTTGACGATCTGCGGCTCGAGCCGATGGCCAGAGGAAAGGAGCGCGAGCGCATTCTCGACGAGAATGACTTCGCCGCCGAAGCATAGGGGCAGGAACAATTCGAACGCTGACAGATCGAAGCAGATCGACGTCGAGGCGAGCATTCGTCTCGCACCATCGCCGTGAAAATGCGTGCGCGCCCAGAAGATCATCGCAACCGCATTTTGATGCAGGATCGCGATTCCCTTCGGCTTCCCCGTGGAGCCCGATGTATAGATGACATAGGCGATATTTTGAGGGTTGGCGCGAGGCCGGAGCGGGGCGTCGCTGTGGGCGTCGACCGTTGCGTCGAGGATGAGGCGCGGCGCGGCTTCGGGCAGGCGCTCCTGCAGCGATGCGTCGGCGATGGTGACGAGCGGCTTCGCGTCGTCGATCATAAAGGCGAGGCGCGCTCGAGGATAGTCTGGATCGAGCGGCAGATAGGCCGCGCCCGATTTGAGGATGGCGATGAGCGAGACGACCATTTCGACCGAGCGCTCGAGACAGAGGCCGACGATTTTTTCCGGCCCCGCGCCGCGCTCGATCAGCATTCGCGCCAGCTGGTTCGATCGCCGGTCGAGCGCGTCATAGCTCAGCGTCTCGCCCTTGCAGGAGAGCGCGACGGCCTCGGGGCTGCGCCGGGCTTGCGTCACGAACAGGTCCACGATCGACAGATCGCGGGGGAAGTCGGCCGATGTCGCGTTGAAGCCATGGATCAGGAGATCACGCTCGGCCCGAGGGAGCATCTCCAATTCGCCGAGACGCGCATGGGGCGTCGTGACGATCTGGTCGAGCAGCCGCAGATAATGCGCGATCATCCGCTCGATCGTCTCTCGATCGAACAGCGCTGTCGCATATTGCGCCGCGCCGTTGAGACTTCCATCCGGCTCTTCGGAGAATTCGAAGCTCAGGTCGAATTTCGACGTTCCGCTATCCGCCTCGAAAGGCTCGATATCGAGGCCTTGCAGGGAGAAGGCGCGCGCTGGCGCGTTTTGCAGGCTGAACATCGCCTGGAACAGCGGGTTGCGCGAAAGATCGCGCGCCGGCGCGAGCGCCTCGACCAGACGCTCGAAGGGCAGATCCTGATGCTCCTGCGCGCCGAGGCACATGGCGCGAACGCGGGCCAGGAAGGAGAAAAAATCCGGATCGCCCGTAAGATCGCCGCGCATGACGAGCGTGTTGACGAAGAAGCCGATGAGCCCTTCGAGCTCGACCCAGCGGCGATTGGCGACGGGCGTTCCGACGCAAATATCCTTTTCGCCGCTCCAGCGCGCGAGCAAAATGAAGAAGGCGGCGAGCAGCGTCATGTAGAGCGTCGCGCCTCGCGCGCGCGTCAGCTCCCGCAGCTTCCCCGCCAAGGCGGCCGGAACCATGAAGCTCAGTGTTCGGCCAGCATTGTCCTGGACGGGCGGGCGAGGTCGGTCGGTCGGCAGATCGAGCGTGAAGCGCGCGCCGGCGAGCGCTTCACGCCAATAGGCGAGCTGCCGGTCCTGCACATCGCCGGCGAGCCATTCTCTCTGCCAGACGGCGTAGTCGACATATTGGATCGGCAGCTCCGGCAAGCTCACGTCGCGTCCGGCGAGGCGCGCCTCGTAGAGGGCGGCGAACTCACGCAGCAGAACTTCGGTCGACCAACCGTCGGAGACGATGTGATGCATGGTGAAGACGACGATATGCTCGTGCGGATCGGACGATCCCATATCGATGACGAGCACGCGCAGCAGCGGGCCGGCCGTTAGATCGAAGGGACGGCGGGATTCTTCCTCGACCAGAGAAAGGGCCTTTGCTGTCCGCTCCTGCGCCGCGACGCCGCCGAGATCGACGATTGGGCAGGCGAGCGCAACCGCATCTGCTCCGAGCACGCGCTGACGCGCCTCGCCCTCTATGCTTTCGAACACTGTCCGCAATGACCCGTGGCGCGCGACGATCTCCTCGACGCAAGAGCGGAACACGTCGAGCTCGAGATGGCCCGACAGGCGGACGGCCGTCGGCATCGCATAGGACGACGATTCGAATTGATCGAGAAACCACAGTCGCTCTTGTGAAAACGACACGCGATATGACGGTGATAGCGGCGCCGGGAAAATTGGAGGCGGCGCCTTTCCAGCTCCGACGTTCAGGGCTGTGATGAGCGCATCCTTATGGGCGCCGAGCGCTTTTTTGATCTCCTCCGTCAGTGCGCCTTTTGGCGCCTTGAATTGGAGACGGCCCTCTTTCAGAGTGACGTCGATTCGCCGCGTCTGCATTTCCTGTAGGAGCTGCGTTGTGTTCATCGCCCGAATTCCTAGAGTTCTTCGTCGACAGGAGCGGTTACAGCTAAAGTTCGGAATGACGCGGCCGCATCTATCGCGCGCGCCAGTTCGCGCAACGTCGCCGTTCGATAGACGCGCGGGACCATGCAATCGGGGAGCGCGGCGCTCAGCGCAGTCCTGACGCAGTCCACGTCGAGGGCGTCGCCATTGTCCGCTGCGACAACAGGATGCTTGTGGCCGAGAGCGCGCGCGCCGGCGCAGGCCACGCGGTCGAGCGCGTTTGTGTCCTCGACACATGGTACGTGTCTGGAGCGGCCGACAATCGGCAACCTGCACGGATCGGTGCGCGCGTTGGATTCACGCTGCCTCCTACGTTGAAGATAGGCGCCGTCGGTTTCGTCATCAGGTAGGACCGCCGATCCAGAGCTCGCCTTGTCTATGATAACGCGGTCCGTCATGCTCCCCCGATCAATTCTGGCGGGCTCAGCGTCATCATGCGACTCCTGCACGGTCCACGTGTCGCCTGTCGGGCGACGACGCTTCGTCGCTGTGCCTCACCTTGCTCGCAGGTATAGACGTTTGCGGGTGGTAAAATGCGTCAAGCTTTTTTCATGGCTCTGTCGCGAATTTTTCTCGCGGGTCCGTTGGGGCTATGATCGCCGGGCGTGGGGCAGGCGGAATAGTCCGATGATCGATTTCAAGGGCAGCCATTTTGAACGCGACGTGATCCTGTGAGGCGTCCGGTGGTATGTGGCGTATCCGATGAGCTATCGTCAACTCGAGGAAATGATGGAAGAGCGAGGCGTCGAAGTCGACCATTCCACGCTGCTTTTCGACAGGTTTCTCGTCGAAAAGCATCGCGAGGGGCCGACGCGCTGTCCCGCGCAGCTGATTTTCAAAGGAAGCGACATGGAAATCGGCGTCGACAGCTTCGCGGCGATCATCCCCGATCCTGCGACGGGGAAAATCATATCGGCCGCCAAGCGGATGGCGTGTCTGCTCGACGAAGCGGAGATCGACGACCGCGTCGGACTCGATGTGTTCGGCGTCGGCGAACATCATCGCGAAGAATTTCTCGACGCGGCGCTTCCGGCGCTTCCGCCCGCTCGTCGATCTCCATCGGCAGGCGGGTCGCCGCGCCGGCCATGCGGACGAGACGCTCCAGATCGGCGTTCACGCTATGGGCTTCGTCGGCGACACCGACCAGGCCGCCAAGGACGCTTTCTTCCCAGGGTGCGCCTACATGTTCACAGAGATCGGCCGTGAACGAGGTTGGCCGCCTGGCGCCCGCGCTGGTTTCGAGTCGATGTGCTCACGCCATGGCGTCCCACTATCGAGATCATAAGCCGCGATCGCGCCGGGCTCTATGCAAAGGCCCGCCTCTCCCAATCTCCAAAGTTTTGCTCAACGCTCCGAGAGCACGGCGCTCCAGCCCCCTCCGAGCGCTTTCATCAGATTTGCGCTCGCCGCGAGCCGGCTCTGCCGAATTTGCAGCTCGGTCTCTTCATTGGCGAGCGCGGCGGCTTGCGCCGTGACCACTGCCGTATAGGCCGAGGCGCCGGCTTTATATTGGTTGAGCGAGATCTCCACCGCGTGCCGCGCGACTCGAACCGCTGCCGCCTGCGCCGCGGATTGTCGCGCGAGGATACGAAGATTTGAAAGTTGATCCTCCACCGCCTGGAAGGCCGCGAGCACTGTCTGACGATAATTGGCGACGCTCTGCTCATATGACGCTCGGGCGGCGTCGACCGTCGCCTCCCGCGCGCCGCCGTCGATCAGCAGCCGACTGCCGCTCGCCGCCAGCGACCAGGCGGCGTTGCTGGCCGAGACCAGCGGCGAAGCGCCGGCATAGCCGGCGGCGGCGGTGAGGTCGATGGTGGGGAAATAGGCCGCGATTGCGACGCCGATCAGCGCATTCTGCTGTTCCATCTTGCGTTCCGCCGCGGCGATATCCGGCCGACGCTCGAGCAGGGACGACGGAAGCGCGGCGGGGGGCGTCGGGACGGCGCGCGGCAGCTCCCCGCGCGGAATCGACAGGGCGGACGGAGCCTTGCCGGTCAGCAAGGCGATCGCATGCTCATATTGGGCGCGCAAGACTTCCGCGCCAATCGCCGAGGCGCGTGTCGTCTCGAGCTGGGTCTGCGCGGTGATCACATCCGACTGCGAGGCGACGCCCGCCGCATATTGGTTTTGTGTGATCGTCAGGCTCCGCTCATAGGCGTTCACCGTCTCGTTCAGCAGCCGCGCCAGCGAGTCCTGGTAGCGCAGCGCGAAGTAATCGGTGACGAGCGTCGCTTGCGCGGAAAGCGTGAGATCGGCGAGTTCCGCGGCGCTCGCTCCCGCGCCCGCTTCGGCGCTCTCGATCTGCCGGCGGATCTTTCCCCAGAGATCGATCTCCCAGCTCGCCGTGCCTTGCGCATTCTGTGTCGTGGCGATCGATCCGGAACTGCGCGCGCGCGTCGAAGACACGCTGGTCGACACGCTCGGGAATAGGCTCGACCGATCCTCCCGCGCCACGGCGAGCGCTTGGCGATAGGCCGCCTCATAGGCCTTCAAATTCTGATTGTCGATCGCGACCTGTGGAACGAGCGCGTCGAGGATCGGGTCCTCGAATACGCGCCACCAAGAGCCGCGATCGGCGCCGTCGGCCGGCTCGGCGAATTTCCAGCCTTTCGGCGCCTCTTTGAATGCGCCGGGCGCGACGACCTCTGGCCGCACATAATCGGGACCGACCATCAAACAGCCCTGAAGCGACATGACGGCGCCGCAGAGCCCGAAGAACATAGATGGACGCCTCATTCCGCGAGCTCCGCGACGCTCGATCCCGGAAAGGCGCGCCGCCAGAGCCGGTGCGACCACAGCGAAAGCCGTCCGAGATAGAGATAGACGACGGGCGTCGTATAGAGCGTCAGAAATTGGCTGACGATCAGCCCCCCGATGATCGAGACGCCGAGCGGACGCCGCAGCTCCGCCCCGACGCCGTGATCGAGCACGAGCGGCACGGCGCCGAGCAGAGCGGCGAAAGTCGTCATCATGATGGGACGAAAGCGCGCGAGGCAGGCGCGATGAACCGCTTCCGCCGGCGACAGCCCGTCGCGCTCGGCTTGCAGAGCGAAATCGACGATCATTATCGCGTTCTTCTTGACGATGCCGATCAGCAGGAACACGCCGATGAGCGCGATGACGCTGAAATCCACGCCGGCGAGGATCAATGCGAGCACGGCGCCGACGCCCGCGGAGGGAAGCGTCGAAAGGATCGTCAGTGGATGCACATAGCTCTCGTAGAGAATTCCGAGCACGGCATAGACGGCGAGGAGCGCCGCTCCGATCAATAGAGGCATGGTTCCAATGAGCGATTGGGACGCCCCGGCAGAGCCGCCGAAGGCGCCGTGGATCGCGTTCGGCAGATGAATGTCGCCGACCGCCTTGTCGACGGCCGCGGTCGCGTCGGCGAGCGTCGCGCCCGGCGCGAGATTGAATGAGATCGTCGTTGCGACGGCCTGGCCCTGGTGGTTGATCTGGACAGGCGTCGTCGATGGCTCGAGACGCGCGAAGGCGCTGATCGGAATCATGGCTGCGCGGCTGGAGCTGACGGCGGCCGCGCTCGACGCACGGCCACCGCTGCTCGTGGCGATCGAATTGGTCGCCTTGTTGCGCGCCGGGGCGATCACGGACGTCGGCTGCGAGGACGCGACGGAGACGGTGCCGTAGGTGGCGTTGGTGGAGGTCGTTCCGCTCGCGGTCGCTCCCGAGGTGCTGACATAGATTTGCTCGAGCGAGGAAGGGTCCTGCAGATAGCGCGGCGCGATTCCCATGACGACGTGATATTGATTTTGTTCCTGGTAGATGGTCGATACCTGCCGCTGCCCGAAGGCGTCGTAGAGCGTCGCGTCGATGACGTCTGGCGTCACGCCATAGCGCGCCGCCGTCGCGCGATCGATCACGACCTTGGTTTCGAGGCCGCCGATCTGTTGATCGGATGTGACGTCGACGAGCGCTGATTGCTGCTTCATCGCCGCATAGAGCTTCGGCGCCCAGCTCCGAAGCGTGGCGGCGTCGTCGGAGAGCAGCGTGTATTGGAATTGCGCGAAGCTCATGCGGCCGCCGAGAAACAGCTCCTGCCGCGGAAACATCATCACATCGGCGCCGGGAATAGCCGCGAGCTTGGGGCGCAATCGCGCCATGACCGCGAAGGCCGAGTCTCGCCGCTCTTCGAGCGGCTTGAGCGTCGTGAACATTCGCGCTTGATTGACGGCGCCGTCCCCGATGGAGGCAGTCACCGTCTCGACGGCGGGATCGGCCCGCATGATCGCGAGCGTCTGCTCGACCTCGAGACGCATCGCGTCGAAGGAGATGCTCTGATCGGCGCGGACCCCGCCCATCAACAATCCGCCGTCCTCGAGCGGAAATAGGCTCTTCGGCGCCACGGCGAAAAGGAAAATATTGAAGCCCACAGTCAGAAGCAAAGAGAAGAGGACGAGGCGTGGATGGGCGAGCGCGCCGCGCAGAGAAAGATCATAACCGTGACGCAGGCCGTCGAGCGCGGCGCCGGTCGCGCGCGCGAGACGGCCTGCGGGGCGGTCGTCCTTTCCCGCGAGGAAGAGCGCGCATAGCATCGGCGTCGCCGTGAGCGCGAGCAGCAGGGACACGCCGATCGCGATCGACAGCACGATCGCGAATTCCCGGAACAGTCGACCGACGAGGCCGCCCATGAGAAGGATCGGCAGAAACACGGCGACGAGGGAGACGCTCATCGAGACCACGGTGAAGCTCACTTCGCCGGCCCCGCGAATGGCGGCCTCTATGCGCGAGGCGCCGGCCTCCCTGTGCCGCGCGATGTTCTCGAGGACGACGATCGAATCGTCGACGACGAAGCCGGTGGCGATCGTCAGCGCCATCAACGAAAGATTGTCGAGACTGTAATCACAAAATTTCATCACGGCGAAGGACCCGAGGATCGACACGGGCACAGTCACCGCGGGGATCAGCGTCGCCTGCGCGCTGCGCAGAAAGACGAAGACGACGAGCACCACGAGCGCCAATGCGATAACGAGAGATTGCTCGGCATGAGCGAGCGACGAGCGTATGGTGACGCTGCGGTCGCCGGAAAGGCTCAGCTCTATATCGCCGGGCAAAGCGGCGCGCAGCTGCGGCAGCAAGCTCTTCACGCGATCGACGATCTCGACGATATTGCCGCCCGGCTGCTTGAACAGGATCATTACGACCGCGGATTTGTCGTTGACATAGCTGATGTTGCGAACATTCTCGACTGAGTCTTCGACTTTTGCGATATCGTGCAGAAGCACGGGCCGGCCGTCGCGATAGGCGACGACGAGATCGGCATAGTCGCGAGCGCGCGTGGCCTGATCATTCGCATAGAGCTGGAAGCGGCGCTCGCCCTCGTCGATCGCGCCTTTGGCGCTATTGGCGTTCGCGGCCGAGAGCGCAGCCCGGATCTCCTCCATGGCGATCCCGTAGTCGAACAGAGCCCGGGGATCGAGATCGACGCGCACGGCTGGGAGAGAGCTGCCGCCGACATCGATATTGCCAATACCATCGACCTGGAGAAGGCGCTGCTGAAGAACGGTCGCCGCGCTGTCGTAGAGCTGACCGGGCGTGAGCGTCTTGGAGGTGAGCGCCAGGATCAGGATCGGCGCCTCGGCCGGATTGAATCGGCGATAGGTCGGCTTGGCGCGCAGCGCTGTCGGAAGATCGACGCGCGCGGCGTTGATCGCGGCCTCGACATCGCGCGCCGCGCCATTGATGTCGCGATCGAGACCGAACTGAAGAATGACTCGCGTCGAGCCCACGGCGTTCTCGGACGTCATTTCGGCGACGTCGGCGATCTGGCCGAGGCGCCGCTCGAGCGGCGCCGCCACAGTGGCCGCCATCGTCTCCGGGCTCGCGCCCGGCATTTGCGCCTGCACCATTATGGTCGGGAAGTCGACCTTGGGAAGCGGGGCGACCGACAGAGTTCCGAAGGCGAGTAGTCCGGAGACGGCGATCGCGAGCGTGAGCAGCGTCGTCGCGACGGGGCGGCCGACGAAGAGGGCCGCCATGCTCATGTGAGGCTCTCCCGCCGCTCTGCGCCGAAACGTCCTCGCAATCGTGCGGCCAATCGATCGAAGGCGAGATAGACCGCGGGCGTCGTGAAGAGGGTCAGCAATTGGCTGACGGCGAGGCCGCCGATCATGGCGACGCCGAGCGGCTGGCGCAGCTCCGAGCCATTGCCGGAGCCGAGCGCCATAGGCGCGGCGGAGATCAGCGCGACCATCGTCGTCATCAGGATCGGCCGGAAGCGCAGAAGGCAGGCGCGGCGAATGGCCTCGCGCGGCGGCAGGCCCTCGTCGCGCTCTGCGACGATGGCGAAATCGATCATCATGATCGCATTCTTTTTGACGATGCCGATCAGGAGAATGATCGCGATGATGGCGATGACGTCGAGATCGGAGCCGGTGATCGCCAAGGCCAGCAGCGCGCCGAGGGCGGCCGAAGGGAGAGTGGAAAGGATCGTCAGAGGATGGACGAAGCTCTCATAGAGCACGCCGAGCACGACATACATGACGAGAACGGCGGCGAGCACCAGATAGAATTCATTGGTCAAGGAAGATCGGAAGGCGGCGGTCGCGCCTTGAAAATGCGTCCCGAAGCTCGCCGGTAAGCCGATCGCGTGCTCGGCGTTCTCGACCGCCGTGATCGCCTCGCCCAACGACGCGCCGCTCGCGAGATTGAAGGAGATCGTCGTCGCCGGAAATTGCGCAAAATGCCCGATCAGGACCGGCTTGCGGCCGACGACGACGCGCGCCATGGCGGAGAGCGGCGCCTGTCCGCTGGTCGCCGTCCCCGAGGGCAGATAGATCGAATCGAAAGTGTCGAGTCCGCGACGAAGGTCGGGATCGGCCTCGAGAATGACGCGCATCTGGTTGGCTTGCGTGAAGATCGTGCTGACGATGCGCTGGCCGAAACTGTCGTAGAGCGCGTTGTCGATCGTCGCCAGAGTGATGCCCAAGCGCGCCGCCGTCGCGCGATCGACCTCGATCATCGCAGCGAGGCCGTCGTCCTGGAGGTCGCTGGTGACATCCACCAGCCCGGAGGCCTTGCGAAGCTCGGCGACGAGCTTCGGCGTCCAGGCGCCGAGCTCAGTCGACGAGGGGTTGTCGAGAATGAATTGATATTGCGTCGCGCTGACGTCGGTCTCCACGGTGAGGTCCTGCGCCGGTTGCATGTAGAGCGCGACGCCAGCGACCTTGGCGACATGCTCTCGAATGCGGCGGATGATCTGGCGCGCCGACAGGCGTCGCTCGGATTTGGGACGCAGAATGATCTGCATGCGGCCCCTGTTGAGCGTCGTGTTGTCGCCGCCGATCCCGATGAAGGAGGATAGGCCGGCGACATCCTTGTCTTCGAGGACCGCCTTGGCGAGATCGGTCTGCAGCTCGCTCATGCGTGCAAAGGAGATGGACTGCGCCGCCTCGGTGACGCCTTGGATGACGCCCGTGTCCTGTACCGGAAAGAACCCCTTCGGCGCGACAAGAGCGAGCGCGGCCGTCAGGACAAGAGTGGCGACGGCGACGGCGAGCGTCACATTTTGATGATCGAGGGAGACAGCGAGCGCTCGGTCGTAACCGGCGAGCAGAGAATCGAACCATCCCCTGTCGCTAGCGCGCGCTTCTGACTGCATGGGCCGCTCGCGCAAGAGCCGCGCGCACATCATCGGGACGAAAGTCAAGGACACGACGGCCGAAATGACGATCGCCGAGGCGAGCGTCACCGAGAGCTCATAGAACAGACGGCCGATCATGTCGCTCATGAAGAAAAGTGGGATCAGCACGGCGAGCAAGGAGACGGTCAAGGAGACGATGGTAAAGGCGATCTCTCGCGAGCCTTTCAGCGCCGCGTCGAAGGGGCGCATGCCGGCTTCTATGTGACGGCTGATGTTCTCGATGACGACGATCGCATCGTCGACGACAAAGCCCGTCGCTATGGTCAGCGCCATCAAGGAGAGATTGTCGAGGCTGAATCGCCACAGATACATTGCGGCGAATGCTCCGACGAGCGAAAGCGGAACCGAAAGGCTCGGAATGAGGGTCGCGCGCAGATTGCGCAAGAATAGGAAGATCACCATCACGACGAGGGCGATCGCGAGGACGAGCTCGAATTCGACGTCGGCGATCGAGGCGCGGATCGTGGTGGTGCGATCGACCAGAACCTCGGCTCGAACCGAGGAAGGGAGACCGCCTGTCAGCTGCGGCAGCAACGCTTTGACTGCGTCGACGACATCGATGACATTGGCGCCGGGCTGGCGTTGGACATTGAGCAGAATCGCCGGCGTCGTATTCACCCAGGCCCGCAGCTGCGTGTTCTCCGCGTCCCGCTCGACCTTCGCGACATCCGCGAGCCTGACAGGACGGCCGTTCTTATAGGCGATCACCGAATCGAGATAATCGCGCGGATCTTGAATCTGATCGTTGGCGTCGATCGTATAGGAGCGACGCGCTCCGTCGAGCGTGCCCTTCGGCGTGTTGACATTGATATTGCCGAGCGTCGTGCGCAGATCGTCGATGTTGAGCCCATGCGCCGATAAGGCGCGAATATCGGCGCGCACGCGAACCGCCGGCTTGTGGCCGCCCGCGAGCGTCACGAGGCCGACGCCAGCGAGCTGCGAGATCTTTTGCGCGAGCCTTGTGTCTGCGAGCGTCTGGAGCTCGATCAGCGGCGTCGTCGGCGAAGTCACGGCGATGACGAGAATCGGAGCGTCGGCCGGATTGATCTTGGCGTAGACGGGCGGCGTCGGGAGATCGCTCGGCAACAGATTCGTCGCGGCGTTGATCGCCGCCTGCACCTCCTGCTCGGCGATATCGAGCGACAGCGACAGATCGAATTGTAGCGTGATGACGGAGGCGCCGGCCGAGGACTTCGAGGACATCTGACGCAGGCTCGCCATCTGCCCCAGCTGTTTCTCGAGCGGCGCCGTGACGGCGGAGGTCATGACCTCCGGACTGGCGCCCGGATAGAAGGTCTGCACCTGGATCGTCGGATATTCGACGGTCGGAAGCGCAGAGAGGGGAAGATAACGCCAGGCGACGACGCCGACGAAGAGCAAGGCCGTCATGAGTAGCGTCGTCGCCACCGGCCGCAGAATGAACAAGCGCGACGGATTCATGGGAGCGCCAGACCCAAGCGCGCCGACTGCGCGCCGGGGATGCAAATTTTCGCGCCCTCGCTCAGGCGATCGGCGCCTTCGACGACCACGCGATCGCCCGGCGCCAGACCGGACAGGATCACGACGCTTCCGCTGGCGGTCGCACCGGTCGATATCTTGCGCACGGAAACCGTGTCGTCGGGGTTGACGAGATAGACGAAGGTCCCCGGCGCGCCGGCGCGCATGGCGGCCGCGGGCGCGACGATCACGTCGCGCTGAGTGTCGAGCAGCAGCTCGACATTGACGAATTGATTGGGAAACAGCGAGCCGTCGGCGTTCTCGAACAAGGCGCGGAGCTTGACGGTTCCGGTGCTCGTGTCGATCTGATTGTCCACCGCGTCGAGAACGCCGACGGCGAGCTTTTCCGCAAAGGCGCGGTCATAGGCCGTCACGGCCGGACGCGCGCCTTCGCGCAAACGCTTCATGAGCTTGCGCAAGCTCTCTTCCGGCAAGGTGAAGACGACCGAGATCGGATCGACCTGAGTGACGACCACCAAGCCGTTCGTATCCGCAGGCGTGACGTAATTGCCGAGGTCGGTCTGGCGCAGTCCCACGCGGCCTCGGATCGGCGAAACGATACGACAATAGGCGAGGTTCAGCTTTTGCGCGTCGACCTGCCCCTGGTCGCTGCGCACGATCCCCTCATATTGGCGGACCGTGGCCGCTGCGGTGTCGACCGTCTGCTTGGATGTCGAATCCTGTTTTATCAGACGTTGGTAGCGTTGCAGATCGAGACGCGCATTGTCGAGCAGCGCCTGATCCTTCTCGAGCTGCCCTTGGTATTGGGCGAGCGTCGCTTCATAGGGGCGAGGATCGATCTGGACGAGCAGCTCGCCCTTCTCCACCATCTGCCCCTCGTGGAAATGGATTTCGGTGAGGTAGCCGCTGATCTGCGATTTGACAGTCGTCGTCGCGATCGAGGTCAATGTGCCGAGCGATGTGAGAATGATCGGCACATCGCCTTTCGTCACGGTCGCGACGGAGACCGATTGGGCGGATGCGAGGCCCGGGGACCCTACCGGGGGGAGGCCGCCAGGCGCGCCCATGCCGGGCTTTTCCATGGCGCTCGCAGAAGCACAATCCCCGCGATGACGGCGAACGCCACGATCGGGCTCAGCCACCGGCGAGCAGTCGCTCCGATCGCACGGGCCGGGCGATCGGAAGTTCTGTAGAATGAGAGGCGCTTTTCCATGAGAACGGGCGAAACCCAAGGCCGAGGCGACGCTGCCCGGTCATCGGCCCACATATGAAACCAAGCCTCGGCAGTTCTCAACTAATTGCTTGTTTATTTGATATTTTCACGCAATGTGTCAGTATCGACACAGGTCGAATATTGCCGATCGGCCCTAACGCGCCTATCCATGTGTGTCGCCTCGGCGACCTCGGCGCGCGGTCTCGGGAGTCCGAAGTAGCGTTGAACAAGACCCACAACATCCTCATTGTCGAAGACGATCTCGAGATACGCGATCTTCTCGCCAGCTTTCTGCAAGCCAAGGGCTTCGTCGCCATGGCTTGCGGCAGCTCCGAGGAAGCCGGGCCGATCCTGGCGCGGGAGGAAATCGATCTCGTTCTCCTCGACGTCATGCTGCCGGGCGCGGATGGATTCGAGTTCTGCCGCAGCCTGCGTTTGTCTGGCGGCCCGCGCATCATCATGCTGACGGCGCTGAGCGAGCCGGTCGACAAAGTCGTCGGGTTGGAGCTCGGCGCCGACGATTATGTCGGCAAGCCTTTCGATCTTCGCGAGCTGCTGGCGCGTATTCGAGCCGTGCTTCGCCGCCCACCGGTCGGCGAACGTTTCGACGCGGAGCTGGTCTTGCGCTTTTCCGGCTATGCCTTCCATCCGCAGCGCCGCTTCCTGCGCTCGCCAACCGGCTTGCGCGTGCCACTCACCGGCGCCGAGACCGATCTGCTGCTGGTGTTCTGCCGGAACACGCGCCGAATTCTCTCACGAGAGGAGCTGATAAATCTCTCGCGTGGCGAAGGTTTCGCCATTGCGCCGCGATCTGTCGATCTCCTTGTCAGCCGTCTTCGCCGCAAGCTTTCTGGCGACGATCCGTTCACCGATGTCATCCATACGGTGCGCGCGGATGGATACGCTTTCCAGCCGGAAGTCTCGATCGAATGATTCAGCGCTTCTTCGCGACGACGCTCGGTCAGATCATTGCGATCATCGCCGTGTCTTCCGCGACGACCTTCTTTCTCTTCCTCGCCATTCTGTCGACCATCAACACCAATCTCCCTCCGCCGCCGCCATGGCCTTGGCCGAGCGCCTATCGAATCGCGTTCCTCTTCGAGAGCGTCCTCGGAGCGCCGGAGGATGCGCGTGCGGCTATCGTCGCCCGCGCGCGCCGAAGTGATTTCGTCGTCCAATTGACGTCCGCGCCGGTCATTTGCGACGGCAACGACAAGGACGCTCAGAATCTCCAATCGGCGCTGCGATCGAAATTCGACCATGCTCTTTCCGAACCGACTGTCCGCTCTTGCGGCTCCGGCGACCCGGTGACCGATCTTCAAGCGCTGTTACCATTGAATGGACGAACGCTGGAGGTCCGAACCGGCAACCCGGGAGCACAATATTTTCCGTGGCTCACTTTTCCGCTCGTGGGAGCCCTGCTGTTTCTCTGCGTCGCGCTCGCCGCATTGTCCGCTTGGGCCGTTTGGCGCGTCACCGGACCGTTGCGTCGTCTCGCCGACAAGGCCGACGCCTTCGGACGCGAGATCACGCTGGAGCCCATCCAGGAAGAGGGGCCGCTGGAAATACGACGCGCGGCGAGAGCCTTCAATCTGATGCAGGAGCGCGTCATGCGCTCTATGAGCGAACGCACGCGCATGCTCGCGGCTGTCGGGCATGACCTCAGGACGCCTCTCACGCGCATGCGCCTACAGCTGCAAGCTGGAAAAATGGAAAGTCTCAGAAGCAAGCTTCTGCGCGATGTCGATCTGATGCATTCGATGGTCGCCTCGACACTCTCCTTTCTCAACGGCGCCTTCGACGAGGAAGAGAAGGAATGGCTCGATCTCGGCGCTCTTTTGTCGACCTTGTGTGACGAATTCGAAGAAACGGGAGCCCGGATCGCTTATGAAGGCGGCGCCGACATTCGCTTTTTCTGTCGACCCAACGCGATCAATCGCGCCCTGACCAATCTGATCGAAAATGCCATTCATTTCGGCAATCGCGTCGACGTTTCCGCTTCGACGGACGGAACTCGCATCGTGCTAGACGTGGCCGATGACGGTCCCGGCGTTCCTGCCGGACGCATCGAGGAAATTCTCGAACCTTTCGTTCGCCTCGACCCTTCGCGCTCCGCGCGGCCCGGAAGCGTCGGCCTCGGACTTTCTATCGTCAAAGAAATCGTCGAAGCGCATCGGGGCCGGCTCGACCTCCGCCACCGCGAGCCGCACGGCCTCATCGCCAGAATTGTATTTCCGATCTAGTGGGTGCGACCGCCGCGCGACGAGCCGCGACGCCGTCAGGACCGGCGGAAGTCGTTATCTCAAGGCTGCGTCCAAGCCTCGACGCCATCTTCGGTCAAACGCACCGGTGTCGCTTCCCCGCCGGCAACATTGAGCGCACCGATCAGTTCCGACTTGCGCTCGGGCGGCGTCATGAACAAAAGGAAACCTCCTCCACCGGCTCCCGACACCTTACAGGCATAGGCGCCGGCGTCATGCCCGATCTTCAGCAGTCGCTCGATGAGATCGTTCGAAATCGTTGCAGCGGTGCTTTTCTTCGACAGCCAAGACCGATTCAACGTGTCTCCAAAAGCACATAAATCACCTGCGAGCAATGCGCGCTTCATCGCGAACGCCGCCTCTTTGAGCGACAGCATTGCTTCGACGACGCCAGCGTCCTTCGACACGATTCTGCTGATCTGGGCGTCGATGATCGCGTCGGAATCTCGGGACAGCCCGGTAAAGCAAATCACCAGCGACGCTTCGAGCTCCAGCAAGATATTCCTATGCACGCGCAGCGGATTCACGATCACGCGATCCTGGTCGAAGAATTCGATGAAATTGACCCCTCCGAAGGCGGCCGAATATTGATCCTGCTTGCCGCCTGCGAGCCGAAGCTCTCGACGCTCGATCTCGAACGCCAAATGCGCCAGCTCGTAACGTCCGAGCGGCGCGCCCGCATATTCCCGCATTGCCTCGCACATAGCGACGACGAGCGCGGACGACGTTCCGAGCCCAGAACCTGCGAGCGCATCCGCCGTCGTCACTATGGTGACGCCTGTAGATCGCGATAGGACGCCATCCTCGAGAAATCGATTGAATATCCCTCTATGGAGCCGCAAACCAAACGAGCTGTCGATCGGCGTACCGAACGCGTGGCATTCGGTTACCCCCTTGTCGCGCGCGTCGAAGATCACCTTCATATCGTTCCGCGGAGTGACATAGCAATATGCGTAGCGATCGATCGTGCAGTTCAACACCGCGCCGCCATGCAAATCGCAAAATGGCGAAAGATCCGTGCCGCCGCCACCGAACCCCAAGCGCAATGGCGCGCGCGAACGAATGGTCGAGACGGCCGTCGCCTGGACGCTGCGTATTCCGGGCCGAAGGAGGTCTGAGCCGTTAGCGAGAGATTTCATGGCTGACATCCGTTCCCCAGGGTCGATGCCACCAGAGCCTCGAGATTTCGTTCATAGACCGACAAGGAGAAATTCGCGTCGTAATAGGCTCTCACCCCGCTCATTCGTCGCTGCGCTTCTGACGGACTGCGTTCTCGCGCTTTTTCCCGCAGCGCATGTGCGAATGCCTCCGGGTCGTCGGCGACTGTCACCTCTCCGAGAGAGGCGGCGTCATCGTGCATTCCACGTAGAGCGGCGGAGGTCGCGATCATTGGCAATCCGCTCGCCATCGCTTCCAGCGTTTTGATCGACAGCCCGAAGCCCTGGACCATCGGTAGAAGAACGAGGCGAGCGGTTCCATAGACGCTTCGGACATCGTCCACGCGTCCGACGAACCAATCGCGATAGCGTCCGAACTCCTCGGGCGCTTCCGATCGCACGCCGCTATCGACATTGCCGACGATTCTGATGTTGATCCCCGCGATCTTCGGCGCAACCTGCCGCAGAAACCAGACGACGCTTTCGACATTGGCGGTATTGTTGCTCGCTACGATGACGATGTCATCGCCACCCGGGCCGACCGGCGCCTCTGGACCTGCCGGGTAGAGGAGAGCATGGCGCTTCTCCGGAAGCAGTAGCGCGAAAGCTTCGTGCTCTTCCACATTCACATGCAAGAGCAGATCGGCGCGCCGCATGCTCTCGAGCTCGACTGCGAGCATCGACTCGTAGCTCGCATGTGGACGCAGCCACCCGATCTTCGTATTCATCAGCATGAATTGACGCGCTTGCAGATCGTGACTGTCGAGAAGAATAGGCGAGCGTCCCCGGGAGAGACGCACGGCCACAGGCATCAAAAAAAAGTGATTGCAGTGCACGAGATCGAACGATCGTCTCTCGAGATCTTTGGAGAACAGCGCTCGCTCCGCAAGAGCCGTGCGGATGATTGCCTGATTGCCATGCGCATACGGCCAAACGGCATCGCGAAGGAATTTGGGGTGCAAAACCGTGCGGAGGGGGGCGCCGCCGACGAAGCGCGCATCGCTTTCGAGTTCCGACGTCGACTCGAGGTAGGACCGCCATATCCAGGAGCGGCCGGGAACGAAACCGGGATCGGTGCTGACCGCGATAGTCGAAACATGTGCGCCCATTGCACGATACGCGGCGATTTGACCGAGGATCGACTGGTAGCTTCCGCAGGAATGCCACGCCGGATGCACCACGGCCACTTCCTTGTCGACGAGTGACGCCGAGTGCGCCGGACGGAAGAAGAAGGACTGGTTCATGCGACTAACATCTCTGCAGCTATTCCCGAGAGCGCCTCGACATAAGCATCGAAACCGAACACTCGATCGAAAAAGCGGCGGGTGTCGCTCGTGCAATTCGGCGTGACGCCATCGCCGCAGCTCGAGCGCGCATGAACGTGCCGCATCGCAGCGGCGAAGCTCGGCGCATCCGCGGCGACGGTGACGTTGCGAATCTCTTGCAAATCGACATTCAGGCCACGAAATGCAAGCGGCGTCGCAATCAGGGGCGCACCGCTGGAAAGAGCTTCCACCGTCCTGATCGACAGCCCGAATCCTCCCAGTGTGGGCAGCAAAACGCAGGCTGCGCGTTCATAGACCCACTCGATCTCCGGCACGCGACCCAAAAATAGATGTCGATATGCGTCGTACAGTCGCTTGTCGCGGGCTTTGATCACTTGATCGATATCGCCGACGATGTCGATCGAAACCTGCGGCGCCAGAGGCAGAACCTCCTCCAACAGCCATTTGATTCCAAGATAGTTCGGATAGTGTCCGCTCGCGACAGCTATGATCCTCTCGCTCCTTCGCGATTGCGCCGCCGGCGGAACCGCAGGGTAGACGAGCGCATGACGCATTTGCGGCAGCAAGCGCTCGAACAGCTCGCACTCTTCGTAATTGAGATGCACGCAAATGTCCGCTGTTCTCATCCACTCGAGCTCGATAGCGAGAAGCGCGTCGAATCCAATTTGCGGGGAAATAAAGAACCCATCTCGGTTACGAAGCAGGAATTGAGAGGCTTGGACGTCATGCGTCTCGAGAACCACGGGCGCTCGACGTTTTCCTACCAATCGCCGCACGAACGGCAATGTGAAGAAGTGATTGGCGTGAACCAGGTCGATCGCTTCGTCGTCGAGGCCGTTGGGTAATGGCGTCCGCTCGACGAGCTCGATCAGCCACGACGCTTGGTCCCCGTGGATGAGCGGCCACCATCCGTCTTTGAGCAAGGAGAGGCTCGCCAAGCTTCGAGTGGGCGGACCGGAAAAATAGCGCTCGTCGACCGGCAGATCGTGAGTTTCGCTCAAATACTTCCGCCACCGCTTTCCGCGAGGCGCCTGGGCGGTCGGCGCATCCATCAGAGCGATCGACAGGACGCGCGCGCCGAGCGCGCGATAGGCCAGGGCCTGGGCGCAAATGACGCGATAGGTTCCACATGACGACCAAGCTGGATGAACGATGGCGACCGTTTTCCCATCGAGCTTCCGGCCGAATAACCGGGTGGGGCTCGGATTGTTCGTTCTCTCGAAGCGCGGCATGTCGTTCAAGAAGCCTTCTTTGGAACTGCCACCCGCGCCCCTTTAGCGCCTTAGCCGGGGAACTGTGTTTCCAGATGATGTCGCATTCGAGTTAAAAGCGACATCTTGTAGAGAGTCGGAAAAGCGCGACATTGTTTCGGGATGCAGTCTTAATTTCGCCATACGCAGGACTTTCTGCTTCAGCTGAAATTGGTGTGACGGATGCATCGCGCGGCGTACCCTCTACTCGAACGTCGGGGCTTTCGCGGTTGGAACGCAGCGGCAATTTCGAGCCGCGATTCCTGGCGTCGATCAAATGGGATATTCGTCCGCATAGGATACGGAACTACAGATGAACGAGACCGAGTTCGATCAATCGCCCGCCGCCGACCGACGATATGGAGTCTCGATTGTCGCCAATGACAAAGTGATCGATTGGTTGCTACCGTTCTTGGAGAGCTATAGCGTCACGAACTCCTCGCTTCCGCTCTATCTCATCCCCTACGATGACAATATGTCTCTAACCAAACGCGCGGCGGAACTATATGGCGCGACGATTGTCGAAAGCGAGCCGGTTGAAATCGATCGATTGTCCTATCAACTCTATCCCGGGATCTTCAACGCGAATCGACGCCGGCTTCGTAAGCTGCAGGCGCTCGTACTGCCTCTCGACGAGGTCGCCTACGTGGACGTCGATGTGATCCTTTTTCGGGATCTGAGGCCGGTTTTCGGTCGGCTCGAAAGGGGGAAGGTCGAGTTCATCGTCGCATCGCCGAGCTTCGACTATGTCTACAACGAGAATCGAAAAAGACACGCCTTCTTGGACGACGCTCTCTTATTCAACGACGGATTTTGGGTGACGTCGAGCCGCTTCCTCACGCTTTCCGATGTTCTCGCAACGATCGACAGCGACGTCGAGATGTTTCACGACATTCGCAAGCGAGGTCAGCTGTTCGCGCAGCCTCTGATGAATTTTGTCGTGCATCGGCGTGGGTTGAAGACGGCGCTATTGCCACATTGCGTCGACAATGCTTCGCATGAGAATTTCTACAAGGCGCCCGGAATCACCTTCCGAGATGGCAAGCCGCTCGATCCCGATGGCAAAGAGATTTATCTGGCGCATTGGGCGGGAGCGCTCTCTCTTCCGTCACACGATATATTCGCTGGCGCCTGGAAAGAGCTTTCGAAAGCGGCCTGGTCCAAATTTCAGAAGCGAACGACCTGACCTTCGATGGAATGCCCAGACGAGAGGTTCGCGGCGCGATGGTGACGAAACAGGCGGTAATATTGGTCGGCGGCAAGGGAACTCGTCTCGGCGCCTTAGCGGCCGCAACTCCGAAGCCGCTCATGGCCATCGACGAAGATATGGTGTTTCTCGACCTTCTGCTGTTCGAAATCGCTCGCCACGGGTTCCAGGATATTCTATTGCTCGCGGGACATTTGGCCGACAAAATAGCGCAGCGCTACGATGGCCGCTCCATTCACGGAGCGGCTGTCCGTGTGATCGTCGAGAGCGTTCCGGCGGGAACAGCGGGCGCATTGAAGAATGCGGAGCCATTGCTCGACCCGATTTTTTTGCTGGTGAATGGCGATACGCTGTTCGACGTCAATTTGCGGCGGCTCACGGCGTTGATAGAGAGCGATCCAAACCTCATGGGCGCGCTCGCGCTCCGTCGGACATCGAATGCGAGCCGTTACGGCAGCGTGGTAACGGAGAATGGATATGTCGTCGCCTTTCACGAAAAGCAGTGTGGCGCCGGGGCGGCGTTGATCAATGGCGGCGTCGGCGTGTTTCGACGGGAGATATTAGGCTGCGTCGGAGAGTGGCCGAGCTCGATGGAGTTGAACGTTTATCCTCGACTCGCGAAAGCGCGCACGCTGGCCGGGGCAGAGTTCGAAGGCTATTTCATCGATATCGGAACGCCAGACTCTCTCTTCGAAGCGCGTCGTGACCTTTCCGCTCGACGTCGTCCTGCCGTGTTCTTTGACCGCGACGGGGTGCTCAATCGCGATTTTGGCTATAGCCATCGTGCGGAGGAGTTCGATTGGATTCCGGGCGCCATTGAAGCCATTCGTTGCGTCAATGACTCGGGGGGCTTGGTCATCGTGGTCACCAATCAATCGGGCGTTGGGCGCGGGCTCTTTCGCATCGAGGATGTCCAACGCTTTCATACGGCCATGTCCGAGCAGCTCGCTGCGGCGGGCGCGCACATCGACGCGTTCTATTTCTGCCCCTACCACCCCGAAGCCATCGATATCGAATGGCGGCACCCGGATCATCCAGATCGTAAGCCCAATCCGGGCATGATCCTGCAGGCATTGGAAGACTGGCCGATCGACGTCGCTATGAGTTTTCTCGTTGGCGACAAAGAAAGTGACGTAGAGGCGGCGCGGCGTGCAGGGATCCGAGGACTATTGTTCCCAGGGGGCGATCTCTATGAGTCTATACGACCGGAGATCGAGCGTGTTGCCGAGCGTCATGCTCGCGCGAAATCGTAGGGGCGCCGATCGGCGTGGAGACGTGCTCGCCCGGCGGCTCAGAGAACCTACCGTCGACATGCGTCGATCGCGCGCAAGTCTATTCGCCTACGCCGAACGTCACGAACCCGAGAGGAATGATATGACGAGAGTGGTGGCGCCGTGCTCCGTCTGCGCCTGGTTGAAGGAGAAAGCTCTTCCCTTATGGTCGTCGGTCGGATGGGATCGGGATACGGATTCGTTTGTCGAACGTCTCTCCTCTCGAGGAGAGCCTCTGCTCGACACGCCGAGGCGAGCTATGGTGCAAGCTCGCCAGATTTACGCTTTTGGGACAGCGCATAGAAACGGCTGGCTTTCGGACAGCGAGGACTTGGTCTCGCGGGCGGCCGATTCGATGGTCAGGCGATATTACGGCGTCGATGGCGCGCGTGGCTGGGCGTTTTCTGTCGCGCGTGACGGCGCAGTCGTCGATAGTCGTCGCGATCTCTATACGCATGCGTTCGTCCTGCTAGGCTTGGCGACGGCCTATGAGACGACACAGGATCGCGCCTATATTGCGCTAGCGGATAAGACACTGGATTTCCTGGACGGATACATGGCCTCGGCGCATGGTGGATATATCGAGACGCTCCCGGACTCCCGCGGCCACCGTCGTCAAAATCCGCACATGCATTTGCTGGAGGCGCTACTTGCGCTTTTCGATGCGACAAAAAGATCGAGCTATTTCGAACGCGCGACGGCAGTGCGCGACCTGTTCTTTGCGCGCTTTCTTCAAAGTCAAGGCTCGGTCGTCGTCGAGTTTTTCGACAATGAATGGCGTCCCCTCGACAGCCCTCACTTTCCTTTCGAGCCCGGCCATCACTTCGAGTGGATCTGGCTATTGGATCGCTACGAAAAATTGCAACGGTTCGATCTGGCGAACGCTTTGGATCGACTCTGGGACACGGCGCTGCACGTTGGCGTCGACTCCAACTGCGAAATCTTCGCGCGCGGGACGATTGGCGGAGCCGTGGATCGTTCGACGCGCCTCTGGTTTTATACGGAGGCGGCAAAGGCCGCCTTGGTGATGAGTGCGCGACAGGAGCGTTTCTGCGGCCCGACGGCGAAGGACTTCCTGGACGCGATGCACGAACGGTTTCTCGAGCCAGCTCTCTCGGGCAGCTGGATCGATGAATTCGACGCCCACGGATGCGTGAAGAACGATTTTGCTCCTGCGAGTTCGCTCTATCATATCTGTTGCGCTGTTGACGCTTCGGAAAGCGCCGGCGCACCACCTTGGCGGCGATGACTAAAGCGGTTTCCGTGCAATTTTTGCCGATAGCTACGCGATGGGGTCAGGCAGTTCGTTAGGATCAGGCAGCGAGCACCGCACTCCAGATTTCGGCGCAGTCGTCCCGGCGGTTCTAGATCTGCTCAGCGCGGATCGCCCCTTTCTGATGCGATGCATGAGCTCGACGCCGACGATGGTGATCGCCGCATGTCGGAATCGCTCGAGCCCGAGCATCGGCCCCAAACGAAGCTTGGTGGATCGGTGATCCTGTTCAATTCGGTTATTCAGGTATTTCGAAGATCGAATTCGAGTCGGCGCGCCGCGACGATGCTGTGCGAGAACCTCACGCGCCGCCCGATGTGACGCCTGATATCCGTCGAGCCTGATTTTGCGCGGCGGCGGTCCGTGGCGCGCGAACGCGCCACGGAAACACGCTTTGGCGGCGGCGACATCTTGCTTCGCGTGCAGCAAAAAGTCCGGGACTGTCAGGAATCTTGTGTGTGAGGCCATAGTAGAACCGCAGGAGGCGAGCTATTGCGATTAAGAAGGACACATTGGACCAATTGTTGTCGGGACGCGATCCGAAGGAGGTTTTTTCCAAGGGTGGCTTGGTCGACGGTCATCGACGCCGTGCTGGAGACCGTCGCCGAATGGCGGAACCGGCCGCTCGAGGCGATGTATCCCTTGGTCTTCTTCGACGTGCTGCGCGTGAAATCCGCGATGAGGGCTTGGTTCGGAACAAGGCGGTCTATCTCGCGTTCGGCGTCACGGCAGACGGAACGAAGGACATTTTGGGGCTTTGGATCGAAACCGCGGAGGGCGCCAAATTTTGGCTTGGGGGGATGAACGAGCTGAAAAACCGCTGCGTCGGCGACATACTGATCGCCGTGGTCGACGGCCTGAAGTGCTTGATGCCGGAGGTCATAGCCCAAAATGACCCGCGACAAAAAATTTACGACAAACCCGCCATGCCGGCCGATCGCCTTGCGTAAGAAGCGCAACGCAGCTTTGCGGTCCCTCTTGGCTGTCAGCAGGAAATCCACCGTCGCGCCCGCCTTGTCGACCGCCCGATAGAGATATTTCCAGCAGCCTTTGACTTTCACGTAGGTCTCATCGAGACGCCAGCTGGATCCGATCGCGCGCTTGCGAGCACGGAACTGTTTCTTCAGCAAAGGCGCATACTTGACGACCCAGCGGTTGAGCGTGGAATGGGCGACTTCGGCGCCTCGCTCATCCATCATTTCCTCGAGCTGACGATAGCTCATCGGATACGCCACATACCACCGGACGCCCCATAGGATCACGTCGCGTTCAAAATGGCTGCCCTTGAAATCGATCATCGGACTATTCAGCCTGCCCCAGCCCGGCGATCATAGCCCCAACGGACCCGCGAGAAAAATTCGCGACAGAGCCCTTCGGTCTTCCCTACAGGCTCTTCATCTTCACCAGTGGCCTTTCGGTCACATCGCTTTCGGTTACCGGGGTCTACGTGTGGTGGCGGAAGCGGCGGTCGTATTCCCGTGTCGCGTTGTCTTTTAATCGGGCCTGCTCAAGAGTTCGTGGCGATCACATCGTCGTTGACGAAAATCACGCTCGCCGCGCCGACGACGGTCAAATGATCTCGGGCGGCCGATCCGGCGGCCGCCGCGTCGCGCGCGAGTATCGACTGGACGATGCGGTCGTGCTCGCGCCAGGATTTTTGCAACCGCCCGTCGAACCGAAATTGCGCGCGACGGAACGGCGCCAACCGGCGACGCGTCTGCGAAGCGAGCTCGCACATATGCGGCGAATGCGCGCCGCGATAGAGACGCGTGTGGAAGTCCGAATTGAAGAGCTCATAGTCGGCTTCCGCCTCTCGCGCGACAAGCTCGGCGGCGGCTCTATGCTCGATCTCCAGCGTGCGGCGCTCTTGTTCGGTCATGCGTTCGGCGCAAAAGCGAGCGCAGATCGCTTCGAGTTCGGCCATGCTCTCGAACATGGATGCGAGATGCGCGCGCGAGACGACGGCGACGATGGCGCCGCGATTGGGACGACGTTCGACGAGACCCATGGCCGAGAGTCGGTTCAACGCCTCGCGCACCGGCGTGCGCGACACCTTGTAACGGTCGGCCAGCGAAGCTTCGTCCAGCTTTTCGCCCGGATGCATGCCGCCGGTGACGATGCGATCCGAAATGGCCCGCACCATCTGGTCGACGGTCGTGCCCGCGCGCACGAGCTTCCGTCGGCTTTCGCTCGGTCTCGCCTGCTCCTCTTCCGATGACAATGAGCCGATCCTCCATCGCCGCTTCCGTGCGCTGATGACCAAATCTTCGGCATAAACTGCATGCAAATGCCGAATGATAGGGCAGTGAGTAAGTTATAACTTATTACAGTTATTGAAACAATTAGATTTCTGCGTATGGACTATCAATTGCATACACATTGCAGAGCCGCCGCGGGGCGGAAAGGAGCTCTCCATGACGCGACGCATGATTTTCGACAGGCGGCATCTCCTCCAGGGCGCAGCGGCGGGGCTGGCGGCTTCGGCGCTGGGCGCGCGGCCCGCGGCCGCGGCGACCGTGACGATCGGCTTCATCTATGTCGGCCCGAAGGACGACTATGGATATAATCAGGCGCATGCCGAGGGCGCCGCGGCGGTGAAGAAGCTGCGTGGCGTCACCGTCATAGAGGAAGAGAAGGTCCCGGAGACGATCGACGTCGTCAAGACGATGGAGTCGATGATCAATCTCGAGGGCGCGTCGCTGCTGTTTCCGACGTCCTTCGGCTATTTCAATCCCTTCGTGCTGCAGGCCGCGAGCAAATATCCCCAGACGGAGTTCCGCCACTGCGGGGGACTGTGGACCGACAAGAATCCGAAAAATGCTGGCTCCTATTTCGGCTATATCGGCTCCTGCCAATATCTGAATGGCGTCGTCGCCGGCCATATGACGAAGACCAAGAAGCTCGGCTTTGTCGCCGCCAAGCCGATTCCGCAGGTGCTTCTCAACATCAATTCCTTTTTGCTCGGCGCGCGCTCCGTCGATCCCGACATCACCTGCAGGGTGATCTTCACAGGAGAGTGGTCGCTCGCGGTCAAAGAAGCGGAAGCGGCCAACGCTTTGCTCGATCAGGGCGTCGATGTCGTCACCTGCCATGTCGACAGCCCCAAGGTCGTCGTTCAGACGGCGGCTGCGCGCGGCGCCTATGTCTGCGGCTATCACGCGGACCAACGTCCGCTCGCGCCAGAGCGCTATTTGACCGGCGCCGAATGGAACTGGGCGACAGTCTATAAAACATATGTCGAGAAATTTTTGGCCGGCCAGCCTTTGCCGAATTTCACGCGCGGCGGCCTCGCGGAGGGCTTCGTCAAGACGAGCCCCCTCGGCGCCATGGCGCCGGATGCGGCGAGGCGGCAATTCGAGGCGAAAAAGGCCGAAATGACCAAGGGCGGCTACGCGATCGTCGCCGGCCCGCTGAAGGACAACAAGGGCGCGCTGGTCGTGCCCGCGGGCAAGAAATATCTCGAGACCGCCGTCGAGCTCGAGAGCATGAATTATCTCGTCGAAGGCGTCATCGGGGCGATCTCCTGACCTGGCCTCGGGCGCGCATGGAGCGGACGACATGACCGAGACGATCACCGACGACCCGGCGAGACGAGGCGAGCGCCGCGACTTTGCGACGGAGCGCGCCTGGATCGCTCGCCGAGCCGAGCCGCTCGTCATCGTCGCCGCCTCCTTGCTCGCGGGCTGCGGGCTGTTCAGCCTGCTTCTTTTGACGCTGGACAAATCGCCGGCGCAATTTTTCGAGCTGCTATGGCGCGGCGGCTTCGGCAGCTGGTTCTCCGTCCAGAACATGTTGTCGCGCACAGCGCCTCTGCTACTCGCCGGACTTTGCGTCGCTCTTCCGGCGCGGCTCGGGCTTCTCATCATCGGCGGCGAAGGCGCTATCGCGCTCGGCGGCGTCGCCGCCGCGGCGACAGGCTCGGCTCTCTCATCGGCGCCGGCGCCGCTCGTCATCGCGGCCATGGCCCTCGCCGGCATGGCGGCCGGCGGCGCTTGGATCGGCGCGATCGGCGCTCTCCGTCATTACCGCGCCGTCAATGAGACGATCTCCGGCCTGCTGATGGCCTATATCGCGATCGCGCTCATGAATCATCTCGTCGAAGGCCCTTTGCGAGATTCCGCTTCGCTCAACAAGCCGTCCACCGCCCCGCTGCCGGACGCAGACCGCATCGGCGCCATTCCGGGAACCGATGTGCATTGGGGATTGGCCGTCGGCATTGCTTGCTGCTTTCTCGCTTCCGTCCTGATCGAGAAGACCTCCTGGGGCTTCGCCGCACGAATTTCCGGCGGAAACCTGCGCGCCGCGCGCATACAGGGATTGCCGGTCGGCGCGCTGATCGTCGCCTTCTGCGCGCTCGCGGGCGCCGCTGCGGGCCTCTGCGGAATGATCGAAGTCGCCGCAGTCCATGGCGCCGCCAATGCGTCGCTCGCCTCCGGCTATGGCTACACGGGCATCCTCGTCGCCTTTCTCGCGCGGCAAAATCCGCTCGCGATCATTCCCGTGGCCATGCTGCTCGGCGGAGTCGGCGCCGCTGGAGGGCTCATCCAGCGCCGCATGGAGCTGCCGGACGCCACGATCCTCGTCCTGCAAGGCATGGTCTTCATCGTCGTTCTATTCGCCGAGACGCTCTACGGGCGATTCCATATTTTTACGCCCGAGCGCTGGGCGCGGAAAGGCTGACGCGATGCAGACGACCGACATTGGATATTGGAGCGTGCCGCTCGCCATCGTCGGCGGCGCGATCCGCGTCTCGACGCCCTTCATCTTCGTGTCGCTCGGCGAGACGATCACCGAGCGCGCCGGGCGCGCCAACATAGGGCTCGAAGGCATTCTGATCTTCGGCGCAATGTCGGCCTACGCGACAGCCGTGCTATCGAATTCGCCCTGGCTCGGCGTCGCGGCCGCCGGCGTCTCGGGAATCGCCGCCGGCCTGCTGCACGGCTGGATCTGCAAGTTTCCGCGCGTGAACGACATAGCGATCGGCATTGCGCTCATGCTGCTGGGAACTGGGCTCGCCTTCTTCTTCGGCAAGGCGTTCATCCAACCTTCCGCGCCGCGCTTGCCAGCCATTTCCTTGGGCTTTTGGTCCGACATTCCGCAGCTGCGCGCCGCGCTCGACGTGAACGCGCTGTTCGTCATCGGCGCGGCGCTCGCCGTTTTCCTGCAATGGGCCTTTCGCAACACACGCGCCGGCCTCATTCTCAGAACCGTCGGCGACAGCTCGGACGCGGCGCGCGCCATGGGAATCGACCCCGATCGCGTGCGCCTGCTCGCGACGGCGGCGGGCGGCGGCCTCGCGGCGATCGGCGGCGGCTATCTCTCGCTCTATTACCCCGGCAGCTGGAATGAGAGCATCTCGTCCGGCCAAGGCTTGATGGCCGTGGCGCTCGTCGTCTTCTCGCGTTGGAATCCGCTCGGCTGCTTCGCGGCGGCCCTGCTGTTCGGCGGGGCCGGCGCGCTCGGCCCGGCGCTGCAATCGGTCGGCGTGACCCATGGCTACTATCTGTTCTACGCCGCGCCTTACGCGCTGACGCTCGCGATCATGATCGCGACCTCTTCTCCCGGACGAGCGCTCGCCGGAGCGCCGTGCGAATTGTCGATCACGAGATGAACAGGAGACGACGCCATGAACGAGCGCGCCGCCGCGGAACGATATATCGCCGCCGACCCTTATCCCTGGCCCTATAATGGCGCTCTGCGTCCCGATAATACGACGCTCGTCGTCATCGACATGCAGATCGATTTCTGCGGCAAGGGCGGCTACGTCGATGCGATGGGCTATGATCTCTCGCTCGTGCGCGCGCCGATCGAGCCCATAAAATCCGTGCTCGGCGCCATGCGCGCCAAGGGCTATCACGTCATCCATACGCGCGAAGGGCATCGACGCGACCTCGCCGATCTGCCGGCCAACAAGCGGTGGCGCTCGCGCCGGATCGGCGCCGGCATCGGCGATCCCGGCCCGTGCGGGCGCATTCTCGTGCGTGGCGAGCCGGGCTGGGAAATCATCGAGGATCTGGCGCCGCTCGACGGCGAGCCGATCATCGACAAGCCGGGCAAGGGCTCCTTCTGCGCGACCGATCTGGAATTGATCTTGAAGCAGCGCGGCATAGAAAACATCGTGCTGACCGGCATCACCACCGATGTCTGCGTCCACACGACGATGCGTGAAGCCAATGACCGTGGCTTCGAATGTCTGCTCCTCGAAGACTGTTGCGGCGCCACCGACCATGGCAATCATCGCGCCGCGGTCGAGATGATCAAGATGCAAGGCGGCGTCTTCGGCGCGGTGGCGACCTCCGCCGCGCTGCTCGCCGCGCTTCCGTGAGGCTCGAATGAGTGGCTCCGCGACAGGACGCGCGATCGAGGTCGAAGCGCTCGGCATGACGATGCGCTTCGGCGGCTTCCTCGCCCTCGATGACGTGTCCATGCGCGTCGCCGCGGGCTCCTTCCACGCTCTGCTCGGCGAGAATGGCGCGGGCAAGTCGACGCTCGTCAAATGCATGCTGGGCTATCAGAGGCCGAGCGACGGGCAGATGCTCGTCGACGGCCGCGAGGCGCAGATCCTCGGCCCGCGCGACGCGGCGACACTCGGGCTCGGCATGGTCTATCAGCATTTCACCTTGGCGCCGTCGCTGACGGGGGCCGAGAATCTCGTGATCGCGCGCGCCGATGCGCCCTTCGTGATCGATTGGCGAAAGGAGCGCGCCGCGCTCACGCAATTCATGGAAACCATGCCCTTCCGCGTCCCGCTCGACCGGCCGGTGGGCGCGCTTTCCGCGGGAGAGCGGCAAAAGCTCGAAATCGCGAAGCAGCTCTATCTCGGACGGCGCTTTCTCGTCCTCGACGAGCCGACTTCCGCGCTGACGCCTGACGAGGCGGAAGAAGTTCTGGGCCATGTGCGCGCGCTGACGCGCAGCGGCGCGCTCACCGCGCTGATGATCTCGCACAAGTTCCGCGAAGTCTTCGCCTTCGCCGACGACGTCACCGTGCTGCGCAAAGGCAGGCGCGCCGGCGGCGGCGCGATAAGCGCGCTCGACCGTTCCGCGCTCGCGGCGATGATGATCGGCGAGCAGAAGATCGCGACGCTCGACGCCCGCGCCGCCGTCGCCGAATCGGCGGAGCCCGTGCTGGAAATAAGAACGCTCCGGGCGCCGGACAGCGCCGGGCTGAAATCGATCGAAATCGACGATCTCGTCCTTCACGCCGGCGAAATCGTCGGAGTCGCCGGAGTCGCCGGCAATGGGCAGAGGGAGCTGCTCGACGTCCTTGCAGGCCAGCGCGCGCCGAAATCCGGCAAGATCAGGGTCAAAGGCTCGCGCTATGGCGCGACGCGCGCCGAAATGAAGGAGCTCAATGTGCGCTTCATTCCCGAGGAGCCGCTGCGCAACGCCTGCGCGCCGCTGATGAGCGTCGCCGAAAATCTGGCTTTCCGAACTTTCGATCTCGATCGCGACGGAAGGTCACGGCGCTGGCTCGACGGTCGGGCGATCCGTCGCGACGCGGAACGGCTCGTTGATCGCTTCGAGGTCAAGACCGCCTCCCTTGATGCGCCGATCGCGACGCTTTCCGGCGGCAATGTCCAACGCTCCGTCCTCGCACGCGAGCTGACCGGAGACGTCGATCTCCTCATCGTCGCCAATCCTTGCTTCGGCCTCGATTTCGCGGCGGTGGCGGAAATTCGCGCTCGTATCATGCAAGCCCGCAACGCCGGCGCCGCCGTATTGCTGGTTTCCGAGGACCTCGACGAGCTTCTGGAGCTTTCGGATCGAATTCTCGTCATGTCGGAGGGCGCGATCGTCTACGAGACTCCGATCGCGACCGCCGATGCGCATGAGATCGGCCGGCATATGGCGGGGAGGTGCTGATGGCGAAAATCATGGCGGAGCCGTTCGCCTTCGAGTTCGAGCCGAGCGCGCTCGCGCTGGTCATCATCGATATGCAATGTGACTTCATCGAGCCCGGCGGCTTCGGCGAGAGCCTCGGCAACGACGTCTCCCGGCTTCGCGCCATCGTGCCGACCGTGCTGCGTTTGCTGCTGAGCTTTCGCGCGCGCAGCCTTCCCGTCATCCATACGATGGAGTGTCATCGTCCCGACCTGTCGGACTGCCCTCCCGCCAAGCGCGACCGCGGCGCTCCGCGCCTGCGCATCGGCGATCCGGGTCCGATGGGCCGTGTGCTGATCGCCGGCGAGCCCGGCGCCGCCATATTGCCCGAGCTCGCCCCTCTCCCCAGCGAGATCGTGATCGAAAAGCCAGGCAAGGGCGCCTTTTACGCGACCTCACTACAAGAAGAGCTGACGCAGCTCGGCGCTCGGCAGCTCGTCTTCGCCGGCGTCACCACGGAAGTCTGCGTGCAGACCACGATGCGCGAAGCCAATGACCGCGGCTATGAATGCCTCCTCGCCGAAGATGCGACCGCGAGCTATTTTCCGCATTTCGAGACCGCTACGCTGGAGATGATCCGCGCCCAAGGCGCGATCATCGGATGGACAGCGAAGACCGAGCAAATTCTCGCGGGGCTGCGCGATGGCTGATCGATGCTACGCCGATCTCCTCGCCGGCGGCTGGCGCGCGCTCACCTTCTCGCCTTTTCGCGATGGCGTCGACATTTGCTGGCTCGAACGCGGCGAGACACCGAACGACCCTTCGCTCGCCGTGCTCCGCTACGCGCCGGGCGCGTGCGTCCCCAGACATAGGCATATGGGCCTCGAGACCATCGTCGTTCTCGACGGCGCGCAGAGCGACGAGACCGGCGAGCTGCGCGCCGGCTCCGTGGCGCTGAACGTCCCCGGCACCGCGCATTCGGTCTGGTCGAAGGACGGCTGCGTCGTGCTGATCCATTGGACGAAGCCTGTCGAGATTCTCGATTCGGAGCGATGATGCTGCAATTCGACATCGAAAGCCTTCTCGACGCTTATGCGCGAGGCCTCTCGCCGCTCGCGGTCGTCGAGACCGTCTATGACCGGCTCGAGGCGGCGGCGGATCCAGGTATTTTCATCCATCTCGCGCCTAAGGAGGCGCTGCTGCGCGAGGCGGCCGCGCTCGGCGCCTTCGACCCCGCCATCCCGCTCTGGGGCGTTCCTTTCGCCGTCAAGGACAATATCGACGTCGCCGGAATGCCGACAACCGCCGCTTGCCCGGCCTATTCTCATGTCCCACAGGTAGACGCGACCGTCGTCGCTCTGCTGAAGCGCGCGGGAGCGCTCTGCATCGGCAAGACGAACATGGATCAGTTCGCGACAGGTCTCGTCGGCGTCCGAACGCCCTACCCCGTTCCGCGCAACGCGATCGATCCGACGCTCGCGCCAGGCGGCTCGTCTTCGGGCTCGGCCGTCGTCGTCGCTCGAGGCATCGTCGCCTTCGCGCTCGGGACGGATACGGCGGGCTCGGGGCGCATACCGGCGGGGCTGAACAATATCGTCGGCTTGAAGCCGACCCTAGGGGCGCTCTCGACCTCGGGCGTCACGCCGGCCTGCCGGTCGCTCGATTGCGTCTCCATCTTCGCTCTCACTGTCGAGGACGCCTATCGCGTCTTCGAGATCACGGCGACGCATGACGCCAGCGATCCGTTTTCCAAGAGAGTCCCGAAAGCTCCGCTCGGCGCGCGGCCTCCGCGGCTGCGCGTCGGCGTCCCGGCGGAGCCGCGCTTCTTCGGCGACGCGCGAATGCGAGCGGCCTATGACGCTGCGCTCGGGCGGCTCGAGCAGCTCGGCTGCCAAATCATGCCGCTGCCTTTCGAAGATTTCCACGCCGTCGCCGATCTGCTCTACAGCGGCGCTTTCGTCGCCGAGCGCTACGCCGCGATTCGCGCGTTCATCGAGACCAATGCGGCGGCGCTGCATCCCGTCACTCGCGCCATCATCTGCGGCGCGAGCGGATTGTCGGCAGTCGACGCTTTCGAGAGCGCCTATGCGCTGCGGGCGCTGCAGGCGCGCATCGAGCCGCTGCTGGCGTCGGTCGATCTTCTCTGCGTCCCCACGGCGCCGACCCATTACACGCTCGCGGAAATCGCGGCGGAGCCGCTCGACGCCAACACGCGGCTCGGAACCTACACGAATTTCGTCAATTTGCTCGATCTCTGCGGCGTCGCCGTTCCCGTCGGCGCGCTCGCTGATGGCCGCCCGGCGAGCGTCACCTTATTGGCGCAGGCCAATCGCGATGCCCTCGTCGCGGCGCTCGCGCGCGACTTGCACGCAGACGAAGGGCTCGGCGCGACCAGCTGGCGAAGGCGGCCGCGCATTGCGACTCCGCCCGACGATGGAGAGCGGATCGAGATCGTCGTCGTCGGCGCGCATCTCTCCGGCATGCCGCTCAATGGCGATTTGACGGCGCTCGGTGCGAGATTCGCGCGCGCGACACGCACGGAACCCGGCTACCGGCTTTATGCGCTTGCAGGCCAAACGCCGCCGAAGCCAGGTCTCATCCGGGACGAAACCGGCTCGGGCGGCGTGGAAATCGAGGTCTGGACGCTGGACGTCGCCGCTTTCGGCCGCTTCGTCGCGGCCGTTCCGCCGCCGCTCTGCATCGGAACAATCCGCCTCGCAGACGGGTCTGCGCCGAAGGGATTTCTCGTCGAGCCCGCCGCTCTGAGCGACGCCGCCGACGTCACAGGCCACGGCGGCTGGCGAGCCTACTGCCTCGCGCTCGCGGAGCAAAAAGCCCGATGAGGACGCGTCCGCCCTCGTCTCCTGCCGATCGGTAGGACGCGGTCCAAAATTGCGACCAGCTCGGCGCTGCGCCGCATGATGACGCTTCTCAAAGGCGTTCGATAATCTGAATCGCCATGCGAACGGCAGCTGTTCTGTTCTCGACGCCCATCTTTTTGTAGATTTGCTCGAGGTGCTTGTCCACGGTTCTCGGGCTCAGTCCCAAAATTGCGGCGATATCCGCATTCGATTTTCCCCGCGACAGCCAGAGCAGCACTTCGGATTCGCGCGGCGTGACCGACAGAGCGCGCGACAGCGCGCCTTCCGCGCCGCTCTCATCGGCTTCCGTCAGGCAGAACAGCAGCTCGTCCCCGCTGACGAGGCCGAGATAGAGAATGCGGATTCTGACGCCGGCCCTGGTGGTGATGATCGCCTCCTTCTGCGCATTCGCGCGCCCATCGGGCATGAGCGCGCGCAATTGCGCGGCTCGGCGCGAGACCGTGACGTCGTCGTCTTCCATGTCGAGATCGAGCAGCGAGCGGGCTTTCGGCGTGCTCCAAATCACCGAGCCGCGTCGGTCCGTCGCCAAAAGATGACGGCCGGAGGCGTCCAGCGCAGATCGAGCGCGCAGGGCCATGCGGGACGTCGCCATATGCGCACTCAGCCGCACCAGCAATTGCTCGACGACGATCGGCTTGGTCACATAGTCGACGCCGCCGACGGTGAAACCTTGAACGACGTGATCGGTGTCGCTGAGCCCGGTCATAAAGATGACGGGCACGCCGGCGAGACGGTCGTCCCGCTTGAGACGGCGGCAGACTTCGAATCCATCCAGCCCCGGCATTACAGCATCGAGCAGGATAATGTCGGGCGTCAAGCGCTCCAAAATGGCGAGAGCCGACTCCCCACTTCGCGCGACGAGCGCCGTCGCGCCGCGATCCTCTATAGCCGTCGCAAGGAAGGCGAGCGCGCCGGGGTCATCGTCGATGATGAGGATCACACTAGACTTCATCTCTCGCTTCCATCTGATCTCGCTGATCCGAGCGCACTTGCGACCTCCGCGCGACGGTCACGAGCTCGTCGAATTTCATCTCGATCGACAGCCGGCTCAGCGTCTCGACGAGCGAGTCTTCCTCTGGAAACTCGGCTCGATACTTCTTCAGCAACGCAGTCACACCGCGCGCATGGCCGATCTCCGCGAGCGCGACGATATCATCGACCGGCAGCCGCCGTCGCGCCCCGGCGTCGCGGGCTTCCGCGTCAGGCCGCGACGCGCCGAATCGCCAGACGAGATCGCAGGTCGCGGCGATGAGGTCGAGCAGATCGCCGAGCTTGAAAGGCTTCACGAGATAGCCTTCGTATGTGCATCGATCGATGTCGACATCGAGCTCCTTTTCGGCGTCCGCCGAAAGCATGACGATCGCCACGTCTCGCCCTTTGCGACGCCTCACCGTCTGAGCGACCTCCCAACCCGATGGCCCGGGCATGTTGATGTCGAGCAGCACGAGCTGCGGAGCGACGCGCTCGACCAGATCGAGACAGGTCGTCCCGTCCCGCGCAGTAAAAACGACGAAGCCGAGCGGCGCGAGCAGGCGCGCGACCAGCTCCCGATGGCTCGCCTCGTCATCCGCGACGACCACAGTGACGCGTGCGCCGTCATAGCCGCTGATCTGCGAATAATCCGGCCGCGCCGAAATGATCGGCGGCGCCGATTGCGGGAGATAGAATTTGACCGAGAACAGGCTGCCGTGGCCGACGCTGCTGCGCAAAGAGATCGCGCCTCCGAGCACCTCGGTCATGAGCTTGGTGATGGTGAGGCCGAGCCCTGTTCCCGGCGCCCATTTTCGTCCGACGGATTCGAGTCTCTCGAACGGACGAAATATTCGCTCGTGCTGATCCGAAGCTATGCCGGGACCTGTATCCTCGACCTCGAATGTCGCCATGTCGCGGTCATAGACGATCGTGAATCGAACTTCGCCGACCTCGGTGAACTTCACAGCGTTCGACAGGAGATTGAGCAGAATCTGCCGAAGCCTCTTCTCGTCGATCCGCACCCATTTCGGCAACGAGCCTCGAACCTCGTAGCGAAACGCCACGCCCTTGGCCTCCGCCTGCAGCCGAAACATGTCGACGACCTGCCGCAGCACCGCCGGCAGACGCACATGGTCGCGATGCACCTCCATGCGGCCGGCCTCGATCTTGGCGATGTCGAGCAGTCCGTCCACGAGACTGGCCAGATGCTCCGCCGAACGACGAATCGTGCGCAGAGCGTTTGGGTCGGAGGGAACCGACGGCGTCCGTCGCTCGAGCAGCTGAACATAGCCGAGAATGGAATTGAGAGGCGTCCGGAACTCGTGGCTCAAGCCGACGACATAGCGGCTTTTGGCGATATTGGCGGCCTCCGCCGCCTCCTTCGCCTTCTGCAATGCGCGGTCGGTGTTCTTATGCGCCTCGATCTCCTGCATCAACAGCGTTGTCTGGCGCTGCGTCTCCTCTTGCGCCACCAACCGGCTCTCCTGCGCCAGCACGAAAAACCAGGAGATGATTCCCGAGATCAAGCTCAAGATCACGAAGGCCTTGAGCAGAGGCGGTCCGATGAGCGCGGGTGCGATGCGCGCATCCAGAACCGCCTGCCAATAGACGAGCCAGAGCGCGCCGCCCAGCAGACAAATGATGAGGACGAAGATGACGAGATAACGCCCGACATTCGAGCCGAGCATCTCCGCCGCACGCTCCGACAGCACACGCGCGAGCGAGCGTCGCAGCTGGTCCGCGAGCCGCGTCTCCGGCTTGCAGGCGTCGCCGCAGCGCGCGTCGAGCGTGCAGCATAGCGAGCAGATCGGGCCGGCATAGGCGGGACAGCTCGCCATGTCCTGCGGCTCGAACTCATGCTCGCAGATGCAGCATTTTTGCGCTTCCGCCGAGGCCGGCGTCCGCTCACGCCGGGCGATGTAGAATCGGCCTTTCGTCGCATAGGCGATGAGAGGCGTGGCGACGAGCGCCGCAGCGAGAGCGAGATAGCAGGACATGGCGCTCAACGTTTCGCCCAGCGCCCCGGCGTGCGCGGCGATCGACAAAACGCTGGCGAAAAGCGTCGCGCCGCAGCCGACCGGATTGATCTCATAGAGATAGGCGCGCTTGAACTCGATGCCCTTCGGGCTGAGGCCGAGAGGCTTGTTGATGGCGAGATCCGCGAACAGCGTGCCGATCCATGCGACCGCCACATGTGAATAGAAGCCGAGAATGCCTTCGATCGCACGATAGACGCCGAGCTCGATCAAGACGACCGCGATGACGATGTTGAACACCAGCCACACGACGCGGCCGGGATGGCTGTGCGTCAGCCGCGAGAAGAAGTTCGACCAGGCGATCGATCCCGCATAAGCGTTGGTCACATTGATCTTCAGCTGCGAGACAATGACGAAAGTGGTGGCGAGTCCGAGGCCGATCGTCTCGTCGCGCACCACATAGCCGAAGGCGACGACATACATTTGCGTCGGATCGCCGGCGTTCTCGGGCGGGACGCCGTGCTTGAAGGCGAGATAGGCCAGAAACGACCCGGCCAGCATTTTGGCCGCGCCGACGACGATCCAGCCGGGACCGGCGGCGATGAGCGACGCCCACCACCTCGCCCTTCCGACCGTCGCGGCTCCGGGGAGGAAACGCAGAAAATCCACCTGCTCTCCGATTTGAGCGGCGAGCGCGAAGACGACGCCGGACGCGGCTCCGAACAAAGTGAGATCGAGCTTCCCGTCGAGCGGCCCGATGCGGCCGGTGAATTTCGTCCAAGCGGATAGCGTCGCATGATCCTGCAGCGCGATCGCTGCGAAAGGCGCGACATGGAGCGCGATCCAAAGGGGCTGCGTCCACATCTGGAATCGGCTGATCGATGTGAACCCATGCGTGACGATCGGCAGCACGGCGAATGCACAGACGAGATAGCCGAGAGCATCCGGCACGCCGAGTCCCGCCTCCAGCGCCTTGGCCATGATCGCGGCCTCGATGGCGAAGAAGATGAAGGTGAAGCTCGCATAGATGATCGAGGTGATCGTCGATCCGAGATAGCCGAAGCCTGCGCCGCGGGTCAAAAGATCGATGTCCGCGCCATAGCGCGCGGCATAATAGGCGATCGGCACGCAGGTGACGAAGATGATCACGCTGACGACGATGATCGCCGCCGCGGCATTGGTGAATCCGCAAGTCAAAGTGATCGCGGCGCCGATGGCCTCGAGAGCCAGGAAGGACACTGACGCAATGGCGGTGTTGGCGACGCGAAACGGCGACCATCGGCGCGCGCGTTCGGCGGTGAAGCGCAGAGCGTAGTCCTCGAGGGTCTGATCGGCGACCCATTTATTGTATTCGCGTCGGACCCGAACGATCCGCTGCTGTGCCGTCATCTCCGATCGCCCCTGCGCCCCGCGCTTCGCCGGGCGCCGACGAAACTACGCCTCGCCACGACGAATCCACCGCCCGTATTTCGTTCGCGACGCCCGTTTCCGCGGCGCCGACGCGGACCCCACGCCCTGCGCCATTCGACCCGATCGCGAGGATAGCGGCGCGATATGCGTAGGCGAATACGCGAATCGACGTATGGCCGCGCGGCCCGGCGGAGAGCCAGTCTTTGCCGGAGGACGGGCTCGTCCCGACAGTGTGAGGGGAGACTTTATGACCACCAAATCCGGCGACGCGCGCAATCTATCCCGCCGTCAAATGCTTTCGGCGCTCGCGGCGACACCTGCGCTCGGCTTCATCGGACGGCCGGCTCTGGCGGCCTCCGCCGCCAACACGACTGGGCTGGCGGTGACGGATAGCGAGGTCACTGTCGGAATATTGCATTCCGTCACGGGAACCATGGCGATCAGCGAGACCGGCTCCGTCGAGGCGGAAAAGCTGGCCATCGAGCAGATCAACTCGATAGGCGGCGTGCTCGGCCGCAAAATCAAATTTGTGCAGGAGGACGGCGCCAGCGACTGGCCGACCTTCGCCGAAAAGGCCAAGAAGCTTTTGGTCAACGACAAATGCGCCGCCGTGTTCGGCTGCTGGACCTCCGCCTCGCGAAAGGCGGTCCTGCCGGTGTTCGAGCAGTACAACGGCATGCTCTATTGCCCGACCTTCTATGAGGGGCTCGAGCAGTCGAAGAACGTCATCTACACGGGTCAGGAGGCGACGCAGCAGATCATCGCCGGCTTGAACTGGGTGACCAAGCAGAAGGGCGCCAAGAGCTTCTACCTGCTCGGATCCGATTACATCTGGCCGCGCACCTCCAACAAGATCGCCCGCAAGCATATCGAGAACGTGCTGAAAACCAAGGTTGTCGGCGAGGAATATTTCCCGCTCGGGCACACACAGTTCAATTCGGTGATCAACAAGATCAAGCTGACCAAGCCCGATGTGATCTACGCCATCATCGTCGGCGGCTCCAATGTCGCCTTCTACAAGCAGCTCAAGGCGGCTGGCATTGATCTGTCGAAGCAGACCTTGCTCACGATCTCCGTGACCGAGGACGAGATCGACGGCATCGGCGGTGAGAATATCGCCGGCGCCTACGCCTGCATGAAATATTTTCAGTCCTTGGACAACGCCAATAACAAGGGCTTCGTCTCCGCCTTTCAGAAGAAATGGGGCGACAAAACCGTGATCGGCGACGTTACCCAGGCCGCCTATCTCGGTCCCTGGCTGTGGAAGCTCACCGTGGAGAAGGCCGGCTCGTTCGATATCGACAAGGTCGCCGCCGCTTCGCCCGGTGTCGAATTCAAAGGCGCGCCGGAAGGCTATGTGCGGATTCACGAGAACCATCATCTCTGGTCGAAGACGCGCGTTGGGCGCGCGCGCGCCGATGGACAATATGAGGTGATCTACGAAACCGCCGAGCTCGTTCAGCCGGATCCGTTCCCGAAAGGCTATCAATGAAGGATCGGCGGACCGGGCGACTGGTCCGCCGATTTACTTCGGCCGCCCCTTTTCCTCACGACATATGGAGGCTCGGATGCTCGGCGACTATTCGCTCAGTGATCTCGGCTCGATCTTCGTCATGCAAGGATTCGCCGGACTTATCCTGTTCTCGGTGTTTCTGCTCATGGCGCTCGGCCTCGCGATCATCTTCGGTCAGATGGGCGTGATCAACATGGCGCATGGCGAGTTCATGATCCTCGGCGCCTATATGACCTATCTCACCTCCAAGCTCTTCGAGACGTATCTTCCGGCGCTGTTTCCAGGCTATTTCTTCGTTGCGATGATCGTCGCCTTTCTCGCTGCGGCGCTGCTCGGCGCCATGGTCGAATGGGCGCTGATCAGCCGTCTCTATAAGCGCCCTCTCGATACGATGCTCGCGACCTGGGGCCTCAGCCTCATTCTCCAGCAGCTCTATCGCTCCATCTTCGGCGCGCGCGAGGTCGGCGTGGAGCTGCCGCCTTGGATGCTCGGGTCCTGGCAGATCACCTCCACCATAGAGGTGCCGATCAACGGTATGTTCGTGATGGCGCTGACAGCGGTCATCACCGCCGGAGTCGCTCTGCTGATCTACAAGTCTCGCCTCGGTCGCCAAGTGCGCGCGGTCGTCCAGAACAGAGTGATGGCGGGCGCTGTCGGAATCGACACGCAGAAAGTGGACCGCGCGACCTTCGCGCTCGGTTGCGGAATCGCGGGAATAGCAGGGTCGGCCTTCACCATGGTCGGATCGACAGGGCCGACCGCCGGCCAGCTCTACATCGTCGACTCCTTCCTCGTCGTTGTCTTCGGCGGAGCGCAGAGCCTCATCGGCACCATCGCATCCGCCTTCACGATCTCGCAGTCGCGATCGACGCTCGAATTCTTCACCTCCGGCTCCATGGCGCAGGTCGCGACGCTGATCGGCGTCGTCGTCATTCTGATGCTGCGTCCGCAGGGCCTGTTCGCAACCAAGGTGCGGCGATGAAACTCCGTGGAGACAATGCGCTTTTCCGCCGGTCCGAGCTCTTGGGCCTCCTCGCTTTCGCGACGCTCATCCTCGTCATGCTGCCGGCTGCTCTCGACATCTTCCGGCTCAATCTCGTCGGAAAATATCTCACCTACGCCTTCGTGACGATCGGCCTCGTCGTATGCTGGGGCTATGCCGGAATTCTGAGCCTCGGCCAGGGAATTTTCTTCGGTCTCGGCGGCTATTGCATGGCCATGTTCCTGAAGCTCGAAGCGTCGAGCGTCGAGAACACGAAAATCCAATCGACGCCCGGCATTCCCGACTTCATGGACTGGAATCAGCTCACCGCGCTGCCGTGGTTCTGGAAGCCGTTCGAGAATCTCGGCGTCACGCTCGCGGCGGTGGTGCTGGTTCCGACGCTGTTCGCCTTCATCATCGGCGCGGCGATGTTCAAGCGACGTGTCGGCGGCGTCTACTTCGCGATCATCACTCAGGCGGTGGCGCTGATCCTCACAATATTGATCGTCGGCCAGCAGGGCTACACCGGCGGCATCAATGGCATCACCGATCTGCGCACGCTCAAAGGCTGGGACATTCGCTCGGATGGCGCCAAGCTCACGCTCTATTATATCGAATGCGGGCTGCTGCTCGCCGCCATCGTCGCAACGCAGCTCGTCACGCGATCGAAGCTCGGCCGCATTCTCGTCGCCATGCGCGACAAGGAGGACCGCGTGCGTTTTTCCGGCTACTCCGTCTCGAGCTTCAAAATATTCGCCTTCTGCTTCGCGGCGGCGCTCGCGGCGCTCGGCGGCGCCATGTTCACATTGCAGGTCGGGTTCATGTCGCCGTCCTTCGTCGGAATTGTTCCGTCGATCGAAATGGTGATCTACACGGCGGTCGGCGGACGCTCATCGATCCTCGGCTCCGTATGCGGGGCGCTGCTGGTCAATTTTGCCAAGACGCGACTGTCCGAAAGCTTTCCCGAACTTTGGCTGTTCGGACTGGGAGCGCTGTTCGTCGTCGTGGTGCTGTCGTTCCCGGAGGGCCTTGCGGGAGTCTATCGCAGCTCCGCGCCGCGCCTCGCGAGAAGCTTCGTCGCGAAGCTGCGGGCTCTCTGGCGCACGCCGATGACGCGCTCTCTCGATCATGAACTCGCGGAGTGACGCCATTGTCGACACATCAGGATTTCCTTCTCTCGGTCGAAGCATTGTCGGTCTCCTTCGATGGCTTCAAGGCCGTGGACGACGTGTCGCTCTATGTCGAGCCGAACGAGATTCGCGTCATCATCGGCCCGAACGGCGCTGGCAAGACGACGGTGCTCGATCTCATCTGCGGCAAGACGCGCGCCACCTCCGGGTCGATTCGCTTTCGCGACAAGGAGCTCACTCGCATGAGCGAGAACGGCATCGTCGAGGCGGGGGTCGGACGCAAATTCCAGAACCCGTCCATCTATGACGATCTCACCGTGTTCGAAAATCTGGAGATTTCCTATCCGCGCGGCCGTTCCGTGCTCGGCGCGCTGCTGTTTCGTCGCGATCGGGCGGTTCGCGAGCGCATAGAGGAGATCGCCGAGACGATCTATCTCGCCGATCAATTGGCCGAGCGCGCCGAATATCTCAGCCATGGGCAGAAGCAGTGGCTGGAAATCGGCATGCTGCTGATTCAGGACCCCGAGCTCTTGATGCTCGACGAGCCGGTCGCAGGAATGAGCGTCTCCGAACGGCGCAACACGGCGGAGCTCTTGAACAAGATCATCGTCGGCCGATCAGTGCTCGTCATCGAGCACGACATGAAGTTCGTCGAGGACATCGCACATCGCGTCACCGTTCTGCACCAGGGAAAGGTGCTGTCGGAAGGCTCGATGGAGCATGTGAAGACAGACCCGAAGGTCGTCGAAGTCTATCTCGGACATTGAGGAGCGCCATGCTGGCCATCGAAGGATTGCGGGTCGCCTATGGCGAGAGCGAGGTCATTCACGGCCTCGAGGCGGAGGTCGCGCCGAATGAGATCGTCGCGTTCATGGGACGCAACGGCATGGGCAAGACGACGCTCATGAAGGCGCTGATGGGCATTGCGCGCACGACCGCCGGCGCCGTGCGAATCTCCGATCGCGACATCACTGCGCTGAAGAGTCACCAGCGCGTCGCCGCCGGCCTCGCCTATGTGCCGCAGGGCCGGATGATTTTTCCGGCGATGACGGTCGAAGAGAACATCGAGACCGGATTGACGGTCACGGGCGAGCGCGAGGTTCCCAAAGACATATACGAGCTGTTTCCCGTGCTGCTGGATATGAGACGGCGCAAGGCCGGCAATCTTTCCGGCGGCCAGCAGCAGCAGCTCGCTATCGCGCGCGCGCTCGCCTCGCGACCCAAAGTGCTGCTGCTCGACGAGCCGACGGAAGGCATACAGCCTTCGATCATTCGCGAGATGGCGCGAATGCTGAAGAAGATCCGCGATACGCGCGGATTGTCGATCGTCGTCTCCGAGCAGGTCCTGTCCTTCGCGCTCGACATCGCCGATCGCGTGCTGGTGCTCGAGAACGGCGAGATCGTCCATTCCGAGAGCCGGGCGACGATCGACGAGACGAAGGTCGCAAACTTTCTGTCGGTCTGACCGGCTAACCACGAAGGGAGAGAACAATGGCCGAAACATTGATCAAGGTCGATCTGACCCAATCCGCATTCGAAAACGATATGGTGCACAATCGCTGGCACCCGGACATACCGATCGTCGCCTGGGTGAAGCCGGGCGACGACTTCATCATCGAGACCTATGACTGGACCGGCGGCTTCATCAAGAACAACGACGACGCCTCGGACGTGCGCGACATCGATCTATCGATCGTGCATTTCCTGTCGGGACCGATCGGCGTCAAAGGCGCGGAGCCCGGCGATCTCCTCGTCGTCGATCTGCTCGACATCGGCGCGAAGCCGGAGAGTCAATGGGGCTTCAACGGCTTCTTCTCCAAGCAGAACGGCGGCGGCTTTCTGACAGATCAGTTTCCGCTCGCACAGAAATCGATCTGGGATTTCGAGGGACTGTTCACCAAATCCCGTCACGTGCCGGGCGTGCGCTACGCCGGCCTCATCCATCCCGGCCTGATCGGCTGCTTGCCCGACCCTAAGCTGCTGGAGACATGGAACACGCGCGAGGAAGCGCTGATTGCGACCAATCCGACGCGCATTCCCGGGCTCGCCAATCCGCCTTTCGCGCCGACGGCGCATCTCGGCCGCCTCGAAGGCGAGGCCAAGGCGAGGGCCGCGGCGACGGCCGCGCGTACCGTGCCGCCGCGCGAGCACGGCGGCAATTGCGACATCAAGGATCTCTCGCGCGGCTCGAAAATTTACTTTCCCGTCTATGTGCCGGGCGGTGGATTGTCGATGGGCGATCTGCACTTCAGCCAGGGTGACGGCGAGATCACTTTCTGTGGCGCTATCGAGATGGCCGGCTGGCTGCATTTGAAGGTCGACGTCATCAAGGACGGAATGTCGAAATACGGAATCAAAAATCCGATCTTCAAGCCGAGCCCGATTACCCCGACCTACAATGATTATCTGATCTTCGAAGGCATTTCTGTCGACGAGCACGGCGGCCAACACTATCTGGATGTGACGGTCGCCTATCGCCAGGCCTGTCTGAACGCGATCGAATATTTGAAGAAGTTCGGCTATTCGGGCGCGCAAGCCTATTCGATCCTGGGCACGGCTCCGGTACAGGGGCATGTCTCGGGCGTCGTCGACGTGCCGAACGCCTGCGCGACCCTGTGGCTGCCGACCCAAATCTTCGACTTCGATATCTCGCCGTCGGCGGCGGGTCCGATCAAATATCTCGACGGCTCGGTCCAGATGCCGATCGTTCCCGACAAATGAGGCGGTCATGCCGATCTATGAATATCTCTGCGACGCCTGTGGACCGTTCACGACAATGCGCCCGATGGCGGATTATCTCGAGCCTTGCGACTGTCCCGATTGCGGCGCCTCGGCACCGCGTGTCGTGCTGACGGCGCCGCGCACGTCGCTGATGAGCTCGGCGAGCCGAGGCGCGTTCGAGGCGAATGAGCGGAGCCGCTATGCGCCACGGCGGTCATCGTCGCACGGAGCCGGCTGCGCCTGTTGCGGCGGGGCGTCGAAAACCTCTGGGGAGGGGGCCAAGTCTTTCCCTTCTGCGAGGCCCTGGATGATCAGCCATTAATCACGAGACTTTTTCGTAAACGAGCTGGCGCGGTCGCTCGGCGAAGCCGTGGCGACAACGCCGGCTTTCGGCGATGTCACGTCAAATGGATGCGGGCGGGCGTGAGGCCGAGGCGCTTTGTCGCAAATTTTGTTTTTTGGACGCGGGCGTGTGAGAGTGACGCGGCTCACTCCGCGAGCGCATAGAACTGCTGGGCTGGAAGCAATTCGCCCCTGGTCTGCAACTGACCTGCCCCTGAAAAACTCCACCAGCATCGATTAGAGTCCGGCCGATTGCAGGACGGACACGATGAAGAAGAAACGGTTCACGGAAGAGGAGATCATCGGGATTTTGCGGGAGCAGGAAGCCGGCGCGAAGGCGGCGGACCTCGCGCGCAAATACGCGGTTTCGGAGACGACGCTCTACAATTGGAAGAGCCAAATTCGGCGGGATGGACGTTTCCGAGGCCAAGCGGCTGAAGGCGCTGGAGGAGGAAAACGCGCGTCTGAAGAAGCTCTTGGCCGATCAGATGCTCGATGCGGCGGCGCTTCGCGAGCTCCTGGCAAAAAAATGGTAGGGCCCGCCGTCAAGCGCGAAGCCGTCGCGCACCTTCAGGCCGTCATGGGCCTGTCGGAACGTCGGGCCTGCCGGATCGACGCGATCGATCGCAAGACGGCGCGCTACACGTCGACGCGCCCGGCCGACGCCGAGCTTCGCGCCGAGCTGCGCGATCTCGGTAAGCATTCGCCGTAGGCCGCAGGACGACGTATTCGACGCTGACGGCGGAGCGGCCAGCGCGGGCCATTTACGCTGCATTGGCGGCGGTATAAAATGCGCCTTCCATGCTCCAGGACAGAAGTTCGTTAATGCGTTTTGCGGCAACTTCGCAAGGACGTCGCAAGCAAAGCTTCCCGGGGCGACAGTTCTCCAAGTCGTAAGTTAGCAGACTCGAACGGTTTTGAAGGGGTCAGCGCTCTTGAGCACGCTCGAAGAGATGAAGCGAGACGGTCGCTCAACGGCAGAGTTGATAGCGGCTTCATTGGCGCAGATCGATGATGAGGACGGGAAGAGTGCTACTTGTAATCCCTTAGCAGTGTTGGAAGCTCGGGGGACAAGAGAGGTCGTCGACGCCGCGATCACACTGTCTGGCGCGCGGGATCCGAAGTCACGAAGGCTCGGGGTTACCATTCTAGGCCAGTTGGGCTCACCCGCGCGCACCTTTCCAGAGGAGTGCTGCGACGCTCTCCTCGAGATCATTCACCGCGAACAGGACAGAGATGTCTTGATAGCGACGGTGTTCGCCTTTGGCCATCTCGGAAACCGTCGTTGCGAGGGTGCTCTGATCGGGCTGCGCAACCATTCTGACGACGACGTCCGCCACGGCGTGGCGTTCTCCCTCTGTGGTGCGACTTCGGATGCGGCGGTAGGCGCTCTGCTGGAGTTGATGGACGATCCATATGAAAGGGCGCGAGATTGGGCCGCCACAAGTATCGGCCAGACCGTTTCGATTGACGGCCCCGAGATTCGGGATGCGCTGCTGCGACGGGTAAATGACGCTGACGTCTTCGTAAGAGCCGAGGCGCTCCATGGCTTGGCTCGCAGGCGCGACGACCGCGTCGTGCCTTACTTGGTCGCCGAAATCTCGGCGGCGGGCGAGCACGAAGGACTCTTCGTGGACGCCGCCAAATCATATCTCGGCTTCAGCGTCGATCCCGACATGGATTCCGAGGCGCTCGCGAGATTGCTGCAATTGCCGAACAGGCAATCGTAAAGCAAGCGCTCATCGTGGACGCAGGATCCTCGCGTCAGCGCTCAAGGTGCGACTTCATCTCTTTGTGGATTTTGATGAGCTCGACGAGGTTCTCGACACCGAAGTCGGTGAAGGCCAGGATCTCGAGGTCGCCGAGGCCATAGACCCAGATCACGCCATCCTCGGGCTCCATTTCATTGGCGACGTCATGGAGGAAGTCGACGCTTTCGCCGAGCTGCGCAGCGATGCGATCGATGGTCGTGACGTGAGAGACCTTGTTGACGTGCATGGTCAGGCCGCCAGCGCCGGCGCGGCTTTATCCTTCTGGCTCCAGTTCCACGGCAGCAATTCATCGAGCCGATGCGCCGGATGCGCGGCGATGCGCGCGAGGACGTCGGCGAGCCAGGCCTGCGGATCGAGGCCGTTCATCTTCGCTGTGACGATGAGCCCATACATGGCGGCGGCGCGCTCGCCTCCGCGATCAGACCCGCAGAACAGCCATGATTTTCGTCCCAGAGCAATTCCGCGCAGTCCACGCTCGGCGGCATTGTTCGACACGCAAACGCGCCCGTCGTCGAGGAACAGCGTGAAGGCCGGCCATCGCTTCAGCATATATTGCATCGCTTTGGCGAGGTCATGTCCACGCGAGAGCTTGGCGAGCTGTTCGCGCATATAGCTTTCCAGCGCGTCGACGAGAGGTCGGCTCGACGCCCGGCGAACGGCGAGGCGTTCTTGCGCGCTCTTGCTGTTGATCGACCTCTCGATCTCGAACAGCGCGTCGATGCGGCGCACGATCTCCATGGCGATCGGCGACAGTGGAATCTCCTTTTTTCCCGCCGCCTTACGACGAACGTTCGCATCGATATCGGCCATGACGAAGAACGGGCGCCGCGCGTGCGCCCAACACGCCGCTTCGAGAATCGGACCAGGCTTGCGCTCCGCTGCATACAGCTTGTTGTAGCCGTCATAGGCGTCCGCTTGCAGAATGCCGAAGTAGTTCGCCAAATGGGTCTGCGGATGTTCGCCTTTGCGATCACGCGAGTAATAGAAAATCGCAGCGGGCGGTCCGGCGCCGCCGAAGGGCGCATCGTCGCGCACATAGACCCAGCAGCGGCCGGTGTCGGTTTTGCCCTTCGCCAGCACGGGCACGATCGTATCGTCGCCATGCAGGCGCTCGGCAGAGAGAACATGCTCTTCTATGAGAAGGCGCAGAGGCTCGAGCGCGGCGCAAATGGAGCCGATCGCATCAGCCATGGTCGACAAAGCGATCGGCGCACCTTCGAGCGCATAACGCTCCGCCTGACGGTTCAAAGGCTGATGCTGGCCGAACTTCTCGAAAGCGATCATCGCCAAAAGGCTCGGCCCCGCCCAGCCGCGCGGAACGACATGGAATGGCGCGGGCGGCTGCGTGATCTTCTCGCAGTCCCGGCAGGAGAACTTCTCCCGCACGGTCTCGATCACTTTCCACTGACGCGGCGTCGTTTCCAATGTCTGCGTCACGTCTTCGCCGAGCTTGCGCAGGCGCTGGCCGCCACAGCAGGCGCAGCTCGTCGGCGTCTCGATCATGACGCGCTCGCGCGGTAGATGTTCCGGGAATGTATTGCGATCCGGCCGTTTGCGCGTGAAGCCGGCGACCGCCGTCGTTTTCGCGACCGCCTGTTCCGCGGCGATCTCGTCTTCCGTCGCGCTCGCTTCCAGCTCTTCGAACATGAGCGCCAATTGCTCGAGAAGACGCGCCGACCGCTCCGATTTCTGCCCGTATATCTGGTGCTCCAGCTTGGCGATCTGAAGCTTTTGCGCGGCGATCAGCGCCATGTCTTCCGACGCCTTCGCGCGCGCGACGGCGAGCTCGGCTCTCAGTGCGGCGTTTTCGTCCAACAGGGCTTTGCCGACGGCGTCCATATAGCGAGTGAATCACAAATCTTTCGATTTGTGGCGCCCCAAAATGCGTCCGACCCCAGCTTTTTCGCTCATCCCGCGCTTGCTGGACGCCATGTCGATTGCGGATTTCGCCAATCAATTCCCTCGAGCATATAGGCCATCTGGGCGGCCGAAATCGACACGGCGCCCGCGCTCGCCGAGGGCCAGATGAACTTTCCGCGGTCGAGCCGCTTGGCGTAGAGCGACAGGCCGATCCCGTCATGCCAGAGGATTTTCGCGAGATCGCCTCGGCGTCCTCGGAAGATGTAGAGGTCGCCGGCGTGAAGGTCCCGTTGCAACTGCTCTTGAACCTGAAGCGCCAAGCCCTGCATGCCGCGTCGCATATCCGTATGGCCGGTCGCGATCCAGACCCGGCAACCAGCTGGCAATGGAATCATGAGCGTAGCGCCTTCAAGGTCGCGGCGATCACGGAAGACGGCGCCGTGGCGCTGATCTTCACACGCACGTCCTTCAGCTCGACCTCGACGACGCCGGCCGCGGCGTCTTGCGGCGGGTGTTCCTGTGACGCCGCCACTCGCGGCGCGGGCTCGATGATCACCGGCGAAAATCCGCATAAAGCGGCGCTTTGCTCCCGCTGCGCTGCGCGCCGCCATTTGTAGACGAGGCTCGTGCAAACGTCCTCACGGCGCGCCACATCGGCGACCACCGCGCCCGGCTCGGCGATCGCCGCCAATATCCGCGTCCGGTCCTCGTCTCTCCATCGGCGCCGCCGCTCGCGGCCCGTGATCAATGTCATCCGACCCATGCTGTGCAGCTTGCCTCGCTCATAAAGCCGACTTAGCTGCGCAGCTTCGCTCTATTCCCTCGATTTTGAAAAGGCGGCCCACGGCGTAGGGATACCGATCTCGCCAATGCGCATCGGCGCTTCGGCTACCGGCGGCTGTTCGTCTTGCTTCGTCAGCGGGGCGAGCGCTCGGGTAAGAACCGCATCTATCGGCTCTACCGCGAGGAAGGGCTGACGGTGAGGAAGCGCCGCGCGCGCCGCCGCGCCGTGGGAACACGGGCGCGATTATCGTCGAGGCGAAGCCGAATGCCCGATGGTCTCTCGACTTCGTGCGTGACGCGAGAATGCCTGGCGGCGATCCTGGACACGTCGATCTCCGGAAAGCGGGTTGCGCGCGAGCTGTCGGCGCTGATCGAAAGGCGCGGCAAGCCTGGCATGATCGTTTCCGACAATGGGACGGAGTTCACCTCGAACGCCGTCCTGTCCTGGTCGGAGGCGAACAAAATCGAATGGCATTTCATCATGCCGGGGAAGCCGATGCAGAACGGCTTCTGCGAGAGCTTCAACGGCTGCATGCGGGACGAGCTGCTCAACGAGACGCTGTTCTTCGGCCTCGACCATGCGAGAGAGAAAGTTCGCTCTTGGGTTCACGATTATAACCACCGGGGCCCGCACTCTTCCCTCGGCTATGCGACGCCAGCGGACTATGCAGCCGCGCTCACCGCAACAGGCGATCGGCTGCGCAATCCGGACCAGCTCCGCTGATCGCCTGTTGCTCACCCCACGCCTGCGGGCGTATCAACCGCCGGGACTCAAATCGCCGCTGGATGAAACTTCGGGGCACATCAATCGAGCGTTCCGTCGTAGGTCCAAAGATCGAAATAGCCGTAGACCGTGCTCTTGAGCGGCAAATCCTTCGGGACGCGCGCCACTGGCCGCCGGTCGAGAGCACAAACATCAAGCCATTCACGACCGCGCGCATCTCGATTGTGCGCTTCCCGCCACCGCGTTTCGCAGGCGGGATCGGCGGCTCGACAAACGCCCATTCCGCGTCCGTCATGTCGCTCGGGTAGCGCAATTTGCTACGATCGTATCGTGCGCGGTTTTCATTCGTCCACATCGGCGGTCTCCGCGAGAATCAGACCGCCTCTATTGAATCACAAGCGATTCATCCGATTCACCTTGTCTTCGGACCGACACTCAGAGGCGCCCAATGAACGTGAATGTTCTTGAAGCGGGGGCGATTGGCCGACCGAGGGACCGCTTGTCCCATAAATGCATAAGGAACAATGGGCCGAAAGTAAACAGCCCGTCCGCCAGAATCTGGAAGAAATATCCCCGTGTCTGCATGTAGAAGCCGAAGAATACCGGCACGAGCGCGCACCCGGCGATGCGGGCTTCTCGTCCCAGGTGGTTGAGGCGACGGACGAGATGGATGGCGAGACAGAAATACAAAAATGCCAATATGGGCAGTCCAACCCAGCCGAACTGCAGCAACATTTCCACATGCTGCGGCGCGGAGACGCCGGCCTGTTCGACACCCTCGGTGCTGAATCCGCCCAAATAGTGGGCTAGATAATCCGGCCCAGGCTTGTCCTTCCAGATGAAGCTCGGAATGAGACGCGCCATTCCCACGATCCACGGCTTGCCGAAAATGAGCTCGGGCAACGGGTTGGAGGCGGTAAATGAAAACGCATAAAGCGACCCGACCTCTCCGCCAAACGAAAACAGGATGTCCGTCCAGGTCATGCCATCGAGCTTAGCGAGGTCGACGCCTTGGCCGTAGGTCCTGGCCTGGCCCATGGCGTTGCCGCCGAGGATCCCGACAATTGTCCCGACGACAATGTAACTCACCCTGATCTTGATACGGCGCATGAGCAGGAAGCTCGCGGCCACGGTGTAGCCCATGAAGATCAACCGGGTCCGGAAACCCGTTGTCAGCAGTATCAGGCATACGACTACCAGGACTACAAGTGACCGCGCGTTGAAATTCTCCCGAATAAGAACGACGAGTGTGAGCGGTAACAGCATCGTGAAGGACATATTGAGAAAGGAAAAATCGCTCACATCCGCCGTGATGGACGCCGAATAATTCTCGTCCGCCATGAGGTTGAGGCGCCCCAAGGCCACGGTGACTGCAATCCCTGCAGCTGCCGACGCTGCGAGAAACCAGAAAACCGCATCACTCGACCGACGCTCGACCAACCGAGGCCGCGCCGGATCGACGGCTAGGTCGCGGCGTCCAGCTACGCAGGCAGCGTAAGCTCCCAACGCATACAATAGGACTGCGAAATGCGGCCATTCAAGCGTTGTGAGAACCATCCCGAAGTGGGCTTCGTTGTTGCCCGAGAGTGAGATAGCGGGCATGACGAAGAAATAGGTAATGGCGGTCAGCGCCATCATGCTCGGTAGGCACATTGCTCCTAGTACGAACCTTCCCGCGGAAACGACAAAGATTGCTATGAGCAGGACGACCGTCACGATGCCTATTCCTGATGTAACGAGTCCCATACCTACCTCCCACGACTGCCGCACGAGCGGGACCGTCTATCGGCTCCGAGCTGTTCCTTGGCGACGATGACGAGGCGCTCCCTCGGCCTCGTCACTGTAGCGGCCGCCGTGGCTGGCGCTACTCTCCGGAACGATACGCTAACGCGGATGACACAGGGTTCACATCGATCTAGTGTCCGTCTTTGCCACGCTGCCGCAGTATGGTTGAGTAAGCACTCCGCCCACGGAGGATCGAAAGGCGTACCTTCGGCACGGGGGGTGACATAGCGCTTGGAGTGTCGACAAATCTATCCGTTCGTATCCATAGGGCTCCCTGGGGTTCCGGTGCAAACGGCGTGACCGGGACATAATCCGGCTCTGTCGCGAATTTTTCTCACGGGTCGGTTGGGGCTATGATCGCGGGGCTGGGGCAAGGCCGAGCTGATCTGGCGAAAGGGGCCGTGGCGAAGCTTCGAGGCGGTCGAGTTCGCCACGCTCGAATGGATCGACTGGTTCAACAACCGCAGACTGCTCGAGCCGATCGGAAACATTCCGCCGGTAGAAGCCGAAGCGCGCTACTATGCGCAACTCGAGGAGCCCGCCATCGCGGCGTGACTCAGACGAAATGGCCTCCGGCGATCCCGGCGCGGTTCATCTCGTCGGCGCGATCCTGCTCGAGACAAACGATGAATGGGCCGTGCAGCGCGGTCGCTATATGACGCTGGAAACCATCGCGTCTTTGAGCGATGATCCCATCGTCAGGCTGTCCGCTGTGACCGCCTGATCCTGCCGGCCAAAGCCGGAAATCCCAGTGTCCGCCTCGATCCAGCTACACCACGCTCTGGGACACGATCGCTGCCGCGACACTCCCCACGCTCAGCACCGCCCATAACCCCGGCGTCCGGTTCCGCCCTCGGAACGATTATGTCCCGGTCACGCCGTTTGCACCGTATCCCTCCGGCGGCGGCCGCCTGGCGTTGATTGCGGTTTTTGAGATAGCTGCCTGACAGGTGGCGCGATGATCGTGTCCGCTTCTATTACAAGTGGACACTATCGCCGATGTCGCGCAATGATGATGATCCCCCAGCTCTCCGGCGCCGATCATGGTCTCTCGAAGAGAAGCGCCGGATCGTCGACGAGAGCCTCGAGGTTGAAGCTTCGATCGCCGAGGTCGCGCGGCGGCACGACCTCAACACCAACCAACTCTTCACCTGGCGTCGGCAGTTCGGCGTCGTCCCGACCGCGCCGCAGGATCTCGCGCCGATCCTGCCCGTCACGATCACGTCGGACACGACGACAGAATGTTCCCCTCCAGGGCCGACCGGCCAGATGGAGATCGTTCTCGCCGAGGGGGATCGGATCCTCGTGTGGGCCGATGTCGAGACCGCCGCGCTGTCGCGGGTCGTGAAGGCGCTGCGTCGATGATCCCGCTGCCGGCGGGCTGCCGGGTCTGGATCGCCACCGGCCACACCGACATGCGGCGCGGCATGCAGGGGCTGGCTCTTCAGGTGCAGGAGCAGTTGAAACGCGACCCGCACGCGGGCGACCTTTACATTTTCCGCGGGCGCCGCGGCGATCTCGCGAAAATCCTCTGGCACGACGGGGTCGGCCTGTCGCTTTACGCCAAGCGGCTCGACCGCGGAAAGTTCATCTGGCCCTCGGCGAACGCGGGCGCGGTGTCGATCTCGGCCGGGCAGATGGCCTATATGCTCGAGGGGATCGATTGGCGGAATCCGCAACTCACCTGGAGGCCACAAAGCGCCGGGTGAGGCCGAAAAAGCTGGGGTCGGCTGCATTTTGGGGCGCCACAAATCGCGCGTCTTATGATTCACTTCGCCTCATGGACGCCGCCGCCCGAGCCCTTCTCGACGAAAACGCCGTGCTGAAAGCGCAACTCGCCGTCGCGCTCGCCAAGGCGTCGGAAGACATGGCGCTGATCGCCGCGCAGAAGCTCCAGATCGCCAAATTGCAGCGGCAGATCTATGGGCAGAAGTCGGAGCGCTCGGCGCGGCTGCTCGATCAGTTGTCGCTGGAGCTCGAAGAGCTGGAAGCGAACGCGACGGAAGACGAACTCGCCGCGGAGCGCGCCGTCGCCAGGACGACCACGGTCGCCGGCTTCGAGCGCAAGCGGCCAGAGCGCAACACCTTTCCTGACCACCTGCCGCGCGAGCGCGTGGTGATCGAGGCGCCGAAGGCCTGCGGCTGCTGCGGCGGTTCGCGCCTGCGCAAGCTCGACGAGGATGTGACGCGGACGCTGGAGACGACGCCGCGCCAGTGGAAGGTCATCGAGACCGTGCGGGAGAAGTTCACCTGCCGGGACTGCGAGAAGATCACCCAGGCGCCGGCGCCGTTCCATGTCGTCGCGCGCGGCTGGGCGGGCCGAGCCTGCTGGCGATGATCGCTTTCGAGAAGTTCGGCCAGCATCAGCCGCTCAACCGCCAGTCCGAGCGCTATGCTCTCGAAGGCGCGCCGATCGCCTTGTCGACCATGGCCGACGCCGTCGGCTCCATCTGCGCCGCACTCGATCCGCTGCGGCGTCTCGTCGAGGCGCATGTCCTCGCAGCCGAGCGGCTGCACGGGGACGACACCACGGTTCCCGTGCTGGCCAAGGGCAAGACCGACACAGGCCGCTGCTGGGTCTATGTGCGCGACGACGCGCCCTTCGGCGGCGCCGGGCCGCCGGCGGCGATGTTCTATTACTCGCGCGATCGGCGCGGCGAACATCCGCAGGGCCATCTGGCGAACTGGTCCGGCATCCTGCAAGCGGACGCCTATGACGGCTACGGCAAGCTGTATCTGCCGGGGCGCGAGCCCGGCGCGATCTGCGAGGCCGCGTGCTGGGTCCATGCGCGGCGCCCGTTCTTCGCAATGGCGGACATCGACGAGAATGCGCGGCGCAAGGCGGCGGGGAAGAAAGAGATTCCGCTCTCGCCCATCGCCATCGAAATCGTTCGCCGGATCGACGCGCTGTTTGCGATCGAGCGGTCGATCAACGGCAAGAGCGCAAAAGAACGTCTCGCCGTCCGGCAGGCGTCGAGCCGCCCGCTCGTCGACGCGCTGGAAAACTATCTGCGCGAACAGCTCGCCAAACTCTCGCGTGGGCACGATCTCGCCAAGGCGATCCATTACATGCTGAAGAGGTGGCCGGCCTTCACGCTGTTCCTCGAGGATGGGCGCGTGTGCCTGTCCAACAATGCCGCCGAGCGCGGACTGCGCGGCATCGCCCTTGGCAGAAAAAGCTGGTTGTTCTGCGGCTCCGACCGCGGCGGCCAGCGTGCCGCAGCGATGTACAGCCTGATCGTGAGCGCGAAGATGAACGGCGTCGATCCGCAGGCCTGGCTCGCCGACGTTCTCTCGCGCATCGCCGGACATCCAGCGCATCGGCTCGATGAACTGCTGCCGTGGAACTGGCGAGCGTCGGCTCCGCGCGCATCGGCGCTGGCGGCCTGAGCATGCACGTCAACAAGGTCGATCATGTCACGACCGTCGAACGCGTCGCAGAGCGCCTCGGCGAGAGCGTCGACTTCATCCACGACGTCGCTCTCGAAATGGACACCGAGGACGGCGTCATCTGGGTCTACGGCATCGGAGACGACGGCGTTCTCGCATTCACCGACTTCGGCATCGAAACTCTCGTCGAGCTCATCGAAATCCACAAAGACCTGAAGTCGCGCGCTGGCGCCTGACGCTTCAGCCCATCGCCTGCGGCCCACGCCGGATGCTTACTTTGCACCAGAACCGTTTCACGCAGGCGGCTACCTTCGGGGAACGGCCCCCCCTCCGAGTTTCCATCTGACCGGCGCCCTCGACGGTTTGCTCTGAGATGGCCACGCCATTCTTGACTGCTATGGCGAATATGAGGCTCGGCGGGAAAACACGCAGCAGTGGCGCCGGAATCAAAGGATCGAATTCGAACATTTCTGTGACATTGAAGCCGCGTTCAAAGAAGGCCTGGTCGAGTGCGGATGGGGTGGTCTCGAATTTCGAAACGGACAGATAGCTCCATGCTCCAGAGCCACTCCATCGGAATCGTCGATCCGCGAGGCGTTGCGCGAATCGAAGCGGAGAATTCGCATGCGGCACGGAAACGATTAAAAAGCCACCTGGTTCGATGACCCGCGCCAATTCATCCAGGCACTGATATGGCCGATCGAGATATTCGATCACGCTAAGGCATATGCAACCCGCGAAATATCCATCTGCATAGGAGAGTCGATCGAGGTCCGCCACCGTTTCGAATTGCGTCAAATCGGAAAGGCCGTATCGCTTAGCGAGGTGCCGGGCGGAGTTTATCATTGGCGTCGATGCGTCGAGACCTGTAAAATGCCTCTCTCGATCAGCCAAGAGGCGCGAGAAAAAGCCGCTGCCGCAGCCAGCATCCAGCCAACGGCCCGGCCGCGCAATCGCCGGCGCGATCTTTCGTCGAAAGAAGTCCACGCGTCGCTGGAAGCCTCCCGAAAGATATTTGTCGTCCCAGGCATCAGCGAGATCGTCGTGGAAGCTCACCGCATTCATAAGTTCGCTTTCGTCGCGATCGCTCAAATGCGCTCCGTGTTCGGCGCTCTGGGTAAGATTTGACACGCTGCGAACTTTCGACAGATAGTACGAGATCATCTCTCTTATACGCGACTTTGTCGGATGTTTCATTTGCATCGCGCGTCTTCCATCTCTACCATATTCTCGTGCAAATATTTCATGAAGCGCGAGAAACGGCGCCAGTATCGGCTGGGTTATCCACCGAGCCGGCATTCCAGATAGCGAGGGCGCAGCTCTCGTTGATGCCGAGACTTCCGAGTCTGAACTTGCCTTTCGGGATCCTGTGCAGGAGCGCAACTCCGGCGATGGTGATCGAAGCGGTTCGGATCCGTTTCAATCGGGGCGCGCCAATTTCGTCTTTCTGATGGAAGGCGACAGCGTAACGCTCCTTCTGGGAGCGTCTGTTGCACACTAACCCCTTATCAGCCCGGTGACAGCGAGCATGGCCAGTACGCCGTTGAATTCGGCGATGACGACAATGGCGATCACGACGTCCGTTTGAAGACGAACAGCTTGGCCTTTTTGGCGAGGTCGATGAGTTCCTTCGACGATCCGCAGCCAGTCAGGGCGCGCATCAGCACGCCGAGGTTGAAGCCTGCGACCTGGATCAGGTTGCGTTTGGCGATATTTTCGCGCCCTTGCAGCCGTGTGCAGCGCATACCGCCGCGATCGAGCACATGGGCGAAGCTGCGTTCGACCAGTTCGCGGCGCTTGCCGCATAGCGGCGCGGCCGACGCCGGATTTCAGCCGCGCGCGATTGGCGTAGACGGCGTCGCGCGCCGCTTCTTCGTCCCACTGACGTGCCCCCGAAGTTTCATCCAGCGGCGATTTGAGTCCCGGCGGTTGATACGCCCGCAGGCGTGGGGTGAGCAACAGGCGATCAGCGGAGCTGGTCCGGATTGCGCAGCCGATCGCCTGTTGCGGTGAGCACGGCTGCATAGTCCGCTGGCGTCGCATAGCCGAGGGAAGAGTGCGGGCCCCAGTGGTTATAATCGTGAACCCAAGAGCGAACTTTCTCTCTCGCATGGTCGAGGCCGAAGAACAGCGTCTCGTTGAGCAGCTCGTCCCGCATGCAGCCGTTGAAGCTCTCGCAGAAGCCGTTCTGCATCGGCTTCCCCGGCATGATGAAATGCCATTCGATTTTGTTCGCCTCCGACCAGGACAGGACGGCGTTCGAGGTGAACTCCGTCCCATTGTCGGAAACGATCATGCCAGGCTTGCCGCGCCTTTCGATCAGCGCCGACAGCTCGCGCGCAACCCGCTTTCCGGAGATCGACGTGTCCAGGATCGCCGCCAGGCATTCTCGCGTCACGCACGAAGTCGAGAGACCATCGGGCATTCGGCTTCGCCTCGACGATAATCGCGCCCGTGTTCCCACGGCGCGGCGGCGCGCGCGGCGCTTCCTCACCGTCAGCCCTTCCTCGCGGTAGAGCCGATAGATGCGGCTCTTACCCGAGCGCTCGCCCCGCTGACGAAGCAAGACGAACAGCCGCCGGTAGCCGAAGCGCCGACGCGCATTGGCGAGATCGCGCAGCTCGGCGCGAAGCTCGGCGTCGGCCGGGCGCGTCGACGTGTAGCGCGCCGTCTTGCGATCGATCGCGTCGATCCGGCAGGCCCGACGTTCCGACAGGCCCATGACGGCCTGAAGGTGCGCGACGGCTTCGCGCTTGACGGCGGGCCCTACCATTTTCTTGCCAGGAGCTCGCGAAACGCCGCCGCATCGAGCATCTGATTGGCTAAGAGCTTCTTCAGACGCGCGTTTTCCTCCTCCAGCGCCTTCAGCCGCTTGGCCTCGGAAACGTCCATCCCGCCGAATTTGGCTCTTCCAATTGTAGAGCATCGTCTCCGAAACCGCGTATTTGCGCGCGAGGTCCGCCGCCTTCGCGCCGGCCTCCTGCTCCCGCAAAATCCCGATGATCTGCTCTTCCGTGAACCGTTTCTTCTTCATCGTGTCCGTCCTGCAATCGGCCGGACTCTAATCGATGCTGGTGGAGTTTTTCAGGGGCGCGTTACCACCGGCGCAAATAGCCCTTCGCCGGCGAAGACTCGGCGATTCGGCTCTTCCACTCGCCGTCGTCGAGAGCTTTCAAAACCTCGCGCGAATGATAGCCAAGTCCGCGATGATTTCGCAGGATCGTCCTACGTCGACACGAGGCCGACAGCCGAAAGATTGTTCTTCGCCGTCTTCAGCGTTTCGCCGAGCGTCGTCGTATCGCCCTCGTCGGCTTCTTAGATCGGCGCAGCGACGATGACGCCCGTTTCGAGATCGACCGCGTGTTCCGGCTTGTAGGCGAGATGCGTCGTCCCGTCCTTCATCCTGGCGATCTTCGCCGCAGCGTCCGTCTTGTTCGTCCAGTCCTCGTTCGACAGCTTCTCTCCTTTGCTCTTGCGGGTCGAGTCGAACGAGGACGTCGATAATCGGCGTCTCGACGCCGCTTTCCTTCGCCATGCACTCGAGCATCGCACGATAGGTCTCGCCATTGTCGCGCCGCACGATGCTGCGCAACGCCGCGTTTGAGTCGGCGACGCCGATGCGCTTACTCTTGACAAGACCCTGCTCGGCGACAAGCTTCAAGACAACGCCGAAAACCTTCTCGTGGACTTCGTGCTGGAGACGCGAGTGCGTCTTCGACAGTCAGAAGTGATCGGGAATTTTGTCCCGTGTCGAAAGCCGCAGGAAATCGCGCAGCGAAAAGGAATTGGCGCAGCGCCACACGATGCCCCGTTCGCTGTCGCGCCTTTCGAAATAGCCGACCATGCGCATACGGAAATACCGGCCCGGTGGCAACGACGGCGCGCCTATCCGCGCTGCGTAATAGGGCTTGCATGCGTCCACGACGAAGGCATCGAAATCGGCGTCGAGCAGCACCTTTTTGAAGCTTGTCGTAAAATGCGTGCCCCAGAGAACGCGGCAGATCGATCCATGTCACGATCAAATCGCCCTGCGCCCCCGTCTCTCGCTGCATCGCCGTCACGATAGCCGCATTCGTCTCTCTTCAACGAACAGAATCAGGTGAGCCTCACTTCGTCAACGGGCTAATATGCCGTCTGCCTCTCGCCGCGACATCACCCACTTTCGTCGATAGCTCCCGTCTTTCGTCGTTTGCGCCAGAGTCTCCCAGCGGGGTCGCCCCCGACGTCCGGTCGAGGAAGGCAAGAGGCGAGAACGGAAGATCGCCTCCCTGCGGCCCTAGCTGCGACTGTCAGAGGCCACCCTTGAAATCGATCATCGCGTTGTTCCACCTGCTCGGCTGAAGCCGAGTATCGCCGATCACTCCGTCAAAGCGGGGCTCTTGTTTGAGCCCTGCCCGACCAAGCGTGTTTGCACCTCTGAAAAATCGCGGAAAAGGCTGATGATCCTCCAAATGCCGGGCGCAATGACGGCGATTGAATATCCAATACTGGTCGCTATGACCGCGCCAGCGCTGCCAATCTTCGGAATGAGAATAATCGCTAGAGGCAGATTGATGACCACCATCCCAAGCTGGCCGAACAGCACCATGCGGTGGATCGTCGCCATGTAGAAAAAACCAGTGAACCCATGCGCGACCGCTGAGACGGCCCCGTAAACCGCCATGCTGGTGACCAGCAAAGGCGACGGATCGATTGCTTCTCCCATCCAGGCGGCAAGAATTTTATCCAACACAGCAACGATGACGCATGACACAAACGCGTTAAACGTTATTATAATAATATTTGAGATTATAAAATGGCGGCGCACCCAACGAAAATCTCCTCTCGCGAAAGCCTCGCCATAAGCTGGCATTTGGGCAAGCAAATACATATCTGTCACCAATGAAGGAGCAGTTAGTATTTTCTGAACTATAGAGTAGTCTGTTACGGATTCAATGTTTAGCAGATGCGCTACAAGTATTTGATCAGATTGAACTGCGAGGGCCTGTAGCGATATAAATGTTAGATAAATCGATCCTGAAAAGTATAGGCGTTGGCACACACGCCATTCGACAAATTTCCAATGCGGACGGATATCAATCCCATCATTCTTGAAAAAATATAGTGAGGCAACACTATTTATGATAGGACGAATCCCTAGTGTTGCAAATACAACTATTACCATACTTGACTGCGTATATATAGAGATAACCTGCGCGCATATTGTTAATATAGTAGATATAAATTCCCACTGTTTTGCGACGTCGCCTTGTTGAAGCGCCGTGCGAGCCTGAATTGCAACTGCTGTTGGAAATGACATTGCCCCTAGATATAGAATTACATTTGCAACATCGCGCGCTTCCATTTGAAGTTGTGGGCTTGATATATTCAACGCCCAGCCAAAATCGATATGTGGACTTGCATAAAGTGCAATAAGTGCAATAATACAACTTGCGCTAGAAGCGGCGGCGTATGTCGTGGAAAGAAGTTTTCGGACTCCGATTCTGTCATCTGCGCCGTGGGCGTGAGCGATTAGCGCCGTAGCACCGGCGGTAACCCCGCCGTCGGCAAGAGAGAACCAAATCATTAGAGAACTGAGAGTGGCCCAAACACCGTAACGATCGGGTCCGAGATAACTTACCATGAACGGTAGGATGAAAAAATTTGCTAGGGTTCCAGTTCCCCGGGTGAAAATCGACATCAGCGTGTATCTAAGCATGCGAAAGCCGCGTGTATCTCTGGAACGCACCGCTTTCAATACCTCAATAATGCGTTTCATCGAACCTCGAAGAGTTTCTGTCAAGCGATCTTGGTAAATCCCGACCATGACTTGGTCCCTGATCAGCTTCCGTTGGGGCGCAAATTTTTTGGGTGTGTCGCGCATGTGAGAATGTGACTGCTCACGCTGCGAGGACATAGATCAGCTGTAATGAACGCGATCAGAGGCGACCTCGGAAATTCGGACAGTGGCTTGATTGGATTTTCTGCCTGACAGCGGCGAGGATTCTCGCTGCGAATCAGGAGCCTTCGATGACGAAGAAGAGCCGCCAGACGCATTGGATCACCTCTCATTCGAAATTGCTGCCCTCGAAATTGACTGTTTCTCTATTCGTCCTCCGCCTCCGCCTTCGATCATGGCCCATATAGTCTCCCGATCAGATATTGTGACCAACGTCGATCCGGGCTCCGAGAGAGTGTTGACATTTCAGAACTTCCGGCTATATGGCTAGACAGGCTAGCTAGGAGCGAGCTCGTGGAATGGTCGCTGCAGGACGCTAAGAACCAGTTCTCCAAGGTAGTGCAGAAGGCGCGCGAGGAAGGCCCGCAGACCGTCACTTTGCGCGGTGAACGCGCGGTCGTCGTGCTGTCGGCGCGCGACTATGATGCGTTGCGCCCCGGCAGGCCGTCGTTTGTCGACGACCTGTTCACTGGCCCGAGCTGGGACGGCGAGTTCGCCGAGGCAGTCATGCAACGCGCAAAGACGCCGAGCCGTAGTCCTGCTTTCTGATGTATCTGGTCGACACAAATGTCGTTTCCGAGGCCCGGCGCGGCGCGCCACAGGCGATCTCGTGGCTACGCTCCGTCGATCCGCTCGGCGTATATCTGAGTGTCCTGACGCTTGGTGAGATCATGCGGGGGATTGCGCTGAAGCAGAAGTTGGACCCCAAAGCCGCCGGACATCTCGCCGAATGGCTACGCAAGCTGCGAAGCGACCATGCAGATCGCATCCTGCCGATCACCGACCAGATCGCCGTCGAATGGGGCCGGATCGCGGCAATTCGGCCGCGGGGCGATGTAGACGGGTTGATTGCTGCGACGGCGATCGTTCACGATCTCATCGTCGTTACCCGGAATATCGCCGACTTCAACGACACCGGGGCGACGATAATCAATCCGTGGGACCTAGCATGATCCGTCGGCCGACACTCAGCATCCCGTTCGGCTGGATAATGTTACGGTAAGCCGCTCTGGCGCAAACGGCGCGAGACTTACATGGTTGCTCGATACGAGGAGCGATATTGCCGGGATGAGCACGACTTCGCGTGTCGACGATCTTTGCAAAGGCCGGGATCTCGGCTGCAAGATCATCACTTTCTGCGTGTGTGGTCGCGGCGGCATGAGTTCAGTTTTCGTTCATGGACGAACTCTTATTGAGCAGTATCAGAGAGTAAGCTATCAATTTGAAACTTGCAGAGTTCCATCAACTTCGCCGCGCTAGCATTCAGGCCATACGAAACAACGAAGCGATCACCCTTCCGAGCGAGCCCGGCGCAGAATTCAAGACCCCTTTTTTCAAAAAAGAAATCTCCGGATTCCGAGACGATCTCCCACGATCTATCAAAATGAATAAAGCGGTGTACATAGAATATCCCAGATACACTATTTTGCCTTGAGCGAAAGCTTCTTCGTGTCACATTAATGCGACGATGAAGCAGGCACAGCCAGCCTTCGCCGAATGGCACAAGCTGTGACGATCCATTATACACACGCAAATGTGGCTTACCCGTGCTTTCGATGACGACCTTAGCCTCGCCTTCCAATCGCAATAGACAGAATGGGCTGACGCGATAGATCGCATTCATAACGCCATCAATATCTACGGGCATCCAATTTTTTTCTTGCGCACATTGGAACGGGGACCTGAGGAATGTCACATCCGCCAGTCGATCTCCGACGACGCGCGCCCTTGTCATTGTGCAGCGCCCAGTTACTGTATTATAAGCGCTTCCTGTTACATAGATATCTCCGTCTATTTCGCTTAACCGAGCATCCTCAATGCCATTTCGCGCGGGATGCTCATCAGTTGTTGTTGTATAATCGGATAAATCACAAAGTTTTAGCCGCTCGATGACTTCTAAATCGTTATTAAGAGTTAACAGCCAGTTTTCATTGTGCAAATCCGATCCATGAAATCCGATAAACCGACCGCAACAACTTGTTATCCAATTATGTGCCCTTACAATTGCCATCCATCCTGACGCAGTAGGAATTATACTTGGGTTGTCCGCCGATAAGGATGAGGGGATTCGTAAATCAATCGATTTTACGCCAAACAGGCGTGATAAAACAATAACGTTAGGAGTTTGCGCCCAATATAGAGGGTAATCAATAATACCGACCAGGCGACTTAAAATTATTGTGTGCCAAGTTGTCTTAGAAAGCATCGCTGGTCAAGCCTCCGTTGGTCACTACTTTCACCTATAGCTGAGAGCGTTTTTCGATCCCGAGTCGCAGCGACAGACGCATTCGAAGCCATCGGGCGAACCATGAGGTAGGCGTGGCGCTGCTCGTCGCCAAATCGACGAGTTCTATGTTTGTTCTAAGTGTCGGTCCGAAGACAAGTTGAATCGGATGAATCGCTTGTGATTCAATGAGGCGGTCTGATTCTCGCGGAGACCGCCGATGTGGACGAATGAAAATCGCGCGCGCTACGATCGTAGCAAATTGCGCTATCCGAGCGACGTGACGGATGCCGAATGGGCGCTCGTAGAACCGTTAATCCCACCTGCGAAACGGGGTGGAGGGAAGCGCACGGTCGAGATGCGCGCGGTCATGAACGGCTTGATGTATGTGCTCTCGACCGGTTGCCAGTGGCGCGCGATCCCCAAGGATTTGCCGCCCAAGAGCACGGTCCACGGCTATTTCGATCTTTGGACATACGACGGAACGCTCGATCGCATCCATCATGCTCTTTACGTGAAGTGTCGCGAAGCGGCAGGGCGCGAGGCCAGCCCAACAGCCGCGGTCATCGACAGTCAAAGCGTGAAGAGCGCAGAAAAAGGGGGCATTGCATCGATCCGCATGGCTACGATGCCGGAAAGAAGATCAAGGGCAAGAAGCGGCATATTCTCGTCGATACGATAGGCCTGCTGCTTCATGCCCTCATTCATCCCGCCGACATTCAGGATCGCGATGGCGGCATTCTCGTCCTGCGCACGATGTTCGGCAAATTCCCGTTTCTGCAAAAGCTGTTCGCAGACGGCGGCTATCAGGGCCCGCAGTTCCGCGACGCACAGAAGAAGGCATTGCCATTTGTCGACACCGAGATCGTCAAGCGCTCGGATGCGGCCAAAGGCTTCGAGGTTTTGCCCCGCCGCTGGGTCGTGGAAAGAACCTTTTCTTGGCTCGGTCGCTGCCGAAGGTTGGCCAAGGACTTCGAAAACCTCAACCGTAAGGCATTGGCGTTTCTTCACCTCGCCTCCATCCGCCTGATGCTCAGAAGGCTTTGTAATCAAGCATGAAGTTCGCGGACCGACTCTAATACGCAAAGCCTAGTTGAAAGCTCGATAATTCCGAACAAGGAGGGGCGAGAAACTGTCTCGGGTGCATTCAGTCCACGTATTGACGAACTTGCTTTTCAGCAATCACGGGGGCCGCGCCGCCGCACGAAGACCCGCCCATAATGAGCATTCGCTCAATGGTTTTTGGCGACGGGCGGTGACCCTGTTTAAAAAGCTGATAGTTGGCCGGGACGAAAATATCGTCAATATTTTTTGGAGCCTCTGGGAAATACGATAGATATTCATCCCGAACAAAAAATGCGTTAGCCCCCGTCGCCGCATTGCAACATAATAATGTATAAGAGAAACACGATAACAGATCTGATAGCAGTTGTAAAGACGCGCCTGAATAGTCGCTATGGTCCCATAAATGATTTGCGTCGTAATCAATAGTCCATTTAATTGGCGGAGGGAATTTTGCATTATATTCAACTATAAAAAGCTTAGGAGATATGCCGCTCTCTAGTATATCATTTACAAAATAGTAATCGTTGCCATCTAAATCGATACTTATAATGTCTGCAGTAATAATCGTCAACTTTTCGAAGCCCTGCCGCATGAGTGGTATGACATTTTCCAGCGTTACAAAAGCCTTTAAGAAAGCGAATCGTTGTGGGTTCAACTTATGATTGAAGCACAAATCTTCGCCGCCGATCCAGAACCCGCGCCAACCCATCGCTAGAAGAATTAGAGTGTTATTTTCTAGTCCATCGCCTACACCAAGCTCAACAAATGTTCCATTCGCAATACCAAGACGTTTAACAATTTCGAGTGTGATTCCATCCTCATCTGTTTGAGAGAAATACTTAGCCCCGAAGCGACTAAGTGGGTTTTTCGTTGCGCTCACTGATTGAGTCCATTGTGTTCTCACAATATAGTCATGCAGCGTATCTTGTTTCTTATAAATTGGCGCAAGTAGCCAATCCCGGACGAGACGGAGAAATTTGAACATCTCCGTTTGCTGCATGCGATAGGCAAATTTGAACATCTCCGTCTTCCTCCATAAGCCGGCGAAGGCCCCGGTCAACGTCGATGCCGACGTATGAACGCGGATTCACCGGAAAAACGCGCTTTCGAGAACGCTCCCACCGACAAAACCATCTATCGGTTCACGGGAGCCGGGAGAGTTCTGGTATTCAGTCACGTCTGAGTAGAACGGTGACATTGGGGTCGAGCGCGATGGCGATTCCGTAGACCTTGGCTAGGGTCCATTCGACACCCCGGCGCGTGGCGTAGCGCAAGCGCATTCCGATTCGCTTCAGCGCGCTGTCAGCATCGACCACCGTGAAGGGGTTTTCGGCGCGTACCATTGTCCAAGGCTTGCCGACCAGAAGCTGCATCAGCACTTGCCCGGAGAGCGCGGAGCGATGTGTCCAATCGCCGTTTTGGGTCACGCAACCAAGTGGGCTTTGGGCATTGGGGAAGCGCGCTAATACATGTCCGCCGGATTTCAGCAGCTTCGCCAAGGACTCGAACAAGACGAGAAGCTGCTCGCGCGTCAAGTGCTCCATGACGTCGAATGCGACAACGATGTCAAAATTGCCTGTGTCCTCCGTCAAGGCGTCGGACAAATCGAGCGCATAGACGCGCACGCCGCGTTCCGCTGCGCTTGCTCGCGCCTCGGCGAGCAGTTCCGTGCCGGATATTCTGGCTCCCTGGTCCGTTGCATAACGGAGGAAGCCGCCATTGCCGAATCCCAATTCGAGTATTCTCCGGCCAGACAAGTCTAGCCCTCGGAACTCACCCTTATAATAGCGCCTCTCATAGGGGCCGCAGACCATGAACTGCGAAGGATTCCACTGCTTCCATACGGAATATCCCGCATAGTCGTCCGTCATGAGTCGTCCTTGTTTTCGAGGCTGAAGGAAGTTCTGGCACCAACGTTTCATGAAGCGCGAGAAGCGGCGCCACTACCGGCTGGGCTAAGCAGCGAGCGTGGCATTCCAGATATCAAGCACATGGTTCCACCAAATTGCATCACTCGGTCTTCGGCCGTAGCGGGCGCTCGCTGATGTGCTTGGCCCATATCAGCCCGTCAGCTATACGGGCGTGCGGCGTAAGCGCTGAGGAGAGTGGCGAGCCGGTCGCAGAACCGATCCCAACGATATTCGGCGGCGCGCGCATGCCCCCGCTTGATAAGCGTGTCGCGCAGATTGGCGTCACGCCGGAGTTCCACGGCCTCGGCGAGGTCAGTCGCGGAATCGGCATCGATCATCAAGCCCGCTTCACCAATGATTTCGGGCAACGCGCCTCCCCCCCTATTCGCCACGACGGGAACGCCCGCTGCCATGGCCTCAAGTCCTGGGATGCCAAACCCCTCGTAATTCGAGAGGGAGACAAGGGCAATGGCTCCACGGATCCAGCGGCCCATCGACAGGTCGTCGATGCCGCCGTCGATGAGCATCACATTCCGCGCCGCAGAGGCGTCACTTCTAAATTCCTGCTCTACTGGACCGATCACCACGAGCCGGATCTCCGACGCCTGGATTGCGAGCTGCTCGGCAAAGCGCAATAAGTTGTGGCCGCCTTTTTTCCGGGAGATGCCGCCCACTGCAATGAAGTATTTCACTCCGCTCAAGGGCGACGCCACGTCGGGATCCATACGCGATATATCGAAGAAGTGCTGCTCGATGCCGTTGCCGAGAACCTGGACGCGTGCCCGATCGGCTCCGAACACTTCACAAATGCGGCTTTTCGAAAATTCCGACACTGTCAGGACGACCGAGGCCCGCGATACGATCCGTGACCACATTGCAAACCGCATGAGTGTTCGTGGATCGAAGCGCTTTTTGCGGCCGGGCTCGAAATGATAGACATCGTGTATCGTTACCGCCGTGTTCGCATGGCGCGCGCTGACGAGGACCTCCCGCGGGCTGTAGATCCAATCCACCTCGCCGGAGTACAAGTCGAGAGAGGGCCAGTTCAAGCTCAGGGTTGCAGCGGCATAAGCGCGTCGTGATATCGGCAAACGGCAACTCTGGACATGGGCGAGTGGTGCCATCGAAGGTGCCGATTGGTCTAGGGCCCAGTAGTCCTTTGGCACCCAGAATGTCAGGTCGACGTCTTTCCTTCTGGCAAGTTCCCCGACCATGTTGACAGCGTGCTTCCCGACCCCGGTCGCATAGCCGTGGTAGCGTTCGCTGGCGTTGAACACAGCGACGCGCAACGGTTTCGTGCGTCCGTTGACCATTCCGCGGTGCTCAAGCATCGCCATTGTCTCCCGGCTCGACACCAAGCCAAGCCTCGCCCACCTCAGTCATTTTGCCGACCCGCAGTCCGACGAGAGCACGCTCCGGTTCGCGCCGCTTCTCGTGGTCGCGCCGTAGCTCTCGGAAATTGTAGCTCTCGTCGTTGTAAACGATGATCTTACGGCCGTCCGGGGACCGCGTGGGCTGCTTACCTGCCGGCGACATGTCGATGATGGCGAGCTGAGTATGTCTGAGCGCGATCGTCTCATCGACGAAGCTGTCCTGATTGTCCTGGCCGCGATGGGCGGCGGCCACAACCTTCGCGCTGATGCTTGCTAGAAAGCGCACATTTCGCTGTTGGTCCAGGGATTAGGTGTGTGTGGTCTATGCCGGGATGCAGCTTGCTTTATGAGCACGGGACGAGAGTTGCCTCAAGTTACCAGCGCGGTGACGAAGTCGCGGCTTGATTAATCGAGTTCCGGAGCGGCGATGACGGCGAGCATGGCCGGCGCGCTGCCGATGTCAACGATGATGACGATGCCCGTGGCGCTATCCGTCCGAATAACGAACAAAAAGACGTTTCTGGCCGCCTCGGCGCGTTCTCTTGGCGTCCCGCAACCGACGAGGGCGCGCATCAGGACGCCGAGATTGAAGCCTGCGACCTGGATCAGGTTGCGTTTGGCGATATTTTCGCGCCCTTGCAGCCATGTGCAGCGCATACCGCCGCGATCGAGCACATGGGCGAAGCTGCGTTCGACCAGTTCGCGGCGCTTGCCGCATAGCGGCGCGGCCGACGCTGGATTTCAGCCGCGCGCGATTGGCGTAGACGGCGTCGCGCGCCGCTTCGTCGTCCCACTGACGTGCCCCCGAAGTTTCATCCAGCGGCGATTTGAGTCCCGGCGGTTGATACGCCCGCAGGCGTGGGGTGAGCAACAGGCGATCAGCGGAGCTGGTCCGGATTGCGCAGCCGATCGCCTGTTGCGGTGAGCGCGGCTGCATAGTCCGCTGGCGTCGCATAGCCGAGGGAAGAGTGCGGGCCCCGGTGGTTATAATCGTGAACCCAAGAGCGAACTTTCTCTCTCGCATGGTCGAGGCCGAAGAACAGCGTCTCGTTGAGCAGCTCGTCCCGCATGCAGCCGTTGAAGCTCTCGCAGAAGCCGTTCTGCATCGGCTTCCCCGGCATGATGAAATGCCATTCGATTTTGTTCGCCTCCGACCAGGACAGGACGGCGTTCGAGGTGAACTCCGTCCCATTGTCGGAAACGATCATGCCAGGCTTGCCGCGCCTTTCGATCAGCGCCGACAGCTCGCGCGCAACCCGCTTTCCGGAGATCGACGTGTCCAGGATCGCCGCCAGGCATTCTCGCGTCACGCACGAAGTCGAGAGACCATCGGGCATTCGGCTTCGCCTCGACGATAATCGCGCCCGTGTTCCCACGGCGCGGCGGCGCGCGCGGCGCTTCCTCACCGTCAGCCCTTCCTCGCGGTAGAGCCGATAGATGCGGTTCTTACCCGAGCGCTCGCCCCGCTGACGAAGCAAGACGAACAGCCGCCGGTAGCCGAAGCGCCGATGCGCATTGGCGAGATCGCGCAGCTCGGCGCGAAGCTCGGCGTCGGCCGGGCGCGTCGACGTGTAGCGCGCCGTCTTGCGATCGATCGCGTCGATCCGGCAGGCCCGACGTTCCGACAGGCCCATGACGGCCTGAAGGTGCGCGACGGCTTCGCGCTTGACGGCGGGCCCTACCATTTTTTTGCCAGGAGCTCGCGAAGCGCCGCCGCATCGAGCATCTGATCGGCCAAGAGCTTCTTCAGACGCGCGTTTTCCTCCTCCAGCGCCTTCAGCCGCTTGGCCTCGGAAACGTCCATCCCGCCGAATTTGGCTCTTCCAATTGTAGAGCGTCGTCTCCGAAACCGCGTATTTGCGCGCGAGGTCCGCCGCCTTCGCGCCGGCTTCCTGCTCCCGCAAAATCCCGATGATCTGCTCTTCCGTGAACCGTTTCTTCTTCATCGTGTCCGTCCTGCAATCGGCCGGACTCTAATCGATGCTGGTGGAGTTTTTCAGGGGCAGGTCAGCTCGTCGTAAAATGCGTGCCCCGGAGAGCGCGGTAGCTCGGCCCAGCCGACAACCAGATCCCCCCTGCGTCCCCGTCTCACGCCGCATCGCCATCAAGCCAACCTCAGCCGAATCTCACTTGGAAACCGAATCAGCCAGGCGCGACTTCGTCAACGGGCTGTTACGACGCCGCATCATCGTGAATGGGCTGGTTCGCGCAAATGAAGCGCCGACTTCATCGCGCTCACGCCGCAGCCGAGCCGGATGCATGCATCCGTCCGCAGAACGTCTAAGCCGGGCTCAAATCGGCTTCCTCAACTTGAACAAAGCTTCTCCGCCACGCTTGCTCAACTTACCGGCGTAGGCCGCCTCGAGGAGATAATTGATCTGATGCAGAATGCGGTCGCCGAACGGCAGGCAGATTCCGTAACGACGCATCTCAGCCAACTCGAACCCGGCCGCGGATCCAGCGGCAAGTATCTCGTCCTTGGAGAAAGCTTCGACCTTGTAGATCACGCGTCGCAACGGCGACCGCGCGTAGAGGGTGCTGATCCAGGCGCCTGGATGGTCTGTCAGAGTGGACTGCAAGATGAGCACGCCACCACGCCGGAGGCTGGTGAAGGCGCGCGCCAGGAGTTCTGGGAGGCGACCAGTGTGCGCAATCAAACCAAGGCAAAGGATCACGTCAAATCGGTCAGCGCCCGCCTTCGTCAGCAGTTCGAATCCGTCTTCATTAGTCCATGTAATACTGCCGGCCGGTGGCCGCTGCTTGAAACCTCGCTGAGCCAACTGCAGCATTCCCGGGCTGATGTCATTCACGAGCAACTCGTCGAATGCGAGGAATGAGGCAACTGCATGGGTAATCTCGCCTGAGCCCGCCGCAATGTCGAGGAGCGCACGCGGTTTCTCTCCAGACAACAATTCGACAGTGAGTTGGCGTCGCAGTTGAAATTGAACCGCGGCACCAGTGTGTGTGTGGGGGTCAAAGTTGGTCGCGTAACTTTCCGCCAATCGTTCAAAATGCCCCGCCACAGCCTCTTGGCAGGGGGCGGCTTCCGCCGGTTGCTGGCTAGAAAAAACAAGGCCTTCAGAATTTCTCATCGTGTCCTCTGTCAGCGGCGATCACTGCCGGTCAAGTTACAACTCTGGTGCAAACGACGGGCGATGGGCACGGCCGCTCGATGCGAGGAGCGGGGTGAGTATGATGTCGACCTTTGACGTTCTTTTCACAAAGGCCGGGATCTCGTTCGCGAGATCATCGCTGTCTGCGTGCGTCGATATTGCGCGTGGCGATCACTCTGTGGAGCAGTTCCACCTGAAGTTTGAACTTTTCACTGGAACTTGGGTACGCGCGCGGCAATTGTCGTCGTCCGGCCGTGATGAGGCGCGAGCGCAGTTCCGCAGAGCGAGCGAGCTCGATCAAGCGGGCAGCGATTTGGTCGACATCCTGTGGTGGCACGAAGATCGCCGCGTCTCCGCACAGCTCGCGCGCAAAATCCATATCGGACGTCACCAATGGTCGCTCGAAGAAAAAGCTTTCAGGATAGACGGCGGTCGAGGCCTCGCGCAATGTCGGCAGGAATACTGCGGAAGCGGCTCGATAGGCGAGCGCCAGCTCGTTGAGCCGCAACGTGCCCACGGCAACGAGGCGATCCGCGATCCCAAGCCGCTTCGCCTCGGCGGCAATCGCGCGCCAGTGGGGACTCGACGGCTCCAGCGTGAATCGGAACTCAAAGTCCAACTCAGGATCGAGCCGTCGCATCGCCGCCGCGACTGGGGGCGTAATCTCAAGATTCTTGTGGAGATAATATGCCGTTGGAATCAAGATTCCGAAACATCCAATGGGCGGATCCTCTCCGGGACTGTGCTGCGCGAGAAGCGGATTGACGCAGTTTCCGATCACGGAAATTCGGTCTGGATCAATTTGGAGGCGGCGTGCCAACCTGTCGGCAACCACTTGCGTTTGGACTGCAAAATGATCGGCTTGGCGAAGCGCGATACACCGTAACCAATCGGTGAGCTTCCCGAGGAGCGTCGGCGATGTGAGCGGGCCGTCGGGTTTATAAATGAGAGTGGGAAGCGCAAAGCCGACGACATGGTAGGCGCGCGCGCGAAAGTATGCCGGCCCGCTAACCGTGAATACGATATCCGGCGCAAATGCGGCTTCGATATGGGGCAGCTTATAGCGAAGCCACACGCGGTCAAAATTGTGTCTTTTCTGCACGAAGAACACACGAGCATCGAAAGCGACTTCCGGCGGAAGGAAAGACTGGAGTGGGATGGGCACAACCGCCTGCCAATCGATATCGGACTGTTGTCGCAAATTGACGAGGAGGGCGATAGCTCCTTGAACCCCTCCCCCCCAGGCGAGCGGCGTGCAATCTACGAGAACTTTCATTCCAGAAACCTTGGGAGAGCCGGTTGGAGTGTGGGTCTTGCAGGCGAAAATCAAGGGGCGCTCGACGTGCGGCGTTTGGTCGATGACAAAATGCAGTCACCACCTGCTCACCTCCGCCGACGAAGAGCGGCGTAACCACCGAGGAATCTCGCTATTGGCGCCTTGTGGGATTTGCGAGGGAATACCCGCCCGCATACCGCGGCGTCACTTGGCCGTCGGCGGAGGACAGTCCTGGCATGAGGTAGAAGTAAACGAAGCTGGTCATCAACAGCATGCACGGCAGAGAAATTGCGCCGAGCTTGAATGACTGCACCGAGACGAAATTGGCGATCGCCAGCAACGCCAAATTCAGCAGGCCCGTTTTCGATCCAATCAGATCGGAAATTGCTCTAAGATCGGAAAGAGAGTGAGCAATCCCGGTTCGACCCTGATTGAGATCAGGAGTCATGCCTTCGGCTCAGCGAGGCGGACGTCGCTCAAACCTGCCAGCTTTCGGATGACTGCGACAAAAGCGCGACCGCAGGCCTCGTCGCTGTATCGTTGCGCGGTCGCCAGCGCCGCCGCCGACATGGCGGCCCGCAATCGCCGATCGGTTACGATGCGCGCGATTCCATCGGCTATGGCTGTTCCGTCGCGTTCGGGAACGATCAGGCCTTCGACGCCGTCCTGAACGACCGAACCACTCGATTCTGTCGTGACCACCGGAAGGCCGTTGGCCAGGGCCTCATAAATCGATGTCGCGGACCCTTCGGCGAGCGAGGGCAGACAGAATACATCCGTGCGCGCGAACTCCTCCGCCATCCGTTCGCGGTCGAGCGCGCCGAGGAAGACGAGGTCTTGTGTCTCCGGCCGCGCTCGGACAATCGGCGACACCCGACCGGCGACAATGAGTGCGATGTTCATTCCCCGCTGGTTCAAGATGCGCGCCGCCTCGGCGAGATACGGAATGCCCTTGCGCAGGCCCGCCGCGCCGGCGAACAACACTCGCCCCGGCTCCGGCCGGGCCTCGCGCAGCAGGACGCCGCTGGCGCCGTAGGGAACGAGCCTCACCCGCGCCGGATCGAAGCCGGGCAAATCTCCGAGATCGCGCGCCACGGCCCGCGAGGGGCAAAGGTAGAGATCGGATATGGCGACGAGGCGGCTCATTCGTTTGCGGTAGAATTCGATTACTGACGGGGAAGTGCTGTCGCTTTCCCAACCCGGCCATCGCGAGCGTTCCTCGTGTTCGATCTCGAGATATTTGGGCGTGACGACAAAATCGGAGACAATCCGCGCGCCGCGGCGCTTGGCAAACGCCAGGAACGAGCCGCCATTGCCGTGATAATTGACGACAATGTCAGCGCCCTCGAGGCCGCGCAGGCGATTGGGCCAAGCGAGCGCCTCGTCGATCAGCGGGTAGGCGCGTTCCGCATGCAGAAAGGACATCGACGTCGAGACGAGGTTGGGCAGCACGCTAGCGTGCAAGCGTGCGCTAGGCACACCGCGAACCGTCCGGCGCGCGATGGCCCCGCGAAGCCGCGGCGCGAACCGAGCGGCGAATTGCGCCAATGAGCCAGCATCGCCCTCCGGCCAGGCGGCGTCGGTCACGAGACTATGCAGCAAATTCGCGGCTTCCAAATGTCGCGCATAGACGAAGTTTCGTCGCGCGCCCTGCTGGATCATCATGACTCGCCGTTCAGTCATGATCGCTCATGGGCTTCGTGGCCATCGCCTCGATCTGAAACCAGCGGCGATCGAGTTGCCCCCAGACCCGGCAACAGAAATTAAACACGGGGCGTCCGAGTCGTGCGAGCTGCCTGCTCATCCTGGGCGGCCATTTGTGGATATAGGGCCGGGAATATTCGACCTCATAGCCAGCCGCCTTGAGCAGATTGCCAATGCTCTGCGGGCTCCAGGAATAGACATGCTGATTGATGTCCTTCGTCTTATAGACCCAGCTGATGTTTTCGCAGGGAACCACGATGTGCAGCTTGCCACCGGGTTTCAACAGCGGTTTCAAGGCCCGCAACTCCTGCCAGGGCTCGAGCGCATGCTCCAACGCATTGTCGGAAATGACGACGTCGATGCTCTCCTGCCCGATCGCCGCGAGCGCTTCTGCCGCGTTGGCGAAAGCCCGCACGCCATTGCTCACTGCGGTCTCGCGCGCCGTGGCGTTGGGTTCGATGGCGAATCGCTCGGCGCATTCGAGATTGGCGAGCAGGAATCCCCCGCCGCAACCCAAATCCAGCACCCTCGATGCAGGCTCGATCGATTTGCGAAATTTGTCGATATTGGCCCATCCGCCAAATTGCCCTCCATCCTTCTGCCACTCGAAATAGGCTGCATCGTAATGCGCTGATACTGTCGGACGCGCCGTTGCTGGTTCGCTCATTGAATGTGCTCGCTTACTGTTCCATGATTCCGCCTCCACGCGACTGCGCGGACTGCATTGTGTTCAACCTGTCCCGCAATCAAAATCGGTCCTGATCTGGGCCTTTGAAGGCGATAAAGCCTAGTTCATAATTTTCCCATGGATCGCCGCCGCTCGGAGATTCATAGCGGCGCCGCGATCTGGAAAATTGGGCGTCATAAAACACATCGTCGAGAAAATTCGGGTGGACGCCGCCCCACATCGTGCGCCACGACTGCGGAAATCGCTCTCGATGGCGTGCGGAGCCGTTCGGCGCCACAGCAATGAATACACCGCCCAGCCGCAGGCATTTCCATGCCAGATCGAAGACCTTCGACGGCGCTGGAACATGTTCGAGGACATGGGCCGAAAAAAAACAGTCGAAGCTGTTGTACAGCGGATGCTCTTCGTCGATCGCAAAGGGGTCGTCGACGTGGCGAACGCCTAGCTTCGCGATGCCGTAATTGCGGCGATCCTCGGCGATTTCATAGGACTCGACGTCATATCCAGCGCGGGCGAATTGATAGCTGCCGTAGCCCCAGGAACAGCCGAAGTCGAAAACCTTGTCGCCTTCCGCGACGCCGTGTCGCTTCAAAAGTCCGACATAGCGGGAAAAATCCCGCTCCGAGCCGGCGAAGTTCGCGGCGGTCAACGCTGCGATTTCCGTGTCGGAGGGACAAATCATGGCAGTCCCTTCCTGGTAATGGAAATTGTAAAATATCTTGTTGAACTCTTCCGTGTCCGTCGGGCCGCGGAACTGGAGACGACACTCGTCGCAGCGCATGAGCCGCGTCACTAAGAACTTCCTGTCTATTTCTTGCGCGGCCGCAGAACCGCAGTTGGGACAGATCCATCCCGCCGGATCAGCAAAGCGTAACGCGCTTCGCAGAAGATATTGCAGTCGGCTCATTTGAAACCCTTTGGCGCTCCGTTGCAGCCGTTTGAGCATGGCCGACAGACGATGCTCTATCCGTGTTTGTCTTCGCGGGTCGCGAACACCGCCAGTGTTTGCGCCGCCCGGTAGAGGTCGGGCCCGCTCGGCCTCGTGCTCATATAATAGACGTCAGGAAATTTCGAGCGTAAGCTCAGAACATCGTCATGGATGGAATAGGAGTAATACACCCCATCTCCTTCGCTGAAATGATACCCCCGGAAGCCGGTACGAATATAGTCACAAATCCTCCAGAGGCCGAGCGCATTCAAAATCTGTTTCATCGCCCGACTTTTAAAACTGCCCTGCCCGAAATTATTTGCGTCGGAGATAAATACGGCTCTACGCGCCACCCTGCACATTTCGGCGACCGCGCGCCGATGATCTTCGATATGATGGAGTATCCCGAAAGCGCAAACGACGTCGATGGAATTATCAACGAACTCCAACGCCAACGCATCGCCCGCGACGAGCTGGGTCTCCGCCAGTCCCTTTGCATAGGCGATTTCGCGAAGCGCCTGAGACGGCTCGACGCCCTTCAATTCGAGACCGGGCCGATCTTTCAGATAGAACAGCGCGCGGCCCGTTCCCGAGCCGACATCCAGCACACTCGTGAAAGCATATTGGCCGATCATCGCGGCGAGCCAACCGAGAGCCTTGGCGTGCTCGTCTCTCGGATCGATGTGAAGCGCATCGTAATCGGCGGCGGCGGCGGCGTAATATTCGGCCAGCGCCTGCTTCGCGGCGGCGACGGGGTCGGTCATGTCGTCGTTCCTGAATGGGCCGGCCGAGCCTGCCTGGGCGATCCACTCGCGGCCTGCGACGCGGCTCGCGCGATAAGCGCTGTCGTAGACAATTAGCGCTGGTCCATGCTCAGCCGCGCAACGTAATTCTCGAAAGCAATCTCTTGCCCGGTCACGCCTCGCCTCGCTTGCTGTTGCGCAGCGATCGAAATTCGAAAAGCGCCGCCAAAATCGATGTCGGGGGCCGCTAGAGTATCCGTTATGGACAAGGGGCTTTTTCAGCCCAAGTGCGATCATCGCGCAACAAGGCGCTGGCGAGGACGATCATTCTGCGCATAAGGGCGGTGATGGCGACCTTGCCTGGCTTCCCCTTGAGGAGCCTGGCAAAGCCGGCCTTCATCTGCGGACTGTCGTCGGACAGCCGCGAGGCCAGCGAGGCTCGACGCCTGTCCTCCTTCGAGGCGGCCGAGTTCTGGCATTTCGATGAGCAGGGCGAAAGCCGTGAATTTCGAGACTCCGGGGACGGAGAGGAGAATTTCGAACCGGCGAGTGAGGAGCGGATCGCCTTCGATGCGCTGTTCGACTGCGGCGTCTATCTCCACGATTTTCGCGTCGATTTCGGCGATGCGCTTTTTGTTCCGCCTTTCGAGCAGCGAAAGCGTGATCGCCTTCGCGCGGTTCGTGGCGGCGGTGCGGTCTTTGATGAGCGCGGCTCTCGCCAGATGCAATTCTTTCAGCTCGGCGATGGTCTGGCTGACGCAAGGGCGAGGCTCGAGGTCGAGAGCCTCTCCCATGCGCGCCAGCATGGCGGCGTCGGCACGATCGGTTTTGACGAGCTTGCCGGCGGCCTCGGCGAAGCGGCGCGCGTGGCCCGAATTGACTTTGGCTATCGGCAGACCGGCTATGTCGAGCGCGCGTTCACGCGCGCGATGGTAAGGGCCGGTGGGCTCGAACACGACACGCTTCACCGGCGCGGCGCCCATCCATTTGATCAAGGCCTTTCGGCCGGTCTTGTCATTGGCGAAACGGCGCGCGGCTCCGTCCACGAGGTGACGTGCCCCTGAAAAATCCCACCAGCATCGATTAGAGTCCGGCCGATTGCAGGACGGACACGATGAAGAAGAAACGGTTCACGGAAGAGCAGATCATCGGGATTTTGCGGGAGCAGGAAGCCGGCGCGAAGGCGGCGGACCTCGCGCGCAAATACGCGGTTTCGGAGACGACGCTCTACAATTGGAAGGCCAAATTCGGCGGGATGGACGTTTCCGAGGCCAAGCGGCTGAAGGCGCTGGAGGACGAAAACGCGCGTCTGAAGAAGCTCTTAGCCGATCAGATGCTCGATGCGGCGGCGCTTCGCGAGCTCCTGGCAAAAAAATGGTAGGGCCCGCCGTCAAGCGCGAAGCCGTCGCGCACCTTCAGGCCGTCATGGGCCTGCCGGATCGTCGCCATCGATCGCAAGACGGCGCGCTACACGTCGAAGCGTCCGGCCGACGCCGAGCTTCGCGCCGAGCTGCGCGATCTCGCCAATGCGCGTCGGCGCTTCGGCTACCGGCGGCTGTTCGTCTTGCTTCGTCAGCGGGGCGAGCGCTCGGGCAAGAACCGCATCTATCGGCTCTACCGCGAGGAAGGGTTGACCGTGAGGAAACGCCGCGCACGCCGCCGCGCCGTGGGAACACGGGCGCCGATTGTCGTCGAGGCGAAGCCGAATGCGCGATGGTCGCTCGACTTCGTGCACGACCAGCTCGCCAGTGGCCGACGATTCCGCATCCTGAACATCGTCGACGACGTGACGCGCGAATGCCTGGCGGCGATCCCGGACACGTCGATCTCCGGCAAGCGGCTGGCGCGCGAGCTGTCGGCGCTGATCGAAAGGCGCGGCAAGCCTGGCGTGATCGTTTCCGACAATGGGACGGAGTTCACCTCGAACGCCGTCCTGTCCTGGTCGGAGGCGAACAAGGTCGAATGGCATTTCATCATGCCGGGGAAGCCGATGCAGAACGGCTTCTGCGAGAGCTTCAACGGCCGCATGCGGGACGAGCTGCTCAACGAGACGCTGTTCTTCGGCCTCGACCATGCGAGAGAGAAAGTTCGCTCTTGGGTTCACGATTATAACCACCGGCGCCCGCACTCTTCCCTCGGCTATGCGACGCCGGCGGACTATGCGGCCGCGCTCACCGCAACAGGCGATCGGCTGCGCAACCCCGACCAGCTCCGCCGATCGCCTGTTGCTCACCCCACGCCCGCGGGCGTATCAACCGCCGGGACTCAACTCGCCGCTGGATGAAACTTCGGGGGCACGTCAGAGGCGATGCGCGTCGAGCCAAGCTTTTGAAACGTCGACGCCAATGGTAGAAGGGTTCATCTTTTCCATGCCTCTGCTTGTCATTCGGGCCAAAAGCCCGAGTATCCGATCAGGCCAAAGGAAAAGACGAGGGCGATCATACTCTAGCTCTAACCGTCAAACGGTCCGCGGTTTCCCGATTCATCCCTCGCCGGTGACGAGAGCGGTTCCTTTCTGCCTCAGCGGCAGGAAAAGTCATAAGATAAGTGCTTTCCGATCAAACGGAATCGTTCGATCGATCAGAATTCGCTTCGACGAAAGAAAGCTAGAGCGACATCGCCCTCGTCAGGACGCGGAGGCCGCAGGCTTCGACGCCGATGCGATGGAAAAGCGCGGCTTATACGCCTCCAGCCCGATACAGAACGGGGCGAAGCCGAAACGCCGCATCAGCAGCTTGTCGAACAAGGGCGGTAGCGGACGCAGCGGCAGTGCTACGGCCCAGCCGAAGAGCGGATGAATGCGTCCGATCTGCCACATGAGCCAGGCGCTCGACTGGCTGATCGGGCCGGAGATGAAGCTGAACTCTTCGATCGTCAGACCCGATAGAGCGCAGAGTTCCGATAGCATCGCCCGGTTGTAGCCGGCGCGCACATGGCGCCCGTCCTCGACGTCCGGAAATGGACCGTAATCCATGAAAGTTTGCGGAATCCTATGGAGATGAGGCGTCGTCAGCAACAGCCGTCCGCCGGGTTTCAGGCAGTTGACCATGGATTTCATGAGCGCCAGGTCGTCGAGGATGTGCTCGATATTCTCGCAACACAACACGACGTCGAAGGCGCCAATAAAATCGGTTCGCTCGTGCAGCTTGCGGACGTCGCAGATCTCGAATGTCGCGCTCTGGACGTTGCAAAGCGCCGCGCGTTTTTGCGCTACCCTCTGATTCCGCTCATCCCAGCTCAATCCGAGGCTCCTGTATCCCCGTCTGGCCGTGCCGATGGTGAAGGCGCCCGAGCCGCAGCCGACATCCAGCAAGCGATCGGCGTTGCGAGTGACGCGCAGCCGCCGCGTGATCCATCGCATGCGATCCCAGACGAGTGCGTCGCCATGATGCAGCGTGGCCTGGAACCCGAATAATCGCACGAGGAGAGAATTGAACATTTCGTGTTTCCTTACAGGAATTCCGGGCGCTGACGCGCTTGGTCCCGTGCATCATGCAAAAATTCGCTGATCAGCCCTTCAACTTCACGACCGAATCGCCCGGGGCCGAATGCTCCGGCGAGTTGTCTCGACTCCGCTTCGGCCTCAACCAGCCGCGCATCATCGAAGTCGGCCGCCTCGTGCAAGGCTCGCAAAAGCTCATCCTCGTTTCCCGCGACAAAGCGCACCGCGTTGCGCGCGCCTGCAAGATCGTCCGCGCTGCCGACGCGATCGCTCAACAAAAGGCTGCAGCCGCATGAGGTTGCTTCATGCACGACCAGCCCCCACGCCTCGGCGAGCGAGGGCAATACGAAGACTCTCGCCATTCGGAACCTTTCGGCCAATTGCTCGGGTTGCACGAAATCCTCGGTCACGATGTTATCATGTTGGGGAATGAGATGCTTCAGTTCGCCGTTACCACACAAGCGTAACCTCCAATCGGGGCGTGAACGGGAAAAGCGGATAAAGGCGTTAGCGAGACCAAGCACGTCTTTGCGAGCGATGAACTGGCCAACGAAAAGAAAGGTTTTGGGCCGCGACGCGAGATCGCCCCCGCCATGGAACAGAGTTTGGTCCGCGCCATACATGCCGCTGCGCACCAGATCGGCCGGCATCCCGAACCAGCGCATCAGCCTTTCGCCTTGGCGACCCGGGACAATCATGGCGTCAAAATGGCGTCTGTGAAAGATACGAAAGGCGATGGCGCCGAGAGCAAACTGCCGGAAATCTCCACGCCAGTTAGCGTCGCTGAGACCGATCACGCGGCCGCCGCGGGCCTTCACCTCGCGGCCGAGCGCTACGAACGCCGGATAGGCCCAACCGGACTGCACGAAGATTTCAGGGATGGCGAATCCGAGATCGCGCCAGGTCACTGGTTGCATGGCGTCGACCCACGAGATCGGGCAATTCAGCGCCTCTTCCATGCCCGTGATCGGCACTTCCGGCGGCGAGCCGACGACGATACAATCTTGGCCCAAGCGATCCACAGCGCCGCGAATGAGCCGCGCAGCGTATTGTGGCAAGCCCATCCATGAAAATGCGATCTGCGTCACGCGCGACATATCCGCTCGAGCCTGCGAGCGACTCTCATGCTGACATACGGATGGCGACACAGGGCTCGTCCGGGCGTCGGGCCTGAAGGGCGACCTCGGTATGGCCATCGTCGACGAAACGCCCGCGATCCTCGACCAGATCGAACATGGGATCGTTGCTGTCATGAAACTCGCAGGGGCGAATTTCGACAAAGCCCGCCTCCCGAAGAAGACTGCTCATCAGTTCCCGATCATACATCCAGCGATGGCCGCTATAGCCGAAGAAAGATCGCAGAGTTCCGACTAGGCCGCGTCGACGCTGCAACAAGCCGATGTGACATGCCCCGATGAAAGCGTCCGCGGCCTCGCCTCGGCCTTCACGCCGATCACGCAGATAGCGTTCGGCCCGCGAAGCGAGATCGGGCACGATCATGCGGAACACGCCGCCCGGACGCAGCGCCTTATACGTGTTAGCGATCGCCCGCGACACGTCTTCCCGTGCAAGGTGCTCCAGCACATGACTGGCGTATATCGCCTCCACAGAGCCGTCGGGCACGGGCAAGCCGGCAACGATATCTCCATAGGCGACATTGGATGGAAACAGGCGGAGGTTCAGAGTGTCGGCTACGAAGCCAACTCCTGGCAGCCGTTCCAGGCGAAGACGCGGGGAGGCGTCGAAACTGATCCACCCTTCCGGGGCGCTGAGGCCGCAGCCATATTGAACATAGCGCTGGTTCAAGATCGCCTCCGAGCGCACCGATTCAGACAGAGGTTGCAGGAATTTCGGCCAATGTAGCGGGCGATCTCGGCTTCGAGTTCGAGCACGGATTTGAAGACGCCTCGCCCGATTTTTCGAGGCGTGATGGACGAGCCCATTTTGTGCAGACATCGAAAACACCTCTGTCGGCGACCTCAGTCCACGACCGGACCAAGAAATGGATTGCCGCTTTCATTCTCGACTCGCCGGAATCGCGACCGGCGCGCAGATGCGTAGCGATTCCTCGATCGCGAATGTCGCTTCTGTGACGGCGACGAGTTGAGCGAGCGGAATGGGCGCCTCGCGCTTGCCCCGCGTCGCCTCGAGAAACGCCGAGACGAGGCCGTGCTGGCCCTTGTTCTGCGCGCTTTTCGTCGTCTTGCGCTTGCCACTCCGCGTCACGGTGAGGCAACGAAAGTCGTCGAGTTGGATCACGCGCCCCCCGGCAAAGACTTCGATATATTCCTTCGGCACGCCCGCGTCGCCGACCGACGAATAGACGATCGTGCCGCTGGAGCCGTCGGCGAAGCGGACGAGGATCGAGACCGCATCGGCATGATCGCGCGTGGCGATCGCTTGCGCCTCGATCGGCAGGCTTCCGGATAGGAAGGTCAAAGCATCCACGAAATGGCATACTTCGCCGATCACGCGGCCAGCTCCTTCCTCGCGCTGTATCCAACTATCGGCCGGGATAGCGCCCGCGTTGATGCGATATAGCATCACGAGCGCTCCCGTTCGCGGCTCGAGCGCAGCTTTGGCCTTTTGCAGCAGCGGCGCGAAGCGTCGATTAAATCCGACGGTGAGCACGCCCGGCCCGATTTCAGCCGCGCCTAGGACCTCGGTCAGGCCGGAGCTGTCGATCGCCAGTGGTTTTTCACAAAACACGTGCTTTCCAGATCGCAAGGCGTCGCGCGCAAAGCGCGCATGCGTGTCGTGTCGCGTCGCGATGAACACAGTGTCGGTATCATTGTCCTCCAAGGCAGCGGCCGGCTCGGTCGCCGAGACAGCAAATCCATGCTTCTCGGCGGCGTGCCTCGCGCTGACGCCCGTGGCGGTCACCACCGTGGTCAGCGTCGCGCCGCCAGCCTTGCGCAGCGCCGGCAGCAGCACGCCTTGGGCATAATTTCCGAAGCCGAGGAAAGCGACGCCGTTTCCGCCGCTGGCGCGGAGCGCCGGTGGAGCGAGACGCAGACTTCTTTCGATCGCTCGCCCTGCCGCTTCTGGATATGTGATCAGAATGGCGAGATGAGGCTCGTCGCTCTCGAGCAGCTCATACGCCTTCTCCGCCTGCGCGATCGGGAAGCGATGCGTGACGAGCCGCTTCGGCGTCACTTTCCCATCGGCGACGAGTGAGAGAAACGCCTCCATATTGCGCTGTTCGGTCCAGCGCACATAGGGCAGAGGATAGTCCAACCCGTTCTGCTCATAGGCTGGGTCATGCCGGCCCGGACCGTAGGAAAGCGATAGCTTCAGTTCCAATTCGCGCTTGTAGAAGGGCTCACGATCGATGGTCATACCGATCATTCCGACAATGACGATACGGCCTTTCAGTCGGCTGATCTCGGCGGCGAGATTGATCGGTTCATTGGACTTGCTGGACGCCGTGACGATCACCGCATCGGCGCCATATTCATTGGTGAATCCGGCCGTCGCTTCGATCAGGTCGTCGCTGACGGCAGCGTCCGCACCTAGCTCCACTGCTAGTTTCGCGCGCGCCGGATTGGGATCGAAGCCCATAACGCGACAGCCGTTCGCTTTGAGCAATTGAACCGTGAGCAGCCCGAGAAGGCCAAGGCCCATGACCACTACTCGTTCGCCGAGCGTCGGCGAAGCGAGGCGCACACCTTGCAGTGCGATCGAGCCGAGCGTGACGAAGCTCGCGTCCTCATCGTCGACGCCTGCCGGAATGGCCGCGGTGAGATGCATCGGCACAGCATTGAACTCGGCGTGATTGGCTTGTCCCGCGCCCGCGCATGCAATGCGATCACCGACCACATAGGCGCCTCCGCGTCGTCCGATGTCGACGACCTCGCCGGCGAGGCTGTATCCCAAGGGAATCGGAGTATCCAGTTTGGCGAACACTTTCTCGATCGTCGGCCGTAGGCCGTCGCGTCCGACATTGTGCAACACGCGACGCACGAGGTCCGGACGCGCGATCGCCTTGCCGACAAGCGACGCCTTGGCGAGATCGATCAACTGCTTTTCCGTGCCGGAACTGATCAGCGACACTCTGGTCGCGACGAGCACGCCACCATCGATCGCCTTCGGCGCTGGAACTTCGGCGACCCGCAATTCGCCAGTTCGGTAGTTCTGCTCGACCTGCTTCACGAGATCTCCGCTGCTTCTACTCGTCAGCCGAATACGAAACGACGCTCAACTCCGTCGTGACTCCGTCTTCGCCATCGAGTTTGACGCGCAATCGCGTCGTGTCGAACTCCAGACCCATATCCGGCCACCAGACCGCAGGCTCGATTTCGATCGGCCTGGAACAGCTCATTCGGATCGCCACCGCACCGCGCGTTATCGACGCGACGGCGCCGGCGATTTCGACCTGCGCGTCCGGATGCAACAGGAAACCAATGCTCGCCACTCGCTTCGTGTGACCTTCGATTCGGTCCGTGATCGTTATTCGACTCGGTTCGACGGCGAACCCGCGAATGTGGATGGGCGCCTGCGCCAATCGTGCAAAACCGTCGTGCTCTCCCGTGAGCATGAAGCCATCGTCAGTCCGGCTGTAGGAGAGGATGGCGACCTCAGGCCGTCGTCCGCAACGGAACGAACCAAAAAATTCGGCCTGATCCGCGCCGTCGAAACACAATGTGTTGTGGCTCGCCGCCGTCCGACAAAGTTCGCGCCGCTCGCCGGCGACATATTCGAACACACCCTGATCGACGACGATACGCGCGCCGCCGACCGACCATTCGAAGCTCGCTACGTCGCCATGCGCATGTGCAGGCAAATCGTCTGGCCCGATGCGGCCGCAATCGGCGAGAAAATAGCTTTCCTCGCTGCGTAACCCGAAGTAGCCGGCGTCTCGAAAAGCAAAGACATCGCGGGACGACGGCCGTCCACCGAACAGCTTTTCGTAGACAGCCAAGCATTCGCCCGGCGCATAGGCCATCGACAGGCCCGAGTCGTTGAACAATGCGACCGAGCCGTCCGGATGTGTAAGATCGGCGACGACTTGCGCCATGTGGTGTAGAGCATCGTCGAGTTCGCCGTTCAATGGATCGCAGCCGAGCGCATGGCGACACTCGAGCAGATCGGCAAATACCTGGCAGTGGTAGGACGGGGAACGCTCATAATGCATCCCATCCGGCAGGATTTGGGCACGTAATTCCCGCCGTAGCAAACGCAAGCCGCACGCGCGCCAGCGATCCGCGTCGCGACCCGTGAAGAAAGCGGACGCCCAGATCAGCGCTTTGAGGTTCTTTATGAGGTGATTTCCACCGATGTCAGTCTCGAGATTGGCTTCCAGAAATCGCAATTGTCTGGCGAGCGAAGCGATCATCATCGCGCTCTCGTCGACGGTCAGACGCGCGCCGCGGGTGGCTGCTTGCTGCATCCAGACGACGACACGCAACGAAAGCGCATAGCTGTTCCAGGTGTCCTTCCAATAGTCCCGCGCATAGGGAGGGTTGGCGTTCGTCCACTGGCTGACGAGTTCGAAGAACATCTCATCGTCGACGTCCTCCAGATACTCCATGTAGTGGAGATTCATTCGCCAGAGCTGCCCGCCTCGATCGCCACGACGCATCCGCCAGTCGACGATGGCAGGGGACGCATGCGACTGGCGAAGAAAGGTGAAGCGCAAGGATCGACCGATCCGTGCGATCATTCCTCGCCGCGGTTCGAAAAGAGGCGTCGGCGGCCTATCGGCGAGCGGCGGCGCTGTGGCCGGGAGCGGCGCGGACAGTCCGACATGGGCGACGCGTCGTATCAAATCGAGTTCCAAGCGGCGCGCCAATTTGGCCAGCGGCACGTTCCGCCCGAAGGCGATCGCCCGCGCCATCTTGCGCAATGCTCCTTCTTTCATCGGCGGGCCAGCGTCTCGAGTTGCACGGCGACTGGACGCTTCGCCGGTTCAGCGCCGATCGCTGCCGACAGAACATCTAAATAGCGCGCCGCGAGCACTGCCCGATCGTAATGCTCGCGCACATGCGCGCAGCCTGAGGCGCCGAGCCGAGCAACGAGATTGCGGTCATTGGCGAGCCGCAAGATTGCAGCGGCGAGCTCATTCGCGCTCTGCGGGGTGATCGCAATTCCCGCTCGGGCCTCCTCAAGCAATTTACGCGCTTCTCCGTCCACCCCGAGAACAATTGGACGGCGCATAGCCATGGCTTCGAACATTTTGGAAGGCAGCACTGTTTTGAATAGTTCGTCTCGGCGCAGGAGTATGAGGCTGACATCCGTCGCGGCCCATATGCCCGGCATGGCCTCCTTCGGCTGCTGTTCGAGCATCAGGACATTGTCGAGCCGCCTCTCTTCCTTCAGGCGGAGAAGTCGTGGTCGTTCCGCGCCTTCGCCGACGAGTAGGAAAATAATGTCCGTCGACCCTCGCAGCAACTCGGCCGCCTCCAGAATCGTGTCGAGACCGTGCGCCATGCCGTGCGTTCCGACATAGGCCGCGACGAATTTGCTTTGCAAGTCGAGCCGCTCTTTCGCCGCGTGTGTGTCGTCGCTCGCGTTGAAACGATCGAGGTCCGCGCCATTCTTGATCACTGTTGTCTTTTCCGGCGCGCCGCCGCGCGCGGCGATGTGAGGCATGAATGAGTCCGTCACGGAGACGATCCTATCGGCCCGACGGTAGGCCAGGGCCTCGAGCTGCTCGAGACAGCGAATGAGGAATCCATTGCGCATCGCGCCGACTGTCACAATGCTCTCCGGCCACAGGTCGCGTATCTCGAGAACCCATGGGGTCCGCTTCAACGCGCGAGCGACGAGCCCGACGAGGCCGCAAAAAAATTGCGGTGAAGTCGATATGACGACATCCGGGCGCTGGAGCCAGACGAACGCCATGCTCGCCGACAGTGCGTAAGAGAGGTAGTTCAACGCCCGACGCAGGAAACCTTCATTGGCGGCGATGAGCGTGAACACGCGCACCACGCGCACGCCGTCGATTGTCTCCGTCTGATAGAGCCGATTGACATAGCCAGGATAAACCTTGCCGCGCGGATGGTTCGGCACGCAGGTAACGACGACGACCTCATGCCCAGCGCGCGCCCAAACGCGGGCGTGCTCTGCGGTTCTGGAGGCTGGCGCATTCACCTCGGGCGGGTAGTAGTGCGTAAAAAAGACGATCCGCACGATCAGCTAATTTCCTCGTCAAGCGGGTAGAGGCAAGCGCTCGTGAGCGAGAAACGCGTCGATCTCCTCTGCGATGCGTTCGGCCGCGCGCCCGTCCCACAAGGGTGGGATGCGACCTTTCTTGCCGCCATTGTCGAGGATATCGTCGACCGCAGCATTCAGCTCATCGAGCGTGGCGACGAGTTGATTTGTGCCCTGCTCGATGGTGATCGGGCGCTCGGTGCTATTTCGAACCGTTAGACATGGCGTCCCGAGAGCAGTCGTCTCCTCCTGCACACCGCCGCTGTCGGTGACGACGAAGCGCGCTTCGCGCATGAGCCCGATCGCGCGCAGATAGCTGAGCGGCGGGGCGACGATGATGGGGGAGGAGCGTAGAAATCCGCCAAGATCAGCGCTCTCGATCATCGAACCCGTGCGCGGATGCAGAGGAAACACGAGCGGAATTTTTTGCGCGATCCCGGCCAGAGCTTCAAGAAGCAATGCGAGCTTGTCCGGATCGTCGACATTGGAGGGACGATGCAGTGTGACCAGCGCGAAGCCGCGGCTTACCACATCTTCGCCGATCGCGGGTGTCACGCCGATTTCCGTGAGTGTCTCGCGCGCGGGGGCCGCGCGATGTAGGCACGCATGCAATGTATCGATCATCACATTTCCGACGAAGACGATGCGTCCCGGAGAAACGCCCTCTCCGATCAGATTATCGACGGCGGAATGTTCGGTCGTGAAAAGGAGATCGGAGAGCCGATCTGTCACGAGGCGATTGATCTCCTCCGGCATAGAGCGGTCCTTGCTGCGCAGCCCGGCTTCGACATGAGCGATCGGAATGCGCAGCTTAGCGGCGACGAGCGCGGAGGCGACCGTCGAGTTGACGTCGCCGACTACGAGCAGGAGATCTGGCGTTTTTTTCGACAGCTCGGACTCCATTCCCAACATGATGCGGGCCGTCTGCTCTGTGCCGGTTCCGGACCCCACTTCGAGATTTACATCCGGCGATGGAATGCTGAGTTCGTCGAAAAACACGGCGTTCATGGCGACATCGTAATGTTGCCCAGTATGGATGAGTCGCGCTACGAGGCCCTTGCGCGCCGAGATGGCGCGCATGATCGGCGCGATCTTCACGAAATTGGGGCGCGCGCCGACAACGCAGGCGATCGTTCGCGGCTCGAGTTCCAACATGGCTATTCCATCTCTGAATCGGCGCGACGCTCAGATGCGAATGCTGTCCGCATCACGCCAGGACGACATTGGCGCTCGTCACGCCCCGGTGCCGACATGCGTTTCGCGTATCGACGATCAATTTTGCATGAGAGGCGAGAACGGCGTAATCGACATCGTCGTGATCGGTCGCGATCAGGACCGCGTCATAGCCGCCGATTTGCGCAGGATCCCAGACTTCGGACCGACGCCCGGCCAAAGATTTGTGCTCGCGCGTCTCCGGGATCATGTTGACGTAAGGATCATAGAAACGCACCTCCGCTCCACGCGCTTCGAGCAATTCGATGAGTCGCAGCGACGGGCTTTCTCGGATGTCGTCGACGTTCTTCTTATAGGCGACGCCGAGCACCAAAATGCGCGACTTGTTCAGGCCGCGCCCGCGAGTGGCGTCGAGAGCCCGCGCCAGCTCATTGACGACATGCTGCGGCATGCTGGAATTGATCTCTCCGGCCAGCTCGATAAAGCGCGTCACGACGCCATATTCGCGCGCTTTCCAGGTGAGATAGAAAGGATCTATAGGAATGCAGTGTCCACCCAGCCCTGGCCCGGGATAGAATGGCATATATCCGAAAGGCTTCGATTTCGCGGCCTCGATCACTTCCCACACGTCGATGCCCATCGCGCCATAGACCAGTTTCAGCTCGTTGACGAGCGCGATGTTGACCGCGCGGAAGATGTTTTCGGTCAGCTTGACCGCCTCGGCAGTTGCGCTCGAGGAGACCTCGACGGTCCTCGGGACGAATTGGTTATAGAGCGCGACGGCCAATCTGCGTGCGTCGGCGCTGTCGGCGCCGACGACCTTCGGGATGCGCGACGTCGAAAATTCCAGATTGCCCGGGTCCTCTCGCTCGGGCGAGAAGGCGAGATAAAAGTCTTTGTCGCACGAGAGTCCGCTGGTTTCCAGGATGGGGCGCAACACTTCATAGGTCGTTCCGGGATAGGTTGTGGACTCCAATATAATCAATTGACCGGGTCTCAAACGGGACGCGATCTGCTCTCCCGTCGCGATGACGAAGGAGAGATCCGGGCCGAGATGAGCGTCGAGCGGGGTCGGCACACAGATCAGCAGGGCGTCCGCTTCGGAAAGGCGATCGAAATTGGTCGTCGCCTCGATCAGATTCTGTTTCACGAGCGGGCGAATTCGATTGTCCGAAATATGCTTGAGGTAGCTTTTTCCCTTCGCCAGGGCCTCGGGCTTCATGGGATCGACGTCGAACCCCAGCACATGCGATCCGACTTCGGCGGCGGTGATGCAGATCGGCAGACCGACATAGCCGAGTCCGATCACGCCGATCAGCGCGTGCCTGCGCGTCAGACGTTCTTCGAGAGCATCGATAGGCGCGCGCTGTTGCAATTTCGAGGTTAGCATCGTGCCGTCCATCGTCGGTTAGAAGTGAGGTCGTGAAACAGCTTTTAGCCATTGTGAAATTTCGAGCGAGGCTCGAACACGGCGCAGGATGTGATAAGAGACGTTCGTTCGCCCGACGCTACCGCACTTCGGGTGAATCGCTTCACCCGAAGCCCGATTTTGTCGTCACGCCGCCGCACGAAGGCGCAGTGGCGCTTACCGTCTCGCGCAACGTGAGGCCATGCGACCCTTCACAGGGTAGAGAAAGCCCATGGCGTCGAGTCGCGCGCTGCTCTCGCGTCGCGTGGAGCAACGAGATGAATTCGAGCTGTTCGGCGATCAGCAGCCGCCGGAGCGTCGCCGGCCATCGGAAGTCCGATTACAGTCAATGTCGTAGCGAAAATTTCGAACGAAGCGACGATCGCCGGAAAGATGTGCGAACCGACGAAATCGACCGGGCGTTCGATCCAGAAATGTAGCCTCAGATCGGAAGGTACGGCGTCGCTGAAGGAGACAGCGGACGTGTGGCGCTTCGACAAAATGCTTCGCGTTCGCGGCGTGAGCTCGCGGGAATGGATGATAGAACGCGCTCGAACAGCATATGCCAATTTCGCTTTTGCGATTCCGAAATTGTCTTTCGAGATAGCAATCGCCTCGATGGCGATGGCGACGAGAGCAAGTTCGGTGAACAGCGAACGAGATTGACGCATCAATGCCGCCTCGAATCTAAATTTAAATGCGCGTGGACGAAATGTTGTGCGAGGCTAGCTCGCGGAGCGAATGGTTCAAGCAGCGTCTATTCTGGAGCCGATTATAGTGCACAATCGGCATTGGTGCTCGTTGGGTAAATTACCAGGCTCTGGTGCAAACGGTATGAGCGGACATAATCCGTGAGGGCAGAACCGGACGCTGGGGTAATGGGTGATGCTGAGTGCGGACAAACTTTTCAAAGGCCGCCATTTCGACCGCGAGATCATCGTTCTCTGCGTGCGCTGGTATCTGCGATACAAGCTCAGCTTTCGACGATCTCGTGGAAATGATGTCCGAACGCGCCTTGGCTTTGGCTCACACGACCATCATGCGCTGGGTTCAGCGCTACGTTCCGGAGTTCGAAAAGCGGTGGAACCGCTTCGCGTGCAGGGTCGGCGGATCGTGGCGCGTCGACGAAACTTACGTCAAGATCAAGGGCTGCTGGGTTTATCTCTATCGCGCCGTCGACAAGGCGGGAAAGACAGTGGACTTTTTGCTGCGCGCCAAGCGGGAGGTCGCCGCCGCCAAAGCGTTTTTCCGTCGTGCGTTCGCGAGCCACGGACGGCCCCCGCGCAAAATCACGCTCGACGGATATCAGGCGTCACATCGGGCGGCGCGCGAGCTTCTCGCGCAGCATCGAGGCAGCGCACGGACTCGAATTCGATCTTCGAAATACCTGAATAATCTGATTGAACAGGATCACCGATCTATCAAGCTTCGCTTGGGTCCTATGCTCGGGTTCAAGCGATTCCGACATGCGGCGATCACCATCGCCGGTGTCGAAATCATGCATCGCATCAGGAATGGTCAATTTGCACTGAGCAAATTTGGTGCCGCTGGGACAACTGCGCCCGAAATCTGGCGTGCGGTGCTCGCGGCCCAATCCCAACGAATGTCGGCCCTCATCGCACGGCGAGGTGCATGAAATTGCACCGCAACCATGCAGATAACTTTCGCCTTTGAGAAGTATCGCGGGCTTGACGGGCTCAATGTCGAGCCGACCACGTTCAGGCCTGAACGGGCTGCCGCAAGGCAAATCGGCAGGCCTACATAGCCCAGCCCGATGAAAACGATCGTCGCGTCCTAGGCGCGGAGCCGCTCCGCAAGTCGCGTTCCAAAGTATCGTGTGCTTTCGTCCATGCAGTTTTCGACGCCTTCCAGCGTTGTTGATTGCTTATCCACTGTCGTGTCCTCGCGACAGGACGCGGCCAGATGACCCGCATTCCAGGGATGCCGAGGTTGTTCTGGAGGATTTCAAAACGGCTGTTGAGGCGTTCGTACCACTGCCGTCAATTTTACAGTTCGCGTAGATCGTCGGTCTCGAACGCTGCAGCGGCCAGTGCAAGCATGAGTATGACCGGCAGTAAGACGAGGAGAAACACCGCGAAGGCGAGGGATTGCCCGGTTGCTCGTACCCCCGAAAGTGCGCCTCTTGTTATAGAGCGATCTTTCCCGCTGCTTTTCTTATCATTCGGCATGTGCGTCTGGGATCTTTATTTCTCGGATCGCTGTGTTGGCTTTGTCGCAAATTTTCTTTATGCGCTCGAGGAACGTGTGAGAGTGACGTGGCTCACGCGGTGAGGGCGTGGAACTGCTGCGCAGGACGCAATTCGCCTCTGGTCTTCAACTAATCCTTTCGGATCATATGCAAGAGCTCGATCCTCGTTCGAAGGCGGACGCATCTCCTCGGACGGCGCGTCATTCTGCTCGCCATGGCGGAGCGCCGGCTCGGCGTGGCCCAGCGGCTGGCGCGCTACTTTCTCGATCACCGCGATCCCTCGGGCATCACCCACATCTTCGCCGATATGATCCGCGCCCGCATCTACGCGATCAGCTGCGGTTATGAGGACGCCGACGATCTCGACTTTCTGCGCTCCGACCGGGCGTTCAAGCGCGCCTGCGGGCGTCTGCCCGACACGGGCCGCGATCTCGCCTCGCAGCCGACGCTGTCGCGACTCGACAACGCGCCAGCTCTGCGCGATGTGACCACCTGACCTATGCGCTCGTCGACCAATGGATGGCCTCCTACGACGAGCCGTCGTCCTCCGTCACGCTCGATATCCACGACACGTGCAACATCCCGCATGGCCATCAGCAATTGTCGCTGTTCAACGCCCATTACGACGAGCGCTGCTTTCTGCCGATCCATGTCTACGACACCGAGAAGAGCCGCCTCGTCGCCGGGATCCTACGCACGGGCAAGACGCCGTCCCGCGGCGAGGTGAGAGCGCATCTGCACCCGCTGACGCGATCTATCCGCAAATCTTGGCCGGCGAGCCGCATCCTGTTTCGCGGCGAGGGACATTATGCGTGGCCCGAGGCGATGGCCTTGTGCGACGATCACGGCGTCGATTATGTCTTCGGCCTACCCGGGACCAAGCCGCTGTCCAAGAAAGTCGACGGGATGGCAGACGCTGTCTGCGTCGAGTGCGCCATCGACGACCCGGACGGCGTGCTCGGCTATGCCGAGACGCGCCATTGCGCCAAGTCCTGGGACAGGGGGCGGTGCGCGATCGCCCGCATCGAAGCGACGCGGCTCGGCCTCGATATCCGCTTTGTCGTCACCAATCTCCCATATGGCGCGCCGCAATGGCTCTACGACAGTCTCTACTGCGCGCGCGGACAGGCGGAGAACCTCATCAAGCTGCACAAGACGCAGCTATCCTCCGATCGAACCTCATGCCGTTCGGCGCTCGCCAATCAGCTTCGCCTCGTCTCGCATACCGCCGCCTATTGGCAGGTGCTCCGCGTCCGCGACGCCATTCCGGCACCTTGCGATCTGGCGAAAGTGAAGTTCTCGACGCTACGCCTGCTGAAGGCCGCCGGCCGCGTGATTGAGACCGCGAGCCGCGTGCGCCTCGCCCCTTCACCGCCGCCAGTCCCGAAGCCGATATCTTCTGCTCCCTGCTGGCCCCGCTGCTCCTGCCTGGCGGCCCATGAACGACGGGGCAGCGCGCCCCTCACATCTTTCCTATCCCTCTAACGCGTTCTTGAAGGCGCGGTTCTCGAAGCGGTGAAAAAGCGGAACGACCTCGCACGGCTCGTGAGCCGAACGGCCCAACAATCCAAAAACTGGCCCCGTCATGAATAAGATCGGCTAGAGCCTTGTCGGTCCCACGGCTACCGCACTTTGGGTGAATCGCTTCACCCAAAGTGCGGTCATTCACAGTTCCGCCAAATGACTAGCATTCTAAAAACCTATCATGCTTTTTGGTGGAATTCTTTCCGCAGCATTACCTAATACGAACCCTCTGAGAGACTGTCTCACGTCGAGGGATTCCCGAATCGGCCGAAATTTGTTGAATGAACCGGCTCTGTCGCGAATTTTGGCTTTGCCGCAAATTTTGTTTATGGACGCGATGAACGCGTGAGAGTGACGCGGCTCACGCCGCGAGCGCATAGAACTGCTGGGCTGGACGCAATTCGTCCCTGGTCTGCAACTGGTCCTTTCGGATCATATGCATGAGCTCGATCCCCGAGAGTGTCGCGGCAGCCGATCGAAATGATTTGAAGCCCAACGTCGGCCGCGTCACTCGCTTCATCGCTCGATGGCCCTGCTCGACAATATTATTGAGATATTTGATGCGCCGGATTTCGATGTCCGCTTCATGCTCCGCATTGTAGCTTTCGATCGCCGCCGTGTTGGCGCCGCTCTTGTCGATCGTGATCGTCTCCGGCCCGCCATGTTGGCCGATCGCCTTACGCAGGAAACGCAACGCGGCTTTGCGATCCCTCTTGGCGGTCAACAGAAAATCGACTGTCGCGCCTGCGTTGTCGACGGCCCGATACAGATATTTCACAGCAGCCTTTGACTTTCACGTAGGTCTCATCGAGACGCCAGCTGGATCCGATCGCGCGCTTGCGAGCGCGGAACTGCTTCTCAAGCAAAGGCGCATATTTGACGACCCAGCGGTTGAGCGTGGAATGGTCGACCTCGACGCCTCGCTCTTCCATCATTTCCTCGAGTTGACGATAGCTCATCGGATACGCCACATACCACCGGACGCCCCACAGGATCACGTCGCGTTCAAAATGGCTGCCATTGAAATCGATCATCACTCTATTCCGCCTGCCCCGGCCCCGCGATCATAGCCCCAACCGGCCCGTGAGAAAAATTCGCGACAGAGCCGGATGTCGGGCTCTGTATTCAACGCCTGGACCGCAGCGCCCCTGCGCCGTGCCGACATCTGCGACCACGAAGCCGGGCTGTTTTCCCGTCGCCTCAGCAATTCGTTCGGCAGCTATCTGCAAGGCTTCGGCGCGACGAGCGACGAGTGTGACATGGACGCCCTCATTGGCGAGCGCCCAGGCGCAGGCCATCCCTGGCCCACGAGAGGCGCCGCAGACGATAGCGGTTCTGTCCGGTATCCGAAGATCCATTCGGGTGCCTCCTTGCTAGACGGCAAATGTGGTCGAATGATCCGCCACCTACGAGCGCGAGGAATATAAGAGTCTGTCCGTGAACCTCATACTTAATTACAAAGCCTTCTGAGCATGAGGCGGATGGAGGCGAGGTGAAGAAACGCCAGCGCCTTGCGATTGAGGTTTTCGAAGTCCTTGGCCAGCCTTCGGCAGCGACCGAGCCAAGAAAAGGTTCTTTCGACGACCCATCGGCGAGGCAGCACTTTGAAACCTTTGGCCGCATCGGAGCGCTTGACGATCTCGGTGTCGACAAACGGCAAGGCCTTCTTCTGCGCGTCGCGGAACTGCGGGCCTTGATAGCCGCCGTCGGCAAACAGCTTTTGCAGAAACGGGAATTTTCCAAACATCGTGCGCAGGACCAGAACGCCGCCATCGCGATCCTGAATGTCGGCCGGATGAACGAGCGCGTGAAGCAGCAAGCCTATCGTATCGACGAGAATGTGCCGCTTCTTGCCCTTGATCTGTAGAGTCGAGGAAGGGCGCGGTGACGCGTTGGATCGCGCTCCGTTTCCCTTCCCCGCTCATCAAACCGGACGTGCAGATTTCCCGCATCCGGCTTTCCGACCAGCTTCATCGCAAAGCACTCGCCGGCGACACTTGGCGCCCACGCCGAAGACGCAATACTCCCAATTCGCCAAGGACATGGTCCCGCGGGAATTGGCGCATGCTTCGTCCTTGCGCCTTGTGTCGTCTGCACAGGAAGCACATCACGCGATCGTAGACGTGCCGATCAACGGCCTCATAGGCCGACGCCAAGGAGCCGTAGCCGAAATACGCCGACCATCCGGCTAAAAGCCGGTTCAGCCGGTTGCGCACGATCGGCCACGCGCCCTTGTTGCTCGGCCGCAAAAGCTCGCTGACTTTCGTTTTGACCCGCAATATGCTCTTCTTCGATGGACTCGCGCCGAGGTACCGTCGGCCTCCGTTTGGAAGGTGACGGGGGCCGATGGAGTAGCCGAGGAAGTCGAAACTCTCCCGTCGAGCGTCTTTCAGCGAGGTTTTCACCTCGTTGATCGTCAGCCCGAGCTTCGTCATTACTGCCTTCGTCCACGCCAAGGCCTCCTCCGCATATCCGCGGCTGAGGATGACGAAGTCGTCGGCGTAATTGACGACGTTCGCGCGGAAAGCCTCGCCCCGTCCGGTCAAACGCCAATGCTTCAGGAAGCGGTTCATGTAGATCACGGAGAGCATTGGGCTGACGACCCCGCCTTGAGGCGTGCCGCGCCTGCTGCTCTTTCCGCCGCTCATGCGCCGTCTCCCGTCGCCGTCCCGCTCCTCGACTGGCGCTTTCAGCCACAGCTTGATCAAATGTAGCACGTGCCGGTCGACGATGCGTCGGGCCACCGATTTGAGGAGGTCCGAATGCGGAATCGTGTCGAAATATTTCGACAAATCGGCGTCTACGACGTCGGTGTAGCCCCGGCAAACCAGCCGGTGTGCTTCCTTGACCGCATCGACCGCGCTGCGGCGCGGGCGATAGCCATAGGCGCTGTCCTCGAAGTCCGCCTCGAAGATCGGCTCGAGCACGATCTTGGCGGCGGTCTGAACAACCCGATCCCTTATTGTCGGGATGCCGAGAGGGCGCTCTCCGCCCCCTGGCTTCGGGATCGTCACCCGCCGCACCGGATCAGGCCGATACGTCTTCGACACGAGTTCCTCGCGCAGGCCCGCGAGCCACGCTTCCACGCCCGACGCCTCGATTGAAGGTCACCCCGTCCACACCCGGCGGAGCGCTTTGTCGCGGGCGCGTTCATAGGCGTGAAGAAGAATGTCCTCGCGGCAAATCTTGTCGTAGAGCAGATAGAAGCGGAAGGCGGGCTCTGCCTTCGCCTTGCAATAGAGCTTTCTCTGAAGACTCCTGATCTTGTCGGGCGTTTCAAGGCTCATCGCCAATCACCCTCTCCTCGCCATCTTCGAAAGCACGCCAGAAGTCAGGGTCCTTCCCTCCGCCGGAATTGCCCGGCTTCGACAGTACTATGGCCCTGTCCGACTCCCGTCCGGTCCGCCGCCAGAAGCGGCGTTGAAGCCGTGACCTTCGACCGCACGGGTCTCCCTCGTTGCTCGCATCACCATTCCGACGTGCTGTGTCCAATACCCCGGCAGACCAGACGGGTGCTTGCGTCGATTTCTTCCCCATCTGCGCGGCCTTCCCCGGGAAAAAGACGGGTCGGCGTCTGCATCGACTCTTTCGAGGCCTGCTCGGACTTCACTCGCGTTACGGCCCGCCGGATCGCTCAACCGCCCATGGCGGCCTTTGTCACGAGGCTTCGGTCCGGCCAGTCCCCCAACCGAACCGCTCGTCAGCTACCCAGATCAATCGACAACTCTCTGGGTGGAACCTACCTCCACTGGTGATACGCGCCTTCGAGGCGCACTTTTTCCTGCATCGTAGCCATGCGGATCGATGCGATGCCCCCTTTTTCTGCGCTCTTCACGCTCTGGCTGTCGATGACCGCGGCTGTTGGGCTGGCCTCGCGCCCTGCCGCTTCGCGACACTTCACGTACAGAGCATGATGGATGCGATCGAGCGTTCCGTCGTATGTCCAAAGATCGAAATAGCCATGGACCATGCTCTTGGGCGGCAAATCCTTGGGGATCGCGCGCCATTGGCAGCCGGTCGAGAGCACATACATCAAGCCGTTCACGATCGAGCGCATCTCGACCGTGCGCTTCCCGCCGCCCCGTTTCGCCGGTGGGATCAGCGGTCCGACGAGCGCCCATTCCGCGTCCGTCACGTCGCTCGGGTAGCGCAATTTGCTACGATCGTAGCGCGTGCGATTTTCATTCGTCCACATCGGCGGTCTCCGCGAGAATCAGGCCGCCTCTATTGAATCACAAGCGATTCATCCGATTCAACTTGTCTTCGGACCGACACTAAGGGTTCCATAACGTCCGTTCGACGAAATCTCGGGCCGCCCGGGCGCCCGACACAGAATCTGCGCGATGGCCTCCGCCACCCCTGCCAATCGGGCGCCATCCCGTCGATGGCGGCCTCGCGCGTCGGCGCGGCGCCCTTCGCCCGCGCCGACCCACCAGACCGGCAGAGTGACACGAACGGCGCCGTCGGATGTCGGATCGTCCATTCGCGTCCGCGCGACCTCAAAATAATTCTCGGACCGGCCGAGAGATTTCCTGTTCCAGCGCGTGGATTTCGATGTCGATGACCTGTGCGCCGAGCGCTGGTCGTCCCTCTGCGGAGGGACCCCGACTGAGGGCTGCCAATCTCCAGCGTCTGGTGGAGGCGCGCGCCTTGTCCCGCGCTTCGACCTACAGCCCATCGTCCGCCTCTCTGTTTCCCGAGGTTGCCGCTCCGCCTCGTTCGTGTCCCTTGCGACAAATTCCACATCAGTCGGGCGTCGGAGGCGATCGTTCGTCGTCGATTTCAACCCATGAAAGCGTCGCGCGCGTCGTCTTGAAGTGACTTACGGCTTCCAGCGATTTCCATCGAGCCAACTCGTGGTCGGACGGGTTGTCGCCGTTTTTAACGAAATACTAACCAATCTCTCAGCATAACGTGAGCATGGCTGTCAGAGACTTCTGATCATGACGCAGGTCGATGTTCTAGGGAGCGCGTCCACCAAGATCGACGTATCGATCGTGATGCCGTGTCTCGACGAGGCTCGCTGCCTGCCCGTCTGCATTGCCAATGCTCGGGACGCGCTCGAGACGATGAGTCACGAGCTCGGATTATCCGGCGAGATCGTGATCGCCGACAATGGAAGCCGAGACGGCAGTCAGTTGATCGCGCGCGCTCTCGGCGCGCGGGTCGTCGACGTCGAGCAGCCGGGATATGGCGCTGCGCTCATCGGAGGACTACGCTCCGCCAATGGCGCCTATCTCGTGATGGGAGACGCGGACGGCTCATATGATTTTCGCGAATCCGTCGATATGGTGCGCCGCCTCGACGCGGGCGCTGATCTTTGCATCGGCTCGCGCTTCAAAGGGCGTATAGAACCGGGAGCGATGCCCTGGAAAAATCGCCATATCGGAAATCCCGCGCTCACCTTCGTCTTGAATCTGTTTTTCCGCGCAGGCGTCACCGACGCCCATTGTGGTCTGCGCGCCATAACGAGCCCCTGCTTCGAACGACTCGATCTCACCGGCCGTGGAATGGAGTTCGCCAGCGAGATGATTATTAAGGCGGCGCTCAAACAGCAGCGAATCTTCGAAGTGCCCGTGACGCTCCATCGCGATCGGCGCGATCGTCCCTCGCATTTGCGGCCGTGGCGCGACGGATGGCGGCATCTGCGTTATCTTCTCATGTTCAGCCCCGCCTGGGCCTTCGCTGTGCCGGCCATTTTGGCCATAGCGCTTTCCTTGGGGATATGGGCGCTGACCGGCGTCGCGGCCCTCGCGGAAAATAAGTCGCCTTTTGGCAATTACTGGATCATTCTCGCCGGCTCGCTGCTCGGCCTCGGACACACCGGCACAGTTCTCGCTGCAGCGACGCATTTCTATGGCCGCCGCCAAGGCTTTCGTCCCCCTGCTTGGTGGGAGGACAAGGTCGTCGATTGGTTCTCATTGGAGACCATGCTCGTCGCTGGGAGCCTCTTTTTCACGCTCGGTCTCACTATTCTCCTCTCTGTTTTCGGCTATTGGTCGAGTCGCAATTTCGAGCCCATCGGCACGGTTCTACCCGCTGTCGTCGGTACGACGTTGATCGTCATCGGCGCTCAAAATGCGCTCGCTGGCTTCCTGCTCGCGATCGTCAATGGTCACGAAGCGAATTTCGTCGACCGAACAGAAGCCAAGAACTGGTCCGATGCACAGCGACATTCCACTCGCGCGCCTATCGCCACTCTGAACGCAGCCGGCCGCAATTGCGACGAAACCGCCTCCGATCGAGCTGCAAATGGAGGCAGGTGAAGATGATCGCCGAAAGCGCCCAGCGCCGTCTTCGTCCCCGCATCTTCGACACGGACTGGCTGCTGCTCCGAGCGATGCGCGTCAGTATCGAGAAGGTCGCCGCGCAAATCGTGAAGCCCGGCGCGATTGCCGTGGATTTCGGATGCGGCTCCAAGCCGTATCAGCCGATCTTCGAGGCTCACGGCGCATCGTATCTCGGAGCGGATTTCGCCGATGCGGAAATCACGATCGATAAGAACGGCCGCGTCGACGCGCTCGACGCGAGCGCTGATCTCGTCGTCTCGTTTCAAGTTCTGGAGCATGTTCCCAACGTCGGCTCCTATCTTCATGAAGCGCGCAGGCTCCTGCGATCCGATGGTCGGCTAGTCTTGTCGACCCATGGCAATTGGTTCTATCATCCTCATCCTGAGGACTACCGGCGCTGGACGCGACTCGGACTCCTGACCGAACTCGCCGAGCACGGGTTTGAAACCATCGAATGTGTGCCTCTGCTCGGGCTACCCGCCTGGACGACGTTGCTCAGACTGACCTGCGGCTACCACGCCATCGTAAAACTGCCAGTCCTCGGCCGCTTCTTCGCTCGAACCCTCGCTATCGCGCTCAATCTACGCGCCTTGATTGAAGACGCGATAACCCCGGAATGGGTCACGCGCGACAATGCATGCGTCTATCTGATGCTGTGTCGCCCGACCCGGATCTCGCCATGAGATTGCCGCGTTTCATGCTCGTCGGCGGATTCTGCGCGCTTCTCAACAACCTGTCGGTTGTCGGCTTCAGTTTGGTCGGCATCCATTATGTCTGGGCGACACTTCTTGCATTTGGACCCATACTCATCATCGGGTACAGATTGCACTGTTCCATCACATTCGACGCGCCGGCGTCCTGGGCTTCCTTGGCGCGCTACGCTGCGGCGATGCTCGCCAACTATCCGCTCTGGTTCGCCTCTCTCTATCTCCTCGGCGATTTCGGCAATCTTCCCACAGCGATCTCCGCACCCGTCGCCACAATTTTCATAACGCTCTGGAATTTTTTATGCACGAGATGGGCGTTGTCACGAGCCGTCACGCCCTTCCATGAAACGCGTTCCGCGAATCGGGGGTAATTTCATGGAATGCTTTACGCTCGACGATTTGACACGCTGCATGGCGCCGCATGCGCCTATCTATTCCTGGCGTAAGCCAGCCTATCAATATGTGGCGCTAACCAATCTCCATCGCGCATGGGATAAATCGCATCGACGTGCGCTCGATGTCGGCGGAGGAACCGGGCTTCTCGCCTATACGATCAAATCGCTGTTCGGGCTGGATCACATCGTCTCCATAGACGTCGAGAACCGATACCTACCGTCGCTCGACATCGAAACGGCCGTTTATGACGGCTGCACGCTTCCGTTTCCGGACAAATCCTTCGATTGCGTCATTCTCTTCAATGTTTTGCATCATGTTCCAACTCCGCTTCGCCTTCCATTGCTGCGCGAATGTCGACGCGTCGCCGGGACAGGTCCTCTCTACATCAAGGACCATCTTTCTGAGGGCCTGTTCGACGATGCTCGGCTCGCGGCGCTCGATCTCATCGGCAATCTTCCCTTCAATGGAATGGTGAGCGCCTGCTATCTGCGTGCCGAAGACTGGCGTACGCTCACGAGTGGCGCGGGCTATGCGTGCGAAATCGTCTCCGACGGCGAATATCGTCACGGCGTCGAGCGAGTCATCTTTCCCAATCGCCTCGAAACGAGCATGAAATGGCGACCGATTTGACGACTGGCCACGAGATGTGCCGTCCGGTCATCCGACTCGCAATGCTGTCGCATTACTTCGAAGAGCATCGCGGCGGAGTCGAAATCGTCGCGGGCGCATTGGCGAGAGCCTTGTCGCCGCTGGGTTTTGAAATCGTCTGGCTCGCGACCGACAAAAAGGCTTTTCGTGACGAGACATCGAACCCGGAGCGGCGCGGGCTACCGGCCTCGAACATCGTCGAACTCACTGCCAAAATTCCCTATCCGCTTCCTTTTCCGAGCGCTATTCGTTCGATTTTTGCCGAAGTGCGCAACGCCGATGTCGTTCTCGTTCATGACGCGCTCTATCTGACCAGCGTCGCCGCACTCTTCGCATCTCGATTTTATCGCAAGCCTTTCCTCGTCGTGCAACACATCGGGATCGTCCCGTATCGCAATCTCATTCTCCGATCGCTCATGGCGGTGGCCAATCGAGTCATCGCTGTACCTGTTCTGAACCGAGCCGACCAGATCGTCTTCATCAGCGATTTGACGCGGCGCTATTTCGAGACGCTTCACTGTCCGCGCACGCCTCAACTCATCTTCAACGGCGTCGACACCGAGATTTTCTTCCCTCCTGAATGTGAAGCAGACAAGGCGACGGCGCGCGCCGATCTTGGTCTGCCCCCCTTCGCGCCTATCGCACTCTTCGTCGGGCGCTTCGTAGAAAAAAAGGGCTTGCTTCACCTCGAACATCTGGCGCGCGAACGCGACGACGTCTTGTTCGTCTTCGCTGGTTGGGGAGACATTGATCCTTCGCAATGGACGCTGCCGAACATACGCGTGTTTCGAGAGTTGGTCGGCCCGTCTCTCGCATTGCTCTATCGTGCGGCCGATGTGTTGTTGTTGCCGAGTGTCGGTGAAGGCTTTCCGCTTGTAATACAGGAAGCGCTCGCCTGCGGTCTGCCTATCGTCTGCGGCGCCGACACCGCTGCCGCGGACAAAGAGGCCGAACCATTCCTGACTACGATAGCTATCGACGTCGAGACGCCGAAAGCAACCGCGGCGGCGCTCGGGGCGGCGACCTCTCGCCTGCTCGAGTCTGGGGAGAATGGAAGGCAATCGCGCGTCGCGCGCGCCGAATTTTGTCGCTCGCGCTATTCCTGGCGCGCTTCTGCAGAGCACTACGCGACGCTTTTGCGTGGTTTGGTCGCGTTTCCGAAGCCATAGACCGTCAAAGCCGAAGCACCGATAATAGAGGTAAAATTATGTTTGATCTCGATACTGCTTCCGATACAGAAGGCCGCAACTCGTCATTTTTCCTCACTTTGAAGGGCGTGACGATCATTTCGACCGCGATCATTTTTTTCGGGGTAATCATCTCGTCTATGACGGAACCTGTTCTAATCGCCACAGCGAAGCAGCCGAAATTTGTATGGTTGACGACATATTTTTTCCGCAGCCAGGACGCACTATGGCTTGTCGGCGTTGCCATTCTTCTCGCAATTGTAGCTATTGCACGGCCGAAGTTGCACCGGAGCTTCATCGATCTCGACGATCGATCTCGACGCAACATGGCCGTGACGCTGCTCGCGCTCTTCGTCCTGATCTGCGGCGTCGTAGGAACTCATTTGGTGTTCCACGACTATCATCTGTCACGTGACGAGATCTTGGCGGACTTCGACGCAACGATTTTCCGCTCCGGCCATCTGATCGCGTCCATCGCTCCAGAACATCGGCCCCTTGCGTCTGCGCTCGCGCCGGCATTCATGGTCCCTATCGACCGGGTTGATGGCTTCGTTTCCGCATATCTGCCGGTGAACGCGGCGTTGCGAGCGGTGGGCGGCTTTGTCGATCCGGCCTCGACCAATCCGCTTCTCGCCGCCTTCGCAGTTATCGCAGTCTTTGCTGTCGCGCGGCGCCTTTGGCCTTCAGATGCGGCTCCAGCGCTCGTCGCCGCCGCGATAACAGCCACATCCTCGCAGCTTCTCGTCGGTTCGATGACGAGTTACGCGATGACCGCCCATCTCGCCCTCGATATGCTCTGGCTCTGGCTCTTTGTCCGCGACGACGAAGCCGGACACGCGGCTGCGATCATCGTCGGAGCGCTCGCGATCGGTTTGCATCAAGCGATCTTCCACCCGCTCTTTGCGGCGCCCTTCATTCTGCGTCTCTGGAGATCGAAGCGACGAACGATGGCAACGGCGTATATCGTCAGCTATGCGATCGTTCTCCTTTTTTGGATCAGCTATTGGCAATTGCTCGCCCTATGGGGCGGCGTCTCTATGGACGCGTCGGACGAAGTCGGCTTTGTTTATTTTATTGCCCGAGTTGTAGCTCTTCTGACGAGTTTTCAATGGTCGGGCGCCGACCTTATGGCGAAGAACATTTTGCGATTCGTCATTTGGCAGAACCCGGTTCTTCTTCCCTTGGTCCTTCTCTCCTACAAGCAAATACGCGACCGCTCCGGAATCGCCTGGGAGCTGGCTGCAGGCATTTGCCTCACTCTCATCGCCATGTTCGTCGTCCTTCCCTATCAGGGTCATGGCTGGGGATATCGCTATATGCATGGGCTGCTCGGGAATTTTTCGCTGCTCGCGGCCTATGGATGGATCGATCTCTCTACGCGCACAAGCGGCCGCGCAAAGCCGGAGGCCGGAGCAATGCTCGCAATCGGTTGCGCTATCGGCGCGATCATTCTGCTTCCGGTCCACGTCATTCAAGCCGAACGCTTCGTCCAACCCTATGCAAGGGCCGCCGAGGTGATCAGCCGCACTGATGCGGATTTCGTGATTGTCGACAAATCTGGACTTCTTTTCGTCGAAGACCTCGTTCGCAATGATCCGTTCCTGGGAAACAGGCCGAAAATTCTCGATCTTACTTACCTCGCGGATGAGCAGATTCACCTTATCTGCGCGAAGAGCAAGGTTGCTCTGTTCGAAAGCGCAGATGCAACATCGCTCGGGATTTCGCGCCACGATGAGGCGACGAAAGTCGACGATGACGTTCGTAAAAAGAAGCGAAAGCTCATGGCGGATCTAGGCTGCGGCGCCGAAATCAGCCCGCGAATGTCAGTCGGCGGGGCGCGTTGGCTCTGACGCAATTCTGGTGCAGTTTTTCGTCAGTCCGCTCCGAGAAGCCGGGCTTCGAGGAGATCGAGTTTTGCGCGCCCATACATTTGGCGCTTGATCAACTTCAGCCGGGTGATCTGGCCTTCAGTCTGGCCGTTCGACCAAACGTTCGTGATCGCCGCCACGACGGCGGCGCGGTCCTTTGTGACGCCGCTCGCGAAGGAAGCCAGGAGGCCGGTTTTTGCACGGTCGATCCAGCCGTCGAGGTCGTCGCCGGCTTTCTTGCGGATCGTGGCTTGAAACGCGGCGACGGCGGCGCGCGCTTCGGCAAGAGCAGGAACGCTGTCCTCAATTGCTGCGATTGTGAGCGTCTCCGTCGTCGACAGCGCGTCCCGGCCACTCGTCATCAGGCGTGCAATGGTCCTCGCCGAGGGCGTTCGATGCAAGCCAGCCGCGTCCATCTTTTCCGAGCGGCGGCGCCGGCCCGCCCATTCGGAGACGACGCGCAAGGATCCACGAAAGCCGGCAGCTTGGAGACGTCGCCACAGTTCAGCGCCATTGTGACAGCCGGCGGCCCATTGCGCGTCGAGCCATGGAAGATGCGGCTCGAGTGAACTCTCCCGCGTACGGAAAATTTCCGAGCGCTGGCCGCGCAGAATCTTTCGAACGAGCCCGCGACTATTGCCCGTCTCCCGCACGATCTCTTTGATCGACGCGCCACGCTCGGCCCGCGCAAAAATAGCGGCGTTGACTTCTTCGCGGCGCAGATAGCCCTCGTATTGAAGCTTCTCCGCGGCGGTGAGCAGTGCCGGGTCGACGAACGTCGCTCCGAGCGCGGATCGTATGCAGCGCATCGATTTGCGCACGGCGCCGAGGAAGGCGGCGCTGGCGTTTCCATCAGATGCCAGCGGTCGGCAACCTGAAGAGCGCCGGGAAGCGCCCTGCTGGCGGCGAGCGCAAAGCCGCCACCGCGATCTCGCGCGACAATGGCTATTTGCGGCTGTCCGGCGAGCCATGCCTGCGCTGTTGCCGGCTCCCGATCGGGTAACAGCTTGATCGGACGACGGCGCCCGAGATCGCAAATGATCGCCCCATAGCGCTGATTGCGTTTCCACGCCCAGTCGTCGATGCCGATTACGGTCGGCGGCGGCGGCGACGGCCGACCCCTGCGGCGCACGACCCGGAGCAGCATATCGTTACTGACCGGCATCAAGGCGCCGGGCTCGACCCGCAGCCGATCGGCCGCCGAGCGCGAGGGCCAGATGATGGACGACGTTTTCGAGGCGGGCGGTTCGTCGGGCGCGGGCCGCGATAATGTCATCACCGAACCGCTCGGTGAAAATGGATCGGCGACATGTCGGCGTCATGCAACGGAAGCGCCGCGCCGTCAGGGAGATGCGACCCACGCGCCCCGCGAGCGGCAAATCCGAAAGCCGTCTCGAGTAGTGGCTGTGAACGCGCCTGGAAATCGAACCACAGTCCGGACATGTCCTCGTCGCGGCGATGGCGCGCGCCTCGATCGTCGTCATCTCACCCTCAATCGAAACGCGGTCGACGCGGAACCCTGACGGAATGATTGCCGAAGGACGCAGAGCAGTCGTCATGGCGCTGATTCCCTGTGAAACCAGCGCCACCCGGCGCCGCAAGTGCATCAGAAGTGAGTCAGAGCCAATTTTCGATGCCGATTGACAGACCAGAGCTGCGACAAAATCGACGGCGACGTTCGTGCGGCCATCGCTGTTTCCTTTTCGTCGAAGTCGGCCTCGTCGGGCGTATGCCCGTCAAGCGACGAATGGGGGCACCCCTCGTTGTAGACGGCCAGATACCGGCCGATCGAAGCGCGCGCTTCGGACACGCTGTCGTAGACTTTCAGATAGACCTCCTCATCTCCCGCCATCTGCCGCTCCGCGTCGGTCAATGCCACTGGTTCGACCGATATGACGAACAAGTCCAGTTGCGTGTGCGACAACCTTTTCATGGCCGACCCCTCCGGAATCTTCGATCCCGGGAAATTAGCCATGAGCTGATCGGCGAAGCGGCGCAAGAGGATCAGTTGGCCGACGGGAAGCCGCGGAATGGCTACGATCGCAAGAGCGCTAGCCTCCTGAGCGAACATCCATTCGGGAATTTGATAGGTGCTGCCATGGGCCTGACGAATCAGGAAATAACGAACACCGTCATGCACGAGGTCTCCGACGACCACGACACTCTGACCAACCAGCGGGTGAAACGGATATTTGACCTCCGCTTCGAATGTCAGAAACCCAGCACTATGATCCCGGCTCCGATGAAGGTAGGCGTTCCTGGACACGTCTCGCTTCGCTTCTTGCGGCATGCAAGTTGAACAGCGTCGATCCCTATGCCTGGATGAAGGCGACGCTCGAGGCAATCACCGATGGCCATCCGCAGTCGCGCATCGACGAGCTGATGCCCTGGGCCGTCAAATCCTCGTCGCCGACGCCAGCCGCACGGCCGGCAAGATAGCGCCGGAGATCTGGACCTCGGTGCTTGCCGCCTGAACCAAAGAACGCCCGAACCCAAATTCATGCCATTCGTGAAATTTGCACCACAGCCTTATAGCCGGATGAGAAGGCCGCCGCCGCAGATCGGTTTTTCAAGTCGCGAATCGAAAATCAGGCGATCACGTCCTCGTCGCCCATCTGCTTTGGACACATCGCGAGACGCTCGATCATCCAGCGGCCCGCCGGTCCCGGCGGGTCGGACGCCCGATAGACGACGGACATGGGTAAGGCGAGCCCGCCAGAAGGTATGTCCTCGATCGCTAGCTCGACCAGCCGGCCGGCGTCGAAATCGGATTGGACGGTATGACGAGGCATTCCGCCCCAGCCCAGTCCGTTCAAAAGAAAGGCGTGCTTCGCGAATAGATCTGCGAGGCGCCAGGTGGTCAGCGCCATGACTCCGAACTCACGCCCGGCCGTCAAGGCGGAACGATCGGTCAGGACCAGCTGGACGTGGCGGGCCAGTTCCTCCTTCGGAATGACGCCCTTCCAAGTGGCCAACGGGTGGTTCGCTGCCGCGACCATCAACAAGCGCACGTGGGTCAGGCGCTCGGCGACGAGCCCGCCAGGCAGCATGGGCAAGGGTCCCGCGATGCCGAAGCTCGCGCGTCCGTCGATCACCGGCTCCACCGACGCCCCGAGCGCCTCGACATAGAGCCGTAGCGGCGTGCGGGGAAACTGCTCGCGGAATTGGGTCGCCGCCCCGGCCAGAGCCTCGATCGGAAAGAAGACGTCGACCGCGATCGCCAGCTCGGCCTCGAGCCCGGCGGCCATTCCTTTGGCGCGCGCCTTCAGGCCATCGACGCCGGATAGGACCTGCCGCGCATCGGCGACGAGGACAGCGCCTTCACTCGTCAGCCGGGGATAGCGCCCGCTGCGATCGAACAAAGAGACACCCAGATGCGTCTCCAAGCTGCCGATCGCTTCGCTGATGGCCGATTGTGTGCGCGACAGCCGCCGCCCCGCGGCGGAAAAGCTGCCCTCGTCCACAGCGGCGAGGAAAGCGCGCAATTGATCCAGAGAGACCCCGTCCAGCATAGCTGTCTCCAATCCATCGGATTCTCCGATGGTAAGTATAAAGATATGCCGGCTTCTCCTGTTCGCACAACCATGCGACTTACTCACTCGATGTTTCGCGCTCTGAAAAACCTCTTCGCTCGCAAAGCTATGACGCCTCACGCAGGCGGCTCGGAGGAGTTCCCAATGACGACGATCCTGCACATCGATTCCAGCATCCTCGGCGGATATTCGGTCAGCCGCGCGCTCACCGCGGAGGTCGTGGCGAAAGAGCTGGCCCTTCATCCGGGCGCGCGGGTGATCCGCCGCGACCTCGTCGCCGAGTCCGCCCTCCATCTCTCGGATGCGCATATTGCGGTCTTCCAGGGCGGCGAGGTGACGAGCGCGGCCCTCGGCCAGGATCTCGCGCTCGGCGGCGCCTATATCGACGATCTCTTCGCCGCCGACATCATCGTGATCGGCGCGCCCATGTATAATTTCTCGGTCCCCTCACAGCTCAAGGGCTGGATCGACCGTGTCTGCGTCGCCGGCCGCACCTTCCAATACGGCCCCAATGGCCCGCAAGGGTTGCTGCCCGAGGGCAAGAAGGTCGTCATCGCCTCAACGCGGGGCGGCGTCTACACCGGCGACAGCCCGGCCGCCGAGCTCGAACATCACGAGAGCTATCTGCGCGGCGTTCTCGGCTTCATCGGCCTGATCGACGTCACCATCATCCGCGCCGAAGGCCTCAATCTCGGCGAAGAGCCGAAGGCGGCAGCCATCGCCGGGGCGAAAGCCCAAATCGCATCGCTCGCCGCCTGACCCGCGACGACACCCTCCCCCTATCGCCGAACCTCTGGAGCTCTATCGACATGAATCAGACCAACGCCTCCAATCCGACCAACCTCTTTGCCTTCGTCGGCCGCCTGCTGATCGCCGCGCTCTTCATCCTCGGCGGTCTCGGCAAGCTCGCGGCCCCCGAGGCCACGCAAGGCTATATCGCCTCGGTCGGATTGCCTGCCCCGCTTCTCGGTCTGGCAGTCGCGGTCATCGTCGAGGCCGGTGGCGGCCTCCTTCTGCTCATCGGATACAGGGCGCGACTCGTCAGCCTAGTCCTGGCGGCCTTCACGCTCATTTTGGCCGCGATATTCCACAGGAACTTCGCCGATCAAAACCAGATGATCCACTTTCTGAAGAACGTCGCGATCGTCGGCGGCCTTCTTCAGATCGCAGCCTTCGGCGCGGGCTCGTTCAGCCTGGACGGCCGCCGCCTCCGCGCCTGATCATGCCCTCGGCGTCGAGAAGGCTTCTCTCCTACTCGACGCCGTCGAAGTGCGCCGCGAGCACGTGACGCGCTCTCCTGTCTGATTCTAGAGGAAGCGGCATGGAAATCGGCGTCGACAGCTTCGCGGCGATCATCCCCGATCCTGCGACGGAGAAAATCATTTCGGCCGCCGAACGGATGGAGCGTCTGCTCGACGAAGTGGCGATCGCCGACCGCGTCGGGCTCGATGTGTTCGGCGTCGGCGAACATCATCGCGAGGAATTTCTCGACGCGGCGCCCGCTGTTATCCTGGCCGCCGCCGCTGCGCGGACGCGGCGAATCCGCCTGACCAGCGCCGTCACCGTGCTCAGCGCCGCCGATCCGGTCCGCGTCTTTCAGGAATTCGCGACGCTCGACCTCATCGCGAAAGGACGCGCCGAGATCGTGGTCGGGCGAGGATCCTTCGGCGAGGCCTATCCGCTGTTCGGCCTCGCCATGCAGGACTATGACGCTCTTTTCGCCGAGAAGCTCGACCTGCTCCTGAGGCTCCGCGACGAGATCCATGTCACATGGAAAGGACGCTTCCGGCCGCCGCTGACCGGCCAGGGCGTCTTCCCCAGACCGCATCAGGCCCGCTTGCCGATCTGGCTCGGCGTCGGCGGCACGCCGCAATCCTTCATCCGCGCCGGAGCGCTGGGCTTGCCTCTCATGGTCGCGATCATCGGCGGCGACTTCCGGCGGTTCCGCCCGCTCGTCGATCTCTATCGGCAGGCGGGCCGTCGCGCCGGCCATGCGGACGAGATGCTCCAGGTCGGCGTTCACGCAATGGGCTTCGTCGGCGACACCGACCAGGCCGCCAGGGACGCTTTCTTCCCAGGATGGGCTTACATGTTCACAGAGATCGGCCGTGAACGAGGTTGGTCGCCCGTCACGCGCGCCGGTTTCGAGGCGATGTGCTCGCCCCATGGCGCGTTTCTGATCGGCGACCCGGAGACCGTCGCCCGGCGTGCGCTCGCAGCGAGCGAGGCTCTGGGCGGCGTTTCGCGGCTCACCTTTCAAATGAGCGCGGCGATGCTGGACGCCGATGCGATGAGCCGCTCGATCGAGCTTCTCGGAGCAAAGGTCGCGCCTATGATCCGCGCTGCGACGAAGGAGAAGCTCCATGGGTGAGTTGATCGCGGGCCAGTGGCGGCGCGGCGGCGTCGAGAAGCTCCTCGAGGACGGCCGGCTGCGGCGCCCAATCTCTATATTCCGCAATTGGATCGGCCTGAGCGACGCCGACAAGGCGCCCGCCTTTCCGGCCGAAGCCGGCCGGTATCATCTCTATGTCTCGCTCGCCTGCCCCTGGGCGCATCGCACGCTCATCATGCGCCGGCTGAAGGGCCTGGAAGAGCTCGTCGGCCTTTCGGTCGCGCATTGGCTGATGGGCGAGGACGGCTGGTCGTTCCAGCCAGGCCCGGGCGTCATTCCCGACACTGTGAATGGCGTGCAATGGCTGCATCAGCTCTACACATTGTCCGAGCCGGACTGCAGCTCGCGCGTAACCGTTCCGGTGCTCTGGGACAAGGACAGCCGCAAAGTCGTTTCCAACGAATCGGCAGAGATTCTGCGGATGTTCAACAGCGCCTTCGATCGCATAGGCGCGGCGGAAGGCGACTATTATCCCGCCGAGCTGCGCAGCGAGATCGACGCCCACGACGCTGGTGCGGTTCGATGTGGTCTATTACGGCCACTTCAAATGCAATTTGCGGGCGCTGGTCGATTATCCCGCTCTCTGGCGCTACACGCGGGCGCTCTACCAGCACCCGGCGATCCGCCCGACCGTCGATTTCGGTCACATCAAGGGCCATTATTATAGCAGCCATCCCTGGCTGAATCCGAGTGGAGTCGTTCCAATCGGCCCACGACGCGATTTCGATGCTCCGGTCGAGCCTCGCCATCATCATCAGGCAGGCGTCTCATGACCAGTCTCGACACCTCTTTCGAACTGTTCGCAATACTCCGCTCGAGCGGTTCGCCGCGCATTCAAAAAATCGGAAGTCCGCTCTTTGCCCACCGTGCGGAATTTGGCTTGAACAAGCACCCGGCTTTGTCCCCCGCGGAGCGCAAATTTCAGCGGTTTAAAACGCCGATCGGCGTCGAAACCCATCGGCAATTCATACATGCCCAACCATCACACATTTGCCATCGCTTCACACTTTTATATAACAGCCCAAGCCCTGTATCGTCTTCGTCCAGTCAACTCGCGAAGGTTCGACGAGAGTTCGTCTATCATCGTGGTCGCTGCTTGCTGCGACATTCGGAGTTCTTTGGCGACGAAAGGGACGGTGACGACCGGCGACTCCAGACACAGGTCGACAAACCGCGGCAGCCTTGAATTCGTTCTACGGTCTTTGCATTTTCTGAGTAGGAGCTCACGCGCGAGCGTCAATCTGTCGAGTTCCTTCGAATCCGCCTTTGCCATGAGTTCGACCGCCCGCGCAAAGGCTATCATTCGAGATTCGAGATCACTTTGCCGACTCCTCCGATATTTGGCGTGCCGAAATCCTGCTTGTAGCGCCGATAGATGATGCAGCGTTTTTCCCCGGCGCCGTAGCAAGTCCGCGACGAGCAAGGATCCGAGCCATGGGCTGTGTTGCAGGGGCTCTATCTCTTCCCGAGCGTCGAGCGCGGCGCCTGCAGTCATCAAGGGCGGAAGATTGGTCATGTCGCCCAGACGCTCCCGCCATTCGGCGAGGCGGCCCTCCTCGTCCCAATCCTCATCGTAAACCAAACCCGAGTCGTCCCGCTTCCGCTGGACCGGCGCGATGCGCTCTGCCAAACGCGACGTTCGCGCCAGTAGTTCGTCGATTTCGTCGAATTCCCCCGACGAGGATCGCCACACGGTCTCAAGCTCATCCTCCACCGCGTCTTCGTCCTCGAGGGCTCCCGACCCGGCCGCGGTCGCCTCGAGGAGAATACCCTGTGGTCGCGACACGCCCCGCAGACCAGCGAGTCCCTCGATCGTCAGCGCCCAACCCGGTTCGCGATCAGCTATGCGACGACGCGTGAGCAGCACAGCATGGGCTCGCACGAGTTCGTGCGTCGGCGTGCGCACGTCCGTTCCGGCGTCATGAAGGACGAGGTCTTCGAGCTGCACGAATTCGCCGGCGCACCACAAAGCGGCGCAGGCGTCATGGAAATGCGCGCGGAGAACGAATGCTTCGGCGACGGGACTCGAGCGAAGCCGCTCGTCGAAACGCGCGAGGGCGTCGGACGCGCTCTCGAAGGGCGCTTGCAGGCGCTCGAATGAAACAGAGGCGGGAAGAGCTAATCCCATTTTAATCCTGTACGAATCAAGACGACTATCAACTTATCGCCAATTTAGCTTTAGTGATAGACGATGCCATTTTCGCCTTCGCTGACCGGATCGAAATGCGTCGCCGTAGCAGCCGAAAGCAAGCCTCGGAACGGCTCTGGAGACGAGCTTTCGGCCCGCAAATCGACGAAAGGAGCTGTTTTGCGGGCCTTTCTTCTGCTCACCACTATGTCGCGGCGGCGAACTTCTGCCGTCGGATGCGGTTTCAAACGACCGATTATTGATATTCATCACAATTGAAATTATGCCTATTGATCACATCATAGGCGATATGATATCGTCACAGCAATGAGATTGGTTCTGGATACGAACGCCCTGATCGCAGCACTCCGAAGCCCAAGCGGAGCCTCCGCCGAGCTTCTCAGACTTGCGCGTCGAGGACAGATCCAGCTTCTGGCCAGCGCCGCCCTCGCAATCGAATATGAGGCCGTGTGTCTGCGCGACGAACACCGCAAAGCGGCCGGCCTGTCGACGAAAGAGGTCTGTCAGTTTCTCGACGCGATCATAGATCTGATCGAACCGGTCGAAATTTGGTTCCTTTGGAGGCCGCAATTGCGAGATCCGGGCGACGAATTGGTGCTCGAGGCGGCTGTGAATGGGCAGGCCGCAACGATCGTTACGTTCAATTTACGTGACTTCGGACTGGTGCGAGAGCGCTTTGGCATCGAGGTTCTCACGCCGAGAGATACGCTGATGAGGAAAGTGCAATGAAAACCAAAACTGCCGCTTATGCTCTTCGGCTCCCCGCTTCGATGAAGGCCGAAGCCGAAAAGATTGCAGCCGAGGATGGCACGAGCCTCAACCAGTTCGTCGCTTCGGCGGTGGCCGAAAAGGTTTCGGCGTTACGGACCGCTCGCTATTTCGCGGAAAAGAAAGGCCGGACCGATTGGAGCGCCTTCGACCAGATCATGCGCCGCGAGGGCGGCGCGCCGCCGGTTACGGACGACGAGATTCCTGAAGCTTATCGAACGGCTCGCAAATAGTCCGTTGCTGATTTCGTCGGAAGGAAACCAGGGCGAATGGCCCTGATCGGCTACGCCCGCGTCTCGACCGAGGATCAGGTCACGGACGCGCAGACCGATGTGCTGAAGGCGGCCGGATGTGTCGAGATTTTTCGCGAGCATATGTCCGGGGGCAAGGCGCTGGCGCGAGTGCGCCGCGGCGACGTGCTGGTCGTCGCGCGGCTCGACCGATTGGCCCGCTCACTGTCGCATCTCCTGGCCGTGATCGCCGAGCTCGACGCCAAGGGCGCGCATTTCAAATCACTCGCCGATCCCATCGACACCACTACCCCGCAGGGCCGTTTCGCCCTGCAGGTTCTCGGCGCCGTGGCCGAGTTGGAGCGCGCGCTGATCCAGGAGCGCACCAAAGACGGCTTGCGCGCCGCCAAAAAGCGCGGCCGCATCGGCGGCAATCCAAAACTCCGCGCCGGCGACCGCGACGCCATCCAGCGCATCGTCGACGCGAAGGCGGTGAACTATTTCGAGCGCGTCAATCGCACAGCCGAACATTGGCTGCCGGTCGTCCGGCAAATGCGCCCGGATCACCGCTGGCAGGATGTCGTGCGCGTGCTCAACGCCAAGCGCGATAGCTCCAGCGGCGCTCCCCTGCCCCAATGGACCGTCGAGCGCCTGAAGCGCGCGGTCAAATGCTTCGTCGCCGAGGGTTTGATCGAGCCCCGCCTCCTTCATCAAGCCGCCAGCCGAAAGGTCAGCAGCGAACGCCTCGTCACGCTCGTCGCCGGGATCAAACGGGCCAATCCCGATTTGACGCTCGCACAAATCGGCGCGCAGCTCGAAGCCATGTATGAGCGCACGCCGCGCGGCGGAGCCCGCTGGGCGCCCTCCTCCGTCAAAAGCCTGCTCGACCGCGCGGAAAAACTTCGGTTGCTCGGCGCCGAAACACTGTGATCGAGCGGACTGCCGAGGCTCGTTCGGAAATCCATTCCGACATCACCCCGCCCTCTTGCGATCTCTCGCCGCCTTCCCAGCCTTGCCGCGCAACAGCGCCATCAGCACGGGTCCGAGCGAGAATTCCCCTGCCCTCGCCTTTTCGGTCAGAACGCGGAGATAACCACCGGCGCTTTTGATTTCATCGCCGCGTTGCAGGATCGCAGCGATGACGATCGCGGCGTCATGCTCGCCCAAGACGTCCAAGGCTTGCGACCAGGCGTCTGGCGAAACGCCGAGCGCCGAGCGCACCGTCGCCGCCGCAGCCGCCAGGTCTTGCCATGAGGAAATTTCGCCGCCTCTGCCGTAATCGACGATGTCTGGACAGGCCTCCAGCACCATGCCGAGCGGATAGGCTCGAAGCGCCGGCTTGGAATCGACAGTTTGAGAGCGTTCCGAGGATACTTCCGGCGCTCGAACGATCGGCCCCCTGCTCTGTTCGAGGTTTGGCTGGAATGGCTCGGCCCTGCCTTCTTGAAGGCTAGGTTCAAGATCAGAAAAGTTTGTGGTTTGATTCTGTATGTGACGCTCAGTTTGAGACTCATTGCCGCTCATATTTTGAGCTTTTATGTGCGCTTCCAACAGCTTGTGGATTTCCGTCGCCAATGCGACGAGTTCGCCGGCCAAAGCCTCCAGATCGGCGCGCGAAATCCCCCGCCCATAGCGCCCCGAGAGCGTCGCATACTGTTGGTGCGCACCGTCCCAGTCGCCCGAAACGCCCTCCTCAAATCCAGTCTCGATCATCTTGACGATGTCCCGGCGAGTGAGCGTGATCTTCTCCCGCAGCAGCGCGATCGCGCGGTTCTCGGCCCGCACCTCCTCGGCGAGGTTCTCGATTTCGCTCGAGCGCGCGACGAGCGGCGCGAGGTCGAAGCCGAAAGCGTCCTCTATGGCTCCCCCCTGCCCTTTTCTGGCGAAGCGTTTGCCATTTGGAGAATCGCGGCGAATGATCAGTCCAGCGTCGACAAGGCAGGCGAGATGCCGGCGCAAAGTCGCCGGCGCCATGCCGTGAGCGCGGATCGAGAGTTCCTTGTTCGAGGGAAATACAACGATGCCGCCGGCGGCTCCGGCCCCGTCCTCGCAGCGCGAGTCATTCTCTGGCAATGAGAGCGCCGTCTCCTGGTGGAAGCTCAGCAGCGCGTGCAATACGGAAAGCGCGCGCTCGGTGACGCCGAGCGGCTCCTTGGCTTCGGTGAGCGCGCGAAACAATCGCCATTTGTGGACGACGGTTTCGGATGCGCCCGGCTTTGCGGCGAAATTCTCAGTCGCGGTCTGGCTCGCCACCATGGCGAGCGACAACGGCCGCCGCCCGAAGGGTGTCGTTGGACGTGTCTGCATGTTCCTTTGCCTCATTCAGGCAAAAGAAATCCGCTCACCGAAACGGCGCCAAAATGCTTGACAGCGATTCGCGGAAGTGTGATTCTCTCAGTTGCTACACATTGAGAAGGGCTTCCGGGGCGTGATCGTTTCGGGGGCCTTTTTCTTTTGCTGGGTTCTCCTCTCGCCGCCTCTCACGCGCCTTTCGATGCGCCGTCGCCGGCGTCGAAAGAACGATACTCCTCGAGCAACTCGGGCAGGCGAGCGGCGAGAAACTGCGCAAATGCGCTTCCATCCGCTTTTGCCAGCGTCACTCTGACATCGCGCTCGGAGGCGCGAATTTCCGCGATCGATTGGCCCGCGGAGTTCCTGATCTCTATGATCGGGCGGGCAGGGCGCGGCTCCGCCTCGGCCCGCTTCGCCGCGGCGAGCGTCCGTGCAAAACGCGTGTCGCCATCGAGCGATGAGAAGGCGGGAAGGGCGGCCGCCGCCCTCGCCCGCCTCAGCGCCGGAGCGTCACGCAACAACTCGGCGAATTCCTGCCAGCGGCCGCGGCCGATCCTCGGCGCCCTTCCGATCGCTCGAACGACATCCTCCGGCACCGCCTTGGCGACCGATATGAGCTTGGAGGCCTCGGCCCTGTCGATGGCGAGCGCCTGCTGAATGACCGAGCGACTGCGCCCGGCGCTCTCCAACCGCCAAGCGAAGACCGCGCGTTCGATGAAGCTCAAATCCTCACGCGCTGAATTTTCGACGCCCTGCGCGATGATGAGATCATCATCGCCGAGCGCGCGAATGATCGCTTTCACCGGACGGCCGAGTTGGAGCGCGGCGCGAATGCGGCGATGGCCGAAGGCCGTCTGATAGCGACCGGGCAGGGCAGGGTTGACGCGCAGCAGGACGGGAACTTCCTGCCCACGATCGCCGATCGATTGTTTCAGCGCCTCGAAGGAGGCGTCCTCCTCCTGCGGGAACCGATCGGCGAAAGGGGAGGGGTCGACCAACCCCGGGTCGATGTCGACCACCTGCTCGCCCGCGGCGATGCGTGCCCGCAGCATTTCGTTTTCCCGCTCTATGTCGGAGAAGGTCTCCTTCATCGAGCGCACCGCCCCGGCCGCGACGCGGCGCGGCTCCGGATTGTTGTCAGCAGACAACATCGGGGCGGGGGGCTGCGCGAAGAGGGAGCGGATCGTATCCGTGCGCTTGCTCATCGCCGCCAGACCTTTTCCATGAGGCTGAGGATTTCCCGATTGACGCCATTGACCGATTCGAGCCCGCGCTCGAAAGCGGCGCGGCCGACCGAGCCCCTTTCGAGTTCGTAGAGCGATTGCTTGGTGAGCCCGGCATTGGCGATGGCCGTCGACTTCCATACCGTCGCGCCCAGCACATCCTGGCCGAAGAGATTGCGCAGAAGAGCGACAATCTGCGTTTCCGGCACGTCATTGGGATCGTGCCGTGTCACGACATATCGGATGAAATCATAATCCAGCCGGCCGCCTGCCTCCTCGATGACCGTCATGACGTCCGACGTCATGAGCAGAAATTGATTCATCGAGGCCACATCCACCATCTGCGGATGAATGGTCACGAGCATGGCCGTCGCCGCATTCAGCGCGCCCATGGTGAGATAGCCGAGCTGGGGCGGGCAATCGATCACGACGACGTCGAAATCGTCCGCGATCTCGGCGATCGCGCTACCGACCCGCCGAAAAAACAAATCGCCGCCGCGCAGTGACCGCTCCGCCATGGCGCGCGGAGTGTGATGCTCGAATTCCATGAGCTCGAGATTGCCGGGGACGAGCGAGACCCCGGCGAAATAGGTGGGTCGCACCACGTCCCGCATCGGCCGGCGCGCCTCGTCATAGCGAATCGCGCCATAGAGGGTTTCGCCCTCGCCAATATCGAACTCCGGCTGATAGCCGAACATGGCCGAAAGCGAGGCCTGCGGATCGAGGTCTATGGCCAGCACCCGATAACCTTCGAGCGCGAGAAACTGCGCGAGATAGAGCGACGTCGTGGTCTTGGCCGACCCGCCCTTGAAATTGGCGACCGCGATCACCTGCAATTTGTCGCCGGGGCGCCGATGCGGCAAGAATCCGAGCGCCTCCTTTGGACGCGCGCCCGCGAGGTAGACGCGCAGCTCACCGATCTGGGCCGGCGTGTAGGATCGCCGTCCACCGCCCGCCACCGCGGGCGTCGGGCCGAGCCCGTCGAGCGACAATTGCCGAAGATATCCGTCGGACACGCCGAGGAATCGCGCGACCTCGCCCGACGAGAAAGAGCGAAGGGTTTTTCGAGCCGCCGGCGGAAACAGCGTGGCGCTCAACGCCTGCATCTGCCCCGACAAGACTTTCGCATGGCGGGTCATTCGCTGCAGCGCGCTCTCCGGCGCCGTATAGGGCAGGGCGTCCAAGTTGCTCGTCACAGAAAACGGTTCCTAAGCGTTAAACGGCCAATTTCCGTCTGTGACTAGAGGCCGATTCTCGATTCGTTGCAAGCCGTATTGAGTTAATGGTGTCCTAACGGCCCACCGGCCGCAGTCCGCGCAAATGCATGCATCGCCCATAGCGCCTCAATGATTCGGCTCTCGGCCGATGAACGCGCAACCCGCATTGGCACGGCCCGCGGTCTCGAACCGAAGGAGACAGACGAGCGTCGACTGTGTCCCCTCGAATCGCGATGAGCGCACCGCTCCCGTGCGGACATACGTATAGCGAAAAAGCTCCTGCCGCGGCAGCAGGCGCCGCTGAGACGACCTAGCCGCCTTCTCAGCGGCGCTGACGCGACCGAGAAGGGGCGGCAGGTCAATACCCTGATCGGCGGCAAGGGAGGCCGCCGACAGTCGCTCCCACGTAGCGACCGAGCCTGGCGTTCTCCGAATTCTGGGCGTTCAACGGCGCAACACGCCCCGCGCTTTTTATTTAAGCAATTCGGCCCCGGAGCAAGACGCTTATATTTGTTCCGCGGGCGAGCGGCGATCTATCGCTTCACGCGTGAGGAAAACTGCCTCAATCTACGCCGCTATGGGACCAGCCCCTGCCCCGGCTCCACCATGATGCTGAGCGTGACAAAGAGCCAGAGCACGGCAAAATCGACCTTGTCGACAGACATTCCCTCTGCATTCCGCGAACTCCTTTGCGCCAGACGAATACAAAGCTATGCCATATTATTTTATATCATTTACATATCGTAACGGAAAGCACACGCCAATCTGAACGATAGCAAGATGGAATAACCCCATTTTTGTCTAATACCTGGAGCCGATGGCCGGCACATCGAAAAGTATTTCGCGCTCAACGGGAGGCGGAGTGGCGTATCCAGAAGCAGAATATCGACCATTATATTATCGTCATTTGGACAGCATTCATCGGCGCAGACCACACAATGGCTACCCGATCCCGCTTCTGGCGCCCGCCAGCACGCAATACGCGAGCGTGACGCTGAGCGGCGCAAACGCCGGCCTGAAGATCAACGGAACCAATTACACGCTCATCCAGACTGTCGCGCAGCTCGACGCGCTCGACAGCCATGACGCCACCGTCCTGCCGGGAACCACGGCGGCGAGCGTCTCCGGCAATTATGCGCTGGGGCAGAATATCGATGCGTCAGGGACGACCTACACCGATGCGTTGATCGAGAAATTTTCCGGAATGCCGGCCGGCCTCGACCATACGGTCGGCAATCTGACGATCACCTCCACGGCGTTAGTGAACAATAATCCCGTTTCCAATCTCGCTCTGATCGGCCAGACGACCGCTGGCGGCCTCGTTCGCGATATCGGAGTCGTCAACGCCAATATAAGCTCCTCGGCCACAGTTGTCTTTTCGTCCGGACCGCAGACAGTTTACGGCAACTTCCTCGGTGCGCTGGTCGGCTCGAATTTGGCCAATATCAGCAAAGCCTACAGCACAGGAACCGTCGTTGGAGGCAATTCCGGCGGTCTGATCGGCTATAACGGCATTTTCCCACAACCCGGCGTGTTCAACACCATCTCGGACAGCTTCTCGACAGTGAATGTGACCGGTGCAACGGTCGGTGGACTGATCGGCCGAAGCGAATATCTCAAGATCTATCGTTCCCACGCCAGCGGAACCGTCGACTCTTCACTCGGAGGAAACAGCGGAGGATTGATCGGCTACGCAAGCAATACGAATGTTTACGATTCTTACGCAACCGGTGATGTCCTCGGCGGCACGATCGGCGTTGGTCTCGGAGGCCTCATCGGAAATGTGCCGAGCGGCTCCGCTCCGATCCTCATCAGGAACTCCTTCGCCACCGGCAATGCGACGGGTTTCTACGATCTCGGAGGGTTGGTCGGCACTGTCTCATCGTCGATTTCCAACTTCACCCTGGAGAATAGCTACGCCACGGGCAATGTGACCAGCTATCAGAACACAGATGTCAGCCAGCCCCCCGGCATCGGCGGCCTGATCGGCGCGGCCAGCAGCTTTGGCTCCAACATCGTGACGATCACGAATTCTCACGCCACGGGCAATGTGACCTATACGGGGGCCTTCGGCACGGGGGCCGGCGGCCTCGTCGGCTATACGCAGGGTAACGGGCTCATCGCCAATTCTTACGCCACCGGCAATGTCACAGGCGTCTCCGGCACGGGCGGCCTTATTGGCACAGGCGGCTCGACCAACATCACCAACTCCTATGCGACCGGCAATGTGACCGGGGGCAACAACGCCGGCGGCCTCGCGGGCTCCAGCAGCGCGACCATCACCAATTCCTACGCTACGGGCAATGTCGTCGCCAATGTGCAAGCCGGCGGCCTCGTGGGAACCAACGCCGGCGGGACGATCACCGGCTCACACGCGACCGGATCGGTGACCGCTCTCGGCACGACGACCAACGCCACGCTGGCTTCCGCCGGCGGGTTGGTCGGAACCAATTTTGGACTAATCTCCAATTCCTACGCCACCGGCGCCGTGACGGGCCAGAGCGGCTACACGGGCGGGATCGCCGGCGTGAATTTCAACAATAGCGGCAATCCCAACAACACGACGACCGGCGTCATCAACAACAGCTATTACAACTCCGAGGTCAACCCCAGCTTGCCGGCGACCAATTTTCCGTCAGGCCTCGCAAGTCAACTCGTCGCCGGCAAGGTGACTGGCGGCGGCGGTTTGACGAGCGCCCAAATCAAGGACGCGCCCTTCTATATCAATGGCACGATCAACCAAGTGTTCGCCGCGCGCGCGGCAGCGGCAGAAGCCGCCGCAGCCGCCTCGGCCGCCGCCGCGCGTCTGGCCCAGACGCAACATGCGGCGAGCGGCGCCGGCAATGTGATCTCCAATCGGGCGACGGCGCCGACCACTGTTCCCAACGGGTTGCTCGCCACGGCGGGCAGAGCGGCGGTGGAGGCCGTGTCCTCGGCCGATGTCGACGCCCTCATACAGGGCTGCGAGCCCACGCAGACGCCTCTGCCGGCGGTCCGCACGCATACGCAGCATGCTTCGACGACGACGAGCGGGCCTCACAAGGTCCACGTCTCCTCGCCGGGCGCTCATTATCGCGCGCGCATTCGCAGCATCGAAGTCGACGGCCAGCATTTCGATCTTGACAACGGCGGCAGGAACTCGGCTCCCACGCCAAATGCCCAATAATGAGGTCGATCCTCGAACGGAGATCCGTGTTCTTCTTCTCCTGCTCGGCCGCGCCGCAGGCCTTCGCCCAAAGACAGCGAACTGACCCTCGACGCCGTGCTCGTCGGTCTCGGACGATGCAGCCGAGACCGACGAGGGCCTCGACGATCGATCGTCCGCGATGCGCGCGTGGGGGCCGGGTTTACCGCTTTGTCTGTCGATGATAGAATGACTTATGATCCGTTTGTTCCGCGCGCTCATCCCCATGCTGGCATTGGCTTCGCTGCTCCTCGGAGCCGCGCCGCTGGCGCGCGCCGGTCACGGATGCGAGGGCATGAGCGCCGCCGCCATGGAGGATTGCCATAAGGCGGCGGGGGATCGCGGCTCGGTCGCGGCGGATGATTGCGCGGCTGTGTCCTGCGCGCAGATTTCGCCCATCGCCGCGCCGAATGCATCCTCCTTCCTCATCCCCGCCGTAACGGCGAAGGGGAGGGTCATCGCAGCGAGCGACGCCGATTTCGCCTCTCTGACCGGCTCTCCAGAGCTTCGACCTCCGATCGCCTGAAGCCGCAATCGCCGGCTCCGCCGCTCGCGCGACGGAACGGCCATGTCGCTTCAACGCCATCCGCCGCTGTAGCGGCCGGAGATCGAGATCATGCCTCCTTACGCGCCTATTTTCGGCGCGCTCGCGCTCGCCGCGAGCGTGACCGCATCCGTGCTTCACGCCTCCCATTCCGACGCTTCCCATAGCGACGCCGCGGGGTCCGAACATTCGACGCGGGCCGCCGCGCTCGATGATCCCATCTTGTTCTATCGCGATCCGATGGGTGGGACGGAGATCGTGCGCCAGCCGCGCAAGGATGAGATGGGAATGGATTTCCTGCCCGTGCGCCGCTCGCAGCTCGCGCCTTTCGTCGCAAAGCTCCCCGATCCGCCAGTCGCCGCGAGCGAGGAGCCGCTCTTCTACCGCGATCCCATGGGCGGTGACGCGATTTCCGCCACGCCGCGCAAGGACGGCATGGGGATGGACTTTCTGCCGGTCCGTCCCGCCGATCTGCGCGCCATACTGACGAAGCTCGCCGCCGCGCCGCGCAGGAAACGCATCCTCTACTACCGCAATCCGATGGGGCTGCCGGATGTGTCGGCCGTTCCGAAGAAGGATTCGATGGGCATGGATTACACGCCCGTCTATGAGGGCGACGATGTCGAGGCCGATGGCGCGCTACGCATCGCACCTGGGAAAATCCAGCGCGCCGGCGTGCGCTCGGAACTGGTGCGCCGTCAGCCGATCGTCACCGAGATTCGCGCGCCCGGCGCCGTGCAGGTCGACGAGCGCCGCGTCGCCGTCGTCGCGACGCGCTCGGAAGCCTTCATCGAGAAGGTCTTCGAGGCGACGACCGGCGCGCGCGTCGCCAAGGGCCAGCCGTTGGCGCGGCTCTATTCGCCGGCCATTGCGGCGGCGGCTGCCGATTATCTCGCCTTCTCCGGCGCGCGCAACAGCGGCGATCCCAGCCTGCTCGAGGGCGTGCGCCGCAAGCTCGAGACGCTGAACGCGCCAGCGGAATTCATCGCCGAGATCGCCAGGAGCCGGCGCGTGCCGGCGAGCGTCTCCTGGCCCGCGCCGCGCGACGGACTCATTCTCGAGCGCAACGCCGTCGAAGGGATGAAGGCCGAGGCCGGCCAGGTGCTGTTCCGCATCGCCGATCTCTCTGTCGTCTGGGCGCTGGTGGATGTCTCCGAGCATGATTATGCGCGGCTGCGCCTCGGCCAGCCGGTCGAGATCAGAGCGCGCGGCCTTCCCGATCGCATCTTCTCCGGCCATGTGACGGCCATTTATCCGCAGATCAATCGCGAGACGCGCACGGCGCGCGTGCGCATAGAGCTGCCAAATCCCGATCTGACCTTGCGGCCCGACATGTATGTGGAGGCGCAGATCGGCTCCGGCGATCACGACGCCGTCATCGCCGCGCCGGAAAGCGCGGTGATCGAGACCGGCAAGCGCGCGCTCGTTCTGCTCGACAAGGGCGATGGCCGTTTCGAGCCGCGCGCGGTGACGCTCGGCCGGCGTGGCGAAGGCTATGTCGAGGTGAGGAGCGGGCTCGCCGAAACCGACCGCGTGGTGACGGCGGCCAATTTTCTCATCGATTCGGAGAGCAATCTGCGCGCGGCGCTGCAGACTCTCGCCGGCGCGGAGACAGCGCGATGATCGGCCGGCTGATCGCCTGGTCGGCGCGCAATCTCGTTCTCGTTTTCATCGGAGCCGCCTTCGCCGCGGCGGCGGGACTCTATGCGCTGCGCACTTTGCCGCTCGACGCGCTTCCCGATCTCTCCGACGTGCAGGCGATCGTCTACACGGAATATCCGGGGCAGGCGCCGCAAGTGGTGGAGGATCAGGTCACTTATCCGCTGACCAGCGCCATGCTGACCGTGCCGCGCTCGAAAGTGGTGCGCGGCTTCTCCTTCTTCGGCGTCTCCTTCGTCTATGTGATCTTCGAGGATGGCGTCGATCTCTATTGGGCGCGCTCGCGCGTGCTGGAATATTTGAGCGCCGCCGGCAAGAAGCTGCCGCAAGGCGTGACGCCGACGCTCGGCCCGGACGCCACCGGCGTCGGCTGGGTCTATCAATATGCGCTCATCGCCAAGGAGATGACGCTCGCCGAGCTGCGCTCGCTGCAGGATTGGACGCTGCGCTACGGCCTCTCCAAGGCGGAGGGCGTCGCCGAGATCGCGAGCGTCGGCGGTTTCGTCAAGCAATATAATGTCGTCGTCGATCCCAACCGGCTGCGCGCGCTGGGCGTTTCGCTGAAGCAGCTACGCGAAGCGATCCGCGCCAGCAACACGGATGTCGGCGGACGCACGGTGGAGCTCTCCGAATTCGAGTTCATCGTGCGTGGCCGCGGCTATCTGAAGAGCGCCGCCGACATAGAGCATATCGGCTTGCGCGCGGAGAATGGCACGCCTCTGCTGCTGCGCGATGTCGCGCGCGTCGAGCTGGGGCCAGACGAGCGCCGCGGCGTCGCCGAGCTCGACGGCGAAGGCGAGGTCGCCAGCGGAATCGCGCTGCAACGTTACGGCGTCAATGCGCTGAGCGTCGTCGAGAATGTGAAGGCGGCGCTCGCGCGGCTCATGCCCGGACTGCCGAAAGGCGTCGAGATCACGACCGTCTATGATCGCTCGCCGCTCATTCACGCGGCGATCGAGACATTGCGCAAGGCGCTCGTCGAGGAGAGCCTGATCGTCGCGATCGTCTGCGCCGCCTTTCTGATGCATATGCGCAGCGCAATCGTCGCGATCGTCATGCTGCCGATCGGCGTGCTCATCGCCTTTGCAGCGATGAAGGCGATCGGCGTCGGCTCCAACATCATGAGTCTCGGCGGCGTCGCCATCGCCATTGGCGCGATGGTCGATGCGGCGATCGTCATGATCGAGAATGCGCATAAGCATTTGGAGCGCGCGCCGCCGCAGAAGCCGCGCCTCGACATATTGATCGAGGCGGCGAGCGAAGTAGGGCCGGCGCTATTCGTCAGCCTGCTCGTCATCACCGTCTCCTTCCTGCCGATCTTCACGCTCGAGGCGCAAGAGGGACGGCTGTTTGCGCCGCTCGCCTATACCAAGACCTTCGCCATGGCGGCGGCGGCGCTGCTCTCGGTGACGCTGGTTCCGGCGCTGATGGTCGTCTTCGTGCGCGGGAAGATCGTGCCGGAAGCGAAGAATCCGATCAATCGCGCCTTGATCTTTCTCTATCGTCCGATCATCGCGCGCGTCCTGAGAGCGAAGACGGCGACGATCCTCGTCGCCATCGTCGCGATCCTCGTGACGATCGTCCCGGCGGGCCGGCTCGGCGGCGAATTCATGCCGACACTGGATGAGGGCGCCTTGCTCTATATGCCGACGACGCTGCCCGGCCTCTCCGTCACCAAGGCCGCCGAATTGCTGCAGACGCAGGATCGCATCATCAAGAGCTTTCCCGAGGTCGCATCTGTCTATGGCAAGGCGGGCCGCGCGGCGACGGCGACCGATCCGGCGCCGCTCGAAATGTTCGAGACCATCATCGCGCTGAAGCCCAAGGCGCAATGGCGCGCGGGGCTGACGACGAGCAAGCTCATCGCCGAGCTCGACGCGGCCCTGCAATTTCCCGGCGTCTCCAACGCCTGGACCATGCCGATCAAGGCGCGCGTCGACATGCTGGCGACGGGCATACGCACGCCGATCGGCGTGAAGATCTTCGGCCGCGATCTCGCGCAGATGGAAGGTCTCGCGCGTCAGGTGGAGGCGGCGCTGAAGCGCGTGCCCGGCACGGCGAGCGCCTATGCCGAGCGCGTCAATGGCGGCTATTTTCTCGATATCGTGCCCGATCATCCGGCGCTCGCGCGCTATAATCTGATGATCGGCGATGTGCAGGAGGTGATCGCCACCGCGCTCGGCGGCGAGACAGTGACGACGACAGTGGAAGGGCGCGAGCGCTATGGCGTCAATATTCGCTATCCGCGCGAGTTCCGCTCCGATCCGCAGACGATCGGCAGGGAAGTGCTCGTGCCGCTGCCGCGCGGCGGCGCCGCGCCGCTGGGGGAGGTGGCCACGATCGAGCTGACGCGCGGACCGACGTCGATCCGCACCGAGAACGGCCAGCTCGCCGTCTATGTCTTCGTCGATGTGCGTGATCGCGATCTCGCCTCCTATGTCGCCGAGGCGCAGAAGACCGTCGCGCAATCGATCGCTCTGCCCGCCGGCTCCTATCTCACCTGGAGCGGGCAGTTCGAATATATGCAGCGCGCCGAGGCGCGGATGCGGATCGTCGTGCCGCTGACGCTCGCCATCATCTTTCTGCTGCTCTATCTCAACTTCCGCCGCCTGACCGATACATTGATCGTGATGGCGTCGCTGCCTTTCGCGCTCGTCGGCGGCGTATGGGCGATGTGGCTCATGAGCTTCGACATGTCGGTCGCCGCAGCGGTCGGCTTCATCGCCCTCGCCGGCGTCGCCGCCGAGACCGGCGTCGTCATGCTGATCTATCTCGATCAGGCGCTACGTGAGATCGCCGCCGCACGCGCCGCGCAGGGCTGCGCGCTCACGCGCGCCGATCTTCATGAGGCCATCATGCTCGGCGCCGTCGAGCGCGTGCGCCCGAAGATGATGACGGTGACGGCCATCATCGCCGGCCTGCTGCCGATCCTCTGGAGCTCCGGCGCCGGCTCGGAGGTCATGCAGCGCATAGCGGCGCCCATGATCGGCGGCATGGTCTCCTCGACGGCGTTGACGCTCATCGTCATTCCGGCGATCTATGCGCTCGTCATGGGCGCTCGTCTGCCACGCGCCGATGTCGCTCATACGCGCGACGCAACGGAGGCGTCCTAAAAGCGTGGGCGCGCCATACCCCGCAAAGCTTTCGCGCCGTCGCCGGAAGCCGAGCTCACGGCTTGTCATCGCGCGCGCCCACTCCGCCATCGCCAATGGCTTTTAGCGAATCGTGATCGCCGGCGAGGATAAGTGAACACCCGAATGGCGACTCTGCGGAAGCGTCGATAAACGGATTCTCGTCATCCGCCTCGTGTCGCGAGCAGTTCGCGACCTAGTCGCGGGGGGGCTCGAATGACGGCGATCAAAACAATTATCGGCGCGTCAATGACGAGTCTGGCCACGACTGGCGTCGAATCTCGAATCGCGAAGCGATGAAAGTGGAAATCGAAACAAACCTCTCGCTTCCATTGGGCGACGGCTGGGGTCTCCACCCGCCCGCCACGGATCGCCTCGTCATCATCAACGCGACTGCGAAGCTCGTGCTGGACCTGCTGCGGGCAGGCGTGACGCGTGAGGAGATCGCAGGCGCTTTCACAGAGCATTTCGACCTGCCGCTGGATGACGCCGCGAGCGATGTTGCATGCGACGCATCGGCTTCTCCTTCCATCGAAGGCGACGAAATCGACTGCGGCGAATGGCGCTTCGGCGACCAGGCCGTCCACATCGTGTCGAGCGTGCCGGAGCTGACCCGAGATTATTTCGCGCGCTTCGCGCATGAGATCGCGCCGCCGAGCGCAAAGGCCGCGCAGCTGCGATTATCGACAGCCGGCGACGGCTATCGGCTGACGCTGGAGGGCGAGAGCAGATGGATCGGCGACACATTGCCGGAGCTGATCGCGCGACTTAACGAGCTCTTCCTCGGATGGGAGCATCCCGATGTGGAGCTTCTCGCTTATTTTCACGCGGCGGCGGTGAGCCGCAACGCGCGCGCCGTCCTTCTTCCGGGCGCGAGCGGCGCCGGCAATTCGACGCTCGTCGGCTATCTTTGCGACCACGGATTTTCCTATCTCGGCGACGACCTCGTCGCCCTGTCGGCGCATGACTGGTCTCTACGGCCTTTGCCGACGCTCCTCTCGCTGAAATCCGAATCCTGGAACATATTGGAAGGGCTCTTTCCCGAGCTGTCCGACCGTCCGACCCTATGCCGCCAAGGGCGCGACGTGCGCTATGTGGCGCCGCGCGCGAGAGAGCGCTCTTCCTGCGCGCCGGCGATCATTCTCTTTCCGTCTTACACGCCCGAAGAGCCCGCGACGCTCGCGAAGCTCACGCCTCTGCAGACGATCACGCGATTGCTCGAATCGGCGATGGATATCGAGGCTCCCGTCACCGAAGCGAAGATCGCCGAGATTTGCCGCTTCATCCTGTCCACTCCAGCCTATGAGCTGCGTTACGGCGATCTGGCGCAGGCGTCGAAGATGGTGGAGGATGCTCTCGACGCGAAGGTTTAGGCAACCGCGCCAAATGCTCGCCCGATCGGCGCGACGCGGCTCGGCTGCCGAAGCGCCGGCTGCTCGAAAGGCGAGAGGACTTATCGCGCCCCTCGGCGCGAGCCGATAGCCGCGTCTCGCCGCCTTACGGGACAATGCGCGCGGCCTCACTCCACCGCCAGCCGCTCGGCGAGCTCGGACACATCGTCCCAGGTCAAAAGGTGGCGTCCCTCCACCGTTTCCACGAGAACGCCATCCTGCCCGACGGTCGCCGAGAATTCGACATCGCCGCCGACCGGGCTCAGATAGATGATGTCGGCCCGGCGCCAGTCATAGGCCAGAGCGGTAAAATTGCGCGACAACGTTCGGCCTTCCTCGAGGGTCAGGTCGAAATATACCCGCTCGCTCAGCATCATCCGCAACATATCGCCGAACAGCCGGTTCGACACGCGCTTGACGAGGGGATAGCTCATGCGTCTCTGCTCGGGTGAGGCTGTGCGGCTGGAGCCAGGACGGTCGCGCTTTCCGGCGCCGCGACAGAGTGGGGAGCCACCGTCGTCGTCTCCGCGGAGAAACGCGGCGATGGCTGCTTTTGGGTGACGAGCAACGCCCATGCCACGAGGGCTCGGGCTCGGCTGCTCGCCTAGACGGCGCGAACCTCCTCCGGCTTCGCGATGAATTCCAGGCGATCGGCGCGATCGAAATCCGCCGCCGCCGCCTCGAGCAGGAAGCGGTTCGGATACCAGAAATTGGCGTAGGGCAGGAACAGATTGCCGAACGACAGGCTGGCCAGAGGCTCGGTCCCGGCGAAGAGAACGACCTCCACTCCGACGCCATTGGTCGGCCCGACAGTATTGTCGCCGAATATTTCGAACTGGACCACGAATTTGGCGGACGTAACGCCGCCCTCCGAGGTTTTGATCCCGATGACGCGGAGATCCTGGAAACGGCGACCGATCGCGCCATCCGTCAGAAGTTGCTGAAATTCATGCGCGCGCCCCTTCTTGACCTGACTGGCGTCGTCCAGCGGGACGCCAAGATCGGCCAATCCTGTGGGCTTGGCGGGCGCCAGCGTCACGACGGTGCGGGTTTCTTGCAGTACGGGCAAGGTCGGCTCCTTGTGGTTTTCAACGTTGGACCCGACAAAACCGGGGTCCACGCCGCGCGCCACGCATTTTGCGCGCCAAACGCCGAGACGCCGCTTTTGGATCAGCGGCCTGCCGCTCACTGCCTCGGAATGGCGCTCGTCGCCCGCAAAAAACGAAAAGGGCGCCGCCCGATCCGTCTGGATCGGACAACGCCCTGTTTTCCTTCCGAAAACGCCTAGCGCGTCAGGCCCAAGCCGCCTCGCCGAGCGTGGACAGAACCGCGCGCATCGCCTCGCGATTGCTCAGCGTGACATAGGCGTAGCCACATTCTTCCATCGCTGCTCTCGTCGCCTCGCGCATTTTCGCCAGGCGGCGACGCGACAGGCTCGGGAACATATGATGCTCGATCTGGCTGTTGAGGCCGCCGGTCAGCCAATCGAGAAAAGGCGAGCTCGGCGTGTTGCGCGTCGCGCGCGCCTGCCGGTCGTAGAATCCCTTCGACTCCTTGGCGTCATAGACTTCCATGCCCGTGTGGTTGAGCACGAAGACGAAGGCGAGGATGAAGCCGCCGACGAGCTGGGCGCCGAGGAACCAGAGCCAGCCGGTCCAGGCCGGCCCCGGCGTCAGCATTCCCGCGAGCGCGAAGCCCGACACCCAATGGGCGACGCAGAGCGACGCTTCCCACCATTGCTTGTTCTTGGCCGCGACCTCTATGCTCTGCCAGCTCCAGTTGAAGCGCGCGACCGAGAGGATCGGGAAGAACAGCGGAACCTGAAAGCGGGGCAGAAAGAAGGACAGCGCGCGCCCCAGCCCGGCGCGCCGCGACTTGGCGTTGTATTCCGCGAGCGACTTGTCCCAGACCAGCCAAGGGGGGGAGTCGATATCGCCGTCGATCGGCGTGAGGCTGCCATCCTCCTCGACGCGGCAAGCGTTCGGGAAAGCGTGGTGAAGCTCGTGCTTCTCGACCCACCAGGTGGAGCCGAATCCCTGGGCGAGCGCGATCAGCCGCAGCTTCAGACGCGCCTTCGTCTCGCCGCGGGGACCCCACTGGCTATGCGCGACGTCATGACCGAGATAGGCCGTCCGCGGATAATGCAGGCCGAGAACGAGCAGTCCGACCGCCGCAGCGACGCCGCCCTGTGCGAGCAGCGTGAAAGCGAGGGCGGGGCCGCCACAAGCTCCAGGCAGCGAAGCGCCTGTTCCCAAAAGGGCACGCTGTAATAGCCCTGCTCATGCGCCCAGCTCCTCAACGCAGCGATACGCTGGGCCAGGCCTTTTGCGTCCGGGGCGCCGTCTGGAGCATCGAGGGTGGCCGAACTTGCATGTTGTTGGTTCAATGGAATACCCGGGTAGCACGCTCGGCTACTGTCTGAGGCCGCAGCCTCTGCCTATCGGGCGAAGACGGGGCTTTTGTCAAATTTCTTTCACGGAAGAAGGGGTCGATCGGCATCGATCCGGCTCGAAAATCGGGGCCGCTAGGCCGGTTGGCCCAAGAAAAACCGCTGTGTCGAGAATTTTTGTCGCGGGGACGCCGGCATTGCGCAGCTTTCGCCTGTCCCATGGCGACGAGAGCAGCCAAGTCCCTGCTTCTGGACTCGCTCGCCGGCAGCGTTGGACGTCCGTGACAATTCCGCGGCTTGTTCTCATGCGTCAGTCCCGGGCGTCCGCCTCGAGCCTCGCCCGCCGAGGCGCGGCGACTTGGATTTTCTCGGACGCCCGATCTATAGTCGCGCTCACGGAAAAGGTCCGCATCCGTCGCCCGCGACTTTCCCGTTTTTACAAAATTTCCAATGCTGACATTCGCGGATATCCGGCAGAGACCGGAGCGATGACGATTGCGCCCAAATGGGCGGGACCGGACTTCCACGAAGTCAGGCCATTGCCTGACGCGATCGTCGAGCGCACGCTCCGACGGCGCTGCGGAGACGCCGGCGCCAACATCGATCCGCGTCCAATCTCCGGCCAACGATGAGAAACCCGGTGTGAATGGGGGACCCCTCGAAATTGAAATGATCGAACGGAATCGTTCGATCCAACCGCATTCGCACCCTGGAATTTAGAGCGCCTCCTCCGCGATCGCCCACAGCTCGAGCTCGAGCTCCGGCCAGTCGCCGGAAAAATGCAGCCCGATCGAGGCGGCGACGGAGAACTCCCGCCACAGCGGCGAATGACGATCGAGATAGAAATAGACATGATGCGAGATCGTGCGAATCTGGCCGGGCGGCGTCGGCATATGCACGAGCGGGATTCCCGGCAGATTGGCGTAGACGATATCGTTCATGCGATTATTCGGCCCGACCTTCAGCAGCTGCGGCAAGAGCTGCTGAATCTCCGACGGCGGCCGATTGCTCGCCACTTCCAGCACCAGCGTCGCATTGCCGAGCAGCGCACGGTCGCGGATGGGCGAGATATAGACATTGGGCGCCCGCTGAACCAGCTCCATCCGACGCGCGCGCCGGCTCGTCCGGGCGCTGAGAAACTCTTGCAGATCACGCAGGATCGGCTCGAAGACATTCTCCAGATCGTCGTGATCATAAGCCGGATAAATGCGGCTGCGACGCTGCTGCGAGCCGAATGTCGCGAGCTCGCCGGCGAGCGAGGCGAGCGATGTGTAGAGCCGCTCCGGATGCGTATAGCCCGACTGGCGCAGATGGCGTAGCAAGGGCGCGGCGCGATTGAGCGTCTGCAGCAGCAGATAGTCCGCGCTCTGCATTCCGCCGCCAGAGGACGGATCGGCGGCATAGCGCGCCAGCTCCTCGAGCTTGCTATCGACCCAGCCTATCACACGGTCGATCCATCCGGTCACGACGCTATGCGCCGCGCAGACGAGCAGCGGCGGCGCGAAATTCGGATCGAAGATGATGACCTTGTCGCGTATCTCGAAAATGCGCGCGATGGCGAGGCAATCATATCCCGGCTTCGGCCGACGGCCGATCTCGAGCTCGAGACGCAGATGCGCGACGTCGATCTCCTCTTCGTCGCGCATCTCCGCGACCGAGTCGATGATCGTCTCCACGCCTTCGGTGAAACGGCTCGCCACATCTTTCGCGCGATAATCGACCTCGCGCGAATTGGGCGAGGCGTTGGGCAATGTCAGCCAGACGGTGAGGCCCGCCGCCTTCGCCGGCGCCTCGATGGAGGCCGGCGCCGGACCTTCGCCCGGAATATCGAAAGGCGTGCCGTCCGGCATCACGCCCGCCGCCTTGCGTAGCGCGATCTTGCTCTGCTGCGCGAGATCGGAATCGATCTCGAGCTGAGCGAATCCCCAAGGGTAGGGACTGGTGTGCCGGGTGCGACTCTCGATGATGCGCTCGAGATAGCGATCATTCTGCTGGAGATGGTGCGGCCGCAAGAACAAACCTTCCCGCCACACGACTTTGCTGCGCCACGACATTGTTCTCGTCCCCTCGGATGCGCGGGTCGCTCCATCTCGTCGCATTGTGAGATATCGCATGTGAGCACGCCGGAAAGACCCGCTGTTCTTTCTCGACGACCGTTCTACCCGCGCAGAAGCGCACCCTCGGTGAGAAAACCCACAGCGCTGTGAACGGCGCAAAGAATTTTCGTTCCTTCCGTCGCGCGCATTCCCATCACGCGATCTGCGCGAGGCGCAGAGCCTCGTCCAGCCAAAGACGAAAAGCGTCCTCCCGCGCCGACGGCGTGAGCCGGCCGGCCGCGAGCATCAAGGCGCCGCGCACGCAGCCGAGCGCCAGTCCCGGATCGACGACGAATGCGACCGCTTCCGCCTGGCCGCTCGAGCGCAGCCAGACGCTCGGACCGCAATAGGCGGCCGCGTAAGCGACGCTCGTCGCAGGCGTCGGCCGCGCGGCGCGGCGCGCGACCTCGAACGCCTGCGCGCGCAACCGCTCCTCCGGCTGGCGAACCCAGGCCTCCGCCGCGTCGAGCGCGTCGCGATCGAGATCGGCCGCCGTCGGCTGCAAGGCGCGCAAATTCTGACAGGCCCACCAGACCGCTCTACGACGCTCGAGCAAATAGGCGCAAAAGCCGACGGCTTCCGCAATTCGTCGAGAGGCTCGCAGCTTCGCCACGAATTCGAGCGGCGTCTCCCTCGTCGGCGCGACTCCGATCTCACGCGCTGCGGCAGGGAAAGCCGCGAACAGATCATATGCGGTCGAGAATCTTTCGCGGATCATCACGCGCCTCCATCAAGGAACCGGAGCCACGACGCCGACCGCCTTCAAAGGCCCAGGGACCATCATGGGACCGACGGCGTTGATCACGCCCGGCCCGACGGTGAAGGTCGCGCCGCCGGCTTGCAGCACGATCGACACGCCCGCGACGAGCGTGATCGTCGCCCCCGCCATGATCGTGACCTCGCCGCCCGCCTGGATCGTGATCGCGCCCCCCGCCTGCGTCGTCTGCTCGCCGCCTACAGTCACATTCTGATTGGCGCCCACTGTCGTTTTGTCGCTCATGGCAATCGTCGCCTCGCGACTCATGCCGACTGTCAGCTTGTCCTCGCTCGCGATCGTCACCTTGCGGTCGCCGCTCATGACATTGAGCTCGTCATCGCCCATCTTGATCGTCGTCTTGCGTGACGATTGTCCGACCGGCGTCTCGAAACGCTCGCCGATCTCGCGTGTCTCAGCATGCTCGATCGTCGATTCGAGATCGCGTTCGGCATGAAGCCGTATCTTCTCCTGCAACTTCGCGTCTTCGAACATCAGCTCATTGTAACCATTCCCGCCGGTCGAACTGTTCGACTTCACGCCCGACTGCGTCTTATTCGCGGGCAGGCAGTATGGGAGCCCATTGTCCTTGTTGTAGACGGCTCCGACGATCAATGGCCGATCAGGATCGCCCTCGAGAAATTCGACGACGACCTCCATTCCAACGCGCGGTATAAACTGCCCGCCCCACTTTGCGCCCGCCCACATTTGCGCGACCCGCACCCAGCAGGAACGCAGATCGTCGCGATCCCAATAGAAGCGCACCATCACGCGGCCGTAGCCGTCGTCATCGACGTCGATCTCCTCGCTATCCTTGCCCTTGCGCGCCACCACCTTGGCCGTTTGCGGACCATGAATCATCGGCTTCGGCGTCGCCAAGGGCGCACGAAAAGGCCGATCGCTCGGATGCAGCTCGTAGGAACCCTCGTAAGGCCGCGCATCCGCGCGCGCACCCGACCGATAGGCTTCCATCGCAAAACGATGCGTGCAGCGCGCGATCAAATATTGCTTGTTTTCTTCGTCGGTCGGATGGCGTGTCACGCTCACGAGGCCGCCGGGGAAAAAGTCCGCCGCGTCGCCATCCACGAAGCGACGATAATCACCCGCCTGCGCGGCCTCCAACCTTATTCGCGCATAATACTTGCCGATATTGCGCTGCTCATATTTGCCAGGATAGTCGTAATATTCGAGCGTCGACTTGTCATAACGCTCCGTGGCGTTCGCCTCACCGGACATGTCGGCGTTGGGCGTGGCAAAATTATAATCGCGCAGCGTCACCTTGCCGGTCTGCAGCTTGCGATTGGAGGACCATCCATAGAGACGTCTCGCCTTTGCATGAATGGAGCCGAACTCCTTTCCAGCATATTCGATCGTCGGCGTATTCGGCAGCGCGCCATGAGAAGACGCCGAATCGGCGAGCACGAGCCTTGCGCCGTCCTCACTATGCTCGAAGAAATAATAGACGCCATGCTGCTCCATGAGCCGCGACACGAAAGCAAAATCGCTCTCCCTATATTGCACGCAATAATCGAGACACGGAAAGTCGCCCGACAGCGCCTTGCGAAAATCGATCTCACGCTTGCGTAGCACCTCCTCGATGATCTCGATCGCGGTCTTTCGATGCCAGATCGCGCAATTGCTCGTACGTGTCAGCAGCCAGAGCGACGGCCGCAACACGAAGCGATAGGCGAACAGATCGCCGCGCCGCCCGATCGCCTCGGCCTCCACCGCAATTCCGCTGAAATGCCGCGTTTCGCCATGGCTTCCACGCAAGCCGACGCTGCACGAACGTCCGAGCGCCTGGTCGAAATCGATCGTCGCCTCGCGAGAAAGCGCCAGCACGCGAAACTCGAAAAGCTCGCTCAACCCCTCCGTCCCTTCGAAGCTCTCGACGACCAAACGCTCGTCCGCGAAAGGCGATTTGAACGCGGCGAGCCGCTTCTGCTGATCGAGACGACTGTCCATTGCGGTTCACTCCCTGCCGCCAGCGTCACCGCCAGCGTGCTTCCTCGACGCAAGCTACTCGCCTCTACGGATCGCGGGCTGTGGCATAGGCCACATCGCGCATGCCGTCGGCGCACGAAAAGGAGGCGGGAGCCAACGCAAACCATAGAGTGAGGCAAATCATGACCAAAATCGACTTCACTACGGCGATCGCGCCACTGTCCGATCGCGACCCCTGTGGTCCCGACCTCGATCTGCAAGGAGACGACGACTATTTGAATTTCGTCGCCGTTGCCGAGGGATTGCTGCCGACCGAATATTTTCGCGACGGCGAAGCTTTCGACGCCTCGCAACCGGCAATGCTCGCACATTTCGATCAGATCGGCGCTCTCATGCGACGAACGCGCGACATACGCCTGTTCTGTCTCGTCGCGCGCTTCGCCATTCTGCGTCGCGACTATGAGCAATTCGTCGGCGCCGTCCACGCCATCGCCGAATTGCTCACCGCCAATTGGGAAGAGGCCCATCCCGGCGCCGAAAACGGCTCCTTCGCGCTTCGCGCCGCAGCCCTCGGGCCGCTGAACGAGTCGACCGTCATCTTCCCGCTCCAATACATGCCGCTCTGCGAGGATCGCCGCTTCGGCGTTATCCATTATCGCGCCCAAATGTGCGCGGTCGGCGAAGCCAAGCCCAGGGAAGGCGAGCCCATTCTCTCCTCACTGTCCATTTCGCAGGCTTTTCGGGATTGCGAAAGAGAGCGACTCGTTACGAAGCGGGTCCTCATCGACCGACTGGCCGAGGCGCTCGAGACCATCCACAGCTGCTTCGGCCGAATGTGCGGTTTCGACAAAACGCCGCGCCTCGACAAAATCCGCGCGACCGTGGCCGGAATGCGCGCCTTGCTCACCGAAGCCGCCGGCGACGAGCCGAAAGGTGACGCTGCCGCGAACGGGAAGCCCGAACCTCGACATTACGCCGACAGTCGCATCGACGCCCCGCCCATGCGCGCCGCGCTCTCGACGCTACGATGGACTATTTCCGACGACACGAGCCTTCCAGTCCGGTGCTGCCACTGGTGGCCAAGGCGCGCGACATTCAAGGAAAGTCTCTCGCCGAAGTGCTCGAGTCTCTCGTGCCCCGGCATGCCTCCGACGCCGAATATGAAATCGGCGACCAGAAATTCTTCGCCCTGCCGCTCGATCTTTTGACCCATGTCACGCCGCCGGCAGAAGGCTATTGCGAAGACTCGGGCGCCGAGATCGAAACAGAGCCGCACGCCCCGACGCACGAAGACGCCGAAGAGCAAAGCGATCCTCATTATGACGAATGGAATGAAGCGCCGACCGACGAACCCTATGTCGACCATCTTCCACTCGCGGCTGCGTTTCCTATCCCGCCCGAACCGATATTTTGCGTCGCGACGCGCGCCGAAGCGATGCAGCTGCTCGACGAGACATCGCGCTATTTCCAGATCGCGGAACCGTCGAGCCCGATCCCCTGGCTGATCGCCAGCGCAAAAAAGCTCGCCGAAAAAGACTTCCTGAGCCTTCTCGGCGAGCTGCTGAAAGAGCGCGCGCTGAGCGACCGCAACGCCGAATGACGTTCGAGCCGATCACGCGAAGCGCAGGCGCTCGCCTTGTGACTTTAGTCACCGCCACAATCGATCACTTCGAGCATTTTGCGCTCCAGGACAAATCGCCGACCCGCACGAAAGCCAACGACGCGGTCACGACGACGAGAAACGCTCCGTCCTGAAAGCCCCGGAGGAACCCGGGCCGATGCTCGCGCCGCGACCATCGCATCGAAGCGAGGACAGAAAAATGACCAGACAAAGCAATAGCGGACAGAAGTTCATCAGCCGCAACCGCCCGCCGCGGGTCCAGATCACCTACGCCAATCCCACCAATTCCGAAGAGAAAATCGAGCTCCCCTTTGTGATGGGCGTGATGGCCGATCTCTCCGGCAATGCGCCGAGCACGCCGAAAGAGGAGATGACGCAGCGCAAATTCCTCGAATTCGACATGGACAATTTCGACCAGCGCATGGGCGCTGTCGCGCCCGGCCTGGCTTTGCGCGTGGAGAATAAGCTCGCCGAAGAGCCGGGCGAGAAGCTCGCCGTCAATCTTCGCTTCGAGACAATGGCCGATTTCAATCCGGCGTCGATCGCCGCGCAGACGCCGGCGCTGGAGAAGCTGCTCGAGGCGCGCACGCAGTTGGCCAATCTGCTTCGCTACATGGACGGAAAGGCCGCCGCCGAGGAGCAGCTGCGCAAGCTCCTCAAAGATCACAAGCTGATGGCCGATCTGCGCGACAGCCGCGCCTGAACCATTCCGCCGACCAGCTTTCCGCAACCCGCCTTCGACACGAAACGAGGATCATATGTCCCAGGAACAGGAAATTCTTCACCCCTCCGAACCCTCCCAAATCGTCATCGCCGACGAATTTTCCGAGGTGCTCAAGCAGAGCTTCAAGCCGCGCACCGAGCGCGCCGAGACCGAAGTGCAGAACGCCGTCTCGACGCTGATCAAGGAAGCGCTCGCCGACACGGCCGTCATCAAGGACGATGTCGTCGAGACGATCGAGGCGATCATCGCCGCGATCGACGAGAAGCTCACTTCGCAAATCAATGTGATCTTGCATGACGCCGATTTTCAGAAGCTCGAATCGGCCTGGCGGGGCCTGCATCACCTCGTCTATAATTCCGAAACCGACGCAACGCTCAAAATTCGCGTGATCAATGCGTCGAAAGAAGAGCTCTATCGCCATCTCCGCCAATATCCGGCCGCGGCATGGGACCAGAGCCCGCTCTTCAAGAAAGTCTATGAGGAGGAATATGGGCAGCTGGGCGGCCGACCCTACGGCTGCCTCATCGGCGACTATTATTTCTCGCAGCGCGCGACCGATGTGCAGCTGCTCCGTGATCTCTCGAAGATCGCTGCTTCCGCGCATGCGCCTTTCATCGCCGCCGCCGATCCGACGCTGATGGGCATGGACAGCTGGACCGAGCTGTCCAACCCCCGCGATCTCTCCAAGGTCTTCGACACGCCGGAATATGCGGCATGGAAGGGCTTGCGCGATTCGGACGACGCAAAATACATCGGCCTCTGCCTGCCGCGCGTGCTCGCGCGACAGCCCTATGGCGCGAAGTCCGAGCCTGTGCCGCAATTCGCTTTCGAGGAGGATACGGACGGACATGCGGGTGAAAACTACGCTTGGATGAACGCCGCCTATGCGATGGCGTCGAACATCAATCGCGCCTTCAAGGAATATGGCTGGTGCACGCGCATTCGCGGCGTCGAATCGGGTGGCGAAGTCGAAAATCTCCCCACCCATACATTCCCCACCGACGACGGCGGCGTCGATCTGAAATGCCCGACCGAAATCGCGATCAGCGATCGCCGTGAGGCGGAGCTCGCGAAATCCGGCCTCATTCCGTTGATCCACCGCAAGAACACCGATCGCGCAGCCTTCATCGGCGCGCAGTCTCTGTTCAAGCCGAAGGCCTATCAGAATGACCCGGAAGCCACCGCGTCCAGCAACCTCGCCTCTCGCCTTCCCTATATGTTCGCGGTCAGCCGCTTCGCTCATTATCTGAAGTGCATGGTGCGCGACAAGATCGGCTCCTATCGCGAGAAGGAGCAGCTCGAGCGCTGGCTGCACAATTGGATCCAGGACTATGTGGACGGCGATCCGACCAATTCGACCGAAGATGTGAAGGCGCGCCGTCCTCTCGCCGGCGCATCGATCTCCATTGTGCCGAATGAGGAAAACCCCGGCTATTACTCCGCCACATTCGAGCTGCGACCGCATTATCAGCTCGAAGGAATGGACATCGGCCTGCGTCTCGTTTCCCGCCTGCCGACGGGCAAGTGAGACACGAGTACGCATTGTGGCTTCAGCCACATCCGTCGAAGCGCTTCTTCTTCATTGTAGAACCATCGTCGAAATCGACGAGATCCAAAAACGCAATACTGAAAGGAACTCGATATGTCTTCTAATGCTTTTCTCCACATCGCCGGGATCAAGGGCGAGTCGAAAGCCGAATACGCCGAGCTGAGCCCGAAGGCGGAGTGGATCGATATCCTCGATGTCAACTTCAACATTCACAATCATTCGAGCTCCAGCTATGGCGGCGGCTCTGGCGTCGGCAAGGCCGACTTCGGCGCCATCTCCTTCGTGAAGCGCTACGACAAATCCTCGCCGGGCCTCATGCATTTCTGCGCGGTCGGCAAGCACATTCCGAAGGTGCAGGTGAAGCTCTTCAAATCCTCCGGCGACAAGGAGCCGCTGGAATATATCACGATCGTGATGGAGCAGTGCTTCATTACCAGCGTCGTTCCCTCGGGCCTCACTACCGGCGAAGGAATGGAGGCGATCGGCCTCTCCTTCGCGAAGTTCGACCTCTCGTATAACGAGCAGGACGGAGATGGAAAGAAGGTCAAGGGCGGCCAGTTCGCCTGGGACCTCAAGGCGCTGCAGGGCAAGGCGAGCTGACCGAGGACGCTGCGACGAGCCGCTGCGCGACAATCGCCGCGCAGCGGCGACGACGAAATGCGAGAATCGTCGAGGAGCATTTCTATGGGTTCGACCAATTACACATTGCAGATCGACAGCGTGCGTGGCGAAGCGCGGCGCGGTGGAAAGGACGATCTCATCGAGATTCTCGGATTCGAATATGGGACCACCGCCAATCATTTCCAAGGCGAGCCGGGACATAAGCGCCGCAGCTATTCGAATGTGCGCTTCCGCAAGATCGTCGATCGATCGAGCGTCACCATACAGCAGATGCTCGCGCAGAATACAAAGTTACGGAAGGCGACTCTCAGCCTGACAAAGGGCGGCGGCGAGCCGCTCGTCTATTACACGCTCGTTCTCAAGGACGCGTATTTTGTGTCCTACAAGATTTGCGGCGAGGACGCCGCCGACGAATTCGCCGCTCTGCCGAAGGAGGAATTCGAGATCAGCTACCGCCGTCTCGAGGTCGAATATGAGGCGCAAGACGACAAGGGACTGAAAGACGGCGCCGTTTCCTTCGCCGACGATATTGCGACCAATGATTGAGGGAGGCGGAAATGGCGGAATCGCTGCGAAACAGAGTCGAGTCTTCATTGCTGCACTGCTTTCGTGCAGCGCATAAGGCGAAGGATACGCGAACGAAGCTTACTGCCGGCGCGTCGCAGCGTTCGGCGACGATTTCGCGCGAAGGCCGGCGCGTTGCAATTGCGGAATCGGCCCTCAAAGAGGAAGTTGCCCAGCATGTCGAAACGCTGCTCAATTGCGTCGCTGTCGATTCGACGATCGATCTCGAGCGGTTTCCACGGGCTCGACGCTCGGTCTTGAATTACGGCTTCCCGAGCATTGCGCGTCTCACCATAGACGAATTGGAGCGCTCGGGCCTCGAATCCGAGATCGAGCGGACGTTGCGCAGCTATGAGCCGAGGCTGATCGCCTCGACGCTGCAGGTGAAACGAGACCGACGCATCGACCCGGCCGAGCTCACCATTCGTTACATCGTCCATGCCGAGCTGGCGAGCACGCCGCTTCCCCTTCCTATGGAATTCATAGCCGATGTCGAAGTCACGACCGGCAAGATCCAAATTCAGCAGAGGTGACGCCATGAACCGCGAATTCCTCGATCTCTATGATCGTGAGCTCGATCTCCTGTACGAACATGGACGAGAGTTCGCCGAAGAATATCCTGGCGTCGCATCGCGTCTCGGCGGCTTGGCGCGCGATTCTATGGACCCCTCGATCTCGGGCCTGTTCGAAGGGTCGGCGTTTCTCGCCGCGCGCGTTCAGCTGAAATTGAAGCACGAGTTTCCCGAGTTCATCAACAATCTCCTGGAACAGCTCGTCCCGAATTTTTTGGCGCCGACCCCCTCCATTTTCCTGGCTCAGATTCGTCCGCCTTTCGGCGACCCCGCTCTGAAAGAAGGACGCGTGATCGCGCGCGGCGCGAGTGTGGACGCTGGCTATGTCGAACGTGAGCGAGAAGTCTCTTGCCGATATAAGCTCACAGCGCCTGTCGAACTCTGGCCATTTGAAATCGCCGCCGCGGAATATTGCCAGACAGCGGCGCCACTGGCGGCGCTCGGGGTGAAGCCGGGACCCGAAACGGTCGCCGGAATGAAGCTGACCCTGAGCATGCGCTCGGCAGTGGAACCCCGCGAGAGCAACGGAGCCGCGCAAGATATTTTTTCGTCCTGTCCCGTGGAACATCTGCCGATTCATTTATGTGGCGCGGAGGCCGAATCGGTCGGCCTCTATGAGCAGCTGTTCGCGCATTGCACCGGCGTGTGGCTGCGCTGCGTCGATGAGACGGGAGAACCAATCGTGATCTCGCTCGGGCGTGAGGCGATCGGCGAGATAGGCTTTGGCGACGACGAGGAGTTGATCCCGTCGGACGATCGAATTTTTCGCGGCTTCGAGCTGCTGCGCGAGTATTTCACCTTTCCACAGAAGTTCCTGGGCTTCGATCTCCGCGGTCTGCGGCGCGCGCTGGCGCGAATGCCAGCGAGCTCGATCAGCGTGATCTTCGGCTTCGATGAGATCAATTCGCAGCTCCCCGCGGCGGTTCGTCCGCAAATGTTTTCGCTTTTCAGCGCGCCTGCGGTCAATCTGTTCGAGATGACGACCGATCGCATCCGTATTCGCAAGAATCAGCACGAGCATCAGATCCTCCCGGATCGAAGCAAGCCTCTCGATTTCGAGCCCTATCGCGTCCTCGATGTCGTCGCCTATATGTCGGGCGGCGGAGAAAAGCGTCCCGTGCGTCCGCTCTACACAGCGACGGCCGACGATGCATCGTCGTCCGATCTGAGCTACACGATACGAAGAAGCCCACGTCGCCATTCGGAGGACGAAAGGCGGCGAGGCGTCGCATCCAATTACACGGGCTCCGACGTTTTCATCTCGATCAGCGAGCCGGCGTCGCTGACCACGGAAAGCGAGATCGCCGAGCTCGGCGTTCGAGCGTTGTGTTCCAATCGGCATCTTCCCGAACATCTGCCGGTTGGGACAGGCAAGGCCGATTTTCGGCTGACGGACGATATGTCTCTCGACGTCGTCTGCGCCGCAGGGCCCACGGCGCCGCGCGATGCGGTCGTTTCCCAGATCAAGAGCCGCACAGAATCGGCGCATTCCGGCGTCGTCGCCTGGCGTCTTTTGAATATGCTCAGCCTCAACTATCTCGGCCTCAGCGAGCATGGTGGGGGCAAGAATGCGCTGGCGCTTCGAGAGATGCTGGCGACATTCGCCGACGCCGCGGACAGCTCGATCGAGAAGCGGCTGCGCGGAATCAAATCGGTGGAGAGTCGCCAGATCGTACGCCGCTTGCGTCGCGCGAGAGGCGTCGGGACGGCGCTCGGCGTCGAGATCACGGTCACAGTCGACGACAAAGCGTTCGAAGGATCTGGCGCCTTTCTGCTCGGCGCGGTGCTGGATCGGTTTTTCCCAGCCTATGCGGGGATGAACAGCTTCACGCAGCTGGTGATGCGCACCAGCGAGCGCGGCGTGATCATGCGTTGGCCGGCGCGAATTGGCTCGCGGAGGCTGATGTGACCTATCTCGAACATTTGGCGGACGAACCCTGGCGCGTCGATTTCTTCGACATGATGCGTCGGCTCGAGCGTTCGCTCGGACATGCATCCGACGAAGCAAAGGCCAAGCCCCGGATCGGCGATAGCGCGTCTCGCAAGGACGAGACGATCGAGATCGACGGCAAGGCTGTCGCGCTGTCCTTCGGGCAGGATCCTTGGATGAGCTTTCCGGGCTCCAATGTCGCGCGCGTCGAATGGCGTGAGCACGCGAAGGGCGCGGACGGTGAGCCGGATTCGGCGGAGGAAAGCGAACGGCTGCACGTCGTGCTCAAATTCCTCGGGATGCTCGGCCCGCAGGGCGCTTTGCCTCTATCCGTTACCGAGGAGGCACATGGCTGGTCTCTGCAGCAGGACCCGTCTTTCCCGCATTTCTTGGATATTTTCAACAATCGATTCCTGCAGCTCTTCTACCGGGCCTGGGCGGATTCGCGCGCCATTGTGCAGCATGATCGTCCAGACTGTGATCGCTTCCAGGATTATGTGACCTCGACCATCGGGCTCGGCACGCCGCCCTATCGCGGGCTCGCCGCGACGCCAAAAGGCATTTCCGTCTATGCCGGTCTTTTGGGTTCACGCACGAAGTCTGGCGAGCGCCTCGCGGGCGCTATTCGCGGACTGTTCGCGGTGGAAGTCGAGATCGAGCAGCTCGGCGGCGGCTGGCTCACGATCGAGGAAGGCGAGCGCAACAGGCTCGGACGCAGGAACTGCGGCTTGGGCGGCGATCTGATGCTGGGCGCGGCATCCTTCGGATTCGATCACAAATTCCGCATTCGGATTTTCGTCGAGGATATGAAGCGCTATCGCGACTTCCTGCCGACAGGTGAGGATTGCCACAGACTGAACGACCTTCTTTTCTTTTATATCGGCGAAGAAATGGAATGGGACGTCGAAATCTCTCTTCCAGCGACGCAGACGACTCCGATTTCGCTCGGGCGAACGGGAGAGCTCGGCTGGACCAGCTGGATGGCGCCGAACCGCGCGAGCGGCGAGCGACGCTGCGACGCCCGCTTCGATCCGGCGAAATATGCGCGCGCCGCTAAGCAGCGGATGCAATGAATTTGAGGAGGGCGGAGAAATGACTGAGATCAGCCTGGAGACCGTGACCGGCAAGCTCAATCGCGTCGGCTATGACGCTTTTATGCGCGCCTTGCGGCAGGCGAAGCTGGCCGGGCATCGCAATGTAGAACTCGCACATTGGCTGATGCATCTTCTGCAGAGCGAGGGGAGCGATCTCGATCTCACGGTCGATCGCTTCGCGCTCGACAGGGCCAGGCTGTCGCGCGATCTGGAACAGGTCATCGGCTCGTTTCGCGTCAATGAGACACAAATGCCCGGCGTCGCCCACAATGTGGTGGACGCGCTGGATCGCGGCTGGCATTTCGCCACTTTGCTCTTTGGCGAGACTCAAATTCGGAGCGGCCATCTGCTGACGGCGCTGCTGAAGACGCCGGAGCTTCGTCGCGCTCTGCGCTCGCTGTCGCGCGAGTTCGACAAGATCGCAGACGAGGCGCTGACGCAGGAGGCCAATCGGATTTGGGCCGGATCACAAGAAGAGAATCTGAGGCCGCTGGACGGCGCCGGGCCTGTCGCCAAAGGCGCGCGCGAGGCGAAGGGCGCACATACGGCGCTCGATCGCTTCGCTCAAGATCTCACGGAAAGGGCGCGCAGCGGCGAGCTCGATCCGGTGCTGGGGCGCGACGATGAAATTCGTCAGGTCATCGATGTGCTCATGCGACGCAGGCAGAATAATCCAATTCTGATCGGCGAGGCGGGCGTCGGCAAGACGGCGATCGCGGAAGGATTTGCACAGCGAATCGTCGCCGGCGCCGTGCCTGCGGCCTTGCGGGACATTCGTCTTCTGTCGCTGGACATCGGCCTTTTGCAGGCCGGCGCCTCGATGAAGGGCGAGTTCGAGCAGCGGCTTCGGTCGGTCATCGACGAGGCGCAGTCTTCGCCGACGCCGGTGATCCTGTTCATCGACGAAGCCCATACGCTGATCGGCGCCGGCGGACAGAATGGCGTCGGCGACGCCGCCGATCTGCTGAAGCCGGCGCTCGCGCGCGGCGCCTTGCGCATGCTCGCAGCGACGACCTTCGCCGAATATCGACGCCATATCGAAAAAGATCCCGCGCTATCGCGGCGCTTTCAGCCGGTCGATGTGGACGAGCCTTCCGTCGAGCGCTGTGTCGAGATGCTGCGCGCCATGGTGAAGCCGATGGAACGGCACCACAATGTGCGCGTTTCCGAGATGGCGATAAGGTCGGCGACGAAGCTGTCGCAGCGCTACATTCCCGCGCGCAAGCTTCCAGACAAGGCGGTCAGCCTTCTCGACACGGCCTGCGCGCGCGCGGCGATCTCACAGAATGCGACGCCTGCGCCCATAGAAGATGCGCGCGCCATGATCGCGGCCTTGGAGAGCGAGCGTGCGGCGATCGTGAGCAATAGCGATCTCGAGCAGCTGGACGAGCGCCGCCTGCATGACGTGGAAGTGGAGATATCGTCCGCGCAGGAGAAGCTCGCCGAGCTCGAATCGCGTTGGACGCGGGAACGCGGCCTCATCGAGGATATACATCGATTGCGGGAGGAGGCGGCCTCCGCCGAGCCCGCGCATCGACAGGCTATCCGCGAGCGGCTCGACGCCAAATCCGAGGCGCTGGAAGCGCTGAGCCCGGAGCGGCGCATGATCTACGCGCATGTCGATGAGCAATGCATCGCCTCAGTGGTTTCGGATTGGACCGGCGTTCCGGTCGGACGCATGGTGACGGATGAGATCGAAACGGTCCTTCATTTGACCGAGATTTTGAACGAGCGCGTCGTCGGACAGACGCACGGGCTGCGGTCGATCGCAAAGCGCATTGAGACGAGCCGGGCGCGATTGGACAATCCCGACAAGCCGATCGGCGTCTTCATGCTGGTCGGCCCCTCGGGCGTCGGCAAGACGGAAACGGCGCTCGCGCTCGCGGAAGCGCTCTATGGCGGCGAGCAGAATGTCATCACGATCAATATGTCGGAATTTCAGGAGCCGCATAGTGTGGCGACGCTAAAAGGGGCGCCTCCCGGCTATGTCGGCTTCGGCGAAGGCGGCCGCCTCACCGAAGCGGTGCGCCGCAAGCCTTACAGCGTCATTCTGCTCGACGAGATCGAAAAGGCGCATCCCGACGTGCACGAGATTTTCTTTCAAGTCTTCGACAAAGGCCAAATGGAGGATGGCGCAGGCAGGCGCATCGATTTTCGGAACACTCTGATCATTCTGACATCCAATGTCGGAACCGATCTGCTGATGCGGCTCGGCGCCGACCCCACCGTCGCGAATGATGCAGAAGCGCTCGCGCAGGCGCTGCAGCCGGAACTGCTGCGCGTATTTCCGCCGGCGCTTCTCGGCCGCATCGTGACCGTGCCTTACTTCCCGCTGTCGCGGCAAATGCTCGTCGGCATCACGCGGCTGCAATTGGATCGCATCGGCAAGCGGGTGACGGATGGATATCGCGCGACGTTCAGCTATGACGATACGGTGGTGGACCACATCGTCGAGCAATGCCGCGATCCCGACTCGGGCGGCCGGATGATCGATAATATCGTCACCAACACGCTATTGCCGGCTCTATCCCGCGAGTTCTTGAAAAAGGCGCTGGCCAAGCAGGAATTGGCGCGGGTCGCCGTGGGAGTCCAAAATGGCGCGTTCGAATATTCATGCGCATGAGCCGGCCGGCGGGCCGTCTCGTCGCTGATCGAGATAGCGAAGCGCTGACGGAGCGCGCCCGTCAGCCCGGCGCGAGCGCGCGAATGACGCGCTCGGCGAGCCGTTCGATCGTGTCGCGCTCGAACAGGCTCGTCGCATAGATGAGGCTGCCCTTGATCTCGCCATCGTCCAAGGAGACGGAGAGAGTGAGTGGGCGGCGCACCGCGACACGGTCGGCGGAAGCGCGCGACAGCGTCAGTCCTGAGAATTGCACATTCTGCGGCGGCGCGTCCTCGATCACCAGCGCCACATCGCCGAGCCGCTCGGCGTCCGGGCCGTGGTCCTCGCGCAGCGCCGATATGATGTCGCGCCAAGGCGCATTCTGATGGGCGAGCGCCCCGAGCGTCGCCTCGCGCACGCGCGGCAGCAGCTCTTCCAGCGCGTCGCCGGGCCGCTCTATGCGCAGCGGCAGAGCGTTCATGAAGGGTCCGAGCATGCGATGCGTCGCCGCATGATGCCGCAGCGAGACCGGAATCGTCAGAGCGAGCGCATCGTCCGAGGCGCGCTCCGCGAGAGCGGCGGCGAAGGCCGCCGTCAAGGTCATGGCGAGAGTCGCCCGCTCCTTTGCCGCGAGCGCCTCGGCGGCGTCGACGGCCGCCTGCGGAAAATCGAAACGGAAGACGGCGCCCTCCGGGACGAGGGCGCCTTCCCCGCGCGGCCGATCGCACCGGATCGGCGCGGGCAGGCCGCTCTCGAACAGCCGGCGGAAATAGGCCGTCTGGCCGCTGCGTAGCTCCGGCGTCAGCCATTGCCGCTCCCACAGAGCGTAATCGGCGTAGGAGAGCGAACGATCGAGGAGCGGAAACAGCTCCATGCCCTCGAGGCCATTGGCGTAGAGCGCCCCGATTTCGCCGAGCAGCATGCGGACGGTGGCGCCATCGGCGAGCGAGCGATGACAGCGCAGCCGCAGCAGACGCTCGCCATCGCCGATCCGCTGCAGCGAGACGCGGATCGCGGGCCGCCCGTCATCGGCGCGGACTGGCTCCAGAGGATCGGGCGCTTCCTCGGGACCGAGCAGCGTCACCTCGGGCGGCGCATCGACGATCCGCTGCATCGCGCCGCCATCGGCCATGGGCTCGAGGATGGTGCGCAGAATGGCGTGGCGCCGGAAGGCTTCCCTTATGCTCTCGATCTGGCGCTCTTCGTCGAGCGGGCCGAGAATTTGCACGCCGACGTCGATCCACTGACCCGGCGCACCGGGAGACGCCTGCTCGGCCGCGAGGGCGCCGAGCTGGGCGATCGAGGCCGGCGCGACAGCGCCTGCAGGCGCCGCGACGAATTCCGGCAGGGCGACAGTCGCGCCGCGCCGCGCGCCGTCGAGCCGGGCGGCGAGCGCGGCGAGAGTCTGATCCTCGAAAATCGCGCCGAGCGGCAGCTCCACGCCGAGGCTTTGATGAATGCGCGCGCGCAATTGCGCCGCCAGCATGGAATGACCGCCGAGCAGAAAGAAGCTGTCATCGGCGCCGACACGCTCGAGCTTCAGCAGATCACGCCAGATCTCGGCGAGGCTCTCCTCGTCCTCGGTCCGCGGCGCGACGAAGGCCGAGTCACGAACCGCATCGCGCGGCGGCGCCGGCAAGGCGGCGCGATCGAGCTTGCCATTCGCCGTCAGCGGCATTTCGTCGAGCGTCACAAAGGCGGACGGAATCATATGATCGGGCAGAAGGCGGCGCAGATGATTGCGCAGCGCCAGCACATTCGGCGCCGGTCCGTCGAAGGTGAGATAGGCCGCGAGCCGGGCCTCGCCGTCCATGTCATAGGCCGCGACCGCCGCCGCGCGCGTGCGCGGATGGTCGAGCAATGCGCGCTCGATCTCGCCGGGTTCTATCCGGACGCCGCGAATCTTCACCTGCTGGTCGTCGCGGCCGACGAAGGCGAGAACGCCGTCCTCCTCACGCCGCACAATGTCGCCGGTCGCATAGAGACGCTGCGTCGCCTCGCCATCGTCGAAGGCGAAAAAGCGCTCTTGCGTCAGCGCAGCATCGCCGAGATAGCGCAGCGCGAGGCATGGCCCGCCGATGTGCAATTGTCCGGGAACGCCGATTGGCGCGATCCGTTTCTGCGAGTCGAGCACGACCAATCGCACATTGGCGCGCGGCCGTCCGATCGGCACGATCGCCTGCGAATCGGCGAGCGCGCTCGGCCCTACCACATGCAGGCTGACGATGCCGGAGGTCTCGGTCTGCCCATATTGATTCACCCAGCGCAATTCGTCGCCGACGAGGGCGCGCCAATCGCGCACGAGCGACTGACGCAAAGGCTCGCTCGCGGTGAGCTGCAAACGCAGCTCATTATCGAGCAGTGTTGCGCGCGCGGTCTCCGGCAAGCTCGCGAGCGCATCGGCGAGCTGCCGCAGCACGGAGGGCACGAGATCGATGATCGTCGCCTTGGCGGCGCGGATGCGCGCAAGCAGAGCGAAGGGATCGCGCCGCTCGTCGTCGCTGGCGATGACGATACGCGCGCCGGCGGCGAGCGGCGCCAATATCTGCCGCATGGAGGAAGAGAAGGCGCTCGACGCCGTATGCAGAAAGGCGTCGGAGGCGACGACGCCGAGCTCCGCACGAAGAGTCTGCGCATATTCGGCGACGGCGCCATGCGAGATCACCACGCCTTTCGGCCGACCTGTCGAGCCCGAGGTGAAGACGATATAGGCGGGGTCCGAAGGTCTGACCAACGCCTCGAGCGGCGCGTCCGACTGGCGCGCGACATCGGCGTCGAAAGGCGCGGAGACGTCGAGCGCGACATTCGCCTCGGCGAGCATATGCGCGATACGTTCCCGCGGATAGGATTCGTCGATCGGCACATAGACGGCGCCGGCCTTCATCACGCCGAGCATTCCGACGATCATATCGACCTTGCGCCCCGTGCGCATAGCGACGGCGTCGCCGGGGCGAATTCCCTTCGCGCGCAGCCAGCGCGCGAGACGCCGCGCGGCCGATTGCAGCTCGGCGTAAGTGAGGCGGCGCTCGTCATCCTCGCAAGCGATCACATCGGCGCGCGTCACGGCGACGGATTCGAGCAGCTCCGCCACAGTGAGCGGGGCGGGCGACGACGCCTCCACGGGCGCACGGCTCGCGTCGCGCTCTTCGGGCGTCAGCAGCGGCAGCGTCGAAAGGCGTCGCGCCGGATCCGCGAGAACGCCGTCGAGCGCGGCGAGGAAGTGCCGCAGCAGCCGCTCTATGCGCGGCGCATCGAAGAGATCGGTCGAATATTCGACATGGCCGGCCATCGCCGCATCGTCGAAGATGGTGAAGGTGAGATCGCGCTTCGCCGTCTGCGTGTCGATCTCCTGCACGTCGATCTCGAGGCCGGGCACAGCGGGCGGCTGCAACCCACCCTGCAGCAGCAATTGCACGCGATAGAGCGGATTGCGCGAGCCGTCGCGTTCGCGCTCGACGGCGTTGACTACATGATCGAAGGGCGCGTCCTGATGCGCCATCGCGCCCTGAACGCGCGCGCCGAGGCGGGCGATCAGCGCGCGCATGTCGGGATCCCCGTCGAGGACGACGCGCACCGGCAGAGCATTGACGAAGAGGCCGATCAATCCTTCGATCTCGAGCCGGCCGCGATTGGCGCTCATCGCGCCGACGATGAATTCGTCCTGGCCGCTGTGACGTTGCAGCACGGCGGCGAGCGCAGCGAGCAGCGGCGAGAACAAGGTCACGCCCTCCGCCTGCGCCAATGCGCGCAGCGCCTTTGCGCGCTCGGCGCCGAGCGCGAAGCGCAGACGGCGGCCGCGAAAGCTCGGCGTGCGCGGCGGCGGCCGGTCGGTCGGCAGGGCCAAAGGCGCGGCGCCGGAAAGCTCCGCCTTCCAAAATTCGAGCAGCTCGCCCAGCATCTCGCCGGCGAGCCAGTCGCGCTGCCAGGCGGCGTAATCGGCGTATTGAATCGGCAATTCGGGAAGCGGCCAGGCCTCGCCCGTCGCAAAGGCGCGATAGACGGCGGAGAGCTCGCGCAGCAGCACGGCGAAGGACCAGCCGTCGGTGACGATATGATGCATCGTCACCAGCAGAATATGATGCGTCTCATCGAAGCGCAGCAGGCGCGTGCGAAACAGAGGCGCCTGTGCGAGATCGAATGGCGCTCCGGCCTCGCGCCGCGCCCATTCGGCTGCCTCCTCCTCGTCGCGCACGGTCTCGACGGGCAGCGGAACGCGCAGCGAGCCGAAGATCTGCGGCTGCGCGACGCCGCGCTCGCTGCGAAACGATGTGCGCAACGACTCGTGCCGCGCGACGATGGCGTCGAGGCTGCGCTGCATCACAGCGGCGTCGAGCGCGCCGCGAATGCGCACGGCGGCGGCGATATTATAGGCGCTGGAGCCCGGCGCCAGCTCATGAAGGAACCACAGCGCCTCCTGATTGAAGGAGAGCGGCAGAGGCGAACCGTCGCGCGGCCGGCGCGTCATCGGCGGCTGGCGCTTTGCGGCGGCGCCGCGCTGCTCCTCCCACCAATCGAGGAGGCGCGTCGCGAGCGTGGCGACATCGGGGCTCTCGATGAAGAGCGCCACTGGAATGGCCGCGCCGAGCGCCGCCTGCAAGCGGCTGCGCAGCTCCATCGCGGTCAGCGAATCCATGCCGAGCGCGGCGAAGCCCGTATGCGGATCGATATCCTCGGCGCTCATATGCAGCGCATAGCCGATCTCCGCCTTCAGACGCTCGACGACGAGACCGCGCCGCTCCTCCTGCGGCGCATCGGCAAGCCAGGAGTCGGGCGCGGCGGCGGCGGGAGTGTCGGCCGGGAGAGCGAGAGAGTCGTCGGAGGCGAGCGCGGCCGCGCGCTCTTCGCCGGACCCCGAGAAGGAATGCGCGTCCCGCCGCACGGCCTGGAACCAGAAGCGCTTGCGCTGAAACGGATATTTGGGAAGATCGACCTTGCTGCGCCGCCACGGCGCATCGACGGCGCGGAAGTCGATGCGGGCGCCGGCCGCATAGAGCTGGCCGAGCGCTTCCTCTATCTGCCGAGCGTCGGACACGTCGCGGCGCAGCGAGGCGACCGCCTGCGGCGTCGGCCGCCCCTCCGGCCAGGCGCGCAGCGACATTGCGGCGAGCACCGGCTGCGGACCGACCTCGAGCAGGACCCGACAACCTAATTCCGCGAGCGTCTGCGCGCTCTGCGCGAAGCGGACCGGCTCGCGCGAATGGCGCCGCCAATATTGCGCATCCAATCGCGTCTGCGCGGCGAGCGGCTTGCCCGTGCGATTGCAGATGAGCGTGCGCGTCGGCGCCTCGAAAGGCGTCTCTCCGGCGAAACGCTCGAAGGCGTCGAGCGCCGGCTCCAGCAGCTCGGAATGAAAGGCGTGCGAGGTCTCGAGCTCTTCCGTGCGGCGGCCTTCGCTACGAAACATTTCCGCCAGCGCGCGCACATCCGGCTGCGGACCGCTGACCACGATATGCGCGCCATTATAGGCCGCGATCGAGACATGCGGGAAAGCGGCGAGCCGCGCCTCGACGGCTTCGGCCTCAGCGAAGATCGCCGCCATCAGCCCACCCGCCGGCAAGGCGCCGAATAATCTCCCGCGCTCGGTGAGCAGACGCGCGCCCTGCTCGAGCGTAAAGACGCCGGCCACACAGGCGGCTGCATATTGCCCGACGCTGTGGCCCAGAACCACATCCGGCGTGACGCCCCAGCTGCGCCACAGCCGCGCGAGACCCATCTCCAGCGCGAACAGCGCCGGCTGCGCGTAAGAGGTGTGATTGATCGCGCCATCCTCGGCGAACATCACTTCGAGCAGCGGGCCGGGAAGCATATCCGCGATCGCCGCGGCGCATTGGTCCAGCGTCTCCTTGAAGAGCGGCTGCGTCTCATAGAGCTCGCGGCCCATGCCGGAATATTGGCCGCCCTGTCCGGTGAAGAGCCAGGCGGTCTTCGGCGGATCGGCCGCGAAGCCGGTGTAGACTCCCGCAGAGGCGCGCTCATCGGCGAACGCCTCCAGCAGACGCGCGGCCTCGGCGCCGTCCTCAGCGACGATCGCCGCGCGATGCTCGAGATGCGAGCGCCCGACGCCGGCCGAATGGCAGACATCGGCGAGCGCGCTCGCCGAGGGCAGCGTCTCGACGCGCTGGATATAGGATCGCGCCAGAGCCTTCAGCGCCGGAACGCTCCGCGCCGACAGCGGCAACATATGCCAGGGACGTTCGGAAAATGACGAAGCTGCGTCCTTCGTCTCGGCCTGGGGCGCCGCCGGCGCCTCCTCGAGGATCACATGCGCATTGGTGCCGGAAAAGCCGAAAGAGCTGACGCCGGCGCGTCGCTTGCGCTCGGCGCGCAGCCAGGGGCGCGCCTCCGAAACGACCTTCAGCGGCAATTGCTTCCACGGAATATGCGGCGACGGGGTGCGGAAATGCAGATGCTCGGGCAGCAGCTCGTTCTCCAGCGCCTGCGTCACCTTGATGACGCCGGCGACGCCCGCGGCTGCTTCGAGATGGCCGATATTCGTCTTCACCGAGCCGATGAGCAGCGGCCTGTCGGGCGCGCGGCCGGGGCCGAGCGCGGCGGCGGCGGCCTGCGCCTCGATCGGATCGCCGAGCGACGTGCCCGTGCCATGGGCCTCGAGATAATCGACATCGGCGGGCGTGAGCCCGGCCTGATCCAGCGCCGCGCGAATGACGCGCTGCTGCGCGCGGCCGCTCGGGACAGTGAGCCCGCCCGAGGAACCGTCCTGATTGACGGCGCCGCCGCGCAGCACCGCGCGGATGCGGTCGCCGTCGCGCAGCGCGTCGGAGAGCCGCTTCAGCACGATGACGCCGCAACCTTCGCCGCGCACATAGCCGTCGGCGGCGGCGTCGAAGGTCTTGCACTTGCCGTCCGGCGCCAGCATGCGCGCGCGCGACATGCTGATCATCAGAGCCGGCGTGAGGATCGCGTTGACGCCGCCGGCCAGCGCGAGGTCGCATTCGCGTAAGCGCAGCGCCTGGCAGGCCTGATGGATCGCCACGAGCGAGGAGCTGCAGGCCGTGTCGACCGTCACCGCAGGCCCCTCGAGCCCGAGTCGATAGCTGATGCGTCCGGCGCCGGCCGCGGGCGAGGTTCCCGTCGCATAATAGGCGTCGATGGTCTCGGGCGTCATATTGTTGACGAGCAGGCCGAGATATTCATGCGTGCTGACGCCTATCCAGACGCCGGCGCGCGCGCCTTCCAGCTCCGAGGCGGCGACGCCTGCATGTTCCAGCGCGCGCCAGCTCGTCTCCAGCAGCAGACGATGCTGCGGATCCATGCAGGAGGCTTCGCGCGGCGCGACGCCGAAGAATTGCGCGTCGAAATCATCGATGCTGTCCAAGAGTCCGGCGCGCCGCGTCAGCGATTTTCCCGGCGCGTCAGGATCGGCGTTATAAACAGCCTCGGCGTCCCAGCGGGAGAGCGACACTTCGCCGACGCCTTCGCGCCCGTCCCGCAGCATCTCCCAAAAGGCTTCGGCGTCCGCGCCGCCGGGAAAGCGCGCCTCATAGCCGATGATCGCGATCGGCTCGCGCGTCGCGGCTTCGAGCTCGGCCACGCGACGGCGCAGGGTCTCCAGAGCGACGATCGCCTTTTTCTTGAATTCGAGCTCGCTCATTTCGGGTCTCGCGCGTTTATTGCGTCGTGGCGGTGAGCGTCTCGCAGCAGCGAGCGACGATCTCCATCAGCGCCCGCTGTCCGGTCGCCGGACGAAAGTAGAAGTGATCGCCCGCGACGAGGCGCCGCTCGAAGCCGCCGCCCGCATGCTTTTCCCAGGCGTCGAGCTCGGCCGCCGACACGACCGGATCGCCGTCGCCGCCCACGGCCGTCAGCGGGCAAGGGAGGGGCGGACGCTCGGTCCAGCCATAAGTCTCGTTGATGGAGAGATCGGCCTGCAGCGCGCGGCCGATCATCTCGACATAATCGCTCTGCTCGAGCAGAGCGACCGGAATATTGCCGTGCAGCTTCGCGACGCGGAACACGACATCGCGCGGCGGAAGATGCGATACGCGCTCCGCTCGTGAGAGCAGATGCGGCGCGACGCGGCCCGAGGCCAGGAAATGCAGGCGCTCCGGCGCCGCGCGTCCCTCGGCGAGCAGGCGATGGACGATCTCATAGGCGAGCAGAGCGCCGAAGCTGTGCCCGAAAATCAGCAGCGGCCGATCGGCCAGCGCCGCGACCGCCTCGGCGAGCGGCGTCGCGAGCGCGTCCAGCCTGCGCGCGGGCTCCTCGCGCAGCCGCTGCTCACGTCCCGGAAGCGAGGCGGCGTAGAGATTGGCGCGGCCGCGCAGCGGCGCGATCCAGGGCCAAAATCCCGTCATGCCGCCGCCCGCGGGCGGAAAGCAGATCATCGTCACTAAAGAGTGATCGTCTGCGGACATACGCTTCAGCCAATCGAGCGAGGCAGGGTTCGGCTCGTTCATGCGGCGCCGCGCGCGATCGCGATGTGTCGCAGCGCACACCACGCTTCAGCGGCGCCTGCTATGGAAGTAGATATCGAAGAAGTCCGGATAGATTCCGAGAGGTCGATCAATGAAACCACCTGCGCATTCGATTGTAAGCGCAATATTTCGCATCGCAGCGCGACGCCGGCGCGCTTGGCTACCTTTGCTTTTTACGCTACAGTCCAAAGGGATGCAACGCCATCCATCCGTCGCGGACAGCGCCGGGACCGCGCCACTCGCCGGCTGTTACGGTTAACGACCGCATGAACGGCCGATAGGTCGCATGGTCTACTTGCCGTTTTGCGCGCGGATGCGCGACGAGATTATTTTGCATCGAATGACGCTGAGCTTTTTTGTCCAAACTATCTCTAGGAACGAGTAGAATGAACGGATCGACGCATGTCGACTTCGAGCACACCGGCCCCGGACTCCCGGCGGGCGAATTGCTGCGGCGCTATTGGCAGCCCGCCTTCGTCTCCGAAGAGCTTCCGGTGGCGCATCCCAAGCCTCTGAAAATTCTGGGCGAGGAGCTCACCCTCTATCGGGGAGAGGACAAGGTGGCGCGCATCATCGACGGACGCTGCCCGCATCGCGGGCTCGTGATGTCGGTCGGCAAGGTGGAAGGCGACAGCATACGTTGCCGCTATCACGGCTGGAAGATCGACCCGACCGGCCAATGCGTCGAGCAGCCCTTCGAGCCCAAGAGCTTCGCCGCCAAGGTGCGCGTGCGCAGCTATCCGGTCGAAGAATATTTCGGCCTGATCTGGGTCTATCTCGGCCCCGCGCCGACGCCGCCGCTGCCGCGTTGGCCCTCGCTGGAGCAATGCGGCTATTTTCACGTCGTCGAATTGCGCAAGTGGAACTATTTCCACGATCTCGAGAACACGGTCGACGATGTGCACCAGCGCTGGGTGCACGCCGAGGGCATTTATCAGGACGCCGCCAACGCCGGGCAGATTCCCGCGGCGACGGCGCTCGAGACCGAATTCGGCCTGATGCAATACACCTCCTTTCCCAACGGCTATCTGCGCAAGCTCGCGCTCTTCATGCCGAACATGCTCTATTTCACCTCCGGCGCCGGCATGCTGCGCGGATTCAAGAGCTTCTTGTGGAATGTGCCGGTCGACGACGTCAGCCACAAAATGTTCTTTCTCCTCGTCGCGGCGCATTTGTCGCCGGAGGACGGCCGCGACGTCGCCGATGGAGTGCGCTCGGGCATGCGCTATGTCGCCTCGTCCCTGCCGCCCGTCGAGCAGGTCATCCAATCCGTGCTCTCCGGCGAGAAGCGCTGGGAAGACATAGAATCGCGACCGGATCTTCTGCTCATCGAGGACGGAATCGTTCTGGTCGGCCAAGGCATTATTCCGGATCGCTCGAAGAACCGGCTCGGCGCCTCCGACGCGGCAATCATTTTGCTGAGGAAGCTCTATACGCGGGAAATGTCTCGAATCGAGAAGGGAGAGCAGCCGTCGGCCTTTCCCGGACCCGACGAGCGGCTGCTCGCGCAGATCGATGAATTTCAGGCCGAGCCCGCGTGAGCGGGAATTCGAAAAAGCGGGAGTCGGCTTTTCGAAGTCCCGCGTTTTCAAATGACTCTGAGCAGCAATTTTGCGCGCGCGCAAATTCGAGGAGAGCGCATGCCCACGGTGAGGGACATATTGGATCGGGCCACCCAGATGATCGACACGCACAGAGACAAGGCGAGCTCTGTGGGCGCCCGCTACAAATTCGTGCTGAAGGGCGAAGGCGCCTGCACTTTCGTGCTCAATCTCACAGCGGATGATCCCGGCGTGCGCGAAGGGGAGAGCGAGGCCGATTGCACGATCCGCGTCGCCGCCGCCGATTTCGTCCGCATGGCCGAGGGAGATGTGGACAGCCGCGATCTGTTCTTCGCCGGAAAGCTGAAGGTCGATGGCGATATGGGGCTCGCGTTGAAGCTGAAGAAGATGATCGCTTCGGCGTGAGATGAGGGGCGAGCAGGCTTCGTCGGCCCGGGGGCGACGGGCGAAGCCGCTATGACGAGCAAGGTTCGACACTGCGTCCACGCCGCGGCTGCGGCGTGATCGGACGCGTGCGCGTTGGGGCGACGAAATGGGCGCGACGAATTCATTGAGCGAAGTCGAGGAGCTGGCGACAGAGCGGCTGCGGCGTCACGCCGTCGAGCATCCGGACCGGCTGGCGGCGGCATTTCTCGACGACGATCTCGAGATCCGCCAATCCTGGAGCTTCGGCGAGCTCGATCGCCGCGCGCGCTTCATGGCGGCCTTTCTCCAAAAGCACGCCGCGCCCGGCGAGCGCGTGGTGCTGGCCTTTCCGACCTGCCTCGATTTTCTCGCGGCCTTCTATGGATGTCTCCTCGCCGGCATGCCGGCCGTGCCGGCCTCCCTGCCGCTCGCGCATGGCAAGGATCGGCGGCTCGAGCTCATCGTCTCCGACAGCGGCGCCAAGCTCGTCCTCACCACCGCCAAGCATGTCGAGCTGCTGCAACGCCGCCTCGCCGAGGGCGAAGCGGCGGCGACGCCGATCATCGCCGTCGACGGGCTCGCCGATGAGAGCGACGTCTGGCGCGACGTCCCGCGCGCCGCCGGCGATCTGGCCTTCCTTCAATACACATCCGGCTCGACGCGCTCGCCGGCCGGCGTGATGGTCGGCCATGGCAATGTGGCGGCCAATCTGATGGCGCTGCATGACGGGTTCGGCTCCACGCCGGAGTCGGTCTTCGTCAGCTGGCTGCCTCTGTTCCACGATATGGGGCTCATCGCCGGCGCGCTGGCCCCGACATGGGCCGGATGTCCCGTCTATCTCATGAGCCCGGCGAGCTTCGTGCAGAGCCCATTGCGCTGGCCGCGCGCCATCTCGCGCTATCGCGGCACGATCGGCGGCGGCCCCAATTTCGCCTATCAGGCCTGCGTCGAGGCGGCCCGCGCGCATGGAGTCGCGGGGCTCGACCTCTCCTCCTGGATGATCGCCTGGAATGGCGCGGAGCCGGTTCGCGCCTCGACGATCGATGATTTCGCAAAGACTTTCGCGCCCGCCGGCTTCCGTGCGGAGGCGCTGACGCCGGCCTTCGGCCTCGCGGAGGCGACGCTGCTCGTCACCGGCAAGCGCGGTCCCGTCCGGCCGCTCGTTCGCGCGGTCGACGAGTCCGCGCTGCGCCGTGACAGCGTCGCCTTCTGCGACGCCGAGGATGCGCGCGGCAAGCCGCTGGTGAGCTCCGGCGAGCCGGCGCTCGGCGTCGATGTCCGCATCGTCGATCCGGACTCCTTCGTCGAGGCGTCGGCTTCGCAGGTCGGCGAGATATGGGTGGGCGGCGGCAGCGTCGGCCAAGGCTATTGGAACAAGCCGGAGGAATCGGCGGCGACATTCGGCGCGCGCACGGCGGCGGGCGAAGGCCCCTTCATGCGCACGGGCGATCTCGGCTTTCTGAGCGAGGGCCGGCTCTTCGTCACCGGGCGGCGCAAGGATCTGATCGTCATTCGTGGCGTCAATTATTATCCGCAGGATCTCGAGCAGACGATCGAGGCGAGCCATCCGGCCTTGCAGCCGGCCTCCTGCGCCGTCTTCGGCGTCGAGGAGGGCGACGCGGTGCGCCTCGTCGCCGTGCAGGAGCTGCGCCGCAGCGCCTGGCGCTCCGTCGATGCCGCGGAGGTGTTCATGGCCATGCGGCGCGAGGCGGCCCGCGAGCATCAGCTCGCGCTGCACCGCATCGTGCTGCTCAAATCCTTCGGCCTACCCAAGACGTCGAGCGGCAAGGTCCAGCGCGCGGCCTGCCGCGCCGCGCTCGAGGACGGAACGCTCGCGGCGCTGCACGAGTGGCGCTCGACCATGCAGGTCGCGCCCATCGACTTCACCGGCGAGCCGCTCACCCAGCCGGGCGTGCTGGAGCGCCAGCTCGTCGACTGGCTGCAACGCGAATGCGGCGTCGAGAACATCAGCTGGAAGACGCCATTGATGGATCTCGGCATCGACTCTCTGAAAGGCGTCGAGCTCGGCAATGCGCTCTCCGCCGCCTTCCAGCATTCCTTCCCGGTGACGCTGATGATCGAGCATCCGACAGTGGAGGCGCTCGCGCGGCTCATTCGCGAGGAGGCGCTGGGGATGAAGCCCGCCGAGCCGGAGCCGGAGCCTCCGCCGCCCATCGCCTGGGAAGGCGCCTCGCTCGAGCAGGAGATCGACATGCTCGACGACGCCGCTCTGGATGCGCTGCTCGAGGGCAGCATTGACGCGGTTCTCAAAATGGATAGACGCTCGTGAGCGAGGCCGACTTCAAGAAAAAGGCGCTCCTCGCCATCGAAACTCTGCGCGCCCGCGTGCGCGAGCTCGAGGACGCCCGCGCCGAACCCATCGCCATCATCGGCTACGCCGCTCGTCTGCCCGGCGCGCGCGACGCCGAGGCCTTCTGGCGCCTGCTGAGCGAAGGGCGGGACGGCATCGCTCCCATTCCCGCCGACCGCTGGGACGCCGACGCCTTCTATGATCCCGATCCCGACGCCGCCGGCAAGGTGACGACTCGTCGCGCCGGCTTCGCCGACGACGTCGCCAATTTCGACGCGCAATTTTTCGGCGTGTCGCCGCGCGAGGCGGAATTTCTGGATCCGCAACATCGCCTGATGCTGGAGACGAGCTGGCACGCGATCGAGCATGCGGGCATAGCTCCCGCCGATCTCGAGGGCAGCCGCACCGGCATGTTCGTCGGCCTCAGCACGCATGACTATCTGACGCTGCTGTCCGGCAAGCTGGGCTATGCGGTCATCGAGGCCTATTTCGGCACCGGCACCTCGCCCGCCGCCTGCGCCGGGCGCGTGAGCTTCCGTTTCGGCTTCGAGGGGCCGGCCGTCACAATCGACACGGCCTGCAGCTCCTCGCTGGTCACGCTGCACGAGGCCGCGCAGGCGCTGCGCGCCGGCGAATGCGAGCTCGCCCTCGCGGGCGGCGTGAACGTCATCTACAATGTCGGCACGATGATCAACTTCTCCCGCGCGCGCATGCTCGCGCCGGACGGGAAGTGCAAGACCTTCGACGCCGCCGCCGACGGCTATGTGCGCGGCGAGGGTTGCGGAATCCTCGTGCTGAAGCGCCTCTCCGACGCTTTGCGCGACGGCGACAACATTCGCGCGCTGATCCGCGGCAGCGCCGTCAATCAGGACGGGGCCTCGGGCGGCCTCACCGTCCCCAATGGCCGCGCGCAGCAGCGCGTCATTCGCGAGGCGATGAAGCAGGCCAATCTCGTCGCCGGCGAGATCGATTTTCTCGAGGCGCATGGCACGGGCACCTCGCTCGGCGACCCCATAGAGGCGCAGGCCGCGGCCGCCGCGCTCGGCGCAGGCCGCCCGACGGACAGGCCGCTGCTGATCGGCTCGGCCAAGACCAATATCGGCCATCTCGAGGCCGCGGCCGGCGTCGCCGGCGTGCTGAAAGTGGTCCTCTCGCTCGAGCATGAGCTGCTGCCCAAGCATCTCAACTTCCGCACGCCCTCGCCGCATATTCCGTGGAAGCAGCTGCCGCTGAAGGTGATCTCGGAGCCGCGCGAATGGCCGCGTTCCGAGCGGGCGCGGCGCGCCGGCGTCAGCTCCTTCGGCTTTTCCGGCACCAACGCCCATGTGATTCTCGAGGAGGCGCCCGCGCCTGCCGCTCCGCAGCAGGAGACCGCGCGCATCCCCGAGCGTCCCTGGCGCCTGCTGCCGCTTTCGGCGCGCAACGCTGCGGCGCTGAAGGCGCTGGCGCAGGCCTATGCCGAGCGCATCGAGGCGCTGCCTTCGGTCGCGGCCTTCGCGGATATCTGCTATACGGCGGGCGTCGGCCGCTCGCATCTCGAGCATCGCGCGGCGATCGTGGCGGAAGATCCGGCGAGCGCGGCGCGGCTGCTCACGGCGCTCGCCGAAGAGCGTCCGTCGCCGGGCGTTCACATGGGCGTCTCGGCCGATCCGCCGAAGACCGCATGGCTCTTCACCGGCCAAGGCAGCCAATATTCCGGGATGGGCCGCGAGCTCTATGAGACGCAGCCGATCTTCCGCGACACGCTGGACGAATGCGCGGCGGCGATCAGAGACATTCTGCCGCGTCCGCTGCTCGAAGTGATGTTCGCCGAGGACGGCGCCATCAACCACACCTCTTACGCGCAGCCGGCGCTGTTCGCGCTCGAAATGGGCCTCGCGCGTCTGTGGCGCAGCTGGGGCGTCTCGCCGGATGTGGTGGTCGGCCACAGCGTCGGCCAATATGCGGCGGCCTGCGTCGCCGGCGCGTTTTCGCTGGAGCAGGGCGCGCGTCTCCTCGCCGAGCGCGGACGTCTGTTCGGCGCTCTGCCGCCGGGCGGCTCCATGGCGGCGATCTTCGCCGAGGCGACCGCCGTCGAGGCGCGTCTTTCCGCCTATCCGCATGTTTCGGTCGCCGCTTATAATGGCGCGCATATCGTCATCAGCGGCCCGCAGGCGGATGTTCTGGCGGTGGCCGAGCAATTCCGCGGCGAAGGCAAACGCGCCGAGGCGCTCGAGACCTCGCATGCTTTCCACTCGGAATTGCTGGAGCCGGCGCTCGACGCTTTCGAAGCTTTCGCCGAGAAAATTCCCTTCGAGAATTTGACGCGCACGCTCGTCTGCAATCGCACCGGCAAGGCGCTCGGCGCGCAGACGCGGCTCGACGCGCAATATTGGCGGCGCCACTCGCGCCAGCCCGTGCAATTCGCACAGAGCGTGCAGACTCTGGCGAGCCTCGGCTGCCGCGCCGTGCTGGAGATCGGCCCGCAGCCGGTGCTCGCGGCGATGGCGCTGCGCGCCTGGCCGGAGGCGACTCCGGCGCCGCAGCCCGTCGCCTCGCTGCGCCGAGATTCTTCCGACGCGCGGCAGATAGAGGAGGCTTTGGGCCAGCTCTATGTCGCCGGCGCGCGCATCGATTTCAAAGCCGTCGAGGCGCCGTGGAAGCGCAACAAGATCGATCTTCCGCTCTATCCGTTCCAGCGCAAGCGCTTCTGGTTCAAGCAGACGCGCGCGCCGGCGCAGGACAAGAAGAGCGCCGACTCGCAAATCCTGCAAATGATCGAGGATGGCCAGCTCGAGGAGCTCGGCGGCCGGCTGCGCCTTGCCGACGACAAAGGCGCGACGCAGCGCGTTCTGCAGGCGCTCTACGATCATTATCAGCGCGAGCGCTTTTCGCAGAACACTGCCGAAAATCTCTATGAGCTCGCCTGGAGCAAGCGCGCCGGCCGCGATTTCGCGCCCCAGGCGAACGCGCATTCCTGGCTCGTCGCCGCTTGCAGCGAAGCGTCGGCGCGTCCACTCATGGACGAGCTGACGAACGCCGGCCATGCCGCGCGCTTCGTCGATCTCGCCGCCGCCGCGGATTTCCCGCGTCTCGTCGCCGCCGCTCTGCCGACGCGCGTCGCCATTCTCACCGCGATCGATGCGCCCGAGGGCTTCGGCGAAACGTCGCTGAAGCGCTTCGAGCAAATGGTGATGGCCGGCGCTTGCGGCCTCTCGCAGGCTCTCGCGGCGTCCGGCGCCAAGACGCCCGTCTTCCTCGTCACGAGCGGCGCGCAGCCGGTCGCCGAGAGTGACGCTATCGATCCGACGCAGGGCTGCGCCTTCGGCTTCGGCAAGGTGCTGGCGCTCGAGCATCCGGATCTCTGGGGCGGCCTCGTCGATCTTCCCGCTGCCGAAGCGTCGGCCGCCGACTGGCGCGCCTGCGCGAATATTCTGCGCGCGGAGACGCGCGAGAACGAGGACCAATTCGCCATTCGCGGCGGACAGACCTTCATCGTGCGCCTGCGCCGCCGGACGATCGCGGCGGCGCGGCCGCTCGATATCGGGACGGAAAAAACCTATCTCGTGACCGGCGGCCTCGGCGCGCTGGGATTGGAGGCGGCCGCCTATCTCGCAGGGCAGGGCGCGCGTCACATCGCGCTCACCAGCCGGCGCACGCCAGACGATCGCGCGCATCAGCGCCTCGAGGCGCTGCGCGAGCGCTATGAGGGCTGCGAGCTGCGCGTCATTCCGGGAGACGTCTCCTCAGAGGCGGATGTCGCGCGCATTCTGGAGCGCATCGGCGAAACCATGCCGCCGCTCGCCGGCGTCATTCACGCCGCCGGCGAGATCGACGCGACGCGCCTCACGGCGCTCGAGCAAAAGCACATAGAGAAAGTCTTCGCCGGCAAGGTCTGGGGCGCCTATCGGCTGACGCGCGCGCTCGAAGGCGCGTCGCTCGACTTTTTCATCTCCTTCTCCTCCATCGCCTCTGTGTGGGGCAGCTTCGGCCAGACGGCCTATGCCGCCGCCAATGGCTTTCTCGACTCGCTCGCCGCCTGGCAGCGCCGCCAGGGAATGCCGGGCGCCAGCGTGAATTTCGGCCCCTGGTCCGCCGGCATGGCGGATGAGGCGGCGCGCGAGCAATTGGCCAAGCGCGGCGTGCTCGAGCTCTCCTCCGAGCTGGCGCTGAACGGCATGAAGGCGGTGCTCGAATCCGCCGATGGCCGCGGCGTCGTGGCGCGCGTCGACTGGGCGCGCTTCCTGCCCGTGTTCCAGCTGCAAGCGCGGCGCGCCTTCATGAAGGAGCTGGAGAAGGAGACGCCCGAGGGCGAGGAGCAGATCATCGGCGGCGGCGCGCTGGCGCAGCGCCTGCTGCTGGCGCCGGCCGAGGGCCGCAAGCGCATGCTGCTCGACCATATGCGGCAGGTGCTGGCCGAGGTGGTGCGCCTCGACCCGGCGCAGATTCGCGAGGAGGCCGGCTTCTTCGATCTCGGCATGGATTCGCTGATGGCGATCGAGCTGCGCAAGCGTCTCGAGAAGGACCTCGGCGAGACGCTGCCGGCGACGATGGCAATCGACCATCCGCGGCTGACCGACGCGGCCGATTTCCTGCTCTCGCGCATCGGATTGCAGAATGAGGCGCAGGCGGAGGCCGCGCCCATCGTCCAGACTTTGCGCGCCGACGAGCCGATCGCCATCGTCGGCCTCGCCTGCCGCCTGCCCGGCGCCGGCGGCGCGGACGCCTATTGGGATCTGCTTTCGCATGGCGTCGACGCCATCCGAGAGGCCCCGTCCGAGCGTTTCGACATAGACGAGCTCTATGATCCCGATCCCGAAGCGGCCGGCAAGGTCTATACGCGCAACGGCGGCTATATGGAGGGGGTCGATCTCTTCGACTCCGAGCTGTTCGGCGTGTCGCCGCGCGAAGCTCTGTGGATGGAGCCGCAGCAGCGCCTCGTGCTGGAGACCGCATGGGAAGCGCTCGAGGACGCAGGGCTCGGGCCGGCGGGCTGTCGCGCAGCCGAACCGGCGTCTTCGTCGGCGTCGGCGCCAATGAATATTCGCATCTCCTCGCCGGCTCGCCGGAGGAGATTCAGGCCTATTTCATCACCGGCAATGCGCTCAACGTGATCGCCGGCCGCGTCGCCTTCTCGCTCGGGCTCGAAGGTCCGGCGATGGCGATCGACACCGCCTGCTCTTCGTCTCTCGTCGCGCTGCACGAGGGCGCCCAGGCCCTGCGCGCGGGCGAATGCGACATGTCGCTCGCCGCGGGCGTCAATGTGCTGCTCAGCCCAGCGACGATGATCGCCGCCTGCCGCGCGCGCATGCTCTCGCCGGACGGCCGCTGCAAGACCTTCGACGCCTCGGCGGACGGCTATGCGCGCGGCGAAGGCGTCGGCGTGCTGGTGCTGAAACGCTTGTCGGACGCGCAGCGCGACGGCGACCGCATCCGCGCCGTGCTGCGCGGCAGCGCCGTCAATCAGGACGGCGCCTCCAGCGGCCTCACCGTTCCGAACGGCCGCGCGCAGCAGCGCGTCATTCGCGCGGCGCTGGACCAGGCCGGCCTCGCCCCGGCGGATGTCGATTATATCGAAGCCCATGGCACCGGCACCTCGCTCGGCGACCCCATAGAGGCGCAGGCCGCCGCGGCGGCGCTCGGCGCCGGACGGCCGGCCGATCGGCCTTTGCTCATCGGCTCCGCCAAGACGAATATCGGCCATTTGGAAGCCGCGGCGGGCGTCGCCGGCGTCATCAAAGTGGTGCTGTCGCTAGAACATGGGCTGCTGCCCAAGCATCTGCATTTCAAGACGCCTTCGCCGCATATTCCGTGGAAGGAGCTGCCGCTGAAAATCGTCTCGGAGGCGCGCCCCTGGCCGCGCTCCGATCGCAAGCGACGCGCCGGCGTCAGCTCTTTCGGCTTCTCGGGCACCAACGCCCATGTGATCCTCGAGGAAGCGCCGGCTCCCGTCGTCGCGCCGGCCGGCGAGAACGCCGCTCCGGCCGAGCGACTTTGGCATTTGCTGCCACTCTCGGCGCGCAGCGCTCCGGCGCTGCAGGCGCTGGCGCAGGCCTATGTTGCGCGCGTCGAGGCGCTGCCCTCGGTCGCCGCCTTCGCCGATGTCTGCCACACGGCCGGCGTGGCGCGCTCCCATCTCGAGCACAGGGCGGCAATCGTCGCGCAGGATGGCGCCGACGCCGCGCGGCTGCTGGCGGCGCTCGCCGAGGGGCGTCCCGCGCCGGGACTTCACTCGGGCGTTTCGGCGGACCCGCCGAAGACCGCCTGGTTGTTCACGGGGCAGGGCAGTCAATATTCCGGGATGGGCCGCGAGCTCTATGAGACGCAGCCGCTCTTCAAAGAGACGCTGGATCAATGCGCGGCGGCCATCGGCGATATTCTGCCGCGCCCGCTGCTGGAGGTGATGTTCGGCGAGGACGGCGCGATCAATCACACCTCTTACGCGCAGCCGGCCTTGTTCGCGCTGGAGATGGGCCTCGCACGCCTGTGGCGCAGCTGGGGAATGACTCCCGACGTCGTGCTCGGCCATAGCGTCGGCCAATATGCGGCCGCCTGCGTCGCCGGCGCCTTTTCGCTGGAGCAGGGCGCACGTCTGCTCGCCGAGCGCGGACGTCTGTTCGGCGATCTGCCGGCCGGCGGCTCGATGGCGGCGGTCTTCGCCGAGGCCGGCGTCGTCGAGGCGCGGCTCTCGTCCTATCCGCGCGTTTCCGTGGCCGCCTATAATGGCGCGAATATCGTCATCAGTGGCCCGCAGGCGGATGTGCGAGCGCTGGTCGAGGCCTTCCGCGGGGAAGGCCGCCGCACGGAAGAGCTGGAGACCTCGCACGCCTTCCATTCCGAGCTGCTGGAGCCGGCGCTCGACGCTTTCGAGGCCTTCGCCGGAGAAACGCCTTTCGAGACGCTGACGCATACGCTCATCTGCAATCGCACCGGCCGGGCGCTGGACGCGCAGACGCGATTGGACGCGCAATATTGGCGTCGTCATTCGCGCCAGCCGGTGCAATTCGCGCAGAGTGTGCAGACGCTCGCCGATCTGGGCTGCCGCGTGCTGGTGGAGATCGGCCCGCAGCCGGTGCTCGCGGCCATGTCGCTGCGCGCCTGGCCCGAGGGCCGGCAGGCGCCGCAAGCGGTCGCCTCGCTGCGCCGGGATTCCTCCGACGCGCGGCAGATAGAGGAGGCCTTGGGCCAGCTCTATGTCGCGGGCGCGCGGCCGGATTTCGCGGCGATCGACGCGCCGTGGAAGCGCAGCAAGGTCGACATTCCGAAATATCCGTTCCAGCGCAAGAAATATTGGCCGCGCGCCATTGTCGCGCGGGGCGGCGGCGCAGCGGGCGCCGGCGCGCTGCTCGGCTCGCTCTGCGATCTCCCCTCGGGCGATACGCTCTATGCGACCTGCTTCAGCGTGAAGCATCTGCCCTGGCTCGAGGACCATGTCATCTATGGCGCCATGGTCGTGCCCGGCGCCACCTACGCCTCCATGGCGCTCGCCGCCGTCGGCGCGCCGGCGCAGCTGCGCGAGGTGTTCTTCTACGAGCCGATCGTCTTCACCGGCGAGGAGCAGCGCGATGTGCAATTGACGCTGCGCGCCAGCGAGGAAGCCTCGCCGAGCCTGCGCAAATTCGAGGTGCACAGCCGCCCGCGCAACGATCGCGACGCGAGCTGGTCGCTCAACGCCTCCGGCAGCGTGGAGCTCGAGACCGCAGTCACCGACGAAGCGCCCGAGGCCATCGACACGATCATCGGCAGGCTGTCGCCCATGCCGCCGCAGCGGCTCTTCGACGGTTTCGCGGAAAATGAGCTGCGCTGGGGGCCGAACTGGTCCGGCTCGCTGCGCGCGCTCTGGGCGGAAGGCCCCGAGGCGGTGGGCGAGCTGCAGGCCGGCGAGGAGCTTTCCGAGCATATTTCGAGCGAGCCCATCCATCCGGTGCTGCTCGATCTCTGCACCGGCGTCGCCGGCGCCGTTCTGCTCGCCGCGGCTCCCGAGGCCACGGCGGACGACGGCAGCCTGTTCCTGCCGCTGCGCTATGAGCGCGTCACTCTGCGCGAGAAAATGCCGCGCCGCTTCTACTGCCATGCGCACTGGCGCGCCGACGCCGATGAGCGCTCCGAGACACAGGCTTTCGATCTCGTCTTCGTCGATGGTGAGGGACGCTATCTCGGCGGCATAGACGATTTCGTCGTCAAGCGCGCGCCCCGCCAAGCGCTGCTGCGCGGCCTCGGCGTCGACGCCGGCCGATTGCTGCATCTCTTGAGCTGGCGTGAGCGGCCGCTCGTCGTGGCGCCGGCGGCCGAGGCGGCGCCGTCCGAAGTCGCGCTCGTCGTCGCGGCGCCCGATCATCCGAGGCTGCCGGCTCTGCGCGCGGCGATCGCCGAGCGTGGACGCCGCATCGTCACGGTCGCCCCGGCCGCGGCCTATGAGCGGCGGGACGACGGCTTCACGCTCGATCCGCGCGACGCCGAACATTGGCGCAAGGCCTTTCTCGCGCTCGCCGAAGCGGGCGAGAGCGCCTTCGCCCTCGTCTTTCTGGCGACCGGCAACGCCGGCCCCATCGAGGCCGGGCCGAGCGATGCGCTCATCGCCCGCCTCACCAATGATCTCGACGGGATCATCGGCGCGACGCGCTATCTCGTCGGCAAGGGCGCGACGCCGCCGGCGCGGGGCCTGTGGCTCGTCACCGAGCGCGCCGTCGCCGCCGATCCGAGCGAGAATGTCGATCCGGCGCAATCGGCGATCTGGGGCCTCGGCCGCACCATTCTCGCCGAGCAATCCGACGCCCATTGCGCGCTGATCGACACGGATGGAAGCGCCGAGGCTCTGCAATCCCTCGCCGATGCGCTGCTCTCCGGCGCGCCGGAGCCCGAGCTCGCGCTGCGCCGGAAAAAATGCATGGCTCCGCGGCTGATGCCCTGGGCGCGCAGCGGATTGCTCGCGGCGCCGACGCAGGATTATCGCCTGCAGCCGAGCGAGCGCGGCGCGATCGACAATCTGCGCCTCGCGCCGGAGAGCTTCGCGCCGCCGGGGCCGGGACATGTCCAGCTGCGTCCGCTCGCGGGCGGCTTGAACTTCCGCGACGTTCTGAACGTCCTCGGCCTCTATCCCGGCGATCCGGGCGAGATCGGCGGCGAGCTGGCCGGCGTGGTGACGGCGGTGGGCGAGGGCGTCGAGGGTTTTGCGGTCGGCGATCACGTGTTCGGCTTTGCGCCGGGCGGCGCTTTCGCCACGGCGGTGAACACGCCCTATCCCTTCCTCGCGCATCAGCCGGCGGGCGTCGGCGCGGCGGAGGCGGCGACGCTGCCGGCGGCCATGCTGACCGTCATGCTCGGCTATGAATGGGCGTTGCCGAAAAAGGGCGAGCGCGTGCTGATCCATGCGGCCTCCGGCGGCGTCGGCCTCGCGGCCGTGCAGCTCGCGCAAAAGGCGGGGGCGATCGTCTACGCCACGGCGAGCGCGCCCAAGCAGCAGACGCTGCGCGATCTAGGCGTCGAACATATCTACGACTCGCGCACGCTCGATTTCGCCGACCAGATATTGGCGGACACAGGCGGCGCCGGCGTCGATATCGTGCTGAACAGCCTGACCAGCGAAGGCTTCGTCGCCGCCACTGTGCGCGCCACGGCGCAGGGCGGCCGCTTCATCGAGATCGCCAAGCGCGACATTTGGACGCCCGAGGCGATGGCCGCGGCCCGGCCCGACATCGCCTATCACATATTGGCGCTGGACGATGTGATGCGGGACGATCTTCCACGCATCGAGCGAATGCTGGATAAGCTCGCCGAGGATCTCGGCCGCGGCGAATTGCAAACACTGCCTTTCATGGCCTATCCGATCACCGAGGCGAAAACGGCCTTCCGCTGCATGCAGCAGGCCCGTCATATCGGCAAGATCGTGCTCACCGTGCCGGAGGCGCCCAAGCCCCGCCGCGACAGAAGCTATCTCGTCACCGGCGGCCTCGGCGCGCTCGGCCTGCGCATGGCGGAATTTCTGGCGCAGCAGGGCGCCGGACGTCTCGTGCTCACGAGCCGCCGGCCGCCGGACGACAGCGCGAAAGAGACGATCGCGGCGATCGCGGCGCAATATGATTGCCGGGTCGACGCCATCACGGCCGATGTCGGCGACGAGGCGAGCCTTCGCGCTCTGCTCGAGGGCGTGCGGCGCGACGGACCGCCGCTCGGCGGCGTCTTCCATCTGGCCGGCGTGCTGGACGATGCGCTCATTCCGCAGCAGACGCCGGAAAAAGTGCTGAAGACCCTCGCGCCGAAAGCGCTCGGCGCCTGGCTCCTGCATCTTTTGACGCTCGACGACGCGCCGGAGCTCTTCGTGATGTTCTCCTCGGCGTCGGCCGTTCTCGGCTCGCCCGGGCAGGCGAATTACGCGGCGGCCAACGCTTTCCTCGACGGCCTCGCGGCGCATCGTCATGCGCTGGGCCTGCCGGCGGCGAGCGTGAATTACGGGCCTTGGGCCGAGGCCGGCATGGCGGCGAGCGAGGCCGCGCGCGTCAATCTCGGAAGGCAAGGGCTGACGCCTTTGAAGCCGGCGATGGCGCTCTCGGCCTTGGCGGAGATGATCCGTCATGGCGCGGCGCAGGCCATCGTCATCGGCGCCCAATGGCAGCGCATCGCCAAGCTGATGGGACCGACCCGCCCGCCCATGCTGGAGCATGTGCTGCCCAAGGCCGCCGCGGCGCAGGCCTTCGACGGCGCCTTTTTGAAGCAGCTCGAAAAAGTGCCGGAGGCGCAGCGCGCGGACTTCCTGACCGAGCATCTGCAAGGGCAATTGCAGCATATTCTCGGTCTCGCGCAGCCGCCCGCGCCGGACAGCCGCTTCCTCGAGCTGGGGATGGATTCGCTGATGGCCGTGGAGCTGCGCAATCGCCTGCTCGGGCAATTCGGCGCCTCGGTCTCCATTCCCTCGACTGTCGTCTTCGACCATCCGACCGTCCGCGCGCTGGCCGAATATCTCGCCAGCCAGACGGCGGAAGGCGGCGCGGTCGAGGCGACCACGACTGATTCGGAAGCTCGAACAGATACGCCCGCAAAATCGGAAAAGGAGCTTGCGGCGCCGCCGTCATGAGCGGCCCACGCCTCGCATGGCCCACAGCGGCACAGCGCGACAGCGAAGGAGCTTTTATGAGCAATTTTCTGAGCTTGCAGGCAATCGCCGAGACTAGCTTTCCTTGACAGAGCGTGTCTCGAAAGCTAGTACCGTTAACAGGCCGTTAATTCGGCCGCTCCGAGCTTTACGCTCGTGTCATATTTGTAATTCGCGCTCCGAAGGGCGGCTGGCACGGATGAAAATACATGCGTGCATGATCATCGGCCTGACGGCGGTCGGCGCGATACTCGCGCCCGCCCGCGCCGAGACTTTGCCATCGGCTCTGGCGAGCGCCTATGCCTATAATCCCGATCTCAACCAGCAACGCGCCGGCGTGCGCGTGCATGACGAGAGCGTCGCCAAAGCCTGGAGCGGCCTGCGGCCCAACGCCTCGGTGATCGCCGGCCTCGGCGCCATGCGGACCGAATTGCTGGTGCCGACGATTCGGCTGCCCTTCATGCATGAGCGCATCTATCTGCATAATGACCATGACGGCAATCCGCAGGCGGTGACCGTCAATGTCTCGCAGACGCTTTTCGACGGCGGCCGCACGCTCAACAATGTGAAGAAAGCCGAATCCACCGTTCTCTCGGCGCGCGCCAATCTGCGGCTGATCGAGCAGGCGGTCCTTCAGAACGCCGCGACCGCTTATATGGATGTGCTGCGCGACACGGCGATCTTGTCGCTGCGTCAGAACAATATTCGCGTGCTGGAGCTGCAGCTCGCCAACACGCGGGAGAGCGCGGCCGCCGGCTATCTGACCGAGACCGACGTCGCCCAGGCGGAAGCGGCTTTGTCGCAGGCGCGCTCCGATCTCTATGGCGCGCAAGCGCGGCTGAAGAGGAGCGCGGCCAGCTATCATCGCATCGTCGGCGAGGAGCCCAAGCGGCTTCAGCCCGCGGGCTCGGTGGAAAAGCTGCTGCCGCGCAGCGTCGAGGACGCCGTCGTCATCGCCACGGGCGGTCACCCCGGCGTGGAGGCGGCGCATCATCAGGTCGATGCGGCGCAATTCGCCGTCCATGCCGCGGAAGCGGATCTTCTTCCATCCGCCTCGGTGAGCGGCCAGCTCTCGCAGCAGAACGACTTCTTCCTGGGCCTGCCCGGATGGCGGCAATTCAGCTACGGCGTCAATGTGAACTTCCGCGTTCCGCTCTATCAGGGCGGCGCGGATTTCGCCTCGGTGCGCCAAGCGAAGGAGCAGGTGGGCCAGGCCCGCTTCGGCGTCGACATGCAGATGGGCGACGCACGCGCCAATGTCGTCGGCAGCTACGCCTCGCTGGAGGCCGCCAAGCTGCAGATGAAATCCGACCACGCCACGGTGAAGGCGGCGGAACTGGCGCTCAACGGCGTGCGCGAGGAGGCGAAGGTCGGCCTGCGCACGACGCTCGACGTTCTCAACGCGCAGCAGAGCCTGCTTCATGCGCGGGTGAATGTCGTCGTCTCACAGCATGACGTCGTCGTCGCCTCCTATGCGGCGCTGGCCTCGATCGGCAGGCTGAACCGGGCGGCGTTGAATTTGGACGTCGAGCATTACGACGCCGAGGAGCACTTCGAGAAAGTGCGCGGCAAGTTCTTCGGCGTGGATACGCCCTGAAGGACCTGCCGAGATTGTCCTGCCAAGGGCCGGCGCCTCAATGGGACGGCTTTCCTCAATGGACGGGCTTGGCGGCGACGAGCTCCCCGAAGAGATAGGCGTCCACTCTGAGCCCGACGGGCAGCTTGGCCTCGTCGTCGAGATCGACGAGCACCTGCAGGACCTTTGTATCGATGCGGTCGCCGGGACGTCCGGTCTGCACGATCTTCGAGCCCATTCGGGACGACACCCAGCTCACGCGGCCCTGGAACTTGCGACCGGGATAGGCGTCGCTGACCACTTCGACGCGCTGATCCGGCGTCACCTTGCCGATGTCGGTCTCGTCCACCTCGGCGCGCACTTTGAGGCCGCGCAGATCGCCGACGATGGCGACCGTCGTCGGCGGCACATTGGTGACGGTCTCGCCCACCTCATGGGTGCGGCGCAAGACGGTTCCCGCCACCGGCGAACGAATGAAGGTCTTGTCGAAGATCGCCTTCGCCGAGGCCAGCTCCGCATCGGCGAGCCGCAGCCGCGCGCGCGCGGCGTCGACGTCCTCGGAGCGGGCGCCCGTCTGCAATTGCGCGAGTCGCTGGGCGGCGACGGTGCGGCGCGCCTCGCTGGCGTCGAGATTGGCCTTCGCCTGATCGAGCATCGCCTGCGGCGAGACGCCCCGCTTGGCCAGCGGCTGCCGACGCTCATAGTCGCGACGCGCATATTTGAGCCCGGCGTCGGCTTCCGAGAGAGCGGCCTCGGCCTCGCGCAGCTCCTCGGCGCGCGCGCCATGCAGAATGCGGTCGAGCTCGGCCTGACGGAGCGCGAGCTGCGCCTGAGCGGAGGCGACGCGCGCGCTCTGCTCGGCGTTGTCGATGACGGCGATGACTTGCCCCGCCGTCACCTCGTCATTCTCGTCGACCTTGAATTCCTTGATCACGCCGACGATCTGCGCGGAGATCTCGCGCTCCTTGCTGTTGGGCTCGACGACGCCGGGCGCGGCGGCGACCCGATGTTGCGAGACGAGCTTGGTGCTCGAGGAAAGCGCCTGCTCCGCGCGGCCGCTCATCGTGGACGATACGGCGGCGAGGCCGACGAGAAGAAGAATGGCCGGCGACGGCCGATCGAGTTTCATGACGCGCTCCCTGCGCCGAAGGAATGGGACGACTCTGGAGGCTTATCGACGATGCGGCCGTCCTCCAGATGCAAGACGCGATTCGCGAACTGAAAAATACGAAAGTCATGCGTGACGATGACGACCGCGCGGCGGCTGTTGCGCGCGAGCGCCTGCAGAAGCTCCATCGCCTTCAGACCATTCTCGGAATCGAGCGCCGCCGTCGGCTCGTCGGCGATGAGTATCTCCGGATCGGCGGCGAGCGCGCGCGCGATCGCCACGCGCTGCTTCTGTCCGATGCTGAGCTCCGACGGAAAGGCGTCGATGCGATGACCGAGGCCGACGCTGCCGAGCAGCTCATGCGCCCGGACGCGCGCGACATCCTTCTCGACGCCCATGAGATCGAGCGCGACCATCACATTCTCCGTCGCCGTCAGCATCGGGAACAGATTATGCGCCTGAAAGATGAAGCCGAAATGTTGAAGGCGCAGCTCCGCCAGCCGATCTTCGTCCAAAGTCTCGGTGGATTTGCCGCATATGGTGATCTTGCCGGCGGTCGGGCGCAGCAGATGGCCGAGTATATGGACGAGCGTCGTCTTGCCGCTGCCGGAGGGACCCACGAGAAGCAGGACCTCGCCCGGAAGAATATCGATGTCGATATTCTTCAGAACCTGGACGGCGCTCGGCCCTTCGCCGAAATTGTGAACGAGGCCGCGCGCGCTCAAAATGGGCTGCATCATCGGAACACCTTCACCGGATCGACCGTCATCACCTTGCCGATCGAGCCGATCGAGGCGGCGACGCACATCAGCATCGTCGCCACGACGATTCCGAAGGCGAGCCAGAGCGGAACCTCCGGCGCGGAGCTGAGATGGCGGGTGAAGACGACGACGACCGCAATGACAGCGAGTCCGATCGCCGCGCCGAACACGCCGCCGAGCACGGCCTGCTGCACGATGATGCGATAGAGATAGGAGCGCGGGCCGCCCATGGCGCGAATGACGGCGTATTCCGGCAGGCGATCCATCGTGCTGGCGTAGAGCGTCTGCGCGACGATGACGACGCCGACGAGCAGCGCCAGCAGAGTCGAGCTGACCAGCGTGATGCCAGCGCCCGTGGTCACGAGCCAATAATATTGGCTGCGCCAGGCGAGCTGTCCCGCCGTCAGCACCTCGACCTCCGACATGCGCGCGGCGAGCGCCTCGGCCACGGCCTCGGGCTTATGGCCCTCGGCGACGCGCACCAGCACATAGGCGATGTCATTGTCCGGCGCATAGAAGAAGGATCGCGCCTTGGCCAGCGACATGAAGACATAAGGCGCCTGGGTGAAGGTCCTTATGCCGTCCGTGAAGCCGACCACGCGAATTCTGTGGCTGTTGATCTCGACCGTCTCGCCGAGCGTGCGAATGCCGAGCTTATCGGCGTAGAGGCGATCGATCACCGCGCCGTCCGGCTCCGCCAGCGCCTCTTTCGCGCTCGGCCCCTCGACCATGGCGAAGGGCAGGCCCATCGTCGCGTCAGGATCGATGCCGATGACGATGACAATCTGCCGAACGCCGTCCGGGCGCTTCAAAAAGCCGAAGTGGAGCATATAGGGCTCGGCCGCCGCGACCCCCTCCACCGACATCGCCTGAAAGCGCCGCCGCTCCTGCAGAGGCGTCGCGAGATCGACGCTGGGCACGCCTTCCGCCGTGATCCAGAGATCGGCGCCCGCGTGATCGACGACGGTCGAGATCGTATGGACGAAATTCAGCAGCATGCCGAGCTGAATGCCCATCAATATCGTCGAGAATGCGATGCCGGTGAGGGTGATCGCGAAGCGGATGCGGTCGTGGACGAGATTTCGCCATGCGATGAGCAAAGTCATGCGCGCGCCTTTCGACGCGGCGGCCGAGACGCTCTCAGCCCGACTTTTCAACGCAAATAGGGTATCGCCGGACACATCGACCCTTTCCACCTCGCCGCCAGCCGCCCCTAGGGGACATTGCGGCGCCCTCGGAAAATACTCAAGCCGAGGCGCATTCCTCGCCTCGGGGCGGAAGAGGGGCGTCCTCCGTCGCACAAGCTATTATAAAGCCATCGCTTTCTATAGTCTCGACAGCATAGGCGAACATGGTTTCCCGATCCTGGATTCGAACGCTCCCGTCTGGCGAAAAATCGACCGCTTCGAGCGATTTCAGCCTTCCGTCGACGCCGGAGCCGAGCAGCTTTCCCACCGCCTCCTTCGCTCCCCAGAGCCGGGTGATCCATTCGGCGCGGCGGGCCGCTCCGAGCGCCTTCACCTTCTCGCGCTCGTCAGGGCCGGCGACGGCGGCGAGAAATCCGTCGTCCCGATCGGCGATCCGCTCTATGTCGACGCCGACGCGCCCGCTATGGGCGGCGGCGATCGCCCGATCTTCGCAATGGGCGATGCTGACATGGGGCAGGGCCTCGCGCCCGTCCGCGCCGGCGACATAGGGGCGGCCGGCCGGATCGGATCGGACGAGGATCGCGGCCGGATGCGCCATTTCGGCCCCCGTACGGTTGCTGATCCAGCGCCGGGCGCAATCCTTGGCGACCGCGCGGCCGAGCAGCCATTGGCGCTGGCGCGCCGGAAAACGGGCGTGACTCTCATAGACGGCGGCCTCCTCGAGGCCGAGGCAATCGCGCGCGAGCATTCGCGGATCGAATTTGCCGAGATCGGGCTCGGCGAGGTGGAGGACCAGCGGGCCGTCGGCCGTGTCGCCGACCGGCGCGGGGCGGCCGAGCAGAAATTGTCCGGGCGCGCGGCGGTAATCGACGAGACGCCGCTCCCATTGGAATTTCCAGCAGCGCAGATCCGCGATGCGCATCCAGACGCCGCCTTCGCCATCCTCCGCCTCGACATCGGCGTGAATGGTCTTGCCGTCCGTTTTCCGAAGCTCGATGCGCACGGGGACGAGCGTTCCCGCGGGCGGCGTCGGCCGGTAGAGCTCGAGCTTGCCGAGCCCCACGGGAAAAGCATAGCGATCGCGCTGCATCGCATAGACGCCGACCATTTGGCAGATGGCGTCCAGCACGCAGGGCTGCAGCAGCAGCTGAAGCTCCGCTGTGGAGCGAAACAGGCCGGCTGGCGAGGGGATGCGCAAATGGCCGGCGATGCGCCGATCCTCGACGAAAACCTCGCCGAAGAGGCAGCGGAAGGCCGGGCCATGGAACAAATGCCGCTCGGCGTAGAGGCTCGCGGCGTCGACCCTGAGCGCCGTTCCCGCGTCGAGCGCGCCGAAATCCGGGAACAGCTCCAGCAGATAATGGCGGCCGAACAGCAGAGTCGCCTCGACCGACGGCCCGCTCTGACCTTCCGCGCGAATGGCCGCGCGCACGAAAGTGGCCTCGCGCTGCGGGTCGTAGCGGTCGAGACGGGCTTCGATCGTCAGAATCGTGGCCTCGACATCGACGAGATCGATCCATCTCGTCGCCTTGATCTCCTCGACGCCGATGAGCCCCTGTCCCGGAACGACACAGGCGGCGACCTCCGCCATCACCTCTATGCTCATCATCATCGGCAGCACGGGCAGGCAGGCCGAGAGCGGCTTGACGCCGGGCGCGTGAACAAAGGCGTGGTCGGCGAGATAGAGGTCCTCGTCGAGATGCAGGATGCGCTCGACGAGGACGCTCTCGCCGGGCGTCGCGGCGATGACGCGTCCGACGAAAGGCAGCGCGCCGCGGCGCCTCGACACTGTCCGATCCTGCGCTTCGAGCACGGCGTCCATGCGATCCGCGCTCAGATCTTCTCGAGCACGAGGCCGGTCGCGGTGAGACCGGGGCCGAAGCCCAGCGCCACGACATGCGCGCCGGTGGGAATGGAGCGCTCCTCGACGATCGCCTTCAGAATATGCGGCACGGTGGCCGAGGACATATTGCCATTCTCGAAGAACACATTCTTGCTCATCGCCACCTGATCGTCGTCGAGCTTCAGCTCCGACTGGATATGCTCGACGATCTTGGGTCCGCCCGGATGAATGGCGAAATAGAGCCGGCTGCGCTCGCGCTCGAAATCGAGCCCGGCGCGATGCAGAAGATCCTCGACAAAGCCTTTGACCGCGGCCTTGATGACCACCGGCACCATGATCGACAGGCTCATATGGAAGCGCGTCGGACCCGGCACCCAGGTCATGTCGTCGGCGGAGTCGGGAAGGAGATGCTCGTTATAAGCGAGCACTTTGAGGCCGGAGAGACCTTGGTTCCTCAGATAATCCTCGGTGACGGCGGAGTATTTGATGAAGCCGTCCGCGAACAGCGTCATGGTGATGATGTTCTGCGCGGTGAGCTCCTCGGCGTCGCGATGCGCGGAGAGAATCTCCGTATGCACGATATCGACGCGCTCCTTGGGCGGCGTGACGCCCATATGGGAGGAGGCGAGAAAGCCATGCGCCATGCGTATGGCCGGAAAGGCGCCGTAGCAGCCCATATGATAGCTGTGCGTGACCGTCGTGCGCAGCCAGCCCTTTTTCGCGGTCATGCGCTCGACCGGGCTCGGCGCGAGATAGCCCGAGCAGGTGACATGGATGAGATCGTCCGGCGCCTCGAAAGCGTCGGCGTACATTTTCTCGAGGCAATCATCCGCGACGTGGGCGTAGCTCTCGTGCCGCGCCTTCAAATCCTTCGGATTGAGATCGCGGTAATTGTCGAAGAGCCGCATATATTCTTCTTCCGGCTCGTTGACGGAGAATTCCCCGTCGGCGAAGACGATGTCCTTGAGGCGCGGAAAAAAGACGAGCTGTCGCGCTTTCACGACAGCGGGAGACAGGCCGTAGTTCGAGAATTTCTGCCTGATCTCCTGATGCTTGGCGAAAAACGCCTCTTTGTCGGTAAGGCCGTTGCGCGAGCAGAAGGCGCGCGCGAATCCATAGGCGCTGAGCTCCAGCGTCAGCCCCTGCGGCGTCGGATCGGCCATGCGCACCGGAACGAAATCGGTGAGACAACAAGCATTTTTAACGCTGGCGCGCGTCAAGCGCTCGGTAAGTGCAAAAGACATTTCTCAACCCCCTCTTCGACCCGCCCGCTTCGACGCCTTACTGGCGCAGCGCCAATTGCGCTATTTTCTGCATGCTCGCCGCGACGACGATCTCCGGATTTCCGGTTGCGCCGCGCGCCAGCTCGTCCAGGCATTCCTGCCGCCCCTGCTCGATCTCGAGCGTGCGAATGTCCTTGGACTCGTAGAGCCGGCGCAATTCGTCAGTGACCATGCCGCCGTTCCACGGCCCCCAATTGATCGCGACGACATGCGTTTTCGGCCATTCGAGGCTCAGCCGCGAGGCGAGCTTGTTCAGCACCTCATTGGCCGCGCTATAGTCGCTCTGGCCGGCGTTGCCGAAACGCCCCGCGATCGACGAGAAAAACAGCAGGAAGCGCAGCCCTTCGGGACGCAGCTTCTCGATCAGCGTGAAGGCCGGCGTCGCCTTGGTCGTGAAGACGCGATCGAAGGAGTCGAGCGTCTTGTCGCGAATGAGGCGATCGTCGAGCACGCCGGCGCCATGCAGCACGCCGTCTATGCGGCCGAAGCGCGCATAGACATCGTCGATGAGCCGGCCGAAAGCGTCGGCGTCGGTGATGTCGAGCGAATGATATTCGACGCGCGCGCCGGCAGAAATCATCGCCTCGAGATTGGCGAGGATCTGGCGATCCTTCAGCATGCGCTTCCAGACGCGCTCGATCTCGACGGGTTTGACCTTCGGATTTTCGGCGCGCAGCCTGCCGATCAGAAACTCTTTCAGCTCGCTCGCGGAAAGTCGCCGCGTCTCCTCGGGCTCCGCCGCCGGCGCCGGGCTGCGTCCGACGAGGACGAGTCGCGGACGATAGGCGGAGGCGACCGCTCTCGCTATATCGGCGGTGATGCCATAGGCGCCGCCGGTCGCGAGAACGACGGCCTCGGGCTCGAGGCGCAGGCTCTCGATCTCGGCCGCCGCGGCGCTCGCCTGGGCGAGATCGAGCGTCCAGCGCCCGTCCTCGGTGAGACCGATCTCGAGTGGCGAGGCGCGCAGGCCGGCCTCGATCATCAGCTCTCGCGCGATCTTGTCCGCAGCGAGATGCGGATCGACATCGATGCAGCGCACGCGCAAATCCCGCCATTCCTGCGCGGCGGATTTGGCGACGCCGAGCGAGCCCGCCGCAGCGGCGGAAAACCTTTGCTGTCGTCGCAGGCCGAATTGACCGTCGAGCGCGGTCACATTGACGAGCCAGCCGCCGCCGCGGCCCGCGCTGTCCTTCAAATCGCCTTCGAAGGTCTTGAGCAGCTGAAACAGATTGCGCGCGCAAGCGAGCCGGCGCCGATCGTCCACGCCCTCGGCGTCGAGCCCGGCGAGGTTGAACAGCGCGCCGACGCGATGGCGGCCCTCGGCGAGACGGGTCGCGAGCGCCTTCACCCCTTCGGGATCGGCGAAGTCGATCGTCATCGCATCCGTCGCGAGCGTCGCGGTCTCGTCGCCGGGCAGCGCCCGCCAGACCTGATAGCCGCGCGCCTTCAGCGCTGCGTCGAGCGCCTCGGCGACCGGCGTCGCCTCGCCGACGATGAGGATCACGCGCTCATAAGGATAGCCGTCCATTTCCGACGCCCGCGCGGCGCGCGGCGCGGAGAGGGGGCTGAGCACATAGCGAAGCGTTTCCTTCGGACCCACTGTCTCATTATTGGACTCCACCGTCCCCAGCGGGGACAGAGACGACGGAGCCTGAGATTTTTTTGCCGGTTCGGTTCCTTCCGTTTCCGCGCGGCGCGCATGCAGGCCGTCGTACCATTCGACGACGGCGTTCAATGTCTTGAGGCCGGCGAGCTCGTCGAAGATCGTCTCTTCGTCCTGCCCCTCCATGAAGGGGAAGCGATCCTTGAGCTGATTGAAAATCTCGATCCGCTTGATGGAGTCGACGCCGAGATCGGCCTCCATATGCGCGTCGAAATCCAGCATTTCCGCCGAATAGCCGGTGCGCTCGATCATCGTCGCGAGAAGCTCGGCTCTGAATTGCGCGGTCGGCGGCATTTCGCTCGACGCGCCCTCGGCTTTCGGGGCAGCGGCTCCATTGATGCGCGGCGGCGCCTCGGCGATGGGCGCAGCAGAGACGATGGCGGCTCCATTGGCGGCCGCTCCATTGACCGCAGCGAGAACCGCCTCGGGCAGCACGGGCACCGGCACGCTCGGCGTCAGCAGCCGATGCGGCGCGGACGGCGCCGGCGCGACGGGTTCGGCGCGCTGCGGCGCTTCGAACCGCGCGGGCTCCGGCGCCTGCTCCAGCGCCTGATCGAAGTAAGAGTCGGCGCCGGCCTCGGCGGATAGGAGCCGTTCCTGCAAGGCGATGAAGCGCTGCAGCGTCACCTGCTGCTCGCGCTGCAATTCGATGAGTTGCGTCAACTCGCTGCGCATCCGCGCCATCGTCGGCGGCGAGCCTCGTGGACTCGCCGCGACGGGCGCGGGATCGCCGGATTTCGGCTCGCGGTCGTTCACGGACTCTCTCCTTCGATGCAGGATCGGCGTCGCTGCGACGCCATTCGATTCGATGGGCTTTCGGGGTCCGCTCGCGCCATTGACGGCGACGGGCGCGGGCGCCTTCTCGCTCGGAATGCGGATTGGCTCGGGCGCCGACTTTTTCTCGGCCGTCGTCGGCGCCGGAGTGCGCCAAGGGACCGCCTTGCCGCCGCTGACGCGCCAAACGGAGGCCGGCGGATTGGCGGCTGCCTCGGCCTTTTCGAACAGCGCTGGTAGACCGATCTCCGCGAAGCCGCGATGACGGAACCATTGCGCCAAGTCCACCGGCAGGCCGAGCGTGATCGCCTGGGCGAGCAAATGGCCGAATTGCAGCCATCCCGGGCGCTCCGGCGCATCGACGGCGAGCGTCACATGCTCTCGCTTGCCGAGAATGCGATCGACGAGGCCGCTCAGAACCATTCCCGGCCCCGCCTCGATGAAGACGCGCGCGCCGGCCTCGTAGAGGCGCTCGATCTCCTCGACGAAACGCAACGGCTCGGCGATATGGCGCGCCAGCAGCGCCTCTATCTCCCGCGCCTCGCTCGGATAGGGAGCGGCGGTCGTATTGCTGTAGACGGGCAGCTTCGGCGCCGTGAAGGCAGTTTTCGACAATTGCGCGGCGAGGCGCGCCTGCGCCGGGGCCATGGCGGCGCAATGAAAGGCCGCCGTCACCGGCAGGCGCTTGGCGCGCAGACCCTGCTCGCGGAAGGCTTCGACCGCTTTGTCGATCGCCGCGCCGCCGCCTGCGACGATCGTCTGATCGGGCGCGTTGAGATTGGCGATCGCGACCTCGAGGCCGAGCGAATGGATCACTTGCGCGACGCGCGCCTCATCGGCGGCGACGGCGGCCATCGTCCCGCCATCCGCCGCGGCGGCCTCGGCCGAAATCAGGCCGCGGATCTGCGACAGACGCAGCAGATCGTCGCGCGAGATCGCGCCGGCGACGCAGAGCGCGACATATTCGCCATAGGAATGGCCGGCGACGAAATCGGGCGCGAGGCCGAATTTGGCGAGAAGATCATAGGCGGTGAGATCGGCGAGTCCGAGCGCCGGCTGCGCGACGCGCGTGTCGTCGAGCTCCGCCTTGCGACGCTCGCGCTCCTCCTCGGAAAAGCTCGGGAGCGGGTAGATATATTGCGAGAGCCGCTGCGGCAGCGCGCCCGCGAGAGCCTGATCAGCGTGCTCGAAGAGGCCGTAGCTCGACGGGCGCGACATGACGAGATCGCTCAGCATGTCCAGCTTCTGCGAGCCTTGTCCGGGAAACAGCATGCAGACGCCGCCGCCGGGCGCCTCCGCGCCGCGATCGTGGAAATAGATCCCTTGCGGCGCTTTGATCGTGCGCTTGCCCTTGCCTTGGCGCAGGAAGAATTCGAGCTTCGATTTCAGATCCTCGACCGAGGTCGCGACGATCGCCAGCCGGCTCACCGGCTCGCCCGCGGGCAGGCGGATCGCCTGCTCGTCGAGATGCAGCGAATAGGCGAGCTGCCCGAGCGCGAGAAGGTCTGGATGGACGAGCCGCTCGAGGAGGCTCTGCGCCGCGCGCTCGACCTCGGCGCCATCGGCGCGCGTCACCAGGATGATCTCGGCGGCGCGCGGCGTGAAATTCTCGACGTCGCTTTCGCGATAGCCGCCGTCATATTCCTCGAGAATGGCGTGGAAATTGGTACCGCCGAAACCGAAGGCGCTGACGCCGCAGCGCCGCGGCTCATCGGGCGAGCGCGCGAGCCATGGCCTTGCGCTTGTGTTCACATAGAAGGGCGTCTGCGCGAAATCGACGCGCGAGCTGGGCTTGTCGACGCCGAGCGTCGGCGGCAGCACGCGATGTTTCAACGCCAAGGACGCTTTGATGATCGCCGCGAGGCCGGCCGTCACCTTGGTATGGCCGATCATCGATTTGACCGAGCCGACCGCGCAGGACTGACGCGCCGCGCCATCCTCGCCGAACACCTGGGTCATCGACTTGATCTCGCATTTGTCGCCGACGGCCGTGCCGGTGCCATGCGCCTCGATGAGCGCGACGCTCGCCGGACTGACGCCGGCTTTCTCATAGGCGCGCTGCAGCGCCAGAGCCTGGCCTCTATTGTCCGGCGCGGTCAGGCTGCGATTGCGGCCGTCGCTCGAGCTGCCGACGCCCTTGACCACAGCATAAATGTGATCGCCGTCCCGCTCCGCGTCGGAGAGGCGTTTCAGCACGATCGCCGCGACGCCTTCGCCGAGCACAATGCCGTCCGCCGCATCCGAGAAGGGGCGGCACACGCCGGTCGGCGACAGCGCATGGGTCTGGGCGAAGGACATGAAGGCCATGCAGCCATTGGCGCCGTCTATGCCGCCGACCAGGGCCACGTCGGCGTCATGCGACTGCAGCTCGCGAATGCCGGCGTCGAGCGCGGCGAGCGAGGAGGAGCAGGCCGCATCGACGGTGAAATTGGCGCCGCGCAGATCGAGGCGATTGGAGACGCGGCCCGCCGCCACATTGGCCAGAAAGCCGGGGAAAGAGTCCGGCGTCCATTGCGGCAGCTCCTTTCCATGGAGAGAGGAGACGATATGCGCGCGCGTCTCCTCGGAGAGGCCGGCAACCTTCGGCAGATAATGCGAGAGCAGCGTGCGGAAGACGTAGAGCGTTCCGAGCTCGTTCATCGCGCCGCTGGCGAAGATCGTCGCCGTGCGGTCCTTGGGGAAAGGCCGGCGATCGAAGCCCGCGTCCGCCAGCGCTTGCGTCGCGACATGCAGCGCCAGCAGCTGCACCGGCTCGATCGACGGCAGGCTCGCCGGTGGAATGCCATAGGCGGTCGGATCGAAGGCGATCTCGTCGAGGAAGGCGCCCCATTTCGAATAGACGCGATCCGGCGCGCGGGCCGTGTCGAAGAAATCGCTCGGACGCCAGCGATCCTCGGAGACCTCGCGGAACATGCAGACGGATTGGACGATATTGCGCCAGAAGGCGCGCGCATCCTTCGCGCCGGGCATGACGCAGGCCATGCCGACGATGGCGATGTCCTCGCCCTTTTCTCTCGTGGCGCGCGCGCTCGCCGCCTCGGCCATGGCGCGCCGCTTCGCGAGCAGCTCGGCGGAGCCTTGCGAAACCTCTTCGTGCAACTCGGCGATCGAGAGCGTGTCGCGACGCAGGCGCGCGACCTCGCCCATCATATAGAGGCCTTCGCGCCGCTGCGCTTCGACATCCAGCTCGACATAGCCGCCGGTCTCGTCGAGACCCTTCTGCTCGCCCTTATGCGCTAGGCCCTTGGATGCGATGCGCAGACGGCCGACATTGAGCAGCTCCAGCGCCACCAATATCTCCTCGTCCGACTTCCCCTCGCGAATGAGGCGCCGGCGCGTCGCGTCGAACTCGTCGCAGAAGGGCGTCGCGGCGCAGCGCGTGTAGAGGCCGACGCCCGATTGCAGAAGCGCCGTCTCCTCGCAGCGCAGCGCGCGATTCTGGAACTCCTCGAGGATCGCGCCGGCGCTCACCGCCTCGCGGGTGAAGAGATAGGCCGTGCCCATCAGCACGCCGATCTTCATGCCGCGCGCCGCGAGCGGCGCAGCGAGGCAGGAGACCATCGCCGCCGATAGGGCGTCATGCACGCCGCCGGCGAAGAGAATCTGCACCGAGCGCGGATCGTCGATCTTGGCGTCGGCAAGAATCTCGATCACGGATTCCCATAGGACGAAGCTCGTGCGCGGGCCGGTATGGCCGCCGCATTCGCCGCCCTCGAAGATGAATTTTCGCGCGCCCTCCTTCAAGAAACCCTGCAGCAGGCCGGGCGAGGGAACATGCAGATAGGTCGAGACGCCCAGCGCCTCGAGATCGCGCGCCTGGCTCGGACGTCCGCCGGCGATGATCGCGAAAGGCGGCTTGGTTTCGGAAATGGCTTCGATCTGCTCCTGGCGCAGCTCCAGCGGCGTAAAGCCCAGCATGCCGACGCCCCAGGGCGTCTCGCCCATGAGCGCCTTCGTCTGCGTGAGCAGCGCGCGCGCCTGCGGCCCACGCAGCACCGACAGAGCGAGAAAGGGCAGACCGCCGCCATCCGCCACGGCGCGCGCGAAAGGCGCGACATCGCTCACCCGCGTCATCGGCCCCTGGGCGATGGGATAGCGCACGCCGAGAATGGTCGCGAGATCGGAGCCTTCGGCGAAAAGCCCGTCGACGCCCGGCGCGGCAGTCGCCAGCGTCTCGGCGATCGCGGCGACGGCGCGCCCGGTCGAGCCATAGCGGCGCGCGAATCCGCCCGCGAAGGCGATGTCCTGACCCAATGGCAGAACAGGGTCTTCGCCCTGCGACGCCCGGCGCAGCAGCGCCCGCCAATCCTCGCCCTCGGCGACGGCGCGCTCCAGCGCGCGCAGCTTCTCCCTGCCGTGCCGGCTCGAAAGCCGCACCATTGAGGAGCCGTCGCCGATGACGACCGTCTCGCCGCCGTCCAACCGGCTCCATGAAGCGGCGAGAGCCGGCGCCCCATAAGGCCCTTCCTCGGTGAGCCAGAGCTGCTCGGCGAGCACGACGCCCGCCGCGCCGGCGAGCGCCGCCGCCGCGGCGCTGCACGGCCCTATGCCGCCCTCGACCCAGAAGGGGATGCGAAGCGCGCCGGAAAATTCCTGCAACAGTATGAAAGACGAGGATTTGCCGATCCGGCCGCCGGCCTCCGCGCCCTTGACGACGACGCCGTCATAGCCCGCATCCTGCGCCGCCAGCGCGCTTTCGAGATCATAGGCCTCGAGAGCGACGAAGCGGGCGAATCGCGTCGCGCTCGCACGGATCGCCGCGGCCTCGTCACGCGAGACCCCGGCGACGACGAGAACATCGACGCTTCCGTCCACCAGTCGCTCGAGCTCCGCGACGCTCGCCACGCTCGAGAACTGTGCGTCCCAACGCAGCCCCCATCGTCCGGCAGCCGCCTTGTCGTGAAGGCGCGTGAGCGTCGCGCGGAGCTCGTCGTGATCGGCGTCCGCTCCAATGTCGAGAAGCCCGGAGCCGCCGGCCCTGCTGACCGCGACGATAATTTCGGCGTTTCTGCATCGACTGGGAGAAACAGCCGCTACTCGCTCCATGTCTCAGCCCCACCCATTCGCGCCCGCGGACGCAACAAGCACCATTGCAAAGGCGTTATTTCTTCAAACATCGAAGCTGATAGTTGCGCTTTCCTGGAAAGCAACACCAAATTTGTGCGCCGCACCCAGAAACAGGGCAGTATGCTTAAATATACGGCTTCGAAAAGCCGGAGAGCAAAACTCCCTCCGACCTCATGATCTGCGATCCAATTCGATCTGCGTCGCCCTGATGCAGATCGCGCCGGCTCGTTTCTCGTCGCCGGCACAGTCGCTCATCGATGTCTCCCCAAAAGCAAGCTCTACGCCATCCCTTTACGGCACAGGGCAAAAACGCTCGCCGAAGCCGATCCGAAGATCGATATTCCTTCCGCTGGAGACGTCGAAGCCGACGGGCCGAGCCGGACCATGCGCATATTTGGACGAAGCTGCTGTGACTTGGCGCACATCTTGGTTTCCGATAATGATGATGATGCGGAGCGGACGACGAGTCCGTCGCCTGTTTGCGCGCCGCAGCGAAGCGTCGCCCCGGTCGATTTCAATAATTCATCGAGGAAAGGTCGGCCCCGTGACGTCACGTCCCAAATTCGCGATCGTCACCATAGGAAGCGGCTCCTATCTCGGCTCGACGGTCCATGACGCCACGCTCGCCAATGCGCTCCGCCGCCGCGGTTACGAGGTCGTCGTCTATTGGATGCTCGAAGAGACGCCCGAGCTTCTCGCCGCTGGAGTCGAGCAGAGAATGTTGTGCCACGGCACGCGCTATCAATTCTCGCGCCCTTCGGAATTCATGGATCGCATCATCGGGCGCATCGCCTTTCGACTGCCGCGGAAATTGCGGCGCGCCGTCGCCCAAGGCGTTCCGGGCTTCGTCGAAAATCTCATGCGCAATCTGGTCCGCTCGCTGTTTTGCTACGAGCAGACCGATGTCGCTCTGGCGAAGAGGCTCGCGCGCTTCATCGAGCAGGACGGCGTCACCCATGTCAAAATGGGCTTCGGCTCGATCGGCTCGCTGGCGCTAGAGGCGCAAAAGCACACGCGCAAGCCGTTCGACTATCTGGTGACGTTCCAGGGCGACGAGGAGTTCGCGAGCCTCGCGGAGGCCTGCGGCGTGATGGATATTTATCGCCGCCGCGTGGACGAGGCGGTGCGAAACGCGCGCTGGCCGGCGATCGTCCTCAGCCGGCATTATGCGTCCCGCCTCGTCGACGATCTTCGTCTCGACGGCTCTCGTCTCGAAATTCTCTATTGCGGGATCGAGCCGCCGAAGGAAGGGCCGGCTCCCGATTTTTCGATTCTGACGGAAAGCTTTCCGCGTCTGCGGCGCGATCTTCCGATCCTCGCCTTCGTCGGCCGCCAAGAGAGCGAGAAGGGCATCGACCTTCTTCTCTATGCGGCGAAAATCCTTCTCGCCCGCGGTCTCCGCTTCCAGCTGGTCATCTGCGGCGCAACGGCGAAGGGCCTCGCCTATCGCACCGCGATCCACGACATTGTGACGCATCTCGGCATTGATCTCCACCATTCGGGCGCCGTGTCGACAGCGACGCGCGACGCTCTTTTCGCGCATTGTCGGTGCGCCGTGTGCCCCTCCATCAATGGCGAGCCCTTCGGGCTGGTCGTCGCCGAGGCGATGAGCCTCGGCGCTCCGGCGGTCGTTCCGGATTATGGCGGCGTCGCCGAGGTGGTGGCCGATGGCGGCCGCGCCGGCGGATTGATCTTTCGATGCTGGGACAGCGGCGATCTCGCGCGCCAGCTCGAACGCCTGCTGACCGACGACGCCCTGCATGCCGAGCTCGCCGACAATGCGCCCCGCGTCGCCGCGCGCTTCTCGACCGAGAATATGGTCGACGGCTTTCTCGCGCATATCGGCCTGCGAGAGAAGGCCGCGCCGCAAATTCTCCACGAGGACGCGACGATCCTCTAGAAGGGGCGACACACGCCCCTTGAACGCCGCGCATTATGACGCTATATTGCGTCATAATATTCGGCAGCCAGCGGAGGCCGAACAATGAGCTTGGCTCGATATGCGGACGATGGGATTTTCGCGCCACGCAAGATCGCGGACATGCTTCGCACCTCGAGCGAGGAGATCGCCCGCACCGCCGGCCTGGGCAAGGACGCCGTGCAGCGCGCCAGCCGGCTTCGCTCCGATAAGACGCAGCGTCGCCTGCGGGAGATGGTCGAGGTCCTCAACAAGGTCGAGCCGCGCTTCGGCTCGGCGCTTCTGGCCTATGCCTGGTACCGCTCGGAACCGCTCGCCGGCTTTTCTGGCTTCACCGCCATGCAACTCGTCAAGAGCGGCCGGGCCGATGAGGTCCTCGATTATATCGACGCCATCGACGCAGGCGTCCACGCCTGAGCGCGGCCATCGCCTATAGGGGCAAGCTCTATCGAGCGCTCAATCCGGTCTATGCGCGCGAGCCGCTCTCGGGCTACGGGGCCGCTCTGCATGGCGGTCGCTTCAATCCCAAAGGCGTTCCCGCGCTGTATTGCTGCCTCTCCATCATGACCGCCATTCGGGAGGCCAATCAGGTCGGCAATCTGCAGCCCACCACGCTCGTCTCCTACGACGCCGATCTCGAACGAATATTCGATACGCGGGATGCGACGGCGCTCGCGAGCGAAGGCATGGACGCCGCCGCTCTCGCGGCTTCGACTTGGCGCGACGAGATGCGCGCGAGCGGCGAAGCGAGAACACAGAGCTTCGCCCGGCGGCTGATCGGCGCTGGCTATTGCGGGCTGCTGGTTCGCAGCTTCGCCCCGGGAACGCGCGAGGACGATCTCAACCTCGTGCTCTGGTCATGGGGAAACGCCCCTCCGTCCTATCTGTCGCCGATCGACGACGAAGGTCGGCTGTCGAGGTGACGCGAAAGAAGCGGGCGCTATCTCGCATGCTCGTCGAGAAACTTGCGGCAGGCGTCGAAATCCTGCCGATAGCCTTCGGGCAATTTCACTTTCTTGGTCCGCGAGAGATTTTGCGCATAGGCGACCATTTTCTCGGTCGGCGCTTTGGCGCGACCGGGGCGCTCTTCGCCGCCGCTCTCCTGCGATGCGGGTGATTTCGCCTTCGACGCACGACGCCGCGGACTCGCGCTCTTTGGCGCCGCGGCGCGAGAATCGGCCGGTCCGCTGCGGCGGCGGCGCCCCGATCGAGGGGCCGGCGCCGCCGTCGTCAGCTCGACTTTTCCATTCGATTTTTCAACCAGCGCCTCGATCAGCTCCCGCGCGGCGGTGGCGACGCCATCGATGACCGCATGATAATCCGCCTTGCCGATGAGAATCTCATCGAGGCGCATCTCCCACAGAGCCGTCGTCGCGGGATCGACCAGCGCGGGCGCGGCGCCGCGCAGCAGCTCGAACAATTGCAGCCCGGCGGGCGTCGGCAGCACCAGCTTGCCGTCGGCCGTCAGCAAATTCTGCCGCTTCAATCCCTTGATGATCTCGGCCCGCGTCGCGGGCGTGCCGATCCCCTTGGCTTCCTTCAGCCGGTCGCGAAGCGCGACATCATCGACGAAGCGCCATGCATTCTGCATCGCATCGACGAGCGTGCCTTCATTGTATCGAGGCGGCGGCTGCGTTCTCTTCGCTTCGACGCGCGGCTCGGACAGGGTCGCGCGCTCGCCGTCGCGGAGCGCGGGCAGCGTCTGCTCGGCCTCTGTCTCGGCGTCCGGCTCGATCGCCTGATAGACCGCCTTCCAGCCGAGCCGCAGCGGAATCCGCCCGACGGCGCGAAATTCGGCCGCGCTTCGGCCCGCGATCGGAACCGCCATTGTAACGATGGTCTGCCGATATTCGTAATCGGGCATGACGGCGGCCAGATAGGAGCGGCAGATGAGCGCGAACAGGCGCTTCTCATCCTCGTCGAGACGCGCCAAGCGGACTTCGAGATCGTCGAGAACATTGACGTTGGGCACGACCGCATGATGCGAGACGCCCTCCAGCGCCTTGTCGCAGAAATGGCCTGACTTGCCGCGCCGGATCACGGGAGCGGCGATCTCGAGCCGCGCGAAGCCGCGCAGGCGCGTCAGCGCGGCGACGATCGCCGGCGCGTCGCCGATCTGATTTTCGCTCAGATAGCGCGCTTCCGCCCGCGGATAGGTGATGAGCTTCTTGCCATCGCCATCATAGAGCGCCTGCGCCACGGACAGCGTCTTGTCGGCGGTCCATCCCCAGCGCTGGCCGCAGGTCTTCTGCAAGGATGGGAGATCGAAGAGACGCGGCGGCGCCTGCCGCTTTTCATCGACGGCGACGCCGAGAGGCCCCTGATGGCCGTCGGCGGCTCTGGCGATCGTCTCGGCCTCGGCGCGCGTCTTGATCCGCGCCTTGGGCGCAGGAGCATGGCGCATCAGAAAGCTGCCGCCTTCGACGGTCGCGCTGGCGACGACCTCGAAATAATCCTCGGGCCGGAAATTGCGGATTTCTAGTTCGCGAAGACAGACGATCGCCAAGGTCGGCGTCTTGACCCGGCCGATTCCGATCACGCCGCGAACGCCGGGCGAGAGCAATGTCTTCGTCGCCGTCCGCGTCAGCGACAGGTTGAAGATCTGATCGGCCTGCTGGCGCGCCACCGCCGCCTCATAGAGCGGGCGCATGTCGGCGTTGGGCTTCAGCCGGGCGAAAGCCTGCTGCAGCGTCTTCGGGTCCTGCGCGGTGAACAGAGCCCGCCGCACACGCCCGCGATAGCCGAGATGGTCGAGGATTTCCTGGCCGATCAGCTGCCCCTCGCGGTCGCAGTCGGTCGCGAGTATCACATCGTCGCAGGCGGAGAGCGCCGTCGCTATGGCCCGGAGCTTCGCGGACTTATTGCCTTGCGAGGCTTCGCGAGTCGGATAGAGCCCGTCCGGCTTGAGGACGACGCAGGACCAGCGCTTCCAGACGGGGTTGATCTCCTCGGGCTCGGCCAAGCGAAGCAGATGGCCCTCGGCCGGCAGAATTTGCCCGAAGCGCGCGCCGAGAGCCGCGCGAAGATCCTTCGCCTGACTGGCCTTTTCCGTGATGATCAGTGTCGCCATGCGCCAATGCCGAATCGAACAGAGTTTCAGCGTAGCGCATATTTGAGAACGAACAAAGAACAAAAGCACATCCGCGCCCATGGATGAGAACGTCCGCAAAATCCGTTGTGGCGTCCGCTCCACCGATATATATCGAGCTGACATAGCGATAGCGAGGGTGCGTCATTGAGCCAGGAGGAAAGAGTTCGAGCGCCGAAGCGCTTTCGCATTGGTCTTTCGGGCTGTGGCGGCGGCCTCGAATCCGTGTCGACATCGCAATTGCTCGCGCTCGCCGAACATGTCGATGCGCTCGGCTTCGATGCGATCTGGATCAATGAGGAGCATTTCCAAGGCAGCATCATCGAGGTCGAGGGGCGGCGCTGTCACTCGCCCATCGCGCTCGCCGCCGCGATCCTCGCCCGCACAAAGCGCCTGCGCGTCGGCTTCTCAGTGCTGCTGCTGGCGCTTCACCATCCCATTCGCCTCGCCGAAGAGATTGCGACGCTCGATGTCCTATCGGACGGCCGCGTCGATTTCGGCGTCTCGCGCGGCGGCAATGGCCGATATCTCGACGCCTATGGCGTGCCGGCGGAGAATGTGAACACGCTGTTTCGTGACAATCTCGCGCTCATTCGACGCGCCTGGACCGAGGAGAAGATCACGATCGGCGAAAGCGCGCTCTCCGTCGAGCCGAAGCCCGTGCAACATCCGCATCCGCCGATCTATATGGGCACCTATACGGATGAGACCGCGGCCTGGGCGGCGCGCGAAGGACATTCGCTCATTCTGCACGGCATCACCAGCATGGCCAATCAGCGTCGTCTGCTGAAGGCCTATGTCGAAGCCGGCGGCGATCCCACGCGCGCGCCTTTCGGACGTTTCGTCTATGTGAGCGAGTCCGACGAAAGCGCGCGGGAAGAGCTGTGGCCGACGATCGAGAGGCTGACGACGCGGCTGCGCGGCTTCGGCCTCTTCAATCGCAAAGGCGTCGTCACCGAGGCGGATCTCGAGCCCGAGAATTTCTATCGCGACATGGTCATCGCCGGCTCGCCGCAGACTTGCGCACGGGCCTTTCTCGCGCTGCACGACGAGCTCGGCGTCACCTATGTGAATGCGCTGAGCGCCTTCTTCGGCTTTCTGCCTCTGCCTCTGCTCGAGAAATCGCTCGCTCTGCTGGCGCGCGAGGCACGGCCTCTGGTCGAGGCGGCGCTTCAGGAGAGGTCCGGCACGTAGCCGACGACGCCTCTGTCCACTGTGTCGGAGAGCCTCAGCAGCGGCGCGCCATAGAGCCGGCTCATCGAGCCGAGATCGCAGACCGCCTCGGCGCGCCCTTCGGCGATCAAGCGGCCATCGCGCAAGAGCGCGACGCGCGCCTTCAGATTGAAGGCTTGGTCGGGCAGATGCGTGGTCATGACGACGCACTTGCCTTCGGCTGCGAGCTTACGCATCAGATCGAGCACGCGGCCTTGATTTCCGAGATCGAGGCTCGAGGTCGGCTCGTCCATGACGATGATCGGCGTGTCCTGCGCGAGGGCGCGCGCGATCAGCGCGAGCTGCCGCTCGCCGCCGGAAATCTGCGTGAAGGGCTTGCTCGCCAAATGCTCGACGCCCGTGTCGGCCAGCGCGCGCCGCACGACCTCGCGGTCGCGGCGCGAGGGCGATCCGGCGCCCTCTATATGCGCGGAGCGGCCCATCAGAACCATCTGCTCCACTGTGAAGGCGAAGGCGCTGTGGCCGGCCTGCGGCACATAGGCGATGCGCTTGGCGATCTCGCGTCTCGCCAGGCGGTCGAGATCCTCGCCCAGCACGCGGACGCTTCCGGCGTGCGGAGCCGCGAGGCCGAGCAGGCAATGAACGAGCGTGCTCTTGCCGGCGCCGTTGGGGCCGAGCAGCACGAGCATCTCGCCGGCATCGAGCGCGAAAGAGATCGCGTCGAGCACGAGCCGCTCCGCGCGGCGGAACGAAAGACTGTCGATCGCGATCGCGGGCGTCACGACCATTGCTCGCTGCGGGCGCGAATGACGAGAAAAAGAAAGAAGGGCGCGCCGATCACCGCGGTCATGACGCCGAGCGGAATCTCGATAATTGAGGCGGAGCGCGCGACATCGTCGACGCCGAGCACGAAGAGCGCGCCCAATGTCGCCGTCGCGACCATGACGCGGCCGGGCTCCATGCCGAACAGCATGCGCGCGATATGCGGCACGAGCAGGCCGACCCATCCGACGATGCCGGCGACGCAGACCGTCGCCGCGGTCATCGCCGTCGCGCAGAGAATCACAATGATGCGTAGCCGCACCACATCGGCGCCGAGCGCCGCAGCCTCATGGTCGCCGAGCGCGAGAAGGCTGATGCGCCAGCGCAATGCGAACAGGACGGCGCCGCCGAGCACAACCGGCGCGGCCGCCGTCGCCGCATCCGCGCCATTGGCCTTGGCGAGGCTCCCCATCAGCCAGAAGGTGATGGTGGCGAGCGTGTCGACCGGATCGGCGACATATTTCACCAGCGAGATCAGCGCCTGAAACAGAGCCGACATGACCATGCCGCATAGGACCAGCGTGATGAGCGACTGGCTTTTGACTCGGCTCGCCGCGAGATAGGACGCGCCGACCGCGGCGAGGCCGCCGACGAAAGCCGCCGCCTCCACGGCGATCGTCGGGAGATGAAGCAGCAGCGCGAGCGAGGCGCCGAAGCCGGCGCCGGCCGAGACGCCCAGCAGCGAAGGCGAGGCCATGGGATTGCGGAAGACGGTCTGATAGGCCGCGCCGGCGATCGAGAGACCGGCGCCGACCATGACCGCGGTCGCGATGCGCGGAAGACGCACCATGAAAATAATGGTCTGCGCCGTCGCGTCGCTCTCCGAGCCATTGCCACGGCCGATGAGCGTCTCCACGACGGCGCCGAGCGACAGAGGATAGCGGCCGAGCGCGAGGGAAGCGAGAATCAGCGCGCCGAGCGCGAGCGCCGAGACGAGCAGCAGCCCGCGCCCCTCTCCGTCAGCGGCCGGCGGAGCCCGCCAAAATCTCATCGATCTGCTCTTTCGAGAGAGAGACATGAAAAAATCGCTCGTAGAACGCGGACATTTCACTCTCGAGCATGGTCCCCGAAAATTTTTCGGGATGAATGATCGAGGCCGCCCAGAGAACGGTGAGCGGCTGCTCGATCGTTCGATTCGCCCAGAGGTGTGCGCCTGCGGGCGCGACATGCACGCGGCCGCTTCGCACGGCCGAAACGTCGCGCAGACGCGGCTCGGCCGCGACGAGCTCGGCCTCGCCGCGATCGGCGACGATCAGCACTTCCGGATTCCATGCGATCAATTGCTCGAGCGAGAAGGTGACGCTCTCCTCCGAACGTCCATCGGAGGTGACGCTGCGGCCCCCCGCGTGCGGAATCCACCATTCGGCGATTCGATGCGGCTGCGTGAGACGCCGGTAGTTCACATAGAGCACGCGAGGCCGCCTCGACTCGTCGACGGAGCCGAGCGTCGTTCGGATCCGCGCCAGCGCCTCGTCGAAATAGCGAACATAGTCTTCAGCGGCTTTTTTCTCGTCGAGAATAGCCCCCAGCAGCGTCATCAGCGCCTTGATGTCCTCCGGCTCGCGCCAATTCAGCAAGACCGCCGGCAGTCCGAGCGCCGAGAGCCTATCCGTCGCGCTGCGATCCATCGTCAGGACGAGATCGGGCCGCAGCCCGACGATGTCCTCGACCGCGAGACCGCTCGAGGAGCTCTGCAGGATCGGCTTTTTTGCGAGGTCCGGCGCGAAGATGAATTGATATTTCCGCGCCAGCTCGCGGGGCAGGCCATTCACGATCGACTGCTGCCGGCCGAAAGCGAAGAGAAAGCCGTTCAGAACCGGCACGGGTCCCACCGTGACGATGCGGGCGACTTTCTCCGGCAGAGTCACGCTTCGCCCATCCATGTCGACGATCGTTCGACATTCGCCAGCCGCGACCGACGCCAAAAGCGCCAGAGCGATGCAGAGGATGCGAGCCAGCTGCGACGACATGGGCGCGCCTCCGCTATTGCTTTCAGAAAGACGCCGTGACGCCGGCGAAGATCGTCCGCGGCGCGCCGACATAATAGGAAGTGCTGCTCAGATTGGTCTCATTCACCGAGATCGCGCTGATGTAGCGATGATCGAAGAGATTGGTGACGCCGGCCGAGACGGTCATCGGCGTGAGGCCGAGCTTCGTGCCGAACTCATAGGAGGCGTTGACATCGACGATGGCGTAAGGGCTCACAGCTTGCGAATTATCCGCGAGACCATAGCGCGTGCTGTTGAACCGAACGACAGGCGTGATCTCGAAGCCGTCGCGATGATAGGTCGCCGCGAGCTTGGCCTGATAGCGCGGCGTGTAGGGCGTCTGCTTGCCGCCGATCTGCATCACGGATGAGGAGCCGGCCTGAATATTCGCCACATAAGTCTCTGAGGCGATTGTGGCGCTGCCGGTGAGCGTCAGCCAGTCGGTCGCCTTCCAGCTCGTCTCGAGCTCGAAGCCGCGGCCGACCGTCGCGGCGTTGCTCTGATAATAGTTCTGCCCGACGGCGGGATCATAGACGAGCACTTCCTTCTTATGCGTCCAGAAGCCGAAGAAGGTCGGCGCGATCGTCAAATCGCCGGTCTCGTAGCGCAGGCCGACGTCCACTGCATCGACGGTCGCCGGCCGAATGCGGCCCATGAGCGAGGCAAGCGTGATTCCCTTGGCGAGATAGGCGGCTTCGGCGCCGAGGAAGGAGCTCGCCTGCGGCCCCCAATCCGGGCGGGCGACCTTGCGCGAATAGCTCGCATTGGCGCTCCACTCCTCCGAGAGGCGATGCCGCACGCCGAGATTGGGCAGCCATTCGGAATAGGTGACGGCAGGCGCAACGCCATTCGTGTCGGGCGTCGGAAGATAGCTCCAAACGTCCGAATAGGTGACGTCCGGCAGGCCCTTGGCGTTGAAATATTGCAGATGCGGCGTGCTTTCTATGTGCAGGCGCACGCCGCCGGAAACAGTCGTCGCGTCGAAGGTCTGCGTATATTGCGTGTAGGGGCTGAAGAATTGATGCGTGCCGCTCGTCGCGAGCGACGACCAGCTCGAGAAATTCAGGGATCCGATCGGGGTCACTGTATAGAGCTTCTGATGCAATGGCGGCGGCTCCGGCTCCGCCGACTGGCTCCAAAAGCCGAGCGCGAAATCCGCGTCCCAGGGCAGATGCTTCTTATATTCGATCGTGCCGCCCAAATTATAATTGCTAATCGGCCACAGGCGCACGCTCGCTCCCGATGTCGTCTCCTGATATCCTGTGTTGCGCCAATAATAGGGCTTGAGAACGATCGATTGCGTCGGGTCGATGCGATAGGCGATCTCCGCGAATATCGCATTGGTGACGTAACGCGTGCGATTGAAAGCATAATAGCTCGCGTCGATTCCCGACTTTCCGGTGAAGGCCGTATTATAGTCGAAGAAGGCGGTCGCTGCGAGATTCTGCGTCTGGACAAAGGTCAGCGGCAGATAGGCGTTCGCCTTCTGATCATTATGCACGCCATAGACGGAGACCTCGAGCTGGTCGCCCAGCGGTTGCGTGAGACCGAAGGCGACGTTCTTGCGCCGCGCGTCGCCGTCGCCCTTCCATTTCTCGGCGTCGGTAATGGAGCCCGAGACGAAGAAGGAGGTTCCCGTCGGCAGCCGGCCGGAGTCGATGCGCGCGAAGGTGCGGTGGAAACCATTCGAGCCCGCGCCCTGCGAGATGGTTCCGCTCAGCTTCTCCTTGGGCGGCAGCAAATTGAGATCGAGCACGCCGGCGGCGTTGGAGAAGCCGAAGCCCTGATTGGCGGGAATGCTCCCGCGATAGAGATCGACGCGGCCGATATCGTCGAGATCGAACAGATCGGCGCCGCCGACAATGCCCTGGATCGGCAGACCATTGATGGTGCGCGCGAGGAAGAAGTCCGAAACGCCGCGCACGGTGATGCTGCGATTGAAGGAGAGGCCATAGGGATCCGCCGAATCCTCGATCACGCTCGGCATCATGTCGAGCACTTTATAGGAGCTCGCTTGCGCTGGACCGCCGAGTATCTTGATTCCCTCCATCGTCACCGAGCTCTTCGGCGTCGGCGCATTGTCGGCGGCCGGACCGCTCAGCGCATCGCCGGGACGGGCGGCGCGAAATGGAGCGTCCGCGGCCTTGGCCCGGTCGCTCCGCGGCGCGGCGTCGGCCCCGATCTCGATAGGCGGCAGGGCTTCTTCGCTCTTCGCCGGGACGGCGGAAGCCGCGAGCGCCAACAGCGAAACGCCATATAACCACGATGGCGTCAGCGGACGCGCCAGCATTCCTCGATTCATTATCATATCCCCAGCCTTCGCCTCAGCCCGCACTACCTATGTATTTATTCTATATATCCAAAATGACGACGGCGTCCACGACGGCGGACATTTTTTCCAAAATTGTGATTTATTTGCAACAGCTTGCCGCTGTTTGAGGCGCTTCGCTCCGTAATGCGGCGCTTTGCCGAAACAACAATCGGCGACGCTCGAGCTAAATGCATTATCGGCGAAAGCGTGATGAATTCGAATGAAACCACGCCAGATCTCGGATGAGCGGCTTTTGCGGATGACGCCAGGGGTCATCGGGCGACCCGACTCCCTCTGTGACGCAACCGCGACGCAATCGCCAAAGGCGCAGCTAGTTTCAGGCGCCGTCGCGACGGCGCCCCATGTGCTCAGAATTGTCGGCGCCGACGCGGTCGTCAGCGTGATCGATCACGGGGAAGGCGTGCCGAACGAAGATCGCGAGGCGATTTTCGAGCCGTTTTGGCGCAAGAGCGAGACGACGCCCGGCTCCGGCCTCGGCCTCGCCATCGCGCGCGAGCTGATGGAAAAGCTGCGCGGCCGCATTTGGGTGGAGGACACGCCGGACGGCGGCGCGACCTTCCGCCTGCTTTTCCCCAAGGCGCAGTGAGGCGCCCTACGGCAAGAGCCGACCGCCGGCGACGCCCGACGAAGCGGCGGACGAGCCGCCATTGTCAAGCTCGCCTTCCGCGCCCCGACAGCGAACGCGCGATCCTGTCACGCAGATCGGCGAACGTCAGATAGAGCACCGGCGTCGTGTAGAGCGTCAGCAATTGGCTGAGCAGGAGGCCGCCGACGATCGTGATGCCGAGGGGGCGGCGAATTTCCGCTCCATCGCCGAAGCTCGCCACCAGCGGAATGGCGCCGAACAGCGCCGCCGCGGTCGTCATCATGATCGGACGGAACCGCAGGCGGCAGGCCTCGACGATCGCATCATGATCGCTCCACCCTCTCTGACGCTTGGCGTCGAGCGCGAAGTCGATCATCATGATCGCGTTCTTCTTCACGATGCCGATGAGCAGAAACAGGCCGATCAGCGCGATGACATCGAGCTCCGAGCCGAAGGCGAACAGCGCGAGAAGCGCGCCGACCCCGGCGGATGGCAGAGTCGAAAGGATCGTGATCGGATGCAGATAGCTCTCATAGAGCATGCCCAGCACGATATAGACCGCCGCCAGCGCCATCACGATCAGTAAAGGCATGTCACTCTGAGACGATTGAAAAACGCGAGCGATTCCTTCCATCCCACGATGCACGCTCGCAGGCATGCGGATCTCGGCGCTCACCCGATCGAATTCCGCGACCGCGTCGCTGAGCGACGCGCCGATCGCGAGATTGAAGGAGATCGTCGCCGCGACGAAAGGTCCTTGATGATTGATCGCGAGCGGAGTCGCGCCTCGCTTCATGCGCGTGAAAGCGACGAGCGGCGTCATTGTCTCGACCGCGGTGCTCACCGCCGAGCCGCTCGAGGCGCCGCTGCGGCCGGAATTGGCGATGGCGTTGGTCGATGCGTTGCGGGCCGAGTCGAGCGAAAGATTGGCGGTCGCAGATGACGTCGCCGAGGTGACGGAGCCGGCCGGCAGCACGGAGGAGGCCGTGCCGCTCGCCGGCTTGGCCGCCGTGCTCACATAGATCTCGCGCAGAATCTGCGGGTCCTGCCAATAGCGCGGCGCGACCTCCATCACGACACGATATTGGTTGATCTCGCTGTAGATCGTCGACACTTGCCGCTGCCCGAACGCGTCATTGAGCGTATTGTCGATCTGCGCCGGCGTGAGGCCGAGCCGAGACATGGTGTCCCGGTCGATGTCGATATAAGTCTCGACGCCGTTTTCCTGCTGATCCGTATTCACATCCACGACGACGCTGCTGCCTTGCAGCGCTCGCATCAGCTTCGGCGCCCATTCGGAGAGCTCGGCCGAGCTGTCGGCCAAAAGCGTATATTGATAAAGCGCGCCGCCGGGCCGCCCGCCGGCGCGCAGATCCTGCACCGGCTGGAGAAAGAGCCGCGCGCCCGCGACTTGGCCCAGCTTGGGCCGCAGCCGCTCGGTGACCTGCGCGGAGGTCACGTCGCGTTCGGCGAGCTTCTTCAGCGTGACGAAGACCGAACCGCTGCTCACGGAGCCGGGCGGCCCGCCTCCGCTGCCCGCCCCCGTGTTGCCCGCCACCACCTCCACCGCCGGATCATTTTGGATAATTGCGATGAATTCTTCCAGCTTCTCCTTCATGGATTGAAACGACGCGCTCTGATCCGCCTGAATCGATCCTTGCAGGCGGCCCGTGTCCTGCTCCGGAAAAAAGCCTTTCGGAATGATGACGAATAGAGTGACCGTCATCGCGATCGCGGCGACGAGCGAGAGCATGACGGGGCCGCGATGACGCAGAGCCGCGGCAAGGCTTCTCTCATAGCCGCGCGCGATCAGAGCGAAGGGTCGGCTCGGACGGCGGTCGCGCCGCGGTCCGGCGCGCAATATCACGGAGCAGAGCATTGGAGTCGTTGTCAACGAGACGACGAGCGAGACCAGAATCGTGATCGACAGCGTGACCGAAAATTCTCGAAACAGTCGTCCGAGCAGTCCGCCCATCATCAGCAAGGGCAGAAAGACCGCGATCAGCGACAGGCTGATCGAGAGGACGGTGAAGCCGACCTCGCGCGCGCCGCGCAGCGCGGCCTCGCGCCGCGACAAGCCCGCCTCGAGATGACGCTCGATATTCTCGAGCACGACGATTGCGTCGTCGACGACGAAGCCCGTCGCGATCGTCAAAGCCATCAGCGATAGAATGTCGAGACTGTAGCCGAGAAGATACATGGCCCCGAATGCGCCGGCGATCGACACTGGCACGGCGACGGCCGGCACCAGCGCGGCGCGCCATTCGCCGATGAACAGAAACACGACGACAATGACGAGCGCGACGGCGATGAAAAGCGTGAGCTCGGTGTCTCGCAGAGAGGCGCGGATCGTCGTGCTGCGATCAGAGGTCGGAATAATCTCGACATCGCTCGGCATCGCCGCCGCGAGCTTGGGAAGCTGGGCCTTGATCTGATCGACCGTCTCGAGGATATTCGCCCCCGGCTGGCGGAAAATGCTCAATACGATCGCAGGCTTGCCCAGCACGATCGCCGCGTTGCGCACATCGGCGACCGAATCCGTCACCTCCGCGAGATCGGCGAGGCGCACGGGATTGCCGTTGCGATAGGCGACGATCAGCGGCAGATAGTCATCCGCGCGCGTCGCCTGATCATTCGTGTAGACCTGCCGTCGCGCGCCGCCGCGAATAATATCGCCCTTGGGACTATTGGCGTTGGCGGAAGCGAGAGCCGCTCGCACATCCTCGAGTCCGACGCCATATTTGAACAGCGCCGATGGATTGAGCTCGACACGCACGGCCGGCGAAGCGCCGCCGTTGATCGCGACTTGTCCGACGCCGGGAAATTGCGACAGCCGCTGCTGAAGCACATTGCTCGCTGCGTCATAGAGCTGCGCGCGGGAGAGCGATTTCGACGTAAGGGCGAGAATCAGGATCGGCGCATCGGCGGGGTTGAACTTGCGATAGGTGGGGTTCGACGAGATCCCGGTGGGAAGATCCGCCGCCGCGGCGTTGATCGCCGCCTGAACGTCGCGGGCGGCGCCGTTGATGTCGCGGTCGAGCCCGAATTGCAGCACGATGCTGGTCTGGCCGGTCTTGCTCGTCGAGGTCATCTCGGACACATCGGCGATCGCGCCCAGCCTTCGCTCCAAAGGGCCAGCGAGACTCGTCGCGACCGTTTGCGGAGAGGCGCCCGGCAGCGAGGCGGAGACCGAGAGCGTCGGCATGTCCACCTGCGGCAGCGGCGCCACCGGCAAGCGCACGAAAGCGAGCGCGCCGGCGAGCGTCAAGCCGATCGTCAGCAATATGGTCGCGATCGGCCGCTCGATGAAAGGCGCCGAAATATTCATTCGGTCGCCTCCGCCTGCGCGCGCTCTTCGTCTCCGCCGCCGAGCCGCGCGAAACGAGACGCCAGCCGATCGAAATAGAGATAGACGACCGGCGTCGAGAACAGAGTGAGCATCTGGCTCACGAGCAGGCCGCCGACGATGGAGACGCCGAGCGGCTGACGCAGCTCGGAGCCGACGCCGGAGCCGAGCATGAGCGGGATGGCGCCGAGCATGGCGGCCAGCGTCGTCATCAGGATCGGACGGAAGCGGAGCAGGCACGCCCGATAGATCGCCTCTCGCGGAGCCAGCCCGTCGACGCGCTGCGCGTCGAGCGCGAAGTCGATCATCATGATGGCGTTCTTCTTCACGATGCCGATGAGCAGAATAATGCCGATGACGCCCATGACGTCGAGATCATAGCCAGCGATCATCAAGGCGAGCAGCGCCCCGACGCTGGCGGACGGAAGCGTCGACAAAATGGTGATCGGATGTACGAAGCTCTCGTAGAGAACGCCGAGAACGATATACATGGTCACGATCGCGGCCAGGATCAGCAGCAGCTCATTGGTGGACGAGGCCGTGAAAGCCGCTGCGGCGCCCTGCATCGCGAGCGTGAAGCTCTCCGGCAGCTCGATCTCCGCCTGCGCCGCCTCGATCGCCCGCACCGCGGCGCCGAGCGAGACGCCCGGCGCGAGATCGAAAGAAATCGTCGTCGCCGGAAATTGCCCGAGATGAGTGATCTGGAGCGGTCCGTCGCGCTCTTGCAGGCGCATGATCGCGGTGAGTGGCACCTGACCGCTCGATGAGGAGGAGGAAGACGGCAGATAGAGGCCGGCGAGCGCGGCGTCCGACGCATGAAACTTCGGGTCGAGCTCGAGAATGACGCGATATTGGTTCGATTGCATGTAGATCGTCGAGACGATGCGCTGGCCGAAGGCGTCGTAGAGCATATTGTCGACCGCCGCCATGGTGACGCCGAATCGCGCCGCGGTGGCGCGGTCGATCAGAATGTCGAGCGCCTTGCCGCGGCTTTGAAGATCGCTCGCGACATTGGCGAGCTCGGGCGCCTCGCGCAGCCGCTCGACGAGCTTGGGCGTCCACTCGCGCAACGAAGCGAGATCGACGTTCTCGAGCACGAAATGATAGGCGGCCTTGCTGGCCGTCGAATCGATCGTCAAATCCTGCACCGGCTGCATATAGAGTTGCACGCCGGGAATTTGGGACGCCGCATCCTGGAGCCGCGCGATCACCTCGGTCACGCTCGCCCTGCGCTGCGGCTGAGGCTTCAGCGAGATAGAGAAGCGTCCGGCGTTCAGCGTCGTGTTCGCGCCATCGACGCCGACCGAGGAGCTGACGGTCTCCACATCCGGATCGCGGAGGATCACGTCGCCGAGCGCCCGTTGCTTCTCGACCATGCCGGCGAAGGAAATGTCCTGCGCGGCTTCGGAAATCGCCTGGATCGCGCCAGTGTCCTGCGGCGGAAAAAATCCCTTCGGTATGACGACATAGAGCAGGCAGGTGAGCGCCAGCGTCCCCACCGTCACGGCGAGCATCGTCGGCTGATGCTCGAGCACGATGTCGAGCCCCCGTCCATAGACGCGGATCATTGCGTCGATCGCGCGCTCCGCCGCGCGATCGAAGCGGCTGCGTTGCGCGTCGGGCCGGTGACGCAGCAGCTTGGCGCAGAGCATCGGCGCGAGCGAGAGAGCGACGAAGGCGGAGATGACGATGGTCACGGCCAGCGTGACGGCGAATTCGTGAAAGAGCCGCCCGACGATATCGCCCATGAACAGCAGAGGGACCAGCACAGCGACGAGCGAGACAGTGAGCGAGACGATGGTGAAGGCGATCTGCGCCGAGCCGCGCAGCGCCGCCTGCAGCGGCGTGGCGCCCGCCTCCATGTGCCGCGCAATGTTCTCGATCACGACGATCGCGTCGTCCACGACGAAGCCGGTCGAGATGGTGAGCGCCATGAGCGAAAGATTGTCGAGGCTGAAGCCGAAGAAATACATGGCGACGAAGGCGCCGACGAGCGACAAGGGGACCGACAGGCTCGGAATGAGCGTCGCCGGCAGATTGCGCAGAAAGGCGAAGATCACCAGGACGACGAGCGCAACGGCGAGAACGAGCTCGAACTCGACATCCTCGACAGAAGCGCGGATCGTGGTCGTGCGGTCGCTCAGCACCGATATGTCGATCGCCGCGGGAAGCGAGGCCCGCAGCTGCGGCAGCATGGCTTTGACGTTCTCGACGACCTCGATGACATTGGCGCCCGGCTGGCGGCGGATGTCCAGGATGATCGCCGGAGTGGAATTGGCCCAGGACGCGATGCGGTCATTCTCTGGACCATTGCGCACCTCCGCCACATCGGAGAGGCGAACCGGATTGCCGTTGCGAAAGGCGATGACGGTCTTGCCGAATTGCTTCGGATCGTCGATCTGATCATTGGCGTTGATCGTCGAGGATTGCTTCGGCCCGTCGAAGCCGCCCTTTGGCGCATTGGTGTTGGTGTTGGCGATGACGGTGCGCAGATCGTCGATGTTCAGCCCATATTTGGCGAGCGCAGTCGGATTGAAGCTGACGCGGATCGCGCGACGCTGGCCATGACCCATCGCCACGAGCCCCACGCCCGGCAGCTGCGAGAGCTTTTGCGCGAGCCTCGTCTCGATGAGGTCCTCCACCTCGATCAGCGGCAGCGACTTCGATGTGACGGCGAGCGTCATGATCGGCGCGTCGGCCGGATTGATCTTGGCGTAGACCGGCGGCGTCGGCAGATCTTGCGGCAGAAGATTGCCGCCGGCGTTGATCGCCGCCTGCACCTGCTGCTCGGCCACGTCGAGGCTCAAGGCGAGATCGAATTGCAATGTGATCATCGAGGCGCCGGCGGAGCTCGCCGAGGTCATCTGCTTCAGCCCGGGCATCTGGCCGAACTGCCGCTCGAGCGGCGCGGTCACGGCGGACGTCATCACCTCCGGACTCGCGCCCGGATAGAAGGTCTGCACCTGGATCGTCGGATAATCGACGGCCGGCAGAGCGGAAAGCGGCAATTGCCGATAGGCGAACAATCCCGCGAGCAGGATGGCCGCCATCAGCAGGGTCGTGGCGACCGGACGCAGGATGAAAATCTTCGAGGGATTCATGTCTCAGCCCCGGCTTCGCCGAAAGGATGCGCGTCGAAGCGCGCTCACTGCGTCTCCGACGGCGGCCGCGGCGGGCGGCGCTCGCGCGCGCGTTCTGGGTCGGAACGGCGCTTCTCTGGCGGTGGCGCGGCTCCGCCGTCGCCGCCGATCCTGACCTCCGCGCCGTCACGCAGACGATCGGCTCCGTCGGTGACGACGCGCTCGCCCTCGGTCAGCCCTTGCGCGATCTCGACCATGCCGTTGTTGTATCCGGCGAAATCGTCGTAATGCTCGCCGGCGGACGGCGTGATCTGCTGCATCACGACGCGATTTTGATCCGTCACCTTATAGACGAAGAGGCCGGAGGCGCCCGATCGGATCGCCGTCTTCGGAACGACCAGCGCCTTCTCGTGAATATCGACCAGCAAGTGAACATTGACGAATTGATTGGGATAGAGCTTTTCATCGGCGTTCTCGAGCTCGGCGCGGCCGCTGACCATTCCGGTCGTCGTATCGATCGAATTGTCGAGCGTTTGCAGCCGCCCCACCGCGATCTGCTTGGTGTCGGAGCGGTCGAAGACTGTCACCTCGAGCGCGCCGCGCTTCTTCTGCGCGCTCGCGATCTCCGGAATATAATCTTCGGGAACGCCGAAGATCACCGAAATCGGATCGATCTGCGCGACGAGGGCGATAGCGTCGCCCGTCGACACATAGCTGCCCGCGTCGATCTTCCTCAAGCCGACGCGTCCGCGGATCGGCGAGACGATGCGCGCATAGGTCAAATTCAAGCTCTGATTATCGACCAGAGCCCGATCGGCTTTGACGCTGCCTTCATATTGCTTGACGACCCAGTTCTGATTGTCGGCCTGCTGACGTGCGATCGAATCGAGCTTCTTCAGCGATTGATAGCGGCGCAGATCGTCGCGCGCCTGATCGAGGAGGCCCTGATCGCGGAGCAGCTGCCCCTCATATTGCGCCTTCGACGCCTCATAGGGCCGCGGATCGATCTGCGCGAGAAAATCGCCTTTTTGAACGAGCTGGCCTTCCTTGAAGCCTATGTCGGTCAGATAGCCGCTGAGCTGCGTCTTGACGGAGACATTGGCGATCGGCGTCACAGTTCCGAGGAGGCCATGGCGAACGATCTTCACATCGAGACGCGCCGCATCGGCCACGGCGACCGGCTGCGGTCCGCCGAGGGCGCGCCGCGCGGCCCGCGGCGGCGGCGACTCCTTCGTCCCGATTACACGATAGGCGGCGTAGCACGCCGCGACGACGAGCAGTGCCGCTACGCCATAAAAAATCCGCGAACGACGCAAGGCGGCGAACCCGGCGAGAATCGCGGTCTTGCGTCTGCCGGACGGCGCCGCGTCGGACGCGAGGGGAAGGGCTTTCTCGTCCATTTTCATCTCGCTGACTGCGCGGTCTCGAATGCGGCCGGAAGCGCGCTCGCGGGAACCGGGAGCGGCGGCTCGATCGCGGAGAGCGCGTCGATGGCGGGCAGACGCGAGGCGTCCCATCCGCCGCCGAGCGCGCCGATCAGATTGACGGTCGCGATGAACAGATTCTGCCGCGCCGTCAACGCCGATTCGATGCCGGAGAGCAGAGTCGCCTGCGCGGTGACGACCGATGTGAAGGCGACCGTGCCGACCCGATATTGGTTGAAATAGACGTCGACCGCCTCGCGCGCCTCGGCGACCGCCTTATCCAGTCGCTTGACTTGCGCGGAGAGCGCGCGGATCGACGCGAGATCGTCCTCGACCTGCTGAAAGGCGGTGAGCACGGTCTGACGATAGGTCGCGACCGCCTGACGATAGGACGCTTCGGCCGCCTTGCGCTGCGCGTCGAGCAGGCCGCCGTCGAACAAAGTCTGCGTGGCGCTTCCGGCCAGCGACCAGGCCTCATGCGCGGCCGTCACCGGCCAGGGCTTGGCGGCCGCGAAATTGAGCGCCGGAGACAGGCTCACGCGCGGATAGAAATTGGCGATCGCGACGCCGATCAGCGCATTTTGCTGCTGCAGCCGCCGCTCCGCCGCAGCGATGTCGGGTCGGCGCTCCAGCAGCTCCGAGGGCAGGCCCGCGGGCGCGGCGGGCGGCGTCTTGCCCGACCAGCGGCGCTTGCGAATCGAAAGTTCCGACGGGCTACGCCCGATCAGAACCGCGATCGCATGCTCATATTGCGCGCGCTGCAATCCGACATTGATCGCGGTCGCCTCGGTCGACAGCACCTGATTGTCGGCGGTGACGAAATCCGCGCGCGAGGTGGTGCCGATCGTATATTGGTTCTTCAGAATGTCGCGCGTGCGCCGAAACAGCACGAGCGTGCTCTCGATCGAGGCCAGCAGCTCGTCGGAAGTGCGAAGGCTGAAATAGGCGACGGCGAGCTGGATTTGCGCAGAAAGCTTCGCATTGGCGAGATCGGCGGCGCTGACCTGCGCCGCGGCGGCGTCGGCCTCCACAGTGCGGCGAATGCGGCCCCAGACGTCGATCTCCCAATCGAGATTGGTCGCGACCGACACATTGCTCGAATAGACGGCCGAGCCGCTCGAGACGGAGCGGCTTCTCGATGGCGTGTAGCCGGTCGTCACCGTCGGAAAGAGGCCGGCCTGGCCTTCCCGCACGAGCTGACGCGACTGATCGTAAGCCGCGGCGGCGGCCGCCACCGTCTGATTGGAGATTTCGACCTGCGCGACGAGCTTGGTGAGATCCTCGTCCTGGAAGACGAGCCACCAGTCGCCGCGATCGGCGATGTCGAGCGGCGAGATCGGCTTCCAGCGCTCACGCGCGCCGGCGGCCGTGCTCTTTCGATCGCTCTCTTTGAATTTGACGGGAGCGACGTCCGTCGGCGGCGCATAATCCGGCCCCGCCATGCATCCCGCGAGCGAGGCGATCAACGCTCCGGCGGCGCCCGCGCCCGCGAGACGTCGCAGGCGCTGCGCCGTTCGACATTTCGGAGGGGAGAGCGCATTGACGCCGCTCTCGACCGATCGCGTCGATCGCCAATTCATCCTCGACTCGATCACCGACGACCCGCCCTTCGTCCCCTGAACACGCCGCCAGAAGCTAGACAGGACCACAGGGACGGTCGAGTTAAAATTACTTAATTTATCCACAGACCGGTTTCGCGCTTTCCCTCCGTCTTGCGCGGACATGATTCGAGCGCCCCGGGATTCCAGGCGTTTCGATCCCGTCTCATGGCTGGACAGCCCGCAAAAATCGAGTTCGGGCGTCGCAATTTGCGCTTGTCGATTGGACTGGCTTCGCGCCGGTTCGATAGACCGCCCCGCTCCGAGGCTCGGCGCCGGGTTCCGCGAACAGCCGCTGGGCCAGCGCCGCGTCCATCAGCTGCGCCCGGACGCGGCCGCTCGGCATGACAGCGCCGATGCGCGCTCGGGGTCGAGCAAGAGGCTGTTCGGCTGGTTCGGGAGGCGAAGGGGCCTTTTCGGTGGCGAAGAGCCTGGGCGCTGGCTGCAGCAGGGCAAGGCGCCGAGCTTTCTGACGCCAGCCGCGCTCGACGCCAATTCGGCGCGCGGCGCGGAAGAAGGGACCGCAAATGTTTCGCGAGCTTTTTGGCGCGGGCGTCGCCTGCAATTTCGTCGCGCAGACCAGTAGACGGCCGCACAGACGCGAGCGTCGGGCCATGCGAGACACGCGATAGACATAAATTGCCTTCGCGGAATCGAGGCCGCCTCGATAGAGGAAGCGACTCTATATCTCCTTGTTCAGTCGTGTTTTCTTCACGCGAACCGCCCCACTTCGTTCGAAAACACTCTAGGCCGTCAGTATGGCGCCGCCGTCGACGACAATGTCCTGCATGACGATATGGCTCGCGAGATCCGACGCCAGAAAGGCGATGACATTGGCGATCTCCTGCGGCGTCGCGATCTTGCCGAGCGGAACGCCGAGCTTGAACGCCTCTGGAGAGCCGGCGATGACGCGTTGCTCGGCGTCCGGCGCGCGCCACATGGCGCGCTGCATGGGCGTGTCGGTCGAGCCGGGAGAGACGAGATTGCATCGCACCCCATAGGGCGCCAGCTCCAGCGCGACGCAATGCGTCAGGCTGGCGAGCGCAGCCTTGGAGGCGCAATAGGCCGCCATCGACAGGCGCGGAACATGCGCCGCATTGGAGCCGACCGTCACCACGGCGCCGGAGCGCTGGCGCTTGAACTGAGCGATCGTATTGCGGAGCAGATGAAAAGCGCCCGAGACATTGACGTCGAAAGAGGCGCGCCAATCCTCGAGGCTCACCTCCTCCGTGGCGCCGAGGCGCAGAATTCCCGCCGCATTGACGAGCACATCCAGCTGTCCCGATTCGTCCAGCAGATGCGCGCAGGCGCGCTCCGCCTGCGCGTGATCGGCGATATCGACGACGAGCGTGCGAAAGGGATAGCGCGCCTCCGCGAACGCTTTGTCCAGCCCGACGACATTCGCGCCGAGCGCGACGAATGTCGTCGCAGCGCAAAGGCCGATCCCCCGCCCCGCGCCCGTCACCCAGACGTTCTTGCCGGCGAAAGCCATCTGCGGGCTCCGCGCAGAATTCATCTCGACCCTCCTTTCGTGACGAGCATGATCACGCCGCTGCGAGCTTGCGCTCGATCAGCGCCCACCAGCCGTCGAGCGTCGGATTATCGGCGAGATCGACGAAACCGATCTCGACGCCGAGCTTGCGCCACTCTGTCACCAGCGTCATGACGCGAATGGAATCGAGCCCGTAATTCATGAGATTCTCGTTTGGATCGAAAGCCTCCCCATCGAGCGAGATGAGCGTTCGCACGCGCGCCTCGACTTGCGCGCGCGTGAGGCGCGGCGCGGGCGCATCGACCAGCGCATCCACGGAGACGACGACGCCGCAGCGGCCGGCGACATGTCGCAACGTCATGTCGTGATCTGCCGCCGAGAAATCGGCGATGGCGTCGCCGACGACGAAGGTCTCGAAATCGCGCATGAAGGAATCGAGCGCCGTCGTCAGGCATCCGATATGCCCGTAGACGCCGCAGATCACGAGCTGATCGCGCCCCCACTCTCTCATCATCGCTTCGAGCGGCGAACGCTGAAACGCGCTGTAACGCCATTTAACGAGCACAGTGTCGTCGCTTTCAGGCGCCAGCGCGGCGGCTATGTCCTTCAGCTGCGGATGCGCGTTCAGCCCCGGCCCCCACATATCGTTCAGCAGGCCGCGATCCTTCGGGCTCTGATCGATCGGCTGGGCCGTGTAGACGATTGGAACGCTGCGCGACTTGCAGAAGGCGCGCAGCGCCGCGACATTGGCGACGAGCTGCGTGACAAGCGGGCTCTCCTCGCCGAAGAAATGCAGGAAATAATCCTGCATGTCGTGAATGAGCAGCACGGCGCGCTCGGGCGCGAAAGTCCAGCCGACCTTGTTCTTCGGAAAATCCTCGGGCCGCGGCAGCGAATAGGTCGGAAGCCGGGGAATGGCCATTGTCGTTTCCTCTCCACGCATCAGGAAGCGGGTCTGCTCGAGACGAGATCGCGCAAGGCGCGCTTGTCGATCTTGCCGGCGGCCGTGACCGGCAGCCGCTCGAGAAATTCGAATCGGTCCGGCAGCTTGAATTCCGCAACGCCGAGCGCGCGCAAATGCTTGCGCAATGCGAGCGGCCGCACGTCGCCGCGCGCCACGACGCAGGCGCAGCTCTTCTCGCCCATCAGCGCGTCGGGCGTCGCGACCAGCGCGGCGTCGGCGATTTGGGCGTGCGTCAGCAGCAGATTCTCGAGCTCCTCCGCCGCGAATTTCTCGCCGCCGCGGTTGATCTGATCCTTCTTGCGCCCGACGACTTGAATATGTCCCGTCTCCGTCAGGCGCACGAGATCGCCGGAGCGATAGAAGCCCTCGGCGTCGAAGGCGCGCGCGTTCTCCTCGGCGGCGCGATGATAGCCGCGGAATGTATAGGGTCCGCGCGTGAGCAATTCGCCGATCTCGCCGACGCCGACCGGCGCCCCCTGCGCATCGACGATCTTCACCTCATCGTCCTCGCACATAGGCCGTCCCTGCGTCGTGAAGATCGTCTCCTCGTCATCATCGAGGCGCGTATAGTTCACCAGCCCTTCGGCCATGCCGAACACTTGCTGCAAGCGGCAGCCGAGCGTCGCGGGAATGCGCCGTGCGACCGTTTCGCCGAGCCGCGCGCCGCCGACCTGCAATAGGCGCAGGCTCGAAAGCGGCGCCTCGTCGGCCGCGGCCTCCAGCCAGAGCATGGCGATCGGCGGCGCGACGGCGGCGATGTCGACGCCATGGCGGCGGATGAGATCGAAGCAGACGGATGGGCTCGGGTCCGTCGCCAGCACGACCGTTCCGCCCATGTGAAACACGCCGAGCGCGCCCGGCGAGCTGAGCGGAAAATTATGCGGCGCCGGCAGCGCGCAGAGATAGCGGCTCTTCTCGGTCAGCCCGCAAATCTCCGCGCTGCGGCGCAGGCTGTAATAATAATCGTCATGCGTGCGCGGGATGAGCTTTGGCGCTCCCGTGCTGCCGCCCGACAATTGCAGAAAGGCGACCTCTCCCGGCGCGGAGCCGCGCAGCTCTCGCGCCGAGACGGCGTAGCGACGCTCAGCGAAAGGCGCGAGGCTTTCCGCATAAGACGTCTCGCCGAGAATCTGCACGACGCGCAGCGCCGGAATGGCGATCTGCAAGGCTTCGACATAAGCGCCATTGGCGAATAGCGGATGCCGCGCGGAAGCGATGAGCAGCGCGGGGCGTATCTGATCCGCATAGGCCGACAGCTCGAGGCGATTATGACTGAACAGCGCATTGACGGGCGCGACGCCGATTTTCAGCAGAGCGAAGAGCACCGCATAGAATTCCGCGACATTGGGAAGCTGCACGAGCGCCGTGTCGCCCGCGCGCAGGCCCTGGCGCGAGAAGCCTATGGCGAGGCTCGTCGACCAGGCGTCGAGCTCTGCGTAGTTGAAGCGGCGCTCGCCGCAGATGATCGCCGTGGCGTCGGGGGCGATCTCCAGCCGCTTCGCGAGGAGAGCGGTCAGAGGCTCGCCGCGCCAATAGCCCTTCTCGCGATAGCGGCGCGCGAGATCTTCGGGCCAGGGAGTGAAGTCGACGCTCATTGCGCGATCCCCCGCTCGACGCCGAAAGCGCGCAGCATGGTGGTGAGCTTGGCTTCGGTCTCCGCCCATTCGGCGCGCGGGTCGGAGGCCTCGACGATCCCCGCTCCGGCGAACAGGCGCACGACCATCTCGTTCACCGTGCCGCAACGAATGGCGATCGCCCATTCGCCGTCGCCGCTCTCATCGCACCAGCCGACGATTCCGGCGAAGAATCCGCGATCGAAAGGCTCCAGCCGCTCGATCAGCATGCGCGCCTGCGCGGTCGGCGACCCACATATGGCCGGCGTCGGATGCAGCAGGCTCGCGAGCTGCAGCGCGGAGAGACGTCCGTCGGCGAGCTCGCCGGAGATGGAGGTCGAGAGGTGCCACATGGTCGGCGTGTTCATCAGCGCCGGCTCGTCCGGGATGCGCAGCTCGGCGCATAAGGGCTCGAGCAGACGGCGGATTTCGTCGATCACGAGCCTGTGCTCGAAATTGTCCTTGCTCGATTGCAGGAGACGGCGCCCGATGCGCGCGTCCTCGTCCGGCTCTGCGACGCGCTTCGCCGAGCCCGCCAATGGATTGGAGCGGATGGAGCCGCCGATCTTGCGGATGAGCAGCTCGGGGCTCGCGCCGAGCAGAACGCCGCCATCGGGCAGCGGCGCGTGGAAATGATAGCCGGCGGGATTCTGGCGCCGCAGAATTTCGAGAATCGCGACGGCGTCGACGCGCTCGGCGAATTCGATCTCGAGAATGCGCGACAGCACCGCCTTGCGCGCATGGCCGTCGCGAAAATTGGCGACGGCCTGGGCGACGGCCTCCTCGAATCCGCTCTGGCCCGGCACGCTGCGATACCAGAGCGCGGGAACACTGGCCTTCGCCTCTGGCGCGCTCGTCGCCATGCGCGGCGCGCTGATGCGATGCGTCTTCGGCGCGAAGAGGAAGGAGGGCTGACGCGAGTCGAAGGGGATCGCGCCGACGACGATCGGATGATCCTGTCCCGCGCGACGCGCTCTCGCCAGCGCAGCGTCGACCGCCGCCTGCAGAACGCTGTCTGCGCCCCCGCCGCCGACCGCGGGCGTGCGTATTCGCTCGAAAACGCCATAGGCCTCTATGGCGAAATGGGGCGAGCTGAACAGAAACGACGGCTTTTCAGCCTGCGCCGAAATCTCTCTGGAAGGCCTTTCTGCGACAATCGCGTCCATCGGAACGCTCCTTTGTGGACGAATGAAAATCGGTCGAGCGGGACGCGCGGTCCCGGCCGCGGCGGCGCACGCCGTCGCGTTTGGGAAGAAAGCGGTCCCTCTTTTGTTCTGGGCGTCGCGCCTCAGCCGGAGGGCGCGAGGCTCTGCTTTTCCTTTTCGATCGCCACGCCTTCGGCGGCGGGTTCGGCCGGCGATCGGCGCAACGCGCCAAAGGCCGCCGCCATCGGCAAGAAGGAGAAAAGAGCGGCGAGGCCAAAGGCGCCCACCGCCGGCGCGGGCGGAAGAATTCCCCCGAGCAGGCCGAGAAGGAGGGCGCCGAGCGCGTCGCCGACGATGAATTGCGCGGTCCAGAGTCCATTGACGCGCCCACGCAGCTGGTCCGGCGTGTTCTTCTGCACCAGCGTGAATTGCAGCAGCGAGACGATGGAGCCGAGATAGCCGTAGACGACGAGGACGAGCAGCGCCGGGACCAGTCCGCCGGCGGCGCCGAGCGCGGCCAGCGCCGCGAATGCGGCCGCGGCGCAGGCGAGCAGAGCGAGGCCTGGACGCGCGAGGCGCGCGACGAAGCCGCTCGTCGTCGCGCCGAGCATCGCGCCGAGCGGAACGGCGGAATACATGAGCCCCGCATCGGCCGGGCCGTTCCCATAGGCGCTCGCGAGCGCCGGAAACAGCACGCGCACGCCGCCGGCGAGGCTCGCCAGCGTTCCCACCGCGACCACGGCGCCGACGATGCGATTTTCGAAAAGATAGCGCACGCCCGACAGCAGCGCGCGCGCCGGCGTCTCCGGGCTCGCGCCCATCAACGGCAGCGACTTGGGCGGCAGCGGCGGCAGGCGCAGCAGCGGCGCCAGCGTCGCCAGCACGCCGGCCGCGGCGCAGGCGTAGGTCCAGCCGACACCCGCCGATATGATGAGCAGCCCGCCGAGCGCCGGCGAGGCGACGCCGCCGAGCCGCATGGCGATCATGTTGAGCGCGCCGGCGGCCGCGAGATTTTCGCGCCCGACGATGGCCGGCGTCGCGGCGAGCAGCGCCGTCACCCCCAATGCGCTGAAGAAGCCGTCCCAGGCCGCGAGCGCATAGATGACGGCGAGCGAGGGCGCGGCCGCAAGCCCGTTGAGGGCGAGCGCGACAAAGCCGAGGCCGCAGGTTCCGCGCGCGAAGAGGATGAGCTTGCGGCGGTCGTGGCGATCCGCCAGCACCCCGCCGGTGAGGAGGCCGACGAAGGCCGCACCGCCGCCGAAAGCGACGACGAATCCGGCGGCGGCGGGTGAGCCGGTCAGCTGCAGCGCCTGCACGGGAACCGCGACGGTGAGCAGGCCGAGCGCGAACAGCGACAGCGTCCGCGCCACGAACACCGCGCGGAAATCGCGATTGTCTCGCAGCAGGCTGAAATCGGTCAAAATGCGAGGTTGGGTCATGTTGGTCCGATCGCTGGAGAATCGGCAGAAGAAGCGTGCGAGAGCGCTCATTTGAGACCTCGCTTCGCGTCGATCGCGACGAGAATCTCGTTCAGCGCGGGGCCGAGCTCCCGCAGCATGCGCGGCGAGATGATTTCGGTATGCGGACAATCGAAGGCGACGAATTTCAGCGCGCCGACATAGGGCCGCCAGGTCTCCTCGACGTCCATGCCCTCCGGCAGAGTGCGCAGCGCGACGAAGAGCGTCGCTTCGCCCTCGTAGCGAGGGGTCCTCGCGGAGGCGAGCAGCCGGACCGAGTCCTCGTAATTGGCCATGATATGGCCGAACATCTCGGCCTTCTCACGCGCGAGCGTCGAATCGAGCGCCTCTTGCGAAGCGTCCATGAACAGCGCCTTCTCGCGCTCGATCTCCTCTTCGCCAGCCGCGTCGAGCGGCTTGCTCCAATCCTGGATTTCCGAAGGATAGGTGTCGAGCAGGCCGAGAAAGGCGATCTCCTCCCCTTCGGCCGAAAGACGCGCCGCAATGGCCTGCGCCACGACGCCGCCGAGCGAATAGCCGAGCAGCCGATAGGGACCATGCGGCTGAATCTCGCGCAGCGTCGCGAGATGCCGGTCGCAGACCTCCTCCATATTACGGCAGGAGGCGATCGGTCCCGAAGGCCGCGGCGATTGCAGCGCGATCACCGGCCAATCGCTGCGCAGATAGCGCGTCAGCACGCCGAACTGCCAGGAGAAGCCCGAGGCCGGATGGATGCAGACGAGCGGTGGCCCCTCGCCCGCGCGCAGACACAGCGTCTCGGCGAAGCCGGCGCGGCGATCCTCCTCGCGCCGCTCCGCGAATAATTCGCGCGCCAGGCTCTCGACGCTCGGCGCGGCCATCAGCTGGCCGACGGAAACAGAGACCTTCATCTCGCGCTGAATATCCGCGGCGAGGCGCATCGCCAGCAGCGAATGGCCGCCGAGCGCGAAGAAATCATCGTCCGCGTCGAGCTGGTCGACGCCGAGCGCGCGGGCGAAGAGATCGGCGAGCGCGATCTCGACGCCGGGCGTCGGCTTGCGGCCGTCGCGGCGCGGCGCGGCCTCCGGCTCCGGCAGCGCCTTGCGATCGAGCTTGCCGCTGGCGGAGAGCGGAAATTCCGGCAAGCGCACAATAGCCGTCGGCGTCATATGCGCCGGAAGCCTCTGCGCCACAGCGCGGCGCAGCGCCTCGACGTCGATCTCGACGCCCGCGACCACATAGCCGACGAGCCGCCGCTCATCGGCGCCGGCGAGGCCGCCCGCCGCGGAGGCTCGCGCGACGACCGCCGCCTGTTCCACGCCGGGCTGCTCGGCGAGGACGCTCTCGATCTCGCCGAGCTCGATGCGCTGACCGCGAATCTTGATCTGATCGTCGCCGCGACCGAGATAATCGAGCGCGCCGTCCGGCCGCCGGCGGACGATATCCCCGGTGCGATACATTCGCTCGCCCACGGCCTGCGGATCGGCGACGAAGCGGCTCGCCGTCAGCGACGGCCGTCGCAGATAGCCATCGGCGAGCTGGACGCCGGTCAGATAGAGATCGCCGGCGACGCCGATCGGCGTCTCCCGCAGCCAGGAGTCGAGCACGCGCACGCCCGTGTTCCAAACGGGTCGGCCGATCGGAACGCCCGTCGTCTCGAGGCCCGCGAGGGCCGCGCCGAAGGCCGGCTGATAGGTCACATCCACGGCGGCCTCGGTCGGCCCGTAGAGATTGTGCAGCGGCGCGCCGAACAGCGCCTCGAAGTCCTCCGCCAGCTCGCGCGACAGCGCCTCGCCGCTGCAGAACACGCGGCGCAGACTCTCCGCCTCGGCGGCGCGCGCGGCGTCGGTCGCCGACACGAAGGCCGCCAGCATGGAGGGGACGAAATGCAGCGTGGTGACGCGATGCGCGCGGATGAGCCGCAAAATCTCCGCCGGATCGCGATGCGCCTCCGGCGGCGCCATGACCAGAGCGGCCCCGGCCATCAGCGGCCAGAAGAATTCCCAGACCGAGACGTCGAAGCTCGACGGCGTCTTCTGCAGCACGACGTCGCCCGCGCCGAGGCCATATTCGTGCTGCATCCACAGCAGGCGGTTGACGATGGCGCGATGCGAGACGACGACGCCCTTCGGTCGGCCTGTCGAACCAGAGGTGTAGATCACATAGGCCGGATCATCGGGCTTGGCGGGAGAGACGAAATCCGCCTCCTCCGCTTCGTCGATCTGCGGCAAGCGGTCGAAGGCGAGCAGCGGCGCCAGCCCCTCGAACCGGCTTCGCGACGCCTCGTCCGTGACGATGAGGCGCGGCGCTCCATCCTCTACCATGTAGCGCAGGCGCTCGTCCGGATAGCTCGTGTCGAGCGGCAGATAGGCGGCGCCGGCCTGCTGCGCCGCCATCAGCGCGATGGAGAGCCGCGCCGAGCGCGGCAAAGCGACCGCGACGAGATCGCCGCGCCCGACCCCGGCCGCGGCGAGACCGCGCGCCAATTGCGCGATCTGCCCACGGAGCTGCGCATAGCTCAGCTCGTGATCGGCGTCGATCAGCGCGGGCGCATGGGGCGTGCGCCACGCCTGCTCTTCGAGCAAGCCGCAGAGCGTCGCCGCCAGCGTCTCGACGCGCGTGTCATTGACGGCGACGATCGTCGCGCGCTCGTCCGGCGTGAGCAGATCGAGCGACGCGAGAGGCGTCTCCGGCGCATCGACGAGCTGCTCGAGCAGCCGAACTATGCGGCGGCCGAGACGCTCCGGCTCGGCGACGCCCTCACGATATTCGAGCCGCAGCTCCAATTCGCGGCCGGGCAGCGCCATCAGCGTCAGCGGATAATGCGAATAGCTGCGATTGCGCGCGCCGACGAGGCGCAGGCCCGCGAATTCCTCGGCGTAGAACCGCGCGTCATCCGGATAATTCTCGACGACGAGCAGAGTGTCGAACAGCGTCGAGGCGCCGGCGAGGCGCTGGATCTCGCCGAGGCCGAGCCCGTCATGCTCCATGAGGGCGATCTGCCGGCTCTGAAGCTCGGTGAGCTGCAGGGCGAGCGGCTGATCGGGCCGCAGACGCACGCGCACGGGCAGCGTGTTGGTGAAGAGCCCGATATGCGCGTCGAGCCCGGCCTCCGCCTCCGAGCGGCCGGAGACCGGCGCGCCGAAAACGATGTCGTAGCGCCCCGTCATCGCGCCGAGAAAGGCTGCAAAAACGCCCTGCAGGAGAGTGGCGAGGGTCGATCCGCGCCGGCGTCCGAACGCCTCCAGCTGCTTCGCCAGGCCGGGCCGCAGAGCGAGCGGCAATTCGCGCGTCTCGCCGAAGGCGGCGGCGGGATCGAACAGCAAGGTCGGCGCGGCGCCGGCGAGCGCCTCCCGCCATGCGGCGCGGGCGGGCTCGGGGTCGCGGGCGGCGAGGCGGCGGACGACGCTCGAATAATCGGGAAGGATCGGCGCGAGCGCGGCGCCGGCGTAGGCGTCGAGAAGATCGCGCAGCATCACGCCCGAAGACCAGCCGTCGCCGATGAGATGATGGCAGACGACGAGAAGCGCATGGCTCTCTTCCGACAGCCGAACCAGCACAGCGCGCGCCAGCATGCGGCGGCCGCCGCTCTCGGCCAGCACGTCGCGGGCGAGCTCCTCGCGCTCGATCCGATCGAGCGAGGCCGTGCGCTCCTGGGCGCTGAAGCCCTCCAGCCGATGCTCGCTCCAAGGCCAGCGGCGCAGCGCCTGCGGCCCCTCGACGAGCGGCAGAATCTGGAACGCCCTGCCCTGCTGCTCGACGTCGAAAATCGCTGCGAGCTGCGGATGGCGGCGCAACAGCGCCTCGAGCGCGTCGCGCAACCGCCCGACGTCGAGCGGCCCGTCGAGATCGAAGCGCGAGACGGCGTTGTAACGGCTCGCGCTGTCCCCGAGCCGGGCGTGGAACAGCAGCCCCTCTTGCAACGGCAGCGCCGGCAGCACGGCCGCTATCGCGCCATGGCGAGCCCGCAGCGCCTCGACCGTCGCTGCAGAGACGCCGTCGTCGAGAAGAGTCCGCGCGTCCTGGTCGACGCGGCGCAGCACGGCCGCCATTCCGGCGACGCTCCGCCGCTCGAAGACGTCTCTCGGCCGCAGCATATATCCGCGCTTGCGCAGCGCAGCGCATAGGCCGATGGCGGAAATGCTGTCGCCGCCGAGAAAGAAGAAATCATCCTGCGCGCCCACCGTCTCGAGGCGCAGGACCTCGACGAATATTTCCGCGAGCAGCGTCTCCAGTCCGGGCGCCGGCGGGCGAGCCGTCGGCGCGTCCACGGACGGGTCGGGCAGCGCCTTGCGATCGAGCTTGCCGCTCGCGCCGAGCGGGAAGGCCTCGAGCACAACGATGGCGACCGGCGTCATATAGGCCGGCAGGCGACGCGCCAGAGCGGCGCGCAGCGCCTCCGGATCGAGCGCGCCTTCCGGCGCATCCGGCGTCACATAGGCGACGATCTGGCGCGCGTCGCCCTCCCCGGCCGCGGAGCCGAACAGGCGAGCGACCGCAGCGGCCCTGCCGACGCCGGGCTGCTCGAGGAGCGCGCTCTCGATCTCGCCCAATTCGATACGCTGGCCGCGGATTTTGAGCTGATCGTCATTGCGGCCGAGAAAATCGAGAACGCCGCTCGGCAGCCAACGGGCGATGTCGCCGGTGCGATACATTCGTTCGCCGTCGCCTTCTGGATCGGCGACGAAACGGCTCGCGGTGAGTGACGGCCGCCGCCAATAATATTGGGCGAGCTGCGCGCCGGTCAGATAGAGATCGCCAGCGACGCCGATCGGGACCGGACGCAGCCGCGCGTCCAGCACGCGCAAGCCGCAATTCCAGAGCGGCCGTCCGACCGGCACGCCAACGCCTTCCGCCGTCGCCAGCGCCGCGCCGAAAGCCGGCTGATAAGTGACCTCCACTGTCGCCTCGGTCGGGCCGTAGACATTGTGCAGCGGCGCATGGAAGGTGCGCTCGAAAGCTTCCGCGAGGTCGCGCGACAGCGGCTCGCCGATGCAGAAGACGCGTCGCAGCGAGGTCTTTTCCGCCTCCGCGCCCGGCGTCGCGCGCGCGGCCGCCACAAAGGCGGAGAGCAGCGAGGGCACGAAATTCAGCGTGGTGACGCGATGCTCGCGAATGACGCGCAGCAGTTCCGCCGGATCGCGATCGACGTCCGGCGGCGCCATCACGAGGCGCGCGCCCGCTGTCAGCGGCCAGAAGAATTCGCCGACCGAGACGTCGAAGCTGCAAGGCGTCTTCTGCAGCACCACATCGTCGCTGGTGAGGCGATATTCGTGCTGCAGCCAGAGCAGGAGATTGACCACCGCCCCATGCGGCACGACGACGCCCTTCGGCCGTCCCGTCGAGCCGGATGTGTAGATGACATAGGCCGCATCTTCTGGCGACGGCGACGCGACGCGCGCAGGCGAGGCATCCGCTTCGATAACGGCCAGCACGTCGAAGATCAGCACGGGAGCCATCGTCTCGAAGCGCCCTCGCAGCGCGCTATTGGTGACGATGAGCCGCGGCGCCGCATCCTCGACCATGTAAGCGAGGCGCTCGTCGGGATAGCTCGTGTCGAGCGGCAGATAGGCGGCGCCGGCCTCAAGCGCCGCCATCAGCGCCAGACTCAGATGGACCGAGCGCGGAAGCGCCACCGCGACGCGATCACCGCGAACCACTCCTGCCGCAGCCAGCGCGAGAGCCAGCCGCGCGACCTGGCCGCGCATCTCGCGATAGGCCAGCCTATGTCGGCGATCGATCAATGCGGGCGCGTCCGGCGTGCGTTCGGCCTGCGCTTCCAAGAGGTCGCACACAGAGGCCGGCGGTATGGCGCGCCGCGTGTCATTGGCCTCCGCGATCAGCGCCGTTTCGCTCTCCGTCATGAGCGCGATTTCGCCGATCGGAGTCTGCGGGCTTTCGGCGAGCCGACGTGCGAAGCGCGCGAGTCGCAGCGCATGCAGCTCCAGCTCGCGCTCCCCGTAACGCGCGCCATTGGCGACGAGATCGACGATGAGCTCGCGCTCGGCGAGATAGAGGTCGAATTCGATATCCTCGACCGGGCCGGAAGCGAGCTGATGCGTGATCCCTTCGACACCCGCGAAGTCGAGGCGATAGTCGAACATTTTGAAATTCAGCAGCGGCCCATGGAGCGCGCGTCCAGAGGCCAGGAAGCCGAGATCCCGCCGCAGCAGCTCGGCCTCATATCGCTGACGGCGACGCACCATGTCCAATTCGCGCCCGAGCGCGGCCGCGACGTCGAGGAAGCACATATCCGCGTCTATCGCGATCTGCAGCGGCAGGACATTCACCACCGGCCCCACAGCATGCAATGCGACAGAGCCCATGCGCCGCATGAAATGCGCGCCCACCGAGAGACGCGCCGCGCCGGTCATGCGGCGCAGATAGAGGGCGACCGCAGCCATCGCCATCACGCCGACAGAAACGCGCCCGGCCGTCGCATGCGCGGACAAAAGCGCGGTCGTTTGCGCGTCGAGTACGATCCGCTCGCGCAATGGGAGCGTGAATTTTCCGTCCGCCGGCGCGCGCCGCGACGACAGAGTGACAGCCTGCGGCAGATCGCGCGCATGCTCCGCCCAAAATCGCCGATCGGCGGCTTGCGCCGGCGAGCCGTCATAGGCCGCATATTCCTTCACCACCTCGGCGAAGGAAACGAAAGGCGAAGGCGAAGGAGCCAGCCCGCGACGCAGCGCGGTGTAGATTTCGCTCACGCGTCGCGCGATCGCCGTGAAGCCATATCCGTCCACCGAAAGATGGTGATAGCGCTGAAACCAGAACCAGCGTTCGGCGCCGCCGGGCGCCGACCCCTCCGCGCTGAGACGAAACAACATGTGCCGGTAGAGCGGCGCTTCGCCCGCGAGCGTCCGAGGCGTCTCCAGATCGTCGCGCATCAGCCGCCGCGCGGCGCCGGCCGGATCGGCTTCGTCCGTCAGATCGACGAGCTCCGGCTCCGGCAGATCGACCGCCTGCACATCGTTCGGCACGAGCTGCGCAGGCCCCTCCTCCGTCTCGACGAAGCGCGCATGGACGAGATCGGCCTCCGCGAGCCCGAGACGGACCGCGGCGCTGAAGCAGGCGACGTCCAGCCTGCCGTTCAGCTCGACATATTGCGCGACGACATAAGCGTTGGAGGCGGCGGCGAGCTGCTCCGCCATCCATATGCCGGGCTGCGCCGCGACGAGCGGAAGCGTCTGCGCAGCCGCGAGCGGCCGCTCTGGAGCGATGTCTGCAAGCACGATCAGTCCTTTGAAAATCGAAACGTCACGAAGCAAAACAGGCGCGAAAAGGCGCGTCAGCCGGCCTCTGCGCGCGGGCGCATGTCGATCCAATGATCGTCGACATATTGCATGCATTGGAGGCGCGTTCCCGGACCGAAGACACGGCGCCATCCTTTCGGATCGGCGGAGAAATCGGGCCACAGGCTGAATTGCGCGCGTGCGTTGACGAGAACGACGAAGCTCAGCCGCTCATCGTCGAAAGGATTGATCTGCGCGTCATCCATGGATGTCGTCTCCTTCACCAGCGCCGACCGCAGCGGCGCATCTGCTCGAAGAAACTGGAATTGCGGCGCCTGGGGCCGGCTCCTGCCGTCGCGCCGACCAGACGCTGTCTATCGGCCCCAGCTCGGCGCGGCGCGCCGTCACGCGCGCCAGAGCCGCAAAGCAGAGCGCTGCGCACAAAGCGACGATATCGACGCCGACGCTGATCGGATCGGCCGCCGCCCACGGCCCGAGGCCGGGCGCCGCCAGAGCGACCGCGCTGGTGAGGGGAAGCGAGAGAGCGCCGACCGCCGCGACATAGGCCAGCTCGACTCCAGCGCGCGCCGCGCCGCGCAGAAACGCGAAGGCGAGAGCGCCGAAGAAGACGGCGTGATAGATCCCATGTCGCCACGCCTCGACGTCCTCGACAAGGCCATAGAGCCATTTGGTGGAGACGATGGCGAAAGAGAGCGCGCAGACGCATCCCAAACACACGCCGATCGACGCCGCCGCCATGAGGCGCGAGGCCGTCGTCTGCACGACCTGCTCCCCATGGCGGCGCGCGGTCCGCCGACGCGATTCGATCCACAAGAGATTGCCGGAATAGAATAGGAAGGCGCCGGCGAGACCGAGAAAGAAATAGGCCCAGCGCACGGGCTCGCCGCCATAGCTGCCGAAATGCAGCGCGAAGAATGGCGACACGGCGGCGGTCCAGCCGCTCTGCTTCTCGGGAAGATAGTCGACATTGACGACCTCTCCTGTCGCGCCACGCACGACGGCGAAGCCGCCGCCGCGCGACAGAAAGCGCGGATCCTCTCCGACGACGCGCACGAGCGCGCCGCGCGTATCCGCATCGCGATAATGCAGGCTGATCGGCGAGAACTGCGGCGAGACGGATTCGACGGCCGCGGCCAATTCCGCGACCTTCTTCATCCGCGCCGTCTGCTCGTCGCGCTTTGCGCCTCCGAAAGGGCCGGTCGAGCGCATGATCGTCGGCAGCCTGCCATCATAGACGACATGATCCAAAGCGTCATAGATCGGCTCGTGAAGGCCGAACACGACCGCTGTCAGCGCGATGACGAGATGGAAGGGGAAGCTCGCGACGCCGACGAGATTATGCGCATCGAGCCACATTCGCTTCAGATTCGCGGTGAGTCGCAGCGCCAGAAAATCCTTGGCTAGCGAGGGGAGAACCAGGATGAGACCCGAGACGAGCGCGACGGCGTAGACGGCGCTCACGACGCCCATCACTGTCGTTCCCGTCTCGCGATCGAGAGGCAGACCGGCGGTGCGATGAATCGTGTCCACAAAGGCGCCGACGCCAAAAGCGTTCGAGCGCTCGACGCGCAATACGCCATCCGCGCCGAGCGTCGCGGACCAGACGACATCGTCGCTGCGGCTCTTGCGCCAAGTCAAACGTGCCGGCTGGTCCGGCGTCGCGAGACGAAGCGTGAAGTCTTTGGCCGCCTCGGGCCGCGCCGCCAATGTCTTCTCGATGAGGCGATCGGCGTCCTCGATCGAAATGGAGCCGCCGGTCGGCGGCGAAGCCCAATGAGCGAGCGGCGCCGCGAAGACGGTGAGCGCGCCGGCGTAGAAGCAGACGAAGAGCAGCATGCCGGTCACGATGCCGGTCCATGTGTGAACGCTCTTGTAGAGCCGCAAGATCTCGCCGCGCATGTCTCGTCCTCAGTACAAAAGCCGCCGACAGAGATAGAGTCCGCCGAAGGCGAGAAGATTGGCGCCGCCGAGCCACAGAAACGCAGCGCGTCCGCTGCGAAACAGAAAGACGAGGCTGGCGACGCCGAGCCAGATCGGCGCGACGAGCCACATGACGAATTGATATTTGTTGCGCGCCTCGAGGCCGCCGGGGTCGGCGACGGCGAAGAGGCCGGCGAGAGCGACCGCCAATGTGAAGCCCAGCACAGAGCCGGCGATGCTTTTGCTCAGCCAATCGCGGCGAAACTCGACCATGCCTATTTCCTTCCTTTCAGCGCGACGAGGCTCGGCAGCGCGATCAGCAGCGGCATCAGCGCGGCGAGCGTCGCGAAGAAGGCGGTCGAGGATTCGAGACGAATCCGCCAGACCATCCAAGCAGCGAGGAGAAAGGCCGCGGCGAAGAGGCCCGCCTTCCGCCAACGGGCGCGCAAGAGCGCTTGGCGCGGCGAGGCGAGATAGAGACAGGCTGCGCCGGCGACGACGAGGGCGAGAGCCGATGAAGGGATTATCGCCGCCGGCATTTCTCTCTCCTCAAAAGTCGACGGTCGCGGACACGAGAACCGTTCGCGGCGAGCTCAATATGACGATGCCGTCCGCGAAATAGGATCCCGCCCAATAATTGTGATCGAGCAGATTATTCGCATTGGCGCGGAAGGTGACCTTCTTGTCGAAGAGCTGCGTCGAATAGCGCAGGCCCGCGTCGAGGCGCGCCCATTCGGGAATTTTCTGCGTGTTGGCGGAGTTGACGAATTGCGCGCTCGTATAGACGACACGCCCCTCGAGCGTCAGCCCCGGAATGAAGGGCGTATCCCATTCGCCGCCGAGATTGACCTGCCATTTCGGCGTGCCATAGGCGGTCTTGCCATCGAGCTGGCCATTCGCCGTCTTGGTGAGCACGCCGATCGTATAGGCCGCGCCGCCGAGAATGCGCACGCCTTCGACGACCTCGCCGAACACGTTCCACTCTATGCCTTGGTTTCGCTGACGTCCGTCCGAATTGTAGACATTGCCGCTCTTGATGAGGCTCGGCTTCTCGATCTCGTAGAAGCTCAGCGTGTTGGCGATCGTTCCGGCGTCCCATTTGACGCCCGTCTCGATCTGCCGCGATTTATAGGGCGGAAACATCTGATTATAATTCGCCGCCGCCGTGTCGGTGACGCGGTCGCCCTGGGTCAGGCCCTCGATGTAATTGGCGTAGAGCGACATGGATATCGGCAGAGGTTTGATGATGAGGCCGAAAGCGGGCGTCACCGCGCTCTCGTCGTAATAGGTCGTCTCGGCGCCCGTCGTCGTATTATAGCTCTTCGTCTGAACACGCTGCGCGCGGAGGCCGAGAATGAGCTGCGCCCGATCGTCGAAGGCGGAGAGCGTGTCGGCGAGGGCGATGCTCGAGAGCGTCGTATCGGTCGACTTCGGCGCTTCTCCCGGATCGCGCGCGATGAGCGGCGTGACGGGGAAGTAGATGCTCGACACATAAGTCGAGCTGCGCTGAAAGGCCGAGCCGATCTTCGATTCGAGATTGGCCGCGCTCAAGGACAATCGATGGCCGATTTCGAAAGTGTGGAAGTCGGCGCGCAGGCCGCCTTGAAACGAAATCGTGTCGGTATAGCCGCGCAGATCGATCGAGGTTCCGCTGTAGCGGCCGAGGACATTGACATTGGTCGCGACGGTCGAGTTCGTCAGCCCGTTGAAGCGCGCGTCGATCGCGCCGGCGCTCGCGAACAGAGTGACATTGTCGGCGAGATCATATTCCACGCGCCCCATGGCGCCGGAATTGTTCATTCGACCAGAGAGACCGCGGAAAATATTGTTGCTGGAATCCGGCGCGGCGGCGACGCCGGTTCCGGTGAAGCTCGCCATCATCGGCACGCCGCCGCGCGCGATCTCCTGGTTGAAATAGGCGTCGAGCGCGATGCGCAGCTTCTCGCCGCGATAGTCGAGCGCGAGCGCCTCGAGCCCACGTTCGCGCGATTGATAATCGAGCGTCGTGTCACCGCCGCGATAGGCGCCATTGAAGCGAACGCCGAAGGCGTTGTCCTGGCCGAAGCGCCTGCCGACATCGATATGCGTTCCGAATTGCGAGTTCGACGTATAATCGGCGGTGACGCTCGTCACAGGCGTGTCGCCGGCCTGCTTGGTGACGAGATTGATCGATCCGCCGACGGCGCCATAAGGAGCCATGCCGCTCAACAGCGCAGCCGGCCCCTTCAGCACTTCGACGCGCTCCAGAAACTCCGTCGGCACGCGGCCGTCCGGCGCGACGCCATAGAGTCCGTTGAGCGCCGTCTCGCTGACGAGAACGGAAAAGCCGCGGATACGGAAATTCTCGCGGACCTGACCGGAGGAGACGGTGAAGCGCACGGAAGGATCATTCTCGAGCACGTCGGAGAGCGTGCGCGCCTGCTGATTCTCGATGAGCTTCGACGTGTAGCTCGTCACATTGAAGGGCGCGTCGAGAAAATCGCGATTGCCGAGCATGCCGAGACGCGCGCCGCGCGCCGCCTGACCGCCGGCATATTCCTTCGGCAGATTGCCGAGCTCGGCTTGCGATGGAGCCGGAAACAGCACTGGCGCCGCAGATGGCGTCGCGCCGACGGAAGGCGAAGGCGCGCGCCTCTGCGCGGGCGTTGTCGCAGCACGTGCTCGCGCTCGCCCGACATGCGCGGCGGCCGCGCTCTGGCGAACGACCGGCCGCGGCTTCTCTTTGGGCGCATCGACTGCAACAGCAGGCAAAGACGTGACGCCCGGCTCCGCATGTGCGGAGCCATCGGCGCCGAGAAGCAGAAGCGCGGCGGCGCCCAGCAATCTGCCCCCATCCATGCGGCCGTCAGGCCGTGCTTTTACTTGAGACCGACTTGATGTCCGGGGCAAGCGAGGGCTGCGCATTTCGACATATACCTTTGTTGCTCATATATCGCTACTATATTTATAGTATTAACTGCTACATAGAAGGTCAATCGCGTCGGCGCCTATATTGAAACAGTTATAAATAGCGATTTACATATATTAAACAACAATATATGCCGAATCGGCCGCCAAATATGGAATTGTTATGCTTCCAAACAATCGCAATCCTCGAGCTCGGCAGGCGTCTGCGACGCGACTCGCCAGCGTCTCTCGTGGCGGCCCGGAAAATCCCCGCCGCGACCGACTTAGCAGTCAGGAGGTCGGCGAGATCCCGATCGAGCAAGCCCCACCGGCTGCATCGATCCTCGAGGCGCTCATCGCGCCTCCTGATAGCCCACAAAGCCGGAAGCGGCAGAGGCGATCACGACGACGCACGACATCCTCTCGGCGTCGAGCGACCGAACGTCGAAACCGGTAGTTGATCTATCCAACGATCTTCAGAGCGCCGTCTTTGTTCCGGGCCTCGTCATCCTGAGCGCCGCATGAATCGAACGATATTTTGAAGGTCGCTCCGCCCCCCTCCGTGGGCTCCATCCAAATGCGGCAGCAATGCGCCTGAATCAGCTCTTCAGCGATCGCGAAGCCGAGGCCTGCCCCCGGCGTGGAGTCGGATTTACTCCAGAATGGCTCGAAAATCGCGCGTCGATCCTCCTCTTCCACGCCATCGCCGTGGTCCACAATCCAGATCGACGCATCGTCAAAAATTCGGAATATCACCGTTCCTCCTTCGGGCTCGGCCCGCAGCGCATTATCGGTGAGATTGACGATCACGGATTCGAGCGCGGTGCGACTGCCCCGCACGACAACGCGCGCATCCGGCGCCTCCAGCACGGTCTGGCGCTTCGATCGCACCGCGAGCAAGGCCGAGTCGGCGATTGTCGCACGCGCCAGAGCGGCGAGATCGACCGTCTCATCGAGGCGCGCCCTTCGCCCGCCGAGCCGCGCAGTCACGAGCAACTGCTCGACGATATTACGAATGCGACGATGATCGCGCCTCAGATCGGTCTTGAAGCTCGGCTCCTCGGGCGCATCGAGACGCGCGCCGAGGATGGTCACCGGCGTGCGAAGTTCATGCGCCGCATTGGCGGTGAATCGGCGATGCCGCTCGACACCGGCGTCGAGACGCGAAAGCGCGCCATTCACGGCCTCGACCAGCGGCCCAATCTCCGTGGACACGCCAGCGAGCGACAATCACCGATGCAAAGAGTCCATGTCGATGCGAGCCGCCTGGGCGGCGATGACGCGCAATAGATGCAGACTCCAGCGGACCGCGATCCATGCCGCTGCGGCGCTCATCAATACCGCCATCACGAGATAAGGAGGCGTCCAACTGAGGTCCTCGAGCGCGTAATCATAAATATCTGTTGATTTCCATTGAGAGCTGACCCAGGCAGCACGAGTTTTTCCACCGAGAACTGACCCATGTTCGAACCTTTCCCCCTCGACCGTCGCGGGGGACCTGGGAGTGATCGACATGGAGTTATTGAGCGTCATCCGACGCTGGCGATATCGGCAGGAGTTCTCGATCCGGGAGATTGCGCGACGCACGGGGCTGTCACGCAATACCATGCGCAAATACCTGCGTTCGGACAGCGTCGAGCCGCGGTTCGCCACGCCCGATCGACCGAGCCGGCTCGACCCGTTCGCCGATAAGCTGGCGCACATGCTGCGTCAGGAGGCCGCAAAATCGCGCAAGCAGAAGCGGACGGTCAAGCAGTTGCATGCGGATCTGGTCGCCCTCGGCTACGACGGTTCCTACAATCGCGTGGCGGCCTTCGCGCGCGAGTGGAAGGCGGCGCGGCATCGGGAGCAGCAGACCTGCGTGCGCGGCGCGTTCGTGCCGCTGACGTTTCTGCCCGGCGAGGCGTTCCAGTTCGACTGGTCGGAGGATTGGGCGATCATCGCGGGCGAGCGGACCAAGTTGCAGGTCGCCCAGTTCAAGCTCTCCTACAGCCGCGCATTCTTCCTCCGCGCCTACCCGCAGCAGACGCATGAGATGCTGTTCGACGCCCACAACCACGCCTTCCGCGTGCTGGGCGGCGCGCCCCGGTGAGGTGTCTATGACAACATGCGCACCGCGATCGACAAGATCGGGCGTGGCAAAGAACGCCAGGTCAACGCCCGCTTCATAGGGAACATCCTCGCTGGCGATGGCCCCGAAAGACACCAGGCCTACGCAGATCGCCAGTGGAGCGAAAAGCGTCGCGCGCAACCCGAGGCCTCCCGTCAAGGACATGCGCCGATGCGCCGGCCCCTGGTCCCGATGACCTGCTGATCGCCGCCCGGCCCCGACATCGTCATCGTCCCTTCATAGCTCGTCTTGGCGTAAGTGAGGTCGGACGCCATGGTCATGCCCTGACAGACGGTGGAGAAGCGGATTCTCGGGCCGTCGAGTTTCAGATCCTTGATCGTGCATTTGCCTTTCCGATTTTCCGCGCTCAGGGCGGCGGCGATTCCTTTTTCATCGCCATTGGCGCTCTTGGCTTCTTCCGCGGTGATGCAACGTTCTGTGGCGGCGCCGACCGGCTGCCCCTGTAGTAATGGCGTCACCGACCACAAGCCGGGCTCCAGACGTTCCTGCGCTATCGCCGGAACGACGGCGCACAGCGCCAATGTGACGAATGTCATTCTCTTCATGCTTCTCATGTCCTTATCGCTCGACCAGTTCGACGCGACGGTTCTTGGCGCGTCCGGCGTCATCATTGTTGAGGGCAATCGGCGACGACATGCCGGCGCCGAAAGGGGTGAGCCGCGAGGGATCGACGCCGTGATCGCGTGTCAACGCGACGACGACGGCCTTGGCGCGGCGATCGGACAAGCCGAGATTATAGCCAAATTCCCCCTGATTGTCGGTGTGACCGGCGACGATCAGCTTCAAGCCGGGCTGGGCCGCGAGCAGCTTGGCGATTTCGACCAGCGTCGGCTTCGACTCCGGCTTCAGATCCGACTGGTCGGTGTCGAAGAATATGCCGTAGAGTGCGACACGGCCCGAGGCCCCGAGCCCGGAGGCCATCGCGCCGGCGTCGAGAAAGACAATTCGGTCGACTTGGATCGGCTTCAGTTCCGCGGTCGTGACCGAGATGATCGGAGCGCTCCGGCTTTCGCCCACCAATATGGCGGCGTAGACATCCCCTTCCGCGCGCGCGAGCTTGGCCAGCACATAACGCACGCCTGAGCCGAAGCGTGCATTGACCATGGCCCCTTCGAGTTCCCCGCCGAGACGAAAATAGGAATTTTCGCCGCCGAGGCAGGTTCGATCGCCGCATTCGAACAGAATTTCGAACCCTTTCGTCTCGAGCGAGGATTTGAAATTTTGTTCGATTTCGAGAGCCGAGCGATCCTTCGGCCCGTCATAGCGTATAGTGGTGATCCTGCCCTGCAGCGTGAGGCTGACGCCGGCCAACTTGTCGCCGGAAGCTTTGAGATCCATCGGACGGTCGAGCAGTCGCGCTTCGCCGAACTGAGATTGCTTATAGACCGTGATCTCCGAGCCGGCGTAGCGGCCGACCAGAGGATGATCCTGCGATCCGCGAAGATCGGCGGCGCAGGCCGATTCGGCGCAGAGCGCCAGCGCGATCAGTGTGACGGCGGGAAAGAACAACTCGCATTTCGACATATTCCTGCTCCTGCCCGTTTTGCCGGGAGCGAGGTCTAGGCGTTCAGAGTGTTGAATGCTATTCCCCGCGCGGGGAGGTCCGCGCGATAATGCCCGCCAAGAAGAACACGGCCCGGCGCAAATTACATGCGCTCGATCTATTGTGCCGCGCCGGGACCGGGATCGCGCCGATCGCCCCCGCAGCCTGCCGCCAGATTCGCGAGTTGGTCGGAGCCGATGCGGCGTCGATTTTCTGGCTCGACGAGAACGGCCTTCCCCAGGGCTTCTTCCATGAGGATTCGCCGGAGAGCGCGCGCGACCTGTTCGTCAATGAATTCGAGCGGCTGTTCATCGGCCCGGCCGAATTGAACGTAACGGCGCTGGCGCGTACGCCGGGGCCGCGCGTCGGTCGCATCGCGCGGCCGGGCAAAGCCTATTTCTCTTCCAACACCTTCAACCTATTGGTCAGGGCGAGCGGCCATCATCACAGTCTCGATCTGAGAATCGATCTCGACGGACGCGCGCGCGCCGTCGTGCTGCTGTTTCGCGGCGGTCAACGCGCTTTCGAGACGACCGACGCGGCCGCGCTGGAACAGGTCACCCCCTATTTGCAGCAGGCCATCGCCTCGCCTGTGAGACAACAAGTCTGGAGTTGCAGCGCAAGAAGGGGACACATGCTGATCGATGTCTCCGGCGAGCGCTTAGCGATGCTCGATGAAGAGGCCGAATTGTTGTTGAAGATGTGCACGCTCGTGGGACAAGAGATCCGCCTTTGCGGACCCATCCGCTCACCGCCCCGCGTCGTGCGCGAGTTGTGCGCACGGCTCCAAGGCCGAGCGATCGTGCGCGAGACGCTGCCGATCCCCGGCGGCCGCCTCGAGGTGACGGCGCGTCGGCTGACGGCTCCGGAGGGCGGCGCCGAGCAGGTTCTCGTCACGTTCGAACTGGAAGAGCCTCGACGGCTCGAGACGATCGATCGTGTGCTCGCACTCGACGTTTCTCCGCTTCAACAGAAAATCGCCTTTGTCGCGGCTCTCGGAGGATCGCGCGGAGACAGCCTCTCCGAAACGGGAATCAGCAACGAAGCTTTGAAGAAACATCTCGCTGCGATTTATGCGGCCGCGGGCGTCGACAGCTGGGAGAAGCTCACGAGAGAACTGAACCTCGGACGCCCTTGATCGCCTGGGCGAAGCGCCGCTCGGCCGCGACGATGACGCTGGCGCAGCGATTGTCCTCGCCGGTCGAGAGCCCTCGAGGCAATGCCGAACGGGTCTCATCGATTCGCCGACTGGGTGAGGGAAGCGTTTCCACGGTTTTTCGAATTCCGGAATATAGCGTTGGACCGCGCATGAACGTCGTATGGAAGTTGCCGCGCAATAGCAGTGCTAACCTGGTTGTGGAAAGGACAGTTTGAACCTGGCCCCTCCGCCAGAAGTGTGAGCGCCGCCAAGCCGGCTCGACGAGCTTATCAGGCTCGTCACGAGCCATTCCAACACACGCTCGTCGGGCGATGGCCCGACCGACGCTGCAAGTTCGAGATGCTCGGCAGCCTCGCATCCCCACCGTCGCCCGGCGCGCGCGGCAATGGACCCGCGGAACTCACGAAAATTTTGTGGCGCTGATATCGAACCGACAAACATTGTCCTTCTTATAACGATCGAACCAAGCCTTCTCCATCTGCTGCACATTAAAATACAGCCTATCATTGGCGATGGCGCCATAACCCGCGCATAGCTCCTTGCGAGACGGCGCGGTAAGATGGGCCGCACGCCAGCGAGCTTCGAGCTCCGTGATGATTTGATCGCAGGAACGGGCCTCGGCCCAATCGAGACTTTGCTCATCGAGCGGGAGGCTGATGGCCATGGCTTCCGCTTCGTCATCGGGCGACCGGCGAACATGCTCGATCCACTTTTTTCCGACCGCCAATTAGGCCTGTCATCACGAAGATAGTCTTTGAGGCGCGCGGGAAGCGAATCTATTTCCTGCTCGGTGAGACGCTGCTCCTCGACACCACGCGCCACGCCGGAATAGAAAAGCGGAATAGCCCAGCGCTCGTGGGACGCGGCTGGAATGCGGTCCAGATCAACCAGCAGCTCGTCCAAGCTCGGAACACTGTCACGGATCAACAAGATCCGCTGTTGCAGCTTCAGACCGAGTTCCGCAGCCAAATGCAGAGTGTCGAGCTGGAATTGGTAATTGCCGGCCATATTGTTCCAATGATCGTGACGAGCGCCGTGGCCGCTGAACGTCGCGACCACTGTGTCGATCCCGAGAACGCGCCGCTCCACCAGCCATTGCTTCATCTCTCGTCGCGGTCGATGCGCAACGCCGCCGAGCAGAACGACGTGGCTTTTCCAGCCGAGGTTCTTCTCCAGCTCGCGAAGAGCTTTGGTCGTCGCCAATGTGTAATCATGGCTGTTCCCATACCAAGGCGCGATCTCGAAATCTTCGTGTCCGTCATTACGCCATTCGATGAAGCGTTCGACCAGGGCGACAAAACGTTCTAATGGCGCCGGTCGCAGCCTATAGCTCTTCAGCTGGCAATAGCGGCAATGATGGAAGCATGCCGTGGCGTTGGCGTGGAGATGAATGCCGGTGACGATGATTTCTCGTGGCATGACTCAGTGTCGCTCCGCGTCATTCGAAGCGAGGAAGCGGGCGTATTCCGCCGAGCCCGCATTTTCTCGCAAAACCAGGGCTTCGTCGATCCCATCGTCGGTGAGGACGACGCCATAGACCTCCGCATAGGCCTGCCGCAGCTTCATGCGAAATCGCCACCCGGCCCACTCCGGATAGATGACTTCCGACATCCATTGCAACATGATCGGCTCCTCGACCATTCCTTCCATGCGCGTTCCCCCATGCGGCTCGCGATAGACTTTTCGCGATCGAACGGCGGGCACACATCGTAGCGCAGGATTATCCAGCAAGCGACGAACCGCGTCGTCGCTCGGATAGGCGAAAATTATGATGACCTCCGGCTCGCGCACGATCAGCTCCTCGATCGTCATATGAGGCGAATGCAGCGAAGCACCGATATTGTCCGCATTCACCCGATCGAGATCGGCGTCGATTCCCGTTCCGCCGAACGCCATGATCAGCGGGTCGATCTGGAAGAGATAGGCGACCTTGCGACGAACTGGCGCAGCGGGGCGATCCTTCGAAAAGGCGTCGAGTTCCGCCTGATGACGACGAATCAGGAAGTCCACGCGCTCTTGCCTGTCGGCAATGGCGCCGATCAATCGCCAGAGCTGTTCCACGCTCCGCGACACATCGCCAGACGCTCGGCTATCGAGCTGAACCAAGGGTGCGCCGATCCTCAGCAAGGGAGCGGCGAACCACGACCATGACATGATCGCATCGCTTCGCGTCAGCAGAATAGCTTCCGGGTCGCCGGGCGCCACAGTGTCGCCTCCTAGCGTCGGCGCGCGCGCAAGGTCACGCACCGCAGGAAACACCCGACGCAGCAACCCACGGCTCAATTCGTTGCCGCCGAATCGTGGGCTGCTGACAGCGGCGATATGTCCTGGATCTCCATCTATGGTGAGATAGATCGAGGACACCGGCGCAAAGATGAGGGCGTGTTGCGCCGGGACCGCGGCGGTGACGTCGCGGCCTTTCATATCCTTGATCGATCGATGTGGCGAAGGCGACGCGACATGCGGGTCTCCGGCTGCCAATCCCAGGCATAGGATCGGCAGAAAAGCGAAGCTCACCGTCGCGAAAGAGCGCAACCTTCGTCCCTTTAGAATTTTGCGGTCGCCGAAACAGCGACTGTACGCGGCGCACCGAGCATTTCGGTCTGCTGCCAATAGGATGCGTTGGCGATATTGGTCACATCGAGGCGCCAGATCGTCTCCGTATCAAAGATGCGCGTCTCCTCATAGCGTAGACCGATGTCGCCGGTCACGTAAGAGGGTAGCCATTCGATCGCGCGCACATTCGTCGGCGCAAAAACATTGCCGACCTGCGGGCCGACATAGTTGAAGCCGCCGGTCAATGTCAGCCCCTGCACGAAGGGCAGGCAATATTCGACGTAGAGCTTCCCCATGTTTTTTTGCCGAGCCAGAGGGAGGCTGGCCCAGCAGATAGAACGTGTTGGTCTGGGCGATCTTCGCATCGAGAAGCGTGAAGCCGCCGGTGACGGTCAGATCGCCCAATATCTTGCCCGTCGCCGTCATTTCGAGACCGCGATGAAGTTGCCGCCCGTCATTGATGAAAGTATAGCTGCCGCCATTCGATTTGTAATAAGTGTTGGTCTTGTCGATCTGGAACAAAGCGGCGGTGAGCAGAATTTGCGAGACATTGGCTTTCGCGCCGATCTCGACCTGCTCACTGGTCGTCGGGCTGAGCGCCTGGCTGGCGTTGGTCACCGGCAATGAGGAGAAGCTGGTCGAGGCCGTCCCGCCATTTTCGAGCGATTGAATATAGGTGCCATAGCCCGTGAGCCAAGGCAGCGGCTTATAGATCAATGAGGCGGTCGGCGTGAGCCTCGTCTTGTCGAAATAGCTCGATACCGTTCCATTGGTGTTGAAATTCGTCGCCTTGATGTCGGCGAGGCTCGCGCCTGCGAGCAGAGACCATTGCTCGTTGAAGGCTATGTCCTCGCCGATGATCCAATTCGTCTGGTCCAGCTGTTGCTGCCGGAAGTAAGGCTGCGCGCCATTGGTGAAAGTGGGACGCGCGACATAGACGGGATCGGCAGAAACAGGAAAGGAGCCGAGGCCTTTGAAGAGCGTGTTGTCTTGATGCTGGCGTCGTGAGTAGCTCGATCCATAAAGGCCGAATGTCGTCTTGGCCTTTATCGAGAGAAGATCGAGGTCATAGTCGGTGAAGGCGTACCACGCCTGATTGCGCTGCACATGCGGCGCATTATAGAGAGATGCGAGCGAACAGGAGTATGAGCCGTTGCTATACGAGATATTGTCGCCAGCGTAGAGGTTCTCGCTCTCTATATCGACATATTGATAGGCGGCGCGGAATTTAATGTTACGCATCACATCATAGGTGACAGTGGCCCCGAGCACGTCCATATCGTTCTTGTTGAACGTCCACGGCTGGCCGTAATTTTTCGCGGGTCGAGAATGCTCGCGCTGAAATGCGGAAAAGTCCCGTTGAACGATCCCCAATCGGCGAGCGTGCCTTTCTCGTAAATATGCTGATGCGAATAATTGAGCTGAAACAGCAGCTGTTGCAGCGGTCGCCAATCGAGCGCGCCGCTGACGAGCCATCTGTCGACGAAATTATCGTCGATCGCGGTTTCGCCGCTGCTCTTCACCAAGTTGAGCCTATATCCGAAATCGCTTCCCTTCTCGAACGGGCCACCGAGATCGACATGTACGAAAGGTTGCGAGCCGCCGTAATTGCCGAAAGTGACGCTCGAGAAAGGCGTCAGCGTCGGCCGCTTGGTGACGAAATTGACGAGTCCGCCCACATGCGCAGGCCCATAGAGGAAGCTGGAGAGGCCGGAGAGAACGTCGACGCGCTCCTTGTCCTCCAAAGGCATGACAAGATCGCTGACGCCCGACATGTTGAGGCCGTCGATCTGGCTGAAGCCGCCCTGCTGCTTGACGCCGCGAATAAAGATCGCCGAGCCATAGCCGCGCCCCTGCCCCATATTGAGCTGGGTGAGCGGATTGCCGCGGAAGACTTCGTCCGTCGTCGAGAAGACGCGATTTTCGATATAGGGAGCGCTCACCGAATAAACCGAATAGGGCGTATCCTGTATCGCCCTTTCGCCCCAAGGGCCGGTCGTCGACGTCGCGCCGAAGCGATAGCCGGCCGCGGCGCCGCCATCCACGCCGGAGCGGTTGTGATCGTTGGTCGCGCGCGCCGCGGCGACATCGATCGGAGGAAGCGTCGCCGCCTCCTGCGCGACCGCTCGGCCGAGCGAGGCCGTGATGGCGACGACCGAAGCGCTGGCCAGCAGAGCGCGAGCGATCGAGCCAATCGTAGATAGTGTCGTGGTCTTCATCCTTCAGCACCCGTGGTTGCCGCTCGGCGGCCAGACTGCGAATCGTGATCCGTGACACGGAACTCATGGACGGAAGCCGCACGGACGCGCGTAACCGCGCCGCGAACATGCGACTTTCGGAGTTCCGATCCCGGCTGAAAATATCGACGCAGAAACGTCACCAAGGCGGCGGGACAAGCCCCCGCCAAGTCGCATTCATCGCGCGGTCGTGAGCGGCCGCGAGACAGGCAAAGCCATCATATCCCCAGAAGGCGTTGCCCTTTCGGTTGAAGAAAGGCGAGAAGGGAAGCGCCACCTGACCACGCTTGCGCCATTTCATATTCGCCTCGCGTTTCGCCATTGCCGAAATGAAGCACGAGATCGGGCTTCGCCTCAGATATGTACGAATCGATAGCTCTCTCATCGTGAGTGTCGCGATCGCATTTCAGGCGCGGGGCGCGCTGCTTTCCGGTCTTGCCTGTCCAGCCGGATGCGTCAACCGATGCGGAGCCCGAGAAGACGATAGGGCTCGAGCTGCGCCCTCGGTCATCGGCCGAAAGAACAGAACAAGCTTCCCCTCGAGCCGAGGCCGTAGCGCTCGATCCGTTTGCGCTACGAGCGCCTCGCCCTTCACGATCGCCGCATCGACGCGACGCGCGACGCGGCGATCGAAACGTTTCGTGATGGCGCGCAGCGAGGCCGTCGTCATGGACGGGCTTTCGAAGCATGTCCAGACGATCGGCGTCGCGAACCATCGTTGCAGCAGATCGGCATAGCCGCCGCGCAATCGCTCGTCGAGCGCGTCGACCTTGCTCGCGAAGCCGATCACCAATTTGCAATCGCTCACGCGGGCGAGATCGATCGCTGATGATTGCGTCATCTCATGAACGGGCTCGAGGCCGATCTCCATGAGCAGCTTGCTGACGATCCAGACGAGCGCCGTCGCCTCGCGGGAATAGGGAAGAACCACACGCTTGCTGATGCTCGTCGTGAGCGGATGCAGCAGCTCGGCGGAACGCAGCGCTGCCGCTGTCTCGACCAACCCAGGATCGATAGCCCCCGAGCGGCAGAATCAGCTTCC
>NZ_JMKQ01000004.1:0-715000 GCF_000685825.1 Methylocystis sp. LW5
CGCCCGTCACACCATGGGAGTTGGCTTTACCCGAAGGCGTTTCGCTAACCGCAAGGAGGCAGACGACCACGGTAGGGTCAGCGACTGGGGTGAAGTCGTAACAAGGTAGCCGTAGGGAACCTGCGGCTGGATCACCTCCTTTCTAAGGATGATCCCTTATGATCATTTGGCATCTCGCCTTTTGATCTGTCGGATCACTTGGAACACAACGGCCAGTCAGGCCGATCTGGCGGGATAGCCGCCGTCTTCGTTTCTCTTTCTTCACAAGGACGAGCCCGCCAGGCGCGAAAGCTGAGGCGTGCGACAGTTTGGGCTTGTAGCTCAGTTGGTTAGAGCGCGCGCTTGATAAGCGTGAGGTCGGAAGTTCAAGTCTTCCCAGGCCCACCAGCTCTAGCGAATAGGGAGTAGCGAATAGCGAATAGTTCCGCTTTTCGCCTTTCTACTCGCTATTTGCTACTCGCTATTCGCTCTAAAGGGGCCATAGCTCAGTTGGAGAGCGCGTGCTTTGCAAGCATGAGGTCGTCGGTTCGATCCCGTCTGGCTCCACCAGATGCGCGGATCGCCGAAGACGGCGTCGCAAACGTCCTTGAAACAAGTTCCGCATTTCGACGCGCTGTCGAAATGCGTGTTGTCTGTCATCGTGAAAAGGAAATGCATCCGATCTCTTCGATCGAACGGGAACGTTCGAAATGAAGACGAGCAACCAGCAAGTGGGCGCCGCGTGACCGCAGCGCTCTCGGATGTGTTTGAAGCAAACTGGTCTTTCTATCGATGCAAACCTGATCTCGAAAGGGAAAAGGGCCGCTGCCGAGCGGTGGGCATCGATAATGAGAGCGATCAAGTGCCTTAAGGGTATTCGGTGGATGCCTTGGCGCTGAGAGGCGATGAAAGGACGTGGTACGCTGCGATAAGCCGTGGGGAGCTGCGAACAAGCTTTGATCCGCGGATTTCCGAATGGGGAAACCCACCTTCGATCTCTGTTATTCCGAGGAAATCTCTAGCCTGCACAAAGGCTCTGAGGTTTTCGTGCGGTTTTGGAATGTCTGAAGACGCATGTCCTCGGACTAACAGAGATCATGAGAAGGTATTTGTATCTGAATACATAGGATACAAAAGCAAACCCGGGGAAACTGAAACATCTAAGTACCCGGAGGAAAGGACATCAACGAGACTCCGTTAGTAGTGGCGAGCGAACGCGGACCAGGCCAGTTCTTGTGTGTTTCTAATCAGAACCGATTGGAAAGTCGGGCCGTAGTGGGTGATAGCCCCGTATGGATTTCGAAGCACATGAGACATGAGTAGGGCGGGACACGTGCAATCCTGTCTGAAGATGGGGAGACCACTCTCCAAGCCTAAGTACTCCTCAGCGACCGATAGTGAACCAGTACCGTGAGGGAAAGGTGAAAAGCACCCCGACGAGGGGAGTGAAACAGTTCCTGAAACCGGATACCTACAAACAGTAGGAGCCCAAGGTTCGTCCTGGGTGACTGCGTACCTTTTGTATAATGGGTCAGCGACTTAAAGTAACGAGCAAGCTTAAGCCGATAGGCGTAGGCGCAGCGAAAGCGAGTCTGAACAGGGCGTTCAGTTCGTTGCTTTAGACCCGAAACCGAGTGATCTAGCCATGAGCAGGTTGAAGGTGCAGTAACATGCACTGGAGGACCGAACCGGTGTCTGTTGAAATAGACTCGGATGACTTGTGGTTAGGGGTGAAAGGCCAAACAAACTCGGAAATAGCTGGTTCTCCGCGAAAGCTATTTAGGTAGCGCCTCGCACGAATACTCCAGGGGGTAGAGCACTGGATGGGCTAGGGGGTCCCACAGACTTACCAAACCTAACCAAACTCCGAATACCTGGAAGTAGTATGCGGGAGACACACAGTGGGTGCTAACGTCCATTGTGGAGAGGGAAACAACCCAGACCAACAGCTAAGGCCCCCAATTCGTGGCTAAGTGGGAAAGGATGTAGAAATCCCAAAACAACCAGGAGGTTGGCTTAGAAGCAGCCATCCTTTAAAGAAAGCGTAACAGCTCACTGGTCTAAATAAGGGTTTCCGCGCCGAAGATGTACCGGGGCTCAAGCCACGAGCCGAAGCTTTGGGCTCACCGCAAGGTGAGCGGTAGCGGAGCGTTCCGTAAGCCCGTGAAGGGACAGCCGTGAGGCATCCTGGAGGTATCGGAAGTGCGAATGCTGACATGAGTAACGAGAAACACTGTGAAAGACAGTGTCGCCGAAAGTCCAAGGGTTCCTGCGTAAAGTTAATCTTCGCAGGGTTAGCCGGCCCCTAAGGCGAGGCCGAAAGGCGTAGTCGATGGGAACCACGTTAATAATCGTGGGCCAGCAGGTGGTGACGCGTGGGGTAAATCGTTCGGACTTACTGGATTGTCCGGGCGGTGAACCCGCGCCAGGAAATAGCCCCTGCATCAGACCGTACCCGAAACCGACACAGGTGGACAGGTAGAGTATACCAAGGCGCTTGAGAGAATGACGCTGAAGGAACTCGGCAATTTACCTCCGTAACTTCGGAATAAGGAGGCCTTCCGTTCGCGCAAGCGGGCGGGAGGGGCACAGACCAGGGGGTGGCAACTGTTTACCAAAAACACAGGGCTCTGCGAAATCGCAAGATGACGTATAGGGTCTGACGCCTGCCCGGTGCCGGAAGGTTAAGAGGAGGAGTGCAAGCTCTGAATTGAAGCCCCGGTAAACGGCGGCCGTAAATATAACGGTCCTAAGGTAGCGAAATTCCTTGTCGGGTAAGTTCCGACCTGCACGAATGGCGTAATGACTTCCCCGCTGTCTCCAGCGTCAGCTCAGTGAAATTGAATTCCCCGTGAAGATGCGGGGTTCCTGCGGTCAGACGGAAAGACCCCGTGCACCTTTACTGTAACTTTGCACTGGCATTCGTGTCGGCATGTGTAGGATAGGTGGTAGGCGTTGAAGCATGGGCGCCAGCTCGTGTGGAGCCACCCTTGAAATACCACCCTTATCGTCATGGATGTCTAACCGCGCTCCGTCATCCGGGGCCGGGACAGTGCATGGTAGGCAGTTTGACTGGGGCGGTCGCCTCCCAAAGAGTAACGGAGGCGCGCGATGGTGGGCTCAGAGCGGTCGGAAATCGCTCGTCGAGTGCAATGGCATAAGCCTGCCTGACTGCGAGACAGACAAGTCGAGCAGAGACGAAAGTCGGTCATAGTGATCCGGTGGTCCCTCGTGGAAGGGCCATCGCTCAACGGATAAAAGGTACGCCGGGGATAACAGGCTGATAACCCCCAAGAGTCCATATCGACGGGGTTGTTTGGCACCTCGATGTCGGCTCATCACATCCTGGGGCTGGAGAAGGTCCCAAGGGTTCGGCTGTTCGCCGATTAAAGTGGTACGTGAGCTGGGTTCAGAACGTCGTGAGACAGTTCGGTCCCTATCTGCCGTGGGTGTCGGAGAATTGAGAGGATTTGTCCCTAGTACGAGAGGACCGGGATGAACATACCTCTGGTGGACCTGTTGTGGCGCCAGCCGCAGTGCAGGGTAGCTATGTATGGACGGGATAACCGCTGAATGCATCTAAGCGGGAAACCCACCTCAAAACGAGTTCTCCCTCGAGAGCCGTGGAAGACGACCACGTCGATAGGCCGGGTGTGGAAGCGCGGCGACGCGCGGAGCTTACCGGTACTAATAGCTCGATCGGCTTGATCGTTCTCATTAATCCATGCCCATCTCCCCAAAGATGGCGCGATCGAAAGACCAATCACAGTTTGCTTCAAAACTTGCCCTTTGCCGGCCTGGTGGCCTCGGCGGAGCGATCAGACCCGATCCCATCCCGAACTCGGCCGTCAAACGCTTCAGCGCCAATGGTACTATGTCTCAAGACCTGGGAGAGTAGGTCGTCGCCAGGCCTGCAAAGGGCAAAAAGTTTCCTTATCTACGATGCGCGAATGGGGAGTAGCGAAGAGCGAGTAGACGGTTTCTATTCGCCTTTCGCTACTCCCCTTTCTCGTCTTCGAGCCCTCTCCCACAAGAGGGCCGTCGTCCTTGGCGCGGGGTGGAGCAGCCCGGTAGCTCGTCAGGCTCATAACCTGAAGGTCACAGGTTCAAATCCTGTCCCCGCAACCAAGAACTCCTAAATAAGCAAAGCTGAGCACGCCTTCCCGAGCGCGCCGCGGAATGCTGCGGCGCTCGTTGTGGCCATGAGGCGTCCTCCCTCTCGTCTGCCGGCGATCGCGTCCTTGCCCTCCTCATTCACTGTCCGAAGGGTTGCTGCGCTCGCGAGCACAGCAGCTTCGCCCTCGTCTTGTGCTTCAATGATAGGGGCCGCTGAAGGCGTGCCGCTGCGGGATGGCGCCGCAGGCACGAAGATAATGCTCAACCTCGGCCGAAGGGTCGGAAGGAATCGTGAGCATTTGCCTCGATGATTCGCCGAAACGCTGTTGTCGACGCCTGGGCGATCGAACGGGCCGCCGCCACAGACTTCCACGCGTTCCCCGTATCTCACGACTCGCGCCGTTCTTACGCGGGCCATTGACGCGGGAAACAATGACGCCCGCCCCTGGTTCTGGGGCGGGCGCATTTTTCCGTCGAAGGGCGATCGTCAGGCGAGGAGATCGCCGACCACCTTGCCATAGACCACCGTCGGACGCTCGGCGCGGCCGGCGCGCAGATAGACCGTTTTCAGATGATCGAGGCCGAGCAGCTGCAGCACGGTCGCATGCAGATCATAGGTGTCGACCGGATTCTCGACGGTCTTCAGGCCGATCTCATCGGTGGCGCCATAGGTGAGGCCGTGCTTCAAGCCGCCGCCCGCGAGCCACTGCGTATAGCCCCAGGGGTTATGATCGCGGCCGTCGCCGCTCTGGCCATAGGAGGTGCGGCCGAATTCCGACGTCCAAACGATCAGCGTCTCGTCCAGCAGCCCGCGCGACGCGAGATCGGCCAGCAGGCCGGCGATCGGCTTGTCGATCGCCCGGGTGTTGGCGCCGTGATTCTCCTCGAGCTTGCGATGCGCGTCCCAGTTCTTATTGTCGTCGCTGATGCCGTCGACGGAGCCAGAGACGACCTGGATGAAACGCACGCCGCGCTCGACCAGACGACGCGCGCGCAGCAGCGCCGTGCCGTAGTCCTTGGTGGCGTCATTATCGAGACCATAGAGCGCCTTGGTGGCCGCCGTCTCCTTGGAGAGATCGACGGCTTCCGGCGCCGAGGTCTCCATGCGATAGGCGAGCTCATAGGAGCGCGTGCGCGCCTGCAGCTCGGTGTCGGACGGCTGCTCGCCGGACTTGTGCTCATTGAGCTTGCGCAGCAGATCGAGATTGTCGCGCTGCTGAGCCGCGGCGATCAGCTCCGGCTTGTCGAGATTGAGGATCGGCGACGCGCCGGGACGGAAGGCCGTTCCCTGATAGACCGCCGGCAGGAAGCCGGAGCTCCAATTCACCGAGCCGCCGCGCGGCTCGCGCTTGCCGCTATAGAGCACGACATAGGGCGGCAGATCGGGATTGGCGGAGCCGAGCGCATAGGTGATCCAGGCGCCGAGCGACGGACGGCCGGGCGTGACGTCGCCGGTGTTGAGCTTCAGGATCGATATGTCATGCGTCGCGCCGACAGTGACGCTCGACTTGACGAAGGTGATCTTGTCGGCGTGCTGCGCGAGGTTGGGCAGCAGGTCCGAGAACCACGCGCCGCTCTGGCCATATTGCTTCCATGTGCGCTTGGAGGCGAAGAGCTTGCCGGCGCCGCCGGAGGTGGTGACCTGGAGCCCTTTCAGGAAGGACTCGGGAACCTCCTGGCCGGCGAGGCGCACCAGCTCGGGCTTATAGTCATAGAGATCGAGCGTGCTCGGCGCGCCGTCCATATGCAACCAGATTACCGATTTCACCTTGGGAGCGAAATGCGGAGCCTTCTTCGTCAGTGGATCGACGAAGGTCGCCGCCGCCTGGGCGAGCGGAACCGAGAACACGCCGCCGCCCGGCATGAAGCCGTTCAGCGCCACACCGCCGAGGCCATACCCGGCGTTGAACAGCCATTCTCGACGCGTCTTGCTCATGATGACGTTCCTTTTCTTCCAGATGATCGATGCGATTGTCAGAAGCGGTAGATGAACTCATTGGAATTCGCGACCGTATGCACGAGGTCGACGAAGGCGGACGCGCGGATCGGATTGGTCGTGCTCACGTCTTTTCCGGTCGGCACGGCGATCGAGAATTTGCCGTCGGAGGGCTTGGCTCCGATGAGCTTCTCATGCTCGTCGAGAAAGGCCTGGAGCAGCGATTTCTCGTATGCGTCGGGGCTGCGTGAGAACAGGATCTGATAGAGCCGTTCCAAGCGCGCGCCCTCGTCGGCGCCGGCCTCGCGAATGACGCGGCCGGCGAGCGCCTGCGACCATTGGAAGACGAGATCATTATTGACGAGCGTCAGCGCTTGCAGCGGCGTCGTGGTGACGTCGCGCTTGCTGTGCGCCTGCTGTGGATTGTTGAGGTCGAAGGTCTCGAGCAGCGGATAGGGAACGCTCCGCCGCGCGAAAATATAGAGGCTGCGCCGATTGATCTCGTGCGGATCATTGGACGCCTCCCAAGCCGGGCCGACATTGAGATTGGCCGGCAGCGGCGGATACACCGCCGGACCGCCGATCGCGCCCTCGAGACGGCCGGACGCCTGCAGGAAGGAATCGCGAATCTGCTCGGCGTCGAGCCGCTTGCGCGGGAAGACGGCGAGCAGCTTATTCTCCGGATCGACGGCGGCGACATCGTCACGATGCGCGGAAGATTGCCGATAGGCGCTCGACAAGAGAATCTCGCGGTGCAGCTTTTTGATGCTCCAGCCGCCGTCGACGAAGCTATTGGCGAGATAGTCGAGCAGCTCTGGATTGGTCGGCTTGTCGCCGGCCTTGCCGAAATCGCTGACCGTGCCGACGATGCCCTTGCCGAAATATTCGTTCCAGACGCGATTCACGAAAACGCGCGCGGTCAAGGGATTGCTCGGGCTGGTGAGCCAATTGGCGAGCGCCGTCCGGCGGCCGGAGGAGGCGGCCGTCGGCGTGATCGCAGGGGTCTCGCCATTGGCGAAAGCCTCGGGGAAGGCCGGCTGCACCTCGTCGAGCGGACGTTCGTGATTGCCGCCGAAGTAGACATAGGTGGGCGGAGAATCGGAATGTCCGAGCTCGGTCGCTGCGGTGAATGTGTCTGCGCCGCGCGTCGGCTTGAGCTTCTCGAATTTCTTCAGCTCTTCCGTCAGCTTTTGATATTCGGCCCATTTCGCCACCGCCTCGGGCGTATGGTCGGGGCTCTGCGCATCATTGGCGATGTCGCGCAGATAATTGGCCAGCGCCGGCTGATCGGTGACAACATCCGCCCGATAATTGACCCAACGGTCGAGCGCGTTCCACTCGGATTTCGGCTTGAAGATCGAGGCGCGCGCGTCGGGATTGTAGCGCTCCTTGTAGAAGCTGGAGGCCTTGTCGCGAATCTGCGCGATGATCGCCTTCTGCTTGTCCAGAATATCCTTGGCCGCAGTCTCGTATTTGGCGAGCGCCTTCTCATAGGCGATCTCCTGCTCGCCCTTGGCGGCGGGGATTTTTTCGTCGAAGGCCGTATTGGCGAAAAAGGCCTGCAGCGAGAAATAATCTTTCTGCGTGATCTTGTCGGACTTGTGATTGTGGCAGCGCGCGCAGCCGACCGTCGTGCCGAGGATCGCCGTTCCGATCGTGTCGGTGATGTCGGTCGTGATCTGATATTTGCGGCCGATGAGGTCGCGCGCATTGGGATTATCGGTGTAGCTCGCCAGGAAGCCGGTGGCGACCAGCGCTTTCTGATCGCCGGGCGCGATTTCGTCCGCGGCGATCTGCTCCTGAATGAAGCGCGAATAGGGCTTGTCCTCATTGAAGGACTGGACGACGTAATCGCGATAGCGGAAGAAATTGGGGCGCGTCACATCATTCTGAAAGCCCGCGCTATCCGCATAGCGCGCGAGGTCCAGCCAACGGCGCGCCTGCCGCTCGCCATAGCGCGGTGAGGCCAGCAGCTGATCGATGAGCTTCTCATAAGCGTCGGGCGAGGCGTCGTTGACGAAAGCGGCGACATCCTCTGGTTCGGGAATGAGGCCCGAGACGTCCAGCGTTGCGCGGCGAATGAAAGCCGTGCGGTCTGCGTCCTGCGACGGGGAGAGCTTCGCCGCTTCGATCTTCGCGAGAAGGAAAGAGTCGATCGGCGAGCGCACCCATGCTTTGCGTTCCACCTCCGGGATCGCCGGACGCTGCACTGGCTGATAGGCCCAGTGCGGACGCGACGCGCCGCTCGAACGCGCCGGACCCGCCGCAGGCGCGACATCCGCCGCGATGGCGATCGTCGCCGTGGACGCGCCGAGCATCAGCGCCAACAACACATGCTTCAGTGGTTTTTTCATTTCGTCACCCCCAACGGCAATTCGTCTCGGCGATGTGGTCCCGACAGACGCCTCGGACCAACGGCCGGCGAGGGGATCGAGCCCTCGATTGGCCGGATACATATTCCTACTAGGATGATATGTTTTTAACAAGCGCTGAATATCAAAAATGTGCAATTACGTGACTGTCAAAATAGCCTCGTCGATAAGCTCCTATAAAACCCACCGGAAAGCACGGGTGTCTTCTGTCTGCGGCCGATGCGTCGTCATCTCGATCGAGATGTGAGCGCGCTTCGGAGGCGATGTCATCCCTCTCGCTCGACAGCCGCCGGTGATGAGCTGCGCGCGTGATCGCCTGGAGCAGGATGCGGCAGAGAAAATCCTCCGATCTCGACCAGTGTGCGGCAGGCCGGGGACGCGCGACGACCACGGATTCGCGAATCACGCGATAATGACGGCGTCGATTCGACGGCGATCGCGACGATCTTCTCGATCAAGGGAGGTCCGCGACGCGCCTGAGCCGGCTATCACGGGGCTCTCGGGCCGGGACAGGTATTTTCGAGGGGATGGCGCGAGGCTCGAAGCCTGGAAATATTGGTGCCGCAAGAGGGATTCGAACCCCCGACCCCATCATTACGAATGATGTGCTCTACCAGCTGAGCTATTGCGGCATTCCCTGGACGGGCCGTGGCTCGTCCGAGGCGTTCCTCTTAGCGGCGCCGAATGGGTTTTTCAAGCGCCTCGGGCTTGTTCGTCAAAGGTCGTTGCGCGAAGAGCGGTTAGGGGCGGGCGAAAGGCTCGCCAGCGCCTGGCCGCGCAGCTGATCCGCCTCGGAACGGGCCTTTTTGGCGTCGGCGCGCGCGGCCTTGGCGGCGCGGCGATAGCGGCCATGCGCCACCCAGGACGACAGGCCGCCCGCCAGCACGCCCAGCGCGATCGCCGCCAGAACCACGAGATAGAGCGGCGCCTCGAAAGACGGCCCGCTCTCGCCCGCGCCCGGAAACGGGTCGAGGAAAATCTTCACCGGCCCGCGATTCGCCACCGCGAAATATAAGAACACCAGCGCCAGCGGAACAAAGACGAGAATGCGCAGAACCGATCTCATGTCACCTTCCTACTTCGTCCGCTGCCCTATCGAAGGTCAGCCGTGGGCGTCGTTCAGCCGCTCGCGCATTTCCTTGCCCGTCTTGAAGAAGGGCACGGATTTCTCCTCCACCGAGACTTGCTCGCCGGTGCGCGGATTGCGACCCGTTCGGGCCTCTCGCCGTTTCACGGAAAAGGCGCCGAAGCCGCGCAGCTCGACCCGGTCGCCGCGCGCGAGCGCCAGTGTGATCTCGTCGAGAATCGTGCTGACGATCGTCTCGACGTCGCGCTGATAGAGATGTCCATTGCGGGCGGCAATTCTTTGGATGAGTTCGGATTTGATCATGCGACGTTCCAGTTCTACCGACGTGACCGCATCGATCGGAGCCTCAATCGGGCATGGGAGCGTGCCAAATCGCAACCATACCGTCAAGCAGCCCCTGCTGCGCGAGAAGGCCGGCGCGCTCCAGCGCGTCGGCGAAGGCCGAAAGTCCCAGCGTCCGCGACATGGGCGCCATCGAATCGACGAGGCCGAGCTTTTCCAGCGTGCTCTTTTCTTTCCAGTCGCGCACCGGCAGCTTCTTGGCGACGCCCTTATTGGCTTCCAGCCATTCGATCGCCTCGCGCTCGCCGCCGAGCTTGTCGATGAGCTTCAGCGGCAGGCTCTGGCGGCCGGTGAAGACGCGGCCGTCCGAGACCTTGGCGAGCTCCTCGTCGGTGAGCTTGCGGCGGTCCTTCACCAGCTGCTTGAACCAGTCGTAGGAATCGGTGACGAGCGCGGCGATGGCCTCGCGCGCGGCGTCGCTGGTCGGCTCCAGCCCATTGGGCGCGGCCTTCAGCGGGGAGGATTTCACCTCCTCCACCTTCACGCCCACCGTGTCGAGCAGGCGCGAGACATTGGGGAATTGGAACAGCACGCCGATCGAGCCGACGATCGAATTGCCTTGCGCGAAAATCTCGTCGGAGGCGATGGCGGCGATATAGGCGCCGGAGGCGGCGAGCGTCCCGACGACGGCGACCATGGGCTTTTTCTCGGCGAGGCGGCGCAGCTCGTCATGGAGCTTCTCGGAGCCGGTCGTGGTGCCGCCGGGGCTGTCGATATTCAGCAGCACGGCGCTCGCATGTGATTCGCCGATCGATTTGATGAGATCGAGCGTCGCCTTGTCGCCAGTGATGAGGCCGCTGATCGACAGGCGGGCGATATGGGGCGACAGCTTGGCGGCCGGGCTCGGCCCGCCCTCGCCGAATCGCGCAAAGGCCGCGAGGCCGGCGAGGGCGACGGCGATCACGGCCAGAACGCGCCAATAGCCGAGCTTGCGGCGAAGGCGGCGACGATCGATCAGATATTCATTGGGAAGCGACATGCCGGGGCTCGGGCTCGACAGAAAGGGGCGCGACGGGCGCGAGACTAGCCTGTTTCGCGCCGCGAGGGAATCGCCGGGAGGGAAACGGCCGCGCGCATTCGCACGGCTCTATCGTTCGAATTGCAAAATCGCATAAAAAATTGCAGTTTCTCCGCAGATCGGAAGCCTCGGGGAGCATAGGGAAATTGGTCTCGCCTCGCCTTTGTTCGCGTCTCGCTGTCGTGCTCGCCCTCGCCGGCGCCGCTTTTTCCGCCCCTGCGGCGAAGGCGGCCGGCTGGCATTATTATGATCCCGAGTGCCCCGTGGCGCTCGGCGACGGCAAGGCGATGAAATTCGTCGCCATGCAGCCCAAGAAGAACATAGATCGCGTCTGCGACGTGCTTCCCGACACCGGCGCGACGGTGATCGCGCTGGACGCGCCGGACGCCGAGCTGCGCGAGATGAATTGGGATATTCGGGTCGTTCGGGATGTCGAAGGCGATGGCGAGCCGGCCGAGAGCGACACTGTGCTGCGCGTGCCATTGCAGAAGTTTCGCAATGGCATGGTCAATTTCGACGTCAATATTCAGACGGCGGGCAAATATGCGCTCTACGCCCGGCTGTCGAGCGACGATGGCGCGAAGGCGTTCGTCGGCCGCCACCATTTCACCGTGGGGCTGATCGACAATACGGAATTCTATGCCTACGTCTTTTTCGGCCTGCTGGTGGCGGGCGTCGGCGGACGTTTCGGCTATGTCGCGATGAAGAAGAGGCAGGCCGCCTGACGGCGGCGGGCGCTTCTACCTCTCCCTGGAGGGGAGGGTGGATGCGCCCCTGTCGCCTCTCAGCCTTCCACCACGGTGAATTCCAGCGGCACGCCATTGGCGAGCGGCGTGGAGCCGCCGGCCTTGGCGTCGGCCAGCCGGTCGAGACGGATCAGCGCCAGACCTTCGCCGCCCACGGCCGAGCCGGTGACGCCGATTTCCACCTCGCCGGCCTTGATCGTCGTGCCCGGCGCCGGGGCCGCGCCCTCGGCGTGGAAAGTCGCGACGCGCTTCCGCACCGGGCCGCGATGCTTCATGCGCGAGACCACCTCCTGGCCGAGGAAGCAGCCTTTCTTGAAATCGACGCCGGCGAGGCGATCCATATTCGCCTCATGCGGGAAGGCGTCGCCATAGACGAAATCGAGGCCGCCCTCGGGCGCGGCGGCGGCGATGCGCTTGGCGTCATAGGCGTCGCGCGGCGCGGTGGCGAGCGTTCCGGCGATCTCGCGCGTGACGAGGCCGCGCCAGCCGAGGCTTTCCGCGCGGGGGTCCGCCGCGAGGGCGATGGCGTCGATCGCCGGCTTGGCGGTCGCCTCCGGGAAGGCGACGCTGGCGTAATCGGCGCTGCGGTCGGTGATCGTCACGGCGGCGCGCAGCTTGTAGAATTTCAGACGGTCGAGCAGCGTCTCCACCATATTGGACGCGCAATCGAGCAGCAGCACGAGCCCTTCCTCGCCGACGCGGGCGAAGATGAAGAAATCGACGATGATCTTGCCCTGCGGCGTGAGCAGCGCCGCAAAGCGCAGCTCGCCCGCCTCGATGGTCTTCACATTCTGCGTGAGAATGCCGTGCAAATATTTGGCGGCGTCGGGGCCTGCGACCTCGACGACGCCTCGATCCGAGAGAAGTGTGGCGCTGGTCATTGTCCGATGTGCTCCAAATGAGGTCGGCGAACCGACAGGCTGCTCTCGCCGCCAAGCTCTTCTCCCAGCGCGGAGCGGGTTCCGGCCCGCGCCAATCTGCGCTAGATCGTCTCGAGAGGGCGACGCCCCGTTCGCGTCGAAATTTCCACAGTCCGGGCGACACCTGCAAGCGAGGCGCCAGCCATGCCCAAGACCTATGACATGATTCTCGCCGGCGGGACGCTCGTCAATCAGGATGGCGTCGCTCCGCGCGACGTCGGGCTGCGCGACGGCAAGATCGCCGAGATCGGCGATCTTTCGCAAGCCTCCGCCGGCGAGCGGATCGATTGCGCGGGCCTTCACATATTGCCGGGCGTCATCGACACGCAGGTGCATTTTCGCGAGCCCGGCCCCACCCATAAGGAAGATTTGGAGACCGGAACGCGCGCCGCCGTCCTCGGCGGCGTCGTGGCGGTTTTCGAAATGCCCAACACCAAGCCGCTGACCACCGGCGCCGCCGAGCTCGCGGACAAGGTGGCGCGCGCCTCGGGCCGCGCCCATTGCGATTTCGCCTTTTGGGTCGGCGGCACGCATGAGAATGCGAAGGATATCCCCGAGCTCGAGCGCCTGCCCGGCGCGGCGGGCATAAAAGTGTTCATGGGCTCGTCCACCGGCTCCCTGCTGGTCGCCGACGACGCCGGCGTCGGCGAGATTCTCTCCAAGACGCGCCGCCGCGCCGCTTTCCACAGCGAGGACGAATATCGCCTGGAGGAGCGCAAGCCGCTGCGCATTCCGGGCGATCCGACCTCGCATCCGGTCTGGCGCGACGAGATCACCGCGCTGCGTTCCACCGAGCGGCTGCTGCGCATCGCCCGTGAGAAGGGCGCGCTGGTGCATGTGCTGCATATATCGACGGCCGAGGAGATCGAATTTCTCGCCAGTCACAAGGATATCGCCAGCGTCGAGGCGACGCCGCATCATCTCACCCTCGATGCGCAAGACTATTTGCGGCTCGGCACGCTGGTGCAGATGAATCCGCCGGTGCGTGACGCGCGCCATCGCGAGGGGATTTGGCGGGGCGTGACGCAGGGGATCGTCGATGTGCTCGGCTCCGACCATGCGCCGCATACGCTCGAGGAGAAGGCCAAGCCCTATCCAGAGAGTCCGTCCGGCATGACCGGTGTGCAGACTCTGGTGCCGACGATGCTGGACCATGTGAACGCCGGCCGGCTCACTCTGCAGCGCTTCGTGGACCTCACCAGCGCCGGGCCGGCGCGGCTGTTCGGCCTCGCCGGCAAAGGCCGCGTCGCCGTGGGCTATGACGCCGATCTGACCGTCGTCGATCTGAAGCGCCGCGAGACCATCCGCAATGACTGGATCGCCTCGCGCTGCGGCTGGACGCCCTATGACGGCGTGGAGGTCACGGGCTGGCCGGTGGGCGCGATCATTCGCGGCGCGCGGGTGATGTGGGAGGGCGAGCTGGTCTCGCCCTCGCGCGGCGCGCCGATACGGTTTCAGCAGGCGTTGTGACTGGCGGCAGTTCTTTGTCGAGAACGTGAAATGTATCTGCCAGACCTATTCCACGAGCAGCATTTCGAGACGATCGCCGCCCTTATCGACGCGCATCCGCTCGGCGCGCTCACGCGGATCGTGAATGGCGTGATCGTCGCCGATCACATTCCGTTTCTCTTCGACGCTGAGGCCAATGTGCTGCGCGCGCATGTCGCGCGCGCCAATCCGCTGTGGCGGGATTTCGATCCCGCCAGCGAGGCGCTGGCGATCTTCACCGGCCTCGACCATTATGTGACGCCCTCCTGGTATGCGACGAAGCGCGAGACCGGAAAGGTCGTGCCGACATGGAATTACGAGGCGGTCCATGTCTATGGCCGCCTGCGCGCGATCGAGGATGCGAATTGGATTCGCGCTTTGCTGCGCGATTTGACGGCGCGTCACGAATCGGCGCGGCCCGCGCCCTGGGCGCTCGAGGATGCGCCGGATGCTTTTATCGATGCGATCATGACAGCGATCGTCGGGATAGAGCTGTCGATCACGCGCATAGAGGCGAAGCGCAAGCTCAGCCAGAATCGCAACGCCGCCGATCGCGCCGGCGTGGTCGCTGGGCTCGAGGCGGAGGGCGGCGAGGCCGCCGGGCGAATGGCGAAGGCGATAGAGGCGCTGGATCGGAAGGCCTGAGGCTTCAGCGTCCCCGCAGCGCGTCCAGCGTCTTCTTGCCCGCCCGGCCATCCGCCTTCAGCCCCGCGCGGCCCTGGAAGTCGGCGATGGCTTCCTTCGTCTTGGTTCCGATCACGCCGTCCGGCTCGCCCACGGCATAGCCCTGGCGGTTGAGCAGCGCCTGCATCTCGCGGCGCTCGGCGCGGGAGAGGCCCGGATCGTCGGTCGGCCAGGGCGCTTGAATGCCCGGTCGCCCGCGCAGCTGGTCCGACAGCACGGCGATCGCCAGCGCGTAAGATTCGGCGGCGTTGTAGGAATAGATGGCGTCGAAATTGTGCGTCACCAGAAAGGCCGGGCCGTTGCGGCCGGCGGGCAGCAGCAGAGCCGCTTGGCCTTCGCCCAATCCGCCGCCGTCGAGCCGCGTGATCCCGCGCGACGCCCAGGCCGACATTGGCTGCCTTGTCGTGCGGCCGGAGGGACCGCTATAGCCCGAAGGCACATTCACCTCGAAGCCCCAGCGCAGACCCGGCCGCCAGCCGGCCTTGCGCAGGAAATTCGCCGTGCTGCCGAGCGAATCGGCTGCCGAGCTGGCGATGTTGCGCCGACCGTCGCCGTCGAGATCGACCGCCGTGGAGAGGAAGGTGGAGGGCATGAATTGCGTATGGCCGAAGGCGCCGGCCCAGGAGCCGTTGAACTCCTCCGGCGCAATGTCGCCGCTCTGCAAAATCTTCAGCGCGGCGATGAACTCGCCTTTGAAATAGTCGTTGCGGCGCGGCGCCTCGCAGACGAGCGTCGCCAGCGATTGCACCACGCTGCGCTTGCCGAAATTCTTGCCGAAATCCGATTCGACGCCCCAGACCGCGACCACCGTCGCCGGATCGACGCCGTAACGCTGCTCCGCCGCATGCAGGGCGGAGGCGTGGCGCTGCATCATGGCGCGGCCTTCCTCGACGCGCTCCTCATCGACGAGGCCTGCGATATAATCCCAGATCGGCGTCTTGAACTCGGGCTGCTTGTCCATGAAGCTCGGCGCGTCATTGGGCTCGAGCCCATTGGTCGCGCTGTCGATGACGCGCTGCGAGACGCCGGCGCCGGCCGCCGCATGGCGCAGGCCGGCGAGGCAGGAGGCGAAATCGGCCCGCGCTGGCGCGGCGCAGAGGAGAAGGGCGATGACCGCCGGGAGCTTATGCGTGATCTTCATGATCGGATGCTAGGAACCTATGGTTACTGCTTCGTTGCCGCGATCGTCCGTTTCGGTTCATTTCGGCGCGGAGATCGGCTAATTTGAGGCCCAAGCCCGCGGGGAGACGGGCGGCGACAGCGCCCGGCCCGAATTCGGCGCGACACCAGACAAAAAGAGGAACCCCATGCTTTCGAGACTGCTCGCGCTGACGCTCGCCATCGCGCCGCTCACCATCGACCACGCCGCCGCCATCTGCTGGTTCGGCTGTCCCGATCCGACCGAAGCCAATGCGCGGCAGATTTTCGACAATCTGCTGAAGCAGCGCTTCGACAAGCCCGGAAAAATCCTCTCCTTCAAGCAGACGATGACCGAGCGTCTGGAGATGCATGCGACCGGCGAGAAGGGATTCGAGCTGTTCTTCAACGCCTCGGTGCAGTTTCCCGACGGCGCCAATCTCGAATGCAAGCCGGATGACGCCGGCAAGTTTCCGGAGGGCTGCTCGCCGAGCAAGCATTATGTGACCGCGCCGCGCAATAGCGATCCCAAGGGCAAGCAATATATCGCCCCCGGCGAGACGATCGTTTTCGATGAGGAATATCGCTTCTACGCCGACGGCGACGGCTGGAAGGGTCCCGACGGCGTGGTCTACAAGCAGTAGAAAAAGTGCGGAAATCTCCTTCTCCCACTCGTGGGAGAAGGTGGCCCCGCGATGCGGGGTCGGATGAGGGCGCGTCCAGAAGGGGCGGAGGACTTCATCGACTCTGATTGCGACGAGATTTCAGGCGTCCTGATGGACCCTCATCCGACCCGGCTTCGCCGGGCCACCTTCTCCCGCGCGCGGGAGAAGGACGTCGCGCCGTCAGATTCGGCGGATCACGCGATCAGCGCGCGGGCGGCGCCGCGCTCGTCGCCGAGCGCCTCCAGGGCCTTGGCCACTATGGCGCGGGCGTCGAGGCCGGCGCGGGCGAGCATCACGTCCTGCTTGTCATGGTCGATATAGAGATCGGGCAGGATCATAGAGCGGAATTTGAACGTCCCGCGCGCGCCGTCCAGCGCGCCATGCTCCGACAGGACTTGGAACGCCTGCGAGCCGAAGCCGCCGATCGAGCCTTCCTCGATCGTGATGAGGACCTCGTGATTGGCCGCGAGGCGCAGCAGCAGATCGCGGTCGATCGGCTTGGCGAAGCGGGCGTCCGCGACCGTTGTCGAAATGCCGCGGCCGGTCAGCTCCTTGGCCGCCGTCAGCGCATCGGCGAGCCGCGTGCCGAGCGAGAGGATCGCCACTTTCGAGCCTTCGCGGATCACGCGGCCGCGGCCGATCTCCAGTACCTCGCCACGCTGAGGCAGCTCGACGCCGACGCCCTCGCCGCGCGGATAGCGGAAAGCGATCGGGCCTTCGTCGAAGGCGGCGGAGGTCGCCACCATATGGACCAGCTCGGCCTCGTCCGAAGGCGACATGATCACCATGCCGGGCAGGCAGGCGAGATAGGCGATGTCGAAAGCGCCCGCGTGAGTGGGGCCGTCGGCGCCGACGAGGCCGGCGCGGTCGATTGCGAAACGCACCGGCAGATGCTGGATCGCGACATCATGCACAAGCTGGTCGTAGCCGCGCTGCAAGAAGGTGGAATAGAGCGCGCAGAAGGGCTTATAGCCCTCGCAGGCGAGGCCGGCGGCGAAGGTCACGGCATGCTGCTCGGCGATGGCCACGTCGAACATTCGGTCCGGGAAGGCCTTCTCGAACAGGTCGAGGCCGGTGCCGGCCGGCATTGCGGCAGTGATGGCGACGATCTTGTCGTCGCGCTCGGCCTCCGCCACCAGGGTCTTGGCGAAGACGCTGGTGTAGGAGGGCGCGTTGGCCTTGGGCTTGTCCTGCGCGCCGGTCAGCACGTCGAAACGATTGACGCCGTGATAGCGGTCCGCCGCGGCCTCGGCCGGGCCATAGCCCTTGCCCTTTTGGGTAACGACATGAACCAGCACCGGGCCGTCGTCCTTGTCGCGCACATTGGTCAGCACAGGCAGGAGATGCTCGAGATTATGTCCGTCGATCGGCCCGACGTAATAGAAGCCGAGCTCCTCGAACATCGTCCCGCCGCCGGTGATGAAGCTGCGGGAGAATTCCTCCGCCTTGCGCGCTTTCTCATAGAGGAAATGCGGCAGATGGCGGGCGAGCTGCTTGGCCGTCTCGCGCAAGGTGCGGAAGGCGCCGCCGGAAACGAGCCGGGCGAGATAGGCCGACATGGCGCCGGTCGGCGGCGCGATCGACATGTCATTGTCGTTGAGAATGACGATGAGGCGGGAGTCGAGCGCGCCGGCGTTGTTCATCGCCTCATAGGCCATGCCCGCCGAAATGGCGCTGTCGCCGATCACCGCGACGACGTGATTGGCGCCGCCGGAGAGATCGCGCGCCACCGCCATGCCGAGGCCGGCCGAGATAGAGGTGGAGGAATGGCCGGCGCCAAAGGCGTCGTATTCGCTCTCGGCGCGCTTGGTGAAGCCGGCGAGCCCCTTGCCCTGGCGCAGCGTGCGAATGCGCTCGCGGCGGCCGGTCAGAATCTTGTGCGGATAGGTCTGATGGCCGACGTCCCAGACGATCTTGTCGTTCGGCGTATCGAAGACGTAATGCAGCGCGACGGTGAGCTCGACGACGCCGAGCCCGGCGCCCAAATGCCCGCCGGTGACGGAAACCGCGTCTATGGTCTCGCGGCGCAATTCATCGGCCAGCTGGCGGAGCTGGCCGGGCTGCAGCTTGCGCAGATCCTGCGGCGTTTCGATCCGGTCGAGAAGGGGGGTCTTCGAAGTCGTCAAAGCGCCTACTCTGGTCTGGACGGGCCGAGGGACTCGACCGCAGGTGATCTCATATAGCGGGTCCGCCACATCCGGCAAATGCCGGACCTCGGCAGTGTCACTCTGGCACGGGAGGAAGCGCGCGCGCAACCACGCAGCAGCACGGTCTCTCTTCCGATCCCTTTGTTCCCCAAATATTTATCTCTCATGTGACAAATTTCCCACAGGCTCGGAGCGGCGGCGACCCGCTTCGGTGGCCTCGCTCTTGAAACGTCCGGCGCAGTCGACGTGATTCGTCTCGCAATGGCGTCGGACCTGGGCGAAACTGACAAGCGACGAGGGGCGAATCATGGCCACCACGCCATTTTGGATCAATAGGACGGCGTTTCTGGGCAGCCTTCCCGGCCCTTCGAGAGCCTCCGAGCAGAGCGCGGCTCGCCGCGAAGGCGTCATGACGAACGGTTCGCTGGAGACGGAGGCGCTCGGAGTCGAGCGGATGAGCGAGCATGTTCGCGATTGGGCCGAGCTCGTGTCGCGCGCCATCGAGCCCAATGGGTTTTTGGAGCCCGGCTTCGCGCTGCCGGCGGCGCGGCATTTTCCGGCGAAATCGCGTCCGGTCTTCGTCACCGTGTGGCGGCAGGCGGGCGCGCAGGGGGGCGCGCGGCGGCTGGTCGCGCTGTTTCCCATCGTCGCGCCCGGCTTCTCGCTCGGCGCGGCGACGGCGCGCGGCTGGCTGCACAAGCAGGCCGCGCTGGCGACCCCGCTGCTCGATCGCGAATGCGCGGAGGAGGCGGCCGCCGCCATTCTCGACTGGTTCGCCGGCAGCCGCTTCGGCGCGGGCGCAGTGCTCATTCCCAAGACGCCGATGAGCGGGCCGGTCTTCGCCGCCTTCACCCGCGCCGCGCGCGCCACCGGGCGCGACTGGCGCGTGCTCGATCGGCATGAGCGCGCCGCTCTGCTCGCCGGAGGCGATCCGGAGGAGGTGTGGACGCGCACCTCCTCGCGCAAGGCGCTGAGCGAGATGCGCCGCCGCCGCCGTCGGCTGGAGGAGGCCGGCGAGCTGAAGCGCGTCATCTATTCGACGCCGGCCGACATTCCCCGCGCAACGGAGGATTTTCTCGCGCTCGAGGCCAGCGGCTGGAAGGCCGAGCGCGGCGCGCTGCTCGGCCATCCCTCGCTCGCCACTTTCGTGCGCAGCGCGACCCGTCTGCTGGCGCGCGAGGGCAAGATTCGCATTCACAGCCTCGAGCTCGCCGGCAAGCCGATCGCCATGGGCGTCGTCATCGAGAGCGGCGCGCGCTCCTATTTCTGGAAGATCGCCTATGACGAGAGCCTGCGCGCCCAGGCGCCCGGCGTGCAGCTCGTCTACGCCATCACCGAGACGCAATCGGAGCGCGCCGATATGGCGATCACCGATTCTTGCGCCATCCCTGGCCATTATATGATCGAGCGCTGCTGGCCCGATCGTCTCGTCGTCTGCGATCTGATGGTGCAGGCGAAGACCGACGGCGTCACGCAATTCGCCGAGGCGCACGCCAAGGAAGTCTGGCGGCGGCGTCTGCGCGAGGCGGCGAAGACGCTCTATCACCGCGTGCTGAACCGCAAGCGGTGAGCGGCCGCGCGCCGTGTCTCACGGCGTGATCGCGTCTTTCGTCTCGCTCGCCTCTTGCTTGCAGATCGCCTTCAGCGCCGCCCAATTCTCGGCGTCGAGCAGCGGCGGCCCGCGCTCGCCTTTGTCGGCGGCGGCGAGCGCCGCGAGGCGATCGGCGGTCAGCGGATGATCGTGCAGCAGGCCGAAGGCGCCATTCTCCGAGCCGGAGATGCGCGTCAGCAGATTGCCGAGCGGCTTGGCCGGGCGTCCGAGCCGCGCCATCAGATCGGCGGCGAAGGAGTCGGCCTGCGCCTCCGCCTCGCGCGAATGGGCGGCGCCGATCAGCGCCTTGCTGGCGAAGACCAGCGCGCCGGCGCCGGTCATATCGCCGAACAGCAGGCCGATGAGATAGGAGGTTCCGCCCGTGGTGATGAGCTTGCGCATGGAGTCGCGATGTTTGAGATGGCCGATCTCATGGGCGACGACGCCGGCGACCTCGTCCGGCGTCTCCGCGCGGGTCAGCAATCCCGAGAACACATAGATCTTGCCGCCGGGCAACGCGAGCGCATTGGGAATGGCGGATCGCAGCACTTCTATGCGCGCTGGCTCCTCCAGCGCGGCGGCCGATTGCAGCCGCTCGGACAATCGCGTGAGCGCCCCGGCGCCTTTCGCGCCGCCGCAGGGCTCGGCGGAAAAGATGCTGCGCAATTGCGCCTCCGCCGCCTCGCCGATCCGCCGCTCGAAGGAATAAGGCACGAGCGGCGCGATGCGATCGGCCGCGAATGGAATGCCGAACCAGATCAGCGCGACGAAGCTCGTCGTCGCGGCCAGCGACCAATAGACGATCGCGCGATTTGCGCCGGGGCGCGTCTTGCCGCTGAGAAAGGGGCAGCGCGCGATGATCTCATCGTGGAGGCGCGGATCGTGCAATTCCAGCCGCGCCAGCTCGCCCGCCGCCGTCTCGCGCCGCAGGGCGAAGATCGGCGAGTCGATGCGGCGAATATCGTCATAGGGCCAGGACGCGAGCGTCGCGCCATTCTGGACGATCTCCAACGTCGCGCCGAAGCGCAGCGCGACGCGCCGCTTGCGGCTGCTCCAGCCGTCGAAGAATATGACGGCCTCGTCGTCCAGGGCTTCCGGCTGCGGCTCCGCGCTCATGTCAGAAGCCGACGATGTCGAGACTATCGGCGAAACCCTCGCCGATCGCGCTCGGCGCGACGCTGGCGCGCGTCGCGACATCCTCGGCGGCCTCGAGGCCGTGAACGCGCACGGAGCTCGCCACGATCTTCCAGACGCGCTGCGTGAGAAAGATGCGCGAGGCGACGCCGATCGCGAGAAAGGTCGCGACATAGACGCCGATCCAGGCGGTCATTGTCCCAATGGGAATATGCGGCGCCGCTCCCGGGGCGACGGCGCCCTGAAAGCCGGTGATCCTGGCCGCCACGATCGCGAGAACGATTGCGACGAGGGTCACGCCGACGACGATGGCGAACAGAGCGTAGTAATTCGTCAGCAGCTTTGTCGTCTCGAGCTTGCTCTCGAGGCGAATTCCGCCGAGGCGCAGCCCGCCGAGCCACCAACGCCATTGCGCGCCTTTGAAGGCGGCGTAGAGCGACGGATACAGGAGAAAGGCGACGATGACGCCGAGGGTGACGAGCAGCCCCGTCGCATTGGAATTGTTCACCATGGTGCGGCCGCTTCCATCGCCCGCGGACACGCCGGCGTGCTGGGACGAGCGGGCGAGGAGGTAGAGGAGAATCGGATAGGCCAGCGAGACCGTCCAGATCCACCAGCCGCGCTTGAAGAAATCGCCGCCGCGGCCGACGAAGTCGCCCTCCAGCGCGCCATAATAGGTGTGGCGCATCTTATAGCGCTCGAGCGCCGCCTCTGCCCAGGGCAGGGCGAGGCCGAGCGTGAGCGCGATCAGTAGTCCCCAGCCGATGGCGCGGAACATATAGGCGAGGCCGGAGCCACCCATGCCGAAACGCAGGCCGCGCCAGCCGCTGCGGTTGAGCCGATAGCGCCGCGCGCGATAGATGGCGAACTGGCCGAAGGCTACGAAGAACAGGCCCAGCGGCAGCGAGGCGAAAGCCTTTTGCCGCTCCGCCTCGAAGCCGACGACGATATAGGCGATATAGACGGGCGCGAGAATGGCGAGCGCGAAGAAGAAGCCGAACAAAAGCTCGCGCGCCGTGCCGACATATTCCAGCGCATCGCCGCCGATGACCGTGCTCGACCAGAGATAGCGGCGCATATTTGTGGCGAGCCAGAAGCGATAGAAGCCCGCCGTCACCAGCTCCAGCAGCGCGCCGCGCGTGACCAGGCGGCGAAATGCGCCATTGTCGCCGGTAAAGAGGACCGGGACCGGCGCCGCCTCAGTAGGAGAGCGTGCGGCGACGTGATCGTCCGCGAAGGAAATGTCGCTCATGACGCGATCCGCCTTTCGCAATGTTTTCGTTATGTAACCGCCCTACAGTATAAGCTGGATGAGGCGACGGCAAGCTTCGATCGGGGCCGATGCGCGTTATATTCGCATGTCGGCGATATTCCCATGTTGGGATGAGGAGAGGAGCGGCCGATGGCGGAGCATTGGTTTATTTCGGGCGCCAATAGGGGCATTGGCCATGGGCTGGCGACGCTGCTCGCCGCCCGCGGCGACGATGTCGACGCTTCCGTGCGCAGCGACGAGGCGCGCGAGCGGCTGCAGCATGATGTGGCGCGTCATCGCGCGCGCTTTGCGATCCAAGTCTTCGACCAGCGTGACGAGGCGGGGATTCGCGCCGCCGCGCGCGAGTTGGCGGAGCCGCTCGATGTGCTCGTCTGCAACGCCGGCGCCTATGGGCCGCAGACGCAATCGACATTGGACATGGATTTTCCTGGCGCGCTCGATCTCTTCGACATCAACACGCTGGGGCCGCTGCGGCTCGTTCAGGCCGTTCTGCCGCTGATGCTGAGCGCCGACAATCCGCGCATCGCGCTGATGTCGAGCGGGCTCGGCTCCATGGCGATGGAGGGCTCCACCAACATCGCCTATCGCGCCGCCAAAGCGGCGCTGAACAAGATCGCCCAAGGTCTCGCCCATGATCTGAAGCGCGAGAAGGTCACGGTCGTCGCGCTCAGTCCCGGCTGGGTGCGCACCGATATGGGCGGGAAGAACGCCGATCTCTCCGTCGAGGAGAGCGCGGGCGGAATCATAAGGACGCTCGATGCGCTGACCAGTGCGGATACGGGCCGCTTCCTCGATTATCGCGGCCTCGACGTTCCTTGGTAGCTGTCAATGCAGCGGGCGTGAGACGACATCGGCTCCGGCGGAGGCGGTGTCGCTCATCTGCTCGCCGAGACGCTGCAGCTGATCGCCGAGATTTTCGCGGGTGCGCGGATCGATGACGGCGAAGGGCGTCGAGACCGCGACGCTCGCCGCCGTCCCCACGGTCGAGGCTGCGCCGGTCGCCACCTGGCCCAGGCGCTCGCCCACGCCATTCTGATTGTCGGCGAGCGTCTGGCCCTCCGCCAGCCGCGCGCCGATGGAGCGCACGATCTCCGGCGATTGCGCGAATGTGCCATGGCCGAGCGGGTCGGCGGATTTCACTGTCGAGAGATCGACGACCTTGAAGCGCCGCTCCTCCAGAGCGTCCTTGAACGGCTCGCGCTCGGGATCGATGCCGCCGAGCCGCACCTTGTCGCCCCACACGCGGCGGGAAGCGGCCAGCGCCTCATCCTCGCGCGAGACGAAGAGCGTGAAGATGGCGCGACGCTCGTCGATCTCGGCGATCTGCCGCGAGAACACGTCGTAATCGACGTCGGGCGCGGCCAGCATCACATTTTTGATCTTGGATGGGAGGCCGCGGTCGCGGATCGCCATTTGGCGCAGCGCTTCCAGCGTCACCCAATTGCCCATGGAATGCGCCAGTATCGAGATCTCGCCGACGGACGGGTCCTTGGCGAGCATATGCAGCACATGCTCCAGCGCGTCGCGCGAATAGCTCGCGCTCTCATGGTCATAGCCATAGTCGAGCAGCTTGCCGCGCGAGGGCCAGGTGAACAGCACCGGCAGCGCGCTCGTGCCGGAATCATGGACGATCTGCGCGAGGCGATAGACCGCCTCGGCGAATAGCGTGTTGAAGCCGTGGACGAAGACCAGAGCTTGACGCTTGGGCGTCTTGACGATGCGCGCGTCGAAGCGGCGCGCCGCCTCCTGCTGGCCGAGCAGATCGGCGCGGAGGGTGACGAATTCGCGGGAGGGGTCGCCCGGCAAAGAGTCGGGCCATTGCACCTCGCCGATCTGGCGCGCGCCGTCCGGCGGAATGGAGATGGCGATATCGGCGAAGGCGAGGCCTTTGCCACGCTCGCCGGTGAAGAGATCTCCCGGCTCTGCGCCGCGATCGCTGCGCGTGGTGGCGACCAGCAATTCGACGCGGCTCGTCCCCGCCGTTTGCGGCTGCGGGGTCAGCACGCCATGGGGGCGCCCGCCGCAGCCGCCCGTCGCGAGGGCGAGGCAGAGGGCGAACGACGGAAGACGAACGCGTTTCGAAAAGCGGCTCATTCGGCAAAGCTCCCGATCCCACCCGGGAATAAACCGCCGGCCGAGGCGAGTCACGCGCTTCCATTCCCCATCCGAGGAGCGGCGGCGACGATCGATCGGGAAAGATAGGACATCGAAAGGTGTTGGTAACCGTTGTGTAGCGAGATTACGTGCAAATTTTCAAACTCATAGCGAAGTGTGCGATCCATGGCGGACAGCTCGGCCGGGAAACTTCCTTGCGCCTATCTCCTCGCGGCGACTCTCGCCGCTTGCTTCACACCCCTGGTCCTCGGCTGGGCCGGCGGCGATCCGCTGCTCTGCTGGGCCGCGGCGGCGCTCGCCGCTTTCGCGGCGGCGAGCGCGATCGAGCGCCGCCTCTCGGCGCAGATCGCAGGCTTGGAGAAAATCGCCGCGGGTGATCGCTACGCGCCTTTTCCGCCCGCGAGCGGACGTTCGGCGGCGCGGCTCCGCGGCGTCGCGGAGGAGCTGCGTCGCGCTTTGATCGCCGCCGACGCTTTCGCCGTCGCCGAGCGCAGCCGCGCGGCGGAGCAGTCGATTCGCGAGGCCGGCCGAGCCTTCTTCCTGCGGCGGCTGAGCCAAATCGCGGAGGCGACGGAAGATGCGCTCACCGTCGCCGACGCCGGCGTGCGGTCGGCGGCGGGCGACTGCGCCGCCTGCAATGGCGATATGCTCCGCCGCCGTCTCTCCGATGCGGCCGTCGCCGCCGCCACTGCGGCGGAAGATGTCGACGGACTGGCGCTGGCGGCGCGGGACGCCATCATCGGCCTCGTCGCGCGCTCCTCGCTCCAGGTGACGGCGGCGCGCCGGGCGGCCGATCGCAGCGCCGCCGATCTCACGCGCGCGGAAGAAATCGTGCGCGGTCTCGCCGCCGCCGCCGGCCGCATCGGCGCAGTGAGCAAGCTCATCCAGTCGATCGCCGGCCAGACCTCGCTGCTCGCGCTCAATGCGACCATAGAGGCGGCGCGCGCCGGCGAGAGCGGGCGCGGCTTCGCCGTGGTGGCGAGCGAGGTGAAAACGCTCGCCAATCAAACCTCGCGCGCGGCCGCCGAAATCGAGACGCAGATCGACTCCATACGTTTCGCGGTGGAGGAGACGGTCGGCGCCATCGCCGAAGTGTCGACGAGCGTCGAGGCGGTCGCCGGCGTCAATCGCGACCTCGCCGACACTCTGAGCCGGGAGGCGGCCGATCTCGAAGGCATAGGAGCGCGTGCGTCCCTCGTCGCCCGCGGCGTTGGCGAGCCGCTGCCGGATGTCGGCGGCGCCGTCGCGCAGGCGCATTCCGCCGGCCGCTCGGCGCTCGCCGCTGCCGAGACGCTGCTCGACAGCTCGAAGAGCCTCGTTTGCGCTGTCGATCGCTATTTCGCCGATCTCGACAATGGCGCGATCCGCATCGGAATATTGCATTCGCTCTCCGGCACGATGACGAGCAGCGAGCGGCCGCTGCAGGAGCTGCTGACGATGCTGGTCGAGCGCTGCAATGCGCAGGGCGGCCTCCTCGGACGCCCGCTCGAGGCGGTGATCCTCGATCCGCGCTCCGATCCCGCCCTCTACGCCGAGCAGGCGCGCCTTCTCTTGGAGGAGCGCGGCGTCGCGGCGATCTTCGGCTGCTGGACCTCCGCCTCGCGCAAAGCCGTGCTTCCGGTGGTCGAAAAGGCCAAGGGCCTGCTCTTCTATCCGAGCCAATATGAGGGCGAGGAGCGTTCGCCCAATATCGTCTACTCTGGCGGCACGCCGAGCCAGACGGCGATCCCCGCCGTGGACTTTCTGAAAGGCCTCGGCGCGCGGCGCTTTCTGCTCATCGGCAATGACGACGTCTATCCGCGCGTCACCAACGTCATTCTGCGCGCCTATCTCGCCGCGCATGGCGCGGATGCGTCCGATATCGCCGAAATCTATGCGCCGTCCGGCCTCGAGGATTGGCGCGCCATCGCCAGAGACGCGCGTCGCTTCGCCGCCCGGTCCGGCGCGGCGATCGTCTCGACGGTGAGCGGCGACGCCAATCTGCGCTTTTTCGGCGCGCTCGGCGATGTCGCCTTCGCGCCGACCTTGTCGCTGTCGATCGGCGAGGCGGAGCTGCCGGCGCTCGCTCATTGCGATATCGACGGGCTCTATGTCGCCTGGAATTACCTCCAGGCGATCGACCGCCCGGAGAATCACCGCTTCGTCGAGCAATGGCGGCGCTATAAGAACGCGCCCGACGCCACGACCAATGACGCGATGGAGGCGAGCTATCTCGGCTTCGAGCTATGGCGCGCGGCGGTCGCCGCTGCGGGCTCCGTCGATGTCGCGGCGGTGCGCCGCGCGCTGCCGCTGCATGCGCTCCGCGCGCCGAGCGGCTTCTCCCTGAGGCTGGACGCCGAGACGCAGCATCTGCACAAGCCGGCTTTCATCGGCCGGGTCGCGCGCGGAGGCATCGCTCCGGTCTTCGTCGGGGATGGGCTGATCGCGCCGCAGCCCTGGAGCCCTTGGCTCACCAAGAACCGCGCCGGAAAGGCGCGCGCCGCGTGACCGCGCGAGATCGCGCGCCGCCGGAAAACGAAACGAGCCCGAAGGCTCGCGGTGCGAGGCCGTAGCCTCGGACCGCGAGCCTTCGGGCTCGCTCTAAGAAGCCCTCGAGGAAAGATCAGGGCGTGGCGGCCGTCTTCAGCTTGGAGAGGGCGCGGATTTTCACGCGCACGCTCGCCGGCTTGGCGGCGGCCTTGACCATCTCGCCCGTGGCGGGATTGCGCACCAGAGTGCCGGCCTTGCGCGCCGGAACCTTGCGCAGCGACACTTTCAGCAGGCCGGGCAGGGTGAACTCGCCGACGCCGCGCGGATGCACGGAGCCGAGGAACACCTCCTCGAGCGTGGCGTAGACCGCAGCGGCGGTCTTGCGCGGAAGCTCGTTCTGCTCGGCGAGCAGATTGATCAGAGCGGACTTGGTCAGGCTCTCCTTCACAGGACGAACCGCAGCGGCTTCGGGCTTCTTGGCCTTCTTGGCCACCGCCGCAGGCTTCTCGCTCTTCGCCTTGGCCATCGCAAATCTCCCTCGAACCGAAAAGAGACGCGTCGCATCGGACGCGCCATGTGAGGATTCGTTTGCTAACGCTTCGAGAAGTGATTCGCAATCGGCGCGATGCTCGATTTTTGCAATGCCGGCTGCGCAAAATCACTCGTCGAACACGCCCTCCAGCGCATAATGCGTCACCGTCTTGCGGTTGGCGATGAGCTCGTCGATCGTCGGCTCGCCCTTCAAAGCGCGGGAAATCGCCAGCTTCGTCGCCTCGTAATTGGTGCGATAGAGATCGCGCCGATCGAGATTGGGATCGGTGGCGCAACGCGGATCGAGCCAGATCATGATGATCATGACCAGATCATTCACCTGATCTTTCGGAATGATTCCTTCCGAAACCGCATCGACGATGGCGTCGCCGGTCGCCGCCTGCACGACGCCGCCGAGCAGCTCGACGTAATCATTGGAGCGCACCGTCATCTTGGTCGTCATCATGGTGGCGGGGCGCACCTGCTGATTGAGATCGCGAATGACGAACATGCGCGGATGGCCCGCGACCTGTCCCGTCATGGAGGCGAAAGCCGTCCCCACCGGGCCTTTCACGCTGCCGATCATGACTTCGGGCATGGCGTCGGTATATTGCCCGTCCGCCGCCAGAACCGTCGCTTCGCCCGTGGCCAGCCAGATCTCGCTCATATGGTTTTTCCTTCTCTTTCGTCGGAGGCGGTCGAATAGCACCGGCAGTCCGCCGCAGGAAGGGGCGCGCGTCGACGCCTTTAATTCTATCTTCTAAATGTGATTATCGCGCGCTAGACTGCGGCTCTGTTTCGAGAGAGGCCGCAATGAAGAGTTTCGCCCCGTCACTTCTCCTCGCCGGCGCTGTCGCCGGCCTCGCCTTCGCCGGTCACGTCTTTGCGCAATCGGAGGCGGCGCGCCGCCTCGTCGGTCCCGCCGCCTTCAGCGATTGGCGACAGGACGCGCCGGGAAGCTGGCGCAAGATCACCGTGCAGGATTTGCCCGCGCCGCTGGCCAGCGAGCCGACCGCCGCGCGCTCGCAAGTGGTCGCGCGGCCTGACGGCGCCGCGCCCAAGACGCTCGCGGGCTTTTCGGCGGAGATATTCGCCTCCGGCCTCCAAGGCCCGCGCGTCATTCGCCATGCGCCCAATGGCGATATTTTCGTCACCGAGAGCGTCGGCGGCCGGCTCCGCGTCTTTCGTCTCCAGGATGGGAAGATCGCGCCGGCCTCGTCCCATGTCTTCGCCTCGGAACTCGAGCGTCCCTATGGGATAGCCTTCTATCCGCCGGGGCCGGAGCCGCGCTTCGTCTATGTCGGCACGCCGACGAAAGTGCTGCGCTTCCCTTATAAGAACGGCGATCTCGCCGCCTCCGGCCCCGCCGAGACGATCGCGACCCTGCCCGGCGCCGATGGCGGCCATTGGACGCGCGATCTCGTCTTCTCGCGCGACGGCAAGACGCTCTATGTGTCCGTCGGCTCCAAGACCAATGTCGCCGAAGGCCATCCGCGCCCTTCCGCGCAGGAGGTCGCGCAGCTCGAGGCGGCGCATGGGCAGGGCGCGAGCGCCGGCGCCGAATTCGAGCGCGCGACAGTGCTCGCCATAGACCCGGAAGGTAAGAGCCGGCGCAATGTCGCCAATGGGCTGCGCAATTGCTCCGGCCTGCAATTGCGGCCGGGGACCGACGATCTGTGGTGCGTCGTCAATGAGCGCGACATGCTCGGCGACGATCTGCCGCCCGATTACGCCACGCGCGTGAAGGAGGGAGCCTTCTACGGCTGGCCCTGGCACTACATCGGCGCGCATGAGGACCCCCGCCACGCCGGCGAGCGTCCCGATCTCTCGAGCAAGATCACCGTTCCCGATGTGCTGTTCCAGCCGCATTCGGCCCCGCTCGGCATCGCCTTCTACGACGGCGGCCAGTTCCCGGCGGAGTATAAGGGCGACGCTTTCGTCGCTCTGCACGGCTCCTGGAACCGCGCCAAGCGCACCGGCTACAAGATCGTGCGCCTCTCTTTCAAGGATGGCGTCCCGACCGGCGAGTATCAGGATTTTCTCACCGGCTTCGTCGTGGACGACACGCGCGTCTGGGGCCGCCCCGTCGATGTCGCCGTGGCGCGCGACGGCTCGCTGCTGGTGAGCGAGGACGGCAATGGGACGATCTGGCGCGTGTCCTATAGCGGCGCGGCCGCGCCTGTGCAGACCTCGGGAAATTGAGCCCCGAGAAGGCCGCGCCCGTTTCGACGCGTTGTCAGTGCTGGGCGCGTTCCTTGTGCTGGGGCTGGGCGCGCGCCCGCGCTTCCGCGGGCATGCTGGTCCGATCGATGTAACCGGGCTGGTATTCGCCGCACCAATCCTCCGCAGTCACGAGGGGCCATGCCGTGTCCATGGTTCCCTCATGGCCGCGCATGGGCAGTGGGGCGTTGCGGCGGCATTGGTTGTCCGGCTGGCGCCAAAAACGACAATCTCCGCAGTGCATAAGCGCGTCTCCTGTGCAGAATTCGTCGCCCGAGCCATTCAATCTGCGGACCTTCAAAAGGTTCCAAACGAGCGGCGTGTCCCGATGACGCGTCCCGCCGCCGAGAGAGGGCGGCGCGCGACCCTCGCGGCTGGACGCGGCGGGCGCCTTTGGCCTATTTCATGGGAAAAATGCCGGGTGACGATCTCGTCCCCAGGCTTTTCCTGGAAACGCCGAGGCTCGCGCTATGTCCCTCCCACTCGTCACGCCGGGCCGCAAGCTCGGCTCCATCGCCCTTTGGACCGCAATCGTCGCGCTCGGCGTTTTCTCGCTCTTCACTCTGGCGATGGCGCGGGGCGAGACCGTCAACGCAATGTGGCTGGTGGCGGCGGCGATCTGCGTCTATCTCGTCGCATATCGCTTCTATTCGCTGTTCATCGCGGAGCGCGCGCTCGGCCTCGATCCGCAGCGCAAGACGCCGGCGCATCGCCACAATGACGGGCTCGATTATGTGCCGACCGACAAATATGTGCTGTTCGGCCATCATTTCGCGGCCATAGCCGGGGCGGGGCCGCTGGTCGGCCCGGTGCTGGCGGCGCAAATGGGCTATCTGCCCGGCACGCTCTGGCTGCTCACCGGCGTCGTCTTCGCCGGCGCGGTGCAGGATTTCGTCGTGCTGTTCATCTCGACGCGGCGCGACGGGCGCTCGCTCGGAGATCTCATCAAGACGGAGCTCGGCCCGGCCGCCGGAATCGTCGCCATGGTCGGCATTCTCACCATCATGGTCATATTGCTCGCCGTGCTGGCGCTCATCGTCGTCAAGGCGCTGGCGGACAGCCCCTGGGGCTTCTTCACGGTCTTCGCCACTCTGCCCATCGCCGTGCTGATGGGCGTCTATGGCCGCTATTTGCGTCCCGGCCGTATTTTCGAAATGTCGGTGATCGGCTTCGTCCTGCTGATCGGCTCCATTGCGCTCGGCCGCACTGTCGCCGAGACGCCGGCGCTCGCCGCGCTCTTCACCTTCAAAGGCGAGGCGCTCGCCTTCATGCTCATCGGCTATGGTTTCGTCGCCTCTGTGCTGCCGGTGTGGTTCCTGCTCGCGCCGCGCGACTATCTCTCCACCTTTCTGAAGATCGGCACCATCGCCTCGCTCGCGCTCGGCATTTTCTATGTGGCGCCCGAGCTGAAAATGCCGGCGGTCAGCCGCTTCATCGACGGAACCGGCCCGGTCTTCGCGGGCAGCGTCTTTCCCTTCCTGTTCATCACCCTCGCCTGCGGCGCCATCTCGGGCTTTCACGCCCTCGTCTCCTCCGGCACCACGCCCAAGATGATCGGCGACGAGGCGCAGATCCGCTTCATCGGCTATGGCGCGATGCTGATGGAGTCTTTTGTGGCCATAATGGCGCTGGTCGCCGCCACCGTGCTCGATCCGGGCGTCTATTTCGCCATGAACAGCGCGCCCGCCGTCATCGGCTCCACGGTCGACACGGCGGCGCAGACCATCTCGTCCTGGGGCTTCGTCATCACGCCGGAGGCGCTGAGCCAGGCGGCGGCCGAGGTCGGCGAGAAGACGGTGCTCTCGCGCGCGGGCGGCGCGCCGACGCTCGCCGTCGGCATGGCGAAAATCCTGTCGGGGGCGATCGGCGGCTCCTCGATGACCGCCTTCTGGTATCATTTCGCCATTCTGTTCGAGGCGCTGTTCATCCTCACCACTGTGGACGCCGGCACGCGGGTCGCGCGCTTCATGATTCAGGATCTCGTCGGAACCTTCTGGCCGCGCTTCAAGCATACGCGCGCCTGGATTCCCAATTTCGGCGCAACGGGGCTCGCCGTCGCCGGCTGGGGCTGGTTCCTCTATCAGGGCGTCATCGATCCTCTCGGCGGCATCAACACGCTCTGGCCCATGTTCGGCATCGCCAATCAAATGCTGGCGGCCATAGCGCTCACGCTCTGCACAGTGGTGCTGTTCCGCATGAAGCGGGAGCGTTACGCCTTCATCGCAGCGGCGCCGGCGGCCTGGCTCTATATCTGCACGCTGACGGCGGGCGCGGAGAAGATTTTCCATCCCGATCCGAAGATCGGCTTCCTCGCCCATGCGTCGCGCTATTCGGCCGCGGCGGCGGAGGGCAGACTGCTCGCGCCGGCCAAGACCGCCGCCGAGATGAGCCGCATCATCTTCAACGATTATGTGAATACGACGCTCTGCGCCATCTTCATCGCGCTCGTATTGTCGATGCTGTTCTTCGGCCTGCGGGCGATCGGCGAGGCGCGGCGCGCGACCAGCGTCACCACCAGGGAGACGAGCGATGAGCTGCACGATCTGCGGATTGCCCGCGCTTGATCTCGCCAAGCTCGGGCGGAAGCTGCGCGACGGCGCGCGGCTGATGATCGGGCAGGGGGATTATGAGGCCTATCTCGCGCATCGGCGCGCCAATCATCCGGACGAGCCGACGATGACGCACGAGGAGTTCTTCCTCGAGCGTCAGGCCAGCCGTTTCGGCGAAGGCGGCCGGCGCGCGATGCGCTGCTGCTAGAGTGTTTTTCGGTTCGGATCGAGTCGCGGAAAGATTTCAGCACTCGGCCCGGCCGAGCGCCCGAAAAGTGAGCAGCGCGGCGGCTTCCGAAGTGTTCAGCGCATAGGCCATATAGAGAAATCCGAGACGCGTGATCCGCGTCTCGCGGATTTTTTCGACCAGCTCCGCCGTCTCGACGGGCGCGAGCGAGGCGAACTCTTGCAGTATATCTTCCGCCGCATGGCGGAATCTCTCGCGCTCGCTGAGCGTAGCTCCATCCCAAAGTTTCGGATTGGACCCGAATTTCGCGAACAGCGATTTCGCGACGGTTTCGATCAGGTCGATCATGTGAGTTCTCTATGTGAACAGTGATTTTTGAACGCTGTTTCCACCCTCGGCACATTCTTGATTTTGTTCCAGCCTATTGCGGAGCCGCTGCGTCGCGAAGCTCGATAATCTACGCATTCGCGCGCGGGGAGGGGCGAGACGCGCAGCCCCGCCTCGGGGGCGCGCCTCACGTCTCGCGCGCCTTCACCTTTTCGCGCTTCTGCTCTAAGCTCGCGGCCATGTCCGCTGACGCCGATCTTTCCTTGGAGACGGGGCTCGCCGCGCTCGTCGATTGGTATGTGTCGATCGGCGTCGACATAGCGATCGACGAGACGCCGCATGACCGTTTCGCCGAGAGCGCCGCGCCGCCGCCGGCCCGCGCCGTCGCGCCTCCGTCCATAGTCGCGCCCACACCCGCGCCCGCGCGTCGGGCCGAGCCGCCGGCGCGGGAGACTCGCTCCCTGCGCTCCGCCGCTCCCGTCTCTACCGAGGAGGCCGCCCGCGCCGCCCGCGACGCTGCGGGCGCGGCGCGGACGATCGAGGAATTGCAGGAGCGGCTCGCGGGTTTCGACGGCTGCGCGCTGAAGGCGACGGCCGGGCATTTTCTCTTCTCGGCCGGCGCGCCCAGCGCGCCTCTCATGGTTCTGGATTTCTCGCCCGGCGAGGAGGAGGAGCGCGGCGGCGCGGCTTTCGTCGGGCCGGAGGCGCGGCTGCTCGACAATATGCTGCGCGCGATTCGGCGTGACCGCTCCAGCGCCTATCTCGCCTATGCGACCCCTTGGCGTCCGCCCGGCGCGCGCGAGCTCAGCCCCGTGGAGATTGCGGCGCTGCTGCCCTTCCTGCGCCGCCATGTGGAGCTGGCCGCCCCGCGCGCTCTGCTGATCCTCGGCGATTTCGCCGCCCGCGCCGCGCTCGGCTCGCCGGATGTCGCGCGCTATCGCAACGCTTGGTTCGATTATGATTGCGGCGTCGGGACTGTGCGCGCGCTGCTCGCGCCATCGCTCGCCAGCCTGCTCAGGACGCCGGCGATGAAGCGCCGCGCCTGGCGCGATCTGCGCGCGGTGGCGGCGGCGCTCGGCTGATTATTCCGCCGCTTCGCCCTTGTCGGCGCCGCCGAAACGGCCGGCGACATAATCCTCGACGATGCGGGTGAATTCTTCCGCTATGCCCTCGCCGCGCAAGGTCATCGCCTTCTTGCCGTCGATGAAGACCGGCGCCGTCGGCGCCTCGCCCGTGCCGGGAAGTGAAATGCCGATGTCGGCGTGCTTGGACTCGCCCGGCCCGTTGACGATGCAGCCCATCACCGCGACATTCAGCGTCTCGACGCCCGGATAATCCTGCCGCCAGACGGCCATTCGGTCGCGAATATGCGACTGAATATCGCGCGCCAGCTCCTGAAACACGGTGGAGGTGGTGCGGCCGCAGCCGGGGCAGGCGGCGACCAGCGGCACGAAGGTGCGAAAGCCCATCGTCTGCAAAATCTCTTGCGCGACGCGCACCTCATTGGCGCGGTCGCCGCCGGGCTCCGGCGTCAGCGACACGCGGATCGTGTCGCCAATGCCGTCCTGCAGCAGCACGCCCAGCGCCGCCGCCGAGGCGACGACGCCCTTGGAGCCCATGCCCGCCTCGGTGAGGCCGAGATGCAGCGCATAATCGCTGCGCAGCGCCAGCATGCGATAGACGGCGATGAGGTCCTGCACGGCGGAGACCTTGGCCGAGATGACGATCTTGTCGCGCGAGAGGCCGATCTCCTCGGCGCGCTCGGCGGAGATCAGCGCCGAGCGGGCCAGCGCCTCGCGCGTCACCGCGCGCATGTCGAGCGGCGCAGCGGAATTGGCGTTGATGTCCATCAAATGGGTCAGCAGCTCCTGGTCGAGCGAGCCCCAATTGGCGCCGATGCGCACCGCCTTGCCATGCTTTATGGCCAGCTCGACGATCGCGCCGAATTGCCGGTCTTTCTTCTCCTTGAAGCCGACATTGCCGGGATTGATGCGATATTTTTCGAGCGCTTCGCCGCAGGCCGGATGATCGGCGAGCAGCTTGTGGCCGATGTAATGGAAATCGCCGATCAGCGGGACGTCGATATTCTTCTGCGCGAGACGATCGCGAATATGCGGCACGGCGGCGGCGGCCTCGTCGCGATCGACGGTGATGCGCACCAGCTCCGAGCCGGCGCGGACCAGCGATTCGATCTGCGCGACCGTGGAGTCGACATCGGCCGTGTCGGTATTGGTCATGGACTGGACGACGATTGGGGCGCCGCCGCCGATCGTCACCGCGCGCGGCCCCCGGCCGATCGTCACCGCCGCCGTCCTATGGCGCGGCGCCGGCTCGGCGGAGATGGGGTCGGGAAGGCGGGTCTCGATTTCGTCGGTCATCGTCGGTCTTGTCCCCTCGATGGGATTTGGCCCTTGGTGGGCCGGAACGCGTCTCGCGTCAAGCTGGCGGCAAAGCGATAGGTCGGCAGCCGACTCCTCGTGGGAGCGGGAGCTTCCACCTCCCCCTGGAGGGGGGAGGTCGAGCGCCGCAGGCGCTCGGGAGGGTGTGACGCGCCGAGTCTCGCGAGCTTCACCCCACCCCGTCCGGCTTCGCCGGCCGACCCTCCCCCTGAAGGGGAGGGTGGAACGCCTCGGCCGGCGGCAGCAGCCCCATGCGCTTGGCGAGGATGCGGTCCACCAGCCGCGCCGGCAGCAGGCGCGGCAGCAGCCAATCCAATAGATAGTTCGGCACGACGCGAATGCGCGCCGGGGGCCGCTTCTCGGTCAGCGCGCGCAGCACGGCGGTGGCGACGCGCTCCGGCGGCGGCCCGAGCCGGCCCTTCTCCACCGCCCATTTCTGCAGCCTGCGGGCGGAGGGGCCGTAGACGGTGGAATCATAGCGGCCGAAATCGGCGCTCTCCGCCTTGTCCCATATGGGCGTGGCGATCACGCCCGGCTCTATGACCACCACATCGACGCCGAAAATCATCAGCTCGCGCCGCAGCGCGTCGGAGGCGCCTTCGAGCGCATGTTTGGAGGCCGCATAGGCGCCGAGAAAGGGCGAGGCGAAGCTGCCCGCCACCGAGCTCATATTCACGATGCGGCCGGGCGGGCCGCGGCGCTTTTCCGGGCGCGCGCCGAGCAATGGCGCGAAAGCCTGGGTGACGGCGATCTGGCCGATCACATTGATCTCGAGCTGAAGGCGGACCTCCTCTATCGGCTGATAGAGAAGCGGCGCCGGAAACGCCGCGCCGGCGTTGTTCACGAGCCCGGCGAGGCTCGCGCCCTCGAGCCGCCACTCGGTCTCCCGCGCCGCCTGCGCCACTGCGGCGGCGTCGGTCACGTCGAAGAGGAGCGGAGTGAAGCTCGCCGCGCCGAAGCGCGCTCGCAGCCGCGCGCTGTCGGCCGGGTTGCGCACGCTGCCGAAGACATGGAAGCCCTGCGCCGTCAGCGCCTCCACCAGCGCATAGCCTATGCCGGTGGAGACGCCGGTGACGACGACGAATTTTTTCTCGCTCATGCGCCCGCTCCCGCTAGCGCATGCAAGGTCGCTATGGTGGAGGAATCGGCGCGGCCGTCGACCAGGGCGGGGCGGAAATGCCGCTGAAAGGCGGCGACCACGCCGGCGCAGGCTTGGTCGTAATCGCCGGTGACGTCGATCTTATAGCCGTAATCGGCCAGCGCCTGCTGCAATCGCCTCACCGCGTCGCCGCGCGCGCCGGTCTCCAGCGCAGCGCCGCCTGTGATGGCGGCGGGCTCGACATAATGGCCGACGCCCAGCTCGGCCAGCGTCTTCCAGGGGAAGAACTCGCCGGGGTCGATCTTGCGGCCGATGGCGATGTCCGAATGGGCGAGCACGCGCCGCGGCGCTATGCCCTGCCGCGCGCAAATATCGCGGCACAGCGCCGCCACCGCCTCGATCTGGCGGTCCGGGAAGGGGCGCGGATCGTCATGGCCGGGATGGACGATCTCTATGCCGATGGAGGCGGAGTTCAGATCGGTCTCGCCGGCCCAAAAGCTGCTGCCGGCGTGCCAGGCGCGGCGCGCCTCCGGCACGAGCTGCAGAATGGTCCCGTCCTCATCAATGAAATAATGCGAGGAGACTTGGCTCTCGACGCTGGTGAGCAGCGCCAGGGCCGAGGCCGCCGTCGGCATGCCGGTGTAATGCAGGATCAGCGCGGAGATGGGCGTCAGCCGCTCATTGTGATTGGGCGAGGGACGGAAATCGGCGGCGTGCGGCGTGTCGGGTGAGGGCATTGCGATTCCGGTGAGCTGCCGCTTCTCTGAGAGAAGCTGCGTCGGCCGCGAGGATCATCGTCCTCGGCGTCTGCGAACGGCCTTGTATACTCCCGACCAGCCGCCGGCGACCAGCGCCGTCGCGACGACATAGGCGAGCGCCTTCGGTTCCGGCGTCGCGAAGCGGAACAGCTCCGCCGCCGCAGGAAGATAGACGATCAGCGCGAGCGCGAGCGTCGTGATCGTCGCTATGATCCAGAAGGCGACGCGCCGCTTGTCGAAAAGAGCGGTTCCCGGTCCGGCGGCGGAGGCGAAGGCCATGGACAGATTGCCGATGACGAGGCCGACGAAGACCAGCGCGCGCGTCTCCCCTTCGCTCTCGCCGGCCCGCATCGAGACGAAATAGACGCAGAGCAGCGCCGCGAGCAGAACCGCGCCGTCGAGAAAGCCGGCGCCGATCTGGCGCAGGCCGAACAAAGGCTCGGCGGGAGAGCGCGGCGGCTCCTCCATCATATGGCGTTCGGCTGGCTCGCCCTCGAAGACGAGCGCGCAAATCGGATCGATGATGAGCTCCAGCGCCACCACATGTACGGGATAGAACACAGGCGGCAGCAGGAACAAAATGGGCGTGAGCGCGAGGCCCGCGATGGGCACATGGATCGCCGTCACGAAGATCAGCGCCTTGCGCAGATTGGCGAAGATGCGCCGCCCGCTGCGCACGCCCGCGACGATGGAGGCGAAACGATCGTCGAGCAGCACGATCGAAGCCGCCTCGCGCGCGACATCGGTTCCGCGCTGGCCCATGGCGACGCCGACATGCGCCGCGCGCAGAGCCGGGCCGTCGTTGACGCCGTCGCCGGTCATGGCCACGATATGGCCGTTGCGTTTGAATGCCTCCACCAGAGCGAGCTTCTGCTCCGGGCGGATGCGCGCGAAGACGCGCGTGGTCTCGACGGCTTCATCCAGCGCGGCGTCGTTCAAGGCGGCGATCTCGGCGCCGCTCAGCGCGCCGGCCTGCGCCTCTATTCCGGCCTGACGCGCTATGGCGAGCGCCGTCGCCGGATAATCGCCGGTGATCATCACCACATGAATTCCGGCGCGCGCCGCCAGCGCGACGGCTTCGGGGACATCCTCGCGCAGCGGGTCGAGAAAGCCGACGAGCCCGTCGAGCGCGAAAACGCCCGAGCCGGGGGCGTCCTCGCGCGGCAATGGCCCTTGATGTGTGGCGACGGCGAGAACGCGCAGCCCATGCGCCGCCATTGTCGCGACCTCGGCGGTCAGAAGGCGCAGCGCGTCGGCGTCCAGGCGGCAGAGGCCGGCGATCGCCTCCGGCGCGCCTTTGGCGAAGGAGGCGAGGCCTTCGTCGGCTGCGCGCCATGTCTGCACGAAGGCGAGCGTCTCCGGCCGCAGCGGAAAGCTGCGCGTGATCGCCGCGCTCGCGGGCGGATCGCTGGCGAGGCGATGCAAAGCGCGATCCATCGGATCGGAGGGATCGGCGGCGCTGGCGCGCAAAGCGGCGTCCAGCAATGGCGCGATCTCGTCGGGCATTGCGGCTTCGCCCGGCCGCCACATGTCCGCGCCGCGCAGGAAAAACGCCGCCTCCATGCGGTTTTGCGTCAGCGTGCCGGTCTTGTCGACGCAGAGCACGTCCGTCGCGCCCAGCGTCTCGATGACGGCCGAGCGGCGCGCCAGCACATTGCGCCGCGCCAGACGATAGGAGCCGAGCGCCAGAAACACCGCCAGCACCATGGGGAATTCTTCCGGCGTCAGCGATATGGCGAGTGTGATTCCCGTCAGCCCCGCTTGAATCCAGTCGCCGAAGGCGAGGCCATAGGCGAGCGCCACGAGAAGGCAGAAGCCTATGCCCAGCGCGCCGAAGATCGCGACGACGCGGCCGGTGCTCTTTTGCAGCGGCGTCTCCTCCGGCTCGATCGATTCGAGCGAGCGGCCGATGCGGCCGAGCCGCGTCGCGCGTCCGGTGCGCGTCGCCAGCATCGCGCCTTGTCCGAGCGTCACCAGCGTGCCGGCGAAGAGAAAGGGCGCCTCCTCGCCGGGCTCGGGATCGACCAGCGGGTCCACCAGCGTCGCGGGCGCTTTCCAGACCGGCGCCGATTCGCCGGTCAGCGCCGATTCGTCCACTGAGAGGACGTCGCCGCGCAGCAGCGCGCCATCGGCCGGCGCGCGCTCGCCCTCGCCGACGAGCACAATGTCGCCGGGGACGATCTCGCGCGCCGGAATGCGCTGCTCGCCTTCGGCGCGCAGCACGCGGGCGCTGGGCGCCGCGAGGCTGCGCAGAGCCGCGAGCGCATTCTCGTTGCGCGTCTCCTGCGCCACCACCAGACCGATGGAGAGAAAGGCGCCCGCTGTGAGCAGCAGGCCTTCATGAATATCGCCGAGCGCGAGATAGAGCAGCGCCGCGACGATGAGCAGCGCGAACATGGGCTCGCGCAATGCGGCGAAAGCGATCAGCAGCCAGGAGCGGCGCGCGGGCTGCTCCAGCTCATTGGGGCCGAAATGCGCGAGGCGCGCCGTCGCCTCGCGCTCCGACAGCGGCGCGAAATCGCTCGCCGGCCGGGGCTCTGGTCGTGATGCGCGGAGCCCCATTCGATCCCCCTCCCTTTCATCGGGGCGTCATCGCGAGGAGCGCAGCGACGAAGCGATCCAGGGGCCGCCCTACGGCTGAAGGATCGCTTCGCGTCGCTCGCGATGACGGCCCGTCGCCGGATGTCACGCCGCCAGAGCGGCGAGGACGCGGACCCAGGAGCGGGAGCCCTTCTTGAAAGAACTATAGGCGTATTTTTCGTTTGGAGAATGAATGCGGTCGTCCTCGAGCGCAAAGCCGATCATCAGCGTGTCCATGCCGAGATCGCGCTTGAAGGCGCCGACGATCGGGATGGAGCCGCCGCAGCCGACCAGCGCCGCCTCCTTGTCCCATTCCTCCTGCAAGGCCCGCCGCGCCCGCGTGAGCGCCTCCGAGCCGAAGGGCAATTGCAAGGCGCGCGAGGCGCCATGGGGAACGAATTCCGCGCGCACGTCCACGGGCAGGCGCTCGCGCACGAAGGCGCGGAATGAACTCAGCACCTTCTCCGGGTCTTGCGTCCCGACGAGGCGGAAGGAGATTTTCGCGCTCGCCTGCGCCGGCAGCACGGTCTTGGCGCCCGGCCCGGTATAGCCGCCGATGATTCCATTCACGTCGCAGGTCGGGCGCGACCACACTTGCTCGATGACGCTGCGGCCGCGCTCGCCGGCCGGGCGCGCGACGCCGACGCTCTTTAAAAACGCCGTCTCGTCGAACTCCAGCCCGCGCCATTGCGCGGCGATCTCCTCGGGCAGCTCGGCGACGCCGTCGTAAAAGCCCGGCAGCGTGACGCGGCCTTCGGCGTCATGGAGATCGCCGATGATCTTGGCGAGCACATGGATCGGATTGATGACCGGCCCGCCGAATATGCCCGAATGCAGATCGCGATCGGAGGCTTTGAGGATCACCTCCTCCTGCGCCAGGCCGCGCAGCATTGTGGTGATGGCGGGCGTTTTGGCGTTCCACATGCCGGTATCGCAGACGAGCGCCAGCGCCGGCTCGGACAGCTCCTCGCGATTGGCGGCGAAGAAATCCGGCAGGGAGGGGGAGCCGGTCTCCTCCTCGCCCTCGAAGAGGAAAGTAATATGGCAGGGGAGGCCGCCATTGCGCTGAAAGGCGCGGCAGGCCTCGAGGAAGGTCATCAGCTGGCCCTTGTCGTCCGAGGCGCCGCGGGCGACGATCTCCTCGCCCTTGTCCCCTTGCACGAGCCGCGGATCGAAAGGATCGCTGATCCAGAGCTCGAGCGGGTCCGGCGGCTGCACGTCATAATGGCCATAGAACAGCACATGCGGCGCGTCCGGCCGCTTGGCCTTGGCGTGGCCGACGACGATCGGATGCCCGGGCGTGTCGCGCACGCTCGCCTCATAGCCGAGCTCGCGCAACTGGCCGGCGAGCCAGTCGGCGGCGCGGCGGCATTCGGAAGCGAAGGCCGGATCGGTGGAGACCGATTTGATGCGCAGAAAATCGAAGAGGCGATCCGTGGCCGCGGGCAGATCGGCGTCCAAGGATTGGAGAACGGTTTCCGTCGACATGAAAGGGGCTCCGCTGCGGGTCGCGCGCATTTTCGGGGCGCGCGCGAGTCGCGATGAAAACTGCAAGCTGGTCTCGAAGCTAGTGCGAATGGAGCGTCATGAAAAGAGCGGCGGCTGCTCGGCTGGATTCATCGCTTCCGTAGGCGACGGCTTGGATCGAAATGCCCCGCGGTGCGCCACAGCATTAGGAGCGGATTTCATCGGGAAGAGCTGGTCGCTGCGTCGGACCGACATGCGAGCCGGACTGTGGCGACTCCCGATTCCTGTCAGATTTTCGTCAGGCTGTCGAAAAACGCTCGCGCCTCCGCTTTGGCCAAATTTGAAGCCTTGCGGTCCACCCGCTCCTCCATGAACCGGGAGACGAGTTGAAAGCCCAGTGAATATCCAAGCCACCGAGGCAATTCGCCAACACCGAAAAACCAACCACTGTGGCTATAATCTTTGCGGTCCCAATCTCGCGCCGCAAAGGGAACATGACGGCGGATTTCTCGGATATCGAGTTGTTCCCATGGTTCAGGCGCGCCAGCCCAGACTTCTCGAGCGAAATGGCCCGCCAGACCCTCTGATACCAATGCTTCCCCCAATGATGACCCGTAACCTGGTCCCTCCCAGCGAGCCGCATGATGAAGCTCATGGGCGAACATTCGCTCAAATGATCCTTCTGAGTTTGCAGAAAGGGCAGGATTATCAGGATCAACAGTGATGAAGATCACTCCCGGCCCCGGCGAATACCCGAGAATTCCTTTCTCGGGAATGACCTGCTTTCCCGTCTGCACAATAACATCGATGGGGCCAATCGGCATAAGGGCGACAGCCCTATCGTGGCTCTCTTTTAGAGAAGCCGTAAGCCAATTGCGAAGGTTTGTAAGTGCGCCGCGGGCATCAAGGAAATGGAGATTCAGTGATGACATGCTTCCGTCCTCAGCCGAGGGGATTATTCGGCCGCAATATCGGCTTCGACTATGCTCCGGAAGCGCACAACGGCGAGCGCCCGGTTTGAGGGCCGGGTGGTCTCCGTCAGCCCAAGATCTACACAGATGCGCTCGAGCGAAAAAGGACCACAGAGCGACGAAGGTCACGATAGACTATGTGAATTTTCATGCAAGGCTTCATAGCGAAGGCCCTGAATTCCCGTGGCTCCGTTCGAGCGCTAGAGAAGGTCCCATAAGGGTCATCAAGCCGAAACCCAAACCGACCCACCACTCGTCCCCTTCCGGCGCCGCCCGCACTTCCCAAGCCCTCATGTGCAGCCTAAGTAATGGGCGCGCTCCGTTCGGTGGGGCGGATGCCGTCATGAGGAGACTTTCGGATGAATTTTTCCTTCCGCTGGCCGTCTCTGCTGGCCGCTCTCTTCCTCGCTCTCTCGCTATCGGGTTGCGGCTACAACACGATTCCGACGCAGGAGGAGGAAGCCAAGGCCAAATGGGCCGAGGTGGAGGCGCAATATCAGCGCCGCGCCGATCTCATCCCCAATCTCGTCGCCACCGTGCAGGGCTACGCCAAGCATGAGAAGGACGTGCTCATCGCGGTGACGGAGGCGCGCGCTCACGCCTCGCAGGCCAAGGTCGATGTCTCGCAGCTCACCGATCCGGAAAAATTGAAGCAGTTCCAGGAGGCGCAGGCGCAGCTCTCCGGCGCGCTGGGGCGTCTGCTCGCCGTCAGCGAGGCCTATCCGGATTTGAAATCCAACACCAACTTCCTGGCCTTGCAATCGCAGCTCGAGGGCACTGAGAACCGCATCAATGTGGCGCGGCGCGATTACATTCAGGCGGCGCGGGAGTTCAACACTTCGTTGCGCACCTTCCCGACGCTGCTCTGGGCCAAGACCGTCTTCGCCGGAACCAAGCCGCTCGCCGAATTCACCGCCAACGCCGGCGCGGAGCAGGCGCCCACGGTGAAGTTCTAGAATCGTTTTTCACGGGAGATCGCCGCTGATGCCGTCGCTTCCTTCGTGGCCTTCGCGTCGCCGCGGCTTTTTCGCCACGATGCGAGGGACACGAAGCCTCGCTCTGCTGGTCTTTCTCCTCCTGCCGGCTCTCGCTTTCGCGGCGTTCGATTTTCCCGCGCTCACCGGCCGCGTCGTCGACGACGCCCATATTATTCCGCCGGCCGCGCGGCAGGCGGTCGAGACGAAATCGAAAGAGCTGGAGGAGAAGTCCGGCATTCAGCTCGTCGTCGCCACAGTGCCGTCGCTGCAGGACACGGATATAGAGACTTTCGCCAATGGCCTGTTCCGCTTCTGGAAGCTCGGCGAGGCGAAGGTCAATAATGGCGTGCTGTTCCTCATCGCGCCCAATGAGCGCAAGATGCGCATAGAGGTCGGCTATGGGCTCGAGGGGACGCTCACCGACGCGCTCTCCAAGGTCATCATCGCGACAGCGGTGACGCCCAAGTTCAAGACCGGCGATTTCGGCGCCGGAATCGAGCGCGGCGTCGATGGAATCGTCGAGGTGCTGAGCGGTGATTCCGCCGAATGGGAGAAGCGCGTGAAAGTGCGCGCCGAGCATTCCGAGCCGGGCTTCGACGAGATCGTGCCCTTCATCATCTTCCTGCTCTTCATGTTCGTCTTCTTCTCCATGCTCGCCAACGCCCGCGGCGGCGGGCGGCGCATCTATCGCGGCGGGCGCGGGCCGATCATCTATTTCCCGCCGTCGAACGACAGCTGGTCCGGCGGCTCCTCTTGGGGCGGCGGCGGCTCCTCTTGGGGCGATGGCGGCGGCGGATTTTCAGGCGGCGGCGGCTCGTCGGGCGGCGGCGGCGCCTCGGGGGATTGGTGATGCCGATTTCAGATGCGGATAAAGAGCGCATAGCGGAGGCGATCGCCGCCGCAGAGCGGCGCACGGCGGGGGAGATCGTCTGCGTCTTGGCGCGCCGCTCCTCCGATTACGCCTATGTGCCGCCGTTGCTGGCGGCGCTCATCGCGCTCATCGCGCCCTGGCCGCTGGTCTTCTTCACCGAGCTCGGCGTGCGGCTCATTCTGGCCATTCAGATTCTCGTCTTCATCGGCGCGGCGCTGCTGTTCTCGCTGCCGCCCTTGCGGCTCGCGCTGACGCCGCGCTTCGTCAAGCGCGAGCGCGCCCATCGCGCGGCGATCGAGCAATTTTTCACGCGCGGCGTTTCGGCGACCAGGGATCGCACCGGCGTGCTGATCTTCGTCTCGCTCGGCGAGCGTTATGCGCGCATCGTCGCGGATGAGGGGATAGCGGCGAAAATTCCTCAGGAGGATTGGCGCGCGGCGCTCGATCTCCTGCTCGCGCGCGTGCGCGAGGGGCGCGTCGCCGATGGTTTCGTCGATGCGATCGGCGAATGCGCGCGGCTCTTGTCGAAACATGTGCCGCCCGGCGGCCATGAGGAGCTGCCGGACAGGATCTACGTGATTTGAAAAATCCCGGAGACGCCGGGGGGCGCTCCGGGAAGTCGCGCGAGGAGAAGGCTCTCAGCCGATCAGCCGGGTGAGCTGGTGAAGGACGACGATGAAGAAGGCGAGCGCGCCGACGATGCCGGCGACGGCTTTGAAGAGCTCCGCATTGCTGTGCATGACGATTCTCCCTCAGTGCAATTTTTTTTTGTGACGACGACGTAGCGCATCGTCGTGGAGAAAATTGCGCCGCGCTTTCATCGCCGACAATTGCGCGCGCCTGCGGCAGAATGGCGCGAAGCGCTCGAGCAAATTGAATTTGCGGCGGAAAGCGCGGCGGCTACAAAAGGTCGCGCCCAGCTAATTGCGAGACGGGCGCGCGATAGCCGCAACTCGACTCCGTCGCCGCCGCGTCGTTAATGGAACGGCAATCTTTGTGGCGGCGGGGCGCGGAAGCTTATTCCAAGCATTAACCCGTTTACGTTAATATACGTAAAGCGCGAGTCGAGAGCGGCGCGCGTGAGCATTGGTGAGCGGATCGTGCGCGTGAAAGCGTGGCGCCGCCCGGTGGCGTGAGGCAGAAGAGCATGGTGTTCCGCGGCAGTTTCGCGCGTGCGTCCGTTTTGGCGTTCGCAGTCGGGCTCGGTTCGTCCTCCGGCGCCGCCGCCGAGCCGCGCGCGCCTTTCCGCGCGCCGCTCACCGTCGCGCCGCCGCCGCTGGTGCGGCAGCTCGAGGTCTCCTGGCTGCGCATGGAAGAGCCGCCGGCCGACATCTTCGCGCCGCCGACGACATCGGCGCTGCTTCCTATCGTCAACTCCACTGCGCTCGCCGTGCTTCCCGTCGTTGGCGGCTTCGATGTCGCCGAGGCGCTGCTCAGCGAGGAGCAGCGGGCTTTCGCGCTCGCGCTCGACTCATGGGCCGGCGCCGCACGCGGACTAGAGCAGCGCGCGCGTCGCAAGGCGGTCGCCGCCTTTTATGCGCAGCGCGCCTATAAGCCGCTGTGGCGCGAGGGCGGCGCCTGGCGCGCCTCGGCGCCCGCCGCGATAGAGCGGCTGAGCCGCGCGCGCGACGATGGTCTCGATCTGCGCGGCCTGGCCTATCCTTCCGAGACGAAGCTCGGCGGCGATGCGGATGAGCTCGCATTGTCGGAGGCCGTCGTCGCCTATGCGGCTCAGGCCTCCGGCGGGCGCATCGATCCGCGGCGTCTGTCGCGTCTCATCGGCGCGCATCCCGCTCTGCCGGACACCGGCGCCGTGATCGCGACGATCGCCGCCGCAGGATCGCGCGCGGGCGATTTGCTGCAAGACTATAATCCGCCGCATGAAGGCTATCGCGCGCTGCGGGGAAAGCTCGTGGAGCTGCGCAGCGCCGGCCTGCCGGAGCTCGACAGGCGTTTCGCCGAGGCCGCGCATTCGGTCGCGCATGACGCGGCCCCGGGCCGCGAGGCGCCGAGCGCGCCGCCGCGCCGCTCCAATGCGCAGGTGGAGGCGGAGATCATCGCCAATATGGAGCGCTGGCGCTGGCTGCCGCGCGAGCTCGGCGAGAGCCGCATAGAGGTGAACATCCCCGATTTCGAGCTGGCTCTCGTCCGCGACGGACATGTCACGCATCGCGCCCGCGTCATCGTGGGCAAGGAGGGCACGCCGACGCCGCTGTTCTCCGACAAAATGCAGTTCATCATCGTCAATCCCTATTGGAACGTGCCGCCGTCGATTCTGACGAAAGAGATGCTGCCCAAATTCGGCGGCGACCTCGGCGCCATCGCCGCGCGCGGCTTTGAGGTGATCACCCGCAAGGGGCAGACTTTCGTGCGGCAGAAGCCGGGCGAATCCAACGCGCTCGGGCGCATCAAATTCATGTTCCCGAACGACTTCTCCGTCTATCTGCACGACACGCCCAATCATGCGCTGTTCGCTTCGGCGCATCGCGCTCTGAGCCATGGCTGCGTTCGCGTGGATCAGCCCTTCCGCCTCGCCGAGGCGGTGCTGGGGCCGGGCAGCGGCTGGCCGGAGGAGCGCGTGCGCAAGCTCATCGGCGGCAATGAGCGCTACATAAATCTCGCACGGCCGCTGCCGATCCACATCGAATATTTCACGGCTTTCGTGGACGAGTCGGGACGCCTGCAATTGCGCGGCGATCTCTACGGCTATTCCGCCAAGGTGCGTCAGGCGCTGGGGCTCGAGGGGTAAGCGGTTTTATGGGTTGCGAGCCTGAAGGCTCGCGGTCCGAAGCGTTTCCCTGAACCGCGAGCCTTCAGGCTCGCCTTCCTTGCCTTCACAGAGTCGGCGCGTAGCCGAAGGCTTGATTCAAGCGTGACAATGCGACGCCGAGATCGATGGCCGCGCTCGCCCGCGCGCGCTGCGCGTCGAGCTGCAATTGGCGCACGCGATAGAGATCGAAAGCGTTGATCTCGCCGAGCCGGAAGGAGCGCCGCGCGAGATCGAACTGCTCGCTGGCGACCGAAAGGCGCTTGGCCGAGAGGCCGTCCGCGCGTCGCGCTGCGGCGACGGCGGCGCGGGCGGCGTTGATCTCCGCGGCGACGAACCTCTGCGCGCGGCCGAATTCGGCGTTGGCGCGATCGAATTCCGCCTGCGCCTCGGCGATGCGCGGAATATTGCGGCCGGGCGTCGGCAGCGGAATGCGAAAGCGCACGCCGACAGTATTATTGTTGGAGCGGATCGGATCTTCGGTGGCGGGCTCCGTGCCTTGCTCATTGCGGCCGAAGATGGCGATCTCCGGATTGTCGATGAAGCCCGTCTCGATCAGTCGCATCTGCGCCTGCGCCTTGGCGAGCGCGGCGATCGGCGCGCGCAGCGCGGGATGATCCTCCGGCGGGCGCGCCGGCAATGGCGCCTCCAGCGTTCCATCCGGCGTGGAGCCGTCGGTCAGCACCTCATAGGCGGCGCGCGCGGCCTTGGCGGCGGCGTCGGTCTGCGCGACTTCCGTCTCGGCGGCGAGCGTCTCATTGCGCGCGAGCAATTCGTCCTGCGCGGCGTTTTCGCCCAGCTCGACGCGCCGCTTCATGTCATTGCCGATATCGCGCGCCGTCGCCAGACGATCGCGCGCGATGGCTGCGTCTTTCGCCGTGCGCTGCGCCGTCCACCAGGCGTCGCGCACCAGCGCCGCGACATCGAGCCGGCGCAGCGCCAGACGCTCGACGATCTCGGCGACGCCGGCGGTGACATTGAGCTCATAGGCCTCGCGTTCGCCCGGCAGCCAGATCGGCATGCCGATCTCGAGCTCGGATTCGCGATAGCCCTGCACATTGCCTTTGACGCGCTCCTGCCGCGAGCCGCCGAAATAGGGCGAGCCGGGCGTGAAGGAATTGGCCTGGGCGTAGCGTGAGGCCACGGCGCGGCGTTGCGCTTCCAGCGCGGCGCTCTGCGCATCTATGCCGATCGCCTGATCGAGATGACGCGTGAGCACGAGGCCGAAGGGCTTGCCCGGCGGCTTCTGCTTTGGTTTCTGCTTCGCCTTCGCTTCTATGCCCGGCGGCAGCGGCGAGACGGTGAGCTTGGGCTGCGTCTGCGCGGCCGCGCTCGCGGCGAGGAGAAGGACGAGCGTGGTCGAAAGAAGCGGAGGAATGCAGCGCATGGTTTTCATCGACGCTGAATCCGCCAGCGGGAGTCCGGCGCCGTGGTCGTGGCGGGCTGCGTCGCGGCGCGCTTGCGCAGCAGACGCTTGAAGTCGAAGCGATCGTAGAGAATGGGCAAGAGCAGCAGCGTGAGCGCGGTGGCGGTGACGAGGCCGCCGATGACGACGATGGCGAGCGGCCGTTGGATTTCCGCGCCCGGACCCTTGGCGAAGAGGAAGGGCGCGAGGCCGAGCGCGGCGATGGTTGCGGTGAGCAGCACCGGGCGCATGCGGCGCCGGGCGCCTTCGCGCACCGCGTCATGCACGGCGCGGCCCTCGGCGACCAGCTTGTTGATATAGGAGATCAGCACGACGCCATTGAGCACGGCGATGCCGATGAGCGCGATGAAGCCGACGGAAGCGGGCACGGAGAGGAACTCGCCGGAGAGCCAAAGGCCGATGACGCCGCCGATCGCCGCGAAAGGCACGTTGCAGAAGACCAGCGCCGCCTGCGACATGGAGCCGAAGGTGAGATAGAGCAGCAGGAAGATGAGCCCCAGCGCCAGCGGCACGACGATGGCGAGCCGCGCCGAGGCGCGCTGCTGATTCTCGAACTGCCCGCCCCAGACCAGCTCATAGCCCGGCGGCGTATGCACCTCCTTGGCGACTGCGGCCTTGGCCTCGTCGACGAAGCCGACGAGATCGCGTCCCGTGACATTGGAGAGCACGGTGGCGTAGCGCCGCGCCTCCTCGCGAATGACCTGTATAGGGCCGTTCTCTGCGCGTATGTCGGCGAGCTGCGACAATTCCACCACCTTGCCGTCGCCGGAAACAACCGGCACGCGTGCGAAATCCACCGGCGAGCGGCGCGACACAGGGTCGCCGCGAATGACCAGCGGCGTGCGCACCGGGCCTTCGAGCACGAGGCCGACCTGCGTGCCGTCCACCCATACGCGCAATCCGTCCTGAATTTCGCTGGCGTTGAGGCCGAGGCGACCGGCGGCCAGGCGATCGATGCGCGCGGTGAGATAGCGCATCCCGTCATTCTGTAGCGCGAAGACGTCGCGGGAGCCGTCGATCTTGCGCAATGTTCCGGCGATCTCGCGCGCGAGGCGGTTCAATTCGTCTATGTCGTCGCCGAAGACTTTCACCACCACATCGCCGCGCGCGCCGATGATCATCTCCTGCACGCGCATGTCGATCGGCTGCGAGAAGGCGTAGGAAATGCCGGGGAAGCTGTCGAGCACCTGGCGCATCTCGCCGAGCAGCCAGGCCATGTTCGGCTCGCGCCATTTGTCCATCGGCGCGAGCGTCAGGAACATGTCGGTCTCATTGAGGCCGACGGGGTCGATGCCGAGCTCGTCGGCGCCGGCTCGCGCCATCACGCCCTTGATCTCCGGCACGCGCGCCATCAGCGCGCGCTCTATGCGCATATCGGTCTCGGCGGTCATGTCGACGCTGATGGTCGGATGCTTGCGCACGGTGATGACGGGCGTGCCCTCGTCCATCACCGGCATGAAGGTCTGGCCGATGTGGTTGGAGGCGAGCAGCGCCAGAGCGAGGCCGATGGTCACGGCCGCGCCGACGACCATGGGCCGGCGCAGCGCACGCTCCAGCAGCGGATCGTAGAAGGCGGAGATTTTGCGCACCAGCCAGGGCTCGTCGCTGCCGCCGGCGCGCAGCAGAGTGGCGGCGAGCGCCGGCACCACTGTGAGCGAGAGTATGAGCGCCGAGCCCATGGCGAAGGCGATGGTGAGCGCGACCGGCGCGAACAGCCGCCCCTCGAGCCCCTCGAGCGAGAGCAGCGGCAAAAAGACGGTGATGATGATGACCGCGCCGGAAACGAGCGGGCCGGCGACCTCGCGCGTCGACTCATAGGTGATGCGGACGCGGTCTTGCAGGTCGGCCTTTTCCATCCCGGCGAGGCGATGCTCGACATTCTCGACGACGACGACGGCGCAATCGACCAATATCCCGATGGCGATGGCGAGGCCGCCGAGCGACATAATGTTGGCCGAGAGCCCATAGAGCCGCATGATCGCGAAAGTGGAGAGCGCGGCGAGCGGCAGGATCAGCGAGACGACCAGCGCCGCGCGCAGATTGCCGAGGAAAAGGAACAGCAGAATGACGACGAGGACGATGGCCTCGATCAGCACCTTCTGCACCGTCCACACGGCTTTGGAGATGAGCTCGCTGCGATCGTAGAAGATATCGACCTTCACGCCTTCCGGCAGGCGCGGCTTCAGCTCCTCGAGCTTGGCCTTGACGCCGGAGACGACCGTGCTGGCGTCGGCGCCGCGAAGGCCCAGCACCAGCGCCCATACGGCCTCGTCCTCGCCATTGCGCGTGGTGACGCCATTGCGGGCCAGCGCGCCATTGCGCACCTCCGCCACATCGCCGACGCGCACGATTCCGGTCGACCGCGCGGCGACGACCACCGAGCGTATGTCGTCGAGCGTGCGCAGCCGTCCCTCGGCGCGCACCAGCAGCGCCTCCTCGCCATCGCGCACGCGGCCGGCGCCGTCGTTGCGGTTGTTCTCCTCGAGCGCGTCCTTCAGCATCTTCACGGTGATGCCGCGCGCCGCCATGGCGGAGGGCGAAGGCGCGACCTCGAAAGTGCGCACGAAGCCGCCGAGCACATTGACGTCGGCGACGCCGAGCAGGCCGCGCAATGCGGGGCGAATGGTCCAATCGACGAGGCTGCGCTGCTCTGTCGGCGTGAGGCCGCCGCCGACGAGGGTGAACATCAGCATTTCGGCGAGCGGGGTGACAATGGGCGCGAGCCCGCCCGAGGCGCCCGCCGGCAGCTGATCGGCGACCGAGGCGAGGCGCTCGTTCACTTGCGTGCGCGCCCAGAAAATATCCGTGCCCTCGCCGAACTCGAAAGTGAGCAGCGCCACGGAATAGCGCGTCGTCGAGCGCATGCGCACGAGATTGGGAATGCCGCGCGCGGCGATCTCGATCGGCGCGGTGACGCGGTTCTCCAGCTCCTCCGGCGTCAGGCCGGGCGCGCGCATGGAGACCAGCACCTGCACCGGCGCGACGTCCGGAAAAGCGTCGATCGGCAGCTTGGAATAGGCGTGCGCGCCCCAGGCGGCGAGAGCGATCGCCGCGAGAAAGACCAGGAGCCGCTGGCCCAGCGCCGCTTGGATGAGTTTATCGAGCATGTCGCGTTTCGCTCACTTAGCGCTCGGGTCTTTCGCCGCAAGCTCGGCGAGCAGCGTCAGCATGCCTCGCGTGGCCACCTGATCGGCGACGGCGAGCGGTCCTTGGATCGACGCATATTGCGGCGTCTCCGAGACGAGATTGACCGGCACGGCGCGGAAACCATCCGCAGAGCGCAGAAATACCCAGTCTTTGTCGCGGAAATGGACCACGGCGTCGGCCGGCACGCGCCAGAGCGTCCCGCCGGTTCCTTTGATGCGCAGAATAGCCTGCACCGCCTGTCCGGGGCGAACCGGCGATTTGCCGGGCGAGAATTCCGCGACCGCGGTGATGGATTGCGTCGCCGGATCGGCGGTCCGGCCGATGCGGATCAGCTTTCCCTCGACGCCATGGCTCGGCAGCACGACCTTATCCGTGCGGTCGAGCCCGGCGGCGCGGCCGATGGGAACTTGCAGATTGACCCAAATGGGATCGAGCCGCGCGATGGTGACGAGCGGCGCCGAGGCCATCAGGCGATCGCCGACCGTCGCATGCCGCGCCAGAATGACGCCGGACATGGGCGCGCGCACGGTGAGCGCCGCGCCCATCTTGCGCTCCTTGCGCAGCGATTCGATCGCCTGCTCGCTCATGCCGTCCAGCGCCAGCAATTGGCCGCGCTCGTCCAGCACGGAGCGCGCCTGCGCGGCTTCCGCGCGCGTGACCAGAAGGCGGCGCTCGGCGATGATGCGCTCTTTGTGCAGCTGCTCGTCGCGGCGCAGCTTCTCACTGGCGAGCGCGGCGTCGGCGGCGGCCTGCAGAAAGGCGCGCTGCGCCTCGATCAGCTCGGAGCTTTTGAGGGTCGCGATCGGATCGCCGGCTTTCACCTCCTCGTCCGGCGAGACCAGCAGAGTCTCGACGAGGCCGGCGGCGGGCGTCGCCACCATGCGCAATTGCTGCGGCGGAACCGTCACTGTTCCGGGAACGACGAGCTCGTCGGAGCCGGAGCTTTTCTCCACCGGCTTCGTTTCTATGCCGGCGGCTTGAATGTCCTGCTCGCGAAGCGGGATGGAGACCTCGTCGGCGGCGCGGGCCACGCTCGCGAGGAGCGCGCCGGCCATTCCGACGATGACGGCAAGATGCTGAAACTTTTGTATGTTCATTCCGCCTGGAACCGGTCTTTGCGTCGGCGCGCAATTTCGCTTATCGAAGCTGACGAAAAGCTGACGAGCTCGAACTCGACGCTGACGCGACGATCGAAGTTCGAGCGGAGCATAGCACCGCAGCCCCTGCTCATGCGAATTTTGCTGGTGGAAGACGACGAGCGCATTTCCCGCGACGTAGCGAAAGCTCTGCGCGCGGCGGGCTATGTCGTGGATATCGTGGCCAATGGCGAGGAGGCTTGGTTTCTCGGCGATACGGAAAATTTCGCCGCCGTCATTCTCGATCTCGGCCTGCCGGGGCTCGACGGGCTCGCCGTGCTGGAGCGCTGGCGCGAGCAGGGCCGCCGCATGCCGGTCCTGGCCTTGAGCGCGCGCGGCTCCTGGAGCGAGCGCGTCGCCGGCATAGACGCAGGCGCCGATGATTATCTGCCCAAGCCTTTCCAGCCGGAGGAATTGCTGGCGCGGCTGCGCTCCGTCATTCGCCGCTCGGCCGGCCACGCCTCCTCGGTGACGCGCAATGGCGCGCTCTCGCTCGACGAGCGCAGCATGACCATCAAGATCGACGACGCCGCGGTCGAGCTGACGGCGATTGAATATCGTCTCGTCGCCTATCTTCTGCATCGGCGCGGGCAGGTGGTTCCGCAATCGGACCTCGCCGAGCATGTCTATGGCCATGACCAGCAGAGCTCCAACGCCGTGGAAGTGCTGATCGGCCGCGTGCGCAAGAAGCTCGGCGCGCAGGCGATCGAGACCAAGCGCGGCTTCGGCTATCTGATGCCCGATCTCGACCGATGAGAACGCGCTCGCTGCGCCTGCGGCTGTTTCTCTTCGGAGCCGCCGCCATCGCCGGCGCGCTGGCGCTCGCCGGCTTCGTGCTGGTGCTGCTGTTCGAGCATCATGTCGAGCGCACGATGGACGACGACATAGAGACCTATGTCCGTCAGCTCGTCTCCGATCTCGCGGTCGATTCCGATGGACGTCTGCGCGTCATCACCGCGACGCCGGACCCGCGTTTCGCGCGCTTTCGCTCGGGCTTCTATTGGCAGGTGGCGGGCGGCGACAGCCGCGATGTCGAGCGCTCCGCCTCGCTCGGCGAGGAGGCGCTGGAAATCTCCGGCCGCTGCGAGAGCGGCGAGCGCATCGCCTATCATCGTCTGCGCGGGCCTTGGGGCAATGCGCTGCTCGGCGGCGAGCGTTGCGTCGCGCTCGGCGGGGCGGCGGCGTCGCGCCTGCGCGTGCTGGTGGCGCTCGATCTCTCCGGCGTCGCCCGCGCGCGGGACGCTTTTGCGGCGGAGCTGTTCGCCGCGCTCCTTCTCATCGCGATCGGCCTTGCCTTCGCCACCTGGATTCAGGTCGGGCTCGGCCTCGCGCCGCTCGCGGGGCTCGGCGTTGCGGTGAGCGAGATCGCCAAGGGGCGTCGGCGCCGGCTCGATTCGCCGGCGCCGCCGGAGGTGTGGCCGCTCATCGACGAGGTGAACGGATTGCTCGACGAGCGCGACAAGGAAATAGAGCGGGCGCGCAATCGCGCCGCCGATCTCGCCCATGGCTTGAAGACGCCGCTCACCGCGCTCGCCGCCGACGCCCGGCTCTTGCGCGAGAAGGGCGAGACCGAGATCGCTCGCTCGCTCGATCGCATCGGCGACGCCATGCATCGCCATGTCGCGCGCGAGCTGGCGCGGGCGCGCAGCCGCGGCGTCGCGCGCGGCGGCGAGCCGACGCCGGTCGCCGAAGTGGTGGACGCGCTGGCGCGCACGCTCGCCTCGGCGGGGACCGAGGCGCGTTTCGAAATGCGCATCGCGCCCAAGGCGCGCATCGCCGTCGATCGCGTCGATCTGATGGAGATTCTCGGCAATCTGATGGAGAACGCGGCCCGCCACGCGCGCGAGCGCATTCGCATCTCTTTCGGGGGCGGGCTTTTTATCGTCGAGGATGACGGGCCGGGACTGCCGGAGGGCAGCGAGGCGCTGATCCGCCGTCGCGGCGGTCGTCTCGACGAGACCGGCGGCGCCGGCCTCGGTCTCGCCATCGTGCAGGACGTTCTCGACGCCTATGGCGCCGATATGCGCTTCTCGCGCTCGGCGCTCGGCGGGCTGCGCGTGGAGGTGGATTTATCCGGCGCCGCCGAATTTCCTGTGGCGGGTTGAGCGTGGCTCAGCCGAATTTCAATCCCGAATCGATCGTCAGCCCGACGCCGACGCTGGCGAATTTGTCGCCGCGCACGATCTTGGCCTGCGGCGTATGCACGAGACAGGCGCGCTCGATCGCCGGAATGAACGTGCTGCCGCCGGTGAAGAACACCGTATCGACTTCCGCGGCCTTTATGCCTGCCGCTTTCAGGCAGCGCGCGACGCAATCGGTGAGCTTGCGGCATTCATTGGCGATGGTCTCCTCGAACAGCGCGCGCGACGTCTCTATCAGCAGCGCCTCGTCCAGATAGGCGAGGTCGATCGCCGCGGTCGCCGCCTCGGAGAGGATGATCTTCGCCTCCTCCACATCGCCCGCGACGCGATGGCCGGCGCGATCGTCTATGGCCTTGATGAATCGCTCGACCTTCTCCGGCTCGGCGGCGATGGCGCGCAACTGCTTCAGCTCCTCGAGGCTCTTGTTATTATAGAGGAAGGCGATGCGATGCCATTGCGCGAGATCGTGGAAATAGCCATTGGGCAGATCGAGCTCGGGACGTTTCCTCTGCCGCGTCTGATAGCCGAACAAGGGCATGACCTGCTTGAGGCTCAGCCGATAGTCGAGATCGGTGCCGCCGACATGGACGCCGGCATTGGCGAGAATATCGTCCTTGCGGTCGATCTTGCGCCGATTCTTCGGCGAGACCTTCACAATGGAGAAATCGGAGGTGCCGCCGCCAATGTCGGCGATCAGCGCGATCTCCTCCCGCTCGATGCGCCGCTCGTAATCGAGCGCGGCGGCGATCGGCTCATATTGGAAGAGCACGTCCTTGAAGCCCTGCGCGCGGGCGGCCGCGGCGAGCTGCTCCTGCGCGGTGCGATCGGCGGCTTCGTCATCGTCGACGAAGAAGACCGGGCGGCCGAGCACGGCGTTCTCGATCGGCGCTCCGGCGTTCAGCTCGGTCTTGTCCTTCAAATGGCGCAGAAAGCTGCCCAATATCGCCGTGAAGGCGACGCGCTTGCCGCCGGCGGCGGTGGTTTCGTGAATGAGCGAGCCGCCCAAAATGCTCTTGATGGCGCGAAACAGCCGGCCGTTCTCGCGGTCGATATAGAGCGAGATGGCGGAGCGGCCGAAGCCGAGCTTGCCGCCATAGGCGGGGTAGAAAATCGCGCTCGGCAGCGAGACGCTGTCGCCCTCGAGCGGCACGAGCCTCGGCTCGCCCTCGGCCATATAGCCGACGGAGGAGTTGGAGGTTCCAAAATCGATCCCGCAAGCGAGGCTCACGCGATTGTCTCCTTTATAGTCGCCGCGCCAGCGCAGAGCGAAAAACGCGCCGCCGCGCCGACGAAGGTCGGTCGGATGACGGAGCTATGGGGGTTGTCGGCTTTGAGGCGCGGCCGCGGGGAGGGCTGCCGTCCAAATCTGGCGCGGAAACTGCAATTTTTCGCGCGGATTTGCAAATGGGCGGGGCGAGATCCGATCCCCCGGCGTCTTGGCCGGGCTTGTCCCGGCCACCCACGCCAGGACGCCGCGGCGGCTTGAAAATTCGGCGTGACGCGGAAGCAGCTGCCAGGGACGAATCCGTCGATGGCAGGCGCTTTCATTTGGCTTTGTCAACCGCTTGGCGTGGATGGCCGGGACAAGCCCGGCCAAGACGGCTGCACCGTTTCGCGATGCATGAATCCGATAGTCCTCGAAGGGGGGGCGCGCGAATGCGCTCGGGAGGGGGTGACGCCCCGAGTCTTTGCCGTTGCACCCCACCCCGGACCGCTTCGCGATCGGACCCTCCCCCTGAAGGGAAGGGTGGGCGCCCTCACTGCTTCTTCAGCACGCAGCCTTCATTGCAGGTGTCGCGGAAAATGCCGACCTCGTGGATCGCCGGCAGCGAGGGCTCGAGGTCCTTCCATATATAGACGCAGAGATTTTCGAGCGTCGGCTTGCCGAGGCCTTCCAGCTCATTGAGGAAGGAATGGTCCAGACGCTCGCGCAGCTGCTGCAGCCGCGCGCCGAGCTTGCCGAGATCCATGACCCATTCGTCGCCGTCCTGGCGCGGGCCGCGCAAAGTCACCCGCACGCGGAAGGAATGCCCGTGCAGATTGCGGTATTTCCCGCCGGTCGGGTGGTCCGGATCGTAGAGGGCGTGCGCCGCCTCGAAGCAGAACTCCCGATAGACTTCGAACAGAACCGTCATTTCACCCCGATGGCCTTATGCGTCTGATGCGAGAACCGCCAGCGCGGATGCGCGAGGCAATAGTCGATCGCCGCTTTCGTATTGCGCAAACTCTCCGGCCCGTCCATGGGCTGGAGCAGGAAATGGTCGAAGGCGAGCCCTTCGAACAGCTCCGGCTCGGCGCCTTTTTGCGGATAGACGAGCTTGAGCTCGTCGCCCCTGGTCTGGACCAGCGGCGCGCCCGCCTTGGGGCTGACGCAGATCCAGTCGACCGCTGGCGGGACGGGAATCGTCCCATTGGTCTCGATCGCGATCTCGAAACCCTCGGCGTGGAGCGCATCGAGCAGCGCGGGGTCGATTTGCAACATCGGCTCGCCGCCGGTCAAGACGACGAAACGCCGCTCGCGGTTTTCGCCCCAGAGACTCGCCAAATGGGCGGCGAGAGCCTCGGCATCTACGAATTTGCCGCCATTCTCGCCATCGACGCCGACGAAATCCGTGTCGCAGAAGCGGCAGTCGGCGGCGTTCCGGTCGGCCTCGCGGCCGCTCCAGAGGTTGCAGCCGGCAAAACGGCAGAAGACGGCGGCCCGCCCGGAATGGCGGCCCTCCCCCTGCAGCGTCTTGAAGGCTTCCTTGACCGCATAGGCCATGGTTTCGGGTCCCGTGGAGCGATCGGGACTGATTAGGGCCTCGCGCGGCGGGGGTCCAGCGGGGCGAAATTTTTCAAGCGTCGGGATCAGAGGGCGAAGCGCTTCACCTCGTCGGCGTCGATGGCTCCGCCTTCCGCCTCGGCCGCGGCCAGTTCGGCGCGCAGCTCGGATAGCTTGATGCGATCGACGGCGTAACGGATCGCCTCTTCCGCGCTCGCGAAGCGGCCGGCCGCCAGCGCGGCTTCCACCTGGGCGGCGTCGGGAGTCAATTCGACCTTCATGAGCGGCTCCGGCCGAGGATCATGGCGCAGAGCCTATCATGGAAGGCGCGCTCTGTCGCTTCACCCGTTCTTCGGCCGCTCATAGCGGTCTATGCCCGGCTCGGGCGCGCGCGGGCGTGGGTCGAGGCTGCGGATATAGGAGACGATATCGTCGATCTCCCGCCGCGACAGATGCATGTCCGGCATTTTGGGATGCGGATCGACGAGGAAATTGGCCAGAGCCTTTGCGTCTGTCCGGCGCTGGGCGACGTCGGCGAACGAGGGCGCGTCGGCGTTGGCGGTCTTTTGGGCGCTGGTCACCACATGGCAGGCGGAGCACCAGCGCTCGGCGATGCGCTTGCCATGGGCGGCGTCGGCGGCGTCGGCCGGCGCGCAAAAAACCGCGAGCAGGGCCAGCGACGGAAAGAGGTGGCGCGAGAGTTTCATGCGGGGCTCCTCCTCGGCTCGTCGCGAGAGCGGGCGCGTCGCCCGACTCGCAGAAGAACCATGAGACCACGAATCCGCGCCGCCGAGAATCGCGGGTCGCGCCGAGGGGCCGCGACCAGACAGCGCAGGCGCAGGCGCCGATCAGGCCGCCCCGGCCTCGGCTTTCTCGGCCGGCCGCAGCGTCACCCTGGCGACGAGGCCATGCGGCTCGCGATCGAGCAGCCGCAGGGAGCCGCCGGCCTCCTCGACCAGGGCGCGCACGATGGAGAGACCGAGGCCGAAGCCGGCGTGCTCGTTGAGATTGCGCCCTGGCCGGCCGCGCACGAAGGGCTCGACGACCTCGGCCTTTTCCGCGTCGGGAATGCCCGGACCATCGTCGGAGACGTCGATCTGGACGCCGTCATCGGCGGCGCGCGCGACGGCGATCACGACGCGCCGTCCATGGGTGACGGCGTTCTCGACGAGATTGGCGAAGACGCGTTGCAGATCGACGAGCGAGCCGATCACCATGCGCCGCCCGTCGCCCTCATAGGCGACCTCATGGCCGAGATCGGCGAATTGATCGGCCACCGTTTGCAGAACGCTGTCGAGATCGACGATCTCCTGCGTATGGCGATAGCGCTCCTCGCGCAGGAAGAGGAGGTTTTTGTAGAGCATCGAATCCATGAGATCGACGTCATGCAGCATTTTGGCGCGCAAGGTCTCGTCGTCGATGAATTCGGCGCGCAGCCGCATGCGGGTGATGATGGTGCGCAGATCATGGCTGATCGCCGCCAAAACGCGCGAGCGCGCCGCGATCATCGAATAGATGCGCGCCTGCATGCGGTTGAGCGAGCGCGTGAGGTCGCGCACCTCCTGCGGGCCTTTTTCCACCAGCAGCTCGCTCTCGCCCGACTCGCTCGGGAATTTCTCGGCCCGGCGGGCGAGCTCGACGAGCGGCGCGACGACGGCGCTCGACGTCCAAAGCGTCAATATGGCGGCGCAGATGAGGAAGAAGAACGCCGAGCCCAGCCATATGCCCATGGGGGGCGGCAGATCGGGCGTGGACGTCGGACCGCCCTGCGGCTGCGGAGGCGGCGGGCCTCCCGGCTGCGCGCGTGAAAAATCGCCCGGCGGCGGTCCGCGCGGGCCGCCGTCGCCGAAATTCTCCCGTCGCGATTCGCGCGAAATCGGGGTGAGCGTCAGATAGCCGCCCTTGCGTAGCGCTATGGCGAGGCGACGGCCGTCGGGCGCGATCCCGAAGATCTCCGCGTCGGGCCACAGCCGCCCGCGCAGCGAAATCGGCGACGGATCGCTGCGGGCGGCCTGCGCCGCGGGCGGACGCTCGGCCGTGAGGCTCGGTCGCATTCCGTGGGAGAAATCGTCGAAAACGGCGAGGAGCCGCTCGCGGTCGGCGACGGTCGCGAGATCGAAGGCCCAGGCGAGCGCGGCGGCCGTCTCTACGGAAGCGACATGCGATCGCGGCGGCGCCCGTTCCTCGCGAGCGCCGCCGCGCTCATCGTGGAAGAAATGCACCGCGATCGTCACGCAGGCGTGAAACAGCACGATGGAGGCGAGCACCAGAATGGCGATCTGCCCGGCGAGATGATCGGGCCGCAGCGCGCGCCAAAATCGTCTCACGCGCGCACCACCTGCGGCGTGAACAAATAGCCTTCCGAGCGGATGGTCTGAATATAGCGCGGGTTCTTCGGGTCGCTCTCCATCTTCTGCCGCAGCCGGCTGATGAGCACGTCTATGCTGCGCTGGAAGGGACCGGCGGTCGGACCATGCGTCAGATCGATGAGCTGGTCGCGCGTCAGCACGCGATTGGGCCGCTCGCACAGCGCATAGAGCAGATCGAATTCGGCGCTGGTGAGCGCCACCTTGGTGCCCGCGGGCGTCGTCACCTGATGCGCCATTATGTCGACGCGCCAACCCTCGAAGAGATAATAGCGCGAGCTCGTCTCGTCGCGGCTGGCGAAGGCGGCGCGCGCGCGGCGCAGCACGGAGCGGATGCGCGCGAGCAACTCCCGCGGGTTGAAGGGCTTCACCAGATAATCGTCGGCGCCCATCTCGAGCCCGAGAATGCGGTCGACATCCTCGCCCTGCGCGGTGACGATGACGATCGGCAGATTGCGGTCGGCGCGCAGCCGGCGGCAGATGGAGAGGCCGTTCTCGCCCGGCAGATTGAGATCGAGGATCACGAGATCGAACTCGCGCTTGGCGAGCGCCGTGTCCATCGTCGCGCCATCGGCGACGACGGCGACGTCGATCTGATGGGTCTGCAGATAGCGAGAGATCAATTCGCCGATTTCGGCGTCGTCCTCGACAAGGAGGATCGCGTCTGTCTTCGTCACGTCGAGCGCACCAGCGGGAATCATGCGGCGGCGTTTCCGTCGCGGAGTCGAGACCTATCCCGTCAATGTGTCTCGATCGTTTCCAGGTCGACGAGATTGCGGACGCGAGCAAGGCGTTTTTTCGCCCTTTTCGAGACGCCGCGCGCCTCCGTTCGGACACCCGCCGCGAAAAACCGGAAAAACTGCGGAAAAGCCGGCGCGCGACAGTGTGGATCGCGCCGCGCCCCTGCTGCGTCTTCCATGCGGGGCGCCGGCGAGCGTGGAGTCGAGGAGGGTCGAATGGATCAGGCGTCTCGCATCGCCGCTTATCTGGCGAGGGAAGCTCTCGAGGATTTTCGAGACCGCACGACCTATGAGCTCGATCCGGTGAGCCGCTTTCTCTATGTCAGAGCCAAGGAGTTCTATTGGACGCTCACGCGGCTCGCAGGCCTCGCGCATCTGCATGACGGCGCGTATCGGCGCCCTGCGCGGAGAGCGGAGCCGAGAGCCCCTCTCACGGATTTCGCCGCGCCGATGAAACGGCCGCGCGTGCTCGTCGATATGACGGCGACGCACCGCTACGGGCTCGAGACGGGCATACAGCGCGTGGTGCGGGAGATCGCGCGCTGGGCGGTCGCCAGCGGCGCCGGCCTTCCCGTCGTCATAGAGGAGGGACGGCTCGTCTCCTATTACAGCCATGCCGCTCTGCCGCCGCAGGTGGAGATCGCGCCGGGTGACAAGCTTCTGATGCTCGACGCGAGCTTTCACGACGTCGACGAATATGCGCCGATCATGCGCCGCGTCTCGGCCGAGGGCGGGCAGAACGTGCTCGGCCTCTATGATCTCATTCCGCTGCTTTATCCGGGCGCGATCAGCCCGGGACTCTATCTCGATTTTCGGCGCTGGTTCGACACGATGGTTCCGAGCTGCGACGCGATCGTCTGCATCTCGCAGAGCACGGCGCAATCGCTCGTCGGCTATTTGCGCGCCCATTCCTATCCCGCGGATGCGCTGCGGCGCGTCGGCTGGTGGCGGCTCGGCGCGGATTTCGCCGCGACGGAGGCCGCGCCCGGCCGCAAGGCGGCGTCCATTGCGGCGACCCGTGCGCCGCTCTTTCTGAGCGTCGGCACGCTGGAGCCGCGCAAAGCCTATCCAATCGCGCTCGAAGCCTTCGAGCGGCTGTGGCGCTCTGGAGTCGATGCGCGCTATGTCATCGTCGGCCGCGTCGGCTGGCAGGGGCGGATGCTCGCGCGCCGCATTCGCGACCATGAGGAATATGGCCGGCGGCTCTTCTGGCTCGATGACGCCGACGACGCCTCTCTGCGTCATCTCTACGCGCAGGCGCATGGGCTGGTCTCGGCCTCGATCGCGGAAGGCTTCGGACTGCCGCTGGCGGAGGCGGCCTTTCACGGGCTCCCGGTCATCGCCAGCGACATTCCCGCGCATCGCGAGATCGCCGACCAAGGCGCGACCTTCTTCCCGCCGCTCGACGCGGCTGCGCTCTCCATGCGGCTTCGCGAGGCGCTGATGCGGAACTGGTCGACGCAGAACCACGAGGCGCGGATCGTCACCTGGCGCGAGTCGACGCAGGAGCTGTTGGGCATGATCCGCGCCGACGCCTTTCAATGGCGCTTCGAGCGCGGCGGCTTCCGCGCCGATGCGCGGATTTGCGTCTGAGCCGGCGCCGGCCCATAGTCTCTCGCGACGTGTCGTGAGAGGCGAGGGCGGTTTTGCCGGAGACGAGCGAGGGGCCGACGGGGGGCGAAGACGAGAGCCTCGCCGGGGCCGCGCGCCGACTGAAGGCGATCATCATCGGCTCGCTCGGCAATCTCGTCGAATGGTATGATTTCTACGTCTATTCCGCTTTCTCGCTCTATTTCGCCAATTCCTTCTTTCCGGGCGACGATCCGGTCGCGCAAATGCTGTCGAGCGCCGGCGTCTTCGCCCTCGGCTTCTTCATGCGGCCGATCGGCGGCGCATTGTTCGGCGAGATCGGCGATCGTTTCGGGCGCCGGCGCGCGCTGACGCTATCCGTTCTCTTGATGTGCCTCGGCTCGCTCATCGTCGCCGCCACGCCCGGCTATGCGACCATAGGCGCGGCGGCGCCGGCGCTGCTCCTCTTCGCGCGGCTGCTGCAAGGCCTCAGCCTCGGCGGTGAATATGGGTCGTCGGCCACTTATCTCTGCGAGATGGCCGCCTCGCGCCATCGCGGATTCTATTCGAGCTTTCAATATGTCACGCTCATCGGCGGGCAGCTGACGGCGCTGCTGGTGCTGCTCGTCCTGCAAAATCTCGTCTTCACGCCGGAGGAATTGCGCGCCTATGGCTGGCGCATTCCTTTCGCGATCGGCGCAGGGCTGGCGCTGTTCGCGCTGCTCATGCGGCGCGATCTCGAGGAGACGCAGGCGTTCACTTCCGAGGCGTCGCCGCGGCGCCGCAGTTCCTTGCGCGCGCTCGCCTCTTATCCGCGCGAGGCGGCGACCGTGGTCGGGCTGACCATGGGCGGCACGCTCGCCTTCTATGTCTACACCACCTACATTCAGAAATTCCTGAAGCTTTCTGCAGGTTTGAGCGATGCGCAGACGACGTGGATCAGCGCCGGCTCGCTCGTCTTCGCCATGGCGCTGCAGCCGGCCTATGGCGCTTTGTCCGATCGCGTGGGACGGCGTCCGCTGCTCATCGCCTTCGGCATGCTGGGGACGCTCTTCACTGTGCCGCTGATGACGGCGATCCAGACCGCGCGCAATCCATGGACGGCCTTCGCGCTGGTGCTGGCGGGTTGGCTCATCGTCGGCGCCTATACGTCGATCAATGCGCTGGTGAAGGCGGAGCTGTTTCCGGCCTCGGTGCGGGTGACGGGCGTCGCCGTGCCTTATGCGATCGCGGTCTCGCTGTTCGGCGGCACGGCCGAATATGTCGCGCTCTGGTTCAAGAGCGAGGGGCGCGAGAGCTGGTTTTATTATTATATCAGCGCGGCGATCTTCTGCTCGCTGATCGTCTATGCGCTGATGCCGGAGACGCGCTCCGCCTCGCGTATCGACGCGGAGCGCGCCCGCTGACAATCTCCTTCTCCCCGCCTTGCGGGGAGAAGGAAGGCGGCGGAGGCTGCGCGAAGCGATAATCCGACCGATCGCCTATCAGGCGGCGGCGCCGCCGGCGAGTCGCGGCGCGAAGGGCGAAGCGGCCGCGGGAAGGGCGAGGCCGGCCGCCTCTCGAATGGCCTGCACAGGCGTGCGCGAGAAGGATTCGACGCAGAGCGCGATCTTCGATGTCGAGGCGCCGTCGAGCAGTGTGGCGAGGCCGGCGCGATCGAGCGGCTCCTCGTCCCAATAGGCGACGGCGAGGCTCTGCGGCACGATCTCATGCGCCGCCATCAGCCGCGGCGAATGGCGCACGAACTGCCCATAGAGCAGATATTCGGAGAAGGCGCGCGTGCGGCACAGCGCCAAGAACCAATCGACGCCGGTGGCGTCCTCGATCGCGCGCGTCATCGCGCGCACGGCGTCCTTGTCCCAGACGATGAGATTGCCGATGTGATCGTCGGCCGGAAAGCTGCTCGGCGGCAGGCCCAGAAGCCGGTCGCCATTGGCGATCCATTTGGCGTGCAGCGGCGCATCGGCGGAGATCGCCCCGCGCGCGATATAGAGCGGCGAGCGGGCGCCGCCGGCATAGGCGCCGATATCGAAACGGCGGATGATCACATTGTCGGAATCGACGATGCAGAAGCGCTGTTCCGGCAATTGCAGCACGGCGGCGATCTTCAGCATCTGCTGAATGTGCCAGCCATGCACAGGCCGCGAGCGGAAGGACCACCACACGCGTCGCCCGTTGCGCATCAGAAAGGGCGGCACCAGCCGCAGCCAGCGCGGCAGAAAGCGCGAGCAGGGCAGGATAACGCGGCGCGGGCCGGCGAATTCCGCGAACAGCTCCATATCGTCGTCATTGACGATGACATAGTGCCGCTCATAGCCGGTGAGGCGGCGGTCGATGCTCTCGCAGAGCAGAGCGAAGCGCTCGCGGTCGGCGCGATGGGTGGGCGTGATGAGCGCGATCGGTCGTTCCATAGGCATTCCCCCGATGACATTGGAGCAGGCCACCGCCGTGCCAAATTGGGACAGTCGTCCGGTTTCTCGCATGAGGACGCAAAGCCCGGGCCGGTCAGCCGCGAATCTTGAATTCGGCGAGAAAGCGAATGCCGAAGAGGGCGAAGAGCATGCCGATCCAGCCAGGATTGGCGCGATCGAACAGAAAGCTCTCGAGCGAGTTGAGATAGAGGCTGAACATCCAAATCTGCAGGAAAAGCAATGACACCGCCGGCTCGTCGCCGCGCGCGCAGACGCGACGAACGTCGCGCGCCGGCTGCACGATCAGCGCCGCGAAGGCGAAGGCCAGTCCCGGCAGGCCCATGGCCAGCACTGTGTCGAGATAGCCATTATGGGCATGGGCCGCGTTGCCGGCCCAGATCGTCGTGTCCTCGCCGCCGAAGCGCAGCGCCGCAGTGGCCCAGAATCCGCCGAGCCCATGTCCGAAGATCGGCGTCTCGCCGGCCTTGGGAATGGCGAAGGTCCAAATATCGGTGCGGCCGGTGAAGGAGGCGTCGAGCGGCAGCGCCGCGGCGATCGCGCCGAGCTGCGGGAAGAGAATGGAGCCTATGCCGAAGAAATTCAGCAGCGCCAGCGGCGAGAAGACGATGATCGACCACAGGACCACATTGCGCGTGCGCTCGGCGAGCAGCGAGAGCAAGATCGTCGTGATGCAGATCGCGGTCGAGCTCTTGCCGCCCGAGCAGAGCACGAAGACGAGCGAGAGGACGAAGATCGCCCAGCCCTCGGCCGTGCGGCCGGCGCGCAGCACGAAAATGCCGATGAAGGTCAGCATGGAGAAAACGGCGCTGGCGACATTCTTATGGCCGAACACGCCGCGCCAATCGCCGGCGAGCTGCGGCTCGCCGATGTCGGTCGCCTGATGGATCGTGTAATGCGGCAGGAAGACGAGGCCGAAATAGGAGAGGCCGACGATGATGAGCGCGACGATGCTCAATAGCTTGGCGAGATCGTCGCGGCCGCGCGGCAATAGGAAGAGCGAGAGGCAGCAGGTCCCGACGCAGCCGAACATCACCACGCGCTTCAGCGAGTTGGATATCTCGTGTGAGGTGACGAGCGTCACGCCGATCCAGCCGGCCAGCGCGATATTGGTGGGCGTGGCGAGCGCGGCGAGCGCCGGCCGATCGGTCCGCCAAATATAGAAGAAGGACGCCGCCGCCATCAGGCCGAAGGCGGCGTAGAGCTGAAAGTCGCGGCCTTCCGCCAGCTCCAGCGTCTCGGGCGAAGCGAGATCGGCGAAAGGCGAGAAGGTGATCCAGCCGACGAGCAGAATGGCGCAGAACAGGATTCCGCGGCCGTCGATCTCATCCAGCCCCCCGGCCGAGGAGGCGCTCATATCCGTCATGAGGAATAGCGATAGGGCTGCGGCATCGCGCCGACCGAGGCCAGCAGCCGGCCGACGGCAATGCCGATCGGATGCGTGGCGGCGAGCGGATGCTTGGAGTCTCGCAGCATGCGCAGCGCGCGTTGCAGCGAGACCGGGCCGAGCGCGAAATTCTTGGCGATGAGCAGCAGGCGCTGACGCAGGCTGTGCGCCGCGAGCCGATCGATGCTGTAATTGATCGCGCCCGTGGCGAGGCTACGGCGCAGCACCCAGCCGAGCGCGAGCCGGCCCGGCGTCACCTGCTCATAGATCTGCGCCTCCTGGCGCCAGAAGAAGGTGAAGCCGGCGCGGCGGCAGCGCGTGAAGAATTCCGTGTCGCCGCCGCCGAGAAAATTGAATCTCGTATCGAGCGTTGGCTCGGCGAGCCCGTCGAATACCTCGCGCCGCAGCAGGCAATTGCCGGTGCCATAGATGATCGGCACCGGGCCGGTCTCGCCGAAGGCGGGCCAGAACACCGGATGATCGCGGTAGGCGGGCTTCGCCTCCTCCGGGAAGATGGGCGTCACCGGGCCGCCGACGATATCGGCGCCCTGGCGCGCGCTGGCGACCATCTCCTCCAGCCATTGCGGCTCGGCGCGCTCGTCATCGTCGATCATCAAGAAATATTTGGCCGCGGGATAGCGCTCCCGCGCGAGGCGAAAGGCCGCGTTGATCGCATGGACATTGCCTTGGCGCGGCTCCACCGCGGCGAGACCGGAGAGGCGGCCGTCGCGAAAGAAGGATTGCGCCACATCGAGGCCGACTGGCGCGGCCGCGTCATTGTCCACGACGACGACGGCGAAGGCGACTTGCGTCGTCTGCGCTTCGATCGACTCCAGCGTCGTCCGAAGCATTTCGGGACGGCGGAAGGTCGGAATGCAGACGACTGCCTCGACGTGAGAGGCGTCGCCGATTGATTCGAGGAGAGGTCGAGAAATTTGTGTCATTCCAGATTCGTCATCAGGGTGAAGGCGCCGAGCGTCGCCATGGTCAGAGCGCTCGCCATCGCTCTGTGATTGTCGCGGCCGGGATCCGCGTCGCGGGCGGCCGCCTGGAGAAAAAAACTCATCTTCTCCAGCAGCGCCTCTCGCGAGAGCGCGGAAGAGAGCGCGTGATCGGCGCCGTCGATGACGTCGATCTCGACATTGGGGAGATGTCTCAGGAAACGCGCGTCCGGCCCGAAGCAGACGTCCATCACCTCTCTGCCGACGTCATGGTCGCCATGCAGCATGAGGATGCGAACGCCGCGCGCCGCCAGCTTCGAGAAATTGGCTCGCGCCTCGCGCGCCTTGCCATGCGCGAGGCCGAGGCGTTGCGCGAGCGCTCCAGCCAGGGCCGAAGCCTTGCGGCGGAGCAGAGCGGAAGCGATATCGACGAGCTTGCCGAGCGACACCTCGCCATTGGCGACGCGCGCCCAAGCGCGGGCGCTCATCGCCTTGCTGACGTATGTGTGTGTCGCCGCAAAGCCCATCTCGAGCAGCTTCTCGCGCTCTTCGTCCTCGACCTTGCCGAAGACCTGGAGATTGGCGAGCGCGAGGGTCTTCACGCGCGCATCGGCGAGGGCGGCGTAGAGCGCGAGCGCCGCGCCGCTGCACACGCCATAGAGCGTCACATTCTCGAGCCCGCGCATTTCGAGAAAGTCCAGCGCGGCCGAGACATCCTCCGCGCGCGCCGCGTCATAGAGAGCGGCGCGCGGCCCGTTTTCGACGACGGCGGAATCGCCTATGCCGAGCGTGTCCATGCGCAGCGAGGCGAAGCCGAGACGCGTCAGAGCGCGGGCGAAATCGACAGTGGAGCGGCCGCAGCCGATATGGTGATTGGCGCCGGTGTCGAGCATCAGCACGGTCATCTTGGGCTTGCCGCGCGGCAGGCACAGCACGCCGGCGAGCTGTCGATGCTCGCCGAACACGACGCCCCGCTCGATGAAATGCTCTGTGGCGAGCGCGCCTTGCGGCGGCCGAGCGGTCAGCGCCGCGCCAGCGCCCTCGCTGGCGAAGGCGACGACGGCGTCGAGATCCTCGAGCGGCGGCGGCGCCGGCATGGGCGCCGGCGTCAGCGCGCGATAGTCGAGCAGCGCGCGCGTCTCGACAGCGGCGCCGAGCGATTGGAGCCGCTGCAGATAGTCCGGCGCCGGCTTCGTCGCCGGATCGTGCAGCACCAGCACGCGCTGGGCCGGCGCTGCCTCGAGCCGCGTCAGATCGATGCGCTTCACCGCCGCCGCCATGGGCTGGTTGATTGTGAATCCTTCGAGATGAATATCGTCGCCGCTCGTCGCCGCGGCGATGCTCGCCTCCGGCGTCGCGCCGCTCGCCGCCAGAACGCGCGCCATCATCTTGAGCTCGCGCAGATAGGAGGAGCCCTTCACCACGGGCGCGATCTGCGCCAGGCGCTCGACGCCGCCGACCTCGGCCGCGAGCGTCGCGCCGAGACGCAGGCCGACCAGCGCCACCTCGCGCACGCCGATCACCTCGCGCATCCAGCGCACAGCTAAGCGAATCTGCTCGCGCCAGGCGTCGACGATCGCCGGATCGGCAGGATCGCCGAGGGAATCGCCCTCGCCCGGATAATCGAAGCGCAGAGTGGGGAGGCCCGCCGCCGCCAGACGATCGGCGAGCACACGCCAGGACTGATGCGCGCAGAGACCTTCATAGCCGATGGAGGCGCACATGACGACGCCGCGGTCGCCGTCCGCGTGATGCAGCCAGCCGAAGCTCTCGCCGATCGTCACCGGAGTGGAATTCATATCCTCGACTCGCTCACGCTCACGCATAATCACACCACGCTCAGTTTAAGGCTTTGTTCCGGGGGCCGCGATCTCTTCTCGAGCTCAGGCTTTCGACTCGGTTTCAAATCGGCGCAAAAAACGCCAGCCCGCCGTAAAGAAGAAGAAACCATGCCAGCGCGCATCCCGCCGCCCGCTGGCATGAATCTTCGAGATTTTTGCACGCCGGCCGAATGTGCGTCCCAGAATGGCGCAGCGGCTCCCCGCTAAAGGACAAGGACAGCAGCGCCCATGCTCGCCAGGCAGACCGTCGTCTATTTCGCGGCCAATGTGTTCTCCGCAATCTTCGGCCTGCTCAACACGATCGTGTTCACGCGCGTCTTCGCCGTCGCGGCCTATGGCGATTATCTGCTGGGCTTCGCCTTCGCCACGCTTCTCGCCACTCTGCTCTCGAGCGCGTTGAAGCTCGCCATATTGCGCGAGCAGGCGAAGGGCGACGGCGCCGATATTCGCGGCGCGATCCTCGCCGCAATGGCGTTGCTCGCGCCGGCCGCTCCCTTGTTCTTTTTCGTGGCGCGGATGACGGGCCTCGCCGCGCCGGTCTCGGCGGCCGCCGTTATGCTGGCCTTCGCCGTCACTCTCTATGAGACGAGCCAGGAATCGCTGCGCGCGGCGCAGAAGGCGGTCGATTATCTGCGCGGCACGGTCTATCGCGCGCTGCTGGTCTCAGCGCTCGGCGTCGCTGTCGCTTTCGCGAGCGCCAGCGGAGCGGCGCTGCTGGTCTCATCTTCCATTGCGCTGGTCGCGGCGACGGCGCTGTTCTGGCGCGCTTCCTGGGGCGACGCCCGGCCGAAGCTCGATCGCGCGCGCCTCGTCGAGATGGCCAAGGCCGGCCTGCCTTTCACCTTCTCCATGTCGCTGATGGCGCTGGCGAGCGTCGCCGATCGCTTTCTGCTCGCCGAGCTTTCCGGCATTGCCGACGCCGGCCGGTACGGCGCCAGCGTCGATCTCGTGCGGCAGGCGCTCATCATTCCGGCGATCAGCGTTTCTACCGCCTTCGTCCCCATGGCCGTGCGGCTGCTGGCCGAGCGTGGCGAGGCGGAGGCGCGTCGCCATCTCGAGAAATCAATGGAGCTGCTGCTCGCCGTGGCGCTGCCGGCCTGCGTCGGCTTCGCGCTCGTCTCGCCGCAGATCGCCGATCTCGTGCTCGGGCCAGAGTTTCGCGAGACCGGGAGCTGGGCCATGCCCATTCTGGCGATGGCGGTGGTGTTCCAGATTCTGACGCAGCAATATCTGCATACGAGCTTTCTGCTCTCCAACCGCAACAGCTTCTATCTGATCAATACGGGCTCGATCCTCGCCTTCAATCTCATCGTCTCGGCGCTGCTGATCTATCGCTTCGGCCTCGCCGGCGCGGTGTGGGGGCGGCTCGCAGCCGAAATCTTCGGCTGCGCGCAAGCCTATGCGCTGAGCCGCGCCGCTTTCGCCATGCCGCTGCCGTTCGGCCGGCTCGCGCTCGTCGGCGCTGCGACGGCGGTGATGGCGGCCACAGTCCACATGCTTTCGGCGAAGGTCTCGGCGCTGCCGCCGGCGCTCGCGCTCATCCTATTGGTGGGCGCTGGCGTCGCCGCCTATGCGCCGATCGCTCTCGCCTTCGATCTCGCGGAAGCGCGCGCGCTCATCGGCGGCGTGGCGCGGCGCCTCGGCGCGCGCGCCTGTCGAAGCGAAGCCGCTTAGCCCTCACCAATTATAATAGGGGCGGGCGCAGACATTCACCCAGCCGCCACGGCGCGGCGACCATCGATAGCAACGGCTATAGCTGCTGCGGCCGCTGTAGTAGTGCGGTTGTCCCCAGCCGCCCCCGCCGCCATGAGCCCAGCCTCCTCCGCCATGGCCCCCGCCGCCGTGGCCCCAGCCACCGCCGCCGTGTCCAAAGCCGCCTCCACCGTGTCCGCCCCCTCCTCCGCCATGTCCAAAGCCGCCGCCGCCATGTCCTCCTCCGCCTCCGCCGTGTCCGTTGAAGCCATGCGCGGCGTCTGAAAAGAGAAGAGCCGGGCTCGCCGCGAGCGCCATCGTCGTCGCCAGAGCGAGAATGTTCCGCTTGTTCATGGCTGTCTCCTTTCGCTCGGGCATTCGCTTTCGTCGACGCCGAGGTCCGAGCGAGCGCAAGAGTGAAGAGACGGCTTACAGTAGGAAGGCCGTATCGGCTGGGAAGAAGGAAAGCGAAAAATTTGTCCGCGAGGTCGCGCAGCTCTCGCCTCCGCGCCGAGACCTCGCGAGCAGAGCTCGAGAGAGCGCCGGCTAGAACACGAAATTCGCGAACAGCCGCACATTGGCGCCGGGCATCGGAACCTCGTCCTTCTTATAGGAGACGCTGTTGCGTATGTCGGCGTTCAGAAGATTGTCGCCGACGATTCCGACGCTCATCTCGCGCGCGGGGAACTCGCCCTTGGGCAGCGTGACCCTATAGCTGATCTCGGCTTTCAGCAGATTATAGCCCTTGGTCGGCGTCTCGGCGATCGTCGCTACGTTGTTTTGCGCGAAAGCGTGCAGATAGCTGACGCGCGCCAGCCAATTGGAGTCGCGCCAGAAAACGCCGCCGCCCGCGCGCACGGGCGGAATGCGCGGCACATTCGTCCCATCCGAGAATGTCGCGCGCACCACATCGAATTTATTTTCGACGCCGAGGATTCCGCCGGCGATCTGCAGCGCGTCCCATTGGCTCTGGAATTCGCCGCCGCGGAAATTGGCGTCGCGCTGCGAATAGAGCGCCTGATTGAGAGGGCCGCCGGCGCCGGCCGGCGAGCAGCTGTCGAAATCATCCGCGCAAGTCTCGCCGGAGAGGCGGCGATAGATGAAGCCGTCGAAATGCGTGTAGAAAAACGTTGCCTCGAAGCGGAAAGGCCCTTTGGCGCGGCGCAGGCCGACCTCCACCGTGTTCGCCGCTTCTATTCCGAGCAGCGGATTGCCGATGTCGAAAGTTCCCGTCGCGTCATGGACGCCGTGCGAGAACAATTCCGGCCCCCGCGGCGCGCGCTCGACATGCTGCGCCGTCACGCTCCCGACTGTGTCGAAAGGCAGATCGTGCAGCAGGCCGACGGCGATGCTCTTGGGCGTGAAATGCCGATCATATTGGAAGGAGGTCGTCGGATCGAGGAAGAGATCGGGCGTCTGGCCCGTGGTCTCGACGCTCTCGATGCGGCCGGCGACCTGCAGGCGCAGCGCTTGGGTGAGCTGGAATTCGTTGAACAGATAGAAGGCGATGCTGTGCGAGTCGGTGGGATCGAACAGATTGCCGCCGGCGCCGGGCGCGGTGAGCCGCTGATGCGCGCCCTGCACGCCGAATGCGGTGGTGAGCTTGGCGAAGCGCAGATCGAAGGGCGCGAGCTGCGCCTCGATCCGCGCCTCCTGCTCCTGATTGGTGAAGGTCTGCTGTATGCCCTCGGCGCCGCCCTCGAGACCGATTTCGTGATGATTGTAATCGCTCGCGCCGGCCCAGAGGCGAATGGCCTCGATGAAGGAGGCGGGCGGCCGATATTCGCCTTTCACCGCCACTTTCGTCTGCCGCAGCTGGATGCGCGTGCGGCTCTCCGTCGAATCCATGCCGGGGATGCGATAGACGCTCTCGAATTGCGTGACCGAGGCGCCGAAAAAGCCGCGATCGAAGATGTAGGAGCCGCCGGCCGACCAGCCGCCGGAGCGCATGAAGGAATTGGGCTGGCGTCCGAAGACCAGCGGCGCCGGATCGGTCGGCGCGAGATAAGGGTAGGAGGGAATTGCGTAATTGCTCGTGCGGCGGCCGTGGGCGTCGGCGTGCAGAGCAAAATTGCCCTGGCCGACGTCGACCAGCGCCGCCTGTTCCAGCCCGGCGTCGACCGTCGAGACCGCGCTGCGCGTCTCCAGCCGCGTGCAGGGGCCGGGGAGAGTCTCGTCGCCGCGGCAGGGCAGGGCCTCGGGAATGCGGTTGTTGGTGGCGTTGACGACGCCGCCGATCGCCTGCGAGCCCCAGCGTAATGTGGCCGGGCCGCGCACCACCTCGACGCGATCGGCGCCGAGCGGATCGAGCGGCACGCCATGATCCTCGCCGAGCTCGGAGACGCCGCTGGAGCCGAGGCCGTTCTCTTGAATGCGGACGCGATGCGCGTCGAGGCCGCGCACGATCGGCCGGCTGGCGGCGCCGGGCGCGAAGCTGGAGCCGGTGATGCCCGGCTTGTCGAAGAGGAGATCGCCGAGCGTCGCGCCGCCGGAGCGGCGAATCTCGTCCGAATCGACGACCGTCACAGTGGCGAATTGATCCGCGACTATGGGGAGAACGCCTCGCGTCTCTGGCGCGGCGGGCTGCGCCGTCGTCGGCGCGCGCCGAATCGGGCTCGGCGCGGCGATGTCGATCTCGGGAAGCGTCTCCTGCGCGCCCGCCGGGCCGGAGCCGAGCGCCGCCAAGAGAATTCCGCCCGATAGAGTGAGGCGGATAGAAGAGTTTTCCATGTATCTCGTCCCCGAGAGCATATGTTATAACATAACGTCGATAATGCGCCGGGAGCTCGGCCATTGTCAATCTGCTGCGCTGCGGCGCGCGACGAATAGGCGCGGAGGGCTTGATCGCGGAGCCGAAATCGGGCATAGGCTGCGCCCACGAGGCGCTGGGCGGTGATCCCGGCTACATGTAATTTTGCCCGGGGATCGACCGATGAAAGTCCGCAATTCGCTGAAGTCTCTACGTGCGCGTCACCGCGACAACCAGCTCGTGCGCCGCAAAGGCCGCGTCTATGTCATCAATAAGGTGCAGAAGCGCTTCAAGGCCCGCCAGGGCTGACGAACCGCCCGCTTCGCCCTGAATTTACCGACGCGTCGCCCTCGAGCGGCGCGTTTTTCGTTTCTCAGGCGCCCATCAGCGCCAGAATATGCGCCGCCGCCGAGCGGCCGAGCGCCGTGAGGTCGTAGCCGCCCTCGAGCAGAGAGACGACGCGCCCATCGGCGCTACGTAGCGAGGCGTCGATGATGCGCTTGGTCGCCTCGCTATAGTCGCGCTCGGTAAAGCGCAGGCCGCCGAGCGGATCGTCCCTGTGGCCGTCGAAGCCGGCCGAGATCAGCACCAGATCGGGCGCGAAATCTTTGAGCCGCGGCAGGATGCGCGTCGTCAGCGCCTCGACGAAATCATCGCCCGTCGCCCCCGCGAAGAGCGGGGCGTTGACGATCTGGTCGAACTCGCCGGTCTCGCTCGTCGCCCCCGTGCCGGGATAATAAGGCGCCTGATGGGTGGAGCAGAACAGAACCTGCCGATCCGCCCAGAACACTTCCTGCGTCCCATTGCCGTGATGAACGTCGAAATCGACGATGGCGACGCGCTCCGCGGCATGGGCGGCGATCGCATGGCGCGCGGCGATGGCGACATTGTTGAAAATGCAGAAGCCCATGGGCGTGGTCGGCCCGGCGTGATGGCCGGGCGGGCGCACGCAGACGAAGGCGCTGTCCGCCGCCCCTTTCATCACTTCGTCCACGGCCGCAGTCGCGCCGCCGGCCGCATGAAACGCCGCCTCGAGCGAATCGGGACACATCAGCGTGTCGGGATCGAGCGCGACGAGCCCCTCGCGCGGCGCGGCTTTCTCGATCGCGCGCAAATGGCTCTCGGGATGGACGCGCAGCAGGGCCGCGCGCTGGGCGGCGGGCGCCGAGACGCGGATGAGATGCTGGAACCGCTCGGCCTCGAGCTCGCGCTCTATGGCGCGCAGCCGCTCGGGCTGCTCGGGATGGCCCGCGCCCATATTATGCGCGAGGCCGCTCTCATGTGTGAAGAACAGGGTCCTCGTCATGGCCAGCCGCTCTCGACTCTCGCTAAAGAAGTCGCCTTGCCAAAGAAGTCGGCGCCCTTGTAGCACGCCGCCGCGCCGGGAGGGCGCCGGAAAAATTCTCAAAAAAGCGCATCGGACCGTCCGCCGCCGTTGCGTTGCGGCAACAGGTCGGGAATTATTGCGAACCGATGTTTCCGTTCAGTAAGTTTATGGTAAGCAAATTCCTAAATAGATGCTTCGGGCGTTGAGAAAGGGCGCGTTCATGGATTCGAGGCAGGGTTTCGTCGCGGTCGTTCTCGCTGTCTCGCTCGCTGGCTGTAACGCCGCGTTCGGGCCGCGCTTGCCAGATCCGCAGCTCAGCGGACGCGACGCACAATTCATGGCTCTGGTGCCCACGGCGGATGTCGGCGCGGCCTATGAGCGATATCTCGTGGACTTCAAGACGAGCGAGGCGCCGGGGTCCATCGTCGTCGATACGAAGAATAAATTCCTCTATCTCGTGGAGGCGAACGGCAAGGCGATCCGCTATGGCGTCGCCACCGGGCAGGAAGCCTATGGCTGGACCGGCCGCGCTGTGATCGGCGGCATGCAGGAATGGCCGCGCTGGATTCCGCCCAAGGACATGCTGGAGCGTTGGCCGCATCTGCAGCCGACGGCGGACGCCGGCGGCCTGCCCGGCGGCCCGGACAATCCGCTCGGCGCCCGCGCTCTCTATCTCTTCGAGAATGGCAAGGACACGCTCTACCGCATTCACGGCACCAATGAGCCGGAGAAGATCGGCCAGAGCGTCTCCTCCGGCTGCATCCGCATGCGCGACATAGACGCGATCGACCTCTACAGCCGCGTCAAGGTCGGCGCGAATGTCGTGGTGATCTGAGGGCTTTCTTCTCCCTCTCCCCGCGAGTGGGGAGAGGGGTTTTTCCGTCAGTCCAGCGGCTCCACCGCCACGATCTCTATGCCGAAGCCCGAGAGGCCCACATAGGTGCGCGGCTTGGGCTTAGAGGTGCGCAAGCGGATCGAGGTGACGCCCAGATCCTTCAAAATCTGCGCGCCGAGGCCGACGTCCAGCCATTGCGCCGTGCGCGCCTCCTCCGAGCTGCTGTCCGAGACGACCGGATTGACCGGAACGCCGGCGGCGCCGTCGCGCAGATAGACCAGCACGCCGCGTCCTTCCGCCGCGAAACGCTCCATGGTGCGGCGGATCGCATCCGCGCCGCCGAACACGTCGGCGATGATATCGGCGCGATGCAGCCGCGCCGGCACGCCTTTGCCGTCGCCGATCTGCCCGACGACGAAGGCGAAATGCTGCACCGGATCGAAGGCGCTGACATAGGCGTAGCAGGTGGCCTCGCCGGCGAAGGTTTTGACCGGAAAGCTGGCGACGCGCTCCACCAGCTTCTCGCGCGCCTGGCGATGGGCGATGAGATCGGCGGTGGAGATCATCTTCAGCCCATGGGCCGCGGCGAAATCGACGATCTGCTTGCCGGCCATCACCGTGCCGTCGTCATTGGCGAGCTCGCAAATGACGCCCACCGGCGGCAGGCCGGCGAGACGGCAGAGATCGACGGCCGCCTCCGTATGGCCGGAGCGCATCAGCACGCCGCCGTCCTTGGCGATGAGCGGGAAGACATGGCCGGGCCGCACGAAATCATGCGGGCCGCGATTGCCATTGGCGAGCGCGCGCACCGTATTGCAGCGCTGCTCGGCGGAAATGCCGGTGGTGAGCCCCTCGCGCGCGTCCACGCTGACGGTGAAGGCGGTGCCGAGCGGCGCGTCATTGGCGGCGACCATGGGCGCGAGATGCAGCCGCCGCGCCTCCTCCAGCGTCAGCGGCGCGCAGACGATGCCGCAGCAATGGCGGATGATGAAGGCCATTTTTTCAGGCGTGCAGAGCGAGGCGGCGATGATGAGGTCGCCCTCGTTCTCGCGGTCGTCGTCATCGGTTACGACGACGATCTCGCCGCGCCCGATCGCCTCTATGGCCTCGGTGACGGAATGGGACAAGACGGGCTCCGCTGTTCCCGGCGCATTGGGCCGGCGCGGCTGTTCTACTCCCGCGCCCCAGCGGATTCAAACTTTAGCGCGCTTTCCGATCGAACGGAATCGTTCGATCGATCAGAATTCGCGCCCAACGAGAGAAGCCAGAGCGCTATCCGATCCAATTGGATCGGATAGCGCTCTGGCGAGCGCGAACAAAAAACTGCCCGAGTCGCCCCGGGCAGAAAAGTCGGGAGCCCCGCCCGGCGAGCGCGGCCGAGCGAAGATCGTTCGGCGGCGGCTCAGCCGCTCGCCAGGAATTTCTCGAGGTAGACCTGCTCCTTGGGCACGCCCGCCGTCGCCGCGGCGTCGAAGGCCGCCTCGATCATGCCGGGCGGGCCGCACAGATAAATGTCCGGCTTGCCGCGCAGCTTCTCGAGCTCGGCGCGCATGAGATCGATGACCGTTCCCTTGGCGACGCCATTCGCCTCGCTCGCATTGACGACCGCGACCTGCACATCGAGGCTGGGCATGGCGTTCTGCAGCGCCTTCAGCTCCTCGACATAGAAGAGCTCCTCATAATTGGTGACGCCGAAGAACAAGGTCGCCGGTTGCTGGTCGCTCTCCTTCTTCAGCTGCCGGATCATCGACAGCACCGGCGACAGTCCCGTGCCGCCGGCGACGAAGAAGCGCGGCCGCTCGCTCTTGTGCAGCATGAAGGAGCCCGCCGGTCCGCGCAGCGCGACGCGCAGGCCGACCTTGGCCTGCGTCTGCAGGAATTTCGAGAAGGCGCCGTCCGGCAGCAGGCGAATGAAGAATTCGAGCCGACCATCTTCCGCGACCGAAGCCATGGAATAGGAGCGGCGCGTGTGCGTGCCCGGAATTTCTATGTCGACGAATTGCCCGGGCGCAAAGTTCAGCGCGATCGGCGCCGCGCCATCGGCGGTCAAAGGCTGCAGCACGAGCCGCACGACATTTGACGACACGCGATCGCATTCGACGATCTCGGCCAGCCAATTGGTCTGGATCGCCTCGAAGGAGATGCGATCATAGGTGTAAGGCACGATCAGATGCAGATCGCTGCGCGGGAAGGTGCGGCACAAAAGAACCTTGCCGTCCTCCTCCTCGTCCGGCGGCAGCGCCTGCACCTTGACGTCGATGAGCTCGTAATCGCCATCCGTGCAATCGGCCTTACAGGTCGCGCAGCCGCCGGCGCGGCAGGAAGAAAGAAGAATCACGCTTTGACGAAGCCCTGCCGAAATGACGTCCTCGCTCGGTCCGCATTCGAAGGAGCAGGTTTCTCCGTCCTCTGTCTCGATGACGATCTGATACATACGTCTTCCGCCCTTGCTACTCTGGCTGCGCCAGCTCGTTTTTCGTTGTCTCGTTGCGATCATCGATCGGGATCGGCGTGCCGAGCGACTGCAGCAGACGCTTGATCTCCGCGCTATTGTCGCCGGGCCGCGCCGCCGCCTCGTCCTGCCGCTGGAAGAAGCGGAGCACATGGGAGACCGCCTCACGCGCCGAATCCAACGACAGCGAGCAGCCTTCCTGGACGAACTCGCCGTCGCGCAAAATCTCCCAGCGCCACATGTAATCGAGGTCCATCGTATAGGCGGCGTAGCGTGAATCTGCGTGAATCAGAATCCGCTGCTCTTCCGCCGCTTGTTCCGCGCACTGCGCCATGGCCTTCTCTCCATTGTCGCGAAGGCGTTCGGGCGGAGGGCCGCCCGAACGTTCGATCTCTGCTTTGTGAAGGAAGCCGTCAGGCCTGCAGATGCAGGACCTTGACGCCGCGCTCCTTGCGCAGACCCTCGAGAGGAGTCGCGTAATAGTCGGTGTTGCGCAGCTCCATGAGAATGGTGCCGAGCGCCGCATCGGTGCGCAGGAACACATTCACCGGCAGAACCGGCGGCTTGTAGAGCTGGCGGAACTCGACATGAATGCGCTCCGCCGCATATTTGCTCTCGGCGGCCTTCATCTTGGCGATCCAGGTCGCTTCCACCGCAGCGGCGTCCTCGCCGGTCGTCGCCTTGGTGACGAGATCCGCGACGGAGAGCTTCTCGGTCTTGAGCACCGAGAGACGCTCCTCGATCTTGCGCTCGATATATTGATAATCGACGTCGAGATCGTAGCTCTTGCGGAACGGCGAGGAATTGGCGACGCGGAAGTCCTGAATGAACTTCGTCGCCTGGTCCACACTGTTCAGCTTGGCGATCTTTCCTTCCCACTCGGTGCGAGTGGAGTTCTCGTGGATCGGTTCTCTCTTCGCCATTGTGGCAATCCTTATCGTCAGCCGATCAAATATCGGTCAGGGCGCGATCGAGGCCCATGAGCTCCGAGGTGATGGTGAATTTCGTGCCGAGCGTGTAGGCGCGGCCGACGGTCGACGACACATTGATGAGAAGGTCGTAGACCGAGAATGGCTTGCCGAGCAGATCGGCGGCTTCGGCGGCGTCGATCTCGATCGCGCCATCGGCCTTGATCCACCAGAAGCCCGCCTTGTCCTCGACGACGATCGACGGATTCTTCGCCTTGCCGCCTTTGAGGATGATATCCTCGATGATGGCGTCGATCTCGTCGCTCTTCATCAGCACCAGAACCACGGCGTTGGACTCGTGGACGACCTGATTCTCCTCGGCGAAGAACTCGTCCGCGAAGGCCTTGCCGGACTTCTGCATGATGCCGGCGTTGTAATTGTTATGTGCGCTGGACATAGGTGCGTTTCCTTTAGTTCTTGTAGCCGGCGAGAACGGCGTCGACCTTCTGGTCCACGTCGATCTTGAAGCCGATCTTGTCGGCGTAATCGACCTTCCAATCGCCGAAGACGCGCTGCAGCGCTTCCGAGACGCCCGCGCGATCCGTCGCGCCCGCGACCTTCTCGACCTTGGCGTAGATGCCGACGAAATCCTTCAGCGCCGTGACGGAACGCGCGAGATAATGCTCGGTCCAGGCGTTGAGGAAGGTGCGGTTATGCGCGCCGAACTCCGGATCATTCGCCAGGCTGTAGACGAAGAGATCTTCGATCGCTCCGCGCGTGATCTGGAAATAGGTCTGCGACTGCGCCGTGAAGAAGGGCGTCAGCGTGTCGCCATAGACCGTCGCCAGTCGCTGGAAGAACTCGCGACGGGCGAACTGGCCGAAGGTCGCGTCATAGACGGCGTGACCCGCCCAGAGGATCTCGTTCCAATCCTGAATGCCCTGCCAGATCTCTTCCACCGCGCCGCGCGCGCCGGCGTAGATCGGATCGGTGGTCCAGATCTTCTTCGGCACGTCCGTCGAAGCGTCGAAGCCGGGCACGAGCTTGGCGATGAACAGACGCTCCATCTGGATCATCTGCGCATTGTCCACCTTGTCGAGAGCCGCGAAGATGGCCGACTGGCGGATCGTGTCCGAGAGCGAGTCGCGGCCGACCGACGAATGGGCGTTGAACAGGCCATATTCGTTGTAGAGCAGCGCGCCGTAATATTTGTTGAGGATCTCATCGCGCCAATAAGCGTCGACGGTGCGGATCGAGCCCTCGGAAGAATAAGCCGCCAGGAAGCGCTGCGTGTAGCGCGCCTCTTCCGACTTGTCCTTCACATAAGGAGCGTGCCAGCGACGGGCCGGATCGCGATGGCGATACCAGTCGGTCGTGCGCAGCTCGGTGCTCTCATTGCCCCAGGACGGACGGCCGCCGTGGAACTTCTGAGTCCAATCGCCCCAATCGAGGCCGCCGGCGATCCAGTCAGGATTGGGCTGCGCATAGCAGGACAGCTGCTCATATTCCGACAGGCGCTTCCAGCGCGGCTGGATGAAGTAGTGATATTTGCGCTGCGTGTCGAGCGCGTGATCCGGAATCGCGGCGGCGATGATCGCGGCGCGTTCCGGGTCGGTGAGACCTCGCTTCGTAACCTGAGAGCTCTGAGGCTGTGACATTTCAGACGTCCTCCACCTAAGGGATTTTTCGTGGTTCGTGCTTGTCGACGGACGCACGTCGCCCGCCGAGGACCCGGCGCGCGCGAAGCGCGCCGGGAGCCCGTTACAATTCGACGCGAGAGGCGCCGATTGCAGATCAGAATTTGGCGAGCGGATCGGGGAAGACGCAGCCCGCGCGCTTGATGTCCTCGAGCGTCCAGAGGTTGTCGCCGCGCACGTGAGGCTGGGCGATCAGCGTCTTGCCGTCGGAGCGAACGCCATGACCCTCGGCGATCACCTCGGACAATTCGCGGCCCTCATACTGCTCGAAGATGCTGTGGCACTCGTAGCGCTCCGGCTCCGACAGCCACATACGCTCACCCCAATCATCCGTGAGCGAATGCTTCTTGCCGTTGTACTCGTGCACGCGCAGCGAGCCGGAGCCCTTGGCGAGCGACGGAATGAACGGCACCTGCGAGACGCGGTCGATGTAGACGTCGTGACCGTTCTGCAGCAGCCAGGCGTAGGGGATGAACCCGCTCTTGGGATCCTCGTAGCCGAGCTTCTTCCACTCATTGTAGATCTTGCCGTAGTGATCGGCCCAACCCGGGTAGTTCGCCTCGAACCACTCCTGATCCTCCTCGTCCGGCAGAGCCAGACGCGCGAAGCCGAGCGGCCACAGCGCGTAAGCAGCGAGGGCGAGATCGTGATGGGCCCAATAGGCGTCCGTCTTGGCGTCGCGCAGCGAGCGGGGGCTCTCCACGCCATACTTGCCGAGGCGACCGATCCAGATTCCACCCCAATCCTCGTAGACCCAACGGTTCCAGGTCTTCACCCACGGCTCGACCTTGAACTTGGAGCCATACTCGAACAGATAGCCGAGAGCAGGCGTGAAATACTTCTGCTGCGTCCAGAAGGCGTTGTTCAGATCGGTGTTGAGATATTTCGCCGCCGCCGGATCATTGGCGATGGACACCACCGTCTGATAGCCGTTCGCCATATGGCGCAGCTCGTCGGTCTCCACCGACAGGAAGACCGTCGGCGTGATCTCGTCGCCATTGGCCGAGGCCCATTCGGTGACGGCGACGATCAGCGGATTGGTGAAGCAGGCTTCGCCGACCAGCTGCAGATTGACCGAGCATTCCACGGCGTCGCCGGAGATGAAGCCGTCGGCGAAGACGCGCTTCATGCCCTTCCACAGCGGGCCGATCGCGCGGGTGCGACGGGCGTCATTGTGGCCGGCCGGATCGTGATAATGCTTGGAGTAATAGTGGTTGATGAAAGCGCACTGATGCGTGTGACGAATTTCGTCGAGCACCTGAGCGAGATAGCCGTTCTTCTGCTCGGCGGCGGTGGCGCTGTCCCACAGCATGGCCGAAGCGGCGATGGCGTTATACTCGCCGACCTCGAGGAAGTTCGAGATCACCTTCATGGTCTCGCCCCAGCGGGGATGCACCTTGTTGCCGGCGCCGAGACGGGTCAGACCATCGAGCAGAGTGCCGAACTGGCGCTCGTCCTTGGCCGCCTCCATGCGGGCGTATTCCTTGGCGATGACCTTGAACTGCTCCTTGGTCTGGTTCGCCATGTGATATTTGGTGGCGTATTTGGTGCGGTTTTCCTTGAAGTCCCAGTTGAAGCTCTGCAGCCACTTGTGAACCTCCTGCGGCTCGACGCCGACCGGAGCGCGGTTGACCTTCAGAGCATCGGTCGCCGCTTTTGTCGCGAGACTGATCGCCATGCTTTTCCTCCTCACAGACTTTTTGTTTCTCGGATTCGCCGCCTTATTGACGGTCGACAAATCCGAATGTGTGCGCCGCTTTCCAAACTTTCGAAGTGGAAAATGTCGATGTCGTCGGCAATTCATCTATTGCGAAAGCGACGACATTTATTGTTATGGCAAGCCCTGTGCCACTGATGGTGATTTTGCTGAATCGTAGCGTTTGCAAGGGATTCGAAAGGATCGTGAAAGTCATATGACGTGAGCGCGGCGATATTCGAAGGCGTCGCTCGATACAGCTGTCAAATTAGCATACGCACGAATTTCATCGCCTGTTTCGATCGCCGCGATCGTTAAAGAGATCGCGGCGATCGAGCGCGCATTCAGGCGCGCGGATCTTCGCGCGTTTCGGCTGCGCGGCGCGCATCGAATCCGAATGTCGGATCGCTCACCGGAATATGAGTCACAGCGCATTCCACCGTCATCAGCGACGCCGCTGTCGCGACTGCATTGCGCAATGCGAGACGCGTGACGCGCACGGGATCGATGACGCCTGCGGCGAAGAGATCGCCGCAGGCGCCGCTGCGCATATCCATTCCCCAGAAATCATCATTGGATCGCCGCAGCTCGAACAAGAATTCATCGGCGTCGACGCCGGCGTTCGCCGCTATGCGCCTGATCGGCTCGTCGAGCGCCGCGCGCACGATGGCGACGCCGTGGCTCTGATCGAGATTTTCACCACGCAGCTCTGCGAGAGCGGCGCGCGCGCGATAGAGCCCGACGCCGCCGCCGGCGACGACGCCATCGCTTTGCGCGGCGCGCGCGGAATTGAGCGCGTTCTCGATTCTCTGCATGCGCTCCTTGATGAGAACGTCGGACAAGCCGCCGGCGCGTATCGTCGCCATCCTGCCCGACAAGGCTTTTATGCGCGTCTGCAGATTTTCCAGCTCATGACGCTTGCCGCTCGGCGAGCCTTTGGAGGCGTCGCCTTCGACGATCCAATCGGCCTGACGTTTCGCCGAGGCGAGACGATCGGCGATGACGTTCGGATCGCCTTCGCCGCCGATGACGAGCGTGTCGTCCTCGCGCACGACGACGCGTCGCGCGCGGCCGAGATGCTCCATCGTGACATTGGAAATATCTTCGCCGAAGGCTTCCATGATCGCGCGGCCGCCGGTGATCGCGGCGAGATCGAGAAGATATTCATAGCGGCTGTCGCCATAGCCCGGCCCCTTCACGGCGATGGAGCAGAGATTCTTGCGAATGTGATTGAGCAAGAGTCCGGGAAGCGCTTCCTCCATTATGTTTTCGGCGACGACGAGCAGGCTGCCGCCGCTTCGACGCACCAGCTCCAGCGCAGGCACCAGCTCGGAAAATTCGTTGATGACGCGATCATAGACGAGAATGTAAGGGTTCTCGAGCTCGGCGACTTTGCGCGCGCTGTCGGTCATGAAATAGGGCGAGCGATAGCCCTGTTCCCAACGCATGCCTTCGACGGATTCGATGTCGTCGGCGACGCCATGGCCGAGCTCGACATCGACGACGCCGCCTTCGCCCGCGAGCGCTAGCGCCTGCGCGACGATCGCGCCTATGCCTTCATCGCCGCCGGCGGCGAGCGTCGCGACATGGGCGAGCGAACGCTGGTCGTTGCAACGCCGCGCGCGGCGCAGGAGATCGGCCTCGACAGCGCGCGCGGCGCGCTCCATGCCAAGGGTAATGTCACGCGGATTCATGCCGGCGGCGAGCGCTTTGCGCGTTTCGGCGGCGACGCGGCGCGTCAGCACGACAGAGGTCGTCGTTCCATCGCCGGCCTCTTTGGCGACAGTCGTCGCCATTTGACGCACGAGATTTATGCCGACGCTCTCCGTGCGTCCGGCGGCTTCCACCGCTTGCGCCACAGTGGCGCCGTCCTTGGTCGCGACCGGCGGCAGGCCGGAGGCGCGATGCTCGATGACGACATTGCGGCCGCAGGGGCCGAGCGTCACGCCGACAGCGTCGGCGAGAAAGTCGACTCCATCGAGCAGGCGCTTGCGAACGGGGTCGCCGAAGCGAATATTTCTGGCCACGACTCTGATCCTCCACTGGTGCGGCGCTCCGCCGCGGCGCCGCGCGCGTTTCCTTTTATTTTTTGTTCGGCTTGTCGAAAACCGTTATGTCTATGTCCTCGCGCCCGGCGTTGAGCGTCATGGCGCTGCGTCCCGCCGCCACGCGGCGCGCGCGATTGCGCTCGATGCGTATCCACACGGAGATCAAGCGGCGATCGTCGAAATCGAGCGTGCGCCGTATTTCCTCTATGTCGACAGGCTCGAACTCACGGCGCAGATAGGCTTGCAGCTCCTGCGCGCGCTCGTCGCCGACGACCTCCTGCAGACGCTCGGCCTCCTGCTCGAGCTCGCGCATGGAAGCGTCGAGCGCGCGCGCCGTTTCTTCTAAAAATGCGCGATCTTCCGGTTTCATCGCGTCACCTCTTGCAGACGATTCGCCGATCGCTTCGCAGGCCGTAGCGCGCCATCTTGTGGTAGAGCGTCGCTCTCGTGATGCCGAGGCTGCGCGCGGCTTTGGCGATATTGCCCTTTGCGGAGGCGAGCGCGTGCCGCACGGCGCGCGCCTCCCAATCGGAGAGGTCGAATCCCGCCTCGCTTTCGACGGCTTCGTCGATGATCGCGGCGGGCGGCGGCGCGCCGCCGACGTTGCGATTGTCGAAGTCGAGCTCTTGAATGAAGTCGATCGGAAGATCGTCGATCTCTATGAGCGGTCCCTTGGCGACGGCGATGCTGGAGCGCAGCACATTGCGCGCCTCGCGTATGTTTCCGGGCCATGGATGCTTGAAGAAAATGCGCCACACCTCATCGCAGAAGCGCAGCTCCTCGGGGGCGGCCAGCGCCTCGCGCTCGAGACGGAACAGCTGCGCCAATAGCCCGAGCCGATCGGGCCGCTCGCGCAGTGGCGGCAGCCACAGCTGCACGCCATTGAGCCGATAATAGAGATCGCGACGAAACGTCCCCTTCTGCACCATCTCCTGCAGGCTGCGATTGGTGGCGGCGACGACGCGCACATCGACGCGGATCGGCTTGCTGGAGCCGATCGGCACCACCTCGCTCGAATCGAGCACGCGCAGCAGCGTCGCTTGCAGATCGGCGGCCATGTCGCCGATCTCGTCGAGGAACAATATGCCCTTGTCCGCCTCGACGAATTTGCCGGCCTTGCCCTTGGCGCGCGCGCCGGTGAAGCTGCCGCCCTCATAGCCGAACAATTCGCTCTCGATCAGCTCGCGCGGAATGGCGGCGCAATTTATGGCGACGAGCGGGCGCTCCTTGCGCGGACCGCCGGCGTGCAGGCGGCGCACGAGATGATCCTTGCCGACGCCGGACTCGCCGGTGATGAGGATCGGGATATTGCGCTCCTGCAAGCCGGAGGCTTTGCGCAGCGCCGCCTCCAGCACATTGTCGCTCCAATCGGCGCGTGCCTCGGGCGTGCGCGGCGCGGCGTCGGCGCGGTCGGGCGCGCGGCGCGGCGACGTCGAATAGCTTTCTCGCTTGGGACAGCGATGCGCTTCGGCGAAGACCGAAAATTGGTTGCGCGGATCGTTGAGGGGAATGAGACATGCGCTCTCATGCGCCGCGACCAGCGCGGGAGGATCGACGCCGAGCGCAGTCGCCGCGCGCTGGCCGATGAGCGCGGAATGGTCGGAGCGAAGCGTCTCGACGCCGGCGCGATCGACGCCGTGAATAATTCCGTCGGCGCCGATGAAGATGCGGCCCTCGTCGGCGAAGCGCGGCTCCGCATCGCGGGTCGCGCGCAGGCGCAGCAGATAGCCGTCGGAGGCGATGCGGTCGAAGAGGCTCGCCTCCAGCAGAAGGCGGGCGATCTCGAGAAAGCCGAGGGCGAGCTTGGCGGCGTCGCGACGGTCGGAGACCATGCCGAGGATCGCGCAGAGGCTGCCGTCGGGCGCCGTGATGGGGCAGCCGGCGGTGGCGAAGCGATGCAGCGCGCCGTTGAAATGCTCCTTGCCGTCGAAGGCGATCGGCGTGCGCAAGAGGCTCGCCGTGCCGACGCCGTTATTGCCGAGGCTGGCCTCGCTCCAATCGGCGCCGATGCGCGCCATTTGCGCGGCGCCGGACGTTATGCGGGAGCCCGAGTCGAGCAGCTGCACGAGGGCGCCGGCGGGATCGGCGAGCAGCAGCGCGACATTGGTCTCGTCGAGCAGCGCGCGCAGCTCGTAGACGAGCGCCGAAAGCCGGCCGGCGACGCCGCCGACCGAATTGCGCCAAGCGTCGAGCTCCGTCGCGTCGCGATCGTCGCGGCGTTGGCGCGGGGCGAATTCTGCGCCGGGGGGCAAAGCGTGGTCGTCCACGCAGCGCGCCCAGGCCTCGGCGACCTGTGGGCGCACCCAATCGGCGCCGGCGGGGGCTTGCCCCGTCTGCTTCATCCAATCCCAGGCGACGCCGGGACGGTCGACTCCATAGAAGCCGGTCTCCTCGGCGCTGCGCATCTCTATGACAGAGGCGGCGGCATGGCCGAGCAAGGGGGATCTCATCGCCATATCGCTCAAAAGCGATCCTCCCGAATTTTTTTGCGTGTCAGGGCATGGCGCGTCGTGCCGACGTGTCCGCTCATGCGAGGGCGCTCGCTCGCGCTGCGCGCGGGCGAGCATTCGACGTCGCGCTTCTGGCGGCGTGGTCAGCCGCGCGCGGCGGAGGGCGCTTTCTGGCCGGGCAGAGGCAGCTTCGACAGCGCTTCGGCGAGCTGCTCCGCCGCATAGCCGAGGATCGCGCCGGCGATCAGCGACAGGGCCGCCAGCAGAGCGGGATTGGTCGGAGCGAGCGCGGCGAGCTCGTCGGCGCGCGTCGTCGCCAGCAGCGTCGCATAGGCGGCGAGCGAGACGGGCCATTCGGCGAGCGCCGGCAGCTTGGCGGAGAGCACGAGAGCAACGAGCGTGACCGCCACAGCGATCGCCGTCCATGCCGGGGCGCCGATCGCCTCGCCATAGGGAAGATGGTTGGCGGCGAGAAGCGCCACAGCGGCGAGAGCGACGCCGAGCAGATTATACGGGACCGATTTTTTCAGCCCTTCGAGCTTGCCGCCCAAATGCGCGTAGCCGGCCCAGCCGATGAGCGCGGCGAAGAGCTGCGCGCCATAGGGAGCGGCGGGACCGAGAGCCAGAAAAGCGGCGATACCGCCGAGAGCGCCGACGCTCACGGCCCTGAAATATGCGATGCTCATGACAATAGCCTCCAGCTGCGCGCGCGATCGTATGATCGGCGCAGTTCGCGTGAATCCCTCGACGGCGCTTTGCCGCCATCGATCTTCAAAAAGGAGAGTGGGGGAGTTCAGGCGAGAGGCGCTGGAGGCGCGCGTGGAAACAGAGGCCGCAGCTCGGGCGCGGCGGCGACCGCGTCGATGACATAGATCGGCGCCGGCGTGTCGGAAGATATTTCGAGCGGGAGGATAACGACGAGGACGATCTCGCGCTCGACATCTATCGCCGAGCTGCAATGAAGAATGCAGCAAGGGCCGATATGATGATTCTCGCTCGGAGCGGTATCGCTTTTGGCTGCGTCGGCCTTGAAGGACGCGCAGACCACGCCGGAGGATTGCGCGCTATTGGCGGTCGCTCCCGAGGCGAAGCCGACGCCGACGGTCTGCAGTAGGAACAGCAGCGCTGCGACCATGCCGAGGGTCGCTCGCTCGACTCTGGAATGTGTCCGGCCCGGGATTTTCAAGGCAAAGTGCTCTGCAGCGTTCGGAACGCGAAGGTACGAGCGGCGCAGGAAAGCGTCAAGCGACGCTCCTTGTCGCGCATGCGGCATGTTGTCGCGAGCCTCGCGCAAGCTTTCGTTCACGCTGAATGATGCGGCGGGAGCGGCCGCGCCGCTGCGGAGCGCTTTGGCGGCGAATGAAATCTTTCAGCGTTTTCGCGGCTTCGTCGCCACGTTCGGTGAAGGAGGCGACGCTGGACATGAGGCCGTCGCGATCGATGAGATAGACGAGCGTCGTGTGATCGATCGTGTAATCGCCGCCCTCCAGCGGCGCCTTGCGGCGATAGACGCGAAACGCCTGCGCCGCGCGGTCTGTCTCCTCCGGTCCGCCGCGCAAGGCGGTGATGCGTCGCGGGAAGGAGGAGACGAAATCAGCGAGAGTCTCGCGTGTGTCGCGTTCGGGATCGAGCGTCGCGAAGAGAATGTCGAAGCCGGCGCCGGAAGGGTCCGCCTCATTGGCCGCGCGCGCGACCTCGAGCATGGTGGTCGGGCAGACTTCTGGACATCGCGTGAAGCCGAAGAAAATGGCGTAGGGCCGTCCGAGCAACGTCTTTTCATCGACGATATCGCCATTGGTCGCGGTGAGACGGAAGGACGGCGCATAGGCGCGCGCCGGGGCTTCGTTGCGATGCGGGGCGACGCGCGGCGCCGCGGCGCTCGCGAGAACGATGACGGCTGCCGTCGCGATCCACCATCGCCGCGAGCGCAGAGCGGCGGGAATGCGCCTTTCGCCGCCCGGCGCGGCGCGGACGCTCGCCGGGCGGCTGGGACGAGCGGAGCTCTCGGGCGGGATGGAGACCGAGACGCCGCTCGAGCGGCGCGAGCCGCGTCGGCGAATGAAACGACGAAAGCGCGCCGCGAGCCGCATGCCGGCGCCGGGCGCGCGGCGCAGCGCCTCTGCGAATGTGGTGCGGATGCGCGGCTCGACCGCCATGCCGCGCAGGCCGGCGGCGAGGCTCTCGACGGCGCTCTCCTTTTCCGCCGGCGTCGAATGACGCCCGATCTCGAGCCGGCGTCCCGCCGTGGTGATCTCGACATGCGTGCAGCGACGCGCGCGATCGAGGCGCCGCTCTATGACCAGCTCCTCCGCTTTGATGCGTCGCTGATCGACGAGCCGGCCGCGACTGTAATGCGCGACGCGGACGACGCCATTCTCGATCGTCACGCGCTCGATGATCTCGCCGCGCTCGGCCGGCGCGCTTCCGAGGACGAGGCGGCAAAAAGCCGCGAGGCCGTTCGCCGCGTCGATCGCGAGCCGAGCGAGCCTGTGCGGCGCAACGACGGTCGTCGCGGCTTCGACGTCGGGAGAGGCGGATCGCGGCGTCATCGGCGCGTTCTTCGTCACGCAAGGCGCTCCATCTCGCGGCTGCGGGCGCCGCGTCGTCTTATCGAAAACAGCAATTGCGCATATAGGTCAACGTGAAGGCGAATGTTGCGCATGCGACCGGACGTCGCGTGCAGAAAGTGAACGGACATGCGTTCGATCGTGATCGTCGCGATGCGCGCGAAATCGATACGACTGTGCAGCGGTCATTTCGCGGATTCGCGCGCAGACTCGCCGCGCGCGCGTATTTCGCGCTATGTGTGTCGGCTCTGGTGTCTCTCGCAGCGCTGGCGCAAAAGTTGCGCACGGGGCGCCGAGGGGCAAGTTCAACGATCGGCTCGAGACATGATCATCGGCTCGCCGCGGCGGCGCGACCTTTCGACCTCCAAGCGATTCCGGACGTTCAAGCGATTCCGGACGTTGCGGAGGCATTGCGCTCTATGGGCGCTCTCGCTTCCGCTGGCTCTTTTCGCGACGGCCACGCTCGCGGCGCCGGCCGCGGCCGCGATAGAGGTGGAGCGCGCCTGGTGCGCGACGCCGCCCAAAGGGGTGAAGATCGGCGCCTGCTATCTGGCCTTGCGCAACGAGGGCAAGACGGAGGACCGGCTGCTGGGCGTGGAGGCGGACGCCGCCGCTCGCGTCGAGATGCATGTGACGAAGATCGCCGATGGCGTCGGGCGCATGCGCCCGCTCGCGGACGGCGTCGCTCTGCCGGCCGAGTCGGTCGTCGATTTCCACGAGAAGGGCTATCACCTTATGCTGGTGGATCTGCGCGGTCCGCTCGCGGAAGGCGAGACCGTGCGCGGCACGCTGCGTTTCGAGCGCGCCGGCGCGCAGCCCGTCCTCTTTCATGTCGAGCGGCCGGGCGCGCCTTGATTTCGCCGGGGCGGCGTAGGATTGCGACGCACCGTCCGACGGAGGCCGGGATGGTCGAATCGCGAGGCGCCCCTATTTCCACTCATGGTGAGGATCGCGGGGCGAAGACCCGGCGGAGGCGGCCGGCCGAAGCGGCCGGCTTTGCCGCGCCCAGTCCCTGCGCTGATCGAGGCCGCCGGTTTGCTCGAGAGCCGTCTGCATGGAAATTGATGAAAATCGAAGTTTTCGCCGTCGTGGCGCGCGGAGGAGGGGCTCGGCCCATTTCTCGCCGAGACGTAAATGGCTGTTCGCCGAGGCGATCTCTTATTGTAACCAGTCCGTCATGAATATGACGCAGAAAGGCCCGTCGTTCGCTCGGCCGGTCTTTTCGGCAACAAATTCCCTCCCATAGTGGGTTCATCCCGCATTCAGCCTGGATGCGGGATAGGATCGTCCTTCGCTCTCATGCTAGATGAGCGCGGATTTCCCGCGGATATGTCACGCGATGAATGAGTTGAACCCCAGTTTCGCCAATAGCGCGCCCCTCGACGGCGCGCCGATCGCCGAGGAAGCGGCCCGGACCGGGGCCGTGCTGCGCGGTCCGGCCATGCCGCATCTGCAGCGCGATGAGCTGCTCTGCGAGATTTTCGCCGCCCGCGTCGTCGCCAGCCCCAATGCGCTGGCCATGGCGACCTTGGAGCGGCGCTTCACCTATCGAGAGGTCGATGCGGAAGCCGCGGCCATCGCCTGTGGCCTCGCAGCGCGCGAGATCGGGCCGGGCGACGTCGTCGGCCTGTGGGGCGCGCGTGGGCCGGAGCTGCTGATCGCGCAGATCGCCATCGCCAAGACGGGCGCCGCCTGGCTGCCCTTCGACGCCGACGCTCCGGTCGACCGCATCGCCGTCTGCCTCGCCGACGCCGGCGCCAAGGCGCTCCTGACCTCCGCCGCTTTCGCCGGCAAGGCCGCCCCCGTGGTTTCGGTGGAGACGCTGATCGACGCCGAGATCGCGGTCGCGGGGGGCGTCTGCCCCGATCCGCGCGCCCTCGGCGCTACCGGCGATCATCCGGCCTATCTCATCTACACCTCCGGCTCGACGGGAACGCCCAAGGGCATTGTCGTCACCGCGCGCAACATCTGCCATTATCTGCGCTCGGCCAATGAGATCTACCGAATCTCGGCCTCCGATGTGGTGTTCCAGGGCGCTTCCGTCGCCTTCGACCTCTCCATGGAGGAAATCTGGATTCCCTATCTCGCCGGCGCGTCGCTCTTCGTCGCCACGCCGCAGATCATCGGCGAGACCGAGGCGCTGCCCGATATTCTGGAGGAAGCCGGCGTCACCGTGCTCGACACTGTGCCGACGCTGCTCGCCGCCATGCCGCGCGACGTTGCGACGCTCAAGACCATCGTGCTCGGCGGCGAGGCCTGCCCGCCTTCGGTGGCGGCGCGCTGGGCGCGCATCGGCCGCACCATCTTCAACAGCTATGGTCCCACCGAGGCGACGGTCGTCGCCACCGTCTCCGAGGTCTGGCCCGATGAGACGGTGACGATCGGCAAGCCGATCCCCAATTACAGCTGCTATGTCGTCGATGAAAATCTGTCGCTGCTGCCGCCGGGCGCGGAGGGCGAGCTGCTCATCGGCGGCCCGGGCGTCGCCCAAGGGTATCTGCGCCGCGACGAGCTGACCGCCGAGAAGTTCATCGCCAATCCTTTCCCCTCGGACGGCTCCGATCCGATCCTCTATCGCTCCGGCGACGCCGTGATTCTGGACGAGAATGGCGATCTGCATTTTCGCGGCCGCATCGACGATCAGGTGAAGATCAGAGGCTTCCGCGTCGAGCTGGGCGAGATCGAATCCGCGCTCTCGCGCCTCGACCATATACGTCAGGCGGCCGTCGTTCTGCGCAATGAGAATGGGCTGGACGAGCTCGTCGCCTTTCTTGTCGGCGCGACGGCCGTGTCGCCGGACCCGCGCGACCTGCGCGCCAAGCTGCGCGAGTTTCTGCCTTCCTATATGGTTCCGGGCCGGTTCGAGGTCGTGACCTCGCTGCCGCGGCTCTCCTCCGGCAAGGTGGACCGCAAGGCGCTGAAGCGGGCGCCGCTGACCGCCCCGCTGATCGACACAGAGGCGCAGGAGGAGCCGCGCACTCAGACCGAGGCCGCGCTGCTCGACGCCGCCAAGCGCGTGCTGCCGCCCGGCGCCATTCCCTTCGACGCGGATTTCTTCACCGATCTCGGCGGCCATTCGCTGCTCGCCGCGCGTTTCGTTTCCGTGGTGCGCGAGACGGCGCATCTCGCCTCGATCACGCTGCAGGACCTCTATTCCGAGCGCAATCTTCGCGCCCTCGCCGCGCATCTCGACGGCAAGGCGGCGCTCGCCGGGCCGCCGCGTGATCTTTCCTTCACGCCGCCGCCGCTGCTGCGGCGCTTCCTCTGCGGCCTCGCCCAGGCCGCGGCGCTGCCCTTCATCCTCGCCTTCGTCACCTCGCAGTGGCTCGGCGTCTTCGTCTCCTATCAGCTGCTCACCTCGCCGGACGCGAATATCCTCGAGGAGGTGGCGGCGCTGCTCGGCGTCTATATGTGCGTCAACATCGCCACTGTGGCGGTGTCGATCCTCGGCAAATGGCTGGTCATCGGCCGCACCAAGCCGGGGCGCTACCCGCTATGGGGCGTCTATTATTATCGCTGGTGGCTGGCGCAGCGGCTCATGGGCCTCACCCACGCCAAATGGTTCCAGTGCTCGCCCTTGATGCGCCTCTATCTTTCCGCGCTCGGCGCCAAGATCGGCGAGGACGCCATCATCGGCGAATTGGACGTCGGCGCGATCGATCTCGTCAGCATTGGCGATGGCGCGAGCCTCGGCTCCAAGCTGAAGCTCGCCAACGCCCGCGTCGTCGGCAATGAGCTGATCATCGGGACGATCGACATTGGCGCCGACGCCTATGTCGGCACTTCCTGCGTCATCGAGGAGAATGTCGTCATCGGCGAGGGCGGCGCGCTCGAGGATTTGACCTCGGTTCCCGCCGGCTCGCATATCGGCGCCTATGAGATTTGGGACGGCTCGCCGGCGCGCTACAAGGGCGATGTCGACGCCCGCACGCTCGATCCGCAATCGACGGCCTCGACGCCGCAACGGCTCGCCATGGGCTTCATGTTCACGGTCCTGGTGCTGGCGCTGCCGCCGCTCGGCCTGCTGCCGATCTTCCCGGCCTTTTGGGTGTTCGACCGTTTCGACAATTGGCTCGGCATAACGGATGTCGATCACGCCCTCTATCTCGCCGCCATCCCGCTCTTCGCCTGGCCGACGGCTTTCGTGCTGGTGCTCGTCACCGTGGCCTTCATCGTGGCCTTCCGCTGGATCGTGCTGCCGCGCGTCTCGGAGGGGACCTATTCGGTGTGGTCGGGCTTCTATCTGCGCAAATGGGCGGTGGCGCTCGCCACCGAGGTGACGCTGGAGACGCTCTCCTCGCTGTTCGCAACCCTTTATATGCGCACATGGTACCGCCTGATGGGCGCGAAGATCGGCAAGGATTCGGAGATTTCGACCAATCTCTCCGGCCGCTACGATCTCGTCGAGATCGGCGAGAAGTGCTTCATCGCCGATGAGGTGGTGCTCGGCGACGAGGATATGCGCCGCGGCTGGATGTATCTGAAAAAGGTGAAGACCGGCGCGCGCGTCTTCGTCGGCAATGACGCCGTGGTGCCGCCGGGCTCCGAAATTCCCAGTGGCGCGCTGATCGGCATCAAATCCAAGCCGCCGGCCAATAGCGAGCTCTCCGAGGGCGACACCTGGTTCGGCTCGCCGCCGATGAAGCTGCCGGTGCGCCAGACCTTCGACGGCGGCGGCGCCGCCTGGACCTATCAGCCGCCCTTCTGGAAGAAAGCGGCGCGCGCGGTCTATGAGGCGATCAACGTCTCGCTGCCGACCATGCTGTTCATCACTTTCGGCACATGGGCGGTGGAGAGCTTCGGCCAAAAGCTCATCGACGGCGATTATTGGTCGGTGTTCTGGCTGTTCGTGCTCTCCTCGACGCTGATCTCGCTGGGCATGACGCTCGTCGTGGTGGCGGTGAAATGGCTGACCATGGGGCGCTACGAGCCGCAGGTGAAGCCCATGTGGTCCTTCTGGGCCATGCGCACCGAGGCCTGCGCCGTGCTCTATTGGGGCCTCGCCGGCAAAATATTGCTCGAGCATTTGCGCGGCACGCCCTTCCTGCCCTGGATGCTGCGCCTGTTCGGCTCGAAATTCGGCAAGGGCGTGTTCATGGACATGACCGACATCACCGAATTCGACTGCGTGAGCGTCGGCGATTATGCGGCGCTCAATCAGGTCGCGGCGCTGCAGACGCATCTCTATGAGGACCGGGTGATGAAGGTCGGCCGCGTCGAGATCGGCCGCGGCGTGACCGTCGGCGCCGGCTCCACCGTGCTCTACGACACCCATGTCGGCGATTTCGCGCGGCTCGGCCCGCTCACCGTGGTGATGAAGGGCGAGAAAATCCCGGCGCATTCCGAATGGATCGGCGCGCCGGCCGAGCCGGCCGCGACGGCGCAAGTCGCGGTCGCGCCCGAGCGCGCGGCCAGCAAAGCGGCGTGAAGCGGGGCGCGGGCTCTCGCGCCTCAATCCACGGCTTCGATCCTGTCGCCGCGCGTCGAGGGATGTGCGATCACCAGAAATTCCGCATCCTCGTCGCCGTCGTTGCGGACCCGATGCGCCGCTCCCGGCGCGATCTCGACGCCTTTTCCTGCCGTTACGACGCAGCAGACGCCGGCGATCTCGAAACTGAGAGCGCCCCGCAAAACGAAGAAAAATTGACGCGCCTTCTCATGTACGTGGCGCGTCTCGGCCCGGCCCGCCGGCATAAGCTCGAGAATGACGCCGAGATCGCGCCGATCGACGAAGCGCCAGCCTTCGCAATCGCCGCCCCACAGATAATGCTCGACGTCCTCCTTGCCGACGACGCTCATTTGCATTCGCCCTCCCGCCTCACGACATGAAGATCAGATCGGTGTCCTGCGGCCGCGCGCCGGCCGCGGTCAGCATCGCATGGACCTGTCCGCGATGATGGGTCTGATGGTTGAAGAGATGGACGATGACGAGCTTGCGCGGCTTGACGATATCCATCTGCTTGGCGCCCGAATACCAGGAGAAATCGCCTTCGAGCGCCGCTTCGTCGAAGGCGTCCGCAAAGGCGATCAGCCGCGCGTCCATCGCCGCGCGCTCCGACTTCATGACCGCCCAATCGGCGCGAAAGGAGGCGGAGTCGGCGATCGATACATTCGGGTTCGGGTCGCCGGCGAGGCGGCTCATCCACATGGCGTCCGCCCAAAGCAGATGGCTCAGCGTGCCATGGATCGATTTGAAGAAGGCGCCGCGATCGGCGCGGCGCGCTTCGTCGGACAGCGTATCGGCCGCCACATAGAGGCTCTCATTCTGCCAGGCGTTATAGCGCGCCATTTTCTGCGCGAAGGCGGGGGTGATCATTCGGTCGGATCCTTGTCGTCGTTCGGCTCTGGCCCGGGCTCGAATTCCCCAGGCCAGAGACGCGCGCCGTGGAATATTGCGAGAATTTCCACCGCCTCGGCGCGCACCCTATATGGCGCCAGAAATGGCGTCCCGGCGATCGCCAACTCCCTGGTTTGCGGAACGCGGCCCGGCCGTCCGAGGTGAGGCTGCTGTGCGAGCGCATCGACGCGCTCCCAAATCCGAGCAATGAGCTTCGCGGCGGCGGCGGGATTGTCGCGCGAAACATAGTCGCCGATCTGCTCGAGATCGCGAAGCGCCGGCCTCGTCCAGCGCACCTTCATGACGACGAGAGGAACTTCCTTCGCACCCGCGCCACTTCCTCGTCCGAGGCGAAATCGCCGCTGTCGGCGGCGGCGAGGCCTTCTATGATCTTTTCTAGCAGTCGAGCGTCGGACGCCACGAAATCTTCGACTGCGCGGGCGACGATCTCGCCACGAGAGCGCGAGGTCTTGCGCGCCATCTCGTCCAGAGCCGCGAGCGTCTGCTCGTCGAGCCGGACGGTGACTGAAGCGGTCATGAGAGCCAAGTCCTGACTGCGCTATATTCTCTGTGCAGAGACTAGACGAAAGAGTCGTTCGCTTCAACGCTCCGCCGCTCGGCGCGCTCATTCATTTGACCCCGCGGCGGCCGGCGCCTACAACCGGCCCTCGGTAAAAATGTGATCGGCGCTCCATGTCCCACAACAGCTTCGGCCATCTCTTCCGCATCACCACTTTCGGCGAGAGCCATGGGCCGGCGCTCGGCGTCGTCGTCGATGGCTGTCCGCCGGGGCTGGAGCTGACCGAGGCCGAGATTCAGGTCTTTCTCGACAAGCGCAAGCCCGGCCAGTCGCGCTTCACCACGCAACGGCAGGAGGCCGATGCGGTGAAGATTCTCTCCGGCGTCTTCGCCGATTCCGCCGGCCGCCAAGTGACGACCGGCACGCCGATCGCGCTGCTGATCGAGAACACCGACCAGCGCTCCAAGGATTATGGCGATATCGCCGAGAAATACCGCCCCGGCCACGCCGATTACGCCTATGACGCGAAATATGGAATTCGTGACTATCGCGGCGGCGGGCGCTCCTCGGCGCGCGAGACGGCCGCCCGCGTCGCCGCCGGCGCCGTGGCGCGCAAAGTGCTCGCCGGCGTCACCATACGCGGCGCCCTGGTGCAGATCGGCCCGCATAAAATCGACCGCGCCCGCTTCGATTGGGCGGAGGTGGAGAACAACCAGCTGTTTTGCCCCGATGCGGAGACCGCGAAGCTCTGGGCCGATTATCTCGACGGCGTACGCAAATCTGGGTCATCCATCGGCGCGGTCATAGAGGTCGTAGCCGAAGGCGTCCCGGTCGGCTGGGGCGCGCCCATCTATGGCAAGCTCGACTCCGATCTCGCTTCGGCCTTCATGTCGATCAATGCGGTCAAGGGAGTCGAGATCGGCGCCGGCTTCGCCGCGGCCGAGCTCTCCGGCGAGGCCAATGCCGATGAGATGCGCGCCGGCCCGGACGGCAAGCCCGAGTTTCTTACCAATCAGGCCGGCGGCGTGCTCGGCGGCATATCGACCGGCCAGCCGATCGTCGCGCGTTTCGCGGTGAAGCCGACCTCCTCGATCCTGACGCCGCGCCGCACCATCGACCGCAACGGCCAGGAGACAGAGATCGTCACCAAGGGCCGCCACGACCCTTGCGTCGGCATACGCGCCGTGCCGGTGGGCGAGGCGATGATGGCGATTGTCTTGGCTGACCATTTCCTGCGGCACAGGGGGCAGGTGGGCGGGTAGCCGATGGTCGGACGAGCGCCGGCGTCATCCACTTTCACCCGTCGGCAGACGCTTGCGCTAGCGGCAGGGCTGGCGCTTTCGCCCGATTTCGTTGCGGCGGGCGAAAGTGCCGAGCCGACGACCCTCCTCGTCACTCACGCATCCGGCGTCGCGCATGAGGTCGGCGCAGGCCGTCCCGATCAGCCGCAGCGTCTGCGGGCCATCGCCTCCGCCCTGAATAGCGACGCCTTCGCCGCGCTGCGCCGCGCCGAGGCGCCGCAAGCCTCGCGCGAGGCGATCCTCGCCGTTCATGCGCCCTCTCTGCTCGAGCGTCTCGAGAAAGCCGCGCCGCAAAGCGGGCTCGCGACTCTCGGTCCCGATATCGTCATGAGCCCCGGCTCGCTCGAGGCCGGGCTGCACGCCGCCGGCGCCGCGAGCTTCGCCGTTGACGAGGTGATGCGCAAGGCCGCTCGCAACGCTTTCGTCGCTATGCGCCCGCCCGGCCATCATGCGACGCGCGAGGCCGCAATGGGCTTCTGCTTCTTCAACAACGCCGCCATCGCGGCGCGTCACGCCATCGCCGCCCATGGCGCCGAGCGCGTCGCCATCGTCGATTTCGACGTGCATCACGGCAATGGATTGCAGGAGATTTTCTGGTCGGACAGACACATCCTCTATTGCTCCTCGCATCAATCGCCGCACTATCCCTTCACCGGCGCCGCGAGCGAGCGCGGCGCGCATGACAACATCGTCAACGCTCCGCTCGCCAAAGGCTCCGGCGGCGAGCAATTCTCGCAGGCTTGGACGCAGGCGATTCTCCCGCGCCTCGACGATTTTGCGCCGGACATCCTCCTCATTTGCGCCGGTTTCGACGGGCATTTGCACGATCCTCTCGGCGGGTTGCGCCTGCAAAAACAGGACTTCGCCGAGCTTACGCTGCGCCTCGCAGAGATCGCCGCGCGCCGCTGTGACGGGCGCATCGTCTCATTGCTCGAGGGCGGCTATCGGCCGGACGACCTCGCCGCCTGCGTCGCCGCTCATGTCGGCGCGCTGATGGGGGCGTGAGGCGTCCCTGAGCGTTTCCAACCGAAGTGGACGCCGGTTCGGCGTTGGAAACGCGTCGAAACAAGAGCCCGCCCGGCGCGTGCGCGGGCGCACATCAATGACGATCTCGATCATGGCATCTCTCCATCAGAGACGTCGTGCAACAATTGGTGATGGGAGAAAACAATGGAATTCGGCAGGAGCGAATGGATCCAGGCCCGCGCGCAAATGATCGGCAAGCGCGCGCTCATCGGCCTCACCCGCGTGACGCCCCATGGCAAGGTGCTGCGTCAGATGTTCGGCACGATCGCCGCGATCGACGGAACCGGCGTCGATATAGAGCTCGAGGGCAAGGACGCCGGCCGCAAGGTCCGCCTGCCGCCGGACCTCGGCCGTTTCCGCATCGCCGGCCCCGGCGATTATCTGCTGTGGGAGACGGGCGAGATTCTCGCGGACCCGGATTTCGTCGGCGCCTTCACCGTCAACGAAGCGGCGTGAGCGGCGCGCGTCAGCGCGCCCGTTCGACGACGCCGACGATCGGCCCCATGGGGCGGAAGCGATCGTGCCGCGACAGCGTCGGCGCATAGAGCGCCGAGATCGAGCCGTCGAGGAAGAGCGCGTCCGGACATTTCAAACGCTCGCGAAAGAGAGTCGCGAAAGCGTGAAATGTCACTGGCTGGTTGGAGATTGCGAAAGCGACGATATGGCCGTCGCGCACGCCGACTCCATTGCGTATCTTCATCGACGTGCCGGTGTCGTGAATGCGCGGATTGACGCGGCCGCCGAGGACGAGCATCGGCCCCGATTGCGTCGCATAGGCGGGATGCTGCCGCTCTTTCAGAAAGCGCTGCGTCTCGGTGACGCCGGCGCGCGCGCCCTCCACCCAGAAAATTCCATTGGGCTTCATATGGAAATTGCCGGCGCCCGAATGGGTGTTGGCGCTTTTCTCCATATGGCCGCCTTCGACATAGAGCCCGATCGGCAGGCGCCGCTCGTCATACATTCCTGCGTTCATCGCGAAGAGGAGCTTTTCGCCCTTCTGCGCGAGCGCGGCGTCGAGCGCCGAGAAGGAGCCATAGACCTCGCCTTTCGCATCGGCGAGGAAGAGGCGAATGGAATCGCCGCGCGTGTCGAAGACGCAGATGGTGTAGCTCGCGCCCGCATCCTCCACATCCTGGCAAGGATTGCGCGCCGCCGCGGTCGCGGGCGAGACGAAGAAGAGCAAGAGGGCGAAGGGCAGGAGGCGGCGAAGCGGAATCATGCGCCGATCATAGCATGACCGCCGCGCCGCCCGCAGCGTCAGCTGCGCGCATCGGGCGGCGTCGCCGCGCCGGGGCCGAGCGAGCGCTGCAAGATCACCGAATCTGTCCAACGGCCGAATTTAAATCCGACGCCGGAAAGATATCCGGCTTGCCGAAAGCCGATCGCCTCATGCAGCTTCAGCGACGCCTCATTGGAGGCGTCGACATAGCCGATCATTTGCCGAAATCCCGCCGCCGCGCAGGAATCCACCAGCGCTTGCAGCAGCAGCCGGCCGACGCCGCGATGCAGATGGCGCGGATCGACATAGATCGAATGCTTGACGACGTAGCGATAGGCCGGACGCTTGCGAAACGGCACGACATAGGCGTAGCCGAGGACGGCGCGCTCATGCTCGGCGACGAGATGCGGCAGCCGATGATTGCCCATATTCTTGCGCCGGCGCTTCAAATCCTCCTTCTGCGGCGGCTCGTAGAGCGGCGCCTCGGATGGATCGAGCCCTTTGCGCACATGCTGGAGATAGATCGCCAGCATGGCGTCGACATCCTCGTCGCGCGAGGGGCGGACGAGGATCGTCGCGCGTTCGGCGCTCGCTTCGATCATGCTCATTCCTGCACCACATAAGTGTAGAGCCGCATCTTCGCCTCGCCGTTCCACTGCTTGTAGAGTCCCTGGATCTCATAATCGAAGCCGGGGAAGAGATTGGCGCTGCGTTCGAACATGCGCAAATAGTCGAGCATGGGCCGCGCCTTCGTGTCGAGCCGCTCGCCCGGAACGATCGTCGCGATGCCCGGCGGATAGATGACGAAGAGCGTCGTCGCTATGCGGCCCTCTATCTCGTCGATCGGCAGGAAATCCACGTCATTGCGCACGAGGCGCAGATATGCCTCGCGCGGCGTCATCGCCATCTCGGGCAGATGCTCCTGCCGGAATTGCGCCTGCTGCAGCGAGCTGGCGTTCGCCTCCTTGAAGAAGCGATGCATGTCGCCGCAAAGATCGCGCAGCCGCACGCCCCTGTAGCGCGCGGAGCGGCGCGCGACAAATTCGGGGATCACATCCTGCAGCAGCGCATTGTCGTCATGCAGGCGCTTGAAAGCGACGAGCGAGGAGACGAGCGTTCCCGCCTTGCTCGATTCGACGCCCGGCGTCAGCAGAAACAGCAGCGAGTTGAGATCGTTCTTCTCCGGCACGATGCGGTTCTCGCGCAAATATTGCGCGACGATCGGCGCCGGGATTCCATGATCGGCATAGGCGCCGGTCTCGCGATCGAAGCCCGGCGTCAGCAGAGTGAGCTTGGCCGGATCGGTGATCGCGAAGCCCGGCGCCATATTGGAGAATCCATGCCAGCGCGCATCCGGCGCCAGCGCCCAGAAGTCGGGATTGCGCGCGAGCTGATCGGTGGAGACGCTCTCCCAGGGAACGCGATGCGCGCCGGATTCGCGCGCGGCGTCTGGAATGGAGACCCAATCGGGCGCGAAAGGATCGAAGAACCAGCGCCGCGCCGGGTCTTGCTCCTTGGCCTCGAACTCGCGCCGCACCGCGCGCAGCTTCTTGCGCAGCTCTATGCCGAGCCGGATGGTGTCGTCCCACAAAAGCTCGCCGGAGCGGCCCTTCATCATCTGCGCGCCGACATCCAAAGAGGCGAACAGCGGATAGAAGGGCGAGGTGGAGGCGTGCTGCATGAAGCCTTCATTGAAGCGGCGATGTTCCACGCGCCGCCGCTGGCCCTTTATATGGCGATCGCGCACATGGATTTGCGAGGCCTGCGAGAAGCTGGCGAGCTGCTTATGCGTCGATTGCGTCGCGACGATTCCGGGCGAGGCCTCGGTGAGATTCTTCAGCCCCATCGCATAGCGTCGCTCATAGAGCGGATGAAATTTCATGAAGCCGGCCCAGGCTTCGTCGAAGAGAATGTAATCGCACAAATGGCCGATCTTGCTGACGATCCATTCGGCGTTATGGATGGTGCCGTCATAAGTGCATTGCTCGATGATGGCGGCGCGGAAAGGCCGCTCCTTGCGCCAAGCGTCCTTGTCCTTCACCAGCGGATTGGCGCGAATGCGCTCGCGCAATTTCTCCTCGTCGAAGGCCTCGTGATCGATCGGCCCGATGAGGCCATGGGCGTTGCGCGTCGTCGGCAGAAAGATCGGCACGCCGCCGCCGAGCAGCAAGGCGCCGTGATGCGCGGCCTTGTGATTATTGCGATCGAACAGCACGAGATCGCCCTCGGCGACCAGATTGGTGAGCACGACCTTGTTGGAGGAGGATGTGCCGTTGAGCACGAAATAGGTCTTCTCGGCGCCGAAGATTTCCGCCGCCGCCTTTTGCGCGGCGAGCGCCGGCCCTTCATGCGTCAACAGATCGCCGAGCTCGACGACGGAATTGTCGAGATCGTCGCGGAACACGGCCTCGCCCAAATGCTCCATGAAGATGCGGCCGATCGGGCTGCGGCTATAAAAAATGCCGCCATTATGGCCGGGGCAGGTCCATAGCTGATTGCCTTCCTCGGCGTAATCGACCAGCGCGCCGAAGAAGGGCGTCTTCAGCGTCTCCGCATATTGCTTCAGGCGCGAGACGAGATTTTTGGCGATGAATTCCGGCGTCTCCTCGGCGAGGAAGACATAGCCGTCGATGAAGTCCAGCACCTCGACCGGAATATCCTCGAAGCGCTTGCGACGAATGAGCAGCACGATCGGCATTTCGAGGCCGCGCTTGCGCATGAGATCGATGAGCGAGGCGGTCTTGCCCTCGAGGCCTTTCTTGCCCCAATCGACGACGAGGCAGCCGATGGCGGCGTCGGTCTGCACGACGATCTCGGCGTCCTCCACGCGGCGCGCGCGCACGACCTGAAAGCCCATGCTCTCGATCGCGGCGATGATCTGATTGACGCGCAGCCCCTCGAGGTCATCGGCCTCGAAATTGGGAGCGGAGAAGAGGAATGTGAAGCGACGGGAGAAGTCCATTCGAATCGGCCTGTGGCGCTGACGAGGAAGAGGAGGAGCCCCGCACTCACAGCCTTGTTCGATGACACAATCGTGACAGCGCTTTGCGGCGCCGCAGAGCAGGCCTCCGCTTCGGCTGGAAACGCCGCGGAATTGCGCATCCGCCGCTTGCCGCCGGCGTGACCGGGGCCTAAGCTATATAACAAACCTATATAGCGTGCCAGAAGGAGCTTCGGCCATGCGCATCGGCGTGTTCTGCACCTATGAAAACCCTGTTCGCGACTATAAGGCCTGCTTCGACGCGCAGACGCGTCTCGTGCGCCGCGCGGAGGAGGTCGGCTTCGAGGAGGCCTGGGTCGCCGAGCATCATTTCGACGATGACGCCGTCAGCCCATCCATATTGACGCTGCTCTCCTATCTCGCAGGCGTCACCTCGCGCGTGCGGCTCGGCTCGGCGGCGGTGCTGCTCGCTTTCCGCAATCCGATCCAGGTGGCGGAGGATGTCGCGACCATCGACGTTCTCTCCAATGGCCGTTTCGATTTCGGCGTCGCCAAGGGCGGTCCCTTTCCGGCGCAGAACAAGCATTTTCACGCGGCGAAGGAGGAGTCGCGCGACATGACTCTCGAGGCGCTCGAGCTGATCGAGCGTCTGCTCTATGAGGATCGCGTCACTTTCTCCGGCGCGCATTTTCATGTCGATGATCTCGCGCTCTACCCCAAGCCCTTGCAAAAGCCGATTCCGACCTGGATCGCCACATCGACGCCGTCAGCGATCGAATATGCGGCGCGCAAGGGCTTCGGCCTAATGGCGGCCTCGCTTGTGCCGATCGCCAAGATCGAGCAGGCGGCCGCCGCCTATCGCGCGACGGGGCCAGCCGCCGATCCGCGTCTTGCTCTGGCGCGCTTCTATTATGCCGCCGAGACGCGTGAGAAGGCGCTGGCGGAGGCGCTGCCCTTCATCGCGCGTTTCGCCGATCGCATGCGCGGCATTTTTCTCGCGCAAAATGCGCCGGCCTCTTTCGATCCGGAGGAGATCGTCGAGCGCTCGCTCATCGGAAGCTATGAGGAGCTCGCTGAGAATATCGTCGGCATTCATCGGCGGCTCGGCGTGGGCTCGCTGCTGCTGAAGCCGGCGACGACGAACGAGGCTCTCGCGCTTGCGAGCCTCGATGACTTCGCGGCGAAGATTCGCCCGCGCATAGAGGCCGCGCTCGCCTGAGCGGAGCGCGCTCGGCTCAGGGCGCGGCGTTCTCGGCGAGCAATCTCTGTATCGTCTCCAGCAGCCGCTCGACGTCGGCCGGCTTGCCGAGCTGCGCGCTGTTTTGCAGCGGGATGCGGACGGCGTCCTCATCCGCTGTGGCGCCGCTCAGGACGAGCGCCGGAAGGTCGCGATTGAGCAGCTCGCGCAGGCGCCGCACGACGAGCGGCCCCACCACGCCATTGGGCAGATGATAATCGATGATCACCATGTCCGGCCGGGCGCGGTCGCCGACGACGATCTTGGTCGCGGCGTCGCCGTCTGCGGCGGCCAGCACCTCATGGCCCTCTGTCGTCAGCAGCAGCTCGAGCGAGTCGAGCACATCGGCGTCGTCGTCGACGACGAGAATGACGCCTCTGCGCGACGGCCGCGCGCCGACGCCGAAGAGCGCGTCGCCGCAGCGTAGCGGTTCCGATCGCCCGTCGTCGCCGCGCGAATCGTGGAGCGGCGCCTCGATCGCGCAGCGACGCGGCAGCCGAATGTGAAAGCATGTGCCGCGCGAATCATCCGATTCGAATTCGATCGCGCCGCCATGCGCCAGCACGATCTGCCGACAGATGAACAGGCCGAGGCCGAGGCCACGCATGCGGTCGCTGCTGGCGAAGGGTTCGAACAGCGCGTCGCGCAGCGCGCTCGGCACGCCGCGTCCGCCATTGCAGACGTGGATCACGACAAAGTCCGCCGCGCCGCCGTCGATCCGCAGCGAGACCGGCGCGCCGGGCGGGCTGTGCTCGACGGCGTTGCCGAGGAGATTGGAGAGAAGCTGCAGAATGCGGTCGACATCCCAGGCGCCGTCCATGTCGCCGTCGAAATCGAGCCGCAGGGCGCGCCCGCGTCCGCTGAACTCATCGGCGATCTGCTCGACGACGCGCCGGAAATTCGCCGCGGCGGGACGGATGGCGAGGCCGCCGCCCATTCTGATGCGCGTCAGATCGAGAATCTGCTCGATCATCCGCGCCATGCGCTGGCCGCTCTGGCGAATGAGCTGCAGCGCCTTGCGCAGATCGTCGTCCTGCGCAACGCTCAGCGAGCGCTCGGCGGAGGTGAGTATGCTCTGCAGCGGATTGCGCAGATCATGCCCGAGAATGCCGACGAACATCTCGCGCATGCGTTCCACTTGCAGAAGCTGCTGGCGCTGCCGCTCCAGCGTCACGAAGACGTCGACCTTGCTGCGCAGCACCTGCTCGTCGATCGGCTTGAACAGATAGTCGACGGCGCCGACCTCATATCCCTTGAACATGCGCGAGACGTCCGGCGAATGCGCGGTGACGAAGACGATCGGCACATAGCGCGTCTTCTCCACGCCGCGCATCAGCGTCGCCAGCTCGAATCCGTCCATCTCCGGCATGTTCACATCGACGATGGCGAGCGCGATGCTGCGATCGAGGAGAATGTCGAGCGCGGTGCGGCCCGATTGCGCGGTGACGATGTCGAACGCGTCGCAACGCAGCAGCGCCTCCATCGCGATCAGATTCTCCGCGAAATCATCGACGATGAGAACGACCGGGAGCTTGGACGTGCGGCCCGAGTCGAAATCGGGCGTCGACGACCGCCGACGCCCGGACGGGTTCGAGGAGTTTTCGATCGCTCTCATCATTTCACCCGATAGATGTGCTCGTCAGCCGAAAGAATCTCTAGAGAAGACGCATGACGTGAGAAGGCGAGCGATTCATTCGGCCCGAGGCCGATGAAGCCGCGCGCGCAGAGCGACTCGCGAAACAGGCCGATCGCGCGATCCTGCAGCGTTCGGTCGAAATAGATGAGCACGTTCCTGCACGAGATGAGGTGCATTTCGGCGAAGGCGGCGTCGGTCGCGAGGCTGTGGTCGCAGAACAGGATGCGCTGCTTCAGAAAGGGCGCGATGGTCGCATAGGCGCCGCGCGCGACGAAATAGTCGGAGAGCGCCGCGCGTCCGCCGGAGCCGTGGTAATTCTCGGCGAAACCGCCCATGCGGAAGAGCTCATAGGCGCCGGCCTGCGCGATCGCCATGCTCTCCTTGTCTATGTCGGTCGCATAGACGAGCGAGCGCTCGAGCAGCCCTTCCTCGTGCAGGAGAATGGCGATGGAATAGGCCTCCTCGCCGGTTCCGCAGCCCGCCACCCAGAAGCGCAGCGAAGGATAGGTGGCGAGATGCGGCGCGACCGTCTCGCGCAGCCCGCGGAAATAGCAAGGATCGCGGAAGAGATCGCTCACCTGTATGGTGAGATGGCGCAACGCTTCCGTGAAAGCGCCCCTGTCGTGGACGATGCGGTCGAGAAGATCGGTGATCGTCGCGCATCGCAGCGCGATCTGAGCGCGGGCGACGCTGCGGCGCAGAGAGGAGCGCGCATAGCCGCGAAAATCATGCTGATAGAGCCGGAATATGGCCTCCAGCAGGAGGTCCAGCTCGATCTCGGCTTTCTCATCGGAGTCGAGAAGGATCATTTCGGCATCCATACGCGGATCAGCGACAAGAGCTTCTCGACGTCGATCGGCTTGGAGATATAATCATTGGCGCCGGCCGAAAGACATTGCGCGCGATCGTCGGGCATGGCCTTGGCGGTGAGCGCGATGATCGGCAGAGCGGCCTTGTCCTCGCGCTCGCGGATCGCGCGCATGGCGGCGAGCCCGTCCATCTCCGGCATCATCAGATCCATCAGCACCAGATCGATCGTCGGATCGCGATCGATGCGCTCCAGCGCTTCTTTGCCATTGCGGGCGATCTGCACCGTCATGCCTTCACGCTCGAGCACGGCCGTCAGCGAGAATATATTGCGCACATCGTCCTCGACCAGCAGCACGTGGCGGCCGTCGAGAACGCTGTCGCGGCTGCGCGCGATCTCGAGCATATGCTGCTGCTCGGGCGACAGCTTCGATTCCGCCTGATGCAGGAAAAGAGTGGTCTCCTCTATGAGCCGCTCCGGCGAGCGCGCGCCTTTGATGATGATGGATTTCGACAGGCGCCGAAGCTTCTGCTCCTCGTCCATGCTGAGCGAGCGCGCGGTGTAGATGATCACCGGCGGCGCGACGCGCGTCTCGTCGCGGCTCATGCGCTCCAGAAACTCGAAGCCGCTGACGCCGGGCAGCATGAGGTCGAGAACCACGCAGTCGAAGGGGCGCGCGTCGATCTCGCGCGAGGCGTCCTCGGCCGTCGCGACCGCGACGATCTCCACGCCGGCGGAAGACAAGAGCTCCATGAGAGCGGTGCGCTGCACGCCCTCGTCCTCGACGATCAGGATCGACTTGTCGCGATCGAGCCGGTCCTCCAGCAGGCGGAAGGCGGAGACGAGCTGCTCGCGCTTGGCCGGCTTCAATATGTATCCGACGGCGCCCATCTCGCGCGCCACTTTCTGATAATCATGCATCGAGACCACATGGATCGGCGCATGGCGGACCGCGGGGTCGCGCTTCAGCAGCTCGAGCACGGTGAGGCCCGACTGGTCCGGCAGGCCGATGTCGAGCAGCACGGCTTGCGGACGGAAGCGTCGCGCCAGCGTCAGCGCGTCGCCGGCCGAGCCTGCGACGATGCATTTGAAGCCGAGCTCACGCGCGAGATCGCGCAATATTTCTGCAAAGGCGGGATCATCCTCGACGATCAGCGCCACGCGGCGTGAATCCGTGATCTCGTCGCGATCGTCCGATATCGGCGCCGGCGCGGGCGCCACAGGCGACGGCGGCGGCTCCTCGCGTCGCACGGCGAGAGCCGCCGCGCCATCGGCGCGCAGCGGCAGCAGCAGGGAGAATGTGCTGCCCTGTCCCGGCGTGCTGCGCACGCTGAGCGCGCCGCCCAGCAGCTCGGCGAACTCGCGTGAGATGGAGAGGCCGAGGCCGGCGCCGCCGAACTTGCGGTTGATGCCGCCATTGGCTTGGCGAAATACCTGGAAGATCGTCTCCTGCTGATCGACCGCTATGCCGATCCCCGTGTCCTCGACGACGAAGGCGACGCGCTGCGCGCTCTCGCGCCGCACGATGAGGCGCACGCCGCCGCGCTCGGTGAACTTCACGGCGTTGGCAAGAAGATTGGAGAGAATCTGCTGCAGGCGCTGGCGATCGGTTTCGATCATGTCCGGCGCGCCGGGCTCGACGGAGATGGAGAATTGCAGCCGCCGCTCGGCCGCGAGCGGCTCGAAGCGCCGCTCGAGATCGGCGAGCAATGTCGAGATCGCCGTCGTCTCCATGTCGAGCTCGATCTTGCCGGCCTCTATCTTGGAGAGATCGAGAATATCATTGATGAGCACCAGCAGATCATTGCCGGCGGAATAGATGCTCTGCGCATATTTGATCTGCTCGGGCGCGAGATTGCCGTCGCGATTGTCGACGAGCAGCTTGGCGAGAATGAGCGAGCTGTTGAGCGGCGTGCGCAGCTCATGCGACATATTAGCGAGAAATTCGGATTTGTAGCGGCTGGCGCGCTCCAGCTCCACGGCCTTCTGCCGCAAGGCGGATTCTGTCGCCAGCAGATTCTCCTTCTGCAGCTCCAACGCCCGCGTGTGCTCTTCGAGCGTGTCGTTGACCTGACGCAGTTCCTCCTGCTGCGCGGTGAGCTCCTCGCCTTGCGCGCGCGATTCCTCCAGCAATTGCTCTATGCGGCCGCGCGCCTCGGCGGAGCTGATCGCCTGTCCGACGCCGCTCGAGACGAAGTCGAGAATAGCGAGACGCTTCTCGCAAAAAGGCTTGATCGCGCCGAGCTCGATGACGCCGCGCGTCTCCCCTTCGTGCAGCAGCGGAAAGATCAGCAGATGGCGGGGCGGCGTCTGCCCGAGCCCCCAATGAATGGCGAGGCCGTCCTCTGGAATGTCGGTCACGACGATGCGTCGCTTGTCCAGCGCGACTTGGCCCACCAGCCCCTCGCCGAGCCGCCAATGCTCGCGCATGCCGGAGGCGCCGGCATAGGCTCCGGCGAGCCGCAGCGTCGCGCCGCCATCCTCGGCGACATATTGCGCGCCGACCTGCGCGCTCAATGCGCGGCACAGCAGAGCGAGCACGCGCTGCGCCAGCTCGCGCATCGTCGGATTGCCGCTCATCGCCTGGGACAGCGCGGTCTCCTGCTCGGCGAGCCACATTTGCCGGTCATTGCGCTCGGCGGCCTCCCGCAGCGCGCGCGTCATCGCCTGCAGCGATTTGCCGAGCTGATCCTTGTCGCTGCGCGGCGAAGGCTGCGCGGAATAATCGCCGCCGGCGATCGTCTCCATCTCGCGGGCGACTCCGCGCAGGCTGTCGACGAGATCATTGAGCGATAGGCCGAGAATGTCGCTGGGGCCGGCGAGATCGATATGGCGCTCGAGATCGCCCTCCGTCACCGCGCGCATGACGCTGGCGACATGATGCAGGCGCTCGCGATGATCCTCGAGATTTTGCGCGGTGAGCGCGCCATAGGTGTCGACGACGACGGCCGAGTCGAAGGCGATGAGCTTGCGCACGGAGAGAGCGGCGGTCGCACGCGCGCGCAGCCGCTCGTCGTTCTCGATCGCGCGGCGCAGCCAGGCGGAGACGAATTCCATGGCCAAAAGATAGATGAGCAGGCCGAGCTCGATGCGCGCATGCGTGCGTCCGATGACGCGTCGGCGCTCCACATAGGCGTCATCGACATTGGCGGCGAGAAAATCGGTCCAATATTCGTTTTGCTGCGCCTTCACGCGCTGCAGCATGCGCGGGTCGGCGAAGAAGCGCGCGAAATCCGAGAAGCCGCGGAGCCAGGCGTAGAAGTCCTCGATCAGCTCCGGCACGCGCGCGGAGAGCGTCTCGCCGACGAAGCGGATATCCGCGAATGTGGACTCGTCGAGCCCATGCGAGGCGCGCAGCGAGTCGTGATCCACGAGGAAGGCGGCGCTGGTCTCGCCCGGCGACATCAGCGTTCCCCTCGCGTGAAGGCGCCGGCCGAGGCGCGCCAGAGTCTTTCGAGATCGTCGCGCATCGGCAGTGTCCGCATAGGGTTGATAAAGAGTTAATGTCTCAAATGAATCGGCCGAGCGAGCGCCGAGGCCGCCGCGCGGGAACGATTGGTATAAACGTGACGTGGCGCCGTCAATAGGCCGGCGAGGCGCGTCTTTCCCCGGCGGAGAACGGGCCGACCGCGCATCATAGAATGAATTCTATGACATTTCGGGAAAAATGCCCGATTTTTTTAGACGATTGTCCCTCGACAGCGCGAGCCGCAGAGGCGAAAGTTCAGCGCCGCCGCGTGATCGCCGGTATTGGACCAATCGCATGAACCCGATGGAACCGCTTCGCTTTCTCTCCCCCGACCGCGCCTTCGATGTGGGCGCGCGGCTCGGCGAGATCAGGACATTCTTGCAGGAGCGCCTCATCGGCGCCGATGCGCTGGTCGAGCGCCTGCTGATCGGCCTCGTCGCCGATGGCCATGTGCTGCTCGAGGGCGCGCCGGGCCTCGCCAAGACGCGCGCGGTCAAGCTGCTCGCCAGCGCCTCCAATCTCACCTTCGCGCGCATTCAATGCACGCCCGATCTCATGCCCGCGGACATCACCGGCACGTCGATCTGGCGTCAGGACAAGAGCGTCTTTGAATTTTCCGCGGGGCCGATCTTTCATTCGCTGCTGCTCGTCGATGAGATCAATCGCGCGCCGCCCAAGGTGCAATCGGCGCTGCTCGAGGCCATGGCCGAGCGTCAGGCGACAATCGCCGGCGCGACCCACGCGCTGCCCGACCCTTTCATGACCGTGGCGACGCAGAACCCGATAGAGCATGAAGGCACGTTTCCGCTGCCGGAGGCGCAGCTCGATCGCTTCATGCTGCATGTCGAGCTGGCGCTGCCGGACGCGGCCACCGAGCGGCTCATTCTCGATCTCGTCGAGCGCGAGGATCAGGGCGCGGCCGTCGCGCCGCCCGAGGCGCTGCAGCCGGAGGAGATCGCCGGCGCGCGCCAGGCGGCGCGATCGGTCTTTCTCTCCGCCGCAATCAAGGATTATATCGTGCGGCTCGTCACCGCGCCGCGCGACGCGAGCATTGCGCCGGAGCTGGCGGCGAAGATCGCGCATCCGTCCTCGCCGCGCGGCACATTGGCGCTCGCTGCGGGCGCCAAGGCGCGCGCCTTTCTCGATGGGCGCGATTATGTCGCGCCGCAGGATGTGACCGAGCTCGCCGTCGATGTCCTCTCGCATCGCACGATTCTCGGCTGGCGCGCGCTCGCCGAGGGCGAGACTCCGCGCGGCGTCATTCGCGCCTATCTCGATGCGGTTCCGCCTGCATGAGCGCGGCGGAAGCGCCTGTCCTCGGCGTCGATCTCGATGTCGACTCCTTGATGCGTCTGCGGCTGCTTTCGACGCGCAGCAGCGCGCGCAGAGCCGCTGCGACTGCGCCGCTCGGCGGCGTGGCGCGGCGTCGGCGCGGGCGCGGCGCCGAGACCTATGACGTCCGCCCTTGGTCGGACGGCGACGATATGCGCAGCCTCGATCGCAATGTCACCGCCCGCACCGGCGCGCCGCATGTGCGCACCTTTCACGACGAGCGCGAGCGCTCCGTGCTTTTTGTCGTCGATTTTCGCACGCCCATGCTGTTCGGCACGCGCCGCGCCTTTCGTTCGGTCGCGGCGGCGGAGGCCGCGGTCGCCTCCGCCTGGCGCGTCATCGACTCGCAGGGCCGCGTCGGCCTCGCGGCGATCGGCTCGGCGGGCGCGCGCTGCTTCGGCTGGGCTGTGGGCGCGCGCAGCTTTCCGCCTCTGCTCGTCGCGCTCGCCGAAGCGCATCGCTCCGCTCTCGCGGAAAGCGCCGAAACAGCCGAGCCGCCGCTCGCAGCCGCGCTCGAGGAGATGGAGAGCGTCGGCGGAACATCGGCGCTCACTCTCGCCAGCGCGCTGGATTCGCCGGGCGAAGCTTTCGACGTAATTGCAACGCGCATCGCGCGTCGGCGCGACCTCTCCGTGCTGCTCGTCGCCGATCGTTTCGAGCTGGCGCCTTCGCCGGGTCTCTATCCGTTTCGCACGCGCGTGGAAGACGGCTTGCTACGCATCGCGCATGGAGCGCGGACTGCGCCCGACGAGCGGCTGGCGCGCTTGCGCCGGCTCGGCGCGCGCACGCTCGAGATCGACGCCGGCCTCGATGCGGAGACGATCGCGCGCCTGCTCGAGCGCTTGGATATGGAGCGGTTCGATGGCTGATCCTTCTGAGCTGCTCCAGCAATTGCGGCCGCTGCGCGCGCCGCCGCCGGATGGAACGGCGGAGGTTCTGCTCATGGCGCTCGTCGGTTGCGGCGCCGGCGCTTTGTTGACGCTCGCCGTCTTGTTCTGGCGCGCGCGCCGCCGTCCTCTGCGTCGCGCCGCGCTTTCCGCGCTGGCGTCGGCGCGCGCGTTGCCGGCGACGGAACGGCTCGCGGCGCAGGCGAGAATGCTGCGCGATCTCGTCGGCGCGCTCGACGGCGGCGTCGCGCATTCGCATGGCGAATCCTGGCTGACGCGGCTCGATGCGATTTTCGCGACGACTTTGTTCAGCGAAGGCGAGGGCCGCGCTTTCGGCGATGCGCTCTATCGCCCGCGCGCCGATGATCCGAGCGAGACGCTCGATCGTTCATTGCAAAAGCTGCTGTCGAGGCTCGATCGATGAACGGCCTCGAATTGGCGACGCCTCTCGCGCTCGCGCTCTTGCCCGCGCCCTTGCTGCTGCGCTTGTTGCGCGGGCGCGCGGCGGGCGGCGGATTGCCATTGCCGGAGACCATTCGTCATCGGCTCGGCGCCGGCGCCGCATCGGGCGGCCTGCGTCTTTCCTGGCGGGCCATCGCTTCCGCGCTCGCCTGGATCGGACTCGTGATCGCGCTCGCGGGGCCGCGCGTCGCCGGCGCCGTCGCGGCGCTGCCGGCGACCGGGCGCGACATCATGCTGGCGCTCGATCTCTCCGGCAGCATGACGAAGACGGATTTCGAGATCGACGGCGTCGCCGCCAGCCGTCTCGCCGTGCTGAAACATTTCGGCGCGGAGCTGATCCGCCGTCGCTCCGGCGATCGCATCGGCCTCGTCGTCTTCGCCGAGACGGCTTTCGCCGCGGCGCCGTTGAGCTTCGATCTGCGCGCGGCGAGCGCGACGCTCGAGGAAATGGAGATCGGCCTCGTCGGCCGCTCCACCGCGATCGGCGAAGGGCTCGGCCTCGCGGTGAAGCGTCTTTCGGATTCCACCGCGCCGTCGCGTCTCGTGATACTGCTCTCCGACGGCGCCAATAACGCCGGCGTCAGCGAGCCCAGCGCCGTCGCCGAGCTGGCGCGCGACATGGGCGTGAAAATCTTCACCATCGGCCTCGGCGTGAATGACACGGTCGCCAATCCCGACGATACGGATGCGGTGGATTTCGTCGCGCTTCAGCACATAGCGGAGATCGGCGGCGGCGTGGCGTTTCGTGCACGCACGGGCGCCGAGCTCGACGCTGCGACGCGCGCGATAGAGTCGCTGATCGCCGGGCCGGCGCCGGCTCCGCCGACGATCATCTATCGTGAGCTGTGGATTTATCCGGGCGCGCTCGCTTTCTTGGCGGCGGCGGCGCTCGCGCTCTCGACCAGAGAAAGACGATGATCGAGCTCGGCGATTTCGCTCTGCTGCGACCGCTCTGGCTGCTGGTTCCGCCAGCGCTGGCGCTGGTAGTCTTGGCGACGCGGCGGCGCGATGCGCTCGGCGATTGGCGCCGCATCGTCGATCCGGCTCTGCTCGCTGTCATGCTGCGCCGAAGCGCGAGCGTCGGCGCCGCCCGCAGTGACGGGCCGCTGTTTTTCAGCGTCGCGCTCATCGCTCTCGCGCTCTGCGGGCCGGCGATGAAAATGCGCGGCGCCGAACAGTTTCGCAATCTCGACGCCACATTGATCCTGCTGGACGTCTCGCGCGCCGAGCGCTTGCCTCGAACCATCGCGGCGGCGCAATTTCTGCTCGAGCGCTCGGGCGCGCGGCAGATCGGGCTGGCGCTCTACGCCGGCGACGCCTATCTCGCGAGCCCACTGACGGATGATGCGAAATCGCTCGAATCTCTGCTCTTCGCCATAGACGAGAGAACGGTGCCCGATGGCGGAACGAGGCCCGATCGCGCGCTCGCCTTCGCTCGCCGCCTGCTGCGCGAGGCGGATATCGCAGAGGCGGATATCGCCATTATCTCCGATGGCGATGGGCTCGATCCGCGCGCCGAGCGGCTCGCGGCTTCTCTCGCGCGCGAAGGGCGCAGGGTGCATAGTGTCTTCGTCTCGGCGCGCGCCGGCGCGGATGCGCTCGAGCCCGCGCGCCGCGCCGCTATGACGGCGCTCGCAGCCGCCGGAGGCGGGCGCGCCGGCGACGCCGCCGATCCTCGCGAGATCGCGCGCGAGATAGAAATGCGCGGCGTCGCTCATATTGCAGAAGGCGAGCTGCGCGCGCTCGAATGGCGCGACTATGGTCGCTTTATCCTGCTGCTCGCGGCGGCGGCGCTGCTGCTCGCGCTGCGGGGGAGGGGCGCATGATCCCGCATCATCGCACGAGGGGCGAGCCTGGAGGCGCGCGGTCCATTGCGCGCCTCGGGCCGCGCGCCTTCAGGCTCGCTCTCTTCTTCCTCTCTCTCGCGCTCGTGAGCGCTCTATCGACTCTCGGAACGCAGCTCGGCGGACGCGCATTGCTGGCGCTCGGCCTGCCATCCCTTGCGGCGCAAGTCTTCGCCGATCCCGTCTGGAAAGGCGCCGCCTTCTATTCGGCCGGGCGCTGGGAGGAGGCCGCCGCCGCTTTCGCGCGCGATAGCGACAGCCTCTATGATCTCGGCAATGCGCTGGCGCTCGCCGGTCGTTACCGGGAGGCGGTCGCCGCCTATGATCGCACGCTGCGCGCTGATCCGGACGATGAGGACGCGGCCTATAATAAAACTCTGCTGCTCGGTCTGCTCGAGCGCGAGAGCGCCGGCGGCGACGCCAAGGCCAATTCGGCCGCGACTGGCCAGCAGCGCGCGCTCGGCAGTCTCGACGATGACAAAGGCGGCGGCGGGGAGGGCGCGGCGGGCGAGCGCGAGACGAGCTCGCGGCCGGGCGACCGCGGCGGCGCCAAAGCCTCCAAGCAGGGCAAGGGCCAGGAGGAGACGAAGGAGAGCGGCGCCGGCGCGACTGGCGCGGTCGGAGCCTCGGAAGGCGCGGGCCGCACCGGCGGCCAGAGGATCGACGTCGCGGCTCTGCTGCATGAGCGCGATCGCCGCGTGCGCCGGCGCCTCGAGGCGCGCTCCATTCGTGCGAGCGCCGATTGGCTGCAGAGCCTCGACGACGATCCCGGCCGTTTCTTGAAGCTGCGCATCGCCGCTGAGAAGGCGCGCCGTTTGCGCGCCGGCGGCGGCGCGCTGGAGGAGGATGATTGATGCCGCGCCGGCTCACGCTTCTTCTGTTCTTATTGCTGCAGCCTCTCGCGCAGGCGCTGGCGCAGGAGGAGCCGCCCTTCGGCCGCGTCGAGCTCCGCGTCGAAGCGCCATCCGAGACGCCCTATGTCGGCGAGCCGCTGCGGTTGGTGATCCGTTCCGCCATACGCGGCCGCGTGCTGCTGGATCATATCATCCAGCCTTCGCTGCTCGATTTCGATTGGCAGCAATTCGGCGTCGACTCCTCCAGCGAGGAGATGATCGACGGCTTTTGGACGCCGGTGGTCGAGCGTGTGCTGATGATCTATCCGCTGCGCGCCGGGCGGCTCACCATTCCGCCCTTCAAGCGCCGCATCGCCTATCGCATCGACGAGAGCGGCAGGGTGGAGGCGGAATATGTTTCCGCGCCTCTCCAGATAGAGGCGCGCGCCCGCGACGGGCTGGTCCCGCCGGGCGAGAGCTTTCTGCCGGCGAGAAGCCTGCGCATCACGGACGCCTGGGACATAGAGCCGGACAGGATTCCCTTCGGCGAGACGGCGCGGCGCACCGTCACTGTGGAGGCCGAGGGCGTCACCGCCGATCGCCTGCCGCCGCTGCCCAATTTCCGCGCGCCGGGAATCATCACTTTCGCCGCGCCAGTGGAGCGGCAGACGATCGTGACCGATCAGGGGCCGATCGCCCATGCGGTCTATCGCTGGAGCGTGCGGCCCGTGTCGGCGGTCGCGGCCTATGCGCCTGCGATCCGCATCGCCTGGTTCGATGTCGCGACGCGGCGCATGCGCGAGGCGATTGCGCCCGAGCGGCGCATCGCTTTCGGCGACGCGCCGCGTGAGCGCTCGGCCGCGAAGCTGCGCGAGAGTCCGGGCCTGTCGGCGCCGCAGCCGATGATCGCCGCGCTGGCGAGCTTCGTCGCGACGGCCGCTCTCATCTGTCTCGTCGCCGCCATGCGGGGACGGATCGGCGTGCGGCGGCCGGCTGCGCTCGCGGCGTTGAGACGAGCCGCTCGCATGGCGGACGCCGTCGCCTTTCGCCATGCCGCGCGCCGCTTGGCGGAGGCCGATCCAAAAGCATGGGCGAGGGTTGTCGCGCGCGAGGACATTGGCCCTGCGCTGGCCGTGTTGGACGCTGCGCTCTATGGGCCGAGGCCGGCGGCCGCCCCGGCGCTCGCGCCGCTGGCGCGCGCCATCGCCGCCGCATGGGCGCCGAGCGGCGCTGGATAGCGGACAGAATATGGAAACCGCCCTCACGGAACGACGGTGATCGTCCCGCTCATATGAGAATGCAGCCCGCAGCGAAAGGACACCTCGCCCAGACGGGTCAGCGTGACGTCGAAGCTCTCGTCCTCATCGACATGCTCGGGCGAATGGAAGATTTCTTCCTTGCCCATCGCGCCGATGATGGAATGCGGGGCCTGATCGTGGTTGACGAAAACGACGGTCTCGCCCGCTCGCACGGTGATATGGACCGGCGCGAAGGCGAAATTCTCGATGCGCACCTCGGCCGCGAGGCCGGGACCGAGCCAGAGCGATATTGCGAGAAGCGAGGCCCAGAAAGCGCGCAGTCTCATACGAAGCCCGCGGCGATATTGACGGTGAGCGCCAAAATCGCGGTGTTGAAGAAAAAGGCCAGCACGCCTTGCACCAGCGCTGCCGCGCGCATCGTCGTGGAGGCGGTGGAGACGTCCGCCGTCTGCGAGGCGACGCCGATCACATAGGCGAAATAGAGAAAATCCATATAGCCGGGCTGCTGCGCGCCCGGAAAGATCAGCCCTCCGCGCAGCTCCGCGGGGCGATCCGGCGTAGTGGCGCGCTCGAAATAATATTCATGCGCATAATGCAGCGCGAAGGTGAGATGCACGAACAGCCAGGAGAGCACGACGGTGAGCACGGCGAGGGAAATATGCGCATGCTTGGAAAATCCCTCGAGATTTTTGACCGGCCCGAGCTCGGCGACGATCGCGCCGATAGAGGCGCAGGCGGTGGCGATGGTCATCACCAGAATGACGAGCCGGCCTTCGTCCTGAAATTGCGCGCGGCGCCGTATGGAGCTCGGCGTCGAGCGCGCCATCATCTCCGCCGAGAGGAGGAGATAGAGCGTCGCGAAGACGTCCCAGCCGACCAGCGCGCGCGTGACCTCGCGCCAGCTCGCGGGCAGCAACAGGCCGACCGCCGCGCCGGCGAGCAGGCAGAAGAACAGCCGCGCGCGCGCCCTGGCGATGCGCCACAGCAGCGGGCGCCGATGGCGCGCGTGAGTCTCTGCGGCGTGGCTCATCGGCTCGCTCAATTGCTGCGCAGCGCGACGAAGCGCGCGGCCTGCGCGAGCACGCCCGTCGCCGCGCCGAGCCCCGTCTCGGCGAGCGCCGCTACGGCCGCCTCGACCAGCGCGTCGCGCCGCTCGCGCGCCTTGTCCATGCCGAGCAGGCCGATCAATGTGGCCTTGTTGCGCTCCGCGTCCTTGCCGGCGCGCTTGCCGAGCGCCGCCTCGTCGCCCTCGGCGTCCAAAATATCGTCGGCGATCTGGAAAGCGGCGCCGAGCGCGTCGCCATAGCGGCCGAGCGCCGCCGCCACAGGAGCCGAGGCCCCGCCGAGAATGGCGCCGAAATCGACCGAGATGCGCAAGAGCGCGCCGGTCTTCATGGCCTGGAGGCGGAGCGTCTCCTCCTGGGAGAGCGGGCTGGTCGCCTTTTCGGCCTCGAGGTCCAAGGCCTGGCCGCCGACCATGCCGCCGAGCCCGGAAGCGCGGGCCAGCGCCAGCACCAGACGGGCGCGGATTTGCGCATCCGCATGGGTCGCCGGATCGGCCAGAACGTCGAAAGCATAGGTCAGCAGCCCGTCGCCGGCGAGAATGGCGGTGGCTTCGTCGAAGGCCTTGTGGGCGGTGGGGCGGCCGCGGCGCAGATCGTCGTCGTCCATGGCGGGGAGATCGTCATGGGCGAGCGAATAGCAATGGATCATTTCGATCGCCGCGGCGGCGCGCCGCGCGCTCTCGCCCTCGACGCCGAAGAGGCGGGCGGATTCGAGCGCCAGAAACGGCCGCAGCCGCTTGCCGCCGCCCAGCGCCACATAGCGCATCGCCTCCAGCAGCCGCGCCGGCCGGGCGATTTCGCTCGAAAGCGGCTCCGCGCCGAGGAGACCCGCGAGCGTGGCCTCGGTCGCGCTCGCCGCCTCGTCGAGGCGGCGGCGGAAAACGTCGTCGATGGTCTTGGCTGCGTTGGTCTTGGCTGCGTCGCCGGTCATGGGACCCTTTCCCGAGAAAATCATTCCATCTGGCTCGGACCTAACAAATTTGCGATCAATCCCCAAGTGGCGAGGGGAAGAGGCCGCGCAGGGGGCGCGGCGCGAGAGGAAATCCGAAAATATGACCGTTTCTTTGTTCGAACCCTTTCGGCTGGGTGATTTTACGCTCGCCAATCGCATCGTCATGGCGCCGCTGACGCGCCGTCGCGCCACCCATGGGACCAACGCCGCCAATGCGCTGATGGCCGAGCATTATCGCCAGCGCGCCTCGGCGGGCCTCATCATCGCCGAGGCCTCGCAGATTTCCCAGCAGGGGCAGGGCTACGCCTATACGCCGGGGATTTATTCGCCCGAGCAGGTCGCCGGCTGGCGTGAGGTGACGGAGGCCGTGCATGCGGCGGGCGGGCATATCGTCCTGCAGCTCTGGCACGTCGGGCGCGTTTCGCATGTCTCGCTGCAGCCCGGCGGCGGCGCGCCGGTCGCGCCTTCCGCCATCGCCACGACGAAGCAGGTGGCGATCGAGACCGGCGCCGCCGATTGCTCCGCGCCGCGGGCGCTGGAGCTCGGTGAAATTCCGGGGCTGATCGCCGATTATCGCAAGGCCGCGCGCAATGCGAAAGAGGCGGGCTTCGATGGCGTCGAGGTGCATTGCGCCAATGGCTATCTCATCGACGAGTTCTTGCGCGACGGCTCCAACAAGCGTGAGGACGCCTATGGCGGCGCGCCGCAAAATCGCGCGCGCTTCGGCCTCGAGGTCGTGGACGCCGTGCTGCAGGAATGGGACGCGTCGCGCGTCGGCGTGCGCATATCGCCGGTGAGCCCGGTGTATGATATGTCGGACAGCGATCCGCAGAGCGTCTTCGGCTATTTCGTCGAGAGGCTGGCGGAGAAGAAGCTCGGCTTTCTTCATGTCATAGAAGGCGCGACGCAAGGCCCGCGCGATGTCGCGCCTTTCGATTATCTCGCTTTGCGGAAGAGCTTTCCCGGCGCCTATATCGCCAATAACGCCTATACTTTGGAACTCGCGCAGGAGACGCTCGCGAGCGGGCGCGCCGATCTCATCGCCTTCGGCCGGCCCTTCATCTCCAATCCCGATCTCGTCGAGCGCCTGCGTCGGCGCGCGCCGCTCGCCGATGTCGATTTCGAGACAGTCTATGGAGCGGGCGCGAGAGGCTATACGGATTATCCGACGCTGACGGCGTGAGCCGGCCGGGCTCGTTTCTCTTTACGGGAAACGAGCCCGCTGAGCGTTATTCCGCCTTGGGCGCAGCGTCCGGCGCATGGCCGTCATGGCTGCTCTCATGTCCGCCATCATGGCCCGCGCCATGGCCCTGATGCATGGATTTCATATGATCCATCATCATCTGATCATGCATCTGATGCATTTGACGCATCTCTTGCATCATCTTGCAGCAGCCGCCCCCATGGCCGTCGCCGTGCTCCTCCTGCGGAGCGGCGGGCTTGGTCTCGACATTGGTCTCGGCGAGCGCCGGCGCGATCGTCGCCGCCAGAAGAGCGGCCGCCAGTGTGGGAATGATATTTTTCATCGCATCGCCCTCGCTATTGCCGGCATCTTTATAGGAAGTGGTCGCCGGCAGGGTCGATCGCAATGCGGCGACATGTCCTATTTGTCGCGTATTTCTCCAAAAGCGAGCCTCTCGGCCCGCCGGCGAATCAGCTTTCTGGCTCGGCGACAGTCTCGCAGGAGACAGAACGCAGGCGCTGCTCGGCGCGATCGCGATCGCTCGCGCGCTTGGCCAGCGAGCGCAGCAGCACGAAGCCGCGCATCGAAGGCGCCGTCACATGCACTTGGCTCGGCGGTGCTTCCTCATCCTCGCCCTCGACGGCTTCTATTTGGCGCGCATCGCCGATCAGAACGTCGATCTTGCCCTTGATCGCCGAGCGATCCGTGGCGGAATGAAAGATGCGGCCCGTTCGCGCGTGAAAGGAGAGCGCGAGCAGATCCTCCAGATCGGCGTCGGCGCGCACGCGCATCAGACCTTTGGAGAGATCGAAGAGGCAGACGCCTTCGACGAAAGCCGAATCCTCGAAAGGCGTGACCTCGGCGCCGGGCGCGGCGCGCGGCAGCAGAGCGACGCCATTGGTCGTCGTCTCGGCGTTCTGCGCGGCGGCGAGCAGGCGCGCATAGGCGTTGCGCGGCGCCACGTCCGGCATCAGCAGCACGGAGACGATGTGAACGGAGCCCGCGACGCAGACGGTCGCGAGCGCCCAGGGCAGCCAGTCGAGATAGTCGCGAGAAATCTTCATGCGCAATGGAGCTTCACGATCTTCGGAAAGGTCTGAGGGTCGGGCGCCGATTCGAGGTCGAGCGGCGTGTCATAGAGGCGCAGCGCCAGCACGAAAGGCTCTTTCGACACCGGCAGCCAATTGCCGGGCCGCGCCTGCGCGCCAATGTCGATCTCGAAGGCGCCGCCCTCGCGCCGCGCAATCTCGCTCGAGGTGAAAGCGTGGCGATCGGCGGGATTGTCGATGAGCCGGCCGGCGACGCTGGTCGCGCCGAGCGTCCAGAAGCGCGCCGCGGGAGTGGTGTCGAAGACGCGATAGTCGCAGCGTCCATCGAGCGGCGCCCCGCTCGAATCCGCATGGGCGAAAAAGGCGAGGCCCTGATCGCGCCCGAGCGGCGCCTCGCCCGAGCGCGCCAGCACAGCGCGCGCATAAGGGTCGATCTCCGCGCCGCCATGGCGCGGCCAGGCGGTCCAAGGTCCGACATGCAGCGCGCCGAAGCCGCGGCCGAGCCCGAGCGAGACGGCGGTCATCGCAAAGCCCAGCAGCAGGCCCGCGATCATCACGACGAAAGCCCTCAGATAATTGGTCATGCGAAATCCGTCAGCGCCGATCGGCGCGCTTGTCGGTGGAACGCGTCTGCGGCTGCGAGCCGGCGGCGGGGCGCTCGGGACCGTCGAGCTTCATCTTCGACTCGATTTGTCCGAGCGCCTCCAAGGCGCCGCGCGAGAGCGCCGCGGGACGCGCCGGCGCGCCGAGCTCCAGCGTCTTGGGCTGAGCGGCGGCCGCCGCCGCGAGCGTGGCGGGCGTGGCGAGTCCGCGGATCGGCTTGATGGCGATTCCTTGATGCGCATAGGCCATGATGTCGTGCCATGTCTTCGCCGGCAAGGTGCCGCCGGTCATATTGGACATGCCCTCATTGTCGTCGTTTCCATACCACACGCAGCCGCCCATATTGCCGGTATAGCCGCAGAACCACGCGTCCTTATAGCCATTGGTGGTGCCGGTCTTGCCGATGACGTCGATTCCGGGGCCGAGATTGGCGCGCCCGCCCGTGCCTTCGTCGATCACGCGCTTCATCATCGTGTCGAGCTCGGCGACCTTCTCGAAAGGCACGACCTGCTCTTGCGGCGGCGCGTCGCGATCATGCTGATAGAGAATATCGCCGCGGCTGTTGCGCACCTCCGTGGCCGCATAGGGCGTCGTCTTTTTGCCGCCATTGGCGAAAGCGGCGTAGCCGGCCGCATGCTCGAGCAGGATGACGTCGCTCTGCCCGACGGGCAGAGAGGGCGTGTCCTCGAGCGGCGTGGTGATGCCGAGCTTGCGGCAAGTGTCGATGATCTTGGCGCGGCCCGCATGAGAATCGCCATTGCCGATGGCGATCGACAATTGAATGGCGATTGTGTTGAGCGATTTGGCGAGCGCCAGTGACAGCGGCAGCGAGCCGGCGTAGCCGCCGCTATAATTATGGACGCAATAATTGCCGATGCAGGTGGGACGATCCGTCACCACCGTCGTCGGCTTGAACTTATTGCTCATCAGCGCGGTGAGATAGACATAGGGCTTGAAGGACGAACCCGGCTGGCGCGCCGCCTCCGTCGCGCGATTGAACTGGCTCGCGCCATAATCGCGCCCGCCGACCAGCGCGCGCACGGCGCCGTCGAGATCCATGAAGGCCGAGGCGCTCTGCTTCGCATGATAGGAGCGCCCGCTCTCGCGGAGATTTTCCTCCACCACCTCGTCGGCGCGCTTCTGCACATTGGGATCGAGCGCGGTGCGAATGACGAGCACGCGATCGTCGCCGAACTTGCCCGCCTCGGCGAGGCGCTGCGCCTCCTTGAAGGCGAAGTCGAGATACCAATCCGGGCTCTGGTCGCGCTTGCGCTCAACCGGCGTCGCAGGATTGCGCTGCGCGGCGACGATCTGGCTCTGCGTCATGAAGCCGGCGTCGACGAGATTGTCGAGCACGTCATTGGCGCGCGCGCGCGCTGCGGGGAGATTTACGTGCGGGGCGTATTTGGTCGGCGCCTTGAACAGGCCGGCGAGCATGGCGGCCTCCGACAGCGAGACGTCGCGCACCGATTTGCCGAAATAGAATTCCGCCGCCGCCTGAATGCCGAAGGCGCCGCCGCCCATATAGACGCGGTCGAGATAGAGCTTCAGTATCTCCTGCTTGGTGAGACGCTCCTCGAGCCAGAGCGCGAGAAAGGCCTCGTTGATCTTGCGCGTGAGAGTGCGCTCATTGGAGAGGAAGACGTTTTTGGCGAGCTGCTGCGTGATGGAGGAGCCGCCCTGCACCACGCCGGAGGATCGCGCATTCACCGTGAGCGCGCGTCCCGTGCCGATGATGTCTATGCCGAAATGCTCGTAGAAGCGTCGATCCTCGGTCGCCAGCACAGCCTTGATGACGTAATCTGGATATTGATCGAGCGGCACGGCGTCGTCATGCTTGATGCCGCGCTGTCCGGCGACGGCGCCATAGCGATCCAGAAAAGTGATCGAGAGGTCCTGCTTCTTCAGCCAATCGTCGCTGGTCATGCGCATGGCGGAGACCGACAGCGCGAGCGCGACCAGACCGCCGCCGAGCGCCAGCGTCAGCGACTCGCAGCCGATCTCCACCGCGACCCGTCGCAGGCCGCGCACCTGGAATCGGTTCATGAAGGCCGAGAAATTCTCATAGGCCTCGCGCGCGCCGCGGCTCGAGTCGAAGAGGCTCGAGTCGATATAGGCGTCGAGCGCCAGCAGAAGCCTTGCAGCCCGCTTGTATAAGCGCGAGGATCGAATAGGTTCGAGCAATTGCGCCGCTCCCTTGGCCCAACCGGGCGATTATGCGAACCAGGAGGCGGATGATAGCACTCCTCGAGCCGCCTTGACGATGGCCGGCCCGCAGGATCGCCGGCAGGATGAATAAAGCGCGCGCTGCGCCAAGGACGAGGGCCGAAGACAGAGCATGGCGAGGAATGGCGAAAAAGAAGCGGGCGAACCGTTCTGGATGAGGCCCTTGAGCGAATTGACGCGGACGCAATGGGAAAAGCTCTGCGACGGCTGCGGACGCTGCTGCCTGGTCAAGCTCGAGGACGAAGATAGTGGGGAAATCTATCATACGAGCGTCGGCTGCGACCTTTTGGACGGCGACACCGGGCGCTGCCGCGACTATGCCGGCCGCCAGACCAAGGTGCCCGACTGCGTGCGCCTGACCGTGAAGGCGCTCGCCGGCATCGCCTGGCTGCCGCCGACCTGCGCCTATCGCCTGCGCGCGGAAGACAAGCCGCTGCCGGACTGGCACCCGCTGCTGACCGGCGACCCGGCCAGCGTCCATACGGCCGGGGTCTCCGTGCGCGGCCGCGTGGCGGCTCATGAGCAGGAGGTGGAGACCGACGATCTCCCCAATTTCATCGTGCTATGGCCCAAGCGCTGGCCGCGGCGCAAGAAGGGGCGGGCGGCGTGAGGCGGGGTTGTGATTTTATTCCTTGACAGCGGGACGCTGGTCCTATAGACAAGTCCCATGCTCCAGAATTGCGCTTGGGGCGAGGGGCGGCGGCCCCCTGCCTCTCGGAGAGAGCTTCGAGATGGATTTCGCGATCAAAACGGAGATCGCCGATGCTCGCGCCGAGACCTTCGTCTTCACCGCTCAGAAGACGATGTACGGCGGCAAGACGATCGCCGTCGGCGACAGAGTGTTTCTTTTCGCGAGCGAGAATGAAGGCGGCCGCGGGCTTGTCGCGCGCGGAGTCGTCGTCTCCGCGGAGCCTGTCGCAAAGAAGGCCGGGGGCGAGCGGCAGACGCCCCGGGTGAACGTCGCGATAAGACGCGACGCGCTCGCGAAGCGTCCGCTCGGCCGCTCCGAGCTGAAGGCCTTCGACGACTGGACCGACGGCCGGCCGCAGACTGAGCTCAACTTCAAATTCTATCGCCAGGCGACCAATAAGATCGTCGGCGTCTCGAATGAAACCGCGGCGTTTCTCGATCGCTTTTTCTGAGCGCGCGCTGCGGATCGCGAGCCCTCGCGCTCGTCTCTTCCGAGAATCTCACGAAAGGCCGATGCATGGCGTCAAAGTCCGACGCGCTTTCGCGCGACATCGTCACGCAGGCGAAGCTGCTCTATGACGCGGGAGTCACGCCGCTCGCCGAGGTGCGCGCCATGCTCGGCATGAGCGAGCGCGCTTTCCACAGTTTTCGCGAAAACGAGGGATGGCCGATGCGGCCGTCGCCGATCAAGCGCAAGAGCGTGGAAGAGCCATCCATGGCGACGCGGCGGAGCGCGCCGACGGAGAAAGACTCGGGCAGCCTCATCGCGCGGCTCGAAGAGGCGGTGGAGCGCGAATTTGTCCGCGCCGAAGCGGCGCTCGCGACATGCGGCGCAAAGGCGGCGCCGAAGACGATGGAGACGAGCGCGCGCGTGCTTGCGAGCCTTGTGCGCAGCCTCGCGGAGTTGAAGCGCATGAATCGCGACGCCGCCGTGGCGCGAGAGGAGGACGGGCGTGTCCGAGACGCTTTCGACGACGAGCCTCCCCGCCAATTGGCCGAGCTCCGCGAGGAGCTTGCTCGCCGGCTCGAGCGCATGTGCGGCGATGGGCCGCCTGAATGAGCTGATCGACGGATTTTCCGCGCGCGAGCTGGAAACGCTGCTCGCGGATTGGGAGTTTTGCGCGCGCGAGGATCAATGGCCGCCCTTGCTCGCGCGCAATGGCGAGCCATGGCGCGTGTGGCTGATATTGGGCGGGCGCGGCGCCGGCAAGACGCGCGCCGGCGCCGAATGGGTGCGCGCCGTCGCGCGCGGCCGGCCGCAATTTTCGACGCGGCCCTTGTCGCCGATCGCGCTCGTCGGCGAGAGCGCCGCGCATGTGCGCGATGTGATGATCGAAGGCGTCTCCGGAATTCTCGCCATACATCCGCGCAGCGAGCGGCCCTTGTGGGAGCCGTCGCGCAAGCGCCTCACATTCGACAATGGCGTGGTCGCGCAGGCTTTCTCGGCGGAAGATCCCGAGAGCCTGCGCGGCCCGCAATTTTCCGCCGCCTGGTGCGACGAGCTGGCGAAATGGCGCTATGCGCAGGAGAGCTGGGATATGCTCCAATTCGGGCTGCGCTTGGGCGACTGGCCGCGCCAGATCGTCACCACCACGCCGCGCTCCATTCCGCTTCTGAAGCGCCTGATGAGCGAGCGCGGCGTCGTGACGACGCGCGCGACGACGCGGCAGAATGCGACGCATCTCGCGCCATCCTTTCTCGAGAGCGTCGTCGCGCAATATGCCGGCACGAGATTGGGGCGTCAGGAGCTCGACGGCGAGATCGTCGAGGAGCGCGCCGACGCGCTCTGGACTCGCAATATGTTGGAGGCGGCGCGCATTGTCGAGGCGCCGCCGATGGAACGCATCGTCGTCGCCATCGATCCGCCTGCGTCATCCGGCCAGCGCGCCGATCGATGCGGAATCGTCGCGGCGGGAGCAGCGAATGGAATCGTCTTCGTGCTGCAGGATGCGACGCTCGCCGCCGCGCGGCCGGCGCAATGGGCGCGCGCCGGCGTCGCGCTCTATCACAGGCTCGAGGCCGATGCGCTGATCGCCGAGGTGAACCAGGGCGGCGAGATGGTGCGCGCCGTCATTCACGAGGCCGACCCGAGCGTGGCCGTGAGAGAAGTCCGCGCGACACGCGGCAAATATTTGCGCGCGGCGCCGGTCGCGCAGCTCTATGAGCAAGGGCGCATCCGCCATGTCGGCGCCTTTCCGGCGCTCGAGGACGAGATGTGCGATTTCGCCACCGACGGCTTGTCGTCGGGGAGAAGTCCCGATCGTCTCGACGCGCTGGTGTGGGCCGTTCACGCGCTAGCGTTGGCGCCGCGCGCGCGCGAGCCGCGCATGCGACGATTGTGAGGCGACTCGGCAGCTCACTACTCACTCGATTCAAACGGACGTCTCATGCCCTCATTTCTCTCCCGTCTCCTCGGCGCGCGCGCGCCGGAGCGCAAATCCTCGCGCGCCATGCTTTCGCTGCATTCCATGGCCGCGCCGCAATGGACAGCGCGCAACAATGTTGCGCTCACACGGGCCGGCTATGAGCGCAACGCCGTCTGCTATCGCGCTGTGCGCATGGTGGCGGAAGGCGCCGCCTCCGTGCCCTGGCTCGCTTATGAAGGTCGCGTCGAAAATCCGGAACATCCCCTGCTGCGATTGATCGAGCGGCCCAATCCGAGCGATACGAGCGTCTCCTTCCTCGAGGCGCTCGTCTCCAATCTTCTGCTCTATGGCGACGCCTATGTGGAAGGCGCCTTCGTCGATGGATTGCTGCGCGAGGCCTATTGCCTGCGGCCCGATCGCATGAGCGTCGTCGCGGGACGCAATGGCTGGCCGACCGCCTATGTCTATTCCGTGGCCGGAGACAGCGTGCGCTATGACATTCAGGGTCGCGGCATAGAACCGATTCTGCACATTCGTCTCTTCAATCCGCTCGATGATATCTATGGCTTCGCGCCGCTCGCCGCCGCGCAGACGGCGCTCGACACGCATAACGCCGCGAGCTTCTGGAACAAGGCGCTGCTCGACAATAGCGCGCGGCCTTCCGGCGCGCTCGTCTATGCCGGGCCCGAGGGCGGACATCTGACGGATGAGCAGTTCGAGCGGCTGAAGCAGGAGTTGGAGGAGAATTTCTCCGGCGCCTTCAACGCCGGACGTCCGCTGCTGCTGGAAGGCGGGCTCGATTGGAAGGCGCTGTCGCTCTCGCCCAAGGACATGGATTTTTCCGAGACGAAAGCCTCCGCTGCACGGGAGATCGCGCTCGCCTTCGGCGTGCCGCCGCTGCTGATCGGCCTACCTGGCGACAACACATTCCGCAATTATGAGGAGGCCAATCGCGCCTTCTGGCGCCAGACGATCATTCCGCTCGTGCAGCGCTTGCAGAAGGCGTTTCATGCCTGGGCGCAGCCGGGCTTCGCGCCTTTCCGCTTCGACTATGACGCAGATCGCATCGACGCTCTGGCCAAAGAGCGCGCGCTCGAATGGAGCCGCATCGGAAGCGCCGCTTTCCTCACTGTCGACGAGCAGCGCGAGGCGGCTGGCTACGGCCCGATGGGAAAGCGCGTGAAATATTCGGCGGATCAGCCTCGCGTCAACGCCGGATCGCCGGACGGCGGGCAGTGGACGAGTGGCGACGGTAGCGGCGGCGGCGATCTCGCGCAAGTGGCGCTGAACACGATCGCTGGTGTCGTGAGCGATGTCGGCGCTACACTGGTCGGCGAGGGCGAAGGCTATTTCGTCGACTTGCTGGGTGAGAAGGAGCGAGGGGGCCATGCGATCGACTACCATGTCGGAAAGTCAGACGAGTTCTTGCTAAATCGAGTATTGACGGAACGTTATTCAGGACTTTTTGTCGATATGGGTCTTCAGGCTGCGGGATCGTTTCCTTCGTTGGCGGCGGCGAACAAACTCGTCAACGCGACGCTATCGGCTAATCGTGCTATTGTCGAAGCAGTGGCAAAGGGATTGCTTGGAGGAACCGATATGACCAGCTTTTTCGGTTCTCCGACCGGTAAGGAAGCGTTTGCAAACAGCGGCCGTTCCGCTCCATATATACGAGAGACAAACGGAGTTTTGGTGCTCATTCGACATGACGACGCCTCCCCTAATGGCTTCACGGTGGTCACCGCCTATCCGATAAACGACTAAATGAGAAAGAGACGGCATATGAACCTCCCTGAGGCGTTCGCGAGCTACAGTCGCCTTTTCCATCAGGATCTTCTCAAGATTTATCCTTCTTTGGATGACGCGGTTCGACAGGCCCCGAATTTCCTTACGAGAGATCAGGTGGAATCGTTGAAGACCTATCTCGACGAGCTCACGAGCGGACGCTATTCGAACGCCGAATTGCAAGAAATTTGGAACAGCTCGAAGGCGCAATTATATATCTCTGGAGGCAGCATGATCGAATTCTTTCGTAAGGCGCGCGCCTATTTGAATTGACCGACCGGCCGCGCGTCGCCGCCGGATCGCCCGAGGGCAGGCAGTGGACGAGCGGGGATGGGAGCAGCGGCGGCGATTTCGTCCGGGTCGCGCTGAGCACGATCGCCTGAGCGATGTGGGCGGGCTCGTCACGCAGGTCGGCGATTTTATCGATCTGCGGGACGAGGAAGCGAACGGCGGACACGCCATCAGCGAGCATGTCGGCAAGAGCGATGAGTATTTGATACGACGCGTTCAAAGCGAGCGCTTCGAGAGGGGGCCATTCAGCACGACGCCGCTTGTCGGGTCGTTTCCTTCGTTGGAAGCAGCGCAGAAGCCGGTCAATTCGGCGATCGTCCACCAACAAGACACCGTCGAACTTGTCGCACGCGTCGTCACTGAGCGCAAGCGCGTCAATGCCGAATTCAATTCACCGACGGGTAAGGAAGCCTTTGTCGCGAGCGCTCGAGGACAGCCTGATATTCGTGATAAATGGTGGGTCGCCGTGGTCTTGTGGCATTAGCATATCTCGATGTTGAGTAGGAATTATAGCGACGAGCAGCTGGTCGCAAATTGGAACCAGACTCTCGGCGGCGGCTTTGGCATTTCCAGTGGCAATGAAGGCGACGCGGAGGCGTTTCTTGGCCTCATACGCGCCGCGCTCGAGGCCTCGCTCGCTTCGCAGAAGAACACGTAGGCCGCGCTCGTCTATGCCGCGGCCGGAGGGCGGACATCTCACCGGTGAGCAATTCGAACGTCTGAAGCAGGAGTTGGAGGAGAGTTTCTCCGGCGCCTTCGACGCCGGCCGTCCGCTGCTGCTGGAAGGCGGGCTCGATTGCAAGGCGCTGTCGTTCTCGCCCAAAGACATGGATTTTTCCGAGACGAAAGCCTCCGCCGCGCGGGAGATCGCGCTCGCCTTCGACGTGCCGCCGCTGCTGATCGGGCTGCCGGGCGACAACACATTCCGCAATTACGAGGACGCCAATCACGCCTTCTGGCGCCGGACGATCATTCCGCTCGTGCAGCGCATGCAGAAGGCGTTTCCACGGGCTCGCCGGTGGGCGGGCGGCGGATGAGCCGCCACCTCGCGTAGCTCGTGATCAGCGGCATCGAACGAAGTCAGCCGCGACGACCGCTCGTCAGAACGGCCGGCGTTTTCTCGCGTCTGAAAGGGGCCCCATGTCCGAGATCGTCACCTCCATTATCGAGCGCGGCGATCTCGCCCATCTCGCGCTCTTTCTCTGGGCGAGCGCCGCCACTGCTTTCGCGTTGCGCGCTCTGCGTGAGCTCGGCCGCTCCATGCGGCGGCTCGACGCTTTCGTGCGCGAGCTCGCGCGCTTCAACCGCCGCTATGGGAGCGAATGAATGAGTCTAGCCGCATTGCCTCTCCGCATAATGAAGCGTCGCACGCCGCGCAAGCCGCCGCGCCTCGAGCCCGACATCGTGTTCAAGACTTTTGTGCGCGCATTGCAGCGCCTTCGCGAGCCGCCGCGCGGCGGCGGTCCTGCCGCGATCGGCGCGACGCGGGAGAAAGCCTGATGGCGCGAGCGCTGACGCGAGACATTCACATAGAGAGCCCTCCGTTGGAGACGAAGCGCGCGCCGTTTCCCGCGGCGATCGGCGCCGACGGAACATTCGAAGGCTATGCGAGCCTCTTCAACGTGCGCGACACTTGCGGCGATATCGTCGAGCGCGGCGCCTTCGCCGCGAGCTTGCAGCGACGCGGCGCCGCGAGCGTCAAAATGCTGTGGCAGCATCGCGCCGAGGAGCCGATCGGCGTGTGGGCGCAGATCGCCGAGGACGAGCGCGGATTGAAAGTGCGTGGGCGGCTCGATCTTTCGGTCGCGCGTGCGCGGGAGGCGCTGTCGTTGCTCCGCGCAGGCGCGCTCGACGGCCTGTCGATCGGCTTTCGCACGCTTCGCGCCGCGAGCGATCCTAAGACTGGCGTCCGGCGATTGCTCGAGCTCGATCTCATCGAGATTTCGATCGTCACCTTTCCTGCGTTGCCGCAGGCGCGCATCGCCGTGATTCCCGCTTTGACGATCGCGCCGCGTCACGCGGCGGCTCAGCTCGGCCAGAAGCTCGCGCGGCTTCGCATGCAGCTCGCCGCGACACGATTCGAGGCGACGCTCCAGCAGCTCTCTGCCTCCCGGTGACGCACGCTCGCGGCTAGCGCCGCGCGCGAAGACGATCTTCCCAGTTCACCTGGCCTCCGAACGCCCGCGCATTCCGCGCGGCGCTTTCGTGCGCCGTCATGTCGAAAGAAAGAGGTTGCCGGCAATGTCGTTTCTCGAAACCAGGACCCTCTCCGGCGAGGAAGCGCTCGCCGATCTTCACCGCGCCTTCACGGCGTTCAAGGATACGAATGAAGAGCGCCTCGCGCAGATCGAGACGCGCATGGGCGTCGACGCGCTCACCGAGGAGAAGCTGCAGCGCATCGACCGCGCCATCGACGAAACGAAGCGCCGCGTCGACCGTGTCGCGCTCGATCTCGCGCGGCCGCGACTTTCGTCCGCGCCGAACGACGATGCGCCTACGCGCGAGCACAAATCGGCGTTTTCGCTCTATATGCGCAGCGGCGAATCCGCCGGGCTGAAGGCGCTCGAATCCAAGGCGCTGTCCGCCGGCTCCGGCCCGGACGGCGGATATCTCGTGCCCACGCCCGCGGAGCAGGAGATATTGCGTCGCCTGGCGCATTTGTCGCCCATTCGCGCCATCGCCAGCGTGCGTGAAATCTCCACGCATTCTTTGCGCAAAGCCTATTCGACACAAGGACCGGCCGCCGGATGGGCAGCAGAAACCGATCCGCGAACGCAAACCAGCAGCCAGCAGATCGTCGATCTCAATTTTCCGGCGATGGAGCTCTACGCCATGCCGGCGGCGACGCAAACCTTGCTCGACGATTCCGCGATCGACGTCGAGCAATGGATCGCCGAGGAGGTGCAGACCGTCTTCGCCGAGCAGGAAGGCGCGGCCTTTGTGAGCGGCAATGGAACCGACAAACCCAAAGGATTCCTCGCCTATACGACGGTCGCGGACGCCAGCTGGAGCTGGGGTAATATCGGCTATGTCGCGACCGGCGTCGCCGGCGGATTTGCGGTGAGCAATCCTTCTGACGCTCTGTTCAATCTCGTCTATGCGCTGCGCGCCGGCTATCGGCAGAACGGCAGATTCGTGCTCAATCGGCAGACGCAATCCGCCATCCGCAAATTCAAATCGACCACTGGCGAATATTTGTGGACGCCGCCCGCGAGTCTCGATCAGCCGGCGTCTCTGCTGAATTTCCCCGTGGTGGAAGCGGAGGATATGCCCAATATGGGCGCCGATAGTCTCTCCGTCGCTTTCGGCGATTTCGCGCGCGGCTATCTCGTGGTCGATCGGCTCGGCGTGCGCGTTCTGCGTGATCCCTATTCCGCAAAGCCTTATGTGCTCTTCTACACGACCAAGCGCGTCGGTGGCGGCGTTCAGGATTTCGAGGCGATCAAGCTGCTGAAATTCGGCGTCGCATGATGTGACTAGCGTCAAACGCGAGCGGCGCGCGACTGCGCCGCTCGCAACGGCGAGTTCGCACGTCATTCACAGATGGACAGACCGAATGATCCCGAATCTTCTGACAGCGCCGGCGCTGGAGCCCGTCTCGGTCGATGAGGCGAAGGCCTGGCTCCGGCTCGATTCTAGCGATGAGGATCCGTTACTGGCCGCTTTGATCGTCTCCGCGCGCCTGACGCTCGAATCCTACACCCGCCGCTTCTTCGTCACGCAGAGCTGGCGCATGCGGCTCGACGCCTGGCCCGCGCAGACATTGCGACGCGGAACGCTCGCCATTCCTTTCTCCCCGTTTCGTAGCCTTTCGGCCATCCGTGTCTATGACTCTGCCGATGTCGCTCAGACCCTCGCGAGCGCGGCCTACCGCGCGGCTCCCACGCGCGACGCCGGACGTGTCGCTTTTATCTGGTCGCCGCCCGAGCCGGGCCGCGCATGCGACGGAATCGAGATCGATCTCGTCACCGGATATGGCGACAGCGCCACCGACACGCCGGAGCCACTGCGCCGCGCCATGCTGGCGCTGGTTGCGCATTGGCATGAAAATCGTGGCGATGTGGACGACGCCGGGGCGCCATTGCCGACAATCGCGGTGGCTTTGGCGAAGCCCTTTCGGCGCGAGCGATTGACATGAACGCGCCGAAGATCGGCGAGATGCGCCTGCGCATGAGCCTCGAGGCGCCCGTGGACACGCCGGACGACAGCGGCGCGATGACCAGAGGCTATGTCGGGCGCGGCGATATTTGGGTGAAGCTCACGCCGCTTTCCGCGGAAGCGCGCTTCATCGAGGAGCGGCAGGAGCTGGCGATCCATTGGATCGCGCAAGCGCGATGGCGGGCCGATGTGACCAGCGAAATGCGCCTCGTCGATGGCGCGCGTAGCCTGCGCATCACTTCCGCCTCTGACCCGGACGGACGGCGCCGCTTTCTGTTCTGCCATTGTGAGGAAATCGCATGAGGCGCCACAAATGACGGTTTCGCCGATCATAGCTCTGCGCAAAGCGATACGCGCGCGTCTCTCGGCGGATTCCGCCCTCGTCGCCGCGCTCGGCGCCGCGAAAATCTATGACGAGGCGCCGCGCGGCGCTGCGGCGCCTTACGTGCTGCTGTCCGAGGCGAAGCTGCGCGACTGGTCCACTTCGGACAGCGGCGGCGCCGAGCAGCTCCTCACGATCACGGTCGTATCGATCGAACGTGGGACCGCCGAAGCGTTGACTCTCGGCGACAGGATCGTCGCGCTTCTCGACGAGGCGCCGCTCGGTCTCGAGGGGCATGTCCTCATCGATCTGCGCCATCAAGGCAGCGAGACGCGACGCGAGCAGAATGGCCGCTTCGCCCGCGTCGATCTGCGCTTTCGCGCGACGACGGAAGCGCAATGACGACTGCAAATTCAGGAGCCTTCACATGTCAGCGCAAAAAGGAAAAGACCTGCTGCTGAAGCTCGACGATGGGAGCGGAAGCTTCGTTTCTGTCGCGGGCTTGCGCACGCGGCGTCTGTCGCTCAGCGCCGAGACCGTCGATGTCACCGACGCCGAATCTGCAGGTCGTTGGCGCGAATTGCTCGACGGCGCCGGCGTGAAGCGCGCGAGCCTCGCGGGATCCGGAATATTCAAGGATCAGGCGTCGGATGCGCTCATTCGCCAGCTCTTCTTCGACGGCTTGCTGCGTGAATGGCGGATCATGGTTCCGTCGTTCGGAGTAATTGCCGGCGTGTTCCAAATCACCAGCCTCGATTATCGCGGCGAGCACAATGCCGAGATGACGTTCGACATAGCGCTCGAATCGGCGAGCGCGGTTTCGTTCACACCGGGGTGAGGCGATCGTCATGGCCAATCATAAGCGGGGAGAAATTCAGGCGACGCTCGACGGCGAGAGCTATCGGCTCTGTCTCACGCTCGGCGCGCTCGCCGAGCTCGAGAGCGCGCATGGCGTGAGCGATCTCGTCGCGCTCGCCGAGCGCTTCGAAGGACGGCGCCTATCGGCGCGCGATCTGATCTGCATTATCGGATGTGGATTGCGCGGCGGCGGATATGAAAAGAATGACGATGAGGTCGCGCGCATGACCGTCGCGGGAGGGCTCGGCGATTATGTGAAGATCGCTGCCGATCTTCTGGCGGCGACCTTCGGCTCGGGCGACAGCGCAAACCCTCCGCCGCCGCGGAGCGCGAGCGGGTGAGGCCGCAGCCCTTCCCATGGGCGCGGGCGATGGCCTTCGGCCTCGGCGTTCTTCGTCTTTCGCCACGCGATTTCTGGTCGATGACGCCACGCGAATTGGCCTGCGCCGCGGAAGGTCTCTACGGCCGCGCCACGAGAGCGCCATCACGCGACGCTCTAGCGGCATTGATGCGCGCATTTCCCGACGGAGACCAAAAGTGAGTGATTCGTCAACGAGCGATAGCGCTGCGCAATCATCGATCGATCTGTCCTTTCAGGCGCTCGATCTGAAGTCCACGAAAACGCAGCTGCAGGACATCAACTCGGTCGCCGCTTCGGCGACGAAGACACTATCGAGCGGGCTCGCCAGCGCGGCGGTGAATGGAAGGAGCTTCGATACCACTCTCGCCTCCATCGCGCGCTCGCTCGCCAAGCTCGGCGTCAATGCTGGCGCGCAGGCTTTGACACAGGGCGCGACGAGCGGATTGAGCGCGCTGATCTCCGGCGCATTGGGCGGCGGCGGCGTTTCCGTGGCGCCGTTCGCCGATGGCGGCGTCGTCGCGAGCCCCACATTCTTCGGCGCGAATGGCGCGGTGGGTCTGATGGGCGAGCGCGGCGCGGAGGCGATCATGCCGCTCGCGCGCGGGCCGGATGGTCGGCTCGGCGTGGCGATGCAGGGCGCTGGCGATCCAGTGGCGGTGACAGTCAATATCGCAGCGCAGGATGTCGACAGCTTTCGGCGCTCGGAAGGGCAGATTGCTGCGGCGCTGGCGCGGGCGGTCGCGCGCGGCCGGCGAAATCTTTGAGGAGTGCGCGATGGTCGATTTTCACGAGACGCGCTTTCCGCTCGATGTGTCGCTGAATGGACGGGGCGGCCCGGAGCGGCGGACGGATATCGTCACGCTCGGCTCCAATCGTGAGGCGCGCAACGCGCGATGGGCGAATTCCCGTCGTCGCTATGAGGCGGGCTATGGCGTCAAATCGCTCGCGCAGCTCGCCGCTGTCATAGAATTTTTCGAGGAGCGACGCGGGCGGCTGTTCGGCTTTCGTTGGCGCGACCGCGCGGATTTTTCTTCTGCGCATACCGGCTCGATTTCGCCGCTCGACCAGATCCTCGGGGCAGGCGATGGCGCGCAGGCGCAATTTCAGCTGCAAAAGACCTATGGCGCGGGCTTCGCGCCCTATGCGCGAACTATAGCGAAGCCTGTGATGGAAAGCGTGCGGATAGCGATCGGCGGAACCGAGAAGACGCGAGGCGTGGACTTCGATGTCGATGCGTCGAGCGGTGTCGTCACCTTGTCGCCTTCGGCTGTTCCAGCGATCGGCGCCGTGGTGACGGCAGGATTTCTGTTCGATGTGCCTGCTCGCTTCGACACGGATTATCTCGAGATCGACGTCTCTTCTTTCGAGGCCGGCGCCATCCCGAAGATCCCGATCATCGAGATCATCCTTTGATAAGGAGGAAAGGCAATGCGTTCGCCTTCGTCGGCCATGCGGCAATCTCTCGACGCTTCGGCGTCGACCTTGTGCAATTGCTGGCGTCTCTCTCGCAAGGATGGCGCGGTAATGGGATTCACCGATCATGATCGTGATCTCGTGTTCGGTGGCGTGACCTATCGCGCCGCCACGGGGCTCGCCGCCACGCAGATCGATGGAAGCGTCGGACTGGCGGTCGGTAGCGGCGAGGTGATCGGCGCATTGCAGTCGGACGGGCTCGGCGAGAGTGATCTCGCCAATGGGCGCTATGACGGCGCTGGCGTCGAGATATGGCTCGTCGATTGGCGCAATGTGGATAATCGCCTGCTCATCGACGCCATGACGATCGGCGAGGTCACGCGCAGCGAGTTCGCGTTTCGGGCGGAATTGCGCTCGCTCGCGCATCTCTTCGGTGAGACGCGCGGCGACAGCTATCAGCGGGGCTGCTCCGCCGATCTCGGCGATGCGCGTTGCAAGGTCGATCTCTCCGCCTCCTCCTTTCACACGACGGGCGTCGTGCTCGCGGTGACGCCGAACACGATCGTCGTGGCGCTCGCGGAGGATTTCGACGATGATTTTTTTACCGGGGGCTCCTTGATCGTCACCAGCGGCGCCGATGCTGGCGTTCGCGTCGCCGTCAAATCACATCGAAGCTCCGACGGGAATGTGAGACTTGGGCTGTGGTCGCGGCTCGCGGGCGGGATCGTTTCGGGCGATGGCGTCACGCTCGTCGTCGGCTGCGATAAGAGCGCGGCGAGCTGCCGATCGAAATTCTCCAATATCGTCAATTTCAGAGGCTTTCCGCATATGCCCGGCAATGATCTCGTCATTTCCTATCCGAGCTCCCTCGCGCCGACGATGGACGGCGGGAGCTTTTTTCGATGAGCGGGATCGCGCGCGCGGCGATCGTCGCGCAGGCGCGGCTCTGGATCGGCACGCCCTATCGACATCAGGCGTCGCTCATTCATGTCGGATGCGATTGTCTCGGTCTCGTGCGTGGCGTGTGGCGCGCGGTGGTGGGGCCGGAGCCGGAAACGGCGCCGCCCTATTCGCCGGATTGGGCAGAGGCCCTCGGCGAGGAGACTTTGGCGCTCGCCGCGCATCGGCATTTCGCCGTCGTCGAGATGAATTCGTTTCGCGCGGGCGATGTGCTTTTGTTTCGCTTCCGCGATCACTCGCCAGCCAAGCATCTCGGCATTGCGACCAGCGCGACGCATATGGTGCATGCGCATGGCGGCGTCTGTGTGGCCGAGGCGCCGATCGGCTTGTGGCGCAAGAAATTGGCGGGCGCATTCGGCTTTCCCGGCGTGATGAATTGAAGCTTCGAGGGCGAGATGGCGACTCTCTTGTTGCAGACCGCGGGCGCAGCGATCGCGCCGGTCGGCTCGGTCATCGGCAATGTCCTTGGCGCTGTGGGCGGCGCCCTCGTCGATGCGGCGCTGCAGCCGCGCGCTGGGACGCGCTATGAGGTAGGGCCGCGGCTGAAGGCGATGGACGGCGTCGCGTCGACGGAGGGAGCAGCGATTCCGCGCGTCTATGGACGCGCCCGCATCGGCGGCCAGATGATCTGGGCGACGCGCTTCCTCGAGCAGACGAATGTGGCGCTGGACAGCGGATCGAGCAACCGCGGCAAGGGCGGCGGCGGAACGTCGCAGACGGTGAGCGTCTCCTATTCCTATTATGCGAATTTTGCGATCGGCCTGTGCGAGGGGCCGATCGCCTTCGTGCGACGCATATTCGCGGACGGCAATGAGCTCGACATGACGAGCCTTCCAATTCGCATCTACAAGGGCGATGAGGAGCAGCTTCCCGACGCGCTGATCGTCGCAAAGGAGGGCGCGGAGAATGCGCCGGCCTATCGCGGGCTGGCCTATGTCGTGTTCGAGCAATTGGCGCTCGCGCCATTCGGCAATCGCATTCCGCAATTCACCTTCGAGGTGACGCGGCCGGTGGCGGGGCTCGGCGCGAAGATTCGGGCCGTCGATATTATTCCAGGCGCGACGGAGGCGGGCTATCAGCCGTCGCTCCAGTTGAACTTCTTTTCGCCGGGCGAAACCAGCGCGGAGAACCGCCATCAGCTCACGGCGGCGAGCGACTGGACGGCTTCGATCGACGCATTGCAGGCGCTCTGTCCGAATCTCGAGAGCGTGGCGCTGGTCGTCGCTTGGTTCGGCGATGATCTGCGCGCGGGTCATTGCACTATTGCGCCGCGCGTCGATGCGACATTCAAGACGATCGGCGAGTTCGACTATGTCTATGGCCCATTCCGGCCCGCGGATTGGTCGGTCGCGGGGCTGATGCGCGCAACGGCGCGGCTGGTCTCGCAGATCGACGGAAGGGCGGCCTTCGGCGGGACGCCGAGCGACGCATCGGTGCGCGCGGCTATCGCGGATCTGCGGGCGCGCGGTCTTGCTGTCGTGTTCTACCCATTTGTGATGATGGATGTGCCGCCGGACAATGCGCTGCCCGATCCGCGCAACGGCGAGATTGGGCAGCCCGCCTTTCCCTGGCGCGGGCGCATCACCTGCGATCCTGCGCCAGGACGCGGGGACACGGTGGATGGAACTAGCGCAGCGGCGACGCAAGTCGCGGCGTTCTTCGCGCAATATCGCGCCTTCATTCTGCATTATGCGGGATTGTGCGAGGAGGCGGGCGGGGTCGACGCTTTTCTCATCGGCTCAGAGCTCGTGGCGCTCACGCGCATTCGTTCGGCTCCGGGCGTCTATCCGGCTGTCGCGGCGCTCGTCACTCTCGCGGATGATGTGAAGGGTGTCCTTCGCAGTGGAACCAAGGTCGGCTACTCCGCCGATTGGACGGAATATGGCGCGCATGTTCCGACAGCGGGCGAGCTACGCTTTCCGCTCGACGCCCTGTGGGGAGCGTCGTCGATCGATTTCATCGGGATCGACGTGTATTGGCCGCTTTCCGATTGGCGCGACGGCGTAGATCATCTCGATGCGCAGAGCGCTGCGAATGTCTATGACCTCGATTATCTGACGTCGCGCGTCGGATCTGGCGAAGGATTCGATTGGTTCTATGCGAGCGACGCGGATCGGTTGACGCAGACGCGCGCGCCGATCGAAGATTCGCTCGGCAAGGCCTGGGTCTACCGCGTGAAGGACCTTCTCGGCTGGTGGGCGAATGCGCATCACGAGCGCGTCGATGGCGTGGAGCTCGGCGCATCGACGGCGTGGACGCCACAGAGCAAGCCGATCTGGATCGTCGAAACGGGTTGTCCTGCAGTCGATCGCGGCGCCAATGCGCCCAATGTGTTCGCCGACGCGCATTCCTCGGAGGGCGGCCTCCCCTATTTCTCGCGTGGCGGACGCGATGATCTGATGCAGGCGCGCTTTCTCGAGGCCATTTTTGGCTATTTCGATCCGACGGTCGCGGGCGGCGACTCGCGCAATCCAGTGTCGACGGCCTATGGCGGCCGCATGGTCGATGTGGCGCGCATTCATGTTTGGTGCTGGGATGCGCGGCCGTTCCCGGCCTTTCCCGGCTGTTCGGATGTCTGGGCCGACTCGGCCAATTGGGAGACTGGGCATTGGCTCAATGGGCGGCTCGAGGGCGCGCCGCTCGATCGGCTCGTCGCGACGCTGGCTTCGACGATCGCGACGAATGATCTCGTTGTCGCGCGCCCGGCGATCGAGGGTTTCGTCGACGGTTATGTGCTCGACAGCGCAATGTCGCCGCGCGAAGCGATCGATCCGCTCGCGTCGCTGTTCGGCTTCGACGCTGTGGTGTCCGGCGGCGCGTTGCGCTTCGTCTCGCGTGGAAGGAAGAGCGTGGTCGAGATCGGCGACGACGATCTCGTTCCGCGCAAGGACGGGACGCTCATCGAGCGGCGGCGTGCGCAGGAGAGCGAGCTTCCGCATGAGATCGCTCTGTCCTTCGGAGATTCGGAATTCGATTATCGCACGGGCCGCGTGCTGTCGCGTCGGCTCGAGGGCTATTCCTCGCGGCGCAGCGAAGCGGAGACGGCGGTGATGATCGCACGCTCCAATGCGCAGCGTTTGGTCGATGTGTGGCTGCAGGATATTTGGGCGGGACGCGAGACGGCGCGATTTTCTGTGCGGCCGGGCCTTGCGACCTTAGAAGCCGGCGATGCGGTCTCATTGGCGCGCGCGGCCGATCGCAAATGGCAGATCACGCAGATCACAGACGGCGCCGCGCGCGAGATAGAGGCGCGCGCGGTCGATGCGAGCGTCTATGACGTTTGCGTGCGCTCCGTCGGCTGGCGCGCCTTGGCGTCTCCCGGCGTGATCGGCCCGCCGCGCGTGGTCGTTCTCGACCTTGCGATCGCGAAGCCTGGCGAGACCGCATTGTCGCATGTCGCCGCTTTCGCCGATCCCTGGCCGGGGCCGTTGGCCATCCGCCGGAAGCTCGGCGCGTCGTTCGAGTCGGTGGGGTTGATCGAGAAGCGGGCGATCATCGGCGAGACTTTGGATGCGCTCGCTCCAGGACCGCTCGGACGTTTCGATCGCGGCGCCAGCGTGACGGTGAAGCTCGCTTCGGGCGCGCTGGCCTCTGTGGATGACGGAAGCGCTTTTGCGCTGCGCTCTTCAATAGCGATCCGCGGCGACGGCGGCGCTTGGGAGGTCTTTGTTTTCACGCGCGCCGAGCTCGTCGCGACGTGCACATATCGTTTGTCGCGGCTGCTGCGTGGGATCGGCGGAGAGGATGCGCTGGCGTCTCGCAGCGTTGCGGCGGGAGCGACGGTCGTGCTGCTCGACGATGCGATCGTTCCGCTCGCGGTCGATGTCGCGGAGATCGATTCGGCGCGGGTCTATCGCATCGGTCCGGCGGATCGTGATTATGACGATCCGACCTATGTCGAGCTGGAGGTCGCGGCGACGCGCAAGTCGCTGCTTCCCTATTCGCCGACACATGCGCATGCGCGGCGCACAGCGGATGGCGTCGTCATCTCCTTCATGCGGCGCGGGCGTATCGACGCGGATTCCTGGGAGCCTGTCGATATTCCGCTCGGCGAGGCGAGCGAAGCCTATGACATCGTCATCGCGCTTCCTGGCGGCGCCGCGTGCGTCCTGAGCGTGGCGAGCGCTTCGGCGCTCTATTCGGCGAGCGACGAGCTCGCCGATTTCGGGGCGCCGCAGACGAGCCTGTCGATGCAGATATTTCAAATCAGCGCCCGCGCCGGACGCGGCTTTCCGCTCGTCGCGACGCTGCCCATCGAGTGAGATTCCATGACAGATACGATTCATTTGGCTCTGCCCTGCATCGATGCGGCGCAGGCGCAGAAGCATGTTACGCATAATGAGGCGCTGCAGCTGCTCGACGCGCTGACGCAGCTTTCCGTGATCGATCGGCGCGCCTCGCCGCCTGTTTCTGCCACCGATGGCGATCGTTATCTCGTCATCGCCACGGCGGCGGGCGCCTTCGCCGGCAAGGAGCAGAAGGTCGCCGTGTATCTCAGCGGCGCTTGGGCGTTTCTCGCGCCGAAGGCGGGTTGGCTCGCCTATGTGGAAGCCGAGCAGCTCATGCTGCTCTATAGCGGCTCCGCGTGGATCGATGCGGGGCTCGCGCTGCACGAGCTCGAGAATCTGTCGCTGCTCGGCATAGGGACGTCGGCGGAAGCCGCCAATGCGTTTTCGGTGAAGGCGAGCGCGGCGCTGTTCGCCGCGCGGACAGTCGCGGAGGGCGGGGCCGGCGATTTTCGCGTCAAGCTCGGGAAGGAGACCGCCGCCAATACGGCGTCGCAGCTCTATCAATCCAATTGGTCCGGCCGCGCCGAGACGGGACTAATCGGCGACGATAATTTCCATGTGAAGGTCTCCGCCGACGGGACGACATGGCGCGAGGCGCTGATCGTCGATCGCTCGACGGGTCGCGTCGCTTTTCCGAGTGGCATGGGCGACGGCGCTTCGGTCGCGTTTCGCAATCACTTGCGCAATGCGGCTTTTGCGGTCAATCAGCGCGCCGTGTCGGGAACAGTGTCGCTCGCGGCCGGGCAATATGGCCATGACGGCGTGAAGGCGGGTTCCTCCGGCGCGACCTACACATTCGCGACGAGCGGACTCGATACGACGCTCTCCATTTCGGCCGGCTCCTTGATCCTGCCGATCGAGGCGCAGCTGATCGAGGGCGGGGACTATGCGTTGGCGCATGACGGAACCGCGCAAGCGCGTGTCTGGCAGGGGACGGGCTATGCGGGCTCCGGCTCTTATGCGGCGGCGTCACGAAGCGCTCCGCTTCTCGTCTCGGGTCTGACGGCGAATGCGCAGACCAATGTCGAGTTCTCCAGCGGCGCGATCCTGCGGCCGCAATTCGAGCCCGGCGTCTACGCGACGAGCTTCGAGCGGCGGCCGCCGGGCGTGGAGCTGTCGATGTGCCAGCGCTATTTTCAATCCTTGCTGGTGTCGCATCTCTTCACCGCGAGTGCGGGCACGCAATTCGGCGGCACGGTGATGACGCTGGCGGCGACGATGTTCGGAGCGCCGACCTTGTCGGCGCTGTCCGGCGGCGTGCAGACCAATGTTCTGGTCGATGGCGTCAATTCGATGGGCAAGGCGGCTGTCAGATATTTCATGGCGTCCACTGCTGCGGGATCGGTCGAAGCCTATGATCGCGCATTCACGGCGTCGGCGGAAATTTGAGACGGAGATTTGCGACATGGCCTATTCGATCATTTGCGATTTCGCGGGCGAGCCGCTGCCGGACATTGTGCGGCGGGACGCAGATGGCGCGCTCGTTCCGACCGATGCGCAGACCTCCGACAGTCTGGCCTATCGTGATTGGCTCGGCGTCGGAAATGCGCCGACGCCTCTGCCGATTCCAACTCTCGCGGAGGCGAAGCGCAATCGGCTCGCCGCTCTCGCCGAGCGTCGATGGCGCGCCGAGATCGCGGGAGCCTCGGTGAATGGCTTGAGCCTACCGACGGATGAGAAGACGCAGGCCAAGCTCACCGCCGCTGTCGTGGCCAGCGTGCTCGACAATAATTATGCGGTGAATTGGAAGCTGGCGGATGGCGCGTTCGTCGCATTCGACCATGCGACCTTGATCGCCGTCGCGCAGGGCGTGCGCACGCATGTGCAGAGCTGCTTCGATCGCGAGGCGCAGCTCGTCGCCGCCATCGTCGCCGCGCAGGACAGCGCAGCGCTCGAGGCGATCGACATAGAGTCGGCCTGGCCGGCCTGACGCCGCGCGGCGCGTTTTTTCTCGAGTGAAAGGACTTGAATATGGCTGATATGAAAGCGCCGGCGCGCTCAGCGCCGTGCGCCGGCTTTGCGTTGGGCGAAGCCTGCGAGACGAAGCTCGCCGGCGTGCATCCCGATCTCGTGCGCGTGGTGCGCGGCGCGGCGGCGCGCTGCGAGCAGAGATTCGTGGTCTTCGAAGGCGTGCGGACCATCGCGCGCGAGCGCACGCTCATCGCGCGCGGAGCATCGGCGCTGAAGAATCCCTTCCGCTGCAGGCATGTGCCGACGCAGGACCCGCAGCATGGGCTCGTCGGACATGCCGTCGATCTCGTTCCGCTCATCGATGGGCGTCCGCAATGGTCGTGGCCGCATATCTATCCGATCGCGCGCGCGATGAAGGCGGCCGCGCAGGCCGAGCATGTGACGATCGAATGGGGCGGCGATTGGCGCACGCTGAGGGACGGTCCGCATTATCAGCTGCCCTTCGCCCTCTATCCGTGATCGCAGCGCATCGATATCCGCGCCGGGCGGTCTCCCGGCGAAACGAAAGGATGACGACTATGGGTCTTTCGCTTTCTTCCGCTTACGCTTGGCTCCGCTCGCGAGTCGTGGAGCCTTCGACCTGGGCCGGGACCGGCGTGGTGGCCGCGATCGTGCATTCGGTCGCGCCCGGCGCGCTGGGCGACGGCGTGCTGGCGACGGGGGCGGCGCTCGGCGGGCTGATCGCGATCGTCGCGCCCGAAAAAGCGTCGGATTGACGGGTGGGCGGCGTCGGAGAGGTTCGACGCCGCCCCGCTCACTCCGTTTCGGGCGTTCACATTCGTTTGTGGCGTTCACTTGGCGTTCAGCAGGCGCATCGCATAGATTTTGTGGGGAAAAGCGAGAATGCGTCGGATCGTGTCGAAAATTTTGGCGTTCATCGTCGCCGCGCCGCAGGCCGCATCTGCGATGGCCGCGGATCGGCCGGCGCTGCAATGCCTGCCGATCGCCGAGACCCGCCAGCTCATCTCGGATCGGCGGCTCGGCGATCCTTTCGCCCTGATGCAGGCCGCGAGCGTCGCCGCCCATGCCGAGCCGATCAATGCGCGGCTCTGCCGCGAGCAAGAGGAGCTCGTCTATGAGATCAGCCTGCTGCGCCGTGACGGGCGGGTGGTGCGGATTTATCTCGACGCGGCGACCGGCCAGCCCCATGCTGGCCATAAAGAACATTAAAAGACGATTCGTCTGGGTGACGGAGGCGGGGCTTGCGGCTTCTGGTCGTGGAGGATGACAAGGACTTGAACCGGCAGCTCGTCTCTGCGCTGGAGCAGGCGGGCTATGCGGTCGATCGCGCCTTCGATGGCGAGGAGGGGCATTTTCTCGGCGACACCGAGCCCTATGACGCTGTCGTGCTCGACATCGGCCTGCCGAAAAAGGACGGCGTGACCGTGCTCGAGGAGTGGCGCGCCGCCGGGCGGATCATGCCCGTGCTGATCCTGACCGCGCGCGACCGATGGAGCGACAAGGTGCAGGGCTTCGACGCCGGCGCCGATGATTATGTGGCCAAGCCCTTCCATATGGAAGAGTTGCTCGCGCGGCTGCGCGCGCTGCTACGCCGCGCCGCCGGCCATGCGACCAGCGAGATCGTCTGCGGCCCGGTGCGGCTCGACACCAAGGCGGGACGCGTCGTCGTCGATGGCGCGGCGGTAAAGCTCACCTCGCATGAATATCGGCTGCTCGCCTATCTGATGCATCATTCCGGGCGCGTCGTGTCGCGTAGCGAGATCGTCGAGCATCTCTACGATCAGGACTTCGACCGCGACTCAAACACGATCGAGGTCTTCGTCGGTCGGCTGCGCAAGAAGCTCGGCGTCGATCTCATCCAGACGGTGCGCGGGCTCGGCTATATGGCGGCGCCGCCCGAGCCGGCGAAGCGCTGAAGACGGGATGCGGCGGCTCGGCTTTCCGGGGCGATCGATCGCGGCGCGGCTGTTCTTCGCCGCCGCGGCGCTCAGCTCCATCGTGCTGATGATCGCCGGCCTCGCCCTCACCGAATATTATCGCCGCACGGCGGAAGATGTGTTCGAGCAACGGCTCGGCGTTTATCTGCGCGCCATCGTCGCCGATGTTTCCGAATCGGGAGAGGATGGGCGCAGCGGGCCGGGGCAGCTCGGCGATCCGCAATTCGAGCTGGCGCGCTCCGGCTGGTATTGGCAGATCACCCGTCTCGACGATGAGGCGCATGAGATAAAAGCCTCGCGCTCGCTCTTCGCCGCGAAATTGCCGAAGCTCTCCGATCTACATGTGCCGGCGGAGACCGGGGGCGTCAGGCGCGGCGTCGCGCTGGGGCCGGACGGGCGCTGGCTGCGCATCGTCGAGCGCGTCATCGATGTCGGAGATATCGGCGTCTATCTCGTGCAAGTGGCGGCGACGACGGAGGAGACGGAGAATCAGATCGCGCGCTTTCGCTGGTCGCTCGTCGTCGCCTTCTCGCTGCTCGCCATTGCGCTGGCGCTCGCCACCGCGGTCCAGGTGAGCGTCGGCCTGCGGCCTTTGAAGCTGCTGCAAAGGGAATTGTCGCTCATTCGCCGCGGCGAGCGCGGACGCATAGAAAGCGCCTATCCGACCGAGGTAGCGCCGCTCGCCGAGGAGCTCAATCTGATGATCTCCGCCAATCGCGACATTGTGGAGCGCTCGCGCACGCAGGTCGGCAATCTCGCCCATGCGTTGAAGACGCCGCTCAGCGTCATCGTCAATGAGGCGGACGCCGCGCCCTCGCCGCTCGCCGCCAAGGTGGGCGAGCAGGCGACGCTGATGCGCGATCAGATCTCCTTCTATCTCGAGCGCGCGCGGGCGGCGGCGCGCGCCGGCGCCATAGGCGCGACGACGGAGGTCGCGCCCGTTGTCGCGGCGCTGCTGCGCACTTTCGGCAAAATCTACGGCGAGCGCGGCGTGGCCTTCTCTGGCGAGGCGGCGGCGGAGCTGCGCTTTCTCGGCGAGCGGCAGGATCTCGAGGAGATCGTCGGCAATCTGCTCGACAATGCGGGCAAATGGGCGGCGAGCGAGGTGCGATTGTCCGTGGCGCTGGAGAATGCCGAGGCCGGGCGCAGCCGGCTCGTTTTCACCATCGACGATGATGGTCCGGGTCTCGCGGCGGAGTTTCGCGCGCAGGCGACGCGGCGCGGCCAGCGCCTCGACGAGACTCGGCCGGGGACAGGGCTCGGCCTTTCCATCGTCGCGCATCTCACCGCCGATTACGGCGGCGCGCTCGCGCTCGACGACAGTCCGCTCGGCGGGCTCCGGGCGCAGGCGCGATTGCCGGGCCTTTGACAGAGTGAGGGCCTTCCGGCAAGAGGAGAGCCGATTGCGCCAGCGGAGAGAAGTCATGTCGAGACAGGCGAATTCGGCGATCGTCAGAATCGCGGCGGCCGTGGGCCTGTGCTGCGTCGCGCTCGCCGTCTCGGGCTGCAATTCTACCGAATCTGCCGCTCCGGCCGCGGCCGTCGTCGTCGCGCCCGAACCTCCCGCGCCGGGCGTCATCGGCGCCGCCATCGGCCGCGAGCTGGACGCCGCCGATCGCGTGACCGCTGTGGCCGCGCAACAGGAGGCGGTCGCCTCCGGTCAGCGCAAGAGCTGGCGCGGAACCCGTGGCGCTTATGGCTTCATCGAGCCGGGGCCGGAAGCGGCTTTGGGCGGCTGCCGGGATTATACGCATAAGATTTTCATCGACGGCCGGCCGCAGCAGGCCAAGGGCCAGGCCTGCAAGAAGCCGGACGGCGCTTGGCGCGTGACGAGCTGAGCCGCTCAGGAATAGAAGGACGGCGTCGGATAGGCGTCGTTCAGCACGAAATCGCCGATCTCCTTCAGCTTGTGATCGATGGGATCGTGCAGCGTATGCGTGCGGGCGTTGCGCCAGAAGCGATCGAGCCGCAAGCGCGCATGTGTGGCGCGCGCCCCCATGATCTCGAAAATGCGGGAGCCGATGTCGAGCGCGGCGCGCGCGCTCACGGTTTTGGCCGTGGCGATCTCTATCGCAATGGCGCCGCGCTGCTGCGGCGTGATGGCGTCGCCCTTCTCCCAGCTGCTCTGAAAAGCGCGCGCGGCGCGATCGAGCAGGACTTCGGCGGCGGCGGCCTGCGTCCATATTTCGCCGGTCGTGTGGAGAATGAACGGATCGGCGCCGATGCGCGCGGCGCCCTCGCTCGGCAGGCCGCGCACATAGGCCTTGGCCTCGTCCAGCGCGCCGCGCGCGAGGCCCGCGAAAATAGCGGTGAGCAGAAGCTGCACGAGGCATGGCCGCAGCGCCGCGAACGGCGAGCCCATGGGGCCGGGCGAGACCAGCAGCTCGTCCTCGCTTATTTCGACGCGCTCGAAGGAAACCGCGCCGCTGTCGGTCTGGCGCTGGCCCATATTGTCCCAATCGTCGTGAATGCGGACGCCTGCGCGCTTCGTCGGAATGGCGGCGATCTTCAGCCTGTCCTGCTCGTCGAGGGCGGAGACGATCAGCATGTCGGAGTCGCTGGCGCCGGAGCAGAAGGTCTTGGCGCCGTCGAGCCGCAAAACTCCGCCGTCGCGGCAAAGGCGCAGGCGCGGGTCCTTGGGATTGACCGCATTGCCCCAGAAGCAGCGCTCGCGCAGCGTCTTCTCCATCAGCGCGCGGGCCTGCTCTGGCGTGCCGAAGATTTGCGGCGTGACCACCATCAGATGGTGAAAGGCGAAGAGATGGGCGAGCGCGCTGTCGACCGCCGACACTCGCCGCACGGCCTGCGCGATCTCGATCCAATCGGCGCCGGCGCCGCCGAGCGCGCGGGGAATGGCGAGGCCGAGCAGGCCGCTCGCGCGAATGAGATCGCGCTCGCGTTTCGCCGTGCCGCCTTCCGCGTCTCGTCGCGCCGCTGTGGCCGCGAGCTCGGCGAGCAGCGGCTCGAGCGCAGGATCGCTTGGAAAGCTCGCATCGAGCGCGGACATGAGGAACAGCCTCCTCGGGGGATAGATAGCGGCGGCGCTTGGTGCGGACGGCGGGGATCGAACCCGCATGGGCATGGCCCGAGGGATTTTAAGTCCCTTGCGTCTACCGGTTCCGCCACGTCCGCGATTCGCGCAGTGATAGCGCAGCGCGCAGGCCGCGGCAAACAGAGACCTCAACCTCGGGTTAACCATGAGGACGATAAGCCTTTGTGGTCCGCCCCGGGGAGCCGCCACGCGCTTCTTCGGGCGCAAAGCGCCGGGGAGTCGATTGCTCAGCTCGACCGATCAAGCCTTCCGCCGCGACATCGACGCGCGGCCGTCGCGAATCGCCCTCGGCGCAATCGGGCCGCTCGCCGCTTGTGCGGCGATCTTCCTGCTGCTGCGGCCCTATTACGGGCTCGAGCATGACGCGGTGATCTATATGGGCCGCGGCCTCGCCGATCTCGATCCGCAGGGCGTCGGCCGCGACATCATGTTCCGCTACGACGGCCAATCGAAATTCAGCGTCTTCTCGCGGCTGGTCGATCTGCTCATTCCCGTTCTCGGCCTCGCCGCGGCGGCCAAGGCGCTCGCTTTGACGGGCTGCGGGCTCTGGTTCGCGGCGCTGGCGGCGCTCGCCTCGCGCCTCGCGGGAGGGGCGGCTCTCTTAGCGCTGCTGCTGCTCGTGGCCGCTTTCGACAGCTCCTATGGGGGATTCGGCGTCTTTCATTTCGCCGAACCTTTCGCGACGCCGCGGCCTTTCGCCGAGGCTTTCGTTCTCGCCGCTCTCGCGGCGCTGCTCGCCGAGCGGCGATGGGTTGCGATCCTCTTTCTGCTGGCGGCGGCGGCCTTTCACCCGATCATCGCCGCGCCGGGCTTTCTGGTCGCGCTGCTCTATGAAGGGATGAGAGATCGCCGCATTCTCATCGCCGCGCTCCTCGGCGGGGCAGGGGCGCTGGTCGCGGCGCTCGCTGGCGCGCCGTTGCTCGGGCGGCTGACCGCGCGCATCGATCCGCAATGGGCGGCGATCATCTCCGTGCGCAGCGATTATATTTTCCTCTCCGACTGGCCGGCGAGCACATGGATCGTAATGCTGCGGCAGGCGTGCACGCTGCTGCTGGCCGCGAGCCTTTCGCCGCCTCCCGTGCGGCGTCTTCTCTTTTGCGTGATCGGCGCGGTCGGCCTCGGACTTTCGGCGAGCTTTCTGCTCGGCGATGTGCTGATGCGCGAGCTGGCGGCGCAGGCGCAGGGCTGGCGCGCGCTCTGGCTCGCCGCCGCTTTCGCGCCGCTGGCGCTCGGCCTCGCCGCGCCGGCGTTGTGGCGGGACGGCGTTCAGGGACGCATCGCGCTCGCGCTTCTCGTGACGAGCTGGATTTTGCGCGCGGCGCCGGAGAGCGCCTTTCTCGCGCTCATTGCGGCGCTCGCCTGGTGGGGCCGCGAGCGCTGGCGCCATATTCCGCTCGGCTTGCTGGAGCGCGCGCTCTCTGCGCTCTGCGGCCTCTGCGCGGTCATCGTGCTCGGCGCGGCGCTGTGGTTCGCGCGGGAATATGTCCGCGTCGCGCCGAGCGAGGATTCGATCCTGCCCTCAGTGCTGCGCGCCGGTGAGCCGGCCTTCGTCCCGCTGCTGTTCCTGGCGCTCGCCATTCTGATCGCCGCATGGCGGCCGCGTCCATTCCTCGCCGCGGGCGTGGCCGCTCTCGCCGCGCCGCTGGCGGCCTATTGCTGGATAAATGAGCCATTTCCGCTGCGCTCGGCCGACGTCCATCCGCCGGAGCTGGAGGCGATGGTCGCGCCGCGCGAGGGCGAGGTTCTCTGGGTCAATGACAAGCTCGCGCCTTGGGTGTGGCTCGGCCGCGCCAATTGGGCCTCGCGCGTGCAGGGCGCGGGCGTCGTCTTCTCGCGGCCGCTGGCGCTGGAATGGCGCGAGCGCATGGGACTTTTGCGCGATCTCGGTTGGGTGGCCGATAGCGCGCTGAAGCCGCGCACCGATGATGTGATCGATTTTCCGCCCTTCACGCGCGCCTCGCTCGAGCGCCTCTGCGCCCGCCCGGACGCCCCGGCCTATGTTGTCGGGGCGGTCGAATCGCCGGGCGCGCTCGCCGAGGGTCTGGAGCCGCGCTTCTGGCGCGGTCCGCCGCGCTTCTCGCTGCATCTTGCCGGCGGGGCGCCGCATTGGACGCCGATCGAGCATTACGCCATCTTCGATTGCGCGGTCTATCGGCCATAGGCGGCCGTCAGGACGATCCTCTGGCGATCGGCGCCTGAAAGCTGAGACCGGTGTCCCAGGGGAAAAAAATCCAAGTGTCCTGCGAGACCTCGGTGACGAAAGTGTCGACCAGCGGCCGGCCCTGCGGCTTGGCGTAAACCGTGGCGAAATGCGCCTTGGGCAGCAGGGCGCGCACGACCTTCGCCGTCGCGCCGGTGTCGACGAGATCGTCGACGATCAGCACCTCCTCGCTCGGCAGGGTGAGGATCGTCTCGGAGAGTGGCTTCAGCACGCGGACCTCGCCGCGCTGGGTCTCCTCCTGATAGCTGGCGACGCCGATCGTATCGATGACGCGAATTCCGAGCTCGCGCGCGACGACGCCGGCCGGCACCAGCCCGCCCCGCGTCACCGCGACAATGGCGGAGAAGCCGCCCACCGCCGAAAGCCGCCAGGCGAGCGCGCGCGCATCGCGGTGGAAAGCGTCCCAGGATACCGGAAAGGCTTTGTCTTCCATTTGTGGTGACCTTCTCGCCTCAGAGCGGGGTTCCATTGGCGGTGAGCTCGACGATCAGCTTGCGCACTTTCTGCGTCGCCGCCTCCAGCTCGGCGCCGTCGCGGCTCCGCAGCACGATCTGATTGCGCACGCCGGCGCTGGAGAAGGAGGGATAGGAGCCGACAGTCACCCGCTCATGCTCCTTGGCGATGCGCTCGAGATCGGCCGCGTAGCGTCCTTCTGGAATATTATGGGCGTCGACGGTCGCGACCTGCACCTTCACGCCTTTGGCGATGCGTCCCGCCGCGGCGTCCAGCATGGCCTGCATGATGATCGGCACGCCGGCCATGACGATGACATTGCCGATCATGAAGCCCGGCGCCTTGGAGATGGCGTTCTCTATGAGATCCGCGCCTCGAGGAATGCGGGCCATGCGTCGGCGGGCGGGATTGAGGTCCTGCGGGGCGATGCGCTCCAGCAGCATGGCGATAGCGCGCTCGTCCTCGCCGATCGGCACGCCGAAGGCCTTGGCCACGGCGTCGGCGGTGATGTCGTCATGGGTGGGGCCGATGCCGCCCGTGGTGAAGACATAGCCGTAGCGGGACCGAAGCGCATTCAGCGCGGCGACGATCTCCTCTTCTATATCGGGCACGACGCGCACCTCGCGCAGGTCCACCCCCAATTCGCCCAGATATTTGGCGATATAATTGGTGTTGAGGTCCTGCGTGCGGCCGGAGAGGATCTCGTCTCCGATCACGAGCACGGCGGCCGTAACGATCTCTTCGCGCTCCATCGGGCCGCTCCTCGAGGTCAGTCTCGCCCAAAGTCTATGCCACCGGCGCCGCCGAGGCCAGCCTCCGAGCCGACTCCCAGCGGCGTCGCGCGCATCTTGCTTTGCGGCGTCAATTTCTTAATTTATAAGCTGAAGCCGGCGACGACCAACAGAGAGTTCAGCATGACATTCGTCGAGTCCCACCTCGCGGGCTCGGGCCGCAAGAGCGGCCAGATCAAGCTTCACGGCCCCGAGGACTTCGAGGGCATGCGTCTCGCCGGCCGGGTGACGGCCGAGGCGCTGGACATGCTCGTCCCGCATGTGAAGCCCGGCGTCACCACCAAGGAGCTGGACGATCTCGTCTTCGACTTCGCCATAGCCAACGGCGCCTATCCGGCCCCGCTCGATTATCGCGGCTACCGCAAATCAATCTGCACCTCGATCAACCATGTGGTCTGCCACGGCATTCCGGACGACAAGCCCCTGCGCGACGGCGATATCGTCAATGTCGACGTGACCTTCATCATCGACGGCTGGCATGGCGACGCCAGCCGCATGTTCGCCGTGGGCGAGGTGCCGCGCCGCGCCCAGCGGCTCATCGACGTGACCTATGAGAGCCTGATGCGCGGCATATCCGTGGTGAAGCCGGGCGCCACCACTGGCGACATAGGCGCGGCGATCCAGCGTTTCGCCGAGGCCGAGCGCTGCTCCGTGGTGCGCGATTTCTGCGGCCATGGGCTCGGCCGGCTGTTCCACGACGAGCCGAATATTCTGCATTACGGCGTCGCCGGGCAGGGCGTGGAGCTCAGACCCGGCATGTTCTTCACCATAGAGCCGATGATCAATCTCGGCCGGCCGCAGGTGAAGATTCTCGGCGACGGCTGGACCGCCGTCACCCGCGACCGCTCGCTCTCGGCTCAGTTCGAGCATTCGCTCGGCGTGACCGAGACGGGGGTGGAAATCTTCACCGCCTCGCCCGCCGGGCTCGACAATCCCAATGGCGCCTCGTCCAGTGGAGCCTCGCCGGACGCGGCCGCCGGCGCCGAATGAGCGAGACGCGCGTCCCTCGGCGCCGACCGGCCGGCGACAAGCCCGCCGACGGTCTGCGCGAGGAGGCGCCGCATTTTCATGGCCATAGGCAGAGGCTGCGCGACCGTTTTCTGGAGGCGGGGGAGGCCGCGCTCGCCGATTACGAGCTTTTGGAGCTGGTGCTTTATCGCGCCATTCCACGGCGCGACGTCAAGCCTCTGGCCAAGGCGCTGATCGCGCGATTCGGCTCTTTCTCCGAGGTGGCGGCGGCGCGGCCGGAGCGGCTGCGCGAGATCGAAGGGCTCGGCGAGGCGGCGATCTGCGAGCTGAAGCTGATGGAGGCGACGGCAAGACGCCTCGCGCGCAGCAATCTGCAGAAGCGGACCGTGCTCGGCTCCTTCGTCGATGTGATCGACTATTGCCGCACGGCCATGGCCTATGCCGAGCGCGAGGAGTTCCGCATTCTCTTCCTCGACAAGCGCAACGCCTTGATCGCCGATGAGGTTCAGGGCGTCGGCACGGTGGATCACACGCCCGTCTATCCGCGCGAGGTGGTGCGGCGGGCGCTGGAATTGGGCGCTTCCGCGCTGATATTGGCGCATAATCACCCGTCCGGCGATCCGACCCCCTCCACCGCCGACATTCGCATGACGCTGGACATCATCGCCATAGCGCAGCCTTTCGGCATCGCCGTGCATGACCATCTGATCGTCGGGCGGAACGGACATTCGAGCCTGAAAGGGCTGAAATTCATTTGAGGCGCCGCCTCAAAACTCGATTCCGGCCTGCGCCTTCACCCCGGCCTGGAAGTGATGCTTGACCATTGTCATCTCGGTGACGAGATCGGCCGCCGCGATCAGCTCCGGCTTGGCGTTGCGGCCGGTGACGACGATGTGGAGATCGGCGCGCCGCGCCGTCAGCGTCGCGATCACCTCGTCGAGCGGCAGATGCTCATAGCGGAGCGCGATCGACAATTCGTCGAGCACGAGCAGCCGAATCGACTTTGAGGCCATCAGCTCCTTCGCCTTCTCCCAGGCGCGCCGAGCCGCCGCCTCGTCGCGGGCGCGGTCCTGCGTCTCCCAGGTGAAGCCCTCGCCGAGCGTGTGCCAGGCGAGCAGCCCGTCCTCGCCGCCGAGCTTCTCGAGAATGCGGCGCTCGCCCGTGTCCCAGGCGCCCTTGCCGAATTGCACGACGCCCACCGCGAGCCCATGCCCCATCGCCCGCAGAGCGAGGCCGAAGGCCGCGGTAGACTTGCCCTTGCCGGGGCCGGTATGGACCATCAGCAGGCCCTTTTCGGCGATGCTCTTGCCGGCGACCTCGGCGTCCTGCACGGCCTTGCGCTTCTCCATCTTCTCGCGATGGCGGCGGGCGGCGTCTTCTTCCGCGAATTCCGACATGATCAGCGCCTCCTCGCCGTTTGACGGCTCCTTCTCTCCGTCATATGACTGTTCGCGACGGTCCTCCGCAAGGAGGCGAAGAGGGAATGCGGTATGGGGTTCGCCCCTGATCCGCGGCTGCCCCCGCAACTGTGAGCGGCGAGCGCGAGCCCGTGTGGCCACTGGGTGAAAGCCCGGGAAGGCGGCGAGCGCAGCGACCCGCGAGCCAGGAGACCTGCCGTCCAGCGAAACCACGAATGCCGCCGGTGGGGCGGCGAGGAGCCGAGAATGACCACGAAGACCCTTTCCGCCGACGCGATCGTCTCCGCCAGCCGCCTCGAGATCCTGCGCGCCGCGCTGGTCGTCTTCACGCTCGGCGCCGGGCTCGTCTATCTCGCCGGCTTCTCCTACGCGAGCGTCGCGCATAACGCCGCGCATGATTCGCGCCATTCGCTCGGCTTCCCTTGCCATTGACGCAGCGGTGATCCAGCGACTCCTCGCGGTCGGCCTTTTGGCCGGCCTTCTCGCGGGGCTCGCGGTCGCGGCCCTGCAGAATGTCACCACGACTCCGCTGATCCTCGCCGCCGAGGTCTACGAGACCGCGGCCGAGCAGGCCCATGCCGGAGTCGAGGCGCATCAGCACGAGCACGCCGCCGAGCCGGTTTGGGAGCCCGCACCCGGTCTCCAGCGCACAGCGGCGACCAGCGTCGCCACCAGCGTCACCTCGGTGGGCTACGCTTTCGTGCTGCTCGCCTTGATGCTGCTCTCCGGCGAGACGATCGAGCCCAAGCGCGCCGCGCTCTGGGGGGCCTGCGCCTTCGCCTCCACCGGCCTTGCGACCAGCCTCGGCCTCGCGCCGGAGCTGCCGGGCAGCGCCGCCGGCGATCTCGCCGCGCGCCAATTCTGGTGGATCGGCACGGCGGCTGCAACCGGCGCCGGGCTCTTCGCCGTGCTGCGCGTCGAGCGCCCGCTCGTCAAAGCGCTGGGCGTCGCGCTCATTATCGCGCCGCATCTCATCGGCGCGCCGCAGCCGCCGGCGCCCGAGAGCACCGCGCCGGCCGAGCTGGCCGCGCGTTTCGCCGCCGCTTCTCTCGCCATTCACGCGATCACCTGGATTCTGGTCGGCGCGGCCGTCGGCTTCGTCTGGCGCCGTCTCCCGACAAAGACCAGCACGGAGGCTGCGGCGTGAGCACATTCGCCAAAATCCCCGCGACCATCGTCACCGGCTTTCTCGGCGCCGGCAAGACGACGCTGATCCGCCATATCCTCGAGACGGCGCGCGGCCGCCGCCTCGCCCTCGTCATCAACGAGTTCGGCGATGTCGGCGTCGATGGCGATATTCTTCGCGCCTGCGGCGTGGAGAATTGTCCTGAGGAGAATATCGTCGAGCTGGCCAATGGGTGCCTCTGCTGCACCGTGGCCGATGATTTCGCGCCGGCGATCGAGGCGCTGCTCGCGCATCCGAACCGGCCGGAGCACATTATCATCGAGACCTCCGGCCTCGCTCTGCCCAAGCCTCTGGTCAAAGCCTTCGAATGGCCGACGATCCGCCCGCATCTCACCGTCGATGGCGTCATCGCCGTGGTGGATGGCCCGGCGGTCGCGGCGGGCCGCTTCGCCGACGATCTCGACGCCATCGCGAAGGAGCGCGCCGAGACCCTCGCGATCGACCACGACAATCCGCTCGAGGAAGTCTTCGAGGATCAGCTGCTCTGCGCGGATCTGATCGTGCTCAACAAGACCGATCTGCTGAGCGCGGAAGAGGAAGCGCAAGTCACGGAGCAAATCCGCGCCACTGCGCCGCGCGCGGTAAAGCTGCTGCGCGCCAGCGAGGGCAGGCTCGATCCCGCCATTCTGCTCGGCCTCGGCGCCGCGGCGGAGGACGATCTCGCCAATCGCCCCTCTCACCATGATACGGAAGGGGGCCACGATCACGACGATTTCGAGAGCTTCATCGTCGAGATCGCCGCCGCGCGCGACCCGGCCGAGCTGATCGAGCGCTTGGCTCGCGTCGCCGAGGCGCATGACGTTCTTCGCATGAAAGGTTTCGTCGAGATCGCCGGCAAGCCGATGCGCCTATTGGTGCAGGGCGTCGGCGCGCGCTTTCGTCATCAGTTCGACCGCCCCTGGCGCGCCGATGAGAATCGCGCGAGCCGCCTCGTCGTCATCGGCGAGAAGGGTCTCGATCGCGCGGGCGTGACGGCCATGCTGACGAGCTGAGGACGCGCAATGCATCTGCTCGCGCGCGATCTCCACGGCCTCGACGATAATGAGGCGGCGGTCGACCTCGGGCAGACTCCCGCGCAGATCGTCTTCCTCTCCTTCTCCGACGCCGAGCTTTCCCTCCTCGCCGAGCTGCATGAGCAGAACGCCGCGCCGCCATCGCTGCGCTGCGCTTCCCTCGCCAGATTGAAGCATCCCTATTCGGTCGATCTCTATATCGACAAGGTCGCCCGCCATGCGCGGCTCGTCGTCGTGCGCCTGCTCGGCGGCAAGGATTATTGGGCCTATGGCGTCGATGAGCTCGCGACCGCAGCGCGCATGCGCGGCTTCGCGCTGGCCATCGTTCCGGGCGACATGCACAGCGATGAAAGGCTGGAGCGCGCCTCCACGCTTTCTTCCGATGCGCTCGCGCGCATCTGGTCTTTCTTCCGCGACGGCGGCCCGGATAATCTGCGTTCCTTCCTCGGCTACGCCGCGACTCTCGCAGGAACGCCCACGCATTGGCTTGAGAGCGCGCCCGCGCCGCTCGCCGGCCGCTGCGAGCAAGCCTGCCGCACCGCCCTTGGCGCTAACCCTCCCCCTCATGCTGAGGATGAGGGAGCCTCCGGCCAATCGAGCGGCGCACAGGCGGCATCGGCTCCGCGCGCGCTCGTCACCTTCTATCGCTCTGCCTGGCTCGCCGGCGATTTCGCGCCGATCGTCGCGCTCGCCGATGCGCTGCATAAGCGCGGCTTCGCTGTCGAAGCCTATTTCGTCGCCAGCCTCAAGGACGCCGCTTGCGAGACGCTGCTCGCGCAGACGATTGCAGAATTCCGTCCCGATGTGATTCTCAACGCCACCGCCTTCTCCGCGCGCACGGAGGGCGGCTCGGTGCTCGATCGCGCCGACGCGCCTGTTCTCCAAATCGCGCTCGCCACTTCGACGCGCGAAGCCTGGGAGAACTCCAAGCGCGGCGCCAATGGCGCCGATCTCGCGATGAATGTCGTGCTGCCCGAGGTGGACGGCCGCATCTTCGCCGGCGCAGTCTCCTTCAAGGCGCAGACGCGCGCACGCGCCGCCAGCGAGTTCGACGAGATTCGCCATTCACCCGAGCCTTCGCAGATAGATCATGTCGCGGCGCTCGCGCAGAATTGGGCGCGCCTGCGCCGGCTCGGACATAGCGAGAAGCGCCTCGCGCTGGTGCTCTCCGATTATCCGGCGCGACGCGGACGCGGCGGCTACGCCATAGGCCTCGACACGCCGCGAAGCGTGATCGCAATAGGCGATCTGCTGCGCGACGCGGATTACGAAATCGGGTCACTTTATCGTGACGGCGATCTCGTCATGCGCGCGCTGGAGGAAGCCGCGCATTACGTCGAGCTGCCGCTCGCCGAATATCAGCGCCTCTTCGCCACGCTGGCGGACGACTTCACGCGGCAAGTCCTCGCCGCCTGGGGTGCGCCAGAAGAAGATCCGGCGCTCGCGAAAGGCGCCTTTCGCTTTTCCTGCATAGAGATCGGCAAGCTCGTCATCGCATTGCAGCCGGATCGCGGAAGCAGAGTGGAACGTCGCGAGACCTATCACGACGCCGAGCTCGCGCCGCGCCATGCCTATATCGCCTTCTATCTGTGGCTGCGTCACAGTCGAAGCATAGACGCGCTGATCCATCTCGGCACGCATGGCACGCTGGAATGGCTGCCCGGCAAATCGGCGATGCTCGGCCCGTCTTGCGCGCCGCAGGTTTTGCTCGGCGCCACGCCGCTCGTCTATCCGTTCATCGTCAATGATCCGGGCGAGGCCGCGCAAGCCAAGCGTCGCGCGAGCGCGGTGACGATCGGCCATATGACACCGCCGCTCGTCGAAGCGGGACTCGCCGCCGAGGCGGAGGAGATAGAGAGCCTGCTCGACGAATATGCGAGCGCCGCGACTCTCGATCCGCGCCGCGCCAAGCTGGTGGCGGAAACAATTCTCGATGTCGCCGAACGCAGCGGCCTCGCGCAGGAATGCGAGGTCACGCGCGACACGGATCGCGCCGAGGCGCTGGCGCGGCTCGACGCTTGGCTCTGCGATGTGAAGGAAATGCGCATCGGCGATGGGCTGCACATATTCGGCGATGGGCCATGCGGCGCGGCCGAAGCGAGCGGCTTGCTGCGCGCGCTCGCAGGCCGTTTCGTCGAGCCCGGCCCGGCCGGCGCCCCTCGCGCGGACGCGCCGACGTTGTGCCGACAGGCCGCAATCTCTTCTGCATCGATCCGCGCCATGTTCCGACGCGCACCGCCCATGATATCGGCGTCCGCGCGGCGCGCGAGGTGATGATGCGTCATGCGCAAGAGCATGGCGAATGGCCGCGCAATATCGTGCTCGATCTCTGGGGCAGCGCGACCATCCGCACCGGCGGCGAGGATTTCGCGCAAGCGCTGGCGCTGATGGGCGTCGCGCCTTCGTGGGACAACGCCAGCGCGCGCGTCTGCGGCTTCGAGATTCTGCCGCTCGCGAGCCGCGATTTTCCGCGCGTGGACGTCACGCTGCATATATCGGGGCTCTTTCGCGACATGTTCCCCGGCCTCATCGCGCTCTTCCACGACGCTGTCGCGGCCGTCGCCGCGCTCGATGAGGACGACGAGTCCAATCCGCTCGCCGCCGCCCGCCGCGACGGCCGCTCGCTCGCGCGCGTCTTCGGCGCCGCGCAGGGAAGCTATGGCCTCGGCCTTTCCGAGGCCATTGCTCGCGGCGACACGCGCGATGCATTGGGCCAGGCTTTTCTCGCGGCCGGCGGCCATGCCGTCTCGCGCAATGGCGAGAGCGCGCCGGCGCGCGAGGCTTTCGGCGAGCGCGTCGGCTCTGCCGATGCTCTGCTGCATGTGCAGGATATGGCGGAGACGGATGTGCTCACCGGCGCCGCCTTCGCGGAATTCGAAGGCGGATTTTCCGCGGCCAACGCCGCGCTCGGAGGCTCCGCGCAGATCACGCATATCGATGCGACGCGCCCCGCAGCATTGAAGCTGCGCTCGCTCGAGCAAGAGATCGCGCGCGTCATTCGCGGTCGCGCGGCCAATCCGCGCTGGCTCGAGGGGCAGATGCGCCACGGCCATCGCGGCGCGGCGGAAATCGCCGAGACGCTCGACAATCTCTTCGCTTTCGCCGCGACGACGCCGCATGTCCGCGATGCGCAATGGGATCTCGTCTTCGATTCCACTCTCGGCGCGCCGAACGTTCGCGATTTTCTGCTCGCCGCCAATCCGCGCGCGGCGGCAGCTATTCGCGACATGTTCCAGCGCGCCATCGCGCGCGGCTTCTGGCGCACGCGGCGCAACAGCGTCGCCGCAGCGCTCGAAGGGCTTTCGCTATGACCGCCGCGCCAAAAATCCAAGGCTGGTGTCCCGGCGCGCTGCGGCCGATGCAGAGCGGCGACGGCCTTCTTTTGCGCGCGAAAACGACGCATCCGCGTCTTTCGGCGCAGCGGGCGCACGAGATCGCATCGATCGCGCGGGATTGCGGCAATGGCCTCATCGATCTCTCGCAGCGTGCGCAATTGCAATTGCGCGGCGTGAGCGAAGCGAAGCTCGAGCAGGCGCAACGCCGCCTCGCCGCGCTCGGCCTGCTCGCCGAAGACGCGGCGACAGAGAGCCTGCTCAACTTCCTCGTCTCGCCTTTCGCTGACGCGCAGGCGAGCGCCCTCGTCGCAAGTCTCGCGCAATCGCTCGTGAAGGACGCTTCTCTGCTGGCGCTTCCTGGAAAGTTCGGCTTTCTCGTCGATGATGGCGGCGCGCTCGGCCTTTCCGCCTCGACAATGGATATTCGCATCGAGGCGCATGGCGATGATGTCGCCATTATCGCCGATGGCGCGCGCGCGCATGCTTTTCTCGCGACGCCGGAAACGGCGTGCGATGTGGCGTTGGCGCTGGCGCGCGCCTTTCTCGACTTGCGCGCGGGCCGCGAATTCGAATTGCGTCGCATGCGCAATGTCGTCGCTACCTTCGGCCTCGAGGCGCTGGCCGAAGCGGCGGCTCTCACGCCGACGCCGTATGAATCGCTCTGTCGCGCCGCCTCCGCCGTAGAGATTTTCGGAGCGCTGCTGTCTCGTGACGGCGGCGCAAAAGAAGAGAGGGCCTTCGCCGGCATAGGCGCGCCCTCTGGACGATGGCGCGCGGATGATCTCGATGCGCTCGCGGCGCTGGCCGAAGTCCATGGCCTGAACGAATTGCGCCTCACGCCCTGGCGCGCGCTGCTGCTGCCCTGCGCCGATCTCGAGGCGGCGCAATATATCATCGAGGTCGCGGCTTGCCGCGGCTTCGTCATTGCGGCGGATGATCCGCGCCTCGCCGTCATCGCCTGTCCCGGCGCGCCGGAATGCCCACAGGCGCAAGCGCCGACGCGCGATCTCGCCGAAATTCTCGCCCCTCTCGCGGCGCGGCTTGCGTCCGAGGGCGTGACGCTGCACATATCGGGCTGCGCCAAGGGCTGCGCCTCTCCCGCTGCGGCAAAGGTCGCGCTGGTGGCGACGCCGCGAGGATTCGATCTCATCGACAATGGACGCGCGAGCGATGCGCCGACATTGCATGGCCTCGGCGTGAACGAGATAGAAGACGCAATGAGCGCGCGCATCATGCGCGCCACAAGCAGGGAGCCATAATGTCCGGCGCATTGACCTACATACGCGACGGCGCCGCGATCTACGACCGCTCCTTCGCCATTATTCGCGCAGAGGCGCGGCTCGAGCGTTTCTCGCGCGAGGAGGAGCGCGTCGCCGTGCGCATAATCCATGCTTGCGGAATGGTGGAGATCGCCGACGATATCGTCTTTTCGCCCGACTTCGCGGAGGCGGCGAGCGCCGCGCTGCGCAATGGCGCGCCCATTTTCTGCGACGCCAATATGGTCGCTCACGGCGTCACCCGCGCGCGCCTTCCCGCGAATAATGAGGTGATCTGCACCCTCGCCGATCCGCGCACGCGCGCGCTCGCCGAAGACATGAAGACGACGCGCAGCGCAGCGGCGATGGAGCTGTGGCGGGAGAAGCTCTCTGGCGCCGTCGTCGCCATCGGCAATGCGCCGACCTCGTTGTTCCGACTACTGGAGATGCTCGACGAAGGCGTAGCCCCGCCCGCTGCGATCATCGCAATGCCGGTCGGCTTCGTCGGCGCGGCGGAATCCAAAGAGGCCGCGCTCGCCGACGGGCGCGTTCCGACGGCGATCGTGCGCGGACGCAAGGGCGGCAGCGCCATGGCCGCCGCGGCGATCAACGCGCTGGCGAGCGAGAAAGAATGAATATCGTCGATCCGAATCTGCGCGCCGACGATGGCGCGCGCGTTTCGCTGGGCGCGCTGCTCGGGGTCGGCCTCGGCCCCGGCGATCCCGAGCTGATGACGCTGAAAGCCGCGCGTCTGGTGAGCGAAGCGAAAATCGTCGCCTATTTTTCCAAGCGCGGAAAGCCGAGCCATGCGCGCGCCATCGCCGCGCGCTTCATCGCGAAGGATTGCGAGGAGATCGCTCTCGCCTATCCGCTGACGACAGAGATTCCTTTCGATCACCCCGACTATGTGGCGGCGCTCGCGTCTTTCTATGAGGAGAGCGCGGAGCGCCTCGCCTTGCATCTTTTGCTCGGCCGTGATGTCGCGCTGCTCTGCGAGGGCGATCCGATGCTCTACGGCTCCTTCATGCATTTGCAGACGCGCTTGTCGCCGCGCTTTCGCGTGGAGGTCTGCGCGGGCGTCTCCGGCATGTCGGGCTGCTTTGCTTCGGCGCGCCAGCCGATGACATGGGGCGACGATGTGCTGACCGTCATTCCCGCGACTCTGCCGCGCGAAATTCTCGCACAGCGCCTCGCCGCGACAGACGCCGCCGTGGTGATGAAGCTCGGCGGCAATCTCGGCAAGCTGCGCCGCGCCCTCGAGGATGCGAGACTCATCGATCGCGCCATCTATGTCGAGCGTGGCACGATGGCGGAGGAGAAGATCATGCGCCTCACCGAAAAGCGCGACGATGACGCGCCTTATTTCGCGATGGTGCTCGTGCCCGGCGCCGGGCGGCGGCCGTGACGGAGGCGAAGCGCAGCGGTAGGCTCTTCGTCATCGGCCTCGGTCCGGGCGATGCGCGTTTTCTCACGGCGGAAGCGCAGCAGGCGTTGAGCGTCGCGCAATATGTCATCGGCTATGCGCCCTATGTCGCGCGCGTTCCCGTCACGCCCGGCCAGACGCGCCTTTCGAGCGACAATCGCGTCGAGATCGCGCGCGCGGAAGACGCGCTGCGCCTCGCCGCGAGCGGAAGCGACGTGGCTGTCGTGTCGGGCGGCGATCCCGGCATTTTCGCAATGGCGGCGGCGGTGCTGGAGGCGATCGACAATGGCGAGCCGGCGTGGCGCGAATTGGACATAGAAATTCTGCCGGGAATTTCCGCCATGCAGGCGGCGGCGGCGCGGCTCGGCGCGCCGCTCGGCCATGATTTCTGCGTGATCTCGCTCTCCGACAATCTCAAGCCCTGGGAGACGATCGCAAATCGTCTCGAGCTGGCGGCGCGCGCCGATTTCGTCATGGCTTTTTACAATCCCGCCTCGCGCGCGCGGCCGCAGCGCATTCACGATACATTCGCGCTGCTGCGCCGCGTTTTGCCGGAAGATCGCATCGTGGTCTTCGCGAAATCGGTCGGCCGCGCAGAAGAGAGCATCGCCATTACAACTTTGGGCGAGGCCGATCCGAGCGTCGTCGACATGTCGACATTGGTGCTCATTGGCGCGAGCGGCACCAAGCTCGTCTCGCGCGAGAATGCGCGGCCCTTCGTCTATACGTCGCGGAAGGCGATATGAGCGCGGTGCGCTGGCTTTCGCTCATCGGCATAGGCGAGGATGGCCTCGCAGCGCTGACGCCGGCCGCGCGCGCGCTCATCGCCGACGCTTCGCTCATCATCGGCGGCGCTCGGCATCTCCAGCTGATCGGCCCACAGAGAGCGGAGACGCTCCTCTGGCCTTCGCCGATCTCCGCGGCGATGGAGACGATCCTCGCGCATCGCGGCGCGCCGACCGTGGTGCTGGCGAGCGGCGATCCTTTCTTCTTCGGCGTCGGCGATATGATCGCGCGCAATGTGGCGGTGGAGGAGATTTTCTGCCTTCCCGCGCCGTCCTCCTTTTCTCTCGCCGCCGCTCGGCTGAAGTGGAGCCAGCAGGATTGCGCAACGCTGTCGCTGCATGGCCGCGCCTTCGAGCGCGTGACGCCGCATCTGCAGCCTTCGCGCCGATTGCTCATTCTGTCATGGGACGAGACGACGCCCGCGCGCCTCGCGGCGCATCTGACTGCGCTCGGCATGGGGGAGTCGCACATCCATGTGCTCGAGCATATGGGCGGCGCCGAGGAGCGCATTCGCAGCGCGCGCGCGGAGGCGTTTTCGCTCACCGACATTGCGCCGCTCAACACGATCGGCGTCGAAGTGATCGCAGGACCTGGCGCGCGCATTCTGCCGCTGACGCCGGGCCTGCCGGATGATTGGTTCGAGCATGACGGGCAGATCACCAAGCGCGACATTCGCGCTGTGACGATCGCCGCGCTCGCGCCGCGGCGTGGCGAATGCTTGTGGGACATAGGCGCGGGCTCCGGCTCCATCGGCATCGAATGGATGCTCGCCGATCCCGCAAATCGCGCCATTGCGATCGAGCGGAATGCGACGCGCGTTGCGCGCATCGCGCGCAATGCGGCTACGCTCGGCGTTCCCGATCTCGCAATCGTCGAAGGCGCGGCGCCGCGAGCGCTCGCGGGATTGCCGACGCCGGATGTGATCTTCATCGGCGGAGGCGGGGAAGCGGAGATCATAGAGGCGGCGTGGAATGCGCTGCCCTTGCGCGGACGCATCGTCGCCAATGCGGTGACGATCGAGACGCAGGCGCTGCTGATCGACGCTTTTGCGCGCATGGGCGGCGAGCTGGTGAGCATTGCGATCGCGAAAGCGCGCCCGATCGGCTCCTATCACGCGCTGGAGCCGGCGTTGCCCGCGCTGCAATGGCGCGCGGTGAAGAGTTGAGCGGGCGCTACGCGATCGGCATAGGCGCGCGCAGCGGCGTGGATGCGCGAGAGGCGGTCGCGCTGGTTTGGAAAGCTTGCGAAATTTATGTGCGCGATCCTTCTCCCGCTCGCGGGAGAAGGTGGGCCTCGCGTGAGCGAGGGTCGGATGAGGGCTCGCCGTCGCGCCGGCGTCTCGGCGCGGACCCTCATCCGACCTCGCTTCGCGAGGCCACCTTCTCCCACGAGTGGGAGAAGGAGTGGGGCGGCGAGATTGCGCTTTTCACCATCGAGTCGAAGCGCGGCGAGAAAGGACTTCATGACGCGGCGCGACTGCTGAATCTGCCGCTGGTCTTTCTTCCGCTCGATACGCTGCTCGCGCGCAAGGGCGAGCTTCTCACCCGCTCGCCGCGCGTGGAGGCGCTCACCGGCGTCGGCAGCGTGGCGGAGGCGGCAGCGCTGGTCGGGGCAGGGGCGGGGAGCCGTCTGCTCGGGCCGCGCCTCGCCAGCGCCGGCCTCACCTGCGCGATCGCGCGAAATGCGCTAGAGGAAGCGCCATGACCATATATTTCATCGGCGCCGGTCCGGGCGCAGCCGATCTGCTGACTCTGCGCGGCCGCGACCTTCTCGCGCGCTGCCCGGTCTGCCTCTATGCCGGCTCGCTGGTCGCGCCGGAAATCCTCGCCCATTGCCCGCCGGACGCGCGCATCGTCGACACGGCGCCGCTGTCGCTCGACGCGATTATCGCGGAGATGCAGAAGGCGACGGCGGTCGGGCAAGATGTCGCGCGGCTGCATTCGGGCGATCTCTCCATTTGGAGCGCCGTGGGCGAGCAGACGCGGCGGCTCGACGCGCTCGGGATCGCTTACACGATCACGCCGGGCGTGCCGGCCTTCGCCGCCGCCAGCGCCGCGCTGAGGCGCGAGCTGACCTTGCCGGAAGTGGCGCAATCGGTGGTGCTGACGCGCACCTCGGGCCGCGCCTCGGCCATGCCGGAGACGGAGACTTTGGCCGCCTTCGCCGCCGCGCGCGCGACAATGGCCATTCATCTCTCCATCCATGCGCTGGAGCGCGTCGTCGCCGAGCTCACGCCCTTTTATGGCGCGGACTGTCCCATAGCGCTGGTCTATCGCGCCTCCTGGCCCGATGAGCGCATCGTGCGGGGCACGCTCGCGACCATTGAAGCGCTAGCCGGCGAAGCGCCGATGGAGCGCACCGCGCTCATACTCGTCGGCGAGGCGCTGGCGGCGGAGGATTTCCGCGAGAGCGCGCTCTATGACGCGGGCTATGACCGCCGCTTCCGGCCCACGGGAGCCGGACGCTGACCGCGCCCGGAATTCTGATCGCCGCCGTTCGCTCCGGCGCGGGCAAGACCACTGTGACGCTGGGGCTGATGCGAGCGCTGGCGCGGCGCGGCCTGCGGGTGTCCGGTGTTAAATGCGGGCCGGATTACATCGATCCCGCCTTTCACGCCGCCGCGACCGGGCGCGCGAGCTTCAATCTCGACTCCTGGACGATGGAGGCCGAGTTGCTCGCGCAGCTGGCGCTGCGCGCCGGCGAGGACGCCGATCTCATCGTCGCGGAAGGGGCGATGGGGCTTTTCGACGGCGCTCCCGGTGCGCCGGCGCAGACGGGCGCCTCGGCGGATATCGCCGCCCATCTCGGCTGGCCCGTGCTGCTGGTGATGGATGTCTCGGGACAGGCGCAGAGCGCGGCGGCCATTGCGCGTGGCGTCGCGCTGCATGACGCGCGGGTGAGGCTCGCCGGCGTGCTGCTCAATCGCACCGGCTCGGAGCGCCATCGCAAGCTCGCGCAGGAGGCGATCGAGGCGGTCGGCATAAAAGTGTTCGGCGCGCTGCCGCGCGATTCCGGCGTCGCTCTGCCCGAGCGTCATTTGGGTCTGGTGCAGGCCGGCGAGACGAGAGGGCTCGAAGCTCTGCTCGATCGGCTTGCCGAGCGCATAGAGGCCCATGTCGATCTCGACGCCTTGCTCGCGGCCGCGGGTGGCGGTCTCGCCGATCTCGCGCCCGGTCCTCTCGAGGTTCCGCACCCGCCGGGAGGACGTGTCGCTGTCGCGCAGGACGAGGCTTTCTCTTTCTTCTATCCGCATCTCGCCCGCGCCTGGCGCGAGGCGGGCGCGCAGATCGCTTTCTTCTCGCCGCTCGCCGATCAGGCCCCGCCGGAGGATTGCGACGCCTGCTGGCTGCCGGGCGGCTATCCAGAGCTTCATGCGGGCCGGCTCGCGGCGGCGCGGAATTTTCTCGGCGGGCTTCGCCGTTTCGCTGCGACGCGTGCGGTCCATGGGGAGTGCGGCGGCTATATGACGCTCGGGCGGACGCTGACCGACGCCGCCGGCGAGGCTCATGAGATGGCCGGCCTGCTCGATCTGGCGACGAGTTTTGCGCAGCGCAAACTTCATTTGGGCTATAGGCGCGCAAGACTCCTCGGCGATTGCGCGCTGGGCGTGGCGGGCGACGAGCTCGCCGGACACGAATTCCACTACGCGACGATCGTGAGCGAGAAGGGCCAGCCCTTTGCGATGGTTACAGACGCCTATTCGCAGGAGCAGAGGCCGGCGGGGCTGCGGGCGGGGCAGGTGACGGGAAGCTTCTTCCACGCAATGACGAAAAAAAAGGGCCGCCGGTAACGCCAGCGGCCCAAGTCAAGGGAGGAAACGCCCAAGGAGGGCTACGGAGCGAGAGAAGTTCTCGCTGCGTCGCACTGTTGTATTGCTGCGGCGCACAAGTGTCAAGCGCCTTTTTGGAAGCCCGCCACAATGTCGCATCACGACAGAGTTTTCGGCGGAAGTTCCGGCGCGGGGCCGCAGCGATACAGCAACGCTCGGGGCGCCTTTTTCCGATCAATGCAGGCAAAATTGCGACGATCCGCCCTCGGGCGGATCGTTTGAGCAAAAAACTTGTGAGTTGCTCGTAAATCAGGGGCGAGCAGAGACCGGCGGCAGCGCCGGAACGCCGGCAGTGGCCGAAGCGACCTTGGCGTGGCGTTCGGCTCCGAGCGAGGCTTGCGGCTTTTTGGCCGGATCGGCGCGATGCGACGGCGCTGACGCGGGGGCCTGCGAGGCGGCGGCCTGGCCTGCTGCGGTCTTCGTCACGGCAGGCTTCGGGGCCGTGGCCTTGGCGGTCGCCGGCTTGGCCGCGGATTTGGCGACCTCCGACTTTTCGCTCTTGGGGCTCTCGCCGGCCTTGGCGTTTTCGAGCTTGGCGGCCTCCGATTTGGCGGGCTCGGCTTTGGCGACGGCGGGCTCGCTCGGGGCGGGCTCCTTGCGGAAGCCGAGCAATCCGCCGATCGAATCCGTCGCCCCGGCGAAGGCTCCGAGCTTGGCCGGCTCGGCCGGGGCGGGGGCTTCCGCGGCCTTCGCCACAGGGGCCTGCTCCGCAGCCGCGGCCGCGACCTTGATCTCCGTCTCTTTCTTGGCCTTGGCGGCGAGCCTCGTCGCGCTAATGGCCAGCACGGGAGAACGCGACTTGCCGCCGCTGCTCTTCTCCTCGAGGGCGATCTCGAGCGGCGCGACCAGCGTCTCGGGCCGGCTCACCTCGGCGACACGTGCGTAGAAATCGGGGTGCTGGCCGCCGTCCTGATAGACGACGCGCACCGGCCTGACGCCAGCCGCCGCCAGCTCGGCCACTTTGGCGTCGTCCACGGCGGCTTTCTGCGCGACCTGCGTCTCTATCTCTGCATTGCGGCGCAGCGGCGGGCAGGCGGCGCCGGCGTCGAGCGGCTGGCCATTGGCCGAGGTCGCGTCGAAGACATAGCGCCGATTGCAGACGCCGACGCTCGGCTCCTTGCCGGCGACCTCGAAATGGTCGGAGCCTTCCTTCAGCTGCTTCCAAAAGCCGATATTGGGATCGAGCCTGTGCTTGGCCAGATTCTCCGCCGTCATCTTGAACGGATAGGACTGCATCTGGATCGAGCGCTGGCCATTGTTGAAGGAGGTGCGCAGGATCGCATAGATCTCGGCGATCTGCCGATCGGTCATGGAGAAGCAGCCGGCGGAAGAGCAGGCGCCATGCACCATGATGGAGCCGCCGCTATGGCCGTAGGCGCGGTCATAGGCGTTGGGATAGCCGACGTTGAAGGAGAGATAATAGGCGGAGTTCGGATTCATCTGCCCGGGGGTGATGGAATAGAACCCCTCCGGCGCCTGGCGGTCGCCCTCGCGAACCTTCGGCCCGAGCTGGCCGGACCAGCGGCACATGGGGAAGGTCTTGAGATAGGCGTAGCGCCCGTCGGGCCGCTGCTTCCAGATTTGGAACTCGGCCTCTTTCTTATAGGAGCGGATGAGCGTCGGCGATTCCTTGGTGACGCCGGCCTGCTCCATCAGCGCCAAAGTCTCGGGCGGAATGGGCGACAGCGCGCGCTGCGAGCCGGAGCCGAGATCATTGCAGGCGGAGAGCGCGAGCGTCGCGCCGACGAGACCCCAGGGGGCGAGCCGCCCGACGTTTCGGAAGAGATTCATTCTCGCCCCGCTTCTCGTGATCCGCGCGCGAAGGCGCGAATCACGCGCAGTCACGCTAGCATGACAATAGACGTCGAATTACCAACGTCGTTCTAACGCAAGAGGAAGAATAAGGCCAGAGCGTGGCTGTCGCCGCCGGCAAGAGGGCGGCGATCGTCTATGAGGTTAACGATTGGTTGACGCCGGGAGACCAGAGCGGGTCAGCGCTTCGAGGCCGCCGAATGCTGAAAGGCGCCGAATCTCGTCTGCTCAGACCTTGCGGCCGACAGAGAGAAAGCGCTCGGCGCGGGCGTCGACGATTTGCGCGCGGGAGAGATTGGCGAGGCCAGCCAGCGCATCGTCTATGCCCTCGCCGACGGCGGCGACGGCCGTCTCCGGATCGCGATGGGCGCCGCCCGGCGGCTCGGCGACGATGACGTCGATAATGCCGAACTTCAGCAGGTCCTGGGCGGTGATCTTCATGCTGGTGGCGGCGTCCTGCGCCTTGGACGAGTCGCGCCACAGAATGGAGGCGGAGGCCTCCGGCGAGGCGACCGTATAGACGGAATGCTCCAGCATCAGCACCTTGTTGCAGCTGGCGATGGCGATGGCGCCGCCGGAGCCGCCTTCCCCCACCACCACGGCGACATTGGGCACGCCCAGCGACAGCGAGACGTCGATGGAGCGGGCGATCGCCTCCGCCTGTCCGCGCTGCTCGGCGTCAATGCCGGGAAAAGCGCCGAAAGTGTCCACGAGCGAGATGACCGGCAGGCCGAATCGGTCGGCCAGCTCCATGAGCCGGGCCGCCTTGCGATAGCCCTCCGGCCGCGCCATGCCGAAATTATGCTCGAGCCGGCTCTCCGTATCGGAGCCCTTCTCCTGGCCGATGAGGCAGACCGGCTCGCCGCGAAAACGGGCGAAGCCGCCGACGATGGCGGAGTCCTCGCCGAACAGGCGATCGCCGGCCAGCGGGGTGAATTCATTGAACAAAAGCCGCACATAGTCGGAGAAATGCGGCCGCTGCGCATGGCGTGCGACCTGGATTTTCTGCGTCGGCGTGAGGCTGGCGTAGAGATCGGCCAGGGCCTTGTGCGCCTTGGCTTCGAGCTTGGCGAGCTCGTCGGAGATCGACACGCCGTCGCCCTTGGACGCCAGCGCGCGGAGTTCCTCCACCTTGGTCTCCAATTCGGCGACGGGCTTTTCGAAGTCGAGATAGGAGCGCATGAGGCGAACGACACGGGATTGCGGCTGGAAAGCCTAGCGAAGCGGCGCGGAAACTGGCCGTAACGGCGCGGGAAGTCAAGAACGCGCCCCTTTTCCTTCCTCGCTAGACGCGAAAACGCCGAATTTTTTCCTCGCCGCCCGAAAGCCGGCAATATCTTCTCCGCCAGCAAGGCGGGAGCGGCTGCCGTCTCCTCGCATCGGCGCAGCTCCAGCAAAATCCTTTCGCGGCGCAGGCGCGCGGCGCGGCGCGACGATTTGCCCTTTCGCCTGAAAGCGCGCTATCGCAGGGAGAAAGCGGCGCGCCGAGCCCAGCGCCACGCCAGTGGCGCAATCTCGAGATTACTGCGCCCGAATGCGACGCCCGCGCGAATGCGGCGCGACCAATGAGAGGACAGGACATGCAGGGACTCGGAGCGGCCGTCGCCGTCTTCGCGGCGCTAACGCTCGCAGCGGGCGCTCACCTCGGCGACGCCAATCTCTTCCTCCTCGCCGCCACGGCCGGGCTCTGCGCCTTCACCACCTGGCGCAGCGCCGCCATCTCGAGCTTTCTGAAGATATTCGTCTCCATCTTCTCGGTCGAGACGATCGTCTTCGGCGTCGCGCGGCTGCTCGCGGAGGAGAGCCTGTGGCCCGCCGCGCTCGCCGATTATGCGCTGCCCGAGAGCCTGCCGCTCACCGTCGCCGTCTTCTCGATCTCGGTCTTCGCCGTCTCGCATATTCCCGTCGTGCGCGAGATGACGCGCATCGCCGATCTCTATTTCGACAGCAGCGACCGCGGCGAGGGGAATGTCCTCGGGCTCTTTCGATTCGGCGCGCGGGAGCGCAGCATCGCCGTCGCGATGATCGTGCTGCTGGTGCTCATCAATCAGGCGCAGGTCGGCGTCAATGTGCGCCTGTCCTTTTTCAATCGCGACTTCTTCAACGCGATCCAGGAGAAGAACGCCGACGCGTTCTGGAGCCTGCTGCTCTATGTCTTCACGCCCTGGGCCTTCACCTACATCATCAGCGCGGTGATCGAATTTGTCGTGCAATCGCTGATGATCATTCGCTGGCGGCGCTGGCTCACCGAGCATTACGTCTCCCGCTGGCTCGGCGATCACACGCATTATCGAATGGCGCTCGCCGGCAGTCAGACCGACAATCCGGACCAGCGCATCGCCGAGGACGTGAACCGCTTCATCGACGGCGGCACCGACGGCTATGGCATCTACTCCTATACGATCCTGCTGATCCAGACGCTGAGCTCGCTCGTCTCCTTCTCCATCGTCCTTTGGGGGCTCTCCGGCAATTACGCCTTCCCGGGCACCGATATTTTCATTCCCGGCTTCCTGTTCTGGGTGGCGCTGCTCTATGCGGCGGTCGGCACGGTGGTGACGCATCTTCTCGGCCGCACGCTGTCGGGCCTGTACTTCGAGCGCCAGCATCGCGAGGCGGACTTCCGCTTCTCGCTGGCGCGCTTGCGCGAATATAGCGAGCAGGTCGCGCTGCTCTCCGGCGAGACGGCCGAGCGATCCTCGCTGGTGAGCCGTTTCACGGCGATCATCGTCAACTATCTGCGCATCGTCACGACGCGCAAGAAGATGATCAGCTTCACGGCGACCTACGGGCAATTGTCGCCGATCATTCCCTATCTGCTCACAGCGCCCTTCTATTTCGCCGGCAAGATCAATCTCGGCGTGATGACGCAGACGTCCGGCGCCTTCGACAAGGTGCAGGATGCGCTGACCTTCTTCGTCACCTACTACACCTCGCTCGCCAATTTCAAAGCGGTGCTGGACCGTCTCGCCTCCTTCGACGAGGCGATCGAGCGCGCGGCGACGATGGGCGCCGCGGCGCCGAAGATCGAGCACGGCGCTTCGCCCGAGATCGCGGTCCATGATCTCGCTTTGTCGCTGCCCGACGGGCGGCGCATCGTCGAGGCGCGCGATCTCGTGTTCCGGCCGGCCGAATCGACGCTGCTGACCGGCCCCTCGGGATCGGGAAAATCGACTCTGTTCCGCGGCATCGCCGGCATTTGGCCCTATGGCGAGGGCCGCGTGCGCACGCCGGACGACGCCAAGCTGCTGCTGCTGCCGCAAAAGCCCTACATCCCCATCGGCACTCTAGCCGAGGCCATCGCCTATCCGAGCGCGCCTGACGCCTTCTCCCGCCGCGCGGTCGAGGAGGCGCTCGACGCTGCGCGGCTCGGACCGTTCAAATATCGGCTGGACGAGGAGGATTCCTGGTCGCAGCGCCTCTCCGGCGGCGAGCAGCAGCGCGTCGCCGTTGCGCGGGCCTTGCTGGCCGAGCCTGATTGGCTGTTCCTCGACGAGGCGACCTCTGCGCTCGACGAGAAGCTCGAGGGAGAAATCTACGCCATGCTGCGCGAGCGCCTGCCCAATACGACGATCATCTCCATCGGCCATCGCTCGAGCCTGCTCGCCTTCCACCAGCGCCATATCGCGATGGAGCAGGAAGCCGACGGAACCTTCGCGCCCCGGGAAGCGGTGCTCGCATGACGAAATCCGGCGCAGGGGGGCGGGAAGGCGGCCGCTCGCTGAAGGAACGCGTGAAGACGGCGAGGAGGCGCTCGCTATCCTCGACGCTCTGGCTCGAACGTCAGCTCAATGATCCCTTTGTCGCGCAGGCCAAGCGCGACGGCTATCGCTCGCGCGCCGCCTATAAGCTGCTCGAGATCGACGACCGCCACAAGCTTCTCACGCCCGGAAAGCGCATCGTCGATCTCGGCGCCGCGCCCGGCGGCTGGTCGCAGATCGCCGCCACGCGCGTGAAATCCGCCGATGGCAAGAGCAAGGGCAAGGTCGTCGCCATCGACCTGCTCGAGATGGAGCCCATCGCCGGCGTCGAATTCACTGTGATGGACTTCAACGACGAGTCCGCGCCCGAGCTGATAAAGGCCATGCTCGGCGGCGGCGCCGATGGCGTCATGTCCGATATGGCGGCCAACGCCACCGGCCATAAGCAGACGGATCATCTGAAAATCGTGGCGCTCGCCGAGCTCGCCGCGGATTTCGCCAAGGAAGTGCTGGCGCCGGGCGGCTTTTTCGTCGCCAAAGTGCTGCAGGGCGGCACGGAGCATCAATTGCTCGCGGCGCTGAAGCGCGACTTCGCGCAGGTGCGCCATCTGAAGCCGGCCGCGAGCCGCCCCGATTCGGCCGAGCTCTATGTGCTCGCCACTGGATTTCGCGGCGGCTGAAATCAAACGTTTCTAGAGTGTTTTCGAGCGAAGCGGGAACCGGTTCGCGTGAAGAAAACATGACCGAACAAGGAGACCTAGAGTCATTCCGGTTCAATCTGAACCGGAATGACTCTAGGCCGATCCGTCGGCCTCGATCGGCTGCTCGATCGATTTCTTGCCGGTCAGCCCTTCTCCCGCCGTGGGCGCGAGCCTGCGGAAAATGAGGACGGAGGAGGCCGAGACCGCCGCCACCACCAGAAAAGCCGCGTCGAAATCCGTGAGTCGCAGCGCGCCGCCCCCTTGCAGCGCGCGCGCCGTCTCGAGGGTCGCGGCGCCGAGCGAGACGCCGGCCGACAGGGCCAATTGCTGCCCGGCCGAAGCGAAGCTCGTCGCCCGGCTCATCGCCTGCGGCTCTATATCCGCATAGCCGATCGCATTCAGCGCCGTGAATTGCAGCGAGCGGAAAAAGCCGCCGACGAGCAGCAGGCTCATGATGATCCAATGCGGCGTTTCCGGCGAGAACAGCGCGTTGAAGCAGAAGAAGCCCGCCGAAATCAGCGCATTCACGACGAGCACGCGACGAAATCCGAAGCGGTTCAGAATGGGCTGCGCCGTCGTCTTCATCGCCATGGCGCCGATGGCGGCGATGAAGGTCAGCGAGCCCGATTGAAAGGCCGTGAGGCCGAAGCCGGTCTGCAGCATCAGCGGCAGCAGGAATGGCGAGGCGCCGAGGCCCATGCGAAACAGAAAGCCTCCGACGATGGAGGCGCGGAAGGTCGGCACGCGCAGCAGATCGAGATCGATGATCGGATGCGGCGCCCGCCGCGCATGGCGCACATAGAGGAGGAGCGCGATCGCCCCCGCGGCGACCAGCCCCGCCGCGGCCGGCGCCGGAACAATGCGCTGGCCGAGCGCGCCGAGCCCGAAGACGAGGCTCGACAGGCCGAATCCCGAGAGCGCAAAGCCGCGCATATCGAGCGGCGGAACGCTCTCCTCGCGCAGATCGGGAATGTAGCGCGTGACGAGAGCGACGCCGAGAAGGCCGATCGGCACATTGATCCAGAAGATATAGCGCCAATGAAAATAAGTGGCGATGAAGCCGCCGAGCGGCGGCCCCACCACCGGGCCGATCAGCGCCGGAATGGTGAGATAGGCGAGCGCGCGCACCAGATCGTGACGCGGCGCGACGCGCAGCAGCACCAGCCGGCCGACCGGCACCATCATCGCCCCGCCGAGCCCCTGGACCACGCGCGCGCCCACCACGCCGGCGAGCGAGGCGGAGAAGCCGCAGAGAACAGAGCCCAAGGTGAAGACGACGATCGCCGCGCGAAACACGCGCCGCGCGCCATAGCGGTCGGCGACCCAGCCGGAGAGCGGAATGAAGACGGCGAGCGAGAGAAGATAGGAGGTGAGCGCGAGCTTCAGAGCGATGGGGTCTTCGCGCAGATCGGCGGCCATTGCGGGCAGGGCGGTCGCCAGCACGGTTCCGTCGAGATTCTCCATGAACAGCGCGGTCGCGATAATGAGTGGCGTGGCGGCGAAGGAAGGCAACGGACCCCTTGTCTTTCGAGCGGATCGGCGCGGCGCGGCCGCGGCCGGAGCCCTTCTTATGCTCCTATTCGCGAAATCCCGCCATTGGCGGGCGAGGCCTCCGAGACGTCCGCCCCGTCGCCGAGCGCGCGGCTTCGGCGACGAGGCGCGCTCTGCTCAGCTGCTCTGCTCTGGCGCCTTCCAGCTCGCCTCGCGCCAGCTCTGATCGAGGCCCCAGCGCCAATGATGATGGTGACGCCAATGGTGATGGTGGTGATGGTGATGGCGCCAGTGATGGTGGTGATGATGCCGATGGTGGCCGCGGGCGGAGGCCGCGCCGGGCAGCATCAGCGCGCCGATGAGGGCCGCCGCATAAACCATAGGTCGAAACATGCCGTTCTCTTCCCTTCTGGCGAGGCGGCCCCCAGCGCCGCCTCGGCTGGGAAGGAACGTCGACCGCGAAAGGATCGTTCCCGCGCGCGTTGGGACGAAGCCCGCTCGCGGCGCAGCATGGTGAAGGGACGGTAAAAATCAGCCGGCGACCGCGTCGAAGATCAGCTTGCCGTTGAGCGCGATGATGGCCACGGCGATGACGGCGGCGACGATGGTGGCGCGGCGCGGCGCCGCGAGCTCGCCCATCAGCTTGCGAGAGGCGGTGAACCAGACGAGCGGCACGACGGCGAAGGGCAGAGTGAAGCTCAGCACCACCTGGCTCAGCACGAGCAGCCGGCCGGTCGCCGCCTCCCCGGCGATCAGCGTCACGCCGACGGCTGGGACAATGGCGATGAGCCGCGTCACCAGACGGCGAATGGTGGGCTTCATGCGCAGCTCGAGGAAGCCCTCCATCACGATCTGTCCGGCGAGCGTCGCCGTCACCGTGGAGTTGAGCCCGCAGGCGATGAGGGCGATGGCGAAGAGCTTGGCGGCGATCGGCGCGCCGAGGAGGGGGGCGATCAGCGTGTAGGCCTGTCCGAGCTCGGCGACCTCGGTATGGCCGGAGGCGTGGAACACCGACGCCGCCAGCACGAGAATAGAGCCGTTGATGACGAGCGCGAAGAGCAGAGCCAGCGAGCTGTCGAAAATGGCGAAGTCGATCGCCTCGCGTCGATCGGCCGAGCCGGCGCCGACGTCGCGCGTCTGCACGATATAAGAGTGCAGGAAGAGATTATGCGGCATCACCGTCGCGCCGAGAATGCCGAGGCCGATATAGAGCATCTCGGGATTTTCGATCAGCGCGCGGCTGGGGACGAGGCCGGCGGCGACCTCGTGGAGATCGGGCCGCGCCAGCAGCAGCTGCCCGCCGAAGGCCAGCGCGATGATTCCGAGCATTGCGACGACGAAGAGCTCGATCTTGCGGAAGCCGAGGCGCTCGAAGGCGAGCACGAGGAAAGTGTCGAGCAAAGTGACGACGACGCCGAAGGCGAGCGGCAGGCCGAACAGCAATTGCAGGCCTATGGCCGTGCCGATGACCTCGGCGAGATCGGTCGCCAATATTCCGGCCTCGGCCAAGAGCCAGAGCCCCACCGAGGCCGAGCGCGGAAACTGCCGACGGCAGGCGCTGGCGAGATCGAGGCCGGTGGCGAGGCCGAGCCGCGCCGTCAGCGATTGCAGCACGATCGCCATGAGGCTAGACAGAACGGCGACGAAGAGCAGGGCCGTGCCGAATTTGGAGCCGCCGGCGAGAGCCGTCGCCCAATTGCCGGGGTCCATATAGCCGGTGGCGACGAGATAGCCCGGCCCCAGGAAGATGAAGAGGCGGCGAAAGCCGGCGGTCTCGCGCGGCACGCGCACAGAGCCGCGCATGTCGCCGCGCATCGCGCCGAGCGTGGCGGGAACTTCGGGCGAGACGACGTGCATACGGCGACCTTTGTTGCGCCCGCCAGAAGGGGGGCCACTCGGGACGATATAGGCCCCTCCCGCCGCATGCGCCAGCAGGCTCGAGGTCGGCTTTTCACGCTCGCCATCGCTGCGCGCCGAAGGCGATGCGACGGACCGGGTCGTTTCTATGTCGCAATGCGTAGCCGGATGCGTCGAGTCGGCGCCGAGCCTGCGGCGAAACGCTAAAATTTGTGACCTTGTTGCAACAGTCGCCGAGATAGTTTTCCGCGAGCCGGGCAAAGAGCCACATGCCCCTTTTCAGCCATAAACGCTGCGCTAATCTCGGCTCGTCACAAGGTCATCGAGGACAAGGGAGACGCCTTCCGCGCCGGCTCGTCGCGGGAGAAGGGTCTTTACGTTCTCAAAGCCTGTCGTCGATTTCGGCGGTGACGATGGCGGTGTTGGTGCGCGGCGTTTTCGAGACGTCGGCGGCGTTGCGAAAGTCAGATCCTCGATGATCGTGTTTCTCCAGGCGATTGCGTCGACGGTGGGGCCGCGCGGGCGTCGTGGGACGCTGCTTCTGGCGCTCGGCTGCGCGACGGTCGGCTCTCTCGCGGCAGGTCGCGCCGCCGCCTTCGACGCGTCGGAGCCGCGCTCCATCGCCGCCGCCACCCAGCCATTGACCATGTTCAAGGACCCGCGCGCCGCTCTCGCCGCCGGGCTCGAGAGCTATCACGCCGGCAACACCAAGAAATCGGTGGAGGCGCTGCGTTACGCCGCCGACGGCGGCGAGTCGCTGGCGCAATGGAAGCTCGGCCGCATGTATGCCGACGGCGACGGCGTCGCCCGCGACGACGCGAAGGCCTATTCCTATTTCGCCAAGCTCGTCGATCATTTCGCCGACGACGAGCCGAGCCCGCGCGAGCGGCTGATGGCGGCCGGCGCCTTCGTGGCCGTCGGCGTCTATTATCTCGAGGGGATCGCCGCCGCGAAGATCATGCCGGACGCCGGCCGCGCTTTCGATCTCTTCCGCTACGCCGCGACCTATTTCGGCAACGCCGACGCTCAATATAATCTCGCGCGCATGTATCTCGACGGCAATGGCGTCTCCAAGGATGCGCGCCAGGCCGCCAATTGGCTCGATCTCGCCGCGCGCAAGGGCCATGCGCCGTCGCAGGCGCTGCTCGGCCATCTGATGTTCAACGGCGAGGCCGGCGGTCCGCCGCAGCGCGCCCGCGGGCTGATGTATCTCACTCTGGCGCGCGAGGCGGCCGGCGATCGGCCGACCGATCAATGGATCGTCGAGCTGCATTCCCGCGCGCTGGCGCGGGCGAGCGAGCTGGACCGCAAGTCCGCTGTCGCCATGCTCGAATATTATCTGACGCGCCGGGACTAAAGCCCCTTATCTCGAGCCGAGAAACACGAGGCGATCGCGGAGCCGTCAGGCCCCGGGATCGCCTTTTTGCGTCGCGCTCACGCTTCCTTTTCCCCGGCCTGACTAATTTTGTCGCGCGCGCACATGCCGCATTGTGTCTCGAAAAGAGTTGGTGTAGGCTGACGCCGATGCGACGCTTTGTCGCGCATCAAGTGCAAAAAAACAAAATAAAGCACCAACATTCGGAGGATCGTCACATGTCAACAATCGGACACAGCAGCGCTGAGATCGGCAAAACCGTTCTGTGGATGGTCGGCATCGTTGCCTTCGTCATCATCGCGCTGACGAAGGTTCCGGACTGGATTTCGCCGGCCGGCACCAACGGCACGGGCAATGGCAGCGACCCGGGCGTCGGCCGCACCGTGAAGATGATTCAGTAATAACGACGATCCTTCGCCTTTCGTCTGCGGCTTCGCCGACCCCTTTCGCGGAGCCCACGGCATGGCGTTGATCGCCGACTGTTAAAAGTCGCCACTCGATCCGCCTCCTCCGCCCCATTGTCGCGACAAAGGGGCGGAGTGAGGGGGACGAGGAGGCGCCGGGGAGAAAGATCTCCCCGCCCGCGAGCGCGCCGCCTGCGGCCTCGCCGATCCCCCTCGAATTGCAGCTCAAAATTGGAGCGCAGACGCGAAGCGCACGCCGGGAAGCGCTGCGATTTCGCGTATCGTCTCGCGCGGCGCGGGCTCATCGATCGCGACAATGGCCACGGCGCAGCCGCCGGGCCGATCGCGCCCCAGCGCGCAAGTGGCTATGTTCACGCCGGCCGCGCCGAGCAGCCCGGCGAATCGCCCGATGAAGCCGGGCCTGTCGGCATTCGAGACGAAGATCATCCGCTCGGAAAATTCCGATTCCACGCGCACGCCATCGGCGACGACGATTCGCGGCCGCCCGTCATGGAACAGCGAGCCTGCGAGCGTCCGCTCTCCGTCGCGCGTCTTCACCGATATTGCGATCAGCGAATCATAATCGCTCTCGCCGGAGCGCGTCGCCTCATCGACTGTGATCGCGCGCTCCTTGGCGATGGCGAGCGCCGAGACGAGATTGACCTCGGCCAGCGCCGGCCGCAGCACGCCGGCGACGACGGCCGCCGTCATCGCCGCCAAATTGCGTTGCGCCGCCGCGCCCTCATAGGCGACGGAGATGCGCTCGATCGGCGATTCCGTCGCCTGACCGAGGAAGGAGCCGAGCTTTTCGGCGAGATCGACGAAAGGCGCGAGTCGGGGCGCCTCCTCGGCGCCGATCGAGGGAAAGTTGACCGCGTTCACAATCGCGCCGCGAGTCAAAAAATCCGACATTTGCTCGGCGATCTGCACGGCGACCTTCTCCTGCGCCTCGATCGTCGAAGCGCCGAGATGCGGCGTGCAGACCACATTCGGGCGTAAGAACAGCGGATTTTCGCGCGCCGGCTCGGTCTCGAACACATCGAGCGCGGCGCCGGCGACATGGCCCTCGTCCAGCGCGGCGACCAGCGCCGCCTCGTCGAGCAGCCCGCCGCGCGCGCAATTGACGATGCGCACGCCGCGCTTGGTCTTCTTCAACGATTGCGCATTCAGCAGATCGCGCGTCTTGGCGGTGAGCGGCGTGTGCAGCGTGATGAAATCGGCGCGCGCCAGCAGCTGTTCGAGATCGACCGGCTCGACGCCCAACTTTATGGCGCGCTCCTCGGTGAGGAAGGGATCATAGGCGATGACGCGCATGGAAAAGCCGGCCGCGCGCGTCGCGACATTGGCGCCGACATTGCCGCAGCCGATGACGCCGAGCGTCTTGCCGGCGAGCTCGACGCCCATGAATTTGCTCTTCTCCCATTTGCCGGCGCGGGTGGAGGCGTCGGCGGCGGGAATCTGACGGGCGAGCGCCAGCATCAGCGCCATCGTATGCTCGGCCGTGGTGATGGAATTGCCGAAGGGCGTGTTCATCACGATCACGCCGCGCGCCGTCGCTGCGGCCACATCGACATTGTCCACGCCGACGCCGGCGCGGCCGACGACCTTCAGCCGCTCGGCCCGCGCGAGCAGCGCTTTGTCGACTTGCGTCGTCGAGCGAAGGGCGAGTCCATCATAGGCGCCGATGGCGGCGGCGAGCTTGCTCGGCTCCTTGCCGAGCTCTGGCCGATAGTCGGCCTCGATCTCGCGGGAGCGGAAAAGCTCGAGAGCGGCAGGCGACAGCGCGTCGGAGACGAGCACGCGTTTGGGCATGAAGGGCCTCCCTCGGGCCGAGCCCGAGATTTCGCCCCCTTCGGCGCCGCGCTCGCGCGGCGGCCGTCCCTTTCCCCTAGATCGTGACGAGCGGCCTTCGTCTCAAGCCGCTTTGGCCGATTGCGCCGCCGCCTCGGCATAGGCCCAGTCGATCCATTGCGTCAGCGCGGCCACGTCGCTGGCCTCCACCGTGGCGCCGCACCAGATGCGCAGGCCGGGCGGGGCGTCGCGATAGGCGCCGAAGTCGAAGCCCGCGCCTTCTTTTTCGACGAGGCCGACGATGCGCGCGGCGAGCGTCGATTGCTCGGCGCGCGGCAGGGCGGCGACGGCGGGATCGGCGAAGACGAGGCAGACGCCGGTGTTGGAGCGCGTCGCCGGATCCTGGGCGAGATGGGTGAACCAGGGCGTTTTCTCGACCCAGTCATGCACCACTTTGGCGTTGGCGTTGGCGCGCGCGAAAAGCGCGTCGAGCCCGCCGATCGATTTGGCCCATTTCAGCGTATCGAGATAATCCTCGACGCAGAGCATGGAGGGCGTGTTGATCGTGTCGCCCTCGAAAATGCTCTCCACGAGCTTGCCGTTCTTGGTGAGGCGGAAAATCTTCGGCAGCGGCCAAGCGGGCGTATAGCTCTCGAGCCGCTCCACGGCGCGCGGCGAGAGGATGAGCATGCCATGGGCCGCCTCGCCGCCCATCACCTTCTGCCAGGAGTAGGTGACGACATCGAGCTTGTCGAATTCGAGCGGCTGCGCGAAGGCGGCCGAGGTCGCGTCGCAGATGGTCAGGCCCTTGCGGTCGGCGGGGATGAAATCCGCGTTCTGCACGCGCACGCCGGCGGTGGTGCCGTTCCAGGCGAAGACGAAATCATTGTCGAAGTTTATCTTCGACAGGTCGGGCAATTCGCCGAAGGGGGCGACGAAGCTGCGGGCGGCGCCCGGCTTCAGCTGCTCGATGATGTCCGTGACCCAATCCGCGCTGAAGCTCTCCCAGGCGGCGACATCGACGCCGCGCGCGCCGATCATCGACCACAGCGCCATTTCGACGGCGCCGGTGTCCGAGGCGGGGACGATGGCGATGCGATGGCTCGCCGGCACGCGCAGCACCTCGCGCGTCAGATCGATGGCTTCCTTCAGCTTCGCCTTGCCGGCCGGGGAGCGATGCGAGCGGCCGAGAGCCGCGCCCGCGAGCGCGTCCAGCGTCCAGCCGGGACGCTTGGAGCAAGGACCTGAAGAGAAACGCGGATCGGCCGGCTTCACGCCGGGCTTTTGGATGGGCATTTTTGTGCTGCCTCCCCGGGGCATGGATTTTCGGAGCCTGCGCTACGCGCAACACGTCTTCGCGTCAAGTCGGGCGCGAGCTGGGGCGGGGCGGGGGATAGCCGGTCGAGCGCGGCGGGGAGCTTTTCGCGAAGGGAGGGCCGCCGCCGGGAGGGGCCAGTCGTGGGGGCCGGTTGCGGCGGCGGCGGCGATCCTCAGTCGATCAGATAGCGGAAGCCGAGCCGTACCTGCTGAATGTCGAGCTTGCGGGTATGGCTGACGCCGAGCGCGTCCTTGCCCGAGATCGAGCCCAGATTGAGATAGCGATAGCCGATGTCGACAGACCAATGATCGGTGATGTCATAGGCGAAGCCGCCCATGAAGGCATAAGCGAATTTCAGATAGGTGTTGGAGTAGCTGCGGTCCCAATTGGCCATATAGGTGCCGAGCGTGTAGGGGTCGGTCCAGGTCGTTCCGGCATAGGGAACGAGATTGCCCATGTACCATTGCACCTGGGCCTTCTGGAACAGCACATCGACGCCGGCGCCGGCCCCGATATAGGGCGTTAGTCCGCCCCATGTGCCGAGATCGATATAGACATTGCCGAGGAAGACCGAAGCGGTTCCGCGGCTCTGCGAATAGGGGAAACAGTCGGTGGCGATGGCGATGGAGTCGGTGTAGGGGCCGCCGGCTGGCGTGCCCACCGCGCCGGTCTGGCAGGGCGTCGAGACATAGGAGGCGCCCGACCGGCTGTAGAGCGGCTGATAATCGGCGGTGACGTCGGTGCGCAGCCAGCTATTGTAGCGATAGCCGAAGCCGATGCCGGCCGACCAATTGTTGACGAAATTATTGGCCGTCACCGCGCCGTCTATATTCAGCACGGGCGTGCGCGCCGCGGCGATGTCGCCGCGCAAATACCAGCCGGTTCCCAGCTCGACGGGCTGGTACTCCTGCTCGGGCGGTGAGAAGAAAGGCATATCCGCGGCGACGGCGGAGCCGGCGGACAAAAGGCCCAGAGCCGCCACGAACAGCCCCGCCCCGGCGCAGGAACCGGAAAATCTCATTGGTTCATCCTCGCTACGCGCCGGGCGGCCTGAATCGGGCCGCGACGCGGGTGATGAACGATGAGTAAGTGATTATGCTTAATTGTTACTTAATGAGCGCCGCCGCGGGCCTGTCGCCACGGCGGCGCTCCAGCCTGTCAAATGAGATTGAAGAGGCGCGTCAGCAGCGGCGACAGGATCAGCAGAATGAAGCCGAGATAGATCGCGCCCAGCGCGAAGGCCGGAATGAAGCGCATCCCGGCGTGACGATAGATCCACAGGAATACGGTGAACTTCCACAGCACCAGCGGAAACAGCACGAAGCCGACGAGCTTCAGGGCCGGCATCGGCGGCGGAAATATCTGCGCCACTGCGAGCGTCAGCACGAAGGATACGAGGCCGATGACCGCGCCCGTGGAGGTGAGGGCGATCAGCGTCTGCTGAAAGCGCTCGCGCGTTCCGGTCAGCAGCAGCGCGCCGAAGGTCAACGCGGCCAGCAGGGCGGCGCTCACCAGGCCGTAGGCGACCGAGGGAGGAATTTCGGCGCTCACCAATTGGCCGCCCACCTCGGTCAGAAAATAGGCGGCGATGCTGATCCACAGCGCCTGCCGCGAGTCGGGCAGCGGAGCCGGCCCGGCCTCGAGCTTGATGAGATCGAGGAGCGCCTTGGGCGTCGGCGGCAGGCTGATGGACGGCGAGATCGACATTTGACGGCCTATCGGGTTGGAGCCTCGTCGGCGGAAGGTCGCGACCTGCGCCCCCGCTTTGCACAAAAGCGGCGAAGCCTGCGGTTCGAGAGAGCCGCAGGCGCCGCCGCCGCAGCCGCGTCTCTATCATGCTTTTCGGCGCGGCGGAACAATGGCCGTACGGGCGGGGCTCAGGGCAAAGAGCGCGTCCAGTCTTCGGTCGCGATCACCTGCGCGACGCGATGCGCCGCCTCCGCCCAGCTTACGCGGCTGACGGCGGAGGGATCGCCCGTCGCCCTTCCGTCGAGCAGCTCCCGAATGCGCTCGGCGAGAGCGGCCGGATCATTGACGCGGAAATAGAGGGCGCCGGCGCCGCCGACCTCGCGGAACACGGGAATGTCGCTGCAGATCACTGGCCGGCCGCGACGCGCGGCCTCGGCGATCGGCAGGCCGAAGCCCTCCGCATAGGAAGGAACGAGCGCCGCCGCGCTTTTGTCGTAGAGAAAGGCGAGCTCGGCGTCGCCGATATCGTCGAACCAGAAGAGGCGTCGCCCGAATTCGGCATGGCCGCGGATCTCGGCGGCGATCGCCTCCTCGAACCAGCCGCGCCGTCCGACGAAAACCAGCCGCGCAGCGCGACCCTCGCGCCACAGCGCCTCGAAAGCTTTCAGCGCGACGCGATGGCCTTTGCGCGGCTCCACAGTGCCGACGCTCAGAAACATGGCGCCGCCGGCTGCTGCGGCGGCGATCTGCGGCCGCGGCGCGGCCGGCGCGCCATCGGCGATATCCGAGCCGCAATGGAACCAGCCGATCGAAAGGCCGGGGCGGTGCGGCAGTCCCGTCTCTTCCACGAAATCCGCCAGCTCCTCGGCGACCGTGCGCGAGATGGCGAGAAAGGCGTCGCTCTCGATGAGCGCACGGCGCAGCCATGCCTCGTAGCGGGGCGGCGTCACCTCATGGCAGGCGTGCGGATAGAGGACGGGGATGAGATCGAAAATGCAGGTGACGATCTCGCCGCCGCCGGCGCGAATGCGAGAGAAGACAGGCTGAAACTCCTCGAAAGCGTTCCAGCTGTCCGAGAGCATGAAGAAGCGGTCGCCCGGCTCTATCTCTATTTCGCGATCCTGGCCGGCAGTTCCGCCGATGAGCGCGGCGACGAAGGCCTCGCAGGTAAAGAGGCGGCCGCCCTCGCAGCGCACGGCGATCACGGGAATGGGAAGCGCCGGATCGCGATAGAGCCCCTGCGTGATCTTCTTGACGACGCGCTGTATGCCGGTGCCGGCGTCCCGCCGCGCCGTCGCGGTCACATCGACCAGCAGCCGTCGCGGCTTTTGCGTCTCGCCCTGAGCGGCGGGCTCCATGGCGGCGGACTCGACCGCGGGCGCCGCGGTCTCGCGTGAGAATATTCGCAGCAGCGGCGTCGCCGCATCGACGAGCGCCGCCTCGAAACGGCGCAACGGCCGGAAGATCAGCCAGGCGGCGGAATACACGTTTTTCTCGCGCTCATGGACGAGATGCAGAAGCTCGGCGCGCAGAAAATCGAGCTGATGCTCGAGCAGGCGATTGCGTTCCTCGAGACGCCGCTCGCGTTCGCTGGTCATTTCGTCGCTTCTACGGCCGCGCGCCAATGATCGAGCAGATCGACGAGCGTCTCGTCGATCGTTCTGCGCGGGCTCCAGCCGGTCGCCGCGCGCATCTTGCCGGCGGCGCATCTGGCGATCGGAATATCGGCCGGCCGCAGCCTATCGGGATCGACCACGATCTCGAAATCGCGGCGCGCCAGCGCGCGCATCTTTTCGACCAGGGACGCGAGCGGGCGCGTCTCGCCCGAGGCGATGTCGAAGACATTGCGTGCGGGAAGATCGGGCGCAACGGCGATGAGCCGCAGATAGGCGTCGACGACGTCGCGCACGTCCAGAAAATCGCGCTGCACGGATAGATCGCCGACCGAGAGGCGCGGCTCGGCGCGTCCCCTCTCGATCTCGACGATCTGCGCGGCGAAGGAGGCGACGGCGAAACGCTTGTCCTGCCCCGGGCCGATATGGCTGAAGGGGCGCGCCACGATGAGCCGCGCCGTCTGCGGCAGAACATCCGCCAGCATCGACTCCGCCGCCAGCTTGGAGCGGGCGTAGACGCTGAGCGGCCGCGGGATCATATCCTCATGCGCAGGGCCCTCGACGAGGCTCGCGCCATAGACATCGGCGGTGGAGGCAAAGAGCAGGACGGCCGCAGGCGCGTGGCGCGCGAGCGCCGAGGCGAGATTGAACGCGCCGTCGAAATTGACGCGCCAAGTCTCTTCCGCCGCCAGAAAGGATTGCGCGGCCGAGGCTTGCGCGGCGAGATGAATGACGAGATCGGGCCGCGCCTGCGCGATGGCGGCGTCGACCGCCTCGGCGTCGAGCAGATCGAAGGCGATCGGGGTCCAGCGCTGATCGGGCGCCGGCTCGCCCGGCCGAGCCAGCGATAGGCGATGCGCCGCGGGATAGGCGCGCGCCAGCGCCTCCAGCACATAGCGTCCGACGAAGCCGGAGCCGCCGGTCACCAATATGCGTTCGTAGCGGGCCGTGGTCGTGGACGCGGCTTCCACGCTCATCGTGTCGCCGATTCGTGGCCCAGCCGCTCGAGATCGGCGTCGACCATCTCGCGGATGAGCTGGTCGAGCGAGGTCTCGGGCGCCCAGCCCAGCGCCTTGCGCGCCTTGCTGGAATCGCCGAGCAGAATATCGACCTCCGCCGGGCGGTAGAATTTCGGATCGATCACCACATGCGCCTCCATGTCGAGGCCGGCATGGGCGAAAGCGATGCGGCACATGTCGCGCACTGTGGTGGTGACGCCCGTCGCCACCACATAATCGTCCGGCGTCTCCTGCTGCAGCATCAGCCACATGGCCCGCACATAATCGCGCGCATGGCCCCAGTCGCGCTTGGCGTCTATGTTGCCGAGGCGAAGCTCCTTGGCGAGGCCGAGCTTTATGCGCGCTACGCTGTCGGTCACCTTGCGGGTGACGAATTCTATGCCGCGCAGCGGGCTCTCATGGTTGAAGAGAATGCCCGAGGAGGCGTGCATGCCGAAGCTCTCGCGGTAATTGACCGTGATCCAATGGCCATAGAGCTTGGCGACGGCGTAAGGCGAGCGCGGATAGAAGGGCGTCTTCTCGCTCTGCATCGGCTCCTGAATGAGGCCGTACATCTCGGAGGAGGAGGCCTGGTAGAAGCGCGCGCCGGGGGCGCCGAGCCGCAGCGCCTCGAGCACATTGGCGACGGCGACGGCGGTGATGTTGGCGGTGAGAATGGGCTGGCGCCAGGAGGAGGCGACGAAGGATTGCGCGGCGAGATTGTAGACCTCGTCCGGCTTCACCTCCTGGACGATGCGCAGCAGGCTGGAGAGATCGCCGAGATCGCCGTCGAGCAGCTGCACGTCATTGGCGACGCCGAGCCAGCGCAGGCGATGGTCCTCGACGCCGCGATGCGAGGAGCGGCGGATCACGCCATAGACTTCATACCCCTTGCCGAGCAGAAGCTGTGCGAGATAGGCCCCATCCTGTCCGGTAATGCCCGTCAGCAGCGCGCGTTTCGTCATGCGAAGAACCTCATAGCGGCCGGCTCCGCGCGCCCGGGAACGTCGCATCGCCTGCGTTTTGGACGCGGCGTCGGGCGGGCGCCGGCGAATCGGCCCGTGGAAATGAGCCGTGGCGACGAGCGCTCGCGTCTTACAAAAGGGCTAGCCCGAAGGCAAGTCTCGCGGCCGGCGGCGTCTCGCGACGCTCCCCTTCAGGGACGCGTCGATTCGTGATAGCGCAAGCGAGCGGCGAAAGAGGCGAAGAAATGGCGCAGGCGGAAGCATTGGCGACGGACGAGCAAGAGTTGGGCGCGCTGATGGCCGATATCGGCGCCGGCGCCCGGCGGGCGGCGCGGGCGGTCGCTCTGGCGCCGGCGAAGACCAAGAATGCGGCTCTGCATGCGGCCGCGGCGGAGCTGCGCCGACGCATGCCGGAGCTGCTCGCCGCCAATGCGCTCGATGTCGCGGAGGCGAAAGCGCGCGGCACGGTCGCCTCTTATCTCGATCGGCTGACGCTCGATCCCGCGCGCGTCGAGGCGATGGCGCGCGGCCTCGAGGAGATCGCCGAGCTGGCCGATCCCGTCGGCCGGCTGCTGGCTTCCTTCGAGCGCCCCAATGGCCTCCTCATCGAGCGTGTGGCGACGCCGCTCGGCGTCATCGGGGTGATTTACGAGAGCCGGCCCAATGTCACCGCCGACGCCGGCGGCCTCTGCCTCAAGGCCGGCAATGCCGCCATTCTGCGCGGCGGCTCGGAGAGCCTGCGCTCCTCGCGCGCGATTCACGCCTGTCTCGTCGCCGGCCTCGTCGCCGCCGGCCTGCCGGAAGCGGCGATCTCGTTGGTCCCCATCGCCGATCGCGCCGCCGTCGGCGCCATGCTGGCCGGGCTGGACGGCAATGTCGACGTCATCGTGCCGCGCGGCGGCAAGAGCCTCGTCGCGCGTGTGCAGCATGAGGCGCGCGTGCCGGTCTTCGCGCATCTCGAGGGCATTGTTCATGTCTTCGTCCACGCGCAAGCCGATCTCGACATGGCGAAACGCATCTTGCTGAACGCCAAGCTCCGTCGCACCGGAATTTGCGGCGCCGCCGAGACGCTGCTGGTCGATCGCGCCTGCGCGGCCACGCATCTTTCGCCGCTTGTGAAGATGCTGCTCGACGCCGGCTGCGAGGTGCGCGGCGACGACGCGACGCAGGATGTCGACGCGCGCGTGCTGCCGGCGAGCGAGGAGGATTGGCGCGCCGAATATCTCGACGCCATTATCGCCGTCCGCGTCGTCGATGGGCTGGAGGCGGCGATCGCCCATATAGAGACCTACGGCTCGCATCACACAGATTGCATCATCACGCAGAATGAGGATGTGGCGCGGCGCTTCATGGCGGAGGTGGATTCGGCGATCGTGCTGCACAACGCCTCGACGCAATTCGCCGATGGCGGCGAATTCGGCTTCGGCGCCGAGATCGGCATAGCGACGGGAAGGATGCATGCGCGCGGACCGGTGGGCGTCGAGCAGCTCACCTCGTTCAAATATCGCGTCCACGGCGCCGGGCAGGTGCGGGGATGAAGGCGCGGAATCGTCGTGCGCGCTCCCTTCTCCCACTTGTGGGAGAAGGTGGCCCGACGCAGTCGGGTCGGATGAGGGTCGCCGAGGTTTTCCGCATGCGAGCCGAGTTGGTCCCAAAGAATGCTGTGGCCGCGAGGACCCTCATCCGACCTCGCTTCGCGAGGCCACCTTCTCCCACAAGTGGGAGAAGGAAGCGCGAACTTTCGAAGATCGCGCGATGATCCATTTGCCGCCTCATGCGCCGGGGATGCGCATCGGCCTCTTCGGCGGCTCTTTCGATCCGCCGCATGAAGGCCATGCCCATGTCTCGCAGGTGGCGTTGCAGAGGCTGGCGCTCGGTCGCCTCTGGTGGCTGGTGACGCCCGGCAATCCGCTGAAGGAGACCGCCGGCCTGCCGTCCCTGGAGCAGCGCATCGCCGCGGCGCAGAATATCGCTCGCGATCCGCGCATCGTCGTCACGGGGCTCGAGGCGGAGATCGGCGCGCGTTATACGGCGGACACGCTGCGTTTCCTGCATCGGCGCTGTCCGGGCGTGCGTTTCGTCTGGATCATGGGCGCGGATAATCTGCTGCAATTCCACCGCTGGCGCGATTGGCAGGAGATCGCGCGCACGACGCCGATCGCCATCGTCGATCGGCCGGGCGCGACATTTCGCGCCGCCTCGGCCAAAGCGGCGCAGCGTTTTGCGTCCGCGCGTCTGCCGGAAAGCGCGGCGGCGCTGCTCGCCGACATGCCGCCGCCCGCTTTCGTCTATCTGCATGCGCCGCGCGTGGCGCAGTCCTCCACCGCGCTGCGCAGCGCGAGATTATTTGCCGGCGCTGCGGCGCTGCCACCAGAGCAGAGCGGCCCCTAGGCCGATCATCGGCACCACGACCAGCACATAAGTCCAGACCGTGCCTTCGTCATAAGGGTGACTGTCGTAATAGCCGAACTCGACCGCCTGCTGATACGGATTGCGGAAGAAGAAGGTGACGAACACCCACAATGCGAGGATGACCGCCGTGAAGAACATCAGCTGACGGCTCGCCAGCAGACGCGGAATGCGGTCCTTCGGGGGCTCTTCGGTCATCGGGCGGCTCCTCGTCTCTTGTCGTCTCATGGGCGCGTCTGCCTTCGTTCTGCGAAAGCGCGCGCCATACGGCCAATAGTCATATCATCATATCGCGACCGATCGAGTCCCTTAAGACGATGTGAACCCGGCTGTGGCACGACAATAGAATTGATCGCTCGGGGGACAGCCATGTCCGGCGTAATGATTTCAGTTTCCGAATTTTTCGACGGCGCCGCCGGATCGCTGATCTGGCTGGTCTGCGCTTTCGCCGCCTGGGGGCTCATGTTCCACGCGCCATTGGGCCGGCGCGTCTTCCGGCATCGCGTCTCGATCGCGGCGCCGCCGGACAAAGTCTGGTCCGCCATGCTGCTCGAACCCTCGCCGCCCGGCGGCTGGGCGGGCGTGCTGCAAATCGAGGCGCAGCAATTCGTCGACGGGCCGCTGCTTCGGCACGAGGCCGTGGTCCGCTATCCGCATCAGCCGGGTCCGGCTAAAACCTTGCTGTCGCGCGTCGTTCGTCTCGAGCCGGCGAAGCGGCTCGAATCCGAGGCCGAATCGCTCGATGGCGTCGCCTTCGCGCCGAGGGACAAGGCGCGCGCCGTCCTCGCTCTGGCGGAAGAGGACGGCGCGACGCGGCTGGAGCAAGAAATCCACACGACGGTCAAAGGACTCTACGGCCATATAGCGACCGGGCGGTTCTATGACCGATATCTCGATCACTTGCGCGCGCATTGCGAGGGCTCGACGCCGCCGGCGCCGCGATCGCTGGTGCCGCGATCGACGGCGGTCTGTCTCGGCGTGGCGGCCGTCGTCGCGAGCGCGGTCACGATCGGCTGGAACGCCTCGGCGCCGATCTGGCTCATGGTCGGCGTCGCCGTCTGCCTGGAGCTCACGATCCTGATTCACGAGTTCGGCCATTATCTGGCGATGCGCGCCTTCGGCCATCGTGATGCGAGCGTCGTGCTGATCCCCTTCTTCGGCGGAGCGACGCTCGGCGCGCGCCCCATGGCGAGCCGCTACGAAGCGGCGATGGTCGCGCTGGCCGGCCCGGGATTTTCCGCGCTGTTCGTGTTGGTGGCGGCGCCGTTCGCGGCTCGGGGCCTCGATCTGCTGCGGATGGACGTCGGTCGGCTCGACGCCTCTCTCGATCTCGCGGGACCCGTGGCCTGCCTCGTCGTTCTCGTCGTTCTCGTCCTGATGATTCCATTGAATCTCGTCAATCTCGCGCCCTTGGGCATGTTCGACGGAGGCAAGCTGGTCGGCGCCGTCGTCCATGGCCGCGCCCAGCGCGCGGCGTTGACCGCCGCAATGGCCGCGGCGCTCGGCTATTCCACATTGCAGTGGGGCACGGCCGGCGAGTTCGGAAATATGGCGGCCTTGCTCGTCGCCATGTGGGTCTATCAATCGGTGGCGCGTCGGGCGCCCGAGCCGCGACAGGAGCCGATGACCCGCTGGCAAGCGGCGACGACGCTGGCGGCGCTCGCCGTGACCATCGCGGTCTATGCCGAGGCGTCCAGAGCGCTGCTGCCCGATTTCGCGATGGCGTTGAGGTCAGGAATGGATGCGGCGGACGGCGACCGGACGGCCTCCTCTCGCGAGGAGAGCGAGAGTCACACCGCCGCGCCATAGAGGTCATAGGCGTCGGCGCGGTCGATCTTCACCGTTACGATGTCGCCGGCGCGCAGCGGACGGCGCGAGGAGATGTGCACCGTTCCGTCGATCTGCGGCGCGTCCGCCTTGCTGCGTCCACGCGCGAGGCTGGTCGCGCCGCCGCCCGGCTCGTCCACCAGAACCTGCAGCCTCTTGCCGATCTTGCGCTTCAGCAGGCGGGCGCTGACCTTCTGCTGGCGCTCCATGAAGCGCTTCCAGCGCTGGTCCTTTACCTCGGCCGGGACCGCGTCGAGCGGCAGATCATTGGCGGGCGCGCCGGCCACGGGCTCGTAGCGGAAGGCGCCGGCGCGGTCGATCTCCGCCTCCTCCAGCCAATCGAGCAGATAGGAAAAATCCTCCTCCGTCTCGCCGGGGAAGCCGACGATGAAGGTGGAGCGCAGCGCGAGATCGGGGCAGATGCGCCGCCACGCTTTTATGCGCTCCAGCGTCTTCTCCTCATTGGCGGGGCGCTTCATCGCCTTCAGCACCGAAGGGGCGGCGTGCTGAAAGGGAATGTCGAGATAGGGCAGGATATTGCCCTGCGCCATCAGCTCGACGACCTCGTCCACATGCGGATAGGGATAGACATAATGCAGCCGCACCCAGGCCCCGAGCGAGCCCAGCTCGCGTGTGAGATCGAGGAAACGCGCGCGCACGCTGCGGTCGCCCCATGCGCTCTCGGAATAGCGCAGATCGCGGCCATAGGCGCTGGTGTCCTGCGAGATGACGAGCAGCTCCTTGACGCCCGCCTTCACCAGCCGCTCGGCCTCGCGCAGCACCTCGCCCGCAGGCCGCGAGGCCAGCGAGCCGCGCAAATGCGGAATGATGCAGAAGGAGCAGCTGTTGTCGCAGCCTTCCGAGATTTTGAGATAGGCGTAATGGCGCGGCGTGAGCTTGACGCCCTGCTCGGGCACGAGATCGAGAAACGGGTCATGGCTCGGCGCGGCAGCGGCGTGGACGGCCTCGACCACGCTCTCATAGGCCTGCGGGCCGGTGATCGCCAAAACGTCGGGGAAGCGCTCGGTGATCGCCTGCGGCTCGGCGCCCATGCAGCCGGTGACGACGACCTTGCCATTCTCCTTCAGCGCCGCGCCGATCGCCTCCAGCGACTCGGCCTTGGCGCTGTCCAGAAAGCCGCAGGTGTTCACCACGACGACATCGGCCCCCGCATGGGTGCGCGAAAGCTCATAGCCTTCGGCGCGCAGGCGCGTGAGAATGCGCTCGCTGTCGACGAGCGCCTTGGGGCAGCCGAGCGAGACGAAGGAGACGCGCGGCGCCTCTTTGGCGGGCGCGGGCGGGTCGGAGGGGACGTTCTGCATGGGCGAAGGCTTGCCATGGCGCGCGCGCCGTGGCAATCGCCCCCGGCGCGGATCGAAACGTGAACTCGGCCGAACTCGAGCTGGGCCAATCTCGAGCTAGGCTTGGGGATTAACGAATTTTAAGGTTCGCGCCTCGCCGATCCCTGCTAGGCATGAGGTTTCCCCAGCGGCGCACGTCCGCCCGGGGTCAGAAGGAAGAGGCTGCACGCCGTTGCTCAGAACCGTCATACTCGGAACCGGATCCTACGCCCCCGCGAAGGTTCTGACCAACGCCGACCTCGAGAAAATGGTCGCGACCAATGGCGCCTGGATCGTCAGCCGCACCGGGATCGAGGAGCGGCGCATTGCCGCGCCGGGCGAATCCACCTCCGATATGGCCGCCGCCGCGGCGAAAAACGCGCTGGAGCTCGCCGGCGTCGATCCGCGCGAGCTGGACCTCATCATCGTCGCCACCGTGACCGGCGACGCTCAGACGCCCGCCTGCGCCGCCTTTCTGCAGGCCAAGATCGGGGCCGAGAACGCTTTCGCCTTCGATGTCTCGGCCGCCTGCGCCGGCTCGCTCTATGCGCTCTCCATCGCCGATCAGTTCATCAAGACTGGCAAGGTCCGCCGGGCCCTGGTCGTCGGGGCGGAGACGCTGAGCCGCGTCGTCGATTGGACCAATCGCGAGACCTGCGTGCTGTTCGGCGACGCCGCCGGCGCCATGGTGCTGGGGCCGGGCGAAGAGGAGGGCCGCGGCCTGCTCTCCACCAGCCTGCGCACCGACGGGACCATGACCGGCATTCTCGGCATTCCGCGCGCCTATGATCCGCGTCAGGACGGGCCGACGCCGGGGGAGGCGCATAAGATCAAAATGCGCGGCCGCGAGGTCTATAAGGTCGCGCTGCGCCTATTGCCGGAGATCGTGACCGAGGCGCTGGCCATGGCCGGCCTCGAGGCGAAGGATGTGGATCACGTCATCGCGCATCAGGCCAACGCCCGCATCATAGAGGCGTCGCTGGCGCAGCTCGGCGTGCCGCTCGAGAAATGCTGGATGAATATTTCCCGCTTCGGCAACACCTCGAGCGCCTCCATGCCGATCACGCTGGACGAGGCCAATCGCGCCGGCCGGCTGAAGAAAGGCGATGTGATCGCCATGATGGCGATCGGCGCCGGAATGACCTGGGGCGGCGCCGTGCTGCGCTGGTGAGGCGCTTTCAGCGTGGGGCCGTCTCCAGCGCTTGCAGCGCGGCGCGGCGGCCGGAGCCGATCGCGCTCTCGATAGATGGGGCGCCTTCGACATGCTGGCCCGCGAAAACGATCGGCCCCAAAGGCGCGCAGGCGATGCGTCGCGGCGCCTGCGCGCGGTCGAGCTTTCCGCTCGCGTCTCGCGTCGCGCCGAAGAGGAAATTCGGCGGCGGCCGCAACATGCTGTGCCCCCAGCGATAGAGGAAGAGCGCGCGAACGTCGCGATCGAAATCGAAATCCGCGCCGCGCATCAGCCGTGACAGATCGGCGCGGAGCGAGTCTTCGTAATCGGAAAAGGGTGTGTGCATCAGCTTCATGCGCGCTTCGGCGAGAGCGTCGAGCGGCGCGTCGCAGCCGCCATAGAAGGTGAGCGTCGTTTGCCGCTGCGGATCGGCGCGCGTGTCGCTCATCCAATCGGCGACGATGTAATTGACGAAATGCCGGCCGCCCCACCAGCTCTGACTGTAACCGAGCCCGAGCTGCGCCAAGGGCGCCGCGTGGCGCAACACCACATTGGCGGTGACGAGCGGCGCCGCATGGAATTGCGTCCAGGCCGCTTTGCGCGCGGCGTCGGAAAGATGCGCGACGAGATGGCGCGCGCTCTGCGCCGGCGCGGCGAGGATGGTCCGCTCGCCGAAGATTCGATGAAAGCGGCCATCCTGGAAATAGACGACGTTCGCGCCACGCGCCGTCACCTCGATCCGTAGCGCCGTGGCGTTGGTTTCGAAATGCGGCGGAGTCTCGCTCTGCGCCAGTCGGCGCGAAATGCGCCGCGCGATTTCCGACGTTCCGCCCGGATAGGTGAAGACCGAGCCGCGGGTCAGCTCGCTCGACAAGAATGTGATGGCGCTGTGAGCGTTCACCTGCGCTGCTGTTCCGCCGAAAGCGGTCAGCGTATAGGCGGTGAAAAAGCGCGAGACGATCGCGTCGCAGCCGAGCGTCGTCTCGAGATGCTGCGCGAGGCTGACGCTCGAGAGATCGTCGAGCGCGGGATCGCTCTCATCGGCCGGATCGGCGAGGCCTTTTTCGCCGAGCGCGCGGATCGCCGCGAAAGCGCGGGCGAAATCTTCGCGAAGGCGCGTGTCATAGGGGAGATGCGCGGCGCCGCGCTCGAATGTGTCTATGTTCCAGCCGCGCGCGCCGCCGAGGCCGGGCGCGAATTCGTCGAAATAGAAGCTGCTCTCCGGGCCGGGGACGCTCTGCGCCAGCCAATCGACGTCGATCGCGCGGTAGAATTGCCTCAGCCAATCGGCGGAAGGCGCGGTTCCATAGGCGCCGGCGGTGGAGGCCGGGCTGGGGAGGGGCGGGGCGTCGTCACGGGCGGCGTTGCCGCCGAGGACAGGCGCCGCCTCGAGGATCAGCAGGCGCGCCCGCGGGCGCTCGCGCAGCAGGTGATGCGCGGCGGAAAGGCCAGAAATGCCGCCGCCGATGACGATGAAGTCGAAGCTTCCGTTCGCATCGAGAACGGGAAAAGTTCCGGCGCTCTCGTCGCATCCCGGCGCGAGCGAGACGGAGCCTTTCTCGAATGTCAGGCGACCGTCGCGCAGCCAATGCGAGACGGCGAAGACGGATGGAAGATTGCCGCCGCGCAGAGCGCGCGGATCGAGGCCGATCGGCCCGTCGCAGGTCCCGCCCGCGAATGCGCGCGCCGGAACGCTGCGCGAGACAGCGCCGCCCGCGGCGATCAGCAGGCCATTGAGAAAATCGCGGCGCGCTATGCCGTCGGGGAAGGGCGCTCGAGCCATTGGTCTCGCTCCTCCCTCGCCGGCGGCGGCGTCAGCGGCCGCCGGGCGTGAACATCATGCGCAGGCGCCCGCGGTGGCCGCGCTCGGCGAAAGCGCCGGGGCGCTTGACGCTATGCGGGACCTGCTCCTCCGGCGCGAAGGAGAGCGCGGAATGGCTGTTGCGCGCATGGGCCGCCGGGCCGAAGGAGGCGAGGCACCGATTATAGGCGTCCGCCGCCTGTATCTGCTCGCAATCGCCTATGTTGCGCGGTTCGGCCGCCGCGGCGCCGGCGGCGAGGCAAGAACCGGCGAGGCAAGCAATGAAGACGAAGCGAATCATGCGAAGCATCGTCATCCTCTGAGTTGGGCGCCCGTTTTCTTGCCCGCCTCTGTGACAATTTTGTGGGCGAGCGCCTCGATCTCCACATCGGTGAGCGTTTTGTCGCGGGGCTGCAGCCGCACGGCGACGCCGACCGATTTCTTGCCCTCCGGCACGCCAGGCCCTTCATAGATATCGAAGACGCTGACATCGGTGATGAGCGCGCGATCGGCGCCCTGCACGGCGCGAATGAGATCGCCGGCCGGCTGGTCGCGATCCAGCAGAAAGGCGAAGTCGCGCGAGACCGGCTGGAGATCGGAGAGCTCCAATTTCACCTTGGCCTTGGTGGGCTTGGCCTTGGGCGCCGGAAGCGCGTCGAGAATAATCTCGAAAGCGGCGATCGGCCCCTCGACGTCGAGCGCCTGCAGCACGCGCGGGTGCAATTCGCCGAAATGGCCGATGACCGCCTTGGGGCCGAATTGCAGCGTTGCCGAGCGGCCCGGATGGAGCCAGGAAGGCCCGCCGGCGACGATCTGCAAGCCGCCGGTGGCGACGCCGAGCGTCTGCAGCAGCGCGAGGGCGTCGGCCTTCACATCGAAGACGCCGACCGCGCGCTCCTTGCCCGACCAATGGCGGCCAGCGCCCGAGGGCAGAGCGAAGCCGCGGCGCAGGCCCGTGGCGGCGATCTTCTGGCCCTTCTCATCCTCGCCGAGGAAGATTTGCCCGACCTCGAAAAGCGCGACATCGGGAAAGCCGCGCGCGGCGTTGCGGCCGGCGGCGGTGACGAGGCCGGGCAGCAGGCTCGGTCGCATGTCGGAGAGCTCGGCGGCGATCGGATTGGCGAGGGCGAGGCGATTGTCGTCGCTGCTTCCGAAAGCCTGCGCCTGCTCCTTGGAGACGAAGGACCAGGTGACGGCCTCGACGAGCCCACGCGCGGCGAGCGCGCGCCGCGCCGCGCGCGTGCGCTTCTGAAGCAGAGTGAGAACCGGCTCGGTCACGCCGGCGTTGCGCGGCAGCGGCGCGGCGGCGATGGTGTCGAAGCCGGCGATGCGGGCGATCTCCTCGACGAGATCGGCCTTGCCTTCAATGTCCGGGCGCCAGCTGGGGACGCCCACCAGCGCGTCCTCGCCCGCCGCTTCGACCGTGAAGCCGAGGCGCGTGAGTATGGCGGTCGATTCGTCTTTCGAGACGTTGAGGCCGGTGAGGCGCTTCGTCTCGCTCCAGGGGAAGCGCAGCTGGCGCGTCGGCGTTTCCGCCGAGCCGCAAATGGCGACATCCGAAGCCTCGCCGCCGCAGAATTCCAGCACCAGTTTCGTCGCCAGCTCGAGGCCGGGCAGAGCGAAGGCCGGATCGACGCCGCGCTCGAAACGATAGCGGGCGTCGGTGGAGATGCCGAGCTTGCGCCCCGTATGGGCGATATTGGCCGGATCCCACAGCGCGGTCTCGATCAGCACGTCCGTCGTGTCGTCGGAGCAGCCGGAATGCTCGCCGCCCATGACGCCGGCGAGAGATTCGGGGCCTTTGTCATCGGCGATGACGACCATGTCGGAATCGAGCGGATAGGTCTTGCCGTCGAGCGCGAGCAGCTCCTCGCCGGCGCGGGCGCGGCGCACCACGAGATCGCCGGCCACCTTCTTCGCGTCGAAGACATGCAGCGGACGCGCGCGGTCGAAGGTCAGATAATTGGTGATATCGACGAGCGCATTGATCGGGCGCAGGCCGATGGCGCGCAGGCGATCCTGCAACCAGGCCGGGCTCGGGCCATTCTTCACGCCGCGCACCAGACGCAGCGCGAAGAGCGGCGCGAGATGCTCGTCCGCATCCACGAAATCGAGCGTGACGCGCTGCGGAATGGCGAAGCCGCCCTCGAGCGTCTCGACCGCCGGCGTCTTCAGCGTTCCGAGGCCCGCGGCGGCGAGATCGCGCGCAATGCCGTAAATGCCGGCGGCGTCGGAGCGGTTGGGCGTAAGATTGATCTCTATGACCGGATCGTCGAGCCCTGCCCATTGCGCGTAGACCGCGCCGATGGGGGCGTCCTCTGGCAGCTCGATGATGCCGTCGTGATCGTTGGAGAGTTCCAGCTCGGCGGCCGAGCACAGCATGCCGAGCGATTCGACGCCGCGAATGACGCCCTTGCCGAGCGTGATCTTCTTGGCGGGAATATAGGTTCCGGGCGCCGAGAAGACGGTCTTCAATCCCGTGCGCGCATTGGGCGCGCCGCAGACCACCTGCACCGGCGCGCCTTCGCCCGTATCGACCATGCAGACCCGCAGGCGATCGGCGTTGGGATGAGGCTTGGCCTCGATCACATGCGCGATGCGGAAATCCTTCAGCTGCGCGGCGGGATCGTGCAGATGCTCGACCTCGAGGCCGATGCGCGTCAGAGTTTCGACGACCTCCTCGAGCGAGGCGCTCGTCTCGAGATGGTCTTTCAGCCAGGAGAGTGTGAGTTTCATGCGTCCAGCTTTCGAAAGCTTTCTGTCTATTGAATCGGCGGCGTCGCGCCCGGCGCTTTTTGACCGCGCAGCATGCTGGCGACGCTGATGTCTTCGTCGATCTGCGGCCAATGCATTCCCATCGGCATGAATTCGACGACATTGCGCGCCGAAGGCGAAGCGCTCGCGAGGCGGGGATACCACCATAGAGGCGTGCGCAACTCGCGGCCGTCGGCGAGCGTCACATTCAAGAAGCCGTCGTCGCAATGCGCGGCGATCGGGCGGCTATCCTCGATGTCAATTTGCAAAATAGTCATGCCACGCCTCCAGAAAGATATCGCGCTCCTCGCGCGTCTTTCGGATGATCTCGTTCAACTCCTTGGCGGAGTAACCGAGATTGATCGCGAGATTGAGGTCGTTCAGCCAGATTTTCGCTTCCTTGCCGTCCTTGACTACATGGATATGAGGCGGCTCCCATCCATCCGCCGAGTAGAAGAAGAAGCGATAGCCTCGCCATCGCAGCAGGGACGGCATGCCTCACCCGCTCAAGCCCCCCGCCAGCGTCGGGAAATCCAGCGGCCGGAATCCATAATGCGTCAGCCAGCGCGCGTCGGCCTCGAAGAAGGCGCGCAGATCCGACATGCCGTATTTCAGCATGGTGAGACGATCTATGCCGACGCCGAAGGCGAAGCCCTGATATTTGTCCGGATCGAGCCCGCAATTGCGCAGCACATTGGGATGCACCATGCCGCAGCCCAATATCTCCATCCAATCCTCGCCCTCGCCGAAGCGAATGTCGCCGTCCTTGCGGCGGCATTGTACATCCACTTCCGCGGAGGGCTCGGTGAAGGGGAAGAAGGAGGGGCGAAAGCGCATCTTCACCGATTTCACCTCGAAGAAGGCCTTCAGAAACTCCTCCAGCACCCATTTCAAATGGCCCATATGGGTCGTCTCGTCGATGACGAGCCCCTCGACCTGATGAAACATGGGCGTATGCGTCTGATCGCTGTCGCAGCGATAGGTGCGGCCGGGGCAGATCACGCGGATCGGCGGCGCCTTGGTGAGCATGGTGCGCACCTGCACCGGGCTCGTATGCGTGCGCAGCAGCTTGCGCTTGCCGTCGGCGCCCGGCGGAAAGAAGAAAGTGTCGTACATCTCCCGCGCCGGATGCCATTCGGGGAAGTTCAGCTTGGTGAAGTTGTAATCGTCGCTTTCAATGTCCGGCCCTTCGGCGACGGAAAAGCCCATATCGGCGAAGATCGCCGTCAGCTCGTCCATCACTTGCGAGATCGGATGAATGCGGCCGAGCTCCTGGCCGCTCTCCTGCACCGGCAGCGTCACATCCACCGTCTCGGCGGAAAGGCGCTTCTCCAGCGCTTGCGTCTGCAGGACGTCGCGACGCGCGGCGATCGCCTCCTGCGCTTTGTCCTTCAGCGCATTGATCTTGGCGCCTTCGGTCTTGCGGTCCTCCGGCGACATTTTGCCGAGCGTCGCCAGCAGCGCCGAAATGCTTCCCTTCTTGCCCAGCGCGCCGACGCGCACGGCCTCGAGCGCGGCCTCGTCGGCCGCCGCCGCGATCGCCGCCAGAGTCTCGGTCTCCAGTTCCGCTATATCCGTCATCGTCCCGCCACGGCTTTTGATTTTCTGGGGCGGGTTGTGCCACGCTCGGCAGGCGATGTCGAGAACGCGGGCGGGGCGCCGTCCCCCGCCGCTCTATCCCTCAGAGTCGAGCCCGCATGTTCTTTTCCGAAGGCCGCTTCGCACTTTTCGGGGACATGCTCTAGATTTTCCAGCGCAGCGCCATGCCGGCCTGCCAATTTTTGGAGAGCTGCGGCCCCTCGAGGCTCTGATAGACGGGGATGCCCGCCTCCAGCGCGATGGTGAGCGCTTCCTGACCGATGAGGCCGCCGCCGATGGTCGCGCCGCCCCATAGCTCCACGCGCTGGCCGCCGTAGAAATTGGGATTGGCCGCCTGCGCCTTGCCGCGGATCATCGGATCGAGTCCGCGAATCTCGCCCTGCGTCGTCGCGTTGACGCGGAAAGTGGTGGTGAGGCCCTTTATCCAGCTATAGCCGGCCCAGCCGTTGAACTCGTGCAGATCGCCGTAGAGATAGCCTTCCGGATTGGCGGCGAGCGGAAAGCGGCCGCGATAGGAGAGGCCCCAGGACCATTTGTCGATATGGCCGGCGTAGACAATTCCGGGCATGATGTCGAAAGTGCCGGCGCCGGGCTGCAATGCGTAGAAGGCGCGGCTCGTCGCATAGCTGCCGTCCGGCAGCAGCAGGCGGAATGTGTTGTGGGTGCTTCCGGTCGGGAAGCTCATGCCCAGATTGAGCTGAATGCGATGTATCGGGTCCTGATAGACGCGATAGATCGTCGAGGCGGTGAAATCGGTGAGGCCGTCGGTTCCCGTATGGCTGAGCCCGAGTCGGTTGAGACTCGTCGGCCCTTGGAATGTCAGCATGTCGAGATTGCGCTCGATCATGCCGCCGGTGACGACGACGGACAGGTAATTCGTGATTCCATAAGCGAGCGCCAGCGTTTGTGAGGCGACGGAGACATTCTGCGGCACCAGCCGGAGCTTCAGCGTCGGATGGCCGAACCAGGGCGTCGTCGCCGCCACTTCTTCCGACGAGACTCGCCGCGTTCCTTTCAGCGTATGCGAGAGATTGGCGAATTGCGGAATGATGGAGACGACGAGCTTGCCGGCGGCCGGCATATCGGCGCCGAAGACGCCGAGAGGCGCGGGCGGCGGCGGAGCGGCGACATCGGGCGCGGGAGCGGCGACGAGCTTGGCGGGGGCGTCCGCTGCTGCGGCCTCTCCGACGCAGACGCCGAGCAGCGCGGCGGCGATGGCCAAGGTCTTCGCGCTCACGAAGATCGGGCGCGGCGGAGCGCTTCGTTTCATTCTCATCATTTTTGTGTCTGCCCCTCGTCGGCGTCGCGCTCCGTCGGGGCGCGACGGACAAAAAAAGCCGCCGTCCAACGATCGCGCTTTGGGCGCGACTCGATCGGAACAGCGGCGTTGCTGATCTTGGCCCCTCTTTGGGCCACGCCGAGGCTCACGCCACGGCGGGAGACTACTCGCAATCTGGGCGCCAGACCAGCGCCGCGAGCCTCATCTCGACAATTCAGCTATTTGTGAAAAGCGGCTCAGCGGCGGCGCGAAAATACGCCTGCAAATCATGCGACCGGCGCCGAATTGCTGTGCGATTTTCTGCGTTTCGTCAGCCGCGAAGCAGCGCCCGCGCGGCCTCGGCGATCACCGCTTCCTCATTGGTGGGAAGCACGAGGGCCTCGATGCGGCTCGACGGCGCGCTGATGATCTGCGCATTCGCCGCATTCGCCTCATCGTCGAGGGCGAGGCCGAGAAAACCGAGATAGGCGCCGATGCGCGCGCGCATGGACGGCGAATTCTCGCCGACGCCGGCCGTGAAGACGAGACGGTCGAGCCCGTTCAGCGCGCTCGCCAGCGAGCCGATCTCGCGTGCGGCGCGATAGGCGAAGAGCGCCATCGCCTCCTCCGCCGCGGGGGAAGCGCTCGCCTCGAGCGCGCGCAGATCGTCGCTGATCGCGGAGACGCCGAGCAGGCCAGATCGCTCATAGAGCAGCGCATGGACTTGCTTGGGAGAAAAGCCCTCCTGCATCACGAGATGCAGCAGCAGGCCGGGATCGATCGCGCCGCTGCGCGTGCCCATCATCAGCCCGTCGAGCGCCGTGAATCCCATTGTGGTGGCGACGCTCTCGAGATCGCGCATGGCGCAGAGGCTCGCGCCATGGCCGAGATGCGCGACGATCGTGCGGCCCGGCGCGCGCTCGAGGCGGCGCAGCTCTTCCGCGATGAATTGATAGGAGAGGCCGTGAAAACCGTAGCGCAGCACGCCGCGCTCGGCGAATTCGCGCGGCAGCGGAAACAGCTGCGCCAGGCGCGGCTGCGTGCGGTGAAAGGCCGTGTCGAAACAGGCGATCTGCGGCAGGCTCGGCGCGCTGTCGAGCAGGCTGCGGATCGGCGCGAGATTATGTGGCTGATGGCTCGGCGCGAGCGGCGAGAGCGCCTCCAGCTGCCGCAAAATGTCCGGCGTCACCAGGACGGGGCGGTCGAATTCCGCGCCGCCATGGACGATCCTATGCCCAACGGCGGCGAGGGGAAGCTCCGCCAGCCGCTCGCCGATCGCCGAGATGAGCCAGCGCGCCGCGCCTTCATGGTCTATGTCCGGCGCGGGGCCGGGGCCGGCGGAGAGCGCCGCCGCGACCTCGCCTTTGACAGAAAAGCGCGCCGGCTGGTCTTTCTCCTTTATGGCGGTGACGCCGCCGCGGCAAAGAGGCGCGAGCGTCGCCGCATCATAGAGCGCGAATTTGAGGCTCGAGGAGCCGGCGTTGAGCGCCAATAGGACTTTCGCCGCAGCGCTCACACACCCTCCACCACGCGATGGGCGAAGAGCTGCGCCAGCGCGCAGGAGACGATGCGGGCGCGCACGCCATCGGCGCGGCTCGTCAGCACGATGGGCGCGCGGGCGCCGAGCACGATGCCGGCGTCCTCGGCGTCGGCGAGATAGACGAGCTGCTTGGCGAGAATATTGCCGGCCTCGAGATCGGGGACGAGGAGAATGTCGGCATAGCCGGCGACGCTCGAGACTATGCCTTTCGCCTTCGCCGCCTCCGGCGAGATGGCGTTGTCGAAGGCGAGAGGTCCGTCCACATCGGCGCCGGTGATCTGGCCGCGATCGGCCATTTTGCACAGCGCCGCCGCCTCTATCGTCGAGGGGATCTTGGCGTCGACCGTCTCCACGGCGGAAAGAACAGCGAGCTTGGGGCGTTCTATGCCGAGCGCATGCGCGAGGTCTATGGCGTTCTGCGCAATGTCGCGCTTCTCTGCGAGCGTGGGGGCGATGTTGATCGCCGCGTCGGTGACGAGCAGAGGCTTGCAGTAATTGGGCACGTCGAGAACGAAGACATGGCTGACGCGCCGCTCAGTGCGCAGGCCCGTTCCCTCGCGCACCACGGCCCCCATCAGCTCATCGGTGTGGAGCGAGCCTTTCATCAGCGCCTCGAGCTCGCCGCGCCGCACCAGCTCGACGGCGGCGTCGGCGGCGGCGTGGCTATGGGGCGCGTCGATGATCTCGACGCCCTCGAGCGAGAGATTGGCCGCGGCGGCTGCGGCCATGATTTTGGCGCGCGGCCCGACCAGAACGGGAGTGATGAGCCCCTGATCGCGTGCGGCGAGCGCGCCTTGCACGGAAACCGCGTCGCAAGGATGCACCACGCCGATGCGAATGGGCCGCATCGCGCGGCAACGCTCGAGCAGCGACTCGAAATACAAGCCGCAAGGCGCGCCGGAGCCCGCGACATCGCGCCGGAACAGCATCAGACCTCCTTGTGACCTTCGCTCGCTCCCGCGATCAGTCGGCGGGCGCGGCTCCGGCCTCGCTTTCGGCGCGTAGCGCCGCCGCTTCGGTCCGCACGCAGGTGTCGCTCACCCGCTTCTCGGTCGGCTGCAGCCCGATCCAGGCGCCGATCCGCTCAGGATCGAAGCCCGCCTCGCAGCGGCCGCCGACCTTGATGAGCGGCCTGCGGATCAATATCGGATCGATGATCATCATGACCAGCGCCGCCTGCGGCGTGACGGTCTCTATGTCGATCTCGCCGGATTTGACGCGCGGCGCAGCGAGATTGAACCATTCGCGCACCGGCGTCTCGCCGAAATAAGGCCGCAGGCTGGAGACGCTCCAAGGCTCGGCGAGCAGATTGCGCACCTGCAGCGCATGGCCGGAGGAGAGCAGCAGAGCCTTTTGACGCGCATTTCCGGCGCAGCCGGGTTTCTCGTAGAAGATAACGTCGGCCATACGTCACCTCGATGAGCGAATACCGAAGAAGGAGCTTTGTCTCTTTCATAGCGCATTTTTGTGCGCCGCGGAACGGCCGTGATTCGTTCGGGAGGAGAATTTTAACGAATCAGAAACCATTGGCGGTGAAGCGCCGATGACCGCGCGTCTTTACTTAGAAGGGCATGACGCGCCGATGACAGCGCGTCTCGCGAAGGGGCGGGCCGCGCGTTTCATAAAGAGGCATGCCGCGCCGATGACGGCGCGGTCGTTTCATAAAGAGGAAGGTGAGAAGGCCGCGTCTATTCGGTCGCGCCGAATTTATGCAAATGCGCGCCATGCGTGGAGAGCCAGCCCTCGGCGCGATCCGTCTCCGCGCAGAGGCGCCGCGTCAGCGCCCAGAATCGATCCGAATGATCGAGATATTCGAGATGGGCGACCTCATGCGCGGCGAGATAGTCGAGCACGAAAGCGGGCGCCATGATGAGCCGCCAGGAGAAATTCAGCGAGCCCGACGCCGAGCAGGAGCCCCAGCGGCTCACCGTGTCGCGCAATCCGACGCTGCGCGCGGGCAGGCCGAGCGCGCGCGTGTGGCGCTCCACCGCCGCCTCGAGATCGTGGCGCGCCTCGCGCTTCAGAAAATCGACGATGCGGCGATGCACATGCTCCTCGCGGCCGGCGACGCAGAGGTCGAAACCGTCGCAGAGCGCCGTGTCGAGAGCAAAACGCGTCTCCGCCCACACGGTCCCGCGCGCGCTGGGGCGATGCGCGATGGAATGATCGACGCCGCGCAGCGGCACGACGGCGCCGTCGCGAAAGGGAATCGTGTCCGGCAGCCGGTTGAGCCGCGCGGCGATCCAGGCGGCGTGACGCTCGGTGAACTCGCGCGCCTCGCGTAAGGAGGCGCGCGCGGGCATTGTGAGCACGGCGTCGCGCGCAGCGAAGCGCACGCGCAGCGTGAAGCGTCGCGCGCTGCGCAGACGGCGCAGCGAGACGGTGAGCGTCTCGCCCGCATGTGTGAGTGTCAGGGCGGTGGAGCCCGCGGCTTTCGCGAGCCCGTCGCGTCGAAGACGAAGCATGATTCGATGCTAACGCAAAGCCGCGCCGAGTCGCGACAGGGAAGTTCGCGACTTACGCAAAAAAATGTCGACTGTGTCGTTTCTGCGTCTCTGCGTCTTCGCGTCTCGGCGTCTCGCGTCACAGAAAGCGTTCGAGATCGCGCGCGGCGTCGGCGGGCTTGCGTCCGACATTGAAGGAGCTGACGAAGCGGCCGTTCTTGTCCATCAGATAGACGACGGTCGTGTGGTCGACCGCATAGTCCTCGCCGCTTTCCGCAGCCTTCTTCGAATAGATGCGATATTCCTTCAGCATCGGATCGAGCTGCGCGCGCTCGCCGGAGACGCCGACGATGCGCGGATCGAAATTGGAGAGATAGTCCTTGAGCACGGCGGGCGTGTCGCGCTCCGGATCGACGGTCACGAATAATGCGCCGGCATTGGCCTTCGGCCCCAGCGCGCGCAGCACCTCGGAAATCTCGAACAGAGTGGTGTGGCAGATGTCCGGGCAATGCGTGTAGCCGAAGAAGACGAGGAAGGGCCTGCCGAGAAAGTCCTTCTCGGTGACTGTCTGGCCATTGTGCGCGACGAGCTGGAACGGCCCGCCGATGGCGGAGGCGGGCGGCGGCGGCGGCTTGAGGCTGGTGAACGCCACCAATGCGGCGAAGGCCGCAAGGAAGACTCCGCCGATCGCGAAGAGAGGCAGCTTGGGAAGGTCGCGGCCCTTGGCGCGACCCTTTTGCGAACTCTTGGCGTAGCTCTTGGACATGCGTTTCTTCCCGAAGATATGGCGTCGTTTCTCGTTATCGCCGCGGCCGAGGGGATCGCGGCGTATCGCGATCATCGGCGGCTCTGAAGAGCTGCTGGGCCGGGCGGCGGCGATCTCGCGTGACGCTCCTCTCTATGCGCGGAACTTAGCCTGCGGAGGGGCGTTCGCCAAGCGTCACAGCAGAGCGTCACAGCAGAGCGTCGCCGCGGAGCGAGGCCGTCGCCGCGGCGCCGCGCCGCAGCACGCCCTACGAAATCGCCCGCGGAGGCGACGGCTGGATATATAATGACGGCTGCATCGATTCTCCCATTGAGCGCAGGCGCGAGAACATGACTGACGATCCGAACGCCAGCCCCGGAAAAATCCTCGTCGGCGCGAGCTCTGACGGCGTTTATAGTTACCTCACCCTTTCCGTCGGCAATCGTCACGGCCTCATCGCCGGCGCGACCGGCGGCGGCAAGACGGTGACGCTGCAAAAGCTCGCCGAAGGCTTCTCCAATGCGGGGACCGCCGTTTTTCTCGCCGATGTGAAAGGCGATCTCGCCGGCTTGTCGCAGCCGGGCGAGATGCGCCAGGCTTTCGTCGATCGTTCGCTCGAGATCGGCCTCGCCTATGCGGTGGACCGTTTCCCCGTCGTGTTCTGGGATGTGTTCGGCGAGCAGGGGCATCCGGTGCGCGCCACCATTTCCGAAATGGGGCCGCTGCTGCTCGCGCGCCTGCTCGAGCTCAATGATGTTCAAGAGGGCGTGCTCAATGTGACGTTCCGCGTCGCCGACGAGCAGGGCCTCTTGCTGCTGGACCTCAAGGATCTGCGCGCCGCGCTCACCTATGTCGCCGACAATGCGGGCTCTTTGAAGACAAAATACGGCAATGTCGCGCCCGCGACTGTCGGGGCCATTCAGCGCCAGCTGCTGGTGCTGGAGACTCAAGGGGCCGAGAAATTCTTCGGCGAGCCGGCGCTCGATATTTCCGATTTTCTGCGCGTCGATCGCGACGGCCGCGGCGTCATCAACATACTCGCCGCCGATAAGCTGATGCGCTCGCCGCGGCTCTACGCCACCTTCCTGCTGTGGCTCTTGTCGGAGCTGTTCGAGCAGCTGCCGGAGGTCGGCGATCTCGCGCAGCCCAAGCTCGTCTTCTTCTTCGACGAGGCGCATCTTCTCTTCGACGACGCGCCCAAGGCGCTGCTGACGGCGATCGAGCAAGTGGTGCGGCTCATCCGCTCCAAGGGCGTCGGCGTTTATTTCGTCACGCAAAATCCGCTGGATGTGCCGGACAGCGTGCTCGGCCAGCTCGGCAATCGCGTGCAGCATGCGCTGCGCGCATTCACCCCGCGCGACCAGAAAGCCGTGCGCGCGGCGGCGGAGACCTTCCGCCAAAATCCCGCCTTCGACACGGCGGAGGCGATCATGCAGCTCTCCGTCGGCGAGGCGCTTGTCTCCATGCTCGACGCCAAGGGCAAGCCGGAGATCGTTGATCGCGTGCTGATCGCGCCGCCCGCCGCGCGCGTCGGGCCGATCACCGCCGAGGAGCGCGCGAATGTGCTGGCGGAGAGCACGCTGCGCGGCAAATACGACACGTCCATCGATCGCGAATCGGCCTTTGAAATATTGCAGAAGCGCGCCGAGGACCATTTGAGCGCGGCCGGCGCCGGCCCCGCCCGGCCCGAGGCGCAGACGACGCAGGCGAGCGCCGGCGGCGGCCTCATCGGCAAGCTCGGCGGCGTGGTCGGGGGATTGTTCAAGCGCGAGAATCCAAAGCGCATGTCCACCGGCGAGCTGGCTGTGCGCTCGGCCGTGCAATCGGCGGCGCGCTCCATCGGCACGCAGATCGCGAAGGAAGTTTTGCGCGGCGTGCTGGGCGGGATATCGCGCTGAGCGCGCAATATTGCCGCTCTCAGTCGATGGAAGGCGTCGGGGCGCGACGACGGCGGATATGTATCGTCAAAGCTCGACGTCTCGCGACGGTCGGGTGTTGCGTTGCAATCCGCTGCTCGGGAAGGTTTTCAAATAGGCGACGAGGCTCGGTCGCTCGCGCTCTATCGCCGCGCGGGCGATCTCGACCGCCTCGATCGAGACGAGAGCCGCCACCGGCTCGCCGTGACGCGTGATCGTCACGAACTCCCCGCGCATGGCGCGATCGACGAGATCGGAGAAGCTCGCCTTCGCGTCTTTCAGATCGATGGTCGGCATGGAATGACCCGGCTGATGGTCAGCTATCAGCCGCGCATCTCGCGGCCGCGCATCTCTCTGTCGCGCGCGTCCCGCCCGCGCATGGCGATCAGCCAATAGATCGTCCCCGTCAAAGCCCCGGCGAGGAAGAACAGCAGCGCGAAGCGCCCTTCGGCCGGACTCGCCTCGACGATGCGGCCGCTCCCACGCGCGGCGCGGAGAACCGTCGGCGCGGCGGCGGCGAGCAGCGCTGTCGCCCCGGCATACCAGGTATAGGCGCGCGCCCCGGCGATCTCGCCGATGAGCGCCACAATGGCGAGCGGAGCTGCGCAGCCGGCGATTCCCATGGCCCACAGCACATAGCCGAAGGCCGCCGCCACATCATCGGGCTCGGCCCAGAACAGCGCGCCCATAGCCAGGGACGAGCCGGCCTCGCGGGTCGCGGGGTCGGTGAGCGCGGCGATCGGCAGGAAGATCATGCCCGCGCCGGCGGCGAGCACAAAGGCGAAAGAGACGACGAGAAGACGACGCAGCATGTGGCTCGATTGTGATCAGGGCTCCAGCACCGAATCCCAATAGAGATAATCGAGCCAGCTGTCGTGGAGATAATTGGGCGGGAACAGCCGCCCATTGCGGTGGAGATCGGCGACGCTCGGCTGAAAGGGCGGCTGGGCCGGCAACATATGCGCCTCATGCGGCAGCCGGTCGGCCTTGCGCAGATTGCAGGCCGAGCAGGCGGCGACGACATTTTCCCAGGTGGTGGCGCCGCCCTTGGAGCGGGGGATCACGTGATCGAAGGTGAGATCGTCCTGCCGTCCGCAATATTGGCAGGTGAAGCGGTCGCGAAGAAATACATTGAATCGGGTGAAGGCGGGATGGCGGGCGGGCTTTACATAGGCTTTGAGCGAAACGACAGAGGGCAATCTTATTTCGAAACTCGGACTTTTGACCGTCTTGTCATATTCCGAGACGATGTTGACCCTGTCGAGGAAGACCGCCTTTATCGCGTCCTGCCACCCCCATAGGGACAGCGGATAGTAGCTCAGCGGCCGATAGTCGGCGTTGAGAACCAACGCAGGACACGCCTGCGGCGAAACATTTGACTGGCGAAAGTGAACGGTCACCTCGGCCCTCTTTCCGCGAATCGTTCGGACGCCCTCCAGCCCCCGAGCCGCGGCCATAGTCTATAGGCAGGATGACGCCATTGTGAAGGCTTCTCTCGGCGCCGCGGCGCCGCAGCCGCGCGATTTCGCCCTGAAATATGGTAAATATTTTATTTATCAATGAGTTGGGCGCGGTCTTCGCTTTCGCCTCCCCGCCGCTCGCTCCGATTCGCCGCTTTTTCGCCGCTCTGCGGGCAGGCGGCTTGCAGCTTCCGACCCGAAAGCCGGCCAAAACGGGGGAATTGCTCCATTACGGCACGGCGGCAGTATCGGGTTGGAGACGAGCCGTGTCGAGTATCGCCGATCTTCCCTTTTCGTCGCTCCGCAAGGACGACGCTCGCGTCAAAGCTGGAAACGACAGCGCAGCATTGCGCAGCGGCTGGTCGCGCGCCATGCCGAGCCCGAATGCGGCGCTGATGCGCGCCTCCTTCTCGGTGATCGCGGCGCTGATCGATGTGGCGGTCATTCTCGCCACGGCCATCGCCTGCGAGACGCTGTATCATTATTTCGCCTATGGCTATGACGGCTCGACGCTTCCCAATCTGCGGCTGTGCATGTTCGCGGCGATCCTCTTCGTGCTCTCGAACGTCATGCGGCACGAATATGCGATCAAGAATTATCTGACGCTGGACGGCCATGGCTGGCGCGGCGCGGTGCTGTGGAGCGTCGCTTTCGTCTGCGCCTTGACCTTCGGCTTTCTCGCCAAGGCGACGGAGGAATCCTCGCGCGGCGCCTTCGTGCTCTTCTATGCGACGGGCTTTCTCTCCGTCTATGCGGCGCGCGCGGCGCTGGTCGGCGTGGTTCGGCGCAGCGCCGAGCGTGGCGGAGCCTCGGCGCGTCGCGTGTTTCTCGTCGGCTTCGAGAGCGACATCGACGAGTTCATGCGCCGCTATCAGCCTTGGGAGAGCGGCATGAATGTCGTCGCCGCCGTGGCGCTGCGCGACCGCGCCGACGCCATGCAGGACGATCTCGCTCTGGCGCAGGCCTCCGCCCGCATGCTGCTGCCCGACGATGTATTCATTCTGGCGCCCTGGAGCCGCACCGACGTCATCGACGATTGCGTGACTGCCTTCCTGCGCGTCCCGGCGTCGATTCATCTCGGGCCGGAGCGCGTGCTCGACCGTTTCGTCGATGCGCATATCAACAAGATCGGCTCGATCGCCAGCCTCAATCTCAGCGGCCGCCGCGCCGACTCGCTCGAGATCATCGCCAAGCGGCTCTTCGATATCGTCTTCTCGTCGCTCGGCCTCATCGCTCTGTCGCCGCTGCTGCTCGCCGTCGCGGCGGCGATCAAGCTCGACAGCAAAGGCCCGGCGCTGTTCTTCCAGCGCCGCCACGGCTTTAATCGCGAGCCCTTCCGCATCGCCAAATTCCGCTCCATGACGACGATGGAGGACGGCCGCGAGATCACCCAGGCGACAGCCGGCGACAAGCGCGTGACGCGCGTCGGCCGCTTCATCCGCCGCTACAATATCGACGAGCTGCCGCAGCTCATCAATGTGCTGCGCGGCGAGATGTCGCTCGTCGGCCCGCGCCCGCATGCGCTGGCGCATGACCAGATCTTCGAGCGCAAGATCGCCCTCTATGCGCGCCGCCACAATGTGAAGCCCGGCATCACCGGCTGGGCGCAGGTGAACGGGCTGCGCGGCGAGATCGACTCGCCGGAGAAGATCCGCCTGCGCGTCGAGCATGATCTCTATTACATCGACCATTGGTCGCTGCCGCTCGACGTGTGGATCATCTTCATGACGATCTTCTCGCGCAAGGCCTATCGCAACGCGCTGTGAGGCCATTTCCAAGTGATTGCTTCGCTCGAAGAAGCGATGATCGCCGTGGCCGTCATTGCGAGCGAAGCGAAGCAATCCAGAGCCGTGAGGCGGCAGAAAAAAAACGTATGACACGGCCGTCCCGGCGCGCGTCAATTCAGTCGATCGCTTGCTCTCCGATGGTCAAGGCGGCGAGAATGCCGAGGGAGACGACAGGAAACGCCAGCAAAAAGCCGAGCAGAAGCGAATCGGCGTGAGCAATTTTGGCGAGGCGGATCGAGCAGGCGGCGAACACCGAGTAGACAATCACGAAGGGTATCAGGATTTGCGGGTAGGTCGATTCGTTCGGCAGTCCGATGAAACGAAACAGTGTCGCGACCAGTGTCGCCATCCAGATCAGGATCGGGAAGGCGAACACTGTTCCGACAGAGAGTCCGAGCAAGAATCCGATGAAGAACCGCATTTGATATTCCCATTTTCGAACGACCGTCGGAGGCGCCGCGTCATCATGTCGGTTGCAGCGCAGCGATCCATCCTCCTCGCGCCTCTATGCGCACCGCGCTGCGGCCGCCGCCGCGTTTCTCGACCCTTATCTGCACAGGAATGCGCTGACGCAGCGACTCGACATGGCTGATGACGCCGACCTTGCGGCCCTGCCCATGCAGCCTCTCCAGCGCGTCCATGGCGACGTCGAGCGTTCCTTGATCCAGCGTGCCGAAGCCCTCGTCGATGAACAGCGTGTCGACGAAGGAGCCGCGCCCCTCGAGGCTGCATAGGCCGAGCGCCAGCGCGAGCGACGCCAAAAAGCGCTCGCCGCCGGAGAGCGAGCGCGTCGAGCGGCGCTCGTCGCAAAGATCGCGATCGACGATCTGCAGACCGAGATCGGCCGTGTCGCTGGCGGAGCGCTCCAGCCGATAGCGCGTCGTCAGCGTCGCCAGATTGCGATTGGCGAGCACGACGAGATGCTCCAGCGTCACGCTCTGCGCGAAGCGGCGGAACTTGTCGCCGCTCGCCGAGCCGATGGCGGCGTCGACCTCGGCCCAGCTCTTATGCGTCGCCTCCGCTGCGGCGATCTCGCCGGCCAGCGTCTGCGCGCGACCATGCGCGAGATCATCGGCGGCGAGCCGCTCGCCGATCTCGCCGAGCCGCCGCGCCAGCGCTTCCAATTTCGCCTCCGCCGCGGCGCGGCGCGTGTCCGCAATTGCGACATCCTGCTCCGGGCGTCCGGCGGCGAGCGCATCGGCGAGATCGCGCCCGCGCGCTTCTTTTTCCGTGCGTGCGGCGGCGAGCGCTGCGTCCGCCGTCGCCAGCCGCGCGCGCAATTCGGCTCGCTCCTGTGGCGAGACGGCGAGCAGGGTGAGCGCCGCCGCTTCGTCGATTTGCGCGATGGTCAGAGCGTCGGCGAAATTCCGCGCATCCGTCTCGCTCCGCGCGCGCGCTTCTGCGAGCGCCTCGCCGGCATGGGCGAGATCGCGCTCGGCGCCCGTGCGGCGCGCCTCGGTCTCGGCGCTGTCGCGCGTGGCGGATTCGAGCGCCTGCTGCGCGAGGAGACGCGCGTCATTGCAGCGTGTGCGATGGATCGCCGTCGGCTCGCCGCCGAGCAATTCGCCGCGTTGCGCGCGACGCTCGGCGAGGACGCTGGCGCGCTCGCTCTGCTGAAACTTCGCCGCCGCCGCCGCCTCGGCGCGCGCGCGCGCCTCTATGCGCAGGCCGGCGAGATTTTGCGTCAGCTCCTCGAGGCTGCGCGCCATATGCGCGGCGCTCTCCTGCGCATTGCGAAAATCCTCGCCTTTCGCCTCAGTCGCAGCATCGCGCCCGCAGCATCGCGATCGAGATCGCCGAGCGAAAGATCGCAGAGCGGCAGAAAGGGCGCGAGCGCGCGATCCACGGCGCTCAGACTCTCCGTCGCGGCGGCGCGGGTCTCGCCGATGCGCGCCGTCTCTTCACGCGCGGCGGCGATGTGCGCGACAATTTCGTCGCGCCTTTGCCGGCGCTCGTCGATCGCGGCGGCGAGACGATCATGCGCGAGACGTAGCGCATCCATATCGGCGCGCAGCGCCCGCGCGCTCTTCAGCCGCTCGTCGAGCGCATTGCTCTCGCGCTCGAGGCTTTCCGCGAGGCGCGCGAGCAATGCGCTATCCTCGATCGAGGTCGGCGCCGGCGCATCCGCGGGCCAGCGCGCGCGCGCTTCATCGTAATCTCTCGCGGCCTCGTCGCTTTCGGCGAGCGCCTCGTCGCGTCGGCGCGTGGCGTCGGCGGCGCGCTCCTGCGCTGCGGAGAGGCGGCCGCTCGCCGCGGCGATCGCGCGCTCGGCTTCCACCATCTCGCGGCGCAGCGCGTCGCGTCGCGCGCGCAGCTCGGCGATCAGCGCATCGGCGGCCTCGCTCTCATGCGCATGGGGATGCGCGCGCGCGCCGCAGACCGGGCAGGGCGCGCCATCGACGAGGCTCGCGCGTAGCGCCAAAGCCTGCTTGGAGACGGCGGCGTCGGCGATCTCGCCCAGCCGCTCCACCTCGCCGCGCTTCGCCTCGCAAAGCTCGCGCGCGTCGCTCGCATCGCGCAGCGCGCGCGTCTCGCTTTCCTGCACGACATTCGCGCCCTCGAGATCGAGCATGGCGCGGCGCCATAGGTCTCGCGCCTTCGCATGGCGGCGCATTTGCGTCTCGATCTGCGCGGCGAGACGCGCGAGCGCGTCCAGCGCGCGGCGGCGCTCGCTCGCCTCGTCTTCCTTCAGCTGCGCGAGCGCGGCGCTGCGCGTCTCTATCCGTTCCGCCAGAGTGGCGCGCTCGGCTTTCGCCTCGCGATCCGCGCCATCGAGCGTCTCCATCTCGCGCGTCGCGGCGTCGATCTCCGCGCCGAGCGTTTTCGCGCGCGTTGCATCGCGGGCGAGCGACTTCGCCGCCTCGCCTCGACGTCCAAGCCATTCGCCGATTTCGCTCCAGCGCGTGAGCAGCGGCTCTGCTGTGGCGAGACGCTCCAGCGCGGCGCGCACCGTCTCGGCTCCTGCTCGCGCGGTCGCGACTTGCGCGATCAGCGCGGTCTCTTCGTCGGCTTTCTGCTGCGCGATGCGCGCGGCCTCATGCGCGATTTTTTCGGCTTGCATCGCCTCTCGCTCCGCCGCGAGGATTTCGGCGTCGAGATGTTCGGCCGCCGACCATAGCGGGCCGAAGTGTTTGAATTCGGTTTCCGCCGCCTCCAAACGCGCGCGCTTTTGCGCTTCTCTCTCGCGCCCCTCCTCGAGCGCGGCCTGCGCTTTCGCTGCGGCTTCGCGCGCGGCGATCTCGCTGATCGTCGCACGCGCGAGATTTTGCGTCGCCGCCTCGCGCGCGGCGAGGGGCGCGCGCAGCGGCTCGGCGAGATCGAGTGTCTTCGCCCGCTCGCGCGTTTCCGCCAAGGATTCCTGCGCGGCGAGCGCCGACTGCTCGCGGGTTTCCGCCTCGGCGAGGCGCGTCTCCATTTGCGTGATCGCCGCATGGCGCTGCAGCAGAGCGGCGGCTTCGTCGCGCTCGCGCGCAGCCTCGGCGCGGGCGGCGGCGGAGGTGTCGCGCTCGTTCTCCAGCGCGGCGCGCGCTTCCGCCGGCAGCAGGCCGATCTCGTCGCGGCGGCGGCGCAGACGATCCAGCGCCTCCAGCGCAGCCTTGGTGCGCAGATAGACGCGCTTGGAAATCTCCGCATAGACGGAGGCGCCGGTGATCTTCTCGAGCAGATCGGCGCGCTCTTTCGAATCGGCGCGCAGAAAAGCGTCGAAATCGCCTTGCGCCAGCAGCACTGTGCGGCGGAACTGCTCGAAGGTGAGATCGGTGAGCTCTATGACTTTGGCGCGCACGGGCTCGACGCCCGAGGCCACCGCCGCGACGACCGCGCCTTCCGCATCCAGACGATGCAGCGCACGGCTGCGCTGCTGCAGATTGCCTGTCGCTCGCCCGCGAGCGCGCGCAATGTCGCAGCGGGCGCGATAGCGCTCGCCGTCGCGGCCGAGGAAATCCACCTCGGCGAAGCCGCGCCCCGCGCCGCGGCGCAGAATGGAGCGCGGATCTGCGGCGCTCACCGTCTGGCCGCTGGGGTCGGGAACGCTCTCGTTGACGCCCTGCGCGGCGACGCGCGGAAAAGCGTCATAGAGCGCGAGGCAGAGCGCATCGAGAATCGTCGATTTGCCGGCGCCCGTCTCGCCCGTGATGGCGAAGAGGCCGGCGCTGCGCAGAGGCTCCTTCTCGAAATCGATCTCGAAACGCTCGGCGAGGCTCGCGAGATTTTCGCCCCGGATCGCGAGAATGCGCACTATTCCTCCATCGCGGCGGAATGGAACAGAGTGAGATGCTCCGCCGTCGGCTCGGCTTTATGGGTGAGCGCGAAGGCCTCGCGGAACAGCTCGACCGGCTGGCGTTCCGAAAGGCGCAGAGCGGCGGGCGCCGGCGCCTCTGTTTCCGCGCGCTGCGGGCGCTCGACGGTGAGCGAGGCGAGGCGGATCGGAAATTTCTCCGCTATCGCGTCGATCTCGGCGTCCAGGCCGACGATCGGCCCTTCGGCGGCGATGGTGAGGTGAATAAACGGCTTCTCATCCGCTGGCGTCGCGGGATCGAGGGCGAGCGCGGCGAAAGCGGATTCGACATCGTTCCGCGCCATGCCGCCGCGCGGCGGAATGCGCAGGCAAAGAGTCGGACGCGGCAGCGGGACATGCTCGACCGTCGTCGCCGCGCCCGCGATCGTGACGATCGACACGCCGTGACGATAGTCGATCTCGGTCTTGGACAGCGGAAACAGCGAGCCGGAATAACGGATGCTCTCGCGCCCGATCGCTTGCGGCCGATGCAAATGGCCGAGCGCGACATAGGCGACATCCGGCGGAAACACGTCCGGCGGAACGGCGTGCTCGCCGCCGACGAGAATGCGGCGCTCGGCGCCTTCCGATTCCAGGCCGCCGGCGACATGCAAATGGCCGGTGACGATGAGCGGCGCCGCGCCGATGCGCGCCCGCGCCGCGGCGATCAGCTCGCCATAGAGCGCGCGCACGGAGCGCATCACCGGCGAGCCCTCGCTCTCGCCCTCCACAATCGGCAGATCGGCGGCGCGCGGATAGGGCACGGCGAGAAGATGCGCCTCGACCGCGCCGCCGGCGCCGCGCAGAGGTACGAGATGGACGTCGGCGTCGATCTCGCCGTCCCTGCGCGCGATCGTGCCGACGCCGGCGACATTGACGAGATCGAACAGGGCGCGTGGCGCTTCTATGCGGCCGGCTGGATCGTGATTGCCGGCGAGAAGGACGATGGTCGCGGCGGGCAGGGCGGCGCGTAAGTCCTTCAGCGTGTCGTAGAGGAGCTTCTGCGCCTCGGCGGACGGGTTGAGGCTGTCGAATATGTCGCCGGCGACGATCACCGCATCGACGCGGCGCTCGGCGGCGATGGCGACCAGCGCGCGCAGGACCTTGCGATGCTCCGCCTCGCGCGGCCAGCCTTGCAGCTGCGCGCCGAGATGCCAATCGGCCGTATGGAGGAGGGTGAGCAGCGTCTTGTCCTTCGCGTCTTCGTGGCTCGATCTACCATGAAGACGCGGAAGACAAGAAGGCGATCAGCGCTGTGGAGCGGGCTTTGGCCACAGGCTGGCGCCGGAAGGGCCGACGCCAGTCTCGAGCAATAGGACCTCACCGTCCTTCGCCCAGCCGAAATGAACCGTCTCCGCCGGCACGACGATGGAATCGCCGGGGCCGAGGAGGCGCAGCGATTTCTCGTCGAGCTCGCCGCCGACGCCGGCGTAGAAGCGCCCGGAGATCACCGTCACCAGGCGCGCATCGGGATGCGTATGCGGCAGCGATTTCGCGCCGGCCGCATATTTCACCGAGAGCGCATAGAGCGCGCCCGGCTGCGTCGCCGTGCCGCTGACCGGCGCGGCGCTGACGCCTGAAAAGATCGGCACGGGCGCATATTTCAATTCGCTCTGCAGCATGGCCGGCGGCGGGCCGTCGGCCAGCGCCGCGCCGGCGAAGAACGCCAGCGCGAAGCCGAGAAGATTGCGCGCGCGCATGAGGCCTCCGTCAGTGGAAGAGGACGAAGGTCTTCTGCAGCGTGATCGACACGCCCCAGGCGAGCGGAACGCCGACGGCGGCCCAGGCGGCGAAGAGCAGAATGCGCGAATTGCCATTCTGCGCGGCGGCGGCGCGGCGCGCCTCGGCCGCAGCGGCTTCCGCAGCCTGTCCTTCCTCGACATAATCCTCGAAATCGGCGTGCGGCTCTCTTTCTTCCTGCGCGATGGCGGCGACGCTGGTCTTCTTTTCCGCGGCGACCTCCTCATCGGTCATGAACAGCTTCTCGGCGACCGGCCGCACCGAGAGATCGCAGATGAGGCCGAGAATGAGCAGGCCGGCGAGAATATACATGGTCTGATTATAGACCGCGTCACGCGCGACGCCGTGGTCGAGCTGATAGTCGCGCAGATAATTGACGAGCACCGGACCGAGCACGCCCGCCGTCGACCAGGCGGTGAGCAGACGGCCGTGAATCGCGCCCACATAATGCGTGCCGAAAATATCGGCGAGATAGGCGGGAATAGTGGCGAAGCCGCCGCCATACATGGACAGGATCACGCAGAAGAACAGCACGAAGAGCACGATATTGCCCTGCTGCGCGGCCCAGGGCGCGGCCGAATAGAGAATAATGCCGAGGATGAAGAAGACGGCGTAGGTGGTCTTGCGGCCGAGCTTGTCGGACCATGTCGCCCAGGCGAGGCGGCCGCCGATGTTGCAGAGGCTGAGCAGGCCGGTGAAGCCTGCGGCGATGGCGGCGATCTTCGCCTTTTGCGCCGCGTCGAGCTCGGAAAAGCCAATGTCGAGGCCGATGAGCTTGCCGCCGAACACTTCCTGCAGCATGGGAGAGGCCATGCCGAGCACGCCGATGCCGGCGCTGACATTGAGCATCAGCACCGCCCATAGCAGCCAGAATTGCGGAGTCTTCCAGGCGACGTTCAGATGTACGTGGCGGCTCGTCACCATCTTGTTGGCGGCCGTCGTGGACGGCGCCCAGCCCTCCGGCTTCCAGCCGTCGCGCGGCACGCGATAGCCGAGCGAGCCGCCCACCATGAAGACGAAATAGATCGCCGCCATGGTGACGAAAGTCTGCCACACGCCGACCGAGCCGGGCGTCGCGTAAAAGGACATCAGCCTGTCGGCGAGCGGCGCGCCGATCATCGCGCCGCCGCCGAAGCCCATGATCGCCATGCCGGTCGCCATGCCGCGCCGGTCCGGGAACCATTTGATGAGCGTCGAGACCGGCGAAATATAGCCGAGCCCGAGGCCGATGCCGCCGATGACGCCGGAGCCGAGCCACAGCATCCATATTTGATGCAGATAGACGCCGGCCGCCGAGATCAGCAGGCCGCCGCACCAGCATACCGACGCCGCCAGGCCCGCCTTGCGCGGACCGGCCGTCTCCAGCCAATGGCCGAACACCGCCGCCGAGGAGCCGAGAAAGACGAAGAACAGCGTGAAGGTCCAGCCGAGCATGCTGATCTTCCAATCGCAGCTCGTGGCGAAGACGCTGGCGAAAAAGCCCATATCCGCGGGGCAGGCCTTCGGCTCGGCGCCGCCGATGACGCGCGACAGCGGCAGCCAGAACACGCTGAATCCATAGGCCATGCCGATGCACAAATGCACGGCGAGAGCCGCCGGCGGCACCAGCCAACGGTTGAAGCCGGGCGCTGCGATGGAGCGCTCCCGGCTGAAAAATTGCCGGGATGGCATAGCGGCTACCGACATGAAATCCTCCGAAAATCGAGCCGCGTTTCCTCTGCGGCGTCGTGAGCGGTCCCCCGAACGCCGCCCCCGCGGCGCCCGCTTTTTCGCGATGAGCGCCCTCGCGGCGCGTGCTGGTTTTCGACAATGCCGAGCGTTGCGACTTTTTCAACTCTTTCTATCGGAAAATCGTCACAGCGCCGATGATCGATCAATATGTTTTTCTCGTCGCTTTATTTGATTTCTCTATTATGACGCCTATCCGCCGGATTGGACGAGAGCTTTCTATCGGCCGACCGAAATTCGCACGCGACGCCAATGTTTTTGCGCTTGCGGGCGGGCTTTTGCGTCCATATTCTGTATGACAATATGTAACTGCCGTATATAGCCAAGGCGCGCATGGGAGCGGCGGCGCGCATCTCGAGGCCCTCGCCATGCGGTTCGGCGTCTTCTCCACTTACGAAAACCCGCAGCAGGATTTCGCGCGCTGCTTCGAGACGCAGACGCGCCTGGTGCGCCACGCCGAGGCGCTCGGCTTCGAGGAGGCCTGGGTCGCCGAGCATCATTTCGAGCCGGACGCCGCCTGTCCCTCCATTCTCACGCTTCTCTCCTATCTCGCGGGCGTGACGACCACGATAAGGCTCGGCTCGGCCGCGGTGCTGCTCGCCTTCCGCAACCCGATTCAGGTGGCGGAGGATGTCGCCACCATCGACCTTCTCTCCAAGGGCCGGTTCGATTTTGGCGTGGCGCGCGGCGGACCTTTCGAATTGCAGAATCGCCATTTCGGCGCCGGCAAGGATTCGACGCGGGAGATGACTCTGGAGGCGCTCGGCCTCGTCAACCGCCTGCTCTATGAGGACAAGGTGACTTTCACCGGCGCGCATTACGAGGCCAATGGCCTCAGCCTCACGCCGCGCCCGCTGCAAAAGCCCATCCCCACCTATCTCGCCACCACCACGCCGGGGGCGATTCGCTACGCCGCGCGCAATGGCCATGGCGTGATGGCCGGCCCGCCTTTCCCCATAGAGCAGATCAAGGAGACCTTGCGCATTTATCGCGAGGCCGCGGGGCCGGAGGGCGATCCGCGCTTCACCATGGCGCGCTTTTATTTCGCTGCGCCGCGCCGCGAGCAGGCGCTGGCCGAGGCTGTTCCCTTCCTCTCCCGCTTCGCCGAGCGCATGCGCGGCAATTTCGCCCGCCAGGACGGCGCGGCGCCGGCCTCGCTGACCGAGGAAGGGCTGCTGCAACGCTCGCTGATCGGCGATTTCGACGAAGTGGCGGAGAAGATCGCCGCCTATCGCGAGGAGACCGACGCGCGGGCGATATTGCTGAAGCCGATCTCCCGCGACCCAGAGAAAAATTTGCGCTCGCTCGAGGATTTCGCGCGCCATGTGCGGCCGATGCTGGGGGTGGAGGCGGCGGCGGCGCAGTAGAGGGGGCGATTGAGTTCCGCTCTCATAACCGTTGCGTTCCAGCGGCTATCGGCGCCTGTCATGGTTCGGCCATCGAATTTCTATCTTTTGCGGCCTATTTAAACGCGGTAGGGTGCTTTATGGCTCACAATCCGCCTAATGAGATCGTTTCGGCCTTTACGGAGGAGCAGGCGTCCCGTCTTACCGGGATTACTGTGAATCAGCTCCGTTATTGGGACAAGACGCGACTGTTTTGCCCACAGTTTGCCGCCACGGATCGTCGTGCGCCGTTCAGTCGCGTCTATTCGTTTCAGGATATCGCCGCCTTAAGAGTGTTGAATGTGCTGACGAAGCAGTATTCTGTGTCGGTGCAGCATATTCGCGAAGTGGCAAAAAGGCTGTGCTCCATGGACAATGGAGCATGGGCTCGAACGACTCTGTATGTTCTCAAGCGGAAAGTGAATTTTGTAGACCCAGCCGATGGGAAGCAAAAAGAGATCGTCAGCGGACAATATGCGATAGGGATACCGCTTGAAAAAGTGGTCTCGGATACCAAGCGCGACGTGCAGCAAATGTCTGAACGCTCCTCTTCGATGATAGGGACGGTGGAGACGCATCGGCACGTCGTTAGTAATTCTCCCGTAATCGCTGGGACGCGAGTTCCTGTGAAAGCGATCAAGAGCTTTGCCGACGCTGGATACACTGTCGAGCAGATTCGATCTGAATATCCGACGCTTACGAGAGAAGACATAGAAGCCGCTATTTCTTACAAGTCGAAAAACAAGGCCGCGTGACAGAGAAGATTCGCCTACGTTTGTTCCTCGATGAATGCGTGCCGGACAGCGTCGGGCGCGTCTTTTCCGATGCGGGACACCACGTAATCTATCTTCGAGACGCCGGCGCGCGAGGGTCGCCAGACCCGCTTGTTTGCACATTGGCCGAAGCAAACGAGGCGATCCTCGTGAGCCTCGACGGCGATATGAAGCAGCTCGCGAAAGAAAATGGGATCAGTAAAAGGCGATTTATAAATCTGAGCCTTATCAAATTTTCGTGTGAAACCGTGAAGGCTGCGCAGCGCGCTGCAGACGCGATGTCGGTGATCGAGCACGAGTGGCGCCGAAGCCGAGACCGCGAAGGAAGGCGTGTTTTCGTCGAGATTTATCCGGGAACGATCTCGATCAAGCGTTGAATTGGGCTCAGCGCTCGACCAATTGGGTATTCGCGTCACCGCCCTTGCAGAACGCACCGAGAACGCTTATCCTCCCGTTCATGATTTGTTTATGAACCCGCGCCATCATGGCCGGGTTCGGACGTGGCGCGACGCGGGCGGGCGGCGCCGGGGGGCTTCCATGCTGACCAAGAAACAGAGCGATCTGCTGCGCTTCATCCATGAGCGCCTGAAGGAGACCGGCGTGCCGCCCTCCTTCGACGAGATGAAGGACGCGCTCGATCTGCGCTCCAAATCCGGCATTCACAGGCTCATTCTCGCGCTCGAGGAGCGCGGCTTCATCCGCCGACTGCCCAATCGCGCCCGCGCGCTCGAGGTGCTGCGCCTGCCCGAATCGGCGACGCCTCGCGTCGCCGCGCGCGGCGGCAAATTCTCGCCCTCGGTCATTGAGGGCGCGCTCGGCCGCGTGCGCCCCGTCCCGGCCGGCGAGCCGGAGTCCGATCAGCAGGTGGCGATTCCGGTCATGGGCCGCATCGCCGCCGGCACGCCCATTTCCGCTCTGCAGAATCGCAGCCACACCATCAGCCTGCCGCCGGATATGCTCGGCGGCGGCGAGCATTTCGCGCTCGAGGTGCGCGGCGATTCGATGATCGAGGCCGGCATTCTCGACGGCGACGTCGTCGTGGTGAAGAAGCAGGACAGCGCCGACACCGGCGATATCGTCGTCGCCCTCATCGACGAGGAGGAGGCGACATTGAAGCGCCTGCGCAAGCGCGGCGCCTCCATAGCGCTGGAGGCCGCCAATCCGGCCTATGAGACGCGCATTTTCGGGCCGGATCGCGTCCGCATCCAGGGGCGTCTGGTCAGCCTTCTGCGCAAATACTGAGAGCCTCGCGCCGCCACGATCTCGCCGCCCTTTGCCGCCATGGTCCGGCCTCGCGCGCTTTTGGCGCGCGGGCCTTTTCGCGTAGCGGCAGAGCGATAAAGGCATGTTGCTCTCGTCTCGCGCCCTCGCCGAGGGCGCGCGCTGTGTCGCCAGCGGCCCGCGGCCGCCCGCTTCTTTTCTACATGGACGATGGAATGTCGCACTCGACCGGCCCGCTGCGCGAAATCGAAGGATCCAAGCCCTTGGGCCAAAGCCGCCGCCTGCCTTTCCCGCGCCTCTCGCGCCGCTGGCTGATCGCTCTCGGCGCCGTCGCCGCAGTGGCGCTCGGCGCGGCGCTCGCGCCTTGGACCTTCTCGACCAATGCGCTGCTCGAGGAGATTTCGGGCCAGCTCAACGCCTCCTCCGGGCTGTTCATCGCCGCCAAAGGCCGCTCGACCTTCTCGCTGCTGCCGCGCCCGCACATCACCATAGACAGCATCGCCTTCGCCGATCCCAATGCGGCGCTGACTATCGAGGCCGAGAGGCTGCACGGCAATGTGCTGCTGCTGCCGCTGCTCGCCGGCCGTTTGGAAATCGCCGATATCGAGCTCATCCGCCCCGCCATAGAGGTCGATCTCGATCGCAAGCCGATGAGCACGGCCGGCGCGGCCGTGCGCGCCGCGGCGGCGCGGCCCTCGACGCCGGCGGCCGAGAAGGCCGATCGCGCCCGGCTCGGCGGCGTCTCCATCGTCTCCGGCGTCGCAAGGCTCAAATATTCGGGCGGCGAGGAAACGCTGCAGGACATTGACGCGACGCTCGATTGGCGCACCGTCGGCTCGCCGGCGACGCTCGACGCCGCTTTCTCCTGGGGCGGCGAGCGGCCGCGCGCCATGCTCTGGGTGCTGAAGCCCGGCGCGCTGCTGCGCGGCGAGCAGACGCCGGTCACTGTGCGGCTCGATTCGGACAGCGTCCGTCTGGAGGCGGAAGGCTTCGGCCAGATCGGCGCCAAGCCGCGCTATATGGGGCGCCTCACCGCCTCCTCGCCCTCGCTGCGCCATGCGCTCGGCCTCGCCAAGGTGAGCGCGCCGCTGCCCGGCGCCTTCGAGAATGTGCAGCTCTCCGCCAAGGCCAGCGTCGGCCTGCGCGATTTTCAGCTCACCGATGTGAAGCTCTCGGCCGACGACAATGAGTTCGAGGGCACATTCGCGCTGCGCCACGAGGGCGACAAGCCCATCGTCCATGCGACTCTCGCCAGCAATTTCGTGTCGCTGAAGCCGATGATCGCCGATCTGCCGCCGCTCTCCGGCGCCGACGGCCAATGGAGCCGCGACGCTTTCACCCTGCCGAATATTCAGGACGCCGATGTCGATCTACGACTTTCGGCGACGCGCGCCCGCATATTGCGGCTGAATCTCGAGGACGCCGCTCTATCGCTGCTGCTGCGCGGCGGAAGGCTCGAGCTCTCGCTCGCCGAGGCGCAGGCCTATAAGGGGACGGTGAAGGGCCGCGCCACTTTCGCCGCCAATGCGGCGGGCGCGCTGGAGTTTCACGGCAATGCGCAGCTGACCGGGGTCGACGCCGGCGCGCTCGCCTGGGACCTCGCCGCACGGCCCGATCTCGGCGGCGCGCTGGACGCCAATTTCACGCTCGACGCCACTGGCGACAGCGTCGCGCAGATCACGCGCGATCTCGACGGCCGCGCCAGCCTCACGCTGAGCGAGGGCGAGGTCGGCGGCATAGATCTCGAGCGCGCGCTGCGCCGCGTCGACAAGCGGCCTTTGTCGAGCGCGATGGATATTCGCTCCGGCCATTCGCTGGTGGATCGCGCCAGCGCGACCATCAAGATCGTCAAAGGAACCGCGAATATAGAGGACGGCCAGGCGCATGGGCCGGGCTTCGCGCTGGCCTTCGCCGGCCAGACGCGCATTCCCGAGCGCAGCCTCGCGATGAAGGCGCAGGCCAATGAGGCCGACGCCGCCGGCAAGCCGCGCGAGAAGGGCGTGCAGATCGGCTTCGATCTCTCCGGCGCCTGGGACGATCCCGTCTTCGCGCCGGACGCCGCCGCGCTGATCAAGCGCTCGGGCGCGGCCGCGCCGCTGCTGCCGCGCGTCGAGCCGGAAGCGGGCGCGGCGAAGGAGCGGTGAGGCTTTTCCCCTAGCCCGCTTCTTTTCCGATCACCCGTTCGAGCTTCACGAGATCGAGCGCCAGCGTCGGCGTTTCCACGGGCAGCCGCATGAAGCCATGATGGCGGTAGAAGGCCTCCGCCGTCGGCGAGATCGCGTGCACGACGAGGAGGCGGGCGGCTACTTCGCGCGCGGCGCGCAGCGAGCGTGAAACCGCGTCGTGAAGCAGGGCTCTGCCTATGCCGCGTCCCTGCCAGCCCGCCTCTATGGCGAGGCGCCCGAGGATCACCGAAGGAATATGTCGCGGCATGTTTCGCCGCATGGAGCCGAGCGCTTCCCGGTCGAGAATTTGGCCCATGCTCAGCGCGTAGAAGCCGACGACCTGTTGCGAGCCAGTGGCGCAGAGCACATAGGTTTTGCTCGCGCCAGCCTCCATATTGGCGAGGGCGCGCCTGTGCAGCCATTCGTCCAGAACCGTTTCGCCGCAGCGAAAATCTGTGAGCTCATGGCTCTCGCTCAGTGGCGCGGGCGGCTCGAGAGACGCTCGCGTTTCAGCCATTCCGCCAAGGGGCTCTGCTCGCGGCGAGCCGCTTCATGCCCGCCTCTTCCTCGCCGGAAGCCGGCGTATCCATCCAATCGAGAATTTTTCGAAAGGCCCGTCGGTCCGCCACGATCGTCGTCTGATCGAGCAGGACATTCTTGGCCGCGCTCAAGGCGGAGGCGAGCATGAATTGCGAGCGATTGGTTCCCGTCAATTCGGCCGCCTGGTCGATGAGCGAGCGGTCCTGCTCGCGGGCGCGCAGGTGAATATTGACTTCGGCGAGCGGCGGCGAGGGTTTCATGCGCTCGAAGATGGCGTTGTGTGTTTACAATGTCAACATCCGCGCGCCTTACCCCGCCCCGCCGCCCTTGGCGCGCCCGCGCGTGAGCAGCGCCGAAAGGCCGAGCGCGACGGCGACCAAGCCGAGCAGCAGGGTCGAGATGGCGTTGACCTCCGGCGAGACGCCGAGCCGCACTTGCGAATAGATGCGCATCGGCAAGGTGGTGGCGCCGGGGCCGGTGGTGAAGCTGGCGATCACGAGATCGTCGAGCGAGATGATGAAGGCGAGGAGATAGGCGCTGACGACGGAGGGCGCGATCAGCGGCAGGGTGACGAGCGCGAAGGCGCGGACCGGCGTCGCGCCGAGATCCATCGCCGCTTCCTCGAGCGTGCGGTCGCAGCCTTTCAGCGCGGCGTGGATCATCACAGTGGCGAAGCACATTGTGAAGGAGGCGTGCGCGAGCACGAGGGTGAGAAAGCCGCGCTCGACGCCGAAAGCGACGAAAACCAGCAGCAGGCCGAGGCCGAGCACCACTTCCGGCATCACCAGCGGCGCATAGATGGAGCCCGCGAAGAGCGTGCGCGAGCGGAAGCCGCCGAAACGCGCCAGCGCCAGCGCCGCCAGCAATCCGTTGAGCGTCGCGATGAGCGCGGAGAGCGCCGCGGCGGAGAGGCTGATCTGTGCCGCGCGCAACATTTGCTCGTCATGGAGGAGGGCGGCGTACCATTTGGTGGAGAAGCCGCCCCACACTGTCACCAGCCGCGAGGCGTTGAAGCTCATCGTCGCCAATATGACGATCGGCCCATAGAGAAAGCCGAAGCCGAGAAGGAGCGCGGCGAGGCGCAGAAGACGCGCGCCGCTCATCGCGCACCCTCGCGCAATTGCGCGCGCTCATAGAGAAGAATGGGGACGAGCAGCAGAGCGAGCAGCGCCACAGCTGCGGCGGAGGCCGCCGGCCAATCGCGATTGGCGAAGAAATCATTCCATAATGTGCGGCCGATCATCAGCGTGTCGGAGCCGCCGAGCAGATCGGGAATGACGAATTCGCCGACCGAGGGAATGAAGACGAGCAGCGCGCCGGCGACGATGCCGCGGCGCGACAGCGGCAAAGTGACATGCAGAAAGACTTGGAACGGCGTCGCGCCGAGATCGGCGGCGGCCTCGCGTAGCGAAGCGTCTTGCCTCTCGATCGCCGCATAGAGCGGCAGCAGCATGAAGGGCAGATAGGAATAGACGATGCCGACGACCACCGCGCCGCTGGTCGCGAACATGGGCAGAGGCGCGTCGATAACGCCGAGCGCCATCAATGCATGATTGATGATCCCCTCGTCCTTCAGCAGCGTGATCCAGGCGTAGACGCGGATCAGAAAGCTCGTCCAAAAGGGCGCGACAGCGAAGCCGATGAGCACGGGGCGCAAGCGGCGCGGCGCGCGCGCTATGGCGAGCGCGAAAGGATAGGCGATGAGAAGGCAGATCAGCGTCGCGCCGCCCGCGATGGTCAAAGAGGAGAGATAGGAATCGAGATAGAGCGTGTCCTCGGCGAGGCCGCGATAGGCGTCGAGGCCGAGCTGCGAGAGCTTCTCGAAAAAGCCGGCGAGGCCGGCGCCATCGAAGACGGGCTCATAGGGCGGGCGCGTCTGCGCCGGATGCGACAGCGAGATTTTGACGATCAGCGCGAAAGGCGCGAGGAAGAACAGCGCGATCCAGGCGTAGGGCGCGGCGATGACCAGCATCTCGCCGCGCGTGAGCCTGCGTCTTTTGCCGCCCTCCGGCATCATTCGCTCGCGAAAATGCGCCCGGCTTCGGGCGCGATGGAGATGCGCGCCGCATCGCCGACGCAAAAAGGCGCGCCGCTATCGGCGCCGCGCGAGACGCGCAAAGTTTCGCCGCCGGGGAGGCGCAGGCGAAAATGCGTCGTCTCGCCGCGAAAGGCGACGTCTTCCACCACGCCGTCCAAGCCTGGGTTTTCTTGCGTCGTTGGCGCGATGGCGATGCGCTCCGGCCGCACGGCGAGCACGGCTTTCGCGCCTTGTAAGAGACCGCCGCCTTCCGCCGGCAGACGGCCGAAGGCGCCGACGAAAGCGCCGTTCTCGATATGGCCCTCGAGGAAATTCATCTGGCCGATGAAGCCGGCGACGAAGCGCGTCGCGGGGCGCTCATAGACCTCTGTCGGCGCGCCGATCTGCTCTATGCGGCCGGCGCGCATCACGGCGATGCGATCGGCCATCACCAGCGCCTCGTCTTGATCATGCGTGACGACGACGAAGCTCGTCTTCAGCCGGCGCTGGATTTCCTTGATCTGAAATTGCGTCTCCTCGCGCAATTGCCGATCGAGCGCGCCCAAGGGCTCGTCGAGCAGCAGCAGCCGCGGGCCGGGCGCGAGGGCTCTCGCGAGCGCCACGCGCTGGCGCTGGCCGCCGGAGAGAAGGTCGGGCCGGCGCGCCTCGACGCCCTCGAGCCGCACGATTTGCAGCAGCTCGGCGACGCGGGCGGCGATCTCCGCTCTGCCCTTGCCCTGGCGGCGCAGGCCGAAGGCTATATTGTCGAAGACGGAGAGATGCGGAAACAGCGCGTAAGATTGGAACATGAGATTGACCGGCCGGCGATGCGGCGGCGCGCCGCTCATATCGGCGCCGCCGATCTCGATGCGGCCGGCGTCCAAGGTCTCGAAGCCGGCGACGAGGCGCATCAGCGTGGTCTTGCCGCAGCCCGACGGGCCGAGCAGCGCGAAAAACTCGCCCGCGCCCACCTCGAGCGAAACGTCCTCGAGCGCCGCGATCGCGCCGAAGCGCTTGGACGCGCCTTTGATCGAGAGTAGCGGCGCGTCGGTCATTTCGCTCCCGTCCCGTCAGCCGTCCCGGCGGAAGGCCGCGCGCCAATGGCGGACCATGGCGTTCGTCGCGGAAATATCCTCGAGCGTCTCGCAACGCAAGCCGCCCACGGCGAGCGCTTCGATGCGGCTCGGCGGCAGCGGCCAGGGCGGGCCGGAGGCCTCCTGGCCCTCATCGCGGGCGCGGGCGATGACGAGCAGCAGCCCGCCCGGCGCGATGAGGCCGGAGAGCGCCTGCGCCGCTGCATCCAGCAGCGTGTCGGGCAGGGCTTGCAGCGTGTAGCATTCATGGACGAGATCGAAGCCTCCGCGCCATTCTTCCGGCGTAGCGAAGAGATCGGCGACGCGATAATCGACGGCGCTCTGTGGAAAGCGGCGCTTCGCCCAGGCGACGGCGTCCTCGACGAGGTCGAAGGCGGTCACGCGCGCGCCGGCGTCGGCGAGCGCCTCGGCGTTGTCGCCGAGACCGCAGCCGATATCGAGCGCGCGCAACCCGTCGAGGCGCCGGGTCGCGAGCCAGTCGGCGAGCAGCGGATGCGGCGCGAGATGCGCCCATGGCACACCGGCGGCGTCGCCCTCGGCGAGGCGATAGACGGCCTCGAACCAATCCTTGCGCTGCGGATCGGCCTCGACGCCGCCGGGCCTCTTATGCGGGTCGATCTCGTCGAGACGGGCTCGCGCAGCGGCGCGGCGCGCGAAAAACTCCTCGGTCACGCCTGCTTCTCCCATTTGCCTTCCTCGCTCTGGCGCCAATAGGAGAGCGTGTGGCCGTCCGTCTTCAGCTGCCGCCATTGCGCGCGCGCGGCCAGCACCGCCGCGTCGTCATTGCCGTCGAACATGAGTATGGCGCGGTCTTCCGGCGCGCTCGCAGGGTTTGCGAGCACGGGAGACAGCTCCGCATTTTCCACGAAGAAGCGGACATGGGCGCGATTGGGATTGTCCCGGCCGATGGTGAGGAAGATCGGCTGCGTCTCGGGATCGTCGTCCTTGGCCGAGCCATGCGGCAGAAAACCATCCCCCGCATAGGACCAGAGCAGATCGTCGAGCGCCTCCAGCCGCCGCGCGCTGGTCGCCTGCACCACGACGCGCCAGTCGCGCGCCAGCGATAGCTCGAGCAGCTTGGGCAGAGCGCTCTCCAGCGGGAGGCGCTGGAGATGATAGAACCAGACATCGGTCATGGCGTGAGCTTCCATGCTTCGCGCGTGATCATGGGCGTCACGCGAGCGAGCATACAATCGGCTGCGCCCCCACCTCCCCCTCGAGGGGGGAGGTCGAGCGCCGCAGGCGCTCGGGTGGGGGTGACCTCCCGAATCTCGGGGACACCCCACCCCGTCCGGCTAAGCCGGCCGACCCTCCCCCTCGAGGGGAGGGTGGAGCGCCTCCTTCGGCGATCATGCCTCCGGTCGCGAGCGATGACGGCGCCGGTCATTCCAGCTCGCATCTGATCGGCACATGGTCGGAGGGCTTGGCGCCGGCGCGCAGCTCCTTGTCGATGGTCACGCTCTGCAAGCGGTCGGCGGCTTGCGGCGAGAGCAGAAGATGGTCGATGCGAATGCCATTGTTCTTCTGCCAGGCGCCGGCCTGATAATCCCAGAATGTGTAGAGGCCGGTGGCGTCGGTCGAGGCGCGGAAAGCCTCCGTATAGCCGAGGTTCAGCAGCTCCTGGAATTTGGCGCGCGTCTGCGGCAGGAACAGCGCGTCGCCGGCCCAGGCTTTGGGGTCATGGACGTCGCCGGCCGCGGGAATGACATTGTAGTCGCCGGCCAGAACCACCGGCTCCTCGAGCGCCAGAAGGCTCGCCGCATGGGCGATGAGGCAGTCCATGAAGGCGAGCTTATATGGGTATTTCTCGGTGTCCGGCGGATTGCCATTGGGCAGATAGATGCTGGCGACGCGCAGGGCGCCATGATCGGTGGAGACCACCGCCTCTATGTAGCGGGCCTGCGGATCATGCTCGAATTTGGGCAGGCCGCGCACCACCTCTATCGGCGTCTTGGAGAGAATGGCGACGCCGTTGAAGGTCTTCTGCCCATGCGTCTCGACATTATAGCCGAGGTCCTCGATCTCGGCGCGCGGGAAGGCCTTGTCCTCGCATTTGATCTCTTGCAGGCACAGCACGTCCGGCGCGACCTCGCGCAGATAGGCGGTGAGCGGCTCCAGCCGCTGGCGGACGGAATTGACGTTCCAAGTGGCGATGCGCAAGGCGGGCTCCCGGTCATGGACCGGACCTCGTCATAGCGCGCGCGCCGCCGGAATGAAACGTTCCGCTCCAATTGTCGTCACAGGCCGAGGCTATATGCTCGCCTCGAGCCTGGAGCCCCCGAATGTTCGTGAAATCTCGCGTCACCACCGTCGTCTTCGATGTCGGCAATGTGCTGGTCGATTGGAATCCCCGCTATCTCTATCGCAAGCTCTTCGACGATTCGCAGGCGATGGAGCGCTTCCTTGGCGAGGTCTGCACCTCGGATTGGAATCTGGAATTGGATCGCGGGCGGCCCTTCGCCGAGGCGGTGGCCGAGCGCGTCGCGCTCTATCCCGATCTCGCCGATCTCATTCGCGCCTATGACACGCGCTGGAGCGAGATGATCACCGGCCCCATCGCCGGCACGGTGGCGCTGCTGGAGCGGCTCGCCGCGCGCGGGACGCCGCTCTATGGGCTCACCAATTTCTCGGATGAGAAATATTGCGAGACCTATGAGCGCTTCGCCTTTTTCCAGCGCTTCGCGGGCGTCGTCGTTTCCGGCCGGGTGGGGCTGCTGAAGCCCGACGCCGCCATCTATCGGCTGCTGCTCGAGAGCTACGGGCTCGATCCGGCCGCCTGCATTTTCATCGATGATTCGGCGGCGAATGTGGAAGGCGCCCGCGCCGTGGGAATGCATGCGACGCGCTTCGAGAGTCCGGAGCAGGTCGAGCGCGATTTGCGGGAGCTGGCGCTGCTGTGAAGGGCGCGCTCAGCCGCCCATAGCGGCGGAGATTTCCGCAACGATCATGTCCGCGGCGGCGCGTGGGGCGGGCGCCTGCGTCACCGGCCGGCCGACGACGAGATGATCCGCCCCGGCGGCGATGGCCTCGCCCGGCGTCATCACGCGTTTCTGATCGCCGAGCGCGGCGCCGGCGGGGCGCACGCCCGGCGTCACCAGCGCCATTTTCGGCCCGACGAGCGCGCGAATCGGCGCCACTTCCTGCGGCGACAGGATCAGCCCGTCGATTCCCGCGTCCTTCGCCTGAATCGCGCGGCGCGAAACCAGCTCGGCGACGCCGATGGAATAGCCGGCCTCAGCGAGATCGGAATCGTCATAGGAGGTCATCACCGTGACGGCGAGCAGCCGCAGGCCGCGGTCGCCTGCGCCCTGGCGGGCGGCGCGCATCGTCTGCGGAAAGCCGTGAATGGTGAGGAAATCCGCGCCGAGCCGGGCGATCTGCCGCGTCGCGCGCTCGACCGTCTGGCCGATGTCGTGCAGCTTCAGATCGACGAAGACCTTCTTGCCGCCGGCCTTCAGCTCCTCGACCAGCGGCAGGCCGCCGCCATAGGCGAGCTCCATGCCGATCTTATAGAAGGAGACCGAATCGCCGAGCCGCGCGACGAGCACGCGCGCCGCTTCCACACCGTCGACGTCCAGCGCGACGATGAGGCGATCTCGCGCCGGGATCGTCGCGCCATTCGTCATGTCAGCCCGCCCGCCGGCTGTAGCGCCACACGCGCGCCGGCGGAATATTCGCCCAGACCTGCGAGCCCGCAGCCGTGAAGGCGGAGCCATTCGGATGGCGCTTCAGCGGCATGGGCGAGAACAGGCCATAGGTGAACTGAATGATGATGCCGCCCGGCGCCATCATCTCGAAGCCCTGGTCGAGCAGGCGCAACCGGTCCGATTCGGGCTGGTTGAGCAGCGGCAGGCTCGAGACAATGGTGGAGATCGGCCCTTCGACCTTGCCGGCGAGCGTCTGCTTCAGCGAATAGGCGTCGCCCTGCACCACTTCGACGCCCGGAAAGCGCTGGCGCAGGAGATCGCAAAAAGCGGTCTCATATTCGACCAGCAGCAGGCGCGAGGCGGGAACCCCATGCTCGAGCAGCGCCTGCGTGACCGGGCCGGTGCCCGGTCCGAGCTCGACGATCGGCCCCTCGCGGGAAAGATCGACATAGCTCGCCATGGCGCGGGCGAGCATAGGCCCCGAGGGCGAGACGGCGCCGACGCCGCGAGGATTTTCCATCCAAGACCGCAGAAAGCGCGCATTATCGGCGAGAGCGGATTTCAGTGGCTCGATATTCAGTGACACGCTGAGACAGCCTCTCGATCGTTCCAAACGCGCGCGAACATGTATGAGGTCGCACGCCCGGTCAATGGCGTCCGCCTCATTTGCCGAACAGGTCTTTCATCTTCGCGAAGAATCCGGTCGCCTCCGGATGCGTCTGGTGGGACGATTCCTCCTCGAATTCGGTGAGCAGCTCCCGTTGGCGCTTAGTGAGACTTTGCGGCGTCTCGACGCTGATCTGCACATAGAGATCGCCCGATTCGCGACCGCGCAGCAGCGGCATGCCCTTGGCTTTCACCTTGATCTGCTTGCCGGTTTGGGCGCCTTCGGGGATTTTGATCTCGGTCTCGCCGCCGTCGATCGTATGGACGGTGATCTTGCCGCCGAGCGCCGCGCGCACCATGGAGATCGGCACGCGGCAATAGAGATCGGCCCCGTCGCGCTGGAAGAACGTATGCGGCTTCACCGACAGGAAAATATAGAGGTCGCCGGAGGGGCCGCCGCGCAGCCCGGCCTCGCCCTCGCCGGCGAGGCGGATGCGCGTGCCGTCCTCGACGCCGGGCGGCACATTGACCGAGAGCGTGCGCTCTATGGTGGCGCGGCCGGTTCCCGAGCAGGCGGAGCAGGGATTGTCGATCACCTCGCCGCGGCCCTGGCAGGTGGGGCAGGTGCGCTCTATGGCGAAGAAGCCCTGCTGGGCGCGAACGCGGCCATGGCCGGCGCAGGTAGGGCAGGTCTTGGGCTTGGAGCCCTTTTTGGCGCCTGTGCCGCCGCAGGGCTCGCAGGAGACGGAGGTCGGCAGCTTCAGCGTCGCCGCCTTGCCGTGGAAGGCCTCCTCCAGCGTGATCTCCATATTGTAGCGCAGGTCCGAGCCGCGCTCGCGAGCGGAGCCGCGGCCGCCGCCGCGCCGTCCCATCACCTCGCCGAAGAGATCGTCGAAAATATCGGCCATGGAGGCGGCGAAGCCGTCGCCGCCGCCGAAGCCGCCGCCTTGCTCGAAGGCGGCGTGGCCGAACCGGTCATAGGCGGCGCGCTTCTGCGTGTCGGAGAGGCATTGATAGGCCTCGTTGACCTCCTTGAAGCGCGCCTCGGCCTCCGAGTCGCCGGGATTGCGGTCCGGATGATATTGCATCGCGGCCTTGCGAAAGGCGATCTTGAGCTCGACGTCGGTCGAGGTCTTGGCGACGCCGAGAATTTCGTAGAAGTCGCGTTTGGACATGGGGTCGGTCGATAGGAGTTGGGGAAGGCGTCCTGCGGGCGGAAGCGCCGAGGATCGCAGCCGATATAGGAACTCGGAAAATTTGTTACCACGGTTTGACGGACGCGCCAAAGTCGCGTTTCCGAACCCGCTGGGGTCTTTCGCGCCTCGGCGAAATTGCGCCCGATCCTGTTTGTCAGCGTCGACTGTCTCAGCGCGAAAAGCGTGGCGGGCGTGAACCGAGGCTGGCCGCGCTCGCTCTCGACGCGCCTCTCCTTCTCCCACTCGTGGGAGAAGGTGGCCCGACGCAGCCGGGTCGGATGAGGGTTCCGCGAGCTTAGAGCGCTTTCCGATCGAACGGAAACGGTCGATCGATTAGAATTCGCTCCAGCGAAAAAAGGCGAGAGCGCCATCCGATCCAGTTGGATCAGGTGGCGCTCTACAGCGTCGTCGAATGTCGGCGGAATGCGACAGGGACCCTCATCCGACCCTCGCGGACGCGAGGGCCACCTTCTCCCGTGAGCGGGAGAAGGGAGCGCCCTTTCGACGAACCGCCTTGTTTGTTACTTCTTCTTCTCGTCGCCGCCGACTTCCTTGAAATCCGCGTCGATGACGTCGTCCTGCGCATGGGTCTCGCCCGTCGGGGCGGCGCCTTCGGACTGCTGGGCCTTGTACATCGCCTCGCCGAGCTTCATCGAAGCCTGGGTCAGCTCATTGCTCTTGGTCTTGATCGCCTCGGCGTCCTCGCCCTCGAGCGCGGTCTTCAGCGCCGCAATGGCGGCCTCGATCGCGCTCTTGTCGGCGGCCGACACTTTGTCGCCGAACTCGGCCAGCGACTTCTCGGCCGAATGCACGGCCGCCTCGCCATGGTTCTTGGTGTCGACGAGCTCGCGGCGCGCCTTGTCCTCGGTGGCGTGCGCCTCGGCGTCCTTGACCATCTTGTCGATGTCGGCGTCCGACAGGCCGCCGGAGGCCTGGATGCGGATCTGCTGCTCCTTATTGGTGGCCTTGTCCTTCGCCGTCACATTGACGATGCCATTGGCGTCGATGTCGAAGGTCACCTCGATCTGCGGCACGCCGCGCGGCGCCGGCGGAATGCCGACGAGATCGAATTGGCCGAGCAGCTTATTGTCCTGCGCCATCTCACGCTCGCCCTGGAAGACGCGAATGGTGACGGCGGTCTGATTGTCCTCGGCCGTGGAGAACACCTGGCTCTTCTTGGTCGGGATGGTCGTGTTGCGGTCGATGAGGCGCGTGAACACGCCGCCCAGCGTCTCGATGCCGAGCGACAGAGGCGTCACGTCGAGCAGCAGAACGTCCTTCACATCGCCCTGCAGAACGCCGGCCTGCACCGCCGCGCCGATGGCGACCACCTCGTCCGGGTTGACGCCCTTATGCGGCTCCTTGCCGAAGAACTGCTTCACCACCTCCTGCACTTTCGGCATGCGGGTCATGCCGCCGACGAGCACCACCTCGCCGATCTCGGCCGCGGAGAGGCCGGCGTCCTTCAGCGCCTTGCGGCAGGGCTCGATGGTGCGCTGGATGAGATCGTCGACCAGCGCCTCGAATTTCGCGCGCGTCAGCTTCAGCGTCAGATGCTTCGGGCCGGAGGAGTCGGCGGTGATATAGGGCAGGTTGATTTCCGTCTGCGTCGCGGAGGAGAGCTCGATCTTCGCCTTCTCGGCGGCTTCCTTCAGGCGCTGAAGGGCGAGCTTGTCCTTGGTGAGATCGATGCCCTGCTCCTTCTTGAACTCGCCGGCGAGATATTCGACGAGACGGCCGTCGAAGTCCTCGCCGCCGAGGAAGGTGTCGCCATTGGTGGACTTCACCTCGAACACGCCGTCGCCGATCTCGAGGATGGACACGTCGAAGGTGCCGCCGCCGAGGTCATAGACCGCGATCGTGCCGGCGCCCTTCTTGTCGAGGCCATAGGCGAGCGCGGCCGCTGTCGGCTCGTTGATGATGCGCAGCACCTCGAGACCGGCGATCTTGCCGGCGTCCTTGGTGGCCTGACGCTGGGCGTCGTTGAAGTAAGCGGGAACGGTGATGACCGCTTGAGTCACGGTCTGGCCGAGATAGGCCTCGGCCGTCTCCTTCATCTTCTGCAGGATGAAGGCGGAAATCTGCGAGGGCGAATATTGCTTGCCGTCCGACTGCACCCAGGCGTCGCCATTGGGGGCCTTGACGATATTATAGGGGACGAGGCCGATGTCCTTCTTGGTCATCGGATCGTCGAAGGAACGACCGATGAGTCGCTTTATCGCGAAGAAGGTGCGCTCCGGATTGGTCACCGCCTGACGCTTGGCGGGCTGGCCGACGAGACGCTCTCCGTCCTCTGTGAAAGCGACGATGGACGGCGTCGTGCGCGCGCCTTCCGCGTTCTCGATGACCTTGGGGCTCGACCCTTCCATGACGGCCACGCAGGAATTCGTCGTGCCGAGGTCGATGCCGATGATTTTAGCCATATCGCCGTTCCTTTCGTTCTTTCGAAATCGGGTCCCGAAGCGGCCCGTATGTCGCCGATCCTTCGGCGGCTCGCATTTTCAGCCCGCCGCGCATCGGCTGTTCATCGTCACTTCAGATTGTAATCGGCCTGCATCGGCGCAAGTGCGATCTGCATATAGAGCGCGCCGGGCATATAGAATGAAGGCTCCCATGGCGGCAAGCGCCGTCGGGGCCGGGATTTTCTGTTCTTCCGTCGGCTTTGCCGCTCGGGCTCGCTTTCGCTTATTCTCCTCGCAGCGATTCGCGAAGCGAAGCTCGGCCGCGGACGAGCCCGCGCCTATTTCCGAACTCTGATTGCGAACAGGCCGACGCGTGCTTCCCCACTCGATCGAACCCATTCTGCGAATCGTCGCCGTCCTCGGCGACGCCGGCTTCGTCCTGCCGGCGAGCGGCGGCCTCGCCGCGGCGCTGTGGGCGGCCGGCGATCGCCGCGCGGCCGTCGCATTCCTCGGCGCCATAGCGGTCTGCGGCGTCATGGCGACCTTCGCCAAGATAATCTCCATGGCCTTCGGCCCGCCGGCGCTGCACAGCCCCAGCGGCCACGCCGCGCTCGCGGCGGCCTTCTTCCTGCCGCTCTCCGCAATTTTCATGCGCGTTCGCGAGAAGCGCGCCGGAATTTTGGCCGCCGCCCTCTGCCTGGCGGCGGCCGTGCTCGTCGCCATCATCAGAGTGGCGCAGGGCGCGCATACGGAGCCGGAGGCTTTCGCCGGATTTTTCATAGGCTTGGCGTCATTCGGCGTGTTTCTGCGCGCCGCCCCGGCGCAGGTCTCGATCGGCGCTCCGGCGATCATCGTCTTCTTCATCGTCGCTGTCGCGATTCAGTCCCAGATCGGGCTCAGCATAGAAGTAGAAGGGCCGCTCGAGCGCATTGCGACACGGCTCGCCGAGATGCTGTCGCTCTAGCTCCAATGTTTCTATCTTGTTTCTTTTGCGCTTTCGAAAAAACCTCGGGGCCGGAAGCGGATAGGCTCTTCTCGCGCGGCGCGGCTGACGCCTGACAATATTTGATTTTCATCACGAAGCGTGCGATTCGACACGATAGGAATAGCGTTTTTGGCGGAGAAACGCCGCAATGCAGAAGAGTCGATTGTTGCGGTCCGCGGCGGCGTTATCCATTCTCCTCCTGCTTTCCGCCTGTGACAATTCCGGCCGCAAGGCCGAGGACCCGGCGCGGGTCGTGCTCGTCGCGCCGGTTCATTACGCGCCGCGCTCGCCGACGCGCCAATTCGTCGCCGCCATCCGTCCTCGCGTCGAGACCGACCAATCCTTCCGCGTCGCCGGCAAGGTGGTGCGCCGCCTCGTCGAGAATGGGCAGGCCGTCAAGGCCGGCGATCTTCTGGCGGTGCTGGATGAGGCCGATCTGCGCCTGCAGAAGGAGCAGGCCGAGGCGGAACTCTCCGCCGCGCGCATGGCGCTGGAGCAGGCCGCCGCCGACGAGCGCCGCGCGCAGACCTTGCGCAAGGATGGCTGGACCGCGCAGGCGGCGCTCGATCGCCAGAAAGCCCAGGCCGAGGAGGCGCGCGGCCGCCAGCAGCGCGCGCTGCGGGCCGTCGAGCTCGCCAAGAATGCGCTGGATTACGCCTCGCTGCGCGCCGATTCGGACGGCGTGGCGACGGCGACCTTCATCGAGCCGGGGCAGGTGGTCGCGGCGGGTCAGGCGGCGGTGCGCGTCGCCCGCGCCGGCGCGCTCGAGGCCGTCGTCGCTCTGCCGGAGGCCTTCGCCTCCGTCGCCGGAGCGGGGGAGGCGAGCCTCTTTCTCTGGTCCGATCCAGCCAAGACCTATCGCGCCAGCCTGCGCGAGCTCGGCGCTTCCGCCGACGCCGCCACCCGCACCTTCTCCGCGCGCTATTCGATCGTCGGCGCCGATGAGAAGGTCGGGCTCGGCATGAGCGCGACGCTGACGCTCGCCGGCAAGGATCAGGGCGTCGCCGCGGCTCTGCCGCTGGCGGCTCTGTTCGATCAAGGCTCCGGCCCCAGCGTGTGGAAGGTGGAGGAGGGCGGCAAGCTCACCCTCGCGCCCGTCTCCGTGCTGCGCTACGAGGCCAAGACGGCGCTGATCACCGCCGGCGTCGCCGAGGGCGACCGCGTGGTCGTGCTCGGCGCCCATAAGCTCGATCCCGGCCAGCGTGTGCGTCCGGTCGACGCCGAGAGTCTGTGAGGCGCGGGGCGATGGGCTTCAATCTCTCTCTTTGGGCGGTCAAGCGTCAGACGCTCACTCTGGCGCTGATTCTGGCCGTGGCCATCGCCGGGGTCTTCTCCTATTTCCGCCTCGGCCGCGCCGAGGACCCGTCCTTCACCATCAAGGTCGCCAATCTCACCGCGATCTGGCCCGGCGTCACCGCGCTCGAGATGCGCGATCAGGTCGCCGACCGCCTGGAGAAGAAGCTGCAGGAGCTTCCCTATCTCGAGAAGATCGAGACCTATGTGAAGCCGAGCTTCCTCGCCATGCAGGTGACGTTCAAGGACACGACGCCGCCCGCGCAGGTGCCGACCCTCTTCTATCAATTGCGCAAGAAGCTCCACGACATTCAGCCGGAGCTGCCGCAGGGCGTGATCGGCCCCGACGTCAATGACGAATTCGGCGACGTCGACGCCGTGCTCTACGCCGTGCATGGCTCCGGCGCCGATTATCACCAGCTCGACCGCGTCGTGGAGATGTTCCGCCAGCGCCTGCTGGAGACGACGGACATCGTCAAGGTCAATGTCTATGGCGAGCAGGATCGCAAGATCTTCGTCGAGTTCAGCCAGGCCAAGCTCGCCAATCTCGGCGTGACGCCGCAGGCGCTGTTCGAATCGCTCGCCAAGCAGAATGCGGTGAACGCCTCTGGCGTCTTCGAGACGCCGGCCAATCGCGTGCCCTTGCGCGTCACCGGCGCGCTGAAGGGCGCGGAGGCCATCGCCGCGACGCCGGTGGAGGCGAGCGGCCATGTGTTTCGCCTGGGCGACGTCGCCGATGTCGTGTCTGGCTATCAGGACCCGCCGAACTTTCTGGCGCGCTACAAGGGCGAGCCGACCATCGTTGTCGGCGCGGTGATGGCGCGTGGCGGCAATGTCCTCACCCTCGGCAAGAATCTCGAGGCCACAATGGCCGAGGTTCGCGCCGAGACGCCGGTCGGCATAGAGATCACGCAGATCGCCGATCAGCCGACCGTCGTCTCTCATGCGGTCGGCGAGTTCACGCGCTCCTTCGTCGAGGCGCTGGTCATCGTCCTTTTCGTGAGCTTCGTCTCGCTCGGCTTTCGCACCGGAATCATCGTCGCCCTGTCGGCGCCGCTGGTGCTCGCCGTCGTCTTCGTGTTCATGAACGCCTTTGGCGTCGATCTTCAGCGCATCTCGCTCGGCGCGCTCATCATCGCGCTCGGCCTGCTGGTCGATGACGCCATCATCGCCGTCGAGATGATGACGGTGAAGATGGAGCAGGGCGAAGATCGCATCAGCGCGGCGACCTTCGCCTGGACGTCCACGGCCTTTCCCATGCTCACCGGCACTCTGGTGACGGTGGCGGGCTTCATGCCGGTCGGCTTTGCCGCCTCCTCCACCGGCGAATATACGGGCTCGCTGTTCTTTGTGCTGGCCGTGGCGCTCGTCGCCTCCTGGTTCGTCGCCGTGCTGTTCACGCCCTATCTCGGCGTGAAGCTGCTGCCGGATTTCTCGCGCCATGCGCATCACGATCCCGAGGCGATCTATTCGACTCCCTTCTATCTCGGCCTGCGCCGGCTCATCACCTGGGCGGTCGACAATCGCCTGCTCGTCGTTTGCGCGACGGGGGGGATTTTCGTCGCGGCGGTCCTCGGCTTCGGCCATGTGCAGAAGCAGTTCTTCCCCATTTCCGAGCGGCCGGAGCTGTTCTTCCAGCTACGCATGCCGGAGGGCTCGTCCATATTCGCGACGGCCGCGGCGGTGGACGAGGCCGAGAAGCTGCTGAAGGGCGATGAGGACGCCGTCCATTACACGAGCTATATCGGCCGCGGCCCGCCGCGCTTCTGGCTCGGCCTCAGCCCGGCGCTGCCCAATGAGGCCTATGCGGAGATCGTCATCGTCGCCAAGGATCTCGAGGCGCGCGAGCGGTTGAAGGTCCGCCTGTCGAAGGCGCTGGAGGATGGCGCCGTCTCGCAGGCGCGCGCCCGCGTCGATCGCTTCAACTTCGGCCCGCCGGTAGGCTTTCCGGTGCAGTTTCGCGTCATCGGCCGCGATCCGGCGGAGGTGCGCGCCATCGCCTATCGCGTGCGCGATCTAATGCGCGAGGACAAGGCCGTCGTTGAGCCGCATCTGCAATGGAACGAGCAGACGCCAGCGGTGCGGCTCGTCATCGATCAGGACCGCGCGCGCGTCATGGGCCTCACGCCGCAAGAGGTGGCGAATCGGCTGCAGATGATGGTCTCCGGCGTGACGATCACCAGCCTGCGCGACGGCATAGACCGCGTCGATGTGGTCGCCCGCGCCACGCCTGGCGAGCGCGGCGATCTCGGGCGGCTCGACGACATCGTGATATTGACGCGCGCGGGGGCGCCCGTGCCCGTCTCGCAGATCGCCAAGATCGTCTATGAGCATGAGGAGCCGATCATCTGGCGGCGCAATCGCAACATGCTCGTCACCGTGCGCGCCGATGTGAAGGACGGCGTGCAGGCGCCGGACGTCACCAATCGCATTTGGCCGCGCCTCGCCGAGATTCGCGAGCATCTGCCGCCGGGCTATCGGCTCGAGATCGGCGGCGCGATCGAGGAATCCGCCAAGGCCAATTCCTCCATCGCCGCCGTGGCGCCGGTCATGATTCTCGTCATGCTGGTGATCGTGATGTTCCAGCTGCAGGACTTCACGCGGCTCGGCCTCGTTATGATGAGCGCGCCGCTCGGCCTCATCGGCTCCTCGCTGGCGCTCAATCTCGCGGGCGCGCCTTTCGGCTTCGTCGCTCTGCTCGGCCTCATCGCGCTCTCCGGCATGGACATGCGCAACTCGATCATCCTGGTCGATCAGGTGCGTCAGGACCTCGAGAAGGGCGCCAATTATCGCGAGGCCATCATCGGCGCCACGGTGCGCCGCGCCCGGCCGGTGGCGCTCACCGCGATGGCCGCCATTCTCGGCATGATTCCGCTGACGCGCTCGCTGTTCTGGGGGCCGATGGCGCTCACCATAATGGGCGGCCTCTTCGTCGCGACCTTTCTGACGGTGCTGTTCCTGCCGGCGCTCTATGCGATGTGGTTCCGCCGCAAGCTCGGCGACACGCTGGTCGAGACGCAGCCGCCGCCGGCTGCCGCGCAATTCGCTTATTGCGAGCTGCCGAGGGTGGCGGAATGAGCGGGAGCCCCGCCCGCCGCGGCTGAAGCGGTTTGCCGAGCGCGGAAGGTAATATAGCCGCATTCCGGTTTGCCAGAATGCGGCTAACGATAGAGTGGAACCATTGAGCGAGCGCTCTGCGTCGAGCGCGCAATATTTCTTCGGAGCGGCATATGCGTAAATCATTGGCCGTGGCGGCCCTTTTGACCAATCTCCTCTGCGGCGCGACCGCCGTTCGCGCGGATGCGTCGCTGGAGGATGTCCGCGTCGCGCGACAAGTCGTCGACGCGCTCCATTTGAGCGATCAAATGGCGGCGATTCTGCCGCAGCTCGTCGACGCCGTGGGGCGCGGGCTCACCGCGCATTATCCCCAGCACGCCCAAGAGATTTCCGAGATCATGCCGCGACTGAAAGTCAAAGCGGCGGCGCGGATCGACGAATTCATGAGCCTCATGGCCACGGCCTTGGCCCCGAAACTGTCGTCGATGGAGCTGCGCGAGTTGCGGAGCTTCGCCACCGGACCGCGCGACGTCGCGGCGCGTAATGATTTCGCTCGCTCGTCGACAGGAATCAGATTTTTCTCCCTGCGCGAAGAGTTCAAGCGCGAAATGCGGGAGCGGGGAGAGCAATGGGGCGCGAAAATCGGACGCGAGGTCGATGAGGAGTTCAAGGCCGAGCTGAAGAGCCGCGGCGTCCATTTATAGAAACTGCTATCGCGCCGTCTTTGAAAATGAATTGCGCCGCTCCTTCGTTAAGAAGGGCGGCGCTGAAACCTCCAGAGAATATGCGGCTCGAGGGGAGCGATTCCCGCCCCCTCAGCCGCCGTTCTTCTTCTTGCTCTGATCGCTGGCGATGGGCGAGGCGTCGGTGAGGCCCTTGTCGATCTTCTCGAGGATCTTCGGCAGATCGTCCGGATCGGGGCTCATGTCGCGCGCGTGATTCCATTGGAAGCGCGCCTCGAGCTTGCGATTGACGCGCCAATAGGCGTCGCCGAGATGGTCGTTGATGACCGGATCGGAAGGCTTGAGATCGACCGCCTTCTCGAGCTCGCGCACCGCCTCGTCATAGCGGCCGAGGCGGTAATAGGCCCAGCCGAGACTGTCGACGACATAGCCGTCGCGCGCGCGCAGATCGACGGCGCGGCGCAGCATTTTGAACGCCTCGTCGAGATTGACGCCCTGATCCACCCAAGAATAGCCGAGATAATTCAAAACCAGCGGCTGGTCCGGATAGAGCTCCAGCGCCTTTTTGAGATCGGCCTCGGCGGTCGGCCAGTTCTTGCGGCGCTCATTGGCGATGCCGCGATAATAATAGAGCAGCCACTGGCTCTTGTCCGTCTGCGGCTGTAGGTCCAGCACCTTGGTGTAGGTGGTGACCGAATCGGCGAAGAGCTTGCGCGAGCGCTGTATGTTGCCGAGCGCGGTCAGCGCCTCCTGATCCTTGGGATGCTCGACGATCACCGCCTGGAGGTGGTCGGTCGCCTCCTTGGTCTTGCCGAGCGTCTCCAGCAGCAGCGCCGCCTGCACATCGGCGTTGACGCGCAGCGGGTTTTCCTTCGGCACGCTGTCGTAGAGATCGATGGCGATCTCCTCCTGCTTCATGCGCTCATAGATGTCGGCGAGGGTGATCGTCGCCAGCGCATTGTCGGGCGCGAGGAAGAGCGAGAGGCGCAGATAGATCAGCGAGGCGAGCTCGTCGCCCTGGCGGCCGCCGATCGCGCCGAGGCCATAGAGCACCTCGGCCGCGCCGGCGTCTGCGTCGCGAACGAAGGGCGTGAGCGGCTTGCCTGTGTCTATGTCGGCGATCGCCGCGGTGACGATGGGATGACGCGGGGCGAGATCGTCGAAGGCGCGATAGACGCGGCGCGCCTCCTCGCGGCTGCCATGCGCGACGAGGAAGCGCGCATAGGCGTCGACGAGGCGCAGCGTATTGCGCTCGGAGCCATAGGCGGATTTGAAGCGCTTGGTCGCCTCGGCCTTGTCGCTGTTCTTCGCCGAATCGACGATGAGCGCGGCGTGATAGTCGCGGAAGACGGCGAAGGCGTCTTCCTTGAGCTTGTCGGCCGTGGCCAGCGCCTGCTTGGTCTCGCCGGCGCCCGCATAGGCCCAGGCGGTGAGCAGCGTGGAGGTGACGTCATGCTTGCGGTCGAGCCCGCCTTTGGCGAGGACGGCGCGGGCCTTGGCGAATTTCTTGGCCTTTATCGCCTCGACGCCGAGCGTCAGATTGGCGAGGCCATTGTTTTTGTCGAAGGTCGCGACGCGGGCGGCGAGGGCGAAGGCCTCCTGCATATTGCCATTGGCGAGAGCGGCGACGAAGGCGCGCTCGGTCAGCTCGCGATTGCGCGGATCATTGCGCAGCGCCTCGCGGAAAAATGTGGATGCGGCCAGCGTGTCGCGTTCCGCCCCGGCGACGATGGCGGCGAGGTAATTTCCGGACGCGCTCTCGCCGACCTCGAAGGGCGTCGCGATGGAGAGAGACGATTCGCGGGCGTGAGCCGAGCCCTCGCCGACGAAGGAGATTTTGCCGGCGAAATCATCGACCCCGAGCGAAAGCGCGCAAAACGCCGCGGCGGCATAGGCCGTGCGGGTCGAGAAAGAGCGAACGCGGCGCCGTCCAGGCGCATCGGACGAGAGGAATCTGTTCACGTGCTGTTTCCCGCAATCGGCCGCAGCGGCGCGGCGCCGGCGCGCCCCGAAAGAGGCCGCCGAGCGCCACCATCATGCGGGAAGATGGCTGTTTTGAGCCGCCCCCGCAAGTGCGAAATATCCCAACGGGGGCAGCCGTCTTTTGTCGCGAAAGCGTCGCGTCAGCTTCGTCCGCGCACGGCGGCGACGATCTTCTGCGCAGCGTCGTCGAGATCGTCGGCGGGGATCACATCGAGGCCCGAGCTGGAAATAATTTCCTTGCCGAGATCGACATTGGTGCCCTCGAGGCGCACCACCAGCGGCACGGCGAGGCCGACTTCCTTCACCGCGGCGATGACGCCCTCGGCGATGACGTCGCAGCGCATGATGCCGCCGAAGATGTTGACGAGAATGCCCTTCACCTTGGGATCGGCGGTGATGATCTTGAAGGCGGCCGTCACCTTCTCCTTGGTGGCGCCGCCGCCGACGTCGAGGAAGTTGGCGGGGTTCTCGCCATAGAGCTTGATGATATCCATCGTCGCCATCGCGAGGCCGGCGCCGTTCACCATGCAGCCGATGGTGCCGTCGAGCGCGATATAGGCGAGCTCATATTTGGAGGCCTCGATCTCCTTCTCGTCCTCCTCGGTCTTGTCGCGCAGCGCGACCACATCGGGATGACGATAGAGCGCGTTGTCGTCGAAGGAGATCTTCGCGTCGAGGCAGCGCAGGCGGCCGTCCTTGGTGACGATCAGCGGATTGATCTCGAGCAGCTCCATATCCTTGGCGACAAAGGCCGAGAACAGGCGCTCGGTGAGCGAGACCGCCTCCTTCACCAGCGGGCCGGTGAGGCCGAGCGCGTCGGCGACGCGGCGGCCGTGATGCGGCAGCACGCCGGTCGCCGGATCGACGGCGAAAGTCACGATCTTCTCCGGCGTCGCATGGGCGACGGCCTCGATATCCGTGCCGCCCTCGGTGGAGACGACGAAGGAGACGCGCGAGGTGGCGCGATCGATAAGCAGCGAGAGGTAGAATTCCTTGTCGATATCGGCGCCGTCCTCGATATAGAGGCGGTTGACCTGCTTGCCGGCCTCGCCCGTCTGCACCGTGACCAGCGTCGAGCCCAGCATCTCCTTGGCGAAGGTCTCGACCTCGTCGAGCGAGCGGGCGAGGCGCACGCCGCCCTTCTCGCCGGCCGAAGCCTCCTTGAACTTGCCCTTGCCGCGGCCGCCGGCGTGGATCTGCGCCTTGACGACATAGACGGGGCCGGGCAGGCCGCTCGCGGCCTGGCGCGCCTCGTCGGCGGCGAGCGCCGGAGCGCCTTCGGCGACCGGGGCGCCGAACTCACGCAGGATGGCTTTGGCCTGATATTCGTGGATGTTCATTTCTCACCGATCCTGATTGCGACCTTACGTCGCGACAACGCGCCCCTCGCCGGGGGCGGAAACGGGGCTCAGCGCGCTCAGGCGAAGGCGGGGTCGAGCGCCTTGCTGGCGGCGATCAGCGTCTTCACCGAGCCGACGGATTTGTCGAACATCTGCTGCTCGGCCGCATCGAGCGAGATCTCGACGATGCGTTCAACGCCATTGGCGCCGATCACCACTGGCACGCCGACATAGACCCCGCTGACGCCATATTGGCCGTCGAGATAGGCGGCGCAGGGCAGCACGCGGCGTTTGTCCTTCAGATAGCTCTCCGCCATGGCGATGGCCGCGGAGGCCGGCGCGTAATAGGCGGAGCCGGTCTTCAGCAGGCCGACGATCTCGCCGCCGCCTTTGCGCGTGCGGTCGACGATGGCGTCGATCTTCGCCTGAGTGGTCCAGCCCATGGCGACGAGATCGGGCAGGGGAATTCCGGCGACGGTCGAGTAGCGCACGGAGGGAACCATATCGTCGCCATGGCCGCCGAGCACGAAGGCGCTCACATCCTCCACCGAGACGTTCAGCTCCTCGGCCAGAAAGAATCGGAAGCGCGCCGAATCGAGCACGCCCGCCATGCCGACGACCTTATTGGTCGGCAGGCCGCTCGCCTTCTGCAGCGCCCAGACCATGACGTCGAGCGGATTGGTGATGCAGATGACGAAAGCGTTCGGCGCATAGGCCTTGATGCCGGCGCCGACCTTGGAGACGACGCCGAGATTGATGGTGAGCAGATCGTCGCGGCTCATGCCCGGCTGGCGCGGCACGCCCGCCGTCACGATGACGACATCGGCGCCGGCGATGGCGGAATAATCGTCCGCGCCGGCGATGCGCGCGTCGAATCCCTCGACAGGCGCGGATTGGGAGAGGTCGAGCGCCTTGCCCTGAGGCACGCCGCTCGCGATGTCGAACAATACGACGTCGCCGAGCTCCTTGAGGCCGATGAGATGGGCCAGCGTCCCGCCGATATGGCCGGCGCCGATCAGGGCGATTTTCTTGCGCGCCATCTTTTCTCCTATGGGCGTGCCTGGAAATAAACTGCTAGCGCGCTTTTTCCCGTCTGAAAAGGCGAGAGTCGCTTCTAGCGAAGCTTCGCACGAAAATTGAGCAAGCGCGCGAGCCTGCGCCGCGCGGCTGTGGAAATAGGCTGTTCCGAACCCGCTCTCCTTCCGACGCCGCTCCGTGGGTCTAGAGCGCGTCCACGCCGCCGAGCGAGAGAATGAGCTTCCATTCCTCCTCCGAGACGGGCTGCACCGATAGGCGAGAATTATTGACCAGCACCATTTCGGAAAGGCGCGGATCGGACTTGATCTCGGCGAGCGTCACCGGCCTCGCGAATGGCGCGACGGCCTTTATGTCGACCATGCCGAATTTGCCGCTCTCATCCGTATGGTCGGGATAATAGGTCTTGATGACTTCCACCACGCCGACGACGGCCTTGTCCTCGTTGGAATGGTAGAAGAATCCATGCTCGCCGATCTGCATCGCCATCAGCTGCTTCTTGGCGAGATGGTTGCGCACGCCGTTCCAGAATGTGCCCTTCGCGCCGGCCGCGACCTGCTGGTCCCAGGACCATGTTTTGGGCTCGCTCTTGAACAGCCAATGCGCCATCAGAGCTCGGCTCCCACCACGCGCTTCCAAGGCTTGACCTCGACGCTCGCGAACAGCCCGGCCTCGGCGTAAGGGTCCTCGGCGAGCAGAGCCTGCGCCGCGGCGACATCCGCCGCCTCGACGATCAGCAGCGAGCCGACGGGCTTCTCGGCCGAATCGAGAAACGGCCCGCCGAGCTTCACCTGCGCCGCATTGGCGGCGAGGAAGGCGAGATGCGCCTCGCGGGTGGCGAGCCGAAGCTCGACATGGTTCGGCTTGTCCAGGCAGAGAGCGACGAAGAGCGGCAAAGCGGCCTCGTGAAAAGGGGGAAGCGACGGCGCGGCGCTGATTAGCAGATCATGGCGCCGCGGTCGACAGAATTGGACGTGGGAAGCAGGGAATGCGTCGGCGTCAACGCCTTCCGCTCGGAGGGACGATAACGCGCCCGGGGTCGGATGAGCGACGTCGCATTTCGCCTCGAACGTGACGTGACGTCGCATGTCTCATTTCTCAGAGCTTGCAGCGTCAGTCGTTCGGGCAGGCTCGGATACGTTCAGGGGCGCCTATAGTTTAGTGCAGGAAACAGTTCATCCAATCGATGCGCCCTCAATCGATGCGCCCACCTTGCCCCTGCCGCCGTTCTCGCCTATAAGCCGCGCCATCCCACAGGCGAAAGTCTTACGGTTCCTGCTACAAGGCGCCGTTCCGGTGGCCGGTTCTCCGGCTTCTCCATGCTTTCGCCGAGGCTAGAACCGGAGAAAATACAATGGCGATTCCTGATTTCACGATGCGCGGCCTGCTCGAGTCCGGCGCTCATTTCGGCCACCAGTCGCATCGCTGGAACCCGAAGATGGCTCCCTATATCTTCGGCGCGCGCAACAACATCCACATCATCGACCTCGCCCAGACGGTGCCGCTGCTGCATCAGGCGCTGAAGGTCGTCTCCGACACTGTGGCGCGCGGCGGTCGCGTGCTCTTCGTCGGCACCAAGCGTCAGGCGCAGGATCAGATCGCCGACGCCGCCAAGCGCAGCGCGCAATATTTCATCAACTCCCGCTGGCTGGGCGGCACGCTCACCAATTGGAAGACCATCTCCGGCTCCATCCAGCGCCTGCGCAAGCTCGACGAGCAGCTCGGCGCCGGCTCCGCGGGCGTCACCAAGAAAGAGCGTCTGCTGCTCACCCGCGAGCGCGACAAGCTCGAGAAGGCGCTGGGCGGCATCAAGGACATGGGCGGCACGCCCGATCTCATCTTCGTGATCGACACCAATAAGGAGCAGCTGGCGATCAAGGAGGCCAACCGCCTGAAGATCCCGGTGGTGGCGATCCTCGACACCAATTGCGATCCGGACGGCATCACCTTCCCGATCCCCGGCAATGACGACGCCGGCCGCGCCATTGCGCTCTATTGCGATCTCATCGCCCGTGCGGCGATCGACGGCATCTCGCGCAGCCAGGGTCTTTCGGGTCTCGATATCGGCGCCATGGAGTCGCCGACGGCGGAGCCGGCGCTCGGCCGCGTCCACACGGATCTGCGCTCGGCCGACGAAGTCGCCGCCGATGCTGCGACCGCCGAGGTCGAGATCGCGCTCGAGCCCTTCGAGCTGCTCGCCGCTCCGCGCGGCGCTCCGGACGATCTCGCCAAGCTGCATGGCGTCGGTCCGCAGCTGGTCAAGAAGCTCAACGATGGCGGCATCTTCCATTATTGGCAGATCGCGGCCATGGCGCCGGCCGACGTCGAGAAGCTCGATCTGGACCTCAAGCTCAACGGCCGCATCGCCCGCGACGGCTGGGTCGATCAGGCGCGCTCGCTGGCTTCGGCCTGATTTCGCGCCAGAGCGCTTTCCGATCGAACGGAATCGTTCGATCGATCAGAATTCGCTCCCAAATAGAGAAATGAGAGCGTCATCCGATCCCGAGTGGATCGGATGACGCTCTAGCGTCACATTCACGAAAGATTATCGCGCCGGCTCCCAAAGGGGCCGGCGTTAGCTCTAGCTAGAGGTGTCTAACCCCATGGCCCAGATCACCGCCGCTCTCGTCAAGGAACTGCGTGAGAGCACGGGCGCCGGCATGATGGATTGCAAGGCCGCCCTCAACGAGACCAATGGCGACATCGAGGCGGCCGTCGATTGGCTGCGCAAGAAGGGCCTCTCCAAGGCCGCCAAGAAGTCCGGCCGCGTGGCCGCCGAGGGTCTCGTCGCTGCGATCGTCGAGGACGGCGTCGGCGTCGTCGTCGAGGTGAATTCCGAGACCGACTTCGTCGCCCGCAACGACGACTTCCAGAAGCTCGTCAATAATATCGCGCGAGTCGCGCTGGAGACCGGCGCCACGAGCGCCGAGGAGCTCGCCGGCAAGCCCTATCCGGGCGGCGGCGTCGTCTCCGAGGCGATCACCACCGGCATCGCCACCATCGGCGAGAATCTGACGCTGCGTCGCGTCGCGCCGCTGAAGGTGGAGGGCGCGGTCAATCGCTACGTCCACACGCAGATCGCCGACGGCCTCGGCAAGATCGCGGTGATCGTGGCGCTCGAGTCCAAGGGCGACAAGGAAGTCCTGTCGACTCTCGCGCGTCAGATCGCCATGCATGTCGCCTCGGCCAATCCGCTGGCGCTCGACGCCTCCGGCCTCGACCAGGCGACGGTGGAGCGCGAGAAGGCGCTGCTCGCCGAGAAGAACGCGGGCAAGCCGGCCAATGTGCTGGAGAAGATCATCGATTCGGGCCTCAAGACCTATTACAAAGAGGTCCTGCTGCTCGATCAGGTCTCGAACCACCCGGATCACGGCGGCAAGACCATCACCCAGACGCTCAAGGAGCATGAGGGCAAGGCTGGCGCGCCTATCGCGATCAAGGGCTTCGCCCGCTATGCGCTCGGCGAGGGCATAGAGAAAGAGACCAGCGATTTCGCTGCGGAAGTGGCGGCGGCCGCCAAGGGCTGATCGCATCTGTCAAATCCCCGGTCGCTGCGGCGGCCGGGAATGGCGGGCCATAAGGCGCCGGCGATAAGACAAAGAAAAAGGCGAAGCGAGCCCGAGGGTCGCTTCGCCTTTTTGGTTTTGTCGCTGCCGTCCTCGCGCCCACATGGCCCCGTGTGGGGCCATGTGGCGCCTGCGAAGACTAGAACAGGTTGAAGTGGTAGTTGATGCCGGCGCGGACCGTGTGGAACTTGGCGCGCTGCGGGCCGATGGCGAAGCCGCCATTGTTGGTGAGGTCGGTGTAGAGATACTCGACCTTGGCCGACCAGTTCGGCAGGAAGGCGTATTCCACGCCGCCGCCGGCGGTCCAGCCGGTGCGGGTGTCGCTGCCGAACGGCGTGTTCAGCTCGCCATAGGCGAAGCCGCCCGTGCCATAGACGAAGAGCTTCGACTCGAGCAGGGCGAAGCCGGCGCGGCCGCGCACAGTGCCGAACCAGGGCAGGCTGGCGTTGCCGAAGCCATTGTTGGAGCGCAGGCTCGTGCCCTGGAAGTCGGTCTCGAGGCCGACCACGAAGAGCGGCGAGATCTGGTAGTTGTAGCCGATCTGGCCGCCACCCACGACGCCGCTGACGTCGCCGCCGAAGCTGTTGTCCGCCTTGAAGCCGCCGCCGACATTGAGGCCGACATAGGCGCCCGTCCAGGAGAAGACCGGCGGCGGCGGCGCGAAGGCCGGCGCATCCTTGCGATAGGGCAGGTCGGCGGCGTGAGCGGCGCCGACGGAGAGAGCGGCGGCGACCGCGAGAGCCGAAAGGCTGTTCTTGATATGCATGGAAACCTCCGAAGAGCACGAAAAAAGGACGCCCAGCCGCCGCCTCGGCTAGAACGTGACCATAGGCCGAAATTCGTCGAGTCGGCCTGATTTGTCAACCACTGTTGATATCTTCGGCGAGAACCCCGTCGAGCGCGTCGGACGTCTGGTCCGGTCGAGCCCCGCCGGAGGCTTCACCATGCGGTGGACGAGCGTGACCTTGGCCTGCGAAAGGTTCACATTTCCCTAATAGGTAAAATACCGCGAAATTTTGACGAGAAGTCGGCCGGTCGCTGGAATGCCGATTGACGGCGCGTCGCGCGCGATCGATTGTAAATACATATCGGGAGAAGGATTCTCGATGCGGCCGGATAAATCGGAGAAGCGTTCGGGGGAGGCGACGCGGCGGCGTATTCTCGCCGCGGCGATCGCGCGTTTCGCGCACGCCTCCTTCGAGGAGGTGAGGCTGCGCGACATTGCCGCAGATGTCGGCGTCGATGTGGCCCTGGTGCATCGCTCTTTCGGCTCAAAGGAGCAACTGTTCGCCGCCGCCGTCGTCGAGGCGTGCCCGGCGACTCTCCTATCGGCGGATCGCAGCCGGCTCGGCGCGGTGTTCGCGAGCTTCGCGCTCGAATCGCAGCAGCACGACGGGCTGCAGATCTTCATTCGCTCGCTGACGAGCCCGCTGGCGCGCGATCTCATTCGCGCCTGCTGCTATCGGGATTTCATCGGGCCGCTGGCCGCCAAGCTCGATGGGCAGGCGGCGCAGCAGCGGGCGGCGCTGTTCGTCTCCTGCCTCATCGGCTTCTCCATCATGCGGGAGGTGCTGCGGGTCGAACCGCTGCTCGCCGACGCCGACAGCGGGCCGATGATCCAGCGCCTGCTCGCCGCCTGTCTCGACGAGATCGGACCGCTCGTCGCGAGCGATCAAAACTCCTCCCAATCGTCCTGAGCCGGCTGCGGCTTACGCGCCGCGCCGCCGCCGCGTTCGGCGGAGACCGTCTTCAGCGCCGCCCGCGGCGCCTTGGCGTGCGTGCGGGAGCCGTGCTTGTCGCCGAGCTCGAAGCTGGCGACCGAGCGCGTCAGCGCCTCCGTCTCCTTGCGCAGGCTGTGGCTGGCGGCGGTGGTCTCCTCCACCATTGCGGCGTTCTTCTGCGTGTTCTGATCCATCTGGGTGACGGCGGTGTTGACCTCGGCGAGGCCCGTGGCCTGCTCGCGGGCGCCCGCGGCGATGTCGGCGACCACCTTGTCGATCTCCGCCACCTGGGCGACGATGGTGTCGAGCGCCTTGCCCGTCGCGCCGACGAGCTCGACGCCCTGATCCACCTCTACCGTGGAGGTGGAGATGAGGCCCTTGATCTCCTTGGCCGCCTCGGCGGAGCGCTGCGCCAGCGCGCGCACTTCCGAGGCCACCACCGCAAAGCCCTTGCCGGCTTCGCCCGCGCGCGCCGCCTCGACTCCGGCGTTGAGCGCCAGGAGATTGGTCTGGAAGGCGATCTCGTCGATGACGCCGATGATCTGGCCGATCTGCTGCGAGGAGCGCTCGATGCGGCCCATTGCGTCCACCGCCCGGCGGACGATCTCGCCGCTCTTCTCGGCCTCCATCTTGGTGGAGCCGACGATATTGCTGGCGTGAACGGCGCCCTCGGCGCTCTTCTTCACCGTGGTGGTGATCTCTTCCAGCGCGGCGGCCGTCTCTTCCAGGCTCGCGGCCTGCTGCTCGGTGCGGCGGGCGAGATCGTCGGCGGCGACGGCGATCTGGCTGGAGCCGGAATCGATGGCTCGCGCGCCGCCGGCGACGAGGCCGAGCGCGGCTTCCAGCTGGCTCATGGCCGCGTTGAAATCATTCTGCAGCCGGCGATAGGTCTCTGGCATGGCGTCGGAGAGCCGATAGACGAGATTTTTGGAGGCGAGCTTCTCGAGACCGTCGCCGATCGCCTGCAGCGCCGCCTCGCGCTCTCTTTCGACCACGGCCTGCTCGGCTTTGCGCCGCGAATCGGCCTCCTCGCTGCGACGGCGCTCCTCGGCGGCGCGGGCCTCGGCGGCGCGCAGCTCCTGCGCATTGCGCTTGAACGTGTCCAGCGCGCGCGCCATCGCGCCGACCTCGTCGCCGCGCTCCACGCCCGCCACGACGGCGCCGAGATCGCCCTTGGCGATATCGCCCATCTGCCCGGTGAGGCGCGCGATCGGCGCGCCGATCTTGCGGCCGGAAACATACAGCGACGCCGCGCAGCCGATGAGAACGGCGAGGGCGCCGACGCCGATCATCGTCCAGATCGTCTGCGCGGTCTGGCGGCGCAGCTCCTCGCCGACGCGCTTGTCCTCCGCCTCGGCGGCCCTATAGATGGAACGCATCTCATCGACGATGGCGCGGATTTCCTCATCGGCGCCGCGCAGCAGCGACACGCATTTGGCGAGCTGCTCCAGCTCATGCGGCTTCAGGCGCGCGCCGAGCTCGAGCGCCGGCAGCTCCTGGGCGATTGCGATCGCGGGCTTCGCCTGCTCGAAGACCTTGGCGAAGCGGTCGCGATAACCTTTGATCTGCGCCGCATGTGCGGGATCGAGCTGCATCGCCTCGCCGAGCAGCGTGTCGACGCGCGGGCCGATAGAGGCGGCCTCCTGCGTGGCGGCGCGCGAGATAGGCGTATCCGCGTCATAAGCGATCATCTGATGTACCGAGAGGCCGAAATCGGTGATGGCGCGATTGGATCGCAGCAGCTTCACCACGGCGGCGTAGGAATGCTCGGTCAGATCTTCGTAGCGTCGTCCGAGTTCGCTCATGCGATGGACGCCCAGCCCGGTGACGCCGATGAAGAGCAGGCAGGTCAAAGCGAGTGGAAGAAGGCTCTTGGTGGTGAGCTTCAAATTGTCGAACCGCATCGAGAAAGCTTCCTTATGATCGACGGCGAGCCGGCGCAGTTGTCGCGGGAGTGGCGCTCGCGGGAATACGGTGGAGCCTAAGCAGCAAAAGGTTTCTGAAAAATCTATGTTTTCCTCTTTCGCATGCGCCGGCGCGGCCGGCGCGCAGCAGCCTCGGCGCCAAAAAAGAGAGGCCGCCGGGCGTCCCCGGCGGCCTCTCGGATCGTCGAAAAGCGAGCGTCCGGTCAGAACTCCGTCCAATCCTCCTGCGCCGGGAGGGGCTGCGGCTTGCGGACCGCGCCGCCGCCGCCGGCGGAGACCGTCCTCAGCGCCGGGCGCCGCGCCTGCGGGCGCTCTGCGAGCCGGAAGCTCGCCACCGAGCGCGTCAGCCCCTCGGTCTCCTTGCGCAGGCTGTGGCTGGCGGCGGTGGTCTCCTCCACCATTGCGGCGTTCTTCTGCGTGTTCTGATCCATCTGGGTGACGGCGGTGTTGACCTCGGCGAGGCCGGTGGCCTGCTCGCGCGCGCCGGCGGCGATGTCGGCGACGACGCGATCGATCTCCGCCACCTGGGTGACGATCTTCTCCAGCGCGCGGCCGGTCGCGCCGACCAGCTCGACGCCTTGCTCCACCTCGACCGTCGAGGTGGAGATGAGGCTCTTGATCTCGCGCGCGGCCTCGGCGGAACGCTGCGCCAGAGCGCGCACTTCCGAGGCGACCACGGCGAAGCCCTTGCCGGCCTCGCCCGCGCGGGCCGCCTCGACGCCGGCGTTGAGCGCCAGAAGATTGGTCTGGAAGGCGATCTCGTCGATGACGCCGATGATCTGGCCGATCTCCTGCGAGGATTTCTCGATCCGCCCCATGGCGTCGACGGCGCGGCGGACGATCGCGCCGCTCTTCTCCGCCTCGGTCTTGGTGGAGCCGACGATGCCGCTCGCATTGACGGCGCCCTCGGCGCTCTTCTTCACCGTGGTGGTGATCTCCTCCAGCGCGGCGGCGGTCTCCTCGAGGCTGGCGGCCTGCTGCTCGGTGCGACGGGCGAGATCATCGGCGGCGACGGCGATCTGATCGACGCCGGAGCCGATCGCCTCCGCGCCGCCCGCCACCACGCCCAGCGCCGCCTCCAGCTGGCCGATGGCCGCGTTGAAATCGCTCTGCAGGCTGCGATAGGCGGCGGGCATGTCCTCCGAGAGGCGATAGACGAGATCCTTGGCGGCGAGCTTCTCGAGGCCTCTGCCGATCGCCTTCAGCGCCGCCTCGCGTTCCTTCTCGGCGGCCGCGTGCTCGGCCCGGCGCTCTGCGTCGGCCGCCTCGCCGCGCCGTTTCTCCTCGGCCGCGCGGGCCTCCGCCGCGCGCAACTCCTGGGCGTTGCGCTTGAATGTGTCGAGCGCCTCGGCCATCGCCCCCACCTCGTCGCGCCGCGCGACGCCTTCCACGACGATGTCGAGATTGCCGCGGGCGATGGCGCTCATCTGTCCGGTGAGCCGCGCGATGGGCGCGCCGATCTTGCGGCTCGAGACATAGAGCGTGGCGGAGCCGCCGCCGAGCAGGGCCAGCGCGCCGACGATGAGCATGGTCCAGATCGTATGCTCGGTCTGGCGGCGCAGCTCGTCGCCGACATGCTGATTGTCCTCGAGCACCGAGTCGTTGAACTTCTTCATATCCTCGGTGAGCTTTTCCAGCTGCATGTCGACATTGCGCAGAATCGCCAGGCATTTGGCGAGCGCGTCGAGCTCGTGCGGCTGCAGGCGAGAGCCGACCTCGAGGCCCGGAACGTCCCGCGCGATGCGAACGGCGGGCTTGGCGTCCTCGATGATCTTGTCGATTCGCGCACGGAAGGTCTTGATCGCCGGGGCGCGGGCCGGATCGAGCTGCGCCGCCGCGTCGAGAAGCGCATTGACGCGCTCGCTGGCGGTCTCGAAATTCTTCTCGGCGAGCTTGAACAATTCCGTGTCGGATTCATAGGCGACCATCGAATGAACGGCATAGCCCACTTCGAAAGCGGTGCGATTCGTTCGCAGCAGCCGCACCAGGGCGGCGTCCGAATGGTCGGTCAGATATTGGTAGCGGTGGCCGAGATCCTGGATTCGATAGACGCCGAGCGCCGTCACGCCGAGGAACAGCAGGCAGGTCAGGGCGAGCGGCAGCAGGCTTTTGGTGGTGAGCTTGAAATCGTCGAATCGCATGGAGCCGGGGTCCTTCGAGACGGAGATCGGGATGCGCGCCGTCGTCCGGCAAGCGCATTCGCTCCGCGGTGAGATGGGGACAGTCGCCGACGCGCTCGGAATCTCCGGCGGGCCTCATGCCTCGGGTCGGTCGAACAATCTCCAGCCTAGACCCGGAAAAGTTTCAGAAATCTCTATGTTTTTGAGAATACGGATGATTTTTGTATTTGAGCGACGAGACGGGGCGTCTGCTGCGGCGTCGCGTCACCCCTCGGCGCGGCGTTCCGGCGCGGCCCACAGCTCCTCCGCATAGCCGCGTCTGATCCAGCTGCGGAAGCGATAGCGGCGGGAAAAGCCGTAATCGGGCAGCAGCGCGCCCACCACCGATTGCCGGCCGGAGGAGCCGACCACGCGATTGGCCTCCTGATTGACGCTCAGCAGCAGCGGCGCCCAGCGGCCGATGCGGGCGAAATAGCTTCGGCAGACGGCGTCGCCCATCTCGGGAAAGGAATCGCAATTGACGACGATGTCGCTCTCGATGAGCGCTTCGTCGTCGATCTCCGGCGCGAGGACGAGATCGACGCCCTCGCCGCGGGACGGCTCGCGCGGATGGCGGAACTGCACGCTCGCTTCGGGCAGGCCGCGCCGCAACGCGAAGAATTGCATGGCGGCGACCGTCGGCAGATCGACGATGGTGTAATGGCGCGCGCCGGCGAGCAGCGCATAGCGCGCCGCCTTGCCGAAGCCGCCGCCGATCTCGCAAATTCTGGGACGCGCGAGGCCGCTGGCCTCTATCGCGCGCAGAGCGAGATAGAGCGCCTGAATGTCGCGCCCATGCAGCACATTGCCGTCCATGGCGAGGCCATAGAGCCCGTCGAAGACGGCGGGCGGCGCGATGGGAAAGCCGAGCGCCGCCTCGATCTCGGCGACCAGCTCGCGCGAGGAGGCGACCAGCGTCTCGCCCACATAATCCTGCTCGGCGCATTCCACCCGCGCGAGGCCGATATATTGCGCGAGCGAGGCCAGCATGTCGTGGAAGGGCGCGACCGCGGCCCGGCGGCCCTCCGGCGAGGCGGCGAGAAAGTCCCGATAGGCCTGCACGCCCTGCTCGAGCCCGGTGGCGGCGGAGGATTTCTGCACATCGACGAGACATTGCGCCAACGCGCGCGGGTCGCCGCCGTCGAGAAGCGCGAGCAATGGCTGATGGCGATTCGAGACGATATCGGTCCACATGGCGCCGCCGCCGCCCAAGCGCCGCGCGCCGCGGCCGCTGGCGTGCTGCGCCCAGGCGCTCTGCAGCTCCGCGGCGATCTCTATGTCGCGCTCGTCGACCGGCCGCAGCGACAGCGTCGGCTCCAGCCGCGGCAGGCCGCGCCGCGTGGAATTGAGCAGCTCGGCCGAAAGGCTGCGCCGGCCCGCATTCTCCAGCAGCCAGAATTCCTCGCCGCGCACGCGGGCGGCCAGAGTCTCCTCGGGATAATCGCCGTTCGGCAGATCGAAATCGAAGCCATAGCGTCCGTCGCCGAAGCCGGCGCGCGCCAAATCCTCGCGCAGCCGATCGGCGCGCGCGACGCCGATCACGGCGCCGGCGGAGCAGATCTCGACATCGAATCGATCGCGCGGCCGCAAACGGTCATAGACCCAGCCGGACACGCGGCCGCCGCTCGCGAGATCGACATAGCCCGAGAATTCCCGCAAGCGCTTGCGCGTGAAGAACATCGGCCGTGCTCCTATGGCGCGCGCGAGCGCTGCGTGTCACTTGCGCGCAAAAATCGAAAGCCCGGAGGAGTGGCCGCTCTCCGCCTCTCGTATGTTCGTAAAACCGGCTTCATGCAATGCGGCGATCAGATCGTCGCGGCGGAGCAAAGACGCCTCTCCGCGCTGCGCGACTTGCGTGTGAATATACAGCGCATCGGCGCGGTGCGCGAGAAGCGCTATGGCCGCGAGCGGATCGGCGAAACGGCGCAGCGCGTCGCAGGCGACGACGAGATCATAGCGCGTGTCCGTATCGCGCAGAAACGCCTCCATGTCGCCGAGCCAGAAGCGCGTTCGCGAGAGGCGCATCACCTCTTTGGCGACGAGGCAGCGGATGAATGCGGCTCGGCTCGGCTCGATCGCCTCGACGCGCGCGCCGGCGGATTCGAGAAGGAAGCTGTGGCCGGCCTCGCCGGGCGAAAGCTCGAGCACATTGCGGCCCTCGAGCGAGCCGAAGCAATCGATCGCCCATCGAATGCGCGCATCGTCGAAGGCTTCGATCCGACCGGCGGAGACGCCGCATGCGGGCGGAAAAGCGCAGCTCCATCCGCCGATCACATCGATGGCGTTCTGCAGGCGCGGAACGCTCGACACATAGGAGTCGAAAACCTCCGCCGGAGGACGCGACACTCCTCGTTTCGGCAGCATGTCTCGCAGCTTCCTCAGCATCGATACGATCATCCCTCGGCGATGAGCAGAAATGCTTTCGAATCGCATCGAAAACACGACTGATTTTTCTGTTTAAAGACATCTATTCCATGCGCGCCGGGAGCGCGCACGGGCGCCCGCGACGCGGCGCGACGGATTACGCTGTCGCGACGCTTTTGGCAATCGGCGGGCGTTACACGCGGAAATGACGGCCCGGCGGCAGGCTGCTGAGCAGTTGCAATCGCGGCGCCGCATTGTCGCGACTGTACCAGGGGTTGAATGCGGGATCGACATAATTGACGAGATCGTATTTTTTGCGCAGCGTGTCCTGCTCGCGGCGAAAGCGCGCGATATTGGCGTTCGTCTCGTCGCTGCCGCGGCTCGCCGATTCATGATGATAGAGCGTTGCGAAAGGCGTCCATACGACGCGAAATCCGGCGCGGCCGGCGCGCATGCAATAATCCGTGTCATTATAGGCGATGGCGAAATTCTCTTCGTCCAGTTCGCCGACCGTCTCGAGGCAGGCGCGTGTGATCAGCATGCAGGCGCCCGTCACCGCCGCCATGGATTGGCGGACGTCGAGTCGGCCCATGGGGCCGGGATAATCGCCGGGCATTCCGCAGAACCAATGTCCCGCCACCGAGCCGAGGCCCATGATGACGCCCGCATGCTGCAATGTTCCATTGGGATAGAGCAGCCGCGCGCCGACGATTCCCGTGGACGGATAGGCGAGGCAGGAGACCATCTCCTTCAGCCAGCCGGCGTCAATGACCTCTATGTCGTTATTGAGCAGCAGCACGCAATCGCCGCGCGCCGCCCTCAGGCCGCGATTGACCTGCCGTGAGAAGTTGAATGTCTCCTCGACGATATCGACCGAAAAGAAAGGATGCGCGGCCTTCGTCTGCTCATAGAGAGCGAGAACGCGCTCGTCCTTCGTGCCATTGTCGACGACGAGTATCTCCATGCGTGGATAGTCGGTCCGCAAGGTGAGATCGTCGAAGAGGCGCGTGACGAGCGCGAAGGAATCGCGGCTCGGCACGATGATGGAGACGAGCGGCCAAGCGTCATCCTTCGGCGAAAAGCGAACGCGATGCAGATCGGCGTTGCGCGCCGGCTCCACCACCGCCGGCGCGCCGTCGACGGCGTAGCTCTCGGCGAGCGAGCGGCGCGCGCTCGTCGTGGCGCGATCGAGAAAGCTCACCGAATAGCTCTTCCCGTCGCGGCGCCAGAGATAGGCGGGATAGGGGAGATGGACGATCTCCTCCGTCGCGAGGCCGCGCGTGTAGCGCAGCAGCAGATCATAATCCTGCGAGCCTTCATATCCGCGGCGCAGGCCGCCGAGCTCCTGCAGCCGCTCGCGGCGATAGAGCGAGAGATGATTGACGTAATTGACGCCGGAGAGCAGCGCCGGATCGAAGGCGGGCTTCAGCGAGTAATGCTTGGGTTGCAGCTTGGCGTCGGCGACGATCTCGTCGGTGAAGACGAATTGCGCGCCGGGCGTGCGCTCGATCGTCTCCAGCAGCGCATCGACGGCGAAAGGCGCGAGCGCGTCGTCGTGATCGATGAAGCCGACCCAATCGCCGCGCGCCGCGGCGAGGCCGCTATTGGTGGCGACGGCGATCCCGCCATTCTGCGCCGCGCGCAGAACCGTCACATGCGGCGTGTCGCGATGGCGCTCGAGCCAGTCGATTGTCTCGCGCGACGTCGAGCCGTCGTCCGAGAGGATCAGCTCATAGGCGCCGGCCCTTTGAATCCGAAAGGAGTCGAGCAGCTGATCGAGATAGAGCGCGGGCGCGTCATAGACCGGCGTTACAAAGGAGAATGCCGGCCGCTCGCCCGCCCATGCCGGCGCGCCGGCGTAGCGGGCGTTGCCCATGGCGATCACCTGCTCGAAATGCGGAGTCGCGCCGCGCACCTTGGCGACGCGCGCGCCGACGTCGGAAAGCTCCGGCGCGCCCGGCCGCGCTATGGTCTCGCAGAGCGGCGCCGCGCGCTCGCCCCGCGCGGCCTCGCGCAGCCTGCCGCCGACGAAGGCGCGCACGGATTTTTCATCATAGGCGATGAAGGCGCGAAAACGAAACCGTGAAGGGTAGGAGGAGGGATCGAAACGGACATGATGCACGCGGCCGAAGCTGCGCAGCGCGATCACATAGAGGCCGTCGCGCGTGTGCTTGAGCTCGATCTCGTCATCCGGCTCGAAGCCCTTGCCGAAATCGATATAGATGCGCGGGTCGAGCGTCTGATCGGCGTCGGCGACCTCGAGAATGATATAGGCGGCGCGCAAAAAGCCCGTGACGAAGACGAAGAGCGGGTCCGCATCCGTGGCCTGCCAGCTCTCCCAGCCGAGCCGGCGAAGGCCGGATCGACGCACAGAAGGAATTCTCAGCAACAAGACCGTGCTTTCCCGAATATGAGTCGCGGACCGGGGTTCCGCGCTCGCGTCATATAGTCGAGCCGCGGCGCCTTGGCCATAGCTCGGCGCCTCTCGCGCATGGTGGGGCCATGGCGGAAAAGTGGCGAAATTAGGCCTTTGCGCCTGCGTGGACGCGGCGCTCTCGCTGGGCTATAAGGGCCACGGTTCGTGTCATTGGCGGTTCCCTGGCGAAACCTGCTCGAAGAGAAGATGATCCAACTCTTAGACGTCTTCAAATTCTATAAGACCGAGCGACACTCGAAGGTCATATTGGATCATGTGTCGATGGTTTTCGACACGAGCTATTCCTATGGTCTGCTCGGCGTCAACGGCGCCGGCAAGACGACGACCCTCAAGGTCATAGCGGGCACCGAGCTGCCGAATTCCGGCAAGGTGCGACGCACGGTGCGCGTGTCCTGGCCGCTCGGCTTCGGCGGCGGCTTTCATCCGGCGATGACCGGCCGCGAGAATGTGCATTTCGTGGCGCGAATCTACGGCGCCGATCCGCGCAAGGCGGCGATGTTCGTCGAGGAGTTCTCTGAGCTAGGCGATTATTTCGACGCGCCGGTGAAGACCTATTCGTCCGGCATGGGCGCGCGTCTGGCCTTCGGCATGTCCATGTCCATCGACTTCGACGTCTATCTCATCGACGAGATCACCGGCGTCGGCGACATGCGATTTCAGAAGCGATGCCAGGAGGCGTTCGACCAGCGGCGCAAGAATTCGAGCGTCATCTTCGTCTCGCATTCGATGCAGGCCGTGGCCGATTATTGCGACCGCGGCGGCGTGCTCGTCGACGGCCGCCTCTTCATGTTCGACACGGTCGCCAAAGCGATCGAAATGTACAATCGAATGAACCGATAGAGGCGAGGATGGACGAACCTCCGAAGTCTCCCGATCTTCGCACGGTCAATGCGCTGGAGCGCGCCGAGGCCGTTCAGCGCTTCCTGGCCGAAGCCGCGCGGCGCGCGCGATTTTCGGCGCGGGCGCGCGGCGCCTATCAGAAATCCAGCTTCGCCGAGCGTCGCGGCGCAAAGGCGATGCGCATCGCCTTTCTCGTCCTCGCGATCGCCATGGTGGCGATCCCCAATGTCGTGGGCGGGCTCTATTACGGGCTGCTCGCTTCGGACCAATATGTCGCCGAGGCGAAATTCACCGTGAGCAGCGCGGCCATTCCCAAGCTCGACGGGCTCGGCTCCGTGACCGGCCTGCCGCAGATGATGATCTTTCAAGATTCGATGATCATCATCGAATATATCGAGAGCCGGACGCTGGTCGAGCAGCTCGAGCGCCAAGTGGATCTGCGCGAGCTCTATGGCGCGGATCGCATCGATTGGTGGGCGCGCTTCAAAAAGTCGAAGCCGATCGAGAATTTCACCGAATACTGGAAGAAGATGGCCACGGCGACGATCAGCTTCCCCTCGGGAATCGTCACGCTGACGGTCCGCGCCTTCTCGCCGGCCGACGCCAAGACCATCGCCGACAAGGTGATCGCCGACTGCGAGACGCTGGTCAATGATCTCAATGAGCGTATGCGGCAGGACACTGTGCGGGCCTCCGAGCAGGATGTCGAGCGCGCCGCCGAGCGGCTGAAGGTCGCGCGCGTGAATTTGGAGCGCGCGCGCAATACGGAAGGGCTGATCGACGTTCGCCAGACGAGCAAATCGCAGAGCGAAGTGCTCTCCGCCGTCCAGATCGAGCTGCTGAAATATCAGCAGGAATATCTCACCCAGTCGCGCTACGTCGATGAGAGCGCGCCGCAAATTCGTCATCTGAAGCGACAGATCGAATCGCTCGAGAAGCAGGTCGCGAGCCTGAAGGCGGAGATCACCACGCGCGAGCAGCAGGGGATCGACGCGCTGGCGAGCAAGACGCTCTCCGGCAAGATGACGACCTTCGCCAATCTCGACCTAGAGCATAAGATCGCCGAGACGAGCTATCAGATCGCGACCGCCTCGCTCGACGGCGCGCGGCTGTTCAGCGATCGCAAGCTGCTCTATCTCCATCAGATCGAGGCGCCTGCTCTGCCGGAGGACGCGCGCTATCCGCGGCGCTGGCTCTATACGGGCCTGCTGCTCGCCATTTCGCTCACCCTTTATGGCTTGGTCGTCGGACTCATCGCCTTCGTGCGCAACCATATGGCCTGAGCGCGCGTCAGCGCTCGCGCGCCACTTGCGTCAGATAGGCGCCATACTGGCTCTTGGCGAATTTCTGCGCGGCGGCGCGTAGCGTGTCGGCGTCGATCCAGCCTTGGCGAAAGGCGATCTCCTCGAGGCAGGCGATGCGTTGTCCCTGTCGCAGCTCGATCGCGCGCACATATTCCGCCGCCTCCAGCAGCGAGGCCGGCGTGCCCGTGTCGAGCCAGGCGAAGCCGCGGCCCAGGCGCTCCACATTCAGCTCGCCGCGCTGCAGATAGATATTGTTGAGATCGGTGATCTCCAATTCGCCGCGCGGCGAAGGTCGCAGCTCCGCCGCATATTGCGGCGCGCGCTCGTCATAGAAATAGAGCCCCGTGACCGCCCAATTGGATTTCGGCGCTTTCGGCTTTTCCTCGAGCGACAAGGCGCGGCCCTGCGCGTCGAAATCGACGACGCCGTAACGCTCTGGATCGGCGACGTGATAGGCGAAGACCGTGGCGCCGCGGCGCGATTGCTTCGCCTTGCTCAGCGACTCCGTGAGGCCGTGGCCGTAGAAAATATTGTCGCCCAGCACCAGCACAGAGCTTTGCCTTTCGACGAAGCTCGCGCCGATTATATAGGCTTGCGCCAGTCCGTCCGGGCGCGGCTGCGCGGCATAGGTGAAGGCGACGCCCCATTGCGCGCCGGAGCCGAGCAGGCGCTTGAACGCCGCCTCGTCATCGGGCGTCGTGATGACGAGTATCTCGCGCACGCCGGCGAGCATCAGCGCGCTCAGCGGATAATAGATCATCGGCTTGTCATAGACCGGCAGCAATTGCTTGGAGACGGCGAGCGTCGCCGGATGAAGCCGCGTGCCGCTGCCGCCCGCGAGAATGATTCCGCGCATTTCATGCTCCTCCATCTGTGGGGCCGGCGAGCAGCCTGTCGACGCAGGCCTCGAGCGATGGGCGCCAGTCGGGCAGAGCGACGCCGTAGATTTGCGAAAGCTTCGTATTGTCGAGGCGCGAATTGGCCGGGCGCCGCGCCGGCGTCGGATAATCCGCCGTGGCGATGCGGCGAACGCGCACTGGCGCGCGCCCATGCGCTTCTGCGCGCGTGAAGATCGCTTCCGCCACATCGGCCCAGCAGGCGTCGCCCGCACCGATCATGTGAAAGACGCCGCGCAGCTGCGGCGCGCCGTCGCTGCAAAGGCGCCTCGCAATGCGCAATGTCGCCTCGGCTATGTCGATTGCGCTCGTCGGATTGCCGAGCTGATCGGCGACCACGCCGACCTCCTCGCGCGTCTCGCCGAGCCGCAACATCGTGCGCACGAAATTCGCGCCGAAGGGGCTGTAGACCCAGGCCGTGCGCAGGATGGCCGAGCTTGGACAGAGCGCAGCGACGCGCCTCTCGCCCTCGAGCTTGGAGCGGCCATAGGCGCCGAGCGGCGCCGTGGGATCATCCTCGCGATAGGGGCGCGTGGCGGAACCGTCGAACACATAATCGGTCGAGACATGCAGGAGTGGAACGCCGAGCGCTGCCGCCGCCTCGGCGACATGACCGGCGCCTTCGCCATTGACGCGCATGGCGAGCGCTTCTTCCTGTTCCGCTTTGTCGACTGCGGTGTAGGCGGCCGCATTGACGATCACATCGCAGCGCGCATCGTTCAGCGCCGCGCGCACGCTATCGCGATCCGTCAAATCGAGCTGCGGCCTTCCGAGCGCGATGATTTGCGTTTCGTCGGAGCCGCGCTCGCGCAGAGCGGTGACGATCTGGCCCTGCATTCCGGTGACGGCGATGCGCATGGGCGCGCTCACGCGAACGTATCCGTGAGATCGCGCAGGCGCGGCCAGCGGCGATCCTTCTCCGACAGAATGGCGCGCGCCGGCGCGATCGGCCAGGCGATGTCGAGATCGCCATCATCGAAGGCGAGGCCGCGATCATTGGGCGCCGAATAGAAATTCGTCACCTTATAGACGACCTCCGTATCCGGCTCGAGCGTGCAGAAGCCATGCGCGAAGCCGATGGGAACGAGCAATTGCCGCCAATTCTCCGCGGAGAGCTCCACTGCGATATGACGACCGAATGTGGGCGACGAGCGGCGAATATCGACAGCCACATCCAATATGCGGCCGCGCGTGACGCGCACCAGCTTGTCCTGCGCGAAAGGCGCGGTCTGAAAATGCAGCCCGCGTATGACGCCCGTCTCGCGCGAGAGCGAATGATTGTCCTGCACGAAGCGCAATGGCGGCAGGCCGCGTTCCTGCCAGCGTCTTTCATTATAGCTCTCGGAGAAAAAGCCGCGCGCGTCGCCGAAGCGATCGGGCGTGACGATCTTGACGCCATCGAGCGCCGTGTCCTCGATCTTCATGCTGTCCTCACGCGCGCGTCAGGCGACGCAGCCGAGCCGCTCGCCGCGATATTTGCCGGAGCGTATGGCTTTCCACCATTCTTCATTTTCGAGATACCAGCGCACCGTCTTGGCGAGCCCGCTGGCAAAGCTCTCCTTGGCGCGCCAGCCGAGCTCGCGCTCGATCTTGGAGCAATCGATCGCATAGCGCAGATCATGGCCCGGCCGATCCTGCACGAAGGCGATCAGCTCGCGATAGGAGCCGCGCGCGCGGGGCCTCAACTCGTCGAGACAGTCGCAGATCGCCTGCACCACTTCTATGTTGCGCATCTCCGAGCGGCCGCCGACATTATAGGATTGTCCGACGACGCCGGCGCACGCGACGGTGAGCAGCGCCTCGGCGTGATCCTCGACATAGAGCCAATCGCGCACATTCTCGCCGCGTCCATAGACGGGCAGCGGCTTCTCCTCGAGCGCATTGAGAATGGTGAGCGGAATGAGCTTTTCCGGGAAATGATAGGGGCCGTAATTATTGGAGCAATTGGTGACGATGGTCGGCAGCCCATAGGTCTCGCGCCATGCGCGCGCGAGATGATCCGAGCCCGCCTTGGATGCAGAATAAGGCGAGTTGGGCGCATAGGGCGTGTCCTCGTGGAACAGCCCTTCCGCGCCGAGCGCGCCGAACACTTCGTCGGTCGAGATATGCAGAAAGCGAAAGCCCGCGGCGGTCTGCGCATCGAGACGGCGCCAATAATCGAGCGCCGCGGCGAGCAGAGTGAAAGTGCCGACGACATTCGTCTCGATGAAGGCGCCCGGCCCGTCGATGGAGCGATCGACATGGCTCTCGGCGGCGAGATGCATCACGACGTCGGGCCGGAATTCCTCGAAGGCGGCGGTGACGGCGTCGCGGTCGCAAATGTCGGCGCGACGGAAGCAATAGCGCGGATCGCCGGCGATAGGCGCGAGCGAGTCGAGATTTCCGGCGTAAGTGAGCTTGTCATAGACGAGCAGCTCATGCGGCGTCGTCTCGATAATGCGGCGCGAAACCGCCGAGCCGATGAAGCCGGCGCCGCCGGTGACGAGAATGCGCATCTATCGCCCGATCCGGGCGGCGTTCGCCGCTGTCTCATGGAGGAAGCGAGAGGGAAGACGCATCCGCGAAAAGCACCTTGTTCCTGGTCCCGAGGATTCGCCTCGTCGCCGCCGCCGCAAGATTTTTCTCTTCTATTCACGCCTATTGAAAGATCGCGGCGCTGGCTGTCAACTCCGGCGCGCCGAGCGAAAATATGTTTTTTATGCGGCGTTTTCTGGCGCGCTGGCGTCGGCCGCGAGAATTTGGACTCGTTCCAGACTGCTTGCGCAGCGTGTCGGTTTCGCGCTATCCCGCGATAGATCGGGCCGCGACGGATCGCCGGCCGTACAGAAGAGTAGTCGATGTTTCAGCGTCCCGGCAAGGCGGCCTTCGTCTTCATCCTCATCACTGTCGCGCTCGACATGCTGGCGCTCGGCGTGATGATCCCGGTGCTTCCCAAGCTCATCGTGGAGTTCGAGGGCGGCGATCTGCAAAGCGCTTCTATAGCGACGGGCGTCTTTGGTTTCGCCTGGGCCTTCATGCAATTTTTGTTTCAGCCCATGCTCGGCGCGCTGTCGGATCGTTTCGGCCGTCGGCCGGTCGTGCTGCTGTCCAATCTCGGCATGGGGCTCGATTATGTGTTCATGGCGCTCGCGCCGTCCTTGCCCTTCCTCTTCATCGGACGGCTGATATCGGGCGTGACGGCGGCCAGCGTCTCGACGGCGACGGCCTATATCGCCGACATCACCGAGCCGGAGAAGCGCGCCGCCCGTTTCGGCATGATCGGCGCGGCTTTCGGCGTCGGCTTCATCCTCGGCCCGGCGCTCGGCGGCGTGCTCGGCAATCACGGCTTGCGCTACCCGTTCTGGGCCGCGGCGGCGCTGAGCCTGCTCAACGCCGCCTATGGCTATTTCATCCTGCCGGAGTCGCTCTCGCCGGAAAAGCGCACCAGCTCGGTCCTCTGGCGCAGCGCCAATGTGCTCGGCTCGTTGGATTTCCTGCGCCGCGACCGCTCGCTCGCTCTGCTGGCGCTCGCCATATTCCTCTCCTATCTGGCGCATGAATCGCTGCCGAGCCTCTTCGTGCTCTACACGGAATATCGCTACCATTGGGACGCGGAGACGACCGGCTGGGCGCTCGCCATCGTCGGCGTGTCGCAGACGGTGGTGTCCGGCGGATTGGTGCGGCCGGCGGTCAAGCGCTTCGGCGAGCGCGCGACGCTGGTCGTCGCTCTGGCGGCGGGGGCGCTCGGCTTCGCGGCCTACGCCTTCGCGCCCACGGGCGGGATCTTCATGGCGGCGCCGCCGCTCATCGCCCTCTGGGCGATGGCCAATCCGGCCTTTCAGGGCCTCGCCACGCGCTTCGCCTCGGCCTCGGAGCAGGGGCGGCTGCAAGGGGCGCTGTCGAGCCTGCGCGGCGTCTCCGGCATGGTCGGGCCGCTGTTCTTCACGCAGATTCTCTCCCTCTCCATCGGCGCCGGCGACTTTCCGGGGGCGGGCTATTTCGTCGCGGCGCTGCTGCTCGCGGCGAGCCTCTTCGTGGCGCGCAACGCCGTGAGCGGAGCCGTGCAGCCTCCCGCCGTCTGACGTCGCATTCCGCCGCGCGGCCGCTTATATTGAGGCCGCGCGCGGTCCATCGGCCGGCGCTTTCGGAGATGCGCATGAGCTTCGTCGCTGCGGCCATTTATTTCGCCATTCTCGCCTCCGCGGCGCTGGGCGTCTATCTGAAGGCTCGCCAGAGCCGCGCCGCGCGCGCCGATCGCGATGCGCCTCCACCCGAATTCGCGGAGACGATCACCCCGCAAGAGCATCGCCGCTCCGCCGATTACACGGTCGCGCGCATGCGCCTCTCCGTTGGCGAGACTTTGCTGGACGCGGCGATCTCCGTCGCCTGGCTCGCTTTTCTGCTCGGCCCGCTCTATGCGCTGCTCGCGCAATTCATCGCGCCGGGCCTGACGCTCAGCGTCGCCGTCGTCGTCGTGGTGGCGATCGTCGATCATCTGCTGCGCCTGCCGCTGTCGCTGGTCGAGACCTTCGGTCTCGAGGCGCGCTTCGGCTTCAACCGCACCACGCCTTTCATGTTCGTCCTCGATGAGGCGAAGGGCGCGGCGCTCTGGCTGCTGTTCTTCATTCCCTTGCTCTATGGGCTGTTCTTCGCGGCGCGCTTCTCGCCCGATTATTGGTGGCTGGCCGGCTTCGTCGCGGCGGTGGCGCTGCTGCTGGCCATGACGGTGATCTACCCTTCCGTCATCGCGCCCATGTTCAACCAGTTCACGCCGCTCGAGGATGCGGCGCTGAAGGCGCGCATGGAGGAGCTGCTGGCGCGCTGCGGATTTCAGTCGGGCGGGCTCTTTGTGATGGACGCCTCGACCCGCTCCACCCATGGCAACGCCTATTTCTCCGGCTTCGGCAAGGCGAAGCGCATCGTCTTCTTCGACACGCTGCTGCGCAAGCACAGCGCCGATGAAATTCTCGCCATTCTCGCCCATGAGCTCGGCCATTATAAATTCGGCCATGTGCGGCAGCGGATTTTCCAGGCGGCGGGCTTTCTCTTCATCGGCTTCGCGGCTCTGCACCTCGCCTTCGAGAGGGGGCTCGGCGGCGCCTTCGGCCTGCCGAATGATCCGGGAATCATTCTCGTCATCGCGCTGACGGCGGCCGCGCCCATTCTGCATCTTCTGTCGCCGCTCACCAATTTCCTGTCGCGCCGGGCGGAGTTCGAGGCCGACGGCTTCGCCAAATCCATTTATGGCAAGGAGCCGATGGTGAGCGCGCTCACCAAGCTCTCGCGCGACAATCTCTCGACGCTGACGCCGGACCGGCTCTATGCGCTGTTTTATTATTCGCATCCGCCGGCGCCGATCCGCATCGCCGCGCTGGAGGAGGCGAGGGGCGCCTGACCTTCAGGCGGCGTGCGCCTTGCCGCGGAAATAATGGAAATCGCCGCGCGTGATCAGCGCATCGCCGGGCGCGATCTCATGCGGCGCGAGATCGGCTTCTGACCGCAGACGGTCGTAGATGGGGCCGAAATCGCGATAGCAGGCCTCGAGCAGGCGCTCGAATCCATCGACGACGAAATAGCACTGCTGGAAATCGTCGATGATGTAATTGGTGCGCATCACCCGCTCGAGATCGAAGCCGATGCGATTGGGCGACGTGTCCTCGAGCGAGAAGACCGTCTCCGCCGGCGAGGAGAGGATGCCTGCGCCGAAGATGCGCAGCCCCGCAGGCGTCGCCAGCAGCCCGAACTCCACCGTATACCAATAGAGCCGCGCCAAATTGGCGAGCTGGCCGCGCGCCAGCGCCCGCCGTCCGCCCTCGCCATAGGCCTGTAGAAAGCGCGCATAGACGGGGTTCGCCAGCAGCGGCACATGGCCAAAGACGTCGTGGAAGACGTCCGGCTCCTCGAGATAATCGAGCTCCTCCTCCGGGCGAATGAAGGCGCCGGCGGGAAAGCGCCGATTGGCGAGATGCTCGAAGAAGACGTCGTCGGGAACGAGGCCGGCGACCGGAACGACGCGCCAGCCCGTCAGCGGCGAGAGCCGCGCGCTCAGCACGTCGAAATCGGGAACGCCGGCGGGCGAGAGCGCGAGCGCGTCCATTGCGGTGAGATATTCGTCGCAGGCGCGGCCGGGCAGAAGCTCGGCCTGGCGGGCGTAGAGCCGGCTCCAGCGATCATGCTCGGCCGCGCTATAGGAGGGCCAATTCTGCTCGATCGTCCAATCGGCGCGGCGGGGCGCGTCGGCGTAGCGGTTCGTGCCCTTCTCCATGCGGCCCTCCTTTAGCGAAAGCCGGGTTCTCGAAATAGATAGGCGCGCGCCGGCCGGCCGCAAAGCCGCTCAGCCGGGCGCGAAATGCGCGGTGAAATGGCGCAGGAAGGGCGCCTGCCTCACGATACGAAACGGCGGGATGGCGGCGCGCTCGCGGAATACGTTCTCGATCGCCTCGATCACATAATCGAAATGGCTCTGCGTGTAGACGCGGCGCGGAAAGGCGAGGCGCACCAATTCGCGCGGCGCCGGCGTCTCCGTTCCGTCTTCCGCGCGGCGGCCGAACATCACGCTGCCCAATTCGACGCCGCGCACGCCGCCCTCGAGGTAGAGCGCTGCGGTGAGGCCCACGCCCGGAAAATCCTTCGCCGAAAGATGCGGGCAAAAGCCCGCGGCGTCGATGAATACCGCATGGCCGCCGGCCGGCCGCACGATCGGAACGCCGCGCGCGATGAGGCGGGAAGCGAGATATTCCACCGTCGCATGGCGATAGCGTTGGTATTCCTCCTCCAGCGCTTCCTCGAGCCCAACGGCGATCGCCTCGAGATCGCGGCCCGCGAGTCCGCCATAGGTGGGAAATCCTTCCGTCAATATCAGCAGATTACGAAAATCCTCCGCCCAGCGATCGTCATTGCAGGCGAAGAATCCACCTATATTGGCGAGCCCGTCCTTCTTGGCGCTCATCGTCGCGCCATCGCAGAGAGAGAACATTTCGCGCGCTATGTCGATGAGCGCGCGATCCGCATAGCCGCGCTCCCAGAGCTTGATGAAATAGGCGTTCTCGGCGAAACGGCAGGCGTCGAGCACCAGAGGTATTCCGCGCCGCGTCAGCAGAGCCTTGGCCGCGCGAATATTGTCGAGAGAGATCGGCTGCCCGCCGCCTGTGTTGTTTGTCGCGGTGAGCATGCAGAAGGGAATTTTCTTTCCCTCGCGCTCCAGCGCACGCTCCAGCGCCGCGAGATCTATGTCGCCTTTGAAATGCGTCTCCGCATGAATATCGGCGGCCTTTGCGCTGGGCAGATCGAGCGCCGTCGCGCCGACATATTCGATATTGGCGCGCGTCGTATCGAAATGGCTGTTGTTGGGGACGATATCGCCGCGCTTCAGCCGCGTCGCAGCGAGAATGCGCTCCGCCGCGCGGCCTTGATGCGTAGGAAAAATATGCTTGAAACCCGTGATGTCGCGAATGGTCTTCTCGAAGCGGCGCCAGGACCTGCTTCCCGCATAGCTTTCGTCGCCCATCATGAGCGCGGCCCACTGCCGATCCGACATGGCGCCCGTGCCGCTGTCGGTCAGAAGATCGATGGTGATGTCTTCCGCATCGAGCAGAAAAACATTGTAATGCGCGGCCTTCAGCCGCTCCTCGCGCGTGTTCCGCCTTGTGATCGGCAGAGCTTCTGTCATCTTGATGCGGAAGGGCTCGATGATGGTGCGCATATGCCGCCTCCTTCGAGATGCGAAATAGGGCGCGGCGCCGACGCCGCTTTACGTAGCCTCGCCGGCTGTGGCAAAAGCGTCGGCGCGATAAGAGGAGACCTCATGGCGGCCGACGTCACTTATCCTGCCGCTGCGGCGGCGGGCGTGCTCTCTTTCCTCAGCCCTTGCGTGCTGCCATTGGTGCCGCCCTATCTCACCTTCATCGCGGGCGCGAGCCTCGAGGAGCTGACCCACGCCGGCAAATCGCGCGCGCGGCGCGATGTGCTCATCGCCTCGCTTCTGTTCGTCGCCGGCTTCTCGACGGTCTTCGTCGCGCTGGGCGCGACGGCGAGCGTGTTCGGCAAAGTGCTGCGCGCCAATCTGGAGATTTTGTCGATCGCCGCCGGCGTCGCCATCATCCTCATGGGCCTGCACTTCCTCGGCGTGTTCAAGATCGGCCTGCTCTATCGCGAGAAGCGCCTCGAGGTCGGCCGTCCGGTCGGGCGTCTCGGCGCCTATGTCATGGGCCTCGCCTTCGCCTTTGGCTGGACGCCCTGCATCGGGCCTATCCTCGCCGCGATTCTCGCCGTTGCCGGCTCGCAGGAGACGGTCGCCAAAGGCGCCGCTCTGCTCGGCGTCTATTCCGCCGGGCTCGGCCTTCCTTTCCTCGCCGCCGCGGCGGCGATGGGGCCGTTCATGGGCTTCATGCAGAAGTTCAAGAAGCATTTCGGCAAGGTGGAGAAGGTCGTCGGCGCGCTGCTGGTGCTCACGGGACTCGCCTTCCTCACCGGCGGGATGCAGAGCTTCTCCTTCTGGCTGCTGCAGACCTTTCCGGGTCTCGCGAATTTCGGGTGATCGCCCATGTCTCAGCGCATCGATGAAAATCTCTTCACCGGGCCGATCGGCGCCGAATATCGCATGCTCGAGCTCATCTGCCCCAATGCGGCGCTGCTCGCCCGCCGCGTGGCGGAGCGCGTCGCGCATTGGCGCGAGGGTGTCGCGCTAGAGGTTCTGGAGATCGGCTGCGGCACGGGCGTGAGCACGCTGCCGCTGCTCGCCGGGCGCGACGATCTCCATGTCACCGCGATCGACAGCGCCGCCAAAATGCTGGATCAGGCGCGCTCTCACCTCGCGGATTTCGTCGCCGCCGGCCGCGCGCAATTCGTGGAGGCCGATGCGCTCGCCTATCTTCGCGGGCTTCCCGCGGCCAGCGTCGACGTCGTCTCCTCCAATTACGCCGTGCATAATTTCCTCGACGATTATCGTCGGGAATTTCTCGCCGAGATTTTCCGCGTGCTGAAGCCGGGCGGCATCTTCGTCAATGGCGACCGCTATGCGATGGACGATCGCGCCGCGCATCTCTCCGCGACGCAGGCGGAGGTGCGCAGCTGGTTCGCAAAGCTCGGGACGATCGGCCGCTATGATCTGCTCGAGGATTGGGTCGCGCATCTCTTCAGCGACGAATCGCCCGAGCATGTGATGTATCTGGCGCCGGCGCTGGAGCGCATGACGGCGGCAGGCTTCGCCGATGTTCGTGTCGAATATCGCGAAGGCGTGGACACGCTGCTGACCGCGGTCAAGCCGTAACGGGTCCCAGAAAAGAAAAACGCCGGACGTACCTCCGGCCCGGCGTTAGAGCCCGCGGTGGCATGTAGCCATCGTTTGCTCTTCGTCACAACTAGCGCCGCGCCATGACCGGACAATGACAAGAGCGCGGCAATCCTATGATTGTCGCGCGCGTGATCTGTTGTGGTCGGGCAGGGTGAAGCACAGCCGTGGCGGCTGCACACTGATGATGCGAAGACCGCGCTCTTACGGGTCTCTCGCCACGCCGAAATCGGCTTTGATTTATTGGTGGGCGCACAAGGGCTCGAACCTTGGACCCGCTGATTAAGAGTCAGCTGCTCTACCAACTGAGCTATGCGCCCGTCCGTCGCTTCGGCTTGCGCTGAATGAGCGGAACGAGGTGGCAAATACCCAATGACGCCGCTCATGTCCAGCGCTGAAAAGAAAAATCGTCACATTTTCTGTGTCGATCTCTCTTCGCCTCAGGGCCGCCATTCCGGCGCGGGTTCGGCCGCCGTCGCCTCCTCATGCGCGGCTGTCTCCTTGGCGGCCGCCAGGGCGCGCAGGGCCGCCGTCACGCCTTCGCTGGTGGCGGAGGACAGCAGCAGCAGGGCAGGGCGCTCAGCGGCTCCCGCAGGGCCGGCGGAGGCCATTGCGCGTTTGAGCCGCTCTTTCTGCTTCTTCAAATGCTCGGGGTCGGCGGCGTCGATTTTCGACAGCGCGACGATCTCCCGTTTCTCGTCGAGCTCGGCGCCATAGGCCGCGAGCTCGCGACGGACGATCTTGTAATCCTTGCCGGCGTGCTCGCCGGTGGCGTCCACGAGATGCAGCAGCGCGCGGCAGCGCTCCACATGGCCGAGGAAACGGTCGCCGAGCCCATGGCCGTCATGCGCGCCCTCTATGAGGCCGGGAATGTCGGCGAGCACGAATTCGCGATCGTCCACCCGCACCACGCCGAGGCCGGGATGCAGGGTGGTGAAAGGATAATCGGCGATCTTGGGCTTGGCGGCGCTGACCGTGGCCAGAAAGGTCGATTTGCCGGCGTTGGGCAGGCCGATCAGCCCGGCGTCGGCGATGAGCTTCAGCCGCAGGATGAGCGTGCGCTCTATCCCCTCCAGACCGGGATTGGCGCGGCGCGGGGCTCTGTTCGTCGAGGTGGTGAAATGCAGATTGCCGAAGCCGCCATTGCCGCCGCGCGCGATGATCGCGGTCTGCCCGACCTCGGTCAGATCGGCGATCAGCGTCTCGCCGTCCTCCTCGAGGATCTGCGTGCCGGCCGGCACTTTCAGCACTGCGTCGGCGCCCTTGGCGCCATGGCGGTTCTTGCCCATGCCGTGGACGCCGGTCTTGGCCTTGAAATGCTGCTGATAGCGATAGTCGATGAGCGTGTTGAGCCCATCGACGCAGATCGCCAACACATCGCCGCCGCGGCCGCCGTCGCCGCCGTCCGGCCCGCCGAACTCGATGAATTTCTCGCGACGGAAGGAGACGCAGCCGGCTCCGCCATCGCCCGAGCGCACGTAGATTTTCGCCTGATCCAGGAATTTCATGGCTGTTTCGAACTCATGTCGCTTGCAGCTTCGGGCGCCGCGCGCCGAAGTTCGTCGGAATGGCGCCGCGGCGCAGGTCGAAAAGCTCCACATCGACCTCGCCGCCGCGCGCCGGCGCCGGGAATTTGCCCTGTCCCGCGCGGGTGAAGCCCAGCTTCTCATGCACCCGCAGCGAGGCGGCGTTGCTCGGCAGCGCGCTGGAGACGATTCGCTCCAGCCCGGTCATGCCGAACACCATATCGATGAAGGCGCCCGCCGCTTCGCTCATCAAACCGCGTCCCCAATAGGGTCGTCCCAGCCAGAAGCCGATCATGCCCGCCCCGCGCGCATTCGCCCCATGCACGCCGATCACGCCGATCGCCTCGTCCGCCTGGCGCTTTTGCGTCAAGGCGAGGGTGAGGCCGGCGCCGCTGGCGTTTTCGGCGCGCGCGGCGAGAATGAAGCCTTCCGCGTGATAGGACTCATATGGGTGTGGAATGCGCGCCGTCTTCAAGGCGACCTCGGGATCGCCGGCCAGACGGCAGATCGAGCCCTCATCGGCGGCGCGCGGCCAGCGCAGCCACAGCCGTGAGGTCTCCAATCTGAAAATATCGTCGCGGGCAATTTCCGGAAACATCCGAGGCTCCATGGCGGCCGAGTGCGAAAAAGGGCCGAAAAAAGACGAAGGGGAAGCGGGCGTTCCGCTTCCCCTATCGACCCTTTGAGGCCTTTTTCCGGATTTTGCGCCTGGAGCGTCGCCTTTATCGCGACTGCTCGAGGACCAAATCCGCCGGGGATCGAAACGCCGGCGGAAGGTCCTCGCAGATCCTCCGCCTATTCGGCGGCTGCGGCCGCCGGCTCGACGACCGATACCGAGGCGCGGCCGCCGCTGGACTTGAACAGGACCACGCCATCGACGAGCGCGAACAGCGTGTGATCCTTGCCGATGCCGACATTACGGCCGGGATGCCATTTCGTGCCGCGCTGGCGAACGATGATGTTGCCGCCGATCACGGCCTCGCCGCCGAACTTCTTCACGCCGAGACGGCGACCGTCGGAGTCGCGACCGTTGCGCGACGAGCCGCCCGCTTTCTTGTGAGCCATTGTTCTCGCTCCTTAAATTTTCACGCCGAGCCGGCGCCCGCCGCTCGGGGGGGGGCCGCGCAGGGCGGCCGCTGAATTGGTGCGCGCGCCGAACGCGCGGCGCGCTTGGTTCTTCTATACGCCGCCGGGCGGCGTTACGCCAAATTCTCAGGCGCCGGCTTCGATGCCGGTGATGCGCACGATCGTCAGGTCCTGACGGTGGCCGCGCTTGCGCTTGGAGTTCTGGCGGCGGCGCTTCTTGAAGGCCAGCGTCTTGGGGCTGCGGGCCTGCTCGGCGATCTCGCCGGTGACGCTCGCGCCCGCGACCAGCGGCGCGCCGATCTTGGCGGAGCCCTCGGCGCCGACGAACAGAACCTCGTCGAAGGTGATCTTGTCGCCCGCCGCGCCCTCGAGGGCCATGACGGTTATCGTGTCTCCGGCGGTGACGCTATATTGCTTCCCGCCGGTCTTGATGACTGCGAACATCTCTTTTTCCTGTGTTCGTCCCGGCTCTGGCGACGATGCGCCGGCCGGCTTTTTTGCAGTTGACCGGTTTTTGCTCCGCTCCTCGCGCCGAAGCGTCGACGCAAAAAGAAAATCGCGGCGAAACCGCCGCGACGAAGCGGGAAAGCCCTAGACGGGCGCGGCGTCTTTGTCAATCGCCGGTCGCGGAGCCGATTCGGCCGCCGCCTCGATCTTCTGCCGCTCATAGGCCGAGATGATCGACTGCACCATGGGGCCGAAGCGCTCGGCCAGCTCTGCGCAGCGAGTCGAATTGATGAGCTCCACGCCGCGGCGCTCGCTGCGGATGAGCCCGGCCTCCCGCAAAATGCGGAAATGCTGCGAGAGCGTCGATTTGGCGAGCGGCGCCTGCTCGAGAACATTCAGGAATTGCGAGCAGTTCTGTGCGCATTCCGACGCCGCCAGCCGGGTGAATATCTGCACGCGCACAGGGTCGGCCAGGGCGTAGAGAATCCCTTCGACAGTGATCTCGTCCAGCCGCGGATGGTGGAGCTTCCTCATGCGCCACGCTAGCACGATTGACATTCATTCAGTAGTTCCGTATTTCAGAACTAATGAATTTAGCGCGAAAGGAGCGCGGACATGGGTCGTCTTTCAGGAAAAATCGCGGTCGTTACCGGCGGCAATAGCGGCATAGGTCTCGCCACGGCGGAGCTCTTCGCCAAGGAGGGCGCGCAGGTCGTAATCACCGGCCGGCGGAAGGCCGAGCTCGATGCGGCGGTCGCTCGCATCGGCGCGAGCGCCGTCGGCGTGCAGGGGGATGTTTCGTCGCTCGAAGATCTCGATCGGCTCTACGCCGAGGTGAAGGAGCGCTTCGGCCGCATCGACATTCTCTTCGCCAATGCCGGAGTCGTCCGTCTCGCGCCGATCGAAGCGGTGAACGAGGCTTTCTTCGACCACATGTTCGACATCAACGTCAAAGGCCTGCTGTTCACCGTGCAGAAGGCGCTGCCGCTGTTTTCCGACGGCGGCGCGATCGTGCTCAACTCGTCGATCGCCAATACGGTGGGCACGCCCGGCTTCGGCGTCTATTCGGCGACGAAGGCGGCCGTGCGCTCCTTCGCCCGCACTTGGACGGCCGAACTGAAAGACCGCAAGATTCGCGTCAATGTCGTGAGCCCCGGCCCGATCGAGACGCCGATCTTCGACACGATGGGCCTCTCCGAGCAGCAGCACGACGAATTGGCGGGACAATTGGAGACCAGCGTTCCGCTCGGCCGCTTCGGCAGATCGGAGGAGGTGGCCGAGGCTGTGCTCTTCCTCGCCTCCAGCGCGAGCAGCTATGTCGCCGGCGTCGATCTCTATGTCGATGGCGGGATGGTGGCTGTCTGATCGAGGCATTCTGCATGAGCCGCCGCCGCGCGTCGGACCGACGCGCGGCGGCGGCTGTTTGGCTCAAGGGCCGAGATCGCGCCTGATCTCGTCATTGGCCCGAGCGAGATGACGCTCGACGGTGCGCACCGATACGCCGACGCGCGCCGCGATCTCGGCGCTGGTCAGATGCTCGAGGCGTTTCAGCAGAAGTATTTCCCGATAGAGCGGCGGCAGCCGCTCCAGCGCGGCGCGCAGCTTTTGAAATTCCATGAGCGTGGCGATCGCGTCGCCGGAGTTCGACCGCTCCGCCTGATCGGCGTCGCGCGCGGCCTCCTCGGCATAGCGCGAGCGGATGCGATCCCGGCGCATGGCGTCGACCGAGAGATTGGCGGCGATGCGGAAGAGATAGGCGCGCGGGCTGTCGAGCGTGGCGACATCGACGCGCTGCAGCGCGTGGAGATAGATGTCCTGCACCATATCTTCCGACTCTTGCATGCCGACGCGGCGACGCGCGAAGCGGCGGAGGGCCGGCGCATAATCCTGATAGAGCGCGCCGAGGGCTTTCTCCGAGGCGGTCATCGCACGCCCTCCCGCGTCCCGATGTGAGAAAATCTCGCGGCGGCGCCGCATGAGGATTTCGTTCTCGGCATTGGAAAATCCCTTCATCGAGGGCGGGGCTCCGTCGAGCCGCCATTGTTTTTCGAAAAAAAAGCGAAGTCGGGCGCTGCGCGCGACGAGCGTCGCGCGCGACAAATCTCTGGCCGCGCGACAGGGCTCGCGGCGCGATGAGGCGATATGTCACGCCTCGGCGAGCAGCGGCGCGCGAAGGGAATCGAGAAAAAGTCGCGGATGGAGATCAGATTGCGGCGGGCGGCCCGCGCGCGGCGAAGACGAGGCGCGCGACAAGTGGGCGCGACCGCGCATCGCCTGGACGGCGCGATGGCGACGGCGCGGACCATGGGGCGATATGCACCGAGGCGAACGCGCTCGCTAGCCAAGAGGCGTCATGCGACGCGCAGCCGAGCGTGCAGCAGTCGAGCGTTCGGCAATCGTGATCTAGAGGCGGACGGCTTTTGCCCGTCGCGCTCGAAGCGCAGGTCGATGCGCGAGCAAAATGCTCGGGCGGCGGCGCGGCGGGGAGCGCGAGCAGAGATGGCAGGACAATGGCGCAGAGCAGGATCGCGACGTTTCGCGAAACGTGGCGATACAGGAACAATTGGCCCAAAATGCGCTGCATGGCGACGAAGCTAGCATCGACGCCGCACGAATACAACTAATACGTGTATTATAAATTGTTACAACCTGTATCGCGCCGAGTGTTCCGTTCGTCGCACGCTCAGGCGGCGCGCCAATGTCCTGCATCCGCGAGGAAGGCGCCGATCGACTCGGCGATATAGGCGATATGCGCCTCGCTCAATCCGGGATAGACGCCGACCCAGAAAGTGCGGCGCATAATGACATCGGTGGCGGAGAGCGCGCCGGCGACGCGATGCGGGCGGTCCTTCATATAAGGCTGGCGCAAAAGATTGCCGCCGAACAGCAGCCGCGATCCGATGCGGCGCTCGGCGAGATGCTGCAGCAGCGCCTCGCGTCCAAAAGGCGCATTCTCGCGCAGCGTCAGCGCGAAGCCGAACCAGGAGGGATCGCTGCGCGGCGTCGCCTCGGGCAGCAGGAAAACATCCTCATAGGGGCGCAGCGCCTCTTTCAGCAGCGCGAAATTGCGCTTGCGGGCCTCGATGAAGCCCGGCAGGCGCTCCATCTGCGCCAGCGCCACGGCGGCCTGCATATCGGTGATCTTCAGATTATAGCCGAGATGCTGATAGACATATTTGTGATCATAGCCGAAGGGCAGATCTCCTGATTGCCACTCATAGCGCTTCTTGCAAGTGTCGTCCTTGCCCGGCGCGCACCAGCAGTCGCGGCCCCAGTCGCGGAAGGATTCGACGCTGCGGCGCAGCACGGAGCGCGAGGTGAACACCGCGCCGCCTTCGCCCATTGTGATGTGATGCGCGGGATAGAAGCTCAGCGTGCCTATGTCGCCGAATGTGCCGACCTGGCGTCCATCATAGAGCGAGCCGAGCGCGTCGCAGCAATCCTCGACCAGCCACAGGCCGTACTTCTCGGCGATGCGCGTCACCTCTGCGAGATCGAACGGATTGCCGAGCGTATGGGCGATCATTATGGCGCGCGTGCGCGGCGAGATCGCCGCCTCTATGAGATCGGCGCGGATATTATAGGTCGGTATGTCGACATCGACGAAGACGGGCGTCATCCCATTCTGCAAAATGGGATTGAGCGTCGTCGGAAAGCCGGCGGCGACGGTGATGACCTCGTCGCCGGGCTGAAGCGCGCGCTCCTTCAGCAGCGGCGAGGTCAGCGCGGTGAGCGCCAGAAGATTGGCCGAGGACCCGGAATTGGCGGTCAACGCATGCCGGACGCCGATGAACTTTTCCAGCGCCTTCTCGAAAGCCGCATTGAATCGTCCGGTGGTGAGCCAAAAATCCAGCGCCGAATCGACGAGCGTCTGCATCTCGCGCGCACCATAGACCTTGCCGGAGACCGGGACGGCCGAGGCCCCGGGGCGAAACTCCGGCGTCGCATGGGCGATCTCGGCGTAGCGGCCGACAAGCGCCAAAATCTGCTCGCGCAGCGCGTCTTTCTCATCCGCCGTCTCGGCGGGGGCGTGCGAGGCGGCGGCTGCGGGCGGCGTCATATCATTGCTCCGGGCGTGCTCGCGCCGCGCTCAGCGGCGTCCATGCGTCTCTCATAGGCGTCGATCTGGGCGAGCGATGTGGTCGCCACATCCTCGCCGCGGCGGCGGCGCGATTCCCAATCGACGATCGCCTCCAGCGCCTCGAAGATCGACCATTGCGGGCGCCAGCCGAGCCGGCTGCGCGCCTTGGCGGAATCGAGTTTCAGCAAATGCGCCTCATGCGGCTCGTCGCCGCCGCTCTTCGTCCAGCCGGCGCCCTCGCCATAGGCGCGGCAGAGCGCGTCGGCCATCTCTCCCACCGTGCGCTCGCCGGAGGGATCGGGGCCGAAATTCCAGGCTTCCGCGAAGGGCGCGCCATCGTTCCGCAGGCGCTCGGCCAGCGTCAGATAGCCGGCGAGCGGCTCCAGCACATGCTGCCAGGGACGCACCGCGCGCGGAAAACGTATTTGCGCCGTCTCGCCGCGCTCCAACGCGCGCAAAATATCGGGCACGAGCCGATCCGCCGCCCAATCGCCGCCGCCGATGACATTTCCGGCGCGGGCCGTGGCCAATGCTGCGCCTCGTGTGGGGTGATCGGCTGTTGCAAAATAGGAATTGCGGAAGGAGGCGGCGACGAGCTCCGCGCAGCCTTTGCTGGCGCTATAGGGATCGAAGCCGCCCATCGCCTCATTCTCGCGATAGGCCCAGGGCCATTCGCGATTCTCATAGCATTTGTCGCTGGTGACGATGACGATGGCGCGGGCCGAGGGCGCGCCGCGCAGCGCCTCCAGCAGATGCGCAGTGCCGAGGGCGTTGACCTCGAAGGTCTCGATCGGATTGGCGTAGGAGTAGCGCACGAGCGGCTGCGCCGCGAGATGGAAGACGATCTGCGGCTCGAGCTCCCGCACCGCGCGCGCCAGCCGCGCGGCGTCGCGAATGTCGCCGATGACGCTCGTCATCTTCTGGTCGAGGCGCGCGAGCGCGAAAAGGCTGGGCTCGGTCGGCGGCGCCAGGGCGTAGCCCGCCACATTCGCGCCGAGTCGCATCAGCCATAAGGAGAGCCAGCCGCCCTTGAAGCCGGTGTGTCCGGTGACGAGGACGCGCTTGCCGGCCCAAAATTGCGGCGTCATTGGGCGTTCGCCAATTGCGGAAGAGCGAGCCTGAAGGCTCGCGGTCCAAACAGCGCCCTGGACCGCGAGCCTTCAGGCTCGCCTCGATCGCCACGAATTCTGCTCACGCCCAGACCTTCCAGGGCGCCTCGCCGCCGCTCCACAATTGCTCGAGGAAACGCTTGTCGCGCAGCGTGTCCATGCATTGCCAGAAGCCGTCATGGCGATAGGCGCGCAGCTGCCCGTCGGCGGCGATGCGGGTCAGCGGCTGCTGCTCGAGCGCGGTCAAATCGCCGTCGATATAATCGAGCGCCTTCTTCCACATCACGAAGAAGCCGCCATTGATCCAGCCGCCGTCGCCGCGCGGCTTTTCATCGAAAGAGAGAATGTCGTCGCCATCCATGGTGACGGCGCCGAAGCGGCCGGGCGGACGCACCACCGTCATGGTCGCGAGCCGGCCATGGGCGCGGTGATAGTCGATCTCGCCGGCGATATCGATATCGGCGACGCCATCGCCATAGGTGAGGCAGAAGGGCTCGTTGTCGGGGAGATAATCTGCGATGCGCTTCAGACGTCCGCCGGTCATCGTCTCTATGCCGGTGTCGACCAGTGTGATCCGCCAGGGCTCGGCCATTTTATTATGGACGATGGTCTTGTTCTCGGCGAGATCGAAGGTGACGTCGCTCATATGAAGGAAGTAGTTCGTAAAATAGTCCTTGATGAAATAGCCTCTATAGCCGAGGCAGACGATGAACTCGTTGACCCCGTGCTGCGAGTAGATCTTCATTATGTGCCACAAGATCGGCTTGCCGCCGATCTCGATCATGGGCTTGGGGCGATTGTCGGTCTCCTCGCTGAGGCGCGTGCCGAGACCGCCTGCGAATATTACGGCCTTCACGCGCGGTCTCCTCGAGAATGCGAGGGCGGTCCTCGGCGAATCGGGACGCGCCTGTCACGCAGTCTATCCGCGCGCCTTGCGCGAGCCTGTCGCGCGGCGCGAGTGGCGGCGGGCCGAGGGGCGGGGTGCTTGCGTCCTCTCGTGCGCGGGCGCACATTATCTTTCATTGTGGCGTGCGAGAAGATCGCTCGGCGATCGACGTAGATTTTGTGGCCAAAAGGTCCCAGCAGCTTCGACCGTCCTCCTACGATCGAAGCGGTATTCGAGCGATTGTTTCTTTAATCGAGGGCGGGGGCCGCGAATGCGTTGGTGTGTTTGCAAATCGCACGGCATTATCGATTATCGTTCCGCGGATGCGCCGCCGGCGCGCAAGCCGGACGAGGTTCGGATTTCCGAATCCGTCGGTCTCGGCGGCGTCAATTCCTATTCTGACGTGCTGAAGATTCAGCAGCTTATCGACAAGATTCCGAAGATCAACGGCGGTCCCGCGCCGCTGTTGGCGACAGACGGAATATGCGGGCCGCTGACGCGCGGCGCCATTCTCGACTTCCAAAAAAAGCAGTTCCCGGCAAATCCGCAATTCCATGACGGCTGGCGCCCGGATGGACGCGTCGATCCTGGAAAATGGACGATCGACAAGATGAATGTCATCGCCAATTGGGGGAGCCGAACCGATTTGCTGGAGATCGCGCGGAAGCAGGCTCCGGTCGCGCGAGCGCGGGTGATGAACGCGCTCCACCGCCTTTCGGTCGTGCGGTCCTCCTACGCATTGCCGAGCCCGCTATTCTCCAACGCGCAGCTGAAACGCGAGGCGGATTGGCATTTCAAATTCCATAAGGCGGCCTATCCGCTGGAGAATATCGACGCGGTGTCGACGATCTACCAGCGGATGAACGCCGCTCTGACCAAATTCATCGCCGGCAGCTTCCCGCTTTTCCAATTGTCGGATCACTATCGCGAGGACGCTCTCGCCTATGCGCATGTGGGCGGATATTCTTTCAGCATCGCAGAAATCGAATCCGGCGAGCAGGGCGCCTACATTTATGTCGCCAATGAGCGGTTCGGCAGCCTCCCGGTGATCATCCACGAGCTGGGACATTATTGTGGCGGCCGTTTCCGATCCGGGCGCGAGATCGATCACGTCAGCACGCCGCATCCCAAGCCGAATGGCGCGGCGCGCGAAGCCGGACGGCACGACTACCGGCGCATGACGCCGCAGGAAGCATTGAAAAATGTCTATAGCTATCAGGTCTACGCCCTGCCGGAGATGGGCTATGGCCCGCCCGAGTCGGGACAGATCTGAGCGCGGCGGCCGGAACCGGCCGATGAGGCGGCGTCAGGGTTAATCGCCCCTTAACCCCGCCTGCCTACCCTCGGCCGTCACGTCAGCCGAGCGCGCCCGTTTTCGGCGCGCTTCGCTGTATTTTTCGATTCGTCGCACGAGTGGGCTCGTTCGTCATGATGCGCAGCAACGCATTCCGTCACGTTTCCGAGCCGGTGCGCGAATTCACGGCGCGCCGAGCCGCGGAGCTCGCCGGCGCGGCGCTGATAGCGGCCTCGGTCGCGGCGGCTCTGGCGCTGGTCTCCTGGTCGGCGCGCGATCCCTCCTTCAATCATGCGACCACCGGGCGGGTGCGCAATCTGCTCGGCTCCGGCGGCGCGGTCGCCGCCGATATATTGATGCAGCTGTTCGGCCTCGCGGCGATCGCGGCGATATTGCCGATCGCCGCGCAGGGCCTGCGGCTCGTCACGCAGCGCGCGCTGCATCGGCCGCTGCTGCGCTTCGGCTTGTGGATCATCGGCGCGCTCGCGGCGGCGGCGGTCGTCTCGCTTCTGCCCGTCACCGACCGCTGGCCGCTGCCCACCGGGCTCGGCGGCGTGCTCGGCGACGCCGTGCTGGCGCTGCCGCGCCGCTTCTTCGGCGATTCGGCGGCGGCCATGGCGCTGGTGGCGCTGGTCGGCGCCGGAACCGCCATTCTCGCCCTCACCGGCGCCGCCGGCTTCGGCTTCGAGGCCGCCGCATCCGCCCATGCCGAGGACGAGCCCGCCGACCGCCGAATCGACGAGGAGGAAGAGGATGACGAGCCGGGCGTCGCCATCGTCTCGCTGGGCGCGCTCATTCACGCCGGCCTCACCATAAAGACGCTCGTGACGCGTCGTTTCGCCGCGCTGCTGGCGCGCCGTCGTAAGCCGGTCGAGATCGAGGAGCCGTCCGGCCCGCCTTTGCTCTCCGCCCGCCGCGAGCCGGTTTTCGACGCCTTCTCCTTCGTCCCGCCGCCGGCGCCCGCGCGCGCCGCCGCAGCCGCCGCTGCGCCGCGCGAGGAGGATTACGACGAGCCGCCGCCGGCCTCCGCCCGCGTGATGGAGCCCGTCGGGCCGCTGAAGCAGGGCAAGCGCGTGATGCGCGAGCGCCAGCCCACTTTGTTCGAGAGCCGCAATGAGCAGCATCGCTACGAGCTGCCGCCGCTGCTGCTGCTGAGCGAGCCCAAGAAGCAGGCTGCCGCCGCCAAAATCTCGCAGGATGCGCTGGAGCAGAACGCCCGCCTGCTGGAAGGCGTGCTCGAGGATTTCGGCGTCAAGGGCGAGATCATCAACGTGCGGCCAGGCCCGGTGGTCACGCTCTATGAGCTGGAGCCCGCGCCGGGAATCAAATCGTCGCGCGTGATCGGCCTCGCCGACGATATCGCCCGCTCGATGTCGGCGGTCTCGGCGCGCGTCGCCGTGGTCTCTGGCCGCAACGCCATCGGCATAGAGCTGCCCAACCATCGCCGCGAGACCGTCTTCCTGCGCGAATTGCTCGCCTGCGAGGATTTCGAGAAGACCAAGCATCGTCTCGCCATAGCGCTCGGCAAGACGATCGGCGGCGAGCCGGTCATCGTCGATCTCGCGCGCATGCCGCATCTTCTCGTCGCCGGCACCACCGGCTCCGGCAAATCGGTCGCCATCAACACGATGATCCTGTCGCTGCTCTACCGGATGAAGCCGGAAGAGTGCCGCCTCATCATGGTCGATCCGAAAATGCTCGAGCTTTCGGTCTATGACAACATCCCCCATCTGCTGACGCCCGTCGTCACCGACCCCAAAAAGGCGGTGGTGGCGCTCAAATGGGCGGTGCGCGAGATGGAGGACCGCTACAAGAAAATGTCCAAGCTCGGCGTGCGCAATATCGAGGGTTTCAATCAGCGCGTCGTCGAGGCGCAGGCCAAGGGCGAGATCATCACCCGCACAGTGCAGACCGGCTTCGATCGCGAGACCGGCGAGGCGATTTTCGAGCGCGAGGAGATGGAGCTGCATCCTCTGCCCTTCATCGTCGTCATCGTCGACGAGATGGCGGATCTGATGCTCGTCGCCGGCAAGGACATTGAGGGCGCGATTCAACGCCTCGCGCAAATGGCGCGCGCGGCCGGCATTCATCTCATCATGGCGACGCAGCGTCCTTCGGTCGATGTCATCACCGGCACGATCAAGGCCAATTTCCCGACGCGCATCTCCTTCCAGGTGACGTCGAAGATCGACAGCCGCACCATTTTGGGCGAGCAGGGCGCCGAGCAGCTCTTGGGCCAGGGCGACATGCTCTATATGGCCGGCGGCGGCCGCATCTCGCGCGTGCACGGGCCTTTCGTCTCGGACAATGAGGTCGAGAAGATCGTCGCGCATTTGAAGACGCAAGGCCAGCCGCAATATCTCGACGCCATCACCACGGAGGACGAGCCCTCCGAGGAGGCGGTGGAGAGCGCCGCGCCGGGCTCCATGGATGCGGAGGAGGGCGCCGATCTCTACGATCGCGCCGTGGCGATCGTGCTGCGCGACCGCAAATGCTCGACGAGCTACATTCAGCGGCGCCTGTCGATCGGCTACAACAAGGCCGCCTCGCTGGTGGAGCAGATGGAGCGCGAAGGCGTGGTGGGCCAGGCCAATCACGCCGGCAAGCGCGAGATTCTGGTGGGCGGCGGGATAGATCGCGGGGCGTTCGACATAGACGCGGCGTGAGGGATTTCAGCGAATGTGGGGGTGAAGCTTTCCTCATCCTGAGGAGCTCGCGAAGCGGGCGTCTCGAAGGACGAGGAAAGCTTCACTTGCGCCTTTTGGAGCTTCCCCTCGCGCTTCGCGCCGCTCATCTCACGAGCATTCGGCCCATCTCGATCGCTTCCTTTGCGAGGTTCGTCGCGACGATCCGCACGCTCAGCACGGCGCCTTGCGCAGGCACGATCCGAACCCAGCTCTGCGCGCCGACTTTCAACGTCTCGACGGCCGCTCCGGCGGCGACCTCTATGTCGATATAGGTTCCGACGCCTGTCGCTCCCGCGTGCCAGGCGTAGACGCCCTCGCCATAATGGGCCGCCGCGCCCGTCGAGAGCCGCAGCGAGCCTTCCATCTCGATCCGCGCATAGCTGACGCCCGGCAGTTCCGATGTGAGCGTATGTCGAAATCGACGCGGCGCGGTCAGCAATTCGGCCGTTCGAATTGGGTTCTTGTCCTGCAGATCGGCAGCCGTCTTGGCGAGGCGGACCATCGCAGGGTGTAGAGCGTTGCGCTCCAAGGCCTTGCGGGCGGCCCTTTGCGCGAGCAGCTTCAAGACGACTCTGCCGCCCTTCGCAGCGAGCTTGACGAGACCATAGCCCGCTATCACATAGCTCAGCGGGTCTTCCGAAACGAGTCCGGGCTCGCTCCCGCCGGAACCAAGGATCGCCAGGATTCGGCCCTCGGGGTCGATCAGCAGCTCGAAGTAATTCGGCCCGATATTGTTGAAGTGAGCGAAGGAGCCCCAATCGCCCGCATTCGGATAATCCTCTTCCACATAGGCGATATCTTGATCCAATATCGCCCGAAGTTCCTTTATGCGCGTCTCGCCGTCGTTCTTGGTGGCGAATTTGCGTTGAACGATGATGTTCTCGACCAACACTCTTCCGATATGTCCGATCACCGGATAGGCGGCGAATTTGCCGACGACCGGATAATCATAAGCGTAGAAGGGCTTTTGATCGACGACCGGCGCGAGCGACATTTTCGTGCTGCGGTTGGCGAAGAGGAGGCTGTAGCGCTTCTCCCACCTCGTCGCGAAATCCTCGAATTTCGTGCTCGGCGAACGATAGAGATCCAACGGCCGCATTTGCGCGGGAAGCAGCTGAAAGCCCTGGATGGAATCCTGAAAAGGCACGCGAACCCGGCCGCCATGGGCGTTGTCGCCCACGGTCACCCATTCCTGCCGCGCCCATAATGTGGCGTCGAGCAGGCTGCGGTTGGCAATGGCTTCGTAATCCATGAAATTCTCCGGCGGCAATTGGAGCGTTCTCGCTCCGGCGCCGTGATCTTGCGCGGATGCGCGCCGGCGACTGTGCGTCAGAGCACGCTCGCGCGAGAGCCGCCGCTCGCCGAGAGGGCGCCGACGTCAGGGCGACGCAATCGTGCTCCGCGTATATGATCCAACATTAGCCATATCGCCGTCCTAGTGAGGACGGCGGACGGCTCCCGATCAGCCGCGCCGAAATCGTCTGGAGCACCAATTCCTGTGAAATCGCCTCTCGCCGCCGCGCTGGTTCTCACCCTTCTCGCCGCCTCCGGCGCTCAGGCCGTGGAGCAGAAGAAAAAGCCGCATCCGGCGCCGGCCGCCAAGGCTCAGGCGGGAAAGCCAGCGGCCAAGGGCAAGCCGGTCGCCGCCGCCAAAGCGAAGCCGAGGCCCGCCGATCCCAAAACCGCGCAGGCCAAGCCGGCCGACCCCAAAGCTGCCCCCCCCGCCGCCAAGCCGCCGGCCTCGGCGCCCGCGGTTCCGGACGCGGCCAAGGCCGCGGTGGGCGCCGTCGCAGTGGGCGGAGCCGCCGCCGCCGTCGCTGTGGCGGCTCAGCCCCAGGCGCCGCTCACCCGTGACGAGGCGATCAAGCGCGCCGAGGCCTCGCTCAACTCCTCTCCCGTCATGACGGCCGATTTCGTGCAGATCGGCGGCGACGGCCGCCGGGCCGAGGGCAAGCTCTATGTGCATAAGGTCGGGCGCATGCGCTTCGAATATGCGCAGCCGGCCACGATGGAGGTTGTCTCCGACGGCGTGCAGGTCGCCGTGCGCGATCGCAAGCTCAATACGCAGGACCTCTATTTCATCAATCAGACGCCGCTGAAATTCCTTCTCAACGAGAAGATCGATCTGCAAAAGGATGTGAAGCTCGTCGATGTCGTGATCGACGACGCCGGCGCCTCCATCTCCATAGAGGACAAGGCGACCTTCGGCGGCACGTCGAAGATCAAGCTGATCTTCGATTCCAAGACCTTCCTGCTCAAGCAATGGCAGGTCTCCGACCCGCAGGGCTATGAGACCTTGGTGTCGCTGTTCAACGTCGACCGCAGCAGCGCGCCGGACGCCAATCTGTTCAAGATCGACAAGGGCTCGCTGCTCGACTTTCATTAGAGCGTTTCCAGCCGAAGTGGACGCTGGTTCGGCGTTGGAAACGCGTTGAAACTAGAGCCGGCGAGCCCTCGTGATGCTCACGCGGCTTTCAGCGACGCCATATCGATGACGAAGCGATATTTCACATCGCTCTTCACCATGCGCGCATAGGCCGTCTCGATCTCCTGCATGGCGATCGTTTCTATATCGGCGACAATGCCCTTCTCGGCGCAGAAATCGAGCATTTCCTGCGTCTCCTTTATGCCGCCGATCAGCGAGCCGGCGATCTGCCGCCGCTTGAAGATCAGCCCGCCCGCCGATGGCGAGGGATGCGGCGTCTCCGGCACGCCCACCAGAGTCAGCACGCCGTCGCGCTTCAGCAGATTCACATAGGCGTCGAGATCATGGCTGACGGCGACCGTATCGAGAATGAAGTCGAGGCTGCCCGCGCGGGCCGCCATGGCCTCCGCATCCTTGGAGACCACGACCTCGTCGGCCCCGAGCGCGAGAGCGGCCTCGCGTTTCGACGGCGAGGTGGTGAAGGCGACGACATGCGCGCCCAGCGCATGGGCGAGCTTCACGCCCATATGGCCGAGCCCGCCAATGCCGACGACGCCGACCTTCTTGCCCGGCCCGACGCCCCAATGTTTGAGCGGCGACCATGTGGTGATTCCGGCGCAGAGCAGCGGCGCGACGGCGGCGAGCTGCGCCTCCTCGTGATGAATGGCGAGCACGAAATGCTCGTCGACGACGATCGCCGTCGAATAGCCGCCGAAAGTGTTCTCGCCGGAGCCGTCGAGCGCGCCGTTGTAGGTGGCGACAAAGCCATGCTCGCAATATTGCTCGAGCCCATCGTCGCAGGAGACGCAGTGGCGGCAGCTGTCGACCATGCAGCCGACGGCGGCGATGTCTCCCACTTTGAACCGTGTCGCCTCCGCGCCGACGGCGGTCACGCGGCCGACGATCTCATGGCCCGGCACGCAAGGGTAACGCGTGCCCGGCCATTCGCTGCGCGCCGTGTGCAGATCGGAATGGCAGACGCCGCAAAAGAGAATGTCGATCGCGACATCCTTCGGTCCCGGCGCGCGGCGCTCGATGGAGAGGGGCGCAAAAGGCGCCGTGGCGGATTGGACCGCATAGGCCTTGGTGGGCATGGGGATGGCCTCGGGATTTTCGAAGGGGGGACTCGCCTCGGGCGGAGGCGGTTTCCAATAGCATGTTTCGAGGATCGGGTCGAAGACGGGGTCTGCTCGAGTTTGACACCTGTCGCGTTACAAGTTACAAATCGTCATGATCGCGAGCTTTCGGCACAAGGGATTGCGGCGGTTGTTCGAGAGTGACGACGGGAGCAGATTGCCACCCGATTTGATCGAGCGCATTCGTCGCATTCTGTCTTTTCTGGATGCCGCGGATCGGGCGGAGGACATGGATCAGCCGACCTTCCGTCTCCACACTCTCAAAGGAGAGCTGAAGGGTTTTTGGGCGGTGACGGTGCGGGCGAACTGGCGGATCGTCTTCCGTTTCCAGGACGGCGCAGCCGAAGATGTCGATTTTATCGACTATCACTGATGAAGGCGCGGGCGATGATGAAAAATCCTGCCCATCCCGGTGGGCTCATCCGAGACAATATCGAGGAGCTGGGCCTGAGCGTCGCCGAGGCGGCGAAGGGGCTCGGCGTGACGCGGCAGCAGCTCTATCGACTGATCAACGGTCATCACGGACTCACGCCGGAAATGGCGCTGCGGCTCGAGCAGGCTTTCGGCGGATCGGCCGACGCCTGGATGCGGATGCAGATCGCCTATGATCTCGCGCGAGCCCGGGCGCGGGCGAGCGTTTCCATTCCGCGACTCGCGCCGAAGGTGGCGTGAGTTTCGGGAATGCGATCATGGAAGCGCCGATTTTGCTCACTGAGCGGCTTCGCCTTCGCGCTTGGCGGGATTCCGATCGGGAACCCTTTGCGGCGCTCAACGCCGATCTTCGCGTTATGAAGCACTTCTCTCGGCCGCTCGACCGTGCGCAGAGCGACGCATTCGCCGATCGCGCGCAAGCGAGGCTCGTCGAAAACGGGTTCGGCTTATGGGCGGTCGAAGCGCCTGGCGTCGCGCCGTTTCTCGGATTCGTCGGATTGGCCGAGCCGGCCTTCGTCGCGCATTTCACCCCTTGCGTGGAGATCGGATGGCGGCTCGCGCGCCAGCACTGGGGACACGGCTATGCGACCGAGGCCGCGAGAGCCGTGCTCGATCACGCTTTCCGTGTTCTCGGTTTGTCGGAAGTCGTGTCATTCACGGCGCAGGGCAATCAGCGCTCGCGTCGTGTCATGGAGCGGCTCGGGATGAGTTACGAAGCGAGCGACGATTTCGACTATCCGAATTTTCCAGTAGGGCACGAGTCGAGGCGGCACGTCCTCTATCGTATCAAAAGTGCGAGGGAACCGGTTCTTCGGTCTCCGTGACAAGATTGCGGGCGACCAACATCGCCCTCTCACCCCCACAGCTCCCTCTCCGGCGGATACACCAGCGACCCCTCGTAGCGCAGCCCCGGCTCGCGGTCCTTCGCCAGCAGCAGCGGTCCGTCGAGATCGACGAACTCGGCCCCTTGCGCGACGATCAGCGCCGGGGCCATGGCCAGCGAGGTGCCGACCATGCAGCCGGCCATGATCGAGAGGCCGAGCCGCCGCGCCTCGGCGGCGAGCGCCAGCGCCTCGGTGAGGCCGCCGGTCTTGTCCAGCTTTATGTTCACGGCGTCATAGCGCCCGACCAGCGCGACGAGGCCGATGCGGTCGTGCACGCTCTCATCGGCGCAGATCGGCACGGGGCGGGGGAGGCGCGCGAGCGCTTCATCGGCGTCCGCCGGCAGCGGCTGCTCGATCAGCTTCACGCCGGCTTTCGCGCAAGCTTCGCTATTGGCGACGAAATTTTCTTCGCGCCATGCCTCGTTGGCGTCGACGATCAGCGCCGAATCGCCCGCGCCGGCGCGCACGGCCGCAATGCGTTCGGCGTCGCCATCTCCGGCGAGCTTCACCTTCAGCAGCGGGCGATGCGCGGCCTTGGCCGCGGCCTCGCGCATTTCTTCCGGCGTTCCGACCGAGATCGTATAGGCGGTGACGAGCGGCTCCATGCGCAGGAGGCCGGCGAGCCGATAGGCGGAAACGCCGGTGCGCTTCGCCTCCAAATCCCAGAGCGCGCAATCGGCGGCGTTGCGGGCCGCGCCCGGCGGCAGCAGAGCGGCCAGCGCTGCGCGATCGGCGCCGGCCTCCAGCAGATCGCGCACGCTCTCCAGCTGATCGACGACGCTCTCGACGCTCTCGCCATAGCGGGCGTAGGGCACGCATTCGCCGTGGCCAATGGCGTCGCGGTCGGCGAGCTGAGCCACCACCACGACGGCCTCGGTCTTGGCGCCGCGCGAGATGACGAATCGCCCGGCGATGGGGAAACGTTCGACGGAAATGGTCAGTTGGACGCCCATAGCGATTTTTCCAGTTGAAACAGAGAGACTGCGGGCGCCGCGGCCAGGCTCGCGCTCGACTCTGGCTGCGGCGGAAGTTAAGACGCTGCGGGGCGCGGAGAAAGGGAGCCGCCGGCCCATAGGGCCGAAAATAGGCATGGCCACGGACCTCGACCATACGGCCCGCCTCTCGTCGCGACGAGAGGGCGAGACCGCGCGCTTCGCGCTGGGCGGCGAATGGGTGCTCGCCGATTCCGCCGCGCTGGAGAAGGACGCCGCCGGCATGGCCGCCGCCGCCCGCGGCGCCGCTCGCGCTATCGTCGATCTCGCGCAAATCGTCCGGCTCGACACCGCCGGCGCCTGGATCATCGGCCGCGCCATGGACGAGCTCGCCCATGCCGGGGTCTCCGTCTCGCTGGAGGGCGCGCGGCCGGAGCATGTCATCTTGCTGCAAGAGACGAAGTTTCGTCCCTTCGAGGCGCCGTCGCGCTGCCGTCGCCTGCTCGTCGTCGATATTCTCGCCGATCTCGGCCGCTCCGTCGTCTCGGCGGCGCAGGACGCCTATAGCGGCGTGGGCTTTCTCGGCGAGTTCGTCGTCGCCTCGGGCGTCTCGCTCATGGCGGCGGGACGCTTTCGCTTCACCTCGCTCGTCTATCATATGGAGAGCTTCGGCTTTCGCAGCCTGCCGATCATCGCGCTCATCAATCTGCTCGTCGGCGCCATTGTCGCGCAGCAGGGCATATTCCAGCTGCGACGCTTCGGCGCCGGCGCCTATGCGGTCGATCTCATCGGCATTTTGGTGCTGCGCGAGCTCGGCGTGCTGCTCACCTCCATCATGATCGCCGGCCGCTCCGGCTCCGCCATCACCGCCGAGCTCGGCTCGATGAAGATGCGGGAGGAGGTCGACGCCCTGCGCGTCATGGGCCTCTCGCCGGTCGAGGTGCTGGTGACGCCGCGCGTCTTGGCGCTGGTTCTGTCGCTGCCGCTGCTCACCTTCATCGCCGATATGTCGGCGCTGTTCGGCGGCCTTCTGGTGTGCTGGGTCTATGAGGGCATCAGCCCGGCGGCCTATCTCTCGCTGCTGCAGGCGGCGATCGGCCGCAACACTTTCATCGTCGGCCTCATAAAGGCGCCATTCATGGCGCTGGTCATCGGCATGGTGGCCGCTATGGAGGGCATGGCGACCAGAGGCTCGGCCGAATCGCTCGGCCGCCATGTCACGGCTTCTGTGGTGAAGGCGATCTTCATGGTCATCGTGCTCGACGGCTTCTTCGCCATCTTCTTCGCCGCGATCAAATATTAGCCCGATGACCGACCTCGCCTCGCAGACGATCGAAAAGCCCGCCGCGACGCGCGAGACGGTCATTCGCGTGCGCGATCTCTTCGTCGCCTTCGGGCAGAGCTTGGTGATGCGCGGCCTCGATCTCGATGTCTATCGCGGCGAGGTGCTGGGCTTCGTCGGCGGCTCGGGGCAGGGCAAATCGGTGCTGATGCGCACCATTCTCGGCCTCGTCGATAAGCGCTCCGGCCTCATAGAGCTGTTCGGGCGCGATCGCGACGCGCTGACCTCGGCCGAGCGCCGGCGCGTCGAGCGGCGCTGGGGCGTGCTGTTTCAGAACGGCGCGCTGTTTTCCAGCCTCACCGTGCGGCAGAACATTCAAATGCCCATGCGCGAGACCGGGCATATTTCGGCGCGGCTGATGGACGAGCTGGCGATGCTGAAGCTCGAGCTGGTCGGCCTGCCCGCGAGCGCGGCGGACAAATTTCCGGCCGAATTATCGGGCGGCATGATCAAGCGCGCGGCGCTCGCCCGCGCGCTCGCCCTCGACCCGGAGCTGGTCTTTCTCGACGAGCCGACCTCCGGCCTCGACCCCATAGGCGCGGCGGAATTCGACGAGCTGATCGCCACTCTGCAACATACGCTCGGATTGACCGTCTTCATGGTGACGCATGATCTCGACAGCCTCTATTCCATCTGCGACCGCATCGCCGCGCTCGCCGAGGGAAAGGTTATCGCCGCCGGGCCGATGGAGGAGATGCTCGCTTGCGAGCATCCTTGGCTGAAGGCTTATTTCCACGGCGTGCGCGGATCGCGCCTCTCCGGCGCGCTCGACGCGCGCAAGACGAATATGCGAGGACGAGAGTAGGCCCCATGGAAACCCGCGCCAATTTCGCCCTCATCGGCGCTTTCGCCCTCGCCGTGGTGTTCGCGGCCTTCGGCTTCGTCTTCTGGTTCTCGGGAGCGAGCCAGACGGCGCAATACAAGACCTATGAGGTGCATTTCAACGGCTCGGTCAGCGGCCTGCTGCGCGGCGGCGACGTGCGCTTCAACGGGCTGAAGGTGGGCGAGGTGACGCAGCTCGCCATTTCCGAACAGGATCCGAGCCGCGTCGACGTGCTCGTCAGCATAGACCGCAAGACGCCGGTCAAAACCAACACGCGCGCGCGTCTCGAGCAGGCCGGCTTCACCGGCGTCTCCTATGTGTCGCTCACCGGCGGCACGCCGGGCGCGGAGGAGCTGCGCGCCCGGCAGGGCGAGACTTATCCCGTCATAGAGGGCGAGCGCTCCGAGTTTCAGAATATTCTCGAGAATGTGCAGAAGCTCTCGTCGACCGCCACTGAGGTTCTCGACAAGGTGGGCAAATTGCTCGACGCCAATTCGCAGACTATCTCGGACACGCTGCGAAACACCGAGAAATTCACCAAGGCGCTCGCCGATAATTCCGGCGGAATCGACTCCTTCATCCACGACATGTCGGAGATCAGCGCCTCGATGAAGCCGCTGCCGGCCCGCATCGACAAGCTTCTCGTCGCGATCGACCCCAAGAAGCTGAACAGCATCGCGACCGACATCGCCGGCGCTTCGGCGAATCTGAGGAGTTTCTCCGGCGGCGGCTTGAAGCAATATGAGCAGCTGGCCGTCGATGCGCGCAAGACGCTGGAGACGGTGGAGCGGGCCGTGCGCTCGCTGGAAAAGAATCCGCAGCAGGTGATCTTTGGCGCGAGCCCGGCTCTGCCTGAATATCGCGGTAAGTGATCGAGCGCTCGGGTGAGAAGGCGCAATTGGGTGAACGAGACGATGAGCCGGAAGAGGCGTTTTCCACCTCCCCCTCGAGGGGGGAGGTCGAGCGCCGCAGGCGCTCGGGAGGGGGTGACGCCCGAGTCTTCGCAGTCGAACCCCACCCCGGACCGCTTTTGCGGTCCGACCCTCCCCCTGAAGGGGAGGGTGAGCGCGCCCCTTTCGCGGTCACGCATTGCGCGGCAAGTAGAGGCGTCGCTCTTTGATGGCCAGCGACGTTCGAGTAAGCTTGGAATCACTACAGCGTTCCAGCCGAAGTGGACGCCGGTTCGGCGTTGGAACGCGTCGAAAAAGATACCAGGGAAAGCGCCGCGGCGTCGCGCGCGATCAGCGGGAAGGATCGGTCCATGACGCCGTCGAGAGCGTCGCTCTCACTCATTCTGCTCGCCGCTCTGGCGCTCGCGGCTTGCGGCGGCGCGCCGCAGCGCGAGAGCTTCGATCTCGGCGGTCCCGGCGAGGCTGGGCGCGCGCTGGCGCGGCCCTTGCGCGGCACGCTCGCTGTCGCCGAGCCGCAGGCGGTGCAGCCCATCGACTCCGATCGCATCGTCGTGCGCACCGGGCCGAACGAGGTCGCCAATCTCGCCGAGGCGCAATGGGTGGACCGGCTGCCGCGGCTCGTGCAGGCGCGGCTCATCGCCGGCTTCGACATCGGCCGCCGCGCCGGCTCGGTCGTGCGCGCCGGAATGATCGCGGATCATGTGCTGTCGACCGAGATTCGCCGTTTCGAGATCGATGTGACGACCTCCGAGGCGGTGGTCGAGATCGCCGCTAGAATGCTCGATTCGCGCGGCGCGCCGGTGGGGCAGGGCCGCGTCTTCTCAAGCCGCGCGCCGGCGCCCCATTCCACTGGCGCGGCGGCGACGCAGGCGCTGGACGAGGCGCTGACCGCGACCGTCGGTCAGATCGTGCGTTGGACCGCGGCGCAAGTCTGAGCAGGCGCCCGCGACATGACGCCGTCGCAGGCTCGAGGAAAGACTAGCGCGTCCGCCCTACCGATGATAACTGATCGCGCAATAGGACGAGCGTCGGGCCGAAGCTTCGGGCGAGGGACTTCGGCGGCCCGCCGAATTTTGCGCCAGCGGCAGGCGCGCCGACACGTCAACGGAAGAGACAGAGCACCATGGTGAAGACCAGCCTCTACGACCAAGCGAACCGCTATGGCGCCGAGCCCGGCGGCGGCGCTCCGACCAAGGCGAAGATCACTTTCGTCGATTCGCATGGTCAGGCCCGCACGGTCGAGGGCGAGACGGGCTCCACGGTCATGGAGACGGCGCGCCGCAACGATATTCCCGAGATTCCGGCCGAATGCGGCGGGGCCTGCGCCTGCGCCACCTGCCATGTCTATGTCGATGAAGCCTGGGTCGAGAAAGCCGGCAAGCCGTCGCAGATGGAAGAGGACATGCTGGACTTCGCCTTCGACGTGAAGCCCAATTCGCGCCTCAGCTGCCAGATCACCGTGCGGCCGGAGCTCGACGGCCTCGTGGTGACGACGCCCTCGCAGCAGGGCTGAGAGTTCTGCAGGGACGAAAGCGGCCGATATTCGAAGGACCAAAACGCCGCCTCGCCGCGGCGTTTTTTTTGGTGTCCGTTTCGACCTCCCGAAGACATTTGCATGACGGCGCGGATGCTATAGACCATGGCCGTGAAGGGATCGGGTTTCGACCGGAGCTGGCCGCGCCGGGCCTGCCTGTTTCGATGGCGGCGGCCATGGTCGATCGAAGCGCGCTCGGCGCATTTTGGTCCGACGAAAGTCGCCCCGCCCTCGCGAAATTTCGTTTTTAGAACGCGGCGAAGGATGGACAATGAGTGAGACAATCGAGACCGACGCGCTGATCGTCGGGGCCGGCCCGGCCGGCCTGTTCGCGGTTTTCGAATTGGGCCTTCTCGATATTCGAGCCCATGTCATCGATATTCTGCCGCGCGCAGGCGGCCAATGCTCCGAGCTCTATCCGGAGAAGCCGATCTACGACATTCCGGGCCATCCGCTCGTCACCGGCCAGGGCCTCACCGATAATCTGCTGGAGCAGATCAAGCCCTTCAATCCGACCTTCCATTTCAACGAGATGGTCGAGACGCTGACGCCCACCGGCACGCCCGAGCAGCCCTCCTTCGAGGTGACGACCGACGCCGGAACGAAGTTCAAGGCCAAGGTGGTCTTCGTCGCTGCGGGCGGCGGCTCCTTCCAGCCGAAAAAGCCGCCGATCGCCGGGATCGACGCTTATGAGAACAAATCCGTCTTCTATGCGGTGCGCCGCATGGAGGATTTCCGCGACCGGGACGTCGTCATCGTCGGCGGCGGCGATTCGGCGCTGGATTGGACGCTCAATCTGCAGCCCATCGCCAAGAGCCTGACGCTCGTCCATCGCCGCGACCAGTTCCGCGCCGCGCCGCATTCGGTCAATGCGCTGCAGGAGCATATCGCCGCCAAGCGGGTCGACTTCCGTCTCGGCCAGGTCACGGCGATCGAGGGCGTGGACGGCGAGCTCTCCTCGGTGACGATCCGCGGCAATGACAATGTCGACACGGTGGTGTCGGCGCATCGCATGATGCCCTTCTTCGGCCTGACGATGAAGCTCGGCCCGGTGGCGGATTGGGGCCTCAACCTGCATGAGAATCTCGTTCCCGTGGACACGGAGAAGTTCGAGACCAATCACCCCGGCATTTTCGCCATCGGCGACATCAACACCTATCCGGGCAAGCTGAAGCTCATTCTGTGCGGCTTCCACGAGGCGGCGCTGGCCGCGCAGAAGGCGCATCGCTACATATTCCCGGACAAGAAGCTGCTGTTCCAATACACGACGTCCTCGACCAATCTGCAGAAGAAGCTCGGCGTCTGATCGCCGAGCCTCGTCCTTTGGTCGCGCGGAGGAGGGGCGAATGTCATCGCAAGCCTGGAGCGAGGTCGACGCCTATATCGCCGATCGGCTGATCGGCGCCGACGCCGATCTCGATTCTGCCCTCTCCGCTAACGCCGCCGCCGGCCTGCCGGCGATCGACGTCTCGCCGCCGCAGGGCAAGCTGCTGCATCTGCTGGCGCGCTCCATCGGGGCGAAGCGGATTCTCGAGGTTGGCGCGCTCGGCGGCTATAGCACCATATGGCTGGCGCGCGCTTTGCCCGAGGGCGGCCGGCTGGTGACTTTGGAGCTCGAGCAGAAGCACGCCGATGTCGCCGCCGCCAATCTCGCGAAGGCCGGTCTCGCGAGCCGTGTCGAGATTCGCGTCGGCGCGGCGCTGGACACTCTGCCCAAGCTCGCGGCGGAGGCGGCCGGTCCCTTCGACCTCGCCTTCATCGACGCCGATAAGCCCAACAACGCCAATTACTTCGCCTGGGCGCTGAGGCTCGCGCGGCCGGGGAGCCTCATCATTGTCGACAATGTGGTGCGGGAGGGCTCGGTGCTCGCGGGGACGGACGCCAACGCCGCCGGCGCGAGAGCGCTGTTCGAGGCGATCGCCGCCGAGCCCCGCGTCACCGCGACCGCCGTTCAGACGGTCGGCTCCAAGGGCTGGGACGGCTTCGCCATCGCGATCGTGAACGGCTGACGCGGCGCTCCGATACGAGGACGGATTCAGATGGCGCGCCTCTACAGCGACCAAATGGTCGGCTATTGGCGGAAGGGGATGCGCGAGCTGAATTTCGGCGATGCGCTTTCCGAGCTGCTGTATCGAGAGCTGACCAAGCGCAGCATGCGCGACCGACGCGCCGGACGCTATAAAAGCGACTTCGACGTCGTTCGCTTGATCGGCAGCGTCATTTCCGATCATCAGATCGAGATCGATCTCACCCATTCCCGCGCCTATCGCGCGCCGAAGATCGCCTTTTGGTGTTGCGGCAAGCGCGACCCGCATCCGCTGAACGAGGAGTTCCGGCGGCATTGCGTCTTTCTGGGCGCGCGAGGACCGCTCACGCGCGATGCGCTGGGCCTGCCGGCGGAGACGCCGCTCGGCGATCCCGCATTGCTGCTGCCCTTGCTCTATGCGCCGCGCATCGATCCGGGCCTCGCCGACAAGGCGATCTGCGTGCCGCATTTTCTCGAGCCGAAAACCGATCGGCAGCTGATCGAGGAAACCGGCGTCGATCTCGTCGTGCGGCCGAATATCGCCGCGAGCTGGGACGCCATTCGAGCGACGATCGACCAGATCGTGAGCGCGCGCTTCGTTCTCTGCGGCGCTCTGCACGCCGCTATCCTGCGCTGCGCCTATGACGTCCCTTTCGGCTATCTCGACAGCGGCTACGTCGATGTTCCATTCAAATGGGACGATTTCGCCGCCTCGATCGGCGTCGGCGCGCGCTTCGCGTCGAATCTGCCGCAGGGCGAGGCCTTTTATGCGGAAGATTTCGCCGGAAACATCCGCAAGCCCGATCTTCTGGCGATTCTCGATTGCGCGCCCATCATCGCGCCCCGCGCCCTGCGCGCCCGCGTCAAGGCGCTGAAAAAAGGCTAGGCCGGAGGGGTCGCGCCTTTCGGCTACGCCTCCGCCTGCGGAAGCGCCGCATCGGCGGGGGCGGGCGAGCGCCAGCGCGCAACCGGCTGGCCGCAGAGATCGACGCGGTGGTCTTGTCCGCTCGAAAAGCGCCCTGAAAATGCGAAAGCGCGGTCCGATAAGATCGGATCGCGCTTCGAGGCCGCGGGCGGCGCTTCGGCCGCCCCTGCCGATATCGATATTTCGATCTGCTCTCAGCAGGCGTCGGCGAGCGCCCGATCGCGCGCAGCCGCGCCCTTTTGGACCGGCTCGCCGGCGGCGTCGAAGAAGGAGGCGTCGATCTGGCGGCCCCTCTCGTCATAGCGCCAGGCGATTTTGGCGACGCCGAGGCCCTTGCGCAGGGTCGGCTTGCCGTCAGCGTTGAAATAGGCTTCCTCGACCTTATTACCGCGCTCGTCATAGCGGCGGGCGACACGCGCCGCGCCTATGCTCTTGCGCTTCACGGGGCGGCCGTCGGCGCCGAAGTAAGTCTCCAGCACCTCGATCCGCCGGCGCGTCGGCGTATTGGACTGGTCCTGAGCGGGCGCGGCCGCAGTTCGCGCGGCGCGCCGTCCTTCGCGGGGGGCAACTTCATAATCCATTGTCTCGACTCGGCCTCTCGAGCGATTTTCGAGTCGATCCCCGCGCATCGTGGCGCATGCGGAATCGATCACGAATTCGCTTTTGTCTTCTGATGGATGCGCCTTCACTCCGCTGGGGGCGGGAGCGGAAAGGCGCGCCAGCGGCGCAGCCTCCGGGCTGCGTTCAGACGGCGAGGACGGGCGGAGCGCGCGCTCCGACAGGAAGTTGGGCGAGACGTTTATGACCGCCGGATTCGCGCAGAGGCAGGAGAATTCCCGCCTCGGGCGAGTGCGGCGGCTCGAGCTCGGCGAAGCTGCCGATGACGCCGCCGTCGAGCCCCGTGCAATGCTGGATGCAGCAGGCGTCCATGCCATGCGCGGGAGCGCGCGGACCCTGCGAGCGCTCGTCCACCGCCTTGGCGGTGACGCAGATCGCGCTGCCGAGGGCGTTCTGTCCGGCGCGGGCGCCGACGACGAGGCCCGCGGCCAGTCCCTGCAGCACGAGCAGATAGGCGACGAGCAGCGTCGCCGCCGTCTGTCCATACTGCCGAGATTTGTCGCTCTGCTGGGTCACGATCGCTCCAAGATAGGCGGGCCTGGCGACATGGTCAATGGAGCCTTGCGGGGCTATCCTCGGAATTTGCTGAAAATGCGAGGATTTCTGGCGGAAAAAAGACCGCGCGGCGCCACGTTGGCGCTTTTGCCGGAGGGCAAATCTCGAATTGCGGAGCGGAGGCGACTGTTCTATTCCTAGCTTTAGGAATGAGGTCCGCCAATGGCTGAGATCCTGACGCATGCGCAAATCTGGGCGGCGCTGGACGCGCTCGGTGAGCGCTATGGCCTCACCGCCTCCGGCCTCGCCCGCAAGGCCGGGCTGGACCCGACCACTTTCAACCGCTCCAAGCGGCAGACCGCCGATGGGCGGCTGCGCTGGCCCTCGACCGAATCGATCGCCAAGGTTCTGCAGGCGACCGGGGCGAGCCTGGACGAGTTCATGTCTCTGGTCATGGCCAAGGGGCAGCGGCCGACGCGCAGCGCCCGCCCGCTCATCGGCCTCGCCCAGGCCGGGGTCGGCGGCTATTTCGACGACGCCGGCTTCGCCACCGGCACGGGCTGGGACGAGATCGACGTCTTCGCCGACGCCGACGAGCATTCCTACGCGCTCGAGATTTCCGGCGACTCCATGGCCCCTCTCTATCGCGACGGCGACATCGTCATCGTCTCGCCAGCGGCCCCGGTGCGCCGCGGCGACCGCGTGGTCGTGAAGACCACCTCAGGTGAGGTCCTCGCCAAGGAGCTGAAGCGTCAGACCACCCGCACGGTGGAGTTGAAATCCTTCAACCCCGCCTATCCGGACCGCGTGCTGCCCAAGGAGGAGGTGAGCTGGATCGCCCGCATCCTCTGGGCGAGCCAGTGAGCCGGCGGCGTCATGTTCCCTCGACCTCGAGACGCTAGAGCATTATCCGATCCGATCGGATAATGCTCTAGCGTCTCTCTTTTGGAGCGAATTCTGATCGATCGAACGGTACCGTTCGATCGGAACGCGCTCTAAATTGCGTCCCGACGCATAATTTCCGGCGCCATTGGTCGGCGCGTTTTCACCAAGGAGCGCGAATGTCTCTCGCCAAACGCAACGCCGTCGTCACCGGCTCCACCAGCGGCATCGGCCTCGCCGTCGTCCGCGCCCTCGCCAAGGAAGGGGCCAATGTCGTCCTCAACGGTTTCGGCGACTCCGCCGAGATCGAGAAGGAGCGCGCCGCCATAGAGAAAGAGTTCGGCGTCACCGCCATTTACGACGGCGCCGATATGACCAAGCCGGAAGAGATCGCCGCCATGATCCAAAACGCCGAGGCGAAGCTCGGCTCGGTCGACATTCTGGTCAATAACGCCGGCGTTCAATTCGTCTCGCCGATCGAGGATTTCCCGATCGAGAAGTGGAATCAGATCATCGCCATCGACCTCTCCTCGGCCTTCCACGCCATTCGCGCGGCGACGCCGGGCATGAAGAAGCGTCGCTGGGGCCGCATCATCAACACCGCCTCGGCGCATTCGCTGGTCGCCTCGCCCTTCAAGGCGGCCTATGTCGCCGCCAAGCACGGCATAGCCGGGCTCAACAAGGTGGTGGCGCTGGAGCTCGCCACTTACGGCGTCACCGCCAATTGCATCTCGCCCGGCTATGTGTGGACGCCTCTGGTCGAGAAGCAGATTCCCGACACGATGAAGGCCCGCAACCTCACCCGCGAGCAGGTCATCAATGATGTGCTGCTGCAGGCGCAGCCGACCAAGGAATTCGTGACCGTCGATCAGATCGCCGCGCTGGTCCTGTTCCTGTGCTCGGACGCCGCGGCGCAGATCACCGGCTCCAACATTTCCATCGACGGCGGCTGGACCGCGGGATGACGGACGAAAAGAAGAAGGTCACTCTGGCCTTGCAGGGCGGGGGCGCGCATGGCGCCTTCACCTGGGGCGTGCTCGACGCTTTTCTCGAGGATGGGCGGCTGGACGTCATCGGCATCAGCGGCGCCAGCGCCGGCGCGATGAACGCCGTCGTCTATGCCGACGGATTGCGCGAGGGCGGGCCGGCGCGCGCCCGCGCGCAGCTCCAGGAGTTCTGGCGGACGGTCAGCCTCGGCGGCGATCTCAGCAAGGCGCAGCGCGAGCTCTGCGACATGGTGTTCGGCTTCTGGGATCCGTTGAAGCTGCGCAAGACGATCGCCCAGAACGCCGCCAATTATTTCTCGCCCTATGAGTTCAATCCGCTCGACATAAATCCGCTGCGCGATCTCATCGACGGGCTCGTCGATTTTACGGCGCTGCGCGCCACCGACAATCTGAAGCTGTTCATCTCGGCCACCAATGTGCGCACCGGCAAGGTGCGCATCTTCCGTCGGCCGGAGCTCACCATAGACATGCTGATGGCCTCCGCCTGCCTGCCCACTCTATTCCAGGCGGTGGAGGTGGAGGGCGAGGCCTATTGGGACGGCGGCTATATGGGCAATCCGGCGCTCTTTCCGCTCTACACGGAGACCGATTGCTGCGACATTATTCTGGTGCAGATCAATCCGGTCGAGCGCGACGAGATTCCGCGCACCTCGCAGGAGATCATGGACCGGCTGAATGAGATCACCTTCAACGCCTCGCTCCTGCACGAGTTTCGCGCTATCGACTTCGTGGCCCGTCTCATCGACGCCGGACGGCTGAAGGGCACGCATTATAAGAAGGTGCTGCTGCATCTGGTGGAGGGCGGGGCGGCGATGAAGCGCTTCGGCGCGGACACCAAGCTCGACGCCGATTATGATTTCCTGCGCTCGCTGTTCGATATCGGCCACGAGGCGGGCAAGGCTTTTCTCGATGAGCATTATGACGCGATCGGCGTCACGGGAACGGCGCAATTGAAGGAGCAGCTCGTCTGAGCGGGCCGGGGCTCGCCGGGTTTTTCGCAGAAAACCGCTCCGTGCCGCCCGCGGGCGCCGCAGCAATCGGCGGGTCGTGGCAAAGATCGGCCACATTTCTCTCTATTCCTGGTGGAGCGCGGCGAAGGCCGCAATGGAAATTTCACGCCGAGAGGGGTGTTTCGCGAATATTCGTGAAGGCCGCGATCGACGAAAATCGCGAATGATGGCGTCGAGCGCCGCGGGCTTCGGACCGACGCGCCGACGCAATCGGAGGACTGAAGATGAACGCGCCCGCCGACGAGAAGCTCATCGCCGAGTTCGAGGAGTTCAAGGAGCTGTTGCGCCACACCCCGCAGCCGGCGGAGGAGGCGGCTCATCTTCGGCTCGATCATCCGGCCGAGCCGCCGCCGGCCGCCGCCGCCGCGCCCGAGGCCGTGCGGGCGCCGAACGAGGTCGATCGGCAGCTGCGCGCGCGGCGCAGGCCGAAGGCGGACAATTTCCAGAGCGAGCGCGGCGCGGCGCCCCGGCGTGGGCGCGGATGGCTGATCGCCGCCGCCATCGTCATTCTCGTGGTCGGCGCGGGCGCTATCGCGACCGTCTTCTTGCCCGGCGACTCGGAGGACGAGCCTCTCGTCTCGGCGACGCAGCGCGATTCCATCGATCCCGCCGAGCCCGCCGCCATGGACAATGCCGATGGCGGCAGCGCGGCAGAATCGGCGCCCGCCGCCGCGGAGGCCGCGCCCGAGACCGAGCCGCCCGCCTCCGCCGCCGCCGAAGAGCCGGCCGTCGCCGCGCCCGCCCCGGCCCGGGCGCCATCGGCTCTGCCGGAGGGCGCGCTGAGCCCGCCGGCCGCCAATGCCGTCCCGCTCACCACGCCGACCGCCGCGCCGATCCGCGTCATTCCGACGCCCAAGGCGCCGCCGGCCGCGCCGGTCGCCGTCGAGCCCGTGATCGCCGAGCCGCCGGCGCCGGAGCCCGTGGTCGCTGCGTCGCCGCCCGCCGCCAAGCCTCATGCCGCCAAGGCGGCGCCGCAGCCCAAGCCGCCGGCGGCGCAGCCCGCCAAATCCGCAGCTGCGCCGCCAGCCAAGCCCGCCGCTGCTCCGGCCAAGCCCACCGCCCAGGCGAAGCCCGCCAAGCTCAAGCCCGAGACCAAGCCCGGCGCGACTCCCGCCGCGGTCGCTCCCATCGCCGCGCCGGCCGCGCCCGCTCCCGTGGCGGAAGCGCCGGCCGCCGCTCCGCCGCCGCCGCCCGCCCCTCCGAGAGAGCAGCCCGGCTTCATGGAGCGCGCGGTCGATACGGTCACGGGCGCGGTCGGCGATCTCGGCCGCATGGCGACCGGCGTCATTCCCTGATTTTAGGAAGATAAATGGCCGCGTGGCTCAGGCCACGCGGCGATCGGCGCGTCGGCGGCGTAGCAGTTTCGAGGCGTCGCCGATGGTCATCGCCTTGCCGAAATAAAAGCCCTGGCCGATCTCGCAGCCATTCTCGGCGAGGCGACGCAGCACCTCCACGGTCTCGACGCCCTCGGCGACCGTCGTCACGCCGAGATGCTTCAGCAGGCTCAATATCGCATCGACGATTCTGCCGGCCTCTTCATCGTGCTGCATTGCCAGCACGAAGGAGCGATCGATCTTCACCTTGTCGAAATGAAAGGCGCGCAGATGATAGAGGCTCGAATAACCCGCGCCGAAATCGTCGAGCGAGATGCGCACGCCTTCCGCCTGCAGCGCGGCGAGCGTCGCGCGCGCAGTGTCGACATCGTCGATGAGCGCGCTCTCGGTGATCTCGACATCGAGACGCGAGGGCGGAAACCTCTCCTCCTCCAGCGTCGACAGCAGGCGTGAGGCGAGCAGCGGATCTTTCAGCTGCATCGGCGAGACATTGACGGATAGCCGCACCTGCGCCCCCCATTGCAGCGCCTCGCGGCAGGCGCGCCGCACCACCGACCAGGTGAGCTCGGCGATGACGCCGATCTGCTCGGCGAGCGGAATGAAGACGTCGGGCGGGATAGAGCCGAGCTTGTCGTGCGTCCAGCGCGACAGCACCTCGAAGCCATAGACGCGATTGTCGCGCAGATCGACGAGCGGCTGATAGTAGGGGTGGATGTCGCCGGCGGCGACGGCTTTCTTCAAGGCGGATTCGAGCTCGGCGCGCCGGCGCAGATCCTCGTCCATGCTCTGCTCGAAGAAGCGGAACCGGCCGCGCCCATCGCGCTTGGCGTGATACATGGCGATATCCGCGGCGCGTAGCAGCGTGCTGACGTCGAGACCATTCTCCGGACACAGCGAGACGCCGATGCTGGCGCTGAGCTCCACGCGCCGCTCGCCGATCTCGATCGGCTCCGCGATAGCGGAGAGCGCGCGGCCGGCGACGCGCATCGCCTGATCCATATGAGTCGCTGGAGTCATCTCCATCAAAATCGCGAATTCGTCGCCGCCCAGACGCGCGACGACATCGCTCTTGCGCGAGGCGTGGCGCAGGCGCCGCGCGATCTCGCAGAGCACGGCGTCGCCGAAGCGATGGCCCTCGAGATCATTGATCGGCTTGAAGCGATCGAGATCGACGAAGAGCAGAGCGCAGGCCGTGGCGCCATCCTCGACGCGCTCGATCGCGGCGTGCAGATCGGCGACCAGCATGCGCCGATTGGGCAGGCCGGTGAGCGAATCCTGACGCGCGAGAATTTGCGCATGCTCTTGCGCCGCGCGCGTCGCCTCATGCGCGCGCTCCAGCGCCTGCGCATTGGCGCGGAACACGTCGAGCGATTTCGCCATGACGCCGATCTCGTCGTCGCGGCCGATCTCCGGAACCTCGACATAATGTTTCCCGGACGCTAGCTCGGTGAATGCGGCTGTGATCGCCGCGAGCGGGCGCGTGATCCGCTCCTTGACGCGAAACAGCAGCCAGGCGGCCAAAGCGAGGGCGAGCGCGGAGGCGAGCAATGTGGTCTTCAGCGCGCCTTCGGTCACGCGCGCGGCCGTCTCCGCCTCGGCGCGCGCCGACCATTTCAGCTCGTCGATCGCGGCGTCGACGGCTTCATCGGCCGCCCTGTAGAGCTGGTGCAGAGCGGTGACGTCTTTGATCGCGGCGGCGTCCGGCGCGCGCGCCATCCATGCGTCATGGCCGGCGAGATAGGCGGCGAGCGCTTCGTCGAATTTCGTGAGGCTGGGACGCGGCCCCGCGCCGAAGAGAGAGAGATAGTCGCGCCGAAGCTCGTCGATGATGCGGCGATGCTCGGCGGCGCGTCGCTCCGCGGCGATGCGATCTTCTTCCGTTTCCGCCAGCCCGCGATAGGTCTCCGCGATTCTGAACTCGGACACGCGATCCGATAATTCGCCGAGAATGCGCGTTCCTTCGATCCATTTCGACGCGAGCGCGTCCGTCTTGGCGTCCACAGCGCGCAGGCTCAGCGTGGACAGAAGCGCCAATCCCAGAACGATCGCCAGAAAAGCGCCGATGAACAGCGCCAATTGGGCTTGTAGCGAGAAGCGAAAGCTCGTCATGGAGCGCGGCCGAGGCGGTGAATTTGTCTCATCGACAATGATAATTGTAATATGAGCGGCGTATGTCCAGTTGCGCCGGGCGCTATCGCGAGCGCTCGATTGTCGCGGGGGCGGCGTCGCAGCCTTGTTCCAGAAGCGGAGCCGAGGGATAGGCGCGCCGCGCTTTCGCCTGCGTCAGATAGAAGCGCTCGCCTTCGCGATAGGCCGCGTTTCCGTTCACCACCTCGAATTCGCAGAACGCGCGCGCCTCCTGCGGCGTGGCCAGCAGCCGCACGCTGCGCGGCAGCAGCGCGAAGCCCGCGCCATCGTCCTTCTCCAAAATCGTCAGCAGAGCTTCCATAATATTCGCCCCGTTCATTCGTCACGCTGACGCATATGGCGCGGAGCTGCGGGGCGGTCCAATTGTCAATTTCGATTCCATGATGCATTTCTCGCATCATGGAGCTGCAGTGGATCGACGATTTTCTGGCGCTCTGCCAGACGCGCAATTTCACGCGCGCGGCGCAAGCGCGCGGCACGACGCAATCCGCCTATAGCCGCCGCATGCAGCGGCTGGAGGAATGGCTCGGCGCACCGCTGTTCGATCGCGAGCGCCGCCCGGTGACGCTGACGCCGGCGGGAGAGGAATTCCTCGCGCGCGCGCATCGGCTGCGCGACGATATCTATGATGCGCGCCGCGCCGTGCTCTCCGTGTCCAGCCATTTGGAGAAGGCGCTGCGCATCTATGCGACCAACACTCTGGCGGCGACCTTTCTGTCGCCGTGGTTGATAAAAAATGAATTGCGCAATTACTCCGTCGTCGTCGCCTCCGTCTCCGGCTGCATAGAGGCGGTCAAGCGCGGCCATGGCGATCTCGCCATGGTTCCCGATTTCGGCGACGCCGATCATCTCGCCGGGCTCGCGCTCGAGGTTATCGGCGAGGATCGGCTGATCCTCGCGCAGCGCCGCGGCGGCGAGAAGGTCGTGGCGCTGGAGGGCGACTCTCTTATTGGACGCCTCATGGTCTATGCGCCGGGCACGCATTATGGCGCGCGCATCGCCGCCATGCTCGCCGCGCATGGAATTCGAATGCGCGATCCGCCGATCTGCGAGAGCGCATCGGCGGAAGCGCTGCTGGCGCAGGTCGAGGCCGGGCTCGGCGCCGCCTGGATTCCCGCCATTCTCTTGCGCGGCGAGAGCATCGCGCGCTGCCCGCTCCCCGGCTATTTCGATATCGCTTATAAAATTCTGCTGGCGCGCGCGACCGAGCGCGAAGATGCGTGAGCGCGGCTATTTCTGATCGAGATAATCGAACACGACCTCGCCCAGCGCGAGCGTGAGATCGGCGGTGAAATGCGTCGCCGAAATAATCTCGCGCACGGGTAGGCGGGCGACGTCGCAGGCGACATGCGGATGCAGAGCGAGCGCCGCCGGCGAGGCCCAGGCCCCTTTCACCTCGACATCCGTCATATGGTAGCGCACCAGCTCCAGCACGCGCGGTGAGCCGTCGACATGGGGAATGATCTTCAAAAGAAAATTCGGCTGCTGGATCGCCTCGGCGATCGGCGCCGTCTCCAATATGCGATGCTTATAGCCGACCGAAGCCTCGACGCAGAGCGCCGGTCCATATTTCAGCGTGCAGAGAATGACGTCGCCGTCATGCTCGATCTTGGGCGAGGCGAGCTTTTTGGGGAAGCCCCACAGCTCGCGGCCGCCGGCGATGGGCGCGTCATCGTCGAGATACATGGCGTGGACATAAGCGCCCTTCTGCCCGTTGAAGCGCACCGGGATCACTTGTCCGCTCTCGGTATAGTCGCCGAAGCCGGTCGAATCCGGCATGCGGATGAACTCATATTTGACGATGGGCTCGTCCACTTCGAGCGGCTCCGGAACCACGGCGCGGAGGGCGTCGATATCGGTGCGATAGGTGATGACGATGAATTCGCGATTGTAGAAACGATAGGGTCCGCGCGGATAGGCGGGATTGGTGAGCGGCATCGCAAATGCCGTCTTGCGCACCTCGTCGATCTTCATCTTCGCGGCTCCTATCGAACATGGTCAGACAATGAGGCGAGTAGATAGCGCGCTTTCGTGACGATCCGACGCTCGCGCGCCGGCGATCAACGCGCCGAGGCGTCCAATTGCACGAGCACCCATTGATTGCCGTAGAGGTCGTGGAAACGAAAATGGAACGATCCTTCGTCGCTCTGGACAGTTTCCGCGACCTTCACGCCCTTGTCGGTAAGGCGTGCGAAGTCGCCATGAATGTCGTCGGTGTAGACCACCCCGACGGGCTGACCGCCGGTCTGGTTTCCGACTCGCGCGCGCGCCTCGGCGCTATCGGCGAGAAGCAGCCAGACGCCGCCCTGACCGAAACCGAGATGCAGGAAGCGCCGGGCGCCTTCGCCTGCGTCGAAGAGCGTCTCCAGTCCGAGCTTGTCCCGATAGAAATTCGCGGCCTCGTCATAGTCGTTCACCAGAATGACGATGCGTCCCAGCGCCTGCATAGCGATCCTTTTCCTGCGTCGAGGCCGCAAAGAGCGGGCGCTGAAGCGGCGCGCTCGCTCCGCGAGAGTCTTTCCGGTTCAGATTGAACCGGAAAGACTCTCGCCCTTGTTCTGTCGTGTTTTCTTCACGCGAACCGGTTCCCACTTCGCTCGAAAACACTCTAGGGGCCTTTGTCCGCGAGCTGCGGAAGATTTGCGAAAAAGTCGAGCGCTTCTGGATTGGAGAGCGCGCCGATATTCTTCACCGGCCGCCCATGCACGATCTCCTTCACCGCGAGCTCGACGAGCTTGCCAGAGCGCGTATGCGGCAGATCGGGCGCCTCGACGATGACCGAAGGCACATGGCGCGGCGAGGCCTTCTCGAACAATTCGCGCTTGATGCGCGCGGCGAGCCCGTCGTCGAGGCTCGTCCCTTCGCGCGTCTTCACGAACAGCACGATGCGCGTCGTGCCTTCCCACTCTTGATCGATGGCGAGAGATTCGAGAATCTCCGGCAGGCGCTCGACGATATTGTAGATATCCGCCGTGCCGATGCGCACGCCTTGCGGATTGAGCGTCGCGTCCGAGCGGCCATGGATGAGGAATCCGTTGTGCTCGGTCTCCGTGGCGAAATCGCCATGGCGCCAAATGCCCGGATGTTCCGAGAAATAAGCCTTGCGATATTTCTCGCCGTCGGCGTCGTTCCAGAAATAGATCGGCATCGAGGGGAAGGGCTGCGTGCAGACGAGCTCGCCCTCATGTCCGGTGACGCGCTTGCCCTCGTCGTCCCACACTTGCACCGACATGCCGAGGCCGGCGCATTGAATCTCGCCGCGATAGACCGGGCTCCACGGATTGCCGAGAACGAAGCAGGAGACGATATCGGTGCCGCCGCTGATCGAGGCGAGCTGCACATCCGCTTTGACGTCGCGATAGACATAATCGAAGCTGTCCGGCAGCAGCGGCGAGCCCGTGGAGGCGATGCTGCGCACGGCGGAGAGGTCGTGGCTCTCGCGCGGCTTCAGCCCGGTCTTCTCTATCTGCTTCAGATAGCCGGCCGAGGTGCCGAAGAAGGTCGCCTTCTCTTTGGCGGCGAAGTCGAGCAGAATCGCGCCATCCTTGCCGGAGTTGAAGAATCCGTCATAGAGCAGCAGCGTCGCCTCGCTGGCGAGGCCGCTCGCCAGCCAGTTCCACATCATCCAGCCGGTGGAGGTCGCATAGAAGAAGCGGTCGCCGGGCTTGATGTCGCTCAGCAGGCGATGCTCCTTCAAATGCTGAAGCAGCGTGCCGCCGGCGCCATGCACGATGCATTTGGGCGCGCCCGTCGTGCCGGAGGAGAACATGATGTAGAGCGGATGGTCGAAGGGCAGGCGCTCATAGCGCAGCGCTGCGCCCTGATGCGCCGCGACAGCCTGCGGCCAGAGCTGCGCATCGGCGAGGCCGTCGAGCGCGGGCGACGCGCTCGTGTAGGGGACGACGAGGATTTTCTGCACGGTCGGCAGCTTGCTCGCGATCTCGCGAATATTATCGGCGCGGTCGAGCGTCTTGCCCTTGTAGAAATAGCCGTCCACCGCGATGAGAATGCGCGGCGCGATCTGGCCGAAGCGATCGAGCACGCTCTGCACGCCGAACTCCGGCGCGCAGGAGGACCACACCGCGCCGAGCGAGGCGGCCGCCAGCATGCCGATGATCGCCTCCGGCCCATTGTGGATATAGGCGGCGATGCGGTCGCCGGGCTCGACGCCCTGCGCGCGGAAGAAGGCCGCGAGCGCGCCGGCTTGGCGCTCGATCTCGCCGAAGGTGAGCCGCCGCTCGACCTTGTCCTCGCCCCAGAAAACTATGGCCTCGGTCTCCGCCGGGCGCGGGCGCAGCAGATTTTCCGCGAAATTCAGCCGGGCGTCCGGGAACCAGCGCGCGCCGGGCATTTTATCGGCGTCGATGAGGACGCGCTCGCCCTTCTCGCCGGTGACGCCGCAGAAGTCCCAGATCGCCGACCAGAACTCGGGCGAATGGGTCAGGCTCCAGCGATAGAGCCCGTCATAATCGAAGCTCTCGGCGAAGGGCTTGGTCGCCTCGATGGATTGCGCGAAGCGGGTGAGAATGGCGTTCTTCTGGCGATCGAGGTCGGGCTTCCAGATCGGCATCGATAAGTCCTTGGGGCGCGGTATGGGGCTGTGCTCGTCATAGAAGCTCCCAATTGCGCGCGATAGGGGATCGGCCTGCGTATTTTGGGACTGCGGCCGGCGCTGCGACAAGCTTTGGTTTCGGGCTCGGCGCCGCTATGTTGGGCGCCGCGGCGGTTCGTTCGGCATTTATTCATCTTGGCCGCGGCATTGTTTCGGGCCGTCCCGAGGACCCCCTCCCAGGACGCCCCCCTCATAGAGGAGATCGATTATGACGAAGAAGTTGATCGCCGCGCTGGCTCTGGGTTTCGCCGTGGCCATGGCTCCGCTCGCCGCCTCGGCCCATCCGCGCGCCCACAAGCATCACCACCACCACCACCACCACCACCACCACCATCATCATCATCGCTGACGATCACGGCGGGGAGGCGCTCGGCTTCGGGCGCCTCGGACGCGCCCGCGCCGCCGGAACGCCGAACCGGCGTCCGCTTCGGCTGGAAGCTCTAGCGCCCGAGATCGCGTATGCGCGAGGTCAGCTCGTCCTGGTCATAGGGCTTGGCGAGGAAGGGCGCGCCGCAGAGCGGCTCCGGCAATTGCCGCTGCAGATAGCCCGACAGCACGAAGAAGGGCAGATTGCGCGCCTTCAGCGCGTCGGCGATGCTGGCGCTGCTGGCGCCGCGCAGATTGGCGTCGAGGATAACGCCGTCTATGTCCGCGTCCTCGAGCAGCTTCAAGGCTTCGTCCACCGAGCTCGCCGTGCCTCCGATCTCATATCCGACCTCCTCGACGACGAAGCAGAGATCGGCGGCGATGGCCGGCTCGTCCTCGACGACGAGAATGCGGATCTGCTCGTTACCCTTCATCTAATCCTCTCCTTGCGCGGGCTCGATGACATTGTCGAGCGGAGCGCTCACCTTCCAGACGACGCCGCTCGGCGCATAGTCGAGCGTCACCTGTCCGCCGAGCGCATGTTTGGCCATTTGCAGAATCACCATATGGCCGAAGCCGTGGCGCTTGGGCGCGACGACGGTCGGGCCGCCGCTCTCGCGCCACTCCATCTCGAAATGCGGCGCATCGCCCTCGCCGACGACGCCGAAGGCGATATGCACGACGCCCGTGTCATTGGAGAGCGCGCCATATTTGCCGGCATTGGTGGCGAGCTCGTGCAGCGCCATGCCGATGGCCTGGCTCGCCGCCGGCTTCACCACCGTCGTCGGCCCCTCCATGCAGATGCGCGAGCCGAACAGATCGCGGAAATGGGCGAGCTGCGAGCGCGTCAGCGCATGCAGCTCGACGCCGCGCCATTCGTTCTGCACCAATAGATCATGGCTCGCGCCGAGCGCCGCTATGCGCTGATCGAAGCGCTGCGCGAAGGCGATGGGCGAGTCGCGCCGCGCCGTCTGCCGCGCCACGGCGCGCACGACGGTGAGGAGATTCTTGGCGCGATGCGTGACCTCGCGCAGCAGCAGCTCGACGCGCTCCTGCGCGTGCTTGCGCTCGGTGATGTCCTGAATCGTGCTGCGCAATCCGACGATGGCGTCGCGCTCGTCGCGCACCGCCTCGCCGCGAATGGTGACATGAATGGCGACGCCGTCGGCGCGATGCGCGGGCAGGTCGAGCTCGAAGCCTTCGCCGGTGCGCAAGGTCTCGCTGGTCGCGGCGTCGAGCCGCTCCCAATCGGCGGGGGCGTAGAGCAGGCCCTTCTGCTCTGCAAAGCTCGGCGGCGGCGCATCGGGGTCGAGGCCGAAGATGCGCGCGATATAAGGCGAGGCGCCGCCGCGATCGTCATGGCGTCCGCTCCAGCGCCAGCTGCCGATGCGGCCGAGCCTCTGCGCCTCGCGCAGCTCGGCCTCGGTTCGCTGCAGCGCCAGCTCGCGCACGCGGATTTCCTCGGCGCGCTCCCGCTCGGCCGCATAGGCGCGGGCGTCGGTCATCGAGGAGGCGATTTTCGCGGCGACGCGATCGAGGAAATAGGCATAGGCGGCGTCGAGCCGCTTGAACGGATTTATGGCGGCGATCAGCGCCGCGGCGGCGCGGTCCTGGCCGAGCAGCACGATGGGAAAGAGCACGGCTTCATCCGCCGCCGCCGGCCAGGGGCCGCATGGCGGCTCGCCGAAGCGCGCGTCGATCGAACGAATGGCGACGCGCCCCGGCGTCAGCCGCGCGACCTCGGCGAGGCCCCAAATGTCGCCGCGGATCGGATCGGGATCGCCGAGCGGGATGCGAAGCGGCGCGATGTGGCCGCCCGGACGCACGCCGGTCGCCGCCATCAGCTCCGCCTCGCCGCGCTCATGGTCGAAGCGATAGATGGCGGAGAAGGGCAGGTCATAGCCATTGACGGCGAGCACGCTGGCGGCGAGGCGGCAGGCCTCACCCTCGTTCTCGGCCCGGCTCAGCGCGGCGAGATCGCGCAATGTGCGCAGCCGCCGCTCGCCGATGACGTGGTCGGTCGTCTCCACCACCGGGCAGAAGACGCCGCCTATGCCGCCGTCGTCATCGGGGATAGGGCTGTAGGAGAAGGTGAAATAGCCTTCGTCGCGGCGGCCGTTGCGGATCATGTGCAGCTGCAGATCTTCCGAGCGCGTCGGCGCGCCGTCGGTGAACGCGCCCTGCAGCATGGGGCCGGTGACGTCCCAGATTTCCGGCCACACCTCGCGGGCCGGCCGGCCGAGCGCGCGCGGATGCTTGTCGGCGAGCAGGCCGTGATAGGCGTCGTTATAGAGAAGGCAGAGCTCGCCGCCCCAGAAGATGGCGATGGGAAAGGCGCTGTTGAGGCAAATCTCCAGCGCCACGCGCAGGCGCTTCGGCCAAGTCTGCGGCAGGCCGAGCGGCGACCGCGCCCAATTGGCGGCGGCGATGGCCGCCGCGGTCTCGCTGTCTCCGAAGAAAAATTGTCCGCCGGATCGCCTCTCCGAGACGTCGATCCAGGCTGCGCCGGCTGTCACTGCGACGACCCCGGGTCGTTCGAGGCCAGCCCCCCACGTCTCATATCGAGCCGCCATTCGGCCGCTTCAACCCCGGCGCGGCGAAACGCGCCGCTGGCTCTCCGGCGCGCCCTGGTGTAGCAATCGGCCGCGACCGCGAGGTACCATGAGCGAAGCCGAAGAAAAAAAGGGACTCTTCGCGCGGCTGTTCGGCCGTGGAGGAACGCCCGCCGAAGAGGCCGGCGCAGATCGTCCGAAAAAGCGTTCCTGGTGGGAGCGGCTGACCGGGGGGCTATCGCGCTCCTCGCAGGCCATCGTCCAGGGCATTTCCGATCTCTTCAGCAAGCGCAAGCTCGACGCGCTCACGCTCGAGGAGCTCGAGGATGTGCTGATCCGCGCCGATTTGGGCGTCGCCGCCGCGCAGCGCATCTCCGGCAAGGTGGGCGCCGCGCGCTATGAGAAGACCATCGGCCCGGATGAGGTGCGCGCCATTCTGGCGGAGGAGGTCGAGCGCGTGCTCGAGCCGGTCGCGCGCCCCTTCGAGCTGGATCAGACCAAGAAGCCGTTCATCGTGCTCGTCGTCGGCGTCAATGGCTCGGGCAAGACGACGACCATCGCCAAGCTCGCCGCCAAATGGACCGGCGAGGGCAAGAAGGTGATGCTCGCCGCCGGCGACACTTTCCGCGCCGCCGCCGTGGAGCAGCTCCGCATCTGGGGCGAAAGGCTCAACTCGCCCGTATGTTACGCGCCGGAGGGCGCCGACGCCGCCGGCCTCGCCTTCGACGCCATCAAATCGGCGCGCGAGCGCGATTCCGACATTCTGCTGATGGACACGGCCGGGCGGCTGCAGAACCGCGCCGAGCTGATGGCCGAACTCGCCAAGATCGTCCGCGTGATGAAAAAGGCCGAGCCGGAGGCGCCGCACGCCGTTCTGCTGGTGCTGGACGCGACCGTCGGGCAGAACGCGATCGCCCAGGTCGACGCCTTCGAGCGAACGGCCGGCGTCACCGGCCTGGTGATGACCAAGCTCGACGGCACGGCGCGCGGCGGCATTCTCGTGGCCATCGCCGAGAAATACGGCCTGCCCATTCACTTCATCGGCGTCGGCGAAGGCTCGGACGATCTCGAGCCCTTCACCGCGCGCGATTTCGCCCGCGCCATTGCCGGGCTCGACTCCGACGCCGAGGCGGACGAACAAAGCTCATGACCCAAGAGACGGCAGCGCCCGCCAAGAGGCGCCTTCACCCGGGATTGAAATTCGCGCTGGAGATGGGGCCGCTGGTCCTGTTCTTCATCGTCAATCAGAAGTTCGGCATCTTCCAGGCCACGGCGGCGCTGATGGTCGCCGTGGTGGCGACGCTCGCCGTCTCCTATTCCATCACGCGCCATTTGCCGACCATGCCGATGGTCACGGCGGTCTTTGTGCTCGTCTTCGGCTCACTCACCTTCTTCCTGCAGGACGAGAATTTCATCAAGCTGAAGGTGACGATCCTCTACGCTCTGTTCGGCTCGGCGCTGCTCGGCGCGCTGTGGTTCGACAAGCTCCTATTGCCGGCGGTGTTCGAATCCGCCTTTCGGCTGGATGACGCCGGCTGGCGCAAGCTCACCTGGCGCTGGGCGTTCTTCTTCTTCTTTCTCGCCCTGCTCAATGAATTCGTGCGGCGCAGCGTGGCGACCGACGTCTGGGTGAATTTCAAGGTCTTCGGCATATTGCCGCTGACGCTGCTGTTCGCCTTCGCGCAAATCCCGCTGATGATGCGCCACGAGCAGAAGGAGGACGCCGGCGAGGAGCCGGACAGTCACTTCTAGAGCGCTCTCGGCCTCCTGATTCTCTACTCTTTCTCGTCCGGCGCGCTTTGTGCGGTCTCGCACAGGCGCCCCCGGACGGCGGCGCTAATTGTCATGGCGTTCGCCGCCGATGCGGCCGTTCCGACGAGAAGGAAGCCCGCCATGACCGAGTTCGCCCAGCTCTTCGCCGCTCTCGTGGCCGCGATCGTCATCGGCGCCGCTTTCTCGCTGCTCGATGCGGACGCGGCCGTCGCCTCGGCGCCGGCGGGCGCGGGGGCCGTCCATTCGGTGCTCTGCGGTGGCGGCTGGTGCGGCTGAAGGCCGCCGTGCGCACACCCTAAAATCGCTTCTTTCTGTGCTAGCCGGGATGCGATCTCGATGAGGAGCGCATTCTTATGGCCGAATATAAATTGCTTTCGTCGCTCAGCCGCCGCGTGCTGCTCGGCTCGCTCGCCGCAATGGCGGGGGCGCGGCCTTCCGCCCCGCTCGGGCGCAGGAGAACAGCCTCTTTCCGATCATGGCCGACGATGGTCAGCCGATCGCCAATTATCGTCTGCCCTCGGAAGTCTCGCCCGCCGATCTTCCGGGCCTGCTCTGGCATGGGCCGGCCACCGCCGATGTGGTCGTGTTCGAGTTCTTCGACTATAATTGCCCCTATTGCCGCAAGGCCGCGGGCGATCTCGACGCGCTCGTCGCCAAGGACAAGAATCTGCGGCTCGGGCTCGCCGACAACGCCACGCTCGGCCTCGGCTCCTTTCTGTCCGCGCGGGTGAAGCAGGCGGTGCTGCGCCTCTATGGCCCGGAGCGCGCCTATCAGTTCCATAAGCAATTATTCGCGCATCGCGGCGCCATTGACGGGATCTCCGCTCTCGCGGTCGCCAAAGCCATGGGTCTCGATACGTCCAAGATCGAGGAATCGGCGAATTCGGAGATGATCGGCGGCGTGGTGAAGCGCCATGTCCAGCTCGGCGCCGATCTCGGCTTCGCGGCCTCGCCGTCCTTCGCCATGAGCTCGGTCGGCGTGCTCGGCTATCCCGGCCCCAAATCGATGGCGCGCATGATCGCCGCCAGCCGCAAATGCGACGCGCCGGTCTGCGGCTGATTCAAGGCCGAGCGGATCGGCGTTCGAGCGAGGACGAGGATGATGAAATATGCGTTGACGATCGTGCTGACGGTCTTGGCGGCGGGCCTCGGCGGGCGCTCCATGGCGGAGCCCGCGGATTATTACAAGGATCAGAAGGTTGTCTATCACAATGACGGCGGCGGCCCGGACAATGTCGCTTATTTCAAGCGCATGCTCAATTCGATCAAGAACCACATAGAGGCGGTCGGCAAGGATCATGTCGAAATTCGCGTCGTCGATCATGCGAGCGGCGTCGAAATGTTTCAGATCGCCAGGGCCGACAAGGAGATCGCCGCGCGGCTCGACGCGTTGAAGGCGCAAGGCGTGCGCTTTCTCGTCTGCGCCAATACGCTTCGTGAGCGCAACATCGATCCATCTACGCTCTATGGCGTGACCGAGCGCGACATCGTTCCGAGCGGCGTCGCAGAACTCGCGCGACTGCAGGGCATGGGCTTCGTCTATATTCATTTGTGAGCGGCCGCGGGAGGTCGCGGGCGCTGTCGGACTCGACTTTCGCGGCGATCTCCCGCAACCTCGAAGAGTATCCGGCGTCGGGCCGGATCGATTTCGAGATGCGCCGCATGACCATTCGAACCATTTCCATTTCGCTCGCCACCGAAGATGTTTCCCGCTCCGTCAAATTCTATGTCGAGGAGCTCGGCTTCGTCTGCCTGCTCAAATTGGAGGAATTCGCGCGTGTGCGCTCGGGCGCGGCGGACATAATGCTCGTCCCGCCCAATGCGCATCGCGAGTGGCAGGGCCAGCAGTTCACCGGGGCCATCTATCTCGGCGTCGACAATGTCGATGAATTATGGGAACGGCTGAAGGATCGCGCGCGCATCGTCTATCCGATCGCGACCATGGATTATGGCGTGCGCGAGTTCGGCCTGCTGGACGACAGCGGCTATCAGCTCTCGCTGGCGCAGCCTGTCGCCGGCTGAGCGAGCGAGGCGCGGGTCAGACCGCCTCTTCCGCGTCGATCTCATAGGCTGCGAGCCGGCGGTCGTGAACGCCGAGCGCCTCCCACGAGTCGCGCCATTGGCGCAAATGGGCGGATTCGAAATGCGCGCTCAGCGCCGCGCGGCTCTCCCATATTTCCGTCACGCGGATGAGACCCGGCTCCAGCACGTCTTCCGCATAGGAATAGGCGAGGCAGTCCGCTTCCGCGCGGCTCGCGTGGATCATCGCCGTCATCGCCGGAAGCGCCCGCTCGAGCGCGTCCGGCGGGATACGAATGGTTCCGACGATCAGAATTCGGTTCTGCGGCATAGGAAGCCTCCATTCGTCCGCGCGAAGCGCTGTCGCATCATTGAAACAAACGTCGTGCAGTGCTTATACTTCACGACGCCGGCGTCGCCGGCCATTGTGTGAAACGGCTTTTTCGCCTTCGTCCGGGCGCTCACCTATGAAGCTCGCATCCTATAATCTCGAAAATCTCTTCCTTCGCGCTCACGCGCTGAATGGCGAAACCTGGTCCGACGGCAAGAAGGCGCTGGAGGCGCAGGCCGAGCTCTCCGCCATTCTCGGCAAGTCGGTCTATGCCGCCGCCGACAAGAAGAAGATCATCAAGCTGCTCGGCGAGCTGAAGCTCGAGAAATCCGACGACGGCGGCCCTTTCGCGATCCTGCGCCAAAATCGCGGCCATCTCGTCAAGCGCGCCAAGACCGGAATCGAGGTCGTCGCTGGCGGTCGCAACGACTGGATCGGCTGGGTCGAGCTGAAACGCGAGGAGGTGAACGAGGAGGCGACGCGCAATACGGCGCGCGTCATCATCGATATCGACGCCGATGTGCTCGGCGTCATCGAGGCGGAGAGCAGGCCGGCGCTGGTGCGTTTCAACGACAATATCATCAAGGGGGAGGGCGGAAAGCCCTACGCCCACGCCATGCTCATCGACGGCAATGACGATCGCGGCATCGACGTCGGCCTCTATGCGCGCGCGGGCTATGAGATCGTCGCCATTCACAGCCATGTCGACGACGCTGACAACACCGGCCGCATCTTCAGCCGCGATTGCGCGCATTATGAAATCCGCACGCCCAAGGGCAATTTGTTGCATCTCTTGATCAATCACTTCAAGAGCAAGGGCTTCGGCTCGCAGACGACCTCCAACGCCAAGCGCGAGCGGCAGGCGGCGCGGGTGAAGGAGATTTACGACGCGCTGCGCAAGAGCGACGAGCATGTCGCGGTCATCGGCGATTTCAACGACACGCCGGACAGCGCGCCGCTGGCCCCGCTGCTGCATCAGACCGATTTGAAGGATATCAGCGAGCACGCCGCTTTCGACGATGGCGGCCGGCCCGGCACTTTCGCCGCGGGCGCCGCGTCCAACAAGATCGACTATATTCTTCTGTCGCCGGCGCTTTTTGCCGCGGCGAAAAGCGGCGGCATTTTCCGCAAGGGCGTGTGGGGCGGCAAAAACGGGACGATCTTCCCGCATTATCCCGAGATCACCAAAGCCTCGGAGGCGGCCTCCGACCATGCGGCGATCTTCGCCGAGATCGATGTCTAGTGTGGTCTGCTCTCGAGAAGCGAGCCTTCAGGCTCGCTCTTTTTAAACCCTACCGTCTATCTATTCCACTCGCGCTGATGCAGCTCCAATTCGAGATGGCGCAGGAATTTCGTATCCGGCAGCGCACGCAGCGCGTCTTCGATGCGATCAATGTCGGCGCCTTCGACATCGGCCGCGAACAGCACCATCAGGCCGCCGTCGCCGCTTTCGATGATCGCATCCTCGAGCCGTGAGACATCGCCGCCGTGAGCGCGGGTGTTTTCTATTCGTCAACCATAAAAATTGCTTCAGATTTACGATTAAAATTCAGGGTTTATTCTTCGCCCGGTCCAGCTAGAGCGTTTCCAGCCGAAGTGGACGCCGGTTCGGCGTGGGAAACGCGTCGAAACAGTCTAGAGCAAGATGATCGCGTCGGCCCTCGGGCGGCGCGGCGGGCGGTGCGTTTCATGTCCAGAAGAGTTTCCTGTCTCCTCGCCATCCTTCTTTCGTCTTCGGTCGGCGCAGCCGCCGCGGCTCCGCGCGTCATCACCGGGATCGGCGAGCGCGAGGCCGGTCGGCTCTTTCCGGCCGCCCCGGCCGAGGAGCCGGCGCCCGAGCCGGCCTATGTCGCTCCGCCGCCGGTCCTCGCCTATGTCGCGCCGCGACCAGCGCCGCAGCCGCGCGTCGTCACGGCGCGCGCCGAGCCGCCCGTGGCCCCCGGGGCCTATGGCGGCGGCTTTATCGAATTGCTCGTCACCGGCCAGACGCCGGAGCCGCAGCCGCAAGCGCGGCGGCGCGTCGCCGCCCTCGGCGCGGGCGAGCCCAATGTCCAACGCCAGATCGATCCGGCCTTCTTCCGCACCGAGGTCGATTACTCCGGCGCCGAGCATCCCGGCACGATCGTGATCGATTCAGAGAATAAGTTTCTCTATCTCGTGCAGGGAAGCGGGCGCGCGCTGCGTTATGGCATAGGCGTCGGCCGACCGGGCTTCACCTGGGCCGGCGTCAAGTCCATCTCACGCAAGGCCGAATGGCCGGATTGGACGCCGCCCGGCGAGATGCTCGCCCGCCGGCCCGATCTGCCGCGCCATATGGACGGCGGCCCGGCCAATCCGCTCGGCGCGCGCGCCATGTATCTCGGCTCCTCGCTCTACCGCATCCACGGCACCAACGAGCCCTACACGATCGGCCAGAATGTCTCCTCCGGCTGCATCCGCATGATGAACGACGATGTGGCCGACCTCTATGATCGCGTCCATGTCGGAACCAAGGTTGTGGTTCGTTGACTCTGGCGAGCGATCGCCGGTGGCGAAACAGCCGCCGCGCGCCTATCTCACGAGACGCGCGGACGGTTGCAAAACAACCGGCTTCGGGCGATAGCTGCCATTCGTTTTCTTCGAAAGGGGCCGATTCTTGCCCAGCCTCATCCGCTTTTTGGTCATTGTCGGCGTGCTCGTCGCCCTCGCCTATGCGGGGATGCTGGCGATCGTGGCCTATGTCTCGCCGCAGCCGCGCGAGATGACGCAGACGATCTCGCCACAGCGCCTCAACAAGTGAGACCTTCTGAATGGGCGACGGCAAGCGCCATCCGCTGATCGCCGCCTTTCTCGACATGCTGGCCGCCGAGCGCGGCGCCGCGCGCAACACGCTCGACGCCTATCGCCGCGACCTCGAAGATTATTTCGCATTTCTCGGCAAGTCCGGCGTCGATCCGCTTCGCGCCGACACGGACGGCCTGCGCGCCTATCTCGCGGCGCTGGAGGCGCGCGGCATGACCGGCGCGACCGCCGCGCGGCGGCTCTCGGCGCTGAAGCAGTTTCACAAATTCCTCTATGTCGACCGTTATCGCGCCGATGATCCGGCGGCGCCGCTCGAGGGTCCGCGTCGCCATCGCAGCGCGCCGGATATTCTCTCTGTGGACGAGGTAACGCGCCTTCTCGACACGGCGCGGGAGGGGATAGACGATGACGCCCGCCCAATGGGCGAGCGCATGCGCGCCGCGCGTCTCTACGCCGCATTGGAGACTCTCTACGCCAGCGGCTTGCGCGTGTCGGAGCTCGTCTCTTTGCCTGCGAGCGCGGCGCGCGCGCGCGAGCCTTTTGTCACCGTGCGCGGCAAGGGCGCGAAAGAGCGTCTCGTGCCGCTCTCCGAACAGGCGCGCGCGGCGCTGAACGTCTATCGCGCGCTGCTCGGCAAACATTCGCCGGGCCTCGCGGCCTCGCCCTTTCTGTTTCCGTCCGATGCGGCGGAAGGGCATCTCACGCGCCAAGCCTTCGCGCGCGATCTCAAAAGCGCGGCCGCGGCGGCAGGACTTCCCTCGCGCGACATCAGCCCGCATGGGCTGCGCCACGCCTTCGCCAGCCACCTTCTGCAAAATGGAGCAGATTTGCGCGTCGTGCAGGAATTGCTGGGCCACGCCGATATTTCGACGACGCAAATCTACACGCATGTGCTGGACGAGCGCATCCGCGCCATGGTGCGCGACCTGCATCCGCTCGGGGATTGACGTCATGCCTCAGGCGCGAGCCGCTGCACGGCGAGGCGATCCGCGAGGAAATGAAAGAAGTGGAGACTGCGATGAGCGAGCCCTCGTCGGATGGACCGATTGTCGATGTATGGGTTTTCAACGGAAACTCGAACAGGTTTCCGTCGGCGGTTTTTTTATCGAAAGATCGAGCTCTGAAATGGGCGAGAGAAAAACGCCTGGTTGGCACGTTGACGCGATATCCGGTTGATATACCGCTATACGACTATGCGATCGAGAATGGGTGGTTCGAGCCGAAATCGGAAAAGCATTTCTCGTCCGAGTTTATCGGCAACTTCTCGAGCGCCGCTCAAGACCATGTTCATGTGGACGCGGAGCAGGAATAGACGGATTTTCGAGATTTTATCGTCCAATCCTCTCCACAAAATCCCCTATCGCCCGAATCGTCCCCTCATCCAGCAGCAGCGGCGCATGGCCTTGGCCCGGCACGGTGAGGCGCTCGAGCAGGGGATGGCCTTCGCCCATCGCCGCTAAGGTCTCCACCGAGAGAAGATCGGAATTGCCGCCGCGGATCACCAGCGTCGGAATGGCGGCCATGGCCTTCCATTCGTCGTGGAACAGGATCGGCCCGCTGTCGGGGCCGACCTCGTCGAGCGTATGCGAGAGCGCGGGATCATAGCGTAGCTGCAGACGTCCGTCGGTCTCGACGAAGGTGCTGCGCGCCCATTCCTCCCACTCAGCTTGGCTGAGGCTGGTGAATTGCGGCCCGGCGATGAGCTTCAGCGCGGCGAGAGCGACCGCCATTGTGGCGGAGCCCGGCTCACGGCCGACATAGCCCTTTATGCGTCGCAGCCCGCCGGCGTCCACCACCGGGCCGATGTCGTTGACGACCGCGGCCTTTAAAATCTCGGGTCTTCGCGCAGAAAAGCGCATCACATGAATGCCGCCGCGCGACGTGCCGACGAAAACCGCTTTTTCGACGCCGGCCGCCGCGAGCGTGGCCAGAATATCGTCCTCCTCGACATCGAGGCTGTAACGCGTCCAGTCCTGGTCCCAATCGGAGAGGCCGCGGCCGCGATAGTCGAGCGCCAGCACGCGGCGGCCGCGCTTGGCCAGCGCTCGAGCCAGAGCGTCGAAATCCAGCGCTGTGCGCGTGAGCCCGGCCAGGCAGACGACCGGAATGGCCGCGCCGTCGCCCGCCGGAGCGTAATCGACATAGTGGAGCCGCAGCCCATCCCCCGCAGTGAGAAATCGGCTTTCGCGCCGCACGCTCTGCTCCGCCATCCGCGCCCTCGGTTTTGGCCTCTCGCCTGTGCGGCGGGCCTTTCGCGGATATAGGCGCTGCGGCGCCGGAATGTCTTCCCCCGCCTGGGCGGCGCCTAGAAATTCTCCGGCCTTGGCGGCGGCTGCGCATTCTGCCGCTATTTCGCGCAGGAGCCGAGCCCGCTTCCGCGCCAGTCAGCCTTGATGCGCGCGTCGTTTCTCAATAATTTGCGAGTACCGCTCGTCGAAACGGCAAATAGCGCGTTTCGAGCGAGCAGATCGTCGCGCCGCCCGTGTTTCGAGCGGGCGCGCTTCCCGAATAAGACTGGCGGCGCTATTGCGCCCCGACGCCCCAGGGGCTCGAATGTCCGTCCTCATCGACAAGAACACCAAGGTCATCTGTCAAGGCTTTACCGGCAAGACCGGCACTTTCCACTCGGAGCAGGCGGTGCGTTACGGCACGCTCATGGTCGGCGGCGTCTCGCCCGGCAAGGGCGGCTCGACGCATCTCGACCTTCCCGTCTTCGACACTGTGGCGCAAGCGCGGGAAAAGACCGGCGCCGACGCTTCGGTCATCTATGTGCCGCCGCCGGGCGCGGCCGACGCCATTTGCGAGGCGATCGACGCCGAGATTCCGCTCATCGTCGCCATCACCGAGGGCGTTCCGGTCCATGACATGATTCGCGTCAAGCGCGCGCTATCGGGCTCCAAATCCCGCCTCATCGGCCCCAATTGCCCGGGCGTCGTCACCGCGGGCGAGAGCAAGATCGGCATCATGCCCGGCAATATTTTCAGCCGCGGCTCCGTCGGCGTCGTCTCGCGCTCCGGCACGCTGACCTATGAGGCCGTGTTCCAGACGACGCGCGAGGGATTGGGCCAGACCAGCGCCGTCGGCATCGGCGGCGATCCGGTCAAGGGAACCGACTTCATCGAGGTCTTGGAGTTGTTTCTGGCCGATGAGGCCACCAAATCCATCATCATGATCGGCGAGATCGGCGGCTCCGCGGAAGAGGACGCGGCCCAATTCTTGATCGACGAGGCCAAGCGGGGCCGCAAGAAGCCGATGGTCGGCTTCATCGCGGGCCGCACCGCCCCTCCCGGTCGGCGCATGGGCCACGCCGGCGCGATCGTCTCTGGCGGCAAAGGCGACGCTGAAAGCAAGATCGCGGCGATGGAATCTGCCGGGATCGTGGTCTCGCCGTCGCCTGCGCGACTCGGCAAGACATTGGTCGAAACGCTGAACCGCTGAGGTTCGGCGACCGTGCGCGTCGGCGAATCGCCGGCGCGTTCCCCCGAAAAAAGAGCGCGGGGCGAAATCTTTAAAGAATTGTTAAAATGATTTCGCTCAACTTCGAGAAGTTTCGGCGCTCGGGAGACTGAACAGAATGGCGCGTCTCGAGACGAATGGCGGACCGGCGGGCGGCGAACAGCAGCCCTCGCCGCGCGGGAACGCTTCTGCCCAGAACAGGCTGCTGCAGAGCGTCGACCCGAGATACCTCGAGCATCTGCTCGCGGCCTATGAGGCCGATCCGTCCTCGGTCGGCCCGGCGTGGCGCGACTATTTCGCGAGCCTCGGCGCCGACGCCGCGCTCGCGGAGGCAGGCGCGGCCGCAGGTCCGTCTTGGGCGCGGCCGGGCTGGCCGGCGACGCCCGCTGACGATCTGGTCGCGGCTCTGGGCGGCGAGGCGCCGCGTGAGACTGGCAAGTCCACGGATGGCAAGCCCGCTGCCGGCAAGGGCGCGGCGGCCGATCATGCCCCTTCGGCGGAAGAGATTCAACGCGCCGCGCGCGACAGCGTGCGCGCGCTAATGATGATCCGCGCCTATCGCATGCGCGGCCATTTGCACGCCAATCTCGATCCGCTCGGCCTCGAGCAGCGCCACGACCATGGCGAGCTGCATCCCGAGACCTATGGCTTCACCGATGAGGACTATGATCGCAAGATCTTCATCGATGGCGTGATGGGCATGAAATACGCCAGCGTCTTCGAGATGGTGGCGATTCTGCGCCGCACCTATTGCGGCCCCATCGGCTATGAATTCATGCATATCTCCAATCCGGAGGAGAAGGCCTGGATTCAAGCGCGCATCGAGGGTCCGAAGAAGGAGATCGTCTTCACCGAGGAGGGCAAGAAGGCGATTTTGCGCAAGCTGGTCGAGGCGGAAGGCTTCGAGAAGTTTCTGGACGTCAAATATACGGGTACGAAGCGTTTCGGCCTCGACGGCTCGGAAGCCATCATCCCGGCGCTGGAGCAGATCATCAAGCGCGGCGGCGCGCTCGGCGCCAAGGAGATCGTGCTCGGCATGGCGCATCGCGGCCGGCTGAACATTCTCTGCCAGGTGATGGCCAAGCCGCATCGCGCTCTGTTCCACGAGTTCAAGGGCGGCTCCTTCCTGCCGGACGAGGTCGAGGGCTCGGGCGACGTCAAATATCATCTCGGCGCATCGTCCGATCGCGAGTTCGACAATAACAAGGTGCATCTCTCGCTGACGGCCAATCCGTCGCATCTCGAGATCGTCGATCCCGTGGTGCTGGGCAAAGCGCGCGCCAAGCAGGATCAATATCGCTGCACGGAGACGGATCGGCGCGAGGTGATGCCGCTGCTCATTCACGGCGACGCGGCCTTCGCCGGCCAGGGCGTCGTCGCGGAATGCTTCGGCCTCTCCGGGCTCAAGGGCCATCGCACCGGCGGCTCGGTGCATTTCATCATCAATAATCAGATCGGATTCACCACCTATCCGCGCTACTCGCGCTCCTCGCCCTATCCGTCCGATCTCGCCAAAATGGTCGAGGCGCCGATCTTCCATGTGAATGGCGACGATCCGGAGGCGGTCGTCTATGCTGCGCGCATAGCGACGGAGTTTCGGCAGCAGTTCCACAAGCCCGTCGTCATCGACATGTGGTGCTATCGCCGCTTCGGCCACAATGAGGGCGACGAGCCGGCCTTCACCCAGCCGCTGATGTACAAGAAAATCCGCGCGCATAAGACGACGCTCGAGCTCTATAGCGAGAAGCTGATCGCCGAAGGGGTGATGACGCGCGAGGAGGTCGACGCGGTCAAGAACGAATGGCGCCAGCGCCTCGAGCAGGAGATGGAGGCGTCGCAATCCTACAAGCCCAATAAGGCCGATTGGCTCGACGGGCGTTGGGCGGGCGTGAAGCCCGGCTATCAATCTTCCGAGGACGAGCGGCGCGGCAAGACCGGCGTGCCGGTGGAGAGCCTGCGCCGCATCGGCATGGAGCTGACCAAGGTTCCAGAGAATTTCCACATTCACCGCACCATTCAGCGCTTCCTCGACGCGCGCCGCACGGCGATCTCGAGCGGCGCCGGCATAGATTGGGCGACGGCCGAGGCGCTGGCCTTCGGCTCGCTGCTGGCGGAAGGCTATAATGTCCGCCTCTCCGGCCAGGACAGCGAGCGCGGCACCTTCTCGCAGCGCCATTCCGTGCTGATCGATCAGGAGGACGAATCCCGCTATCTGCCGCTCGACCATGTCGGCGTGGGGCAGGGCCGTTACGAGGTCATCAATTCGATGCTCTCGGAAGAGGCGGTGCTCGGCTTCGAATATGGCTATTCGCTCGCCGAGCCGCGCTCGCTGGTTCTGTGGGAGGCGCAATTCGGCGATTTCGCCAATGGCGCGCAGGTGGTCTTCGATCAGTTCCTCTCCGCGGGCGAGCGCAAATGGCTGCGCATGTCCGGCCTCGTCTGCCTGCTGCCGCATGGCTATGAGGGGCAGGGGCCGGAGCATTCTTCCGCGCGGCTCGAGCGCTATCTGCAGCTCTGCGCGGAGGATAATCTGCAAGTCGCCAATTGCTCGACGCCGGCCAATTACTTCCACATTCTGCGTCGGCAGCTGCATCGCGACATTCGCAAGCCTCTCGTGCTGATGACGCCGAAATCGCTGCTGCGCCACAAGCGCTGCGTCTCGCGGCTCGACGAGATGGGCGAGGGGACGATGTTCCATCGCTTCATCTCGGACGACGCCGAGCTGCAGCCGTCGGACAAGTTCCGGCTCGCGCCCGACGACAAGATCGCGCGCGTGATCTTGTGCTCCGGCAAGGTCTATTACGATCTGTTGGAGGAGCGCGAGTCGCGCGGCGTCAACGACGTCTATCTCCTGCGCGTCGAGCAGCTCTATCCCTTTCCGCTGAAGGGGCTGGTGACGATGATGTCGCGCTTCAAGCAGGCCGATATCTTCTGGTGCCAGGAGGAGCCCAAGAATATGGGCGCCTGGTCCTTCGTCGAGCCCTATCTGGAATGGGTGCTGACGCAAGTCGGCGGCAAGTCCAAACGCGCTCGCTACATCGGCCGGCCGGCTTCGGCCTCGACGGCGGCGGGCACTATGTCCAAGCATCAGGCGCAGCTGCGGGCCTTCCTCGACGAGGCTTTTGCGACGCGCATTTCTCTCGCGGCGGAGTGATCATGACGGAAATTCGCGTTCCGACCCTGGGCGAGTCGGTGAGCGAGGCGACGATCGGCCGCTGGTTCAAAAAGCCCGGCGACGCCGTCGCGGCGGATGAGGCGCTGGTCGAGCTCGAGACCGACAAGGTGACGCTAGAGGTGAACGCCCCCGCCGCTGGCGTGCTGACCGATGTCGTCGCCAAGGATGGCGAGACGGTCACGCCCGGCGCGCTGCTGGGGCAGATCGCCGAAGGCGCCACGGCCGCCGCGCCGCGTCCGGCTCCCGCCGCGCCCATCGTCGCGCCGCCGCCGGCCGCTCCGGCGCCCGCGCCTGTCGCCGCCGCGCCGGCCCGTCCGCCGGCGCCGTCCGCCGCCAAGATCGCGAAAGAGCAGGGCGTCGATCTCTCCGGAATCGTCGGCTCCGGCAAGCAGGGTCAGCTGCTGAAGGGCGATGTTCTCGCCCTCGCGGCGCGCCCCGCGCCCGCCGCGCCAGAGCCGGTGAGCGCCCCGCCGGCGCCGCGCCCGGCCGCCCCGCCGGCCGACGCCGAGCGCGAGGAGCGGGTGCGCATGTCGCGCCTGCGCCAGACCATCGCCAAGCGCCTGAAGGAAGCGCAATCCAACGCCGCCATGCTGACCACCTTCAACGAGGTCGACATGTCCGCGGTGATGGCGCTGCGCAATCGCTACAAGGATTTGTTCGAGAAGAAGCATCAGGTGAAGCTCGGCTTCATGGGCTTCTTCGTGAAGGCCTGCTGCAAGGCGCTGGAGGAAGTGCCGGCCGTCAACGCCGAGATCGACGGCGCCGACGTCATCTACAAGCATTATTGCCACATCGGCGTCGCCGTCGGCACGGACAAAGGCCTCGTCGTGCCGGTGGTGCGCGACGCCGACCGCATGAGCGTCGCCGAGATCGAGAAGGCGATCGGAGATTTCGGCAAGAAGGCGCGCGACGGCCGGCTCGATCTCGATGATCTGACCGGCGGCACTTTCACCATCTCCAATGGCGGTGTCTATGGCTCGCTGATGTCGACGCCCATTCTCAACGCGCCGCAATCCGGCATTTTGGGCATGCATAAGATCGAGGAGCGGCCGGTCGTCATCGCCGGCAAGATCGAGATTCGCCCGATGATGTATCTCGCTCTCTCCTATGACCACCGCATCGTCGATGGCAAAGAGGCCGTCACCTTCCTGGTGAGGGTCAAGGAGCAGCTCGAGGACCCCGCGCGCCTCGTCCTTGATTTGTGACGGTTTCGCGAAAAAATCTGGGACGGCGCCCTCAAAATCCGCCGTCCTGATGCACAGATATCTCCCGTGCTACGATTGTAGGCGTCCGCCGGGCGGGTCGATACGACCGCCGAGGAGTGTGAGATGGAAGTCAAGACCGCGACCGAGAGAAGAATTCCCCTGCTGACCCCCGAGCAATTCGCGCATCTGGGCGATGGAGCGATCGCCTATGTGCGGACGATGAGCTCGGAGGATGTCAAGCGGCTCTATCCTCAGGCCCCGGCCATAGAGCCCGGCCTGACGCTTTTCGCGCTGCTCGGCGCGGACGGCACGCCGATCGTCCTCGCCGACACGGAAGAGGGCGCCCTCGCCAACGCCTGGCAGCAGCAGCTGCAGACCGTCAGCCTCCATTGAGGCTGACGGGTGGACGAAAATCCGCTAAGCTCTGCTCGTGACGCGCTGCGGCGCGGCTCCTATGGTCGAGGCCAATGGAGGTTTTCATGAGCGATTCGCTGTTGGATCGAAACAAGATCATGATCGAGCCACAGACAGACGAAAGCGCGAAAGCGGGCGCGGCCGGCGACGGGCTGGAGCGGCTTTTTCGGCCGATCGTCGATTTCATCCGCTCGATGGCCGATGGAGTCGAGTCGATAAGACCGCTCGAGGACGATATTCGGACGATGTCGGCCCAGGCGCAAAGACTGTCGAAATCGATGCAGGATTATGGCTCGGAGCTGCGCGGTTACGGAGCCTGGGCGAAAAAGTTCTAACGTTTTTTTCAGTCGGTTTATTTTACGGAGCGGGCCGCTTTGTTCGGAGGCACGAAGGATACTCTGGCGCAGCTCGCGGCGCGGCTGGCGGAACTCTATAAGGAAATCGTGACGACGACGGTGCAGTTCGACGAGTTGCGTCGATACACCAAGGAATCGCTCGACGAATTCAAGCGCCTGCTCGAGCGGCAGAGCGACAAGATCGACCGCATAGAACGTGAGCGGATCACGGCCGAGGCCGAGCTGACGGCGAGAATCAGATTTCTGGAGGGGCGGTTGGATGTGTTGAGCGAAAAAGCGCTCCATATCGCCGTGGCGGACATAGCCGCGGGCTATGTGAAGCGCGGAGGCGACGGAGAAGCCGTCAAGCGGCTCACCGACGGGAGCTGACGGCGCCGAGATTGCTTCGCTCTTCCGGACTTTGTAGCGATTCCGAGGAGGGAACGGTATGGAAGAGCCGACACGCGAAATCTTCGCCGTTTGCCATGTGAATGATGTCGCAAAACGCCGGGCCGTCGGCTATGTGCTGGCCCGTGTCAATGACGAGGGCAAGACTGTGCCTTTCCCGGTCGTCATCGTGCGGCACGTCGGCAAATATTATGGCTATGTCAACCGCTGCCCGCACCAGGGCAGCCGGCTGGATTTCGAGCCGAAATCCTTCCTGGACCCGACGCAGCGCTTCCTGCTCTGCGGCAAGCATGGCGCGCAATTCGACATTCCGACCGGCGTCTGCAACGACGGTCCCTGCGTCGGCGCGCAGCTCGAGAAGGTCGAGGTGGTCATAGACGATAGCGAGGTCTGCCTCGCCGGCGTCACCATCGCCGAGGAGGACGGGCTCGATCGCGAGGAGAACGACGTCTATCCGGAGGTCGTCATCACCGCGGACTGAGTCGTCTCGTTCTGGACCTTTCTGCCCGGTCGGCGGCGGCATAGACTGCGCCGATCCGGAATCGTCCAGCGAGGAAACGATGAAGACCGCGCTCGCCATACGCCATGTCGCATTCGAGGATCTCGGCAGCTTCGCCGAGCCGATCGCCGCGGCGGGCTATTCGATCCGCTATGTCGAGGCGGGGATGCAGCCGATCCCCGCCGAGGCGGCCGACGCCGATCTCGTCATCGTGCTCGGCGGGCCGATCGGCGTCTATCAAACCGAGGAATATCCGTTTCTGGCGGATGAGGCCGCTCTGCTACGCGCCCGGCTCGGGTGTGACGCGCCGACGCTCGGCATTTGTCTCGGCAGCCAGCTGATGGCGGCGGCGCTCGGCGCCCGCGTTTATCCGGGCGGCGCCGGCAAGGAGATCGGCTTCGCGCCGATAAGCCTGACGCAGGCTGGGCGCGACAGCGCGCTCGCCGCTCTGGTCGAGCCCGAGGCCGAAGTGCTGCATTGGCACGGCGACACTTTCGACCTGCCGGATGGCGCGGTTCTTCTGGCTTCTTCGGCGCTCTATGCGCATCAGGCCTTCGCCGTGGGGCGACGCGGCCTCGCTTTGCAGTTTCATCCAGAGGCGGAGAGGGACAGCCTCGAGCGCTGGTTCATCGGCCATACGGCCGAGCTTTCCGCCGCCGGCGTCTCCATCGCCGGCCTGCGCGCCGCCGCGGCGGCCAAAGCGCTGGGCCTTTCCGAGCGCAGCCGGCGCTTCATCGCGCATTGGCTCGCCGATATCGTCGAATAGCCGACAAAAAGGCGCGGTCCGCGGACGCCGGGAATGCGTCGGTGGACCGCGCGAGAGCGACGCCGTCGGGCCGAGACGACGTCGCTGCCTTTCAAGCAGAAATCAGCCGCGAACCGAGACCTTGCGGAACGGATTCTCGTGGTTCGTCAAGAAGGCGTGACCGAACTCGGTCTTGTTCCACTCGACGGACTCGGCCGGCAAGAATTTCAGCGCCGTGATGGTGATGGGGAAATCCTTGGTGGCGGAAACGCTCGCCAGCTTGATCTCCGTATTGCCGGGGCCGACCGAGAGATCGACGACGGCCGCGCCATCGGCCTTGGAAAGGCGCGCCCAGCCGGGCGTGCCGATGCCAGAGGCGACGACCGTGGCTTCGGCGAACAGCGGCGCGGCGGCGCCATCGGCGGCGTCCGGGCCGAAAGCGGGAGACTGGAACGTGAAGGTCGCCATCACCTCGCTGCGGGTGATCTTATGGTCCGGTCCGATCGGACGTCCCGTCGAATACAGAACCAATTTACCGCCATCGAGCGCCGCCTTGATATCGTCGAGCGTCGCCGAAGCGAAAGCCTCCGCCAGTCTCATATCGCTTTCTCCACTTTGCGAAATGCACGCCGCTTTTGCGACAAAAGCGACATGCGGGACAGGTTCTCATCCCGAGCGTCGCAATTGTCGTGCCGCGCGTCTCACAATTTCAGGAGATCATAAGTCTCAGCCGCCGAATAATTTCTCGAAAATGTTCTTCTCCTCCCGTGAAGGGCCGCGCCGGCGCGCCGGGGTCTGGTTCGGAATGTCGGCCGGCGGCAGCAGCGCCTCGACCCCATGGACCGAGCCGGTGGCGCTGTCGTCCTCCTCGTCGCGGGCCTGGCGGCGACGCGAGGGCTTTGGCGGCTCGGGATCGGAGGAGAAGAAATCGAGCAAGGGCGCGATCGGCGAGGCGCTCTCCGCCGTGGCGGGCGAGCGCCAGGAGCCGGAGGGCAGCGCCGCGACCGGCACGCCCTGGTGCGCGGCCTTCATGAAGCGGCTCCAGACCTCGACCGGCAGATTGCCGCCCGAGACCTTCTTCGTCGGCGAATTGTCGTCATTGCCGAGCCAGACGCCGGCGACCAGATGTGGCGTGTAACCGACAAACCAGGCGTCGCGGAAATCCTGGCTGGTGCCGGTCTTGCCGGCGGCGCGCCAGCCCGGCAGCTCCGCCTTGCGCGCCGTGCCGGTGGAGAGCGTCTCCTCCATCATCGTGTTCATCATCGCCACATATTGCGGCTCGATCACGCGGCCATTGCTGGAGCCCTTGCGGAAATAGAGCTGCTTGCCGCCGGCGGTGCGCACTTTGACGATGATATGCGGCTGCACGCCGACGCCGCCATTGGCGAAGGGCGCATAGGCCGTGACCAGCTCGAGCGGCGTCACCTCCGACGTGCCGAGCGATATGGAGGCGTTGGGCTGCAGCTCGGAAGCGACGCCGAGCCGATGCGCGGTCTTCACCACCGTTTTCGGCCCCACCTCGAGGCCGACGCGCACCGCCACTGTATTGAGCGACAGCGCCAGCGCCTTGGTGAGCGTGACCGGGCCGAAATATTCGTGGCTGTAATTCTCCGGCTGCCAGCCTTTCACATTGATCGGCCCGTCCTCGCGCACCGTGTCCGGCGTGAGGCCATGCTCGAGCCCGGCGAGATAGACGAAAGGCTTGAAGGCCGAACCCGGCTGCCGCTTGGCGGAAACGGCGCGGTCGAACTGGCTCTCGGCGTAATTGCGGCCGCCGACCAACGCGCGAATGGCGCCATTGGGATCGAGCGCCACCAGCGCGCCCTGGCTGACGCCGAATTTGTCGCCCTTCTTGTCCAGCTCCTCGGCGATCGATTTCTCGCCGACCTCCTGGAGCTTACGATCCAGCGTCGTCGTCACGACAATGTCCTGGTCGATGGCGCCGATCGTGTCGTCGAGCATGTCCATCACATAATCGGCCGCGTAATTTATGGAGCCCGCGCCGCGCTCCCGATGCGCGACGGCCGGGCGGCCGAGGGCGAGCTTGGCCATCGCCTCGGTGATATGGCCTTCCTGCGCCATCGCAGTCACCACCTGCGCCGCGCGCTCGGTCGCCCCTTCCGGATTGCGGTCCGGCGCCAGCTTGCTCGGCGCCTTCATCAGGCCGGCGAGAACGGCCGCCTCGGCCAGCGTCACCTGGTTCGCGCCATGGCCGAAATAGCGCTGCGCCGCCGCCTCCACGCCATAGGCGCCGGAGCCGAAATAGACGCGGTTGAGGTAGAGCTCGAGAATCTGGTCCTTGGAATATTTATGCTCGAGCCAGAGGGCGAGGATCGCCTCCTGGATCTTGCGCGTGATGGTGCGCTCCTGGGTGAGGAACAAATTCTTGGCGAGCTGCTGGGTGAGCGTCGAGCCGCCCTGCATGCCGCCGCGGCCGGTGACATTGCGCGTCAGCGCGCGGGCGATGCCGATGGGATCGACGCCCCAATGGGAATAGAAGCGCCGATCCTCTATGGCGACGAAGGCCTTGGGCAGATAGGGCGGCAGATCGCCGAGCCGCACCGCCGCCCCGCCCGTGTCGCCGCGATTGGCCAGCAATTCGCCATTCGCCGCCAGAATGGCGATATTGGGCGGGCGCTTGGGCACCGCCAGAGTGTCGATCGGCGGCAGCTGCGCCGCATGATAGACAAAGACGCCGCCGACGCCGATCACGCCCCAGATGGAGAGCACGGCGCCCCAATAGACCAGCCCGCCGAGGCCGAAGCCACCGCCCCGCTTGGACTTTTTCGGCTTGGCGGCGCGCGGCGGCGGAGCGTCGCCCGGATCGTCCTCCGGCGGCTGCGCGCTTTTGCCCGATGCGCTCGTGCCTTTGCGTTTGGGTTTCGCCATGCGATCCTCTCGCGGGTCGGCGCGAAGCTCGCCGTTCCCGTCGCCGTCGAAACGCGGTTCGCGGCGTTGTTTCTCGCGCGCCATAGGGGTCCGCCGCCTCGGGTTTCCTCTGCGCCGCGGCGCCATGCGCGCGGTCGACGCCGACACTAGCTGTAATGCTGTCGATTTAAGGGCCGGTTAAGCAAAGAAGGCGAGGGCGACACGCTTCGCCGCAATAGGAACTTATGCACAGAGCGCCGTCGATCCTCCTGCAGGTCTTGCGCTATCCGTCGCGGCTTGCGAAAATCCCGCCCTTGGTATGAAAAACGCGGCACGGATCGAGCGCAATGAAAGTCACCATCGAGAGAGCGGCGCTGCTGCGCGCCCTCGGCCATGTTCACCGTGTGGTGGAGCGGCGCACGACAATTCCGATCCTCGCCAATGTGCTCATCGACGCCACGGCGGGCACGCTGATGCTCAAGGCGACCGATCTCGATCTCGAGATCACCGAGAAGGTCCCCGCCGACGTCGGCCAGCCGAGCGCCACCACTCTGCCGGCCCATACTCTTTATGATATTGTCCGCAAGCTGCCGGAGGGCGCGCAGGTCTCGATCGAGGGAACCGGCGAGCAGGGCCAGCTCACGCTGCGCTCGGGCCGCTCGCGCTTCAATCTGCAGAGCCTGCCGGAGAGCGATTTTCCCGATGTCACCTCGGGCGAGTTCTCGCACAGCTTCTCGCTTGCGCCGGCTGACCTCAAGAAGCTGATTTTAAAGACGCAATTCGCCATCTCCAGCGAGGAGACGCGCTATTATCTGAACGGCATCTTCCTGCATTCGACCGAGGTGGAAGGCCATCAGCTGCTGCGCGCCGTGGCGACGGACGGCCATCGTCTGGCGCGGGTCGAGCTGCCGGCGCCGGCCGGCTCGGCGGGAATGCCGGGCGTGATCCTGCCGCGCAAGGCGGTCGCCGAGGTGCTGCGCCTCGTCGAGGACGCCGAGGGCGCGGTGGCGATCGAGCTCTCCGCCAATAAGATGCGCTTCTCCTTCGGCGAGACCGTGCTGACGACCAAGCTCATCGACGGCACTTTCCCGGACTATGGCCGTGTCATTCCGGCCAACAACGACAAGCGCCTCACCGTCGAGCGCGGCGTGTTCCGCGAGGCGGTGGATCGCGTCTCCACCATTTCATCGGAGCGCGGCCGCGCGGTGAAGCTGGCGCTCTCGGAAGGAAAGCTGGTGCTTTCTGTCACCAATCCCGACCAGGGCTCGGCGGTGGAGGAGATCGAGGCCGATTACGACGGCCCGCCGATCGATATCGGCTTCAACTCCCGCTATCTGCTCGATATCGCCGATCAGCTCGACAGCGACACGGCGCTGTTCCGCCTCGCCGATCCCGGCTCGCCGACGCTGATCCAGGACCGCGACGGCGCGAGCGCGCTCTATGTGCTGATGCCGATGCGGGTGTGAGGTCCGCGCGGGCGGAGGGGAAGCGGCTCTCGACGGTTGCGAGATTTCAGGCGTTGTCCAGGCCGAGCTCGACGCGCTTCTTCCGTGGGAGCCCTCGCGAGACGATCGAATACGATTCGCGGATGTAGACGCGCAGCTCGGCGTCCGAGAGGCCCGGCTCCGCGAAATGCTGTATCCATTTCAAGCCGCGGGAGGCGAGATAGGGCGCGGGACGCAGGCCGGGTTGCTCCTTGAGCATCTCATAGGCGACGTCGCCGACCTTGAAGGTGAAGCGCGGCTGGCCTTCGTCCCAGCCGCCGATCGCGAAAACCTTCCCGCCGACCTTCCAGACATGCGAGCCGCCCCATTGCACCACATGGCTGGCCGCCGGCAATGCGCCGCAGAACGCGTTGTAATCGTCATATGTCATGTGCGCCGACTTTCTGGGGGCCTCGTCACTTCACCTCGAATTCCACCATCTCTATCGTCGTCGCGCCGGCGTTGCGCAGCGCGCGGGCGGGGCCGGCGTCGCGCCATTGGAAATCGCCCGGCTGCAAGGCCATGTTCTGCCCGGCGCCGGCGGCGTCCATCTCGATCAGCTCGCCGCCTTCCACCACGATCCGCACGCCGGCCGCGCTCTGCGTGAAGGCGGGTGTGGTCTCTCCCGGCTTCAGCGAGAGGCGCCAGCCGCGTAGGCGCTCATTGTCGATGATCTGCATAAAGCCGGCGGGACGCTCCGAGGGCGCACGGCCGAGCGGCGTCTTTTGCAAAAGTTCGAAGCCGACGATGCTCAGCGGCGCATCCCCGACATTTTCCGCTCTGTGAGTGAGGCTCTGTTTGGAAAAAGCCCCGAAGCCCACCGCGCCGCGGGGCCAACGGATCGACGTGGGCGCGGGGTCGCCCCAATTCTGGACGAGGGTCGGGCTCTCGCGCACCACCACATAGGCGAAATCGCGCGAATGCTCGTGATAGGGCGCGACGCGATGCGGCGGCAGCAGCACATTCAGCATGGCGACCGTCTCATTGCGGAAGGCCGGCACATGAAAGGGCGTCCGCTCCACGGGAAGGATTTGCCCCTGCGCCGCGCCGCCCGCATCGAGCGCCGCGGCCGGCGCGGCGGCGAGCGCCGCGACGAGCAGAAGGGAAAAAGAAAATGTCCGCGTCACGCGCGTCTCCTGATGAAAGCCCGAGCCTTGCCAAAGATAGGGCCGTGACGCAATCTCGCCGCGCAGGCCGGACCATGCGAGCGCCATGACATATCTCCTCACGCATTTCTGGGCCTGGGGCGTCTCGGCCTTCGCGGTCGGCGTTGCGACGGCGCTCTCTATAGCCCGGCGCTCCGAGCGTGGACCGGTCGCCGGCTGGCTGGTGTGGTTCGCCCTCGCTTTCGCCGCGGGCGCGCCGGTGGCGATGCTCGGGCTGCTGCCGGGACGCTCCGGCTTCTGGCTGGAGACGGCGCTGCTGCTGTTTCCCGCTTTTCTCCTCGGCGCGGTGGTCGGCGCGCTGATCGGGAGGCATTCGCTTCGGGATAATGAGGGCTGGGCGCTCGGTCTCATTCCTTTGGCGCTGATCTGGATCGCCGCCGGCTTTCTGGCCGGCCGCTCGATGGAGCAGGATTTGCGGCGCAAGGCGGCGAGCGCGATCGAGAAGATCGGCGGCGATCCCGCCTATCTCGACGTCGCCGGCCGCGATGTTCTGCTGCCGCGCAATGCGCCAAATCGCGCCGTGGCGGCGGAAGAGATCGCGCATATCCCCGGCGTGCGGGGAATCGCCGATGTGGACGCGCTCACCGGCGCGGCCGCCAAGAATTACGAGAACGCCGCCATTGCGCGGCGCGCGGCCCGAGAGGGCGAGCAGTCGCCGACGGAGCCCGCACCGGCGCCCGCGCCCAATGGCGTCGCCGGACCGGCGCAGAATGGCCAGCCGCGATCGTCCAATGGCGGCTCCGCCGTGGCGCCTAAGCTAACGCTCGAGCCGAAGGAGCAGGGGCGGGGAGGGGTGAAGCCGGCGCCTTCGACGCCATCCGCCGCCGCGCCGGAGCTGGCGCGGCCCTCCATATCCGCGCAGCCCTCCGAGCCTGCCGGCGCGGTGGAAGCCGGCAAGAAATATGAAGCCGGCAGAAAGGCGGAGACGGGCAAGCCTTCGGCGCCGGTCGAGCCGTCCGAATTCGCCAAGCCATCGGAAACCGTCAAGCCATCGGAGGTCGCCAACCCTTCGGAGGCCGCCAAGCCTTCGGATGGCGCCAAGCCTTCAGACCTTGCCAAGGCGCCCAATTTGCCGAAGCCGGCGGCAGGGGAGGAGCCGAGCGCCGCGGTTCCGGCCAGCGGCGAACTGGACCTTCCCACTTGCCAGAAGGCGCTGAGCGCCGCTCTCGCCAGCGAGCCGGTGCGCTTCGCCAAGCATGGCGCTGGCGTGCGGCGCGGCGCGACCGGGGCGCTGGACAAGGCGGTCGGCCTGCTGCAGCGCTGCCCGCAGACCGAGGTCGATGTGCGCGTGCGGGCCGAGGGCGGCGATCGCGCCGCGCGGGAGAAGGCGCGCGATCGCGCCGCCCGCGTCGTCGATTATCTTAGCCGCATGGGCGTCGAGCGCGGGCGTCTCTCCGTCGCCGGCGAGAGCGGCAAGCCGGTCGCCAAGGGCGCGCCGGAGGGCGAAAGCGGGAGCGGCGTCGATTTCCTGCTGTCGCCGCGCCGATAGCGCTTTCCGATCGAACGGAATCGTTCGATCGATCAGAATTCGCTTCCAACAAAAGAATATAGAGCGCTATCCGATCCAATTGGGGATCGGATAGCGCTCTAGGCGCCGGCTTCGCCGCAATGTGGACGCTATTGAATAGCCAAACTGCAGCGAGATTCGCACGCCGGCTTCCGGCGGGCGCAAAGAGTTGCGGGCGGAGCGGACGCCGTTCATGAGGCATGAGGCGAGCGGCGGGATTATGCGACGGAGAGCGGAGCGTTGGGAGTCGGGCGCCTGCTTTCCCGCCGTCTATCTTCCCGCCCTTTGTCTCGCGCTGACGGCCGTCGCAAATCCCGCGCGGGCGGAGCATCTTCGCGGCGCCATAGCGACGACGACGTTGAAGCCGACTCCGGTCGTCGAGACGCGAGACGCCGCCGATAATCCGGACTCCCCCGATATTTCGGGAAAACGCTCGGAGCTGCGCAGCCTCGAGGAGACGATCACCGTCTCCGCCGAGAGCCGCCGCAAGATCGAGACGGAAATCGAGACGCTGCGCGCCGACCGCGCCAAATTCAACGCCGCGCTGGTCGATGCGGTTCAGCGGGTCGGCGTGCTGGAGAAGCGCGTCGAGGATGTGAGCGCCAAGCTCGAGGCCTCGGTGCGGAGCGAGCAGGCGCTGGTCAAATCGCTCGCCAGTCGCCGCGCGCTGATCGGCGAGGTGCTGCTCGTGCTGCAGCGCATGGGGCGCAAGCCGCCGCCGGCGCTGCTGGCCAAGCCCGAGGATATTCTGGAGAGCATTCGCGCCGCCATGCTGCTCGGCTCCGTGCTGCCGCAGATGCGCGCCGAGGTGGAGACGCTCAAGACCGATCTCTCCGATCTCATCGCGCTACGCGGGCGCATAGAGGCGGAGAGGACGAGCCTCATCGCCGAGCTCGAGCATTTGAAGGAGGAGCGCGTCCGTCTCTCCGCTCTGGTGGAGACGCGGCAGAAGGCGCTGATGCTGGCGCAGAGCGCGCTGGATTTCGAGGCCGAGCGGGCGCGTAATCTGGCCTCCAAGGCGACGAGTCTGAAAGAGCTGGTCGCCCGCATGGAGAGCGAGGTGGAGGCGGCCAAGCGCGCGGCGGAAGCGGCGCGGCGGGCCGACGCCGAGCGCGCCGCGGCCGACGCCGCAATGTCGCTGGACAGTCGCGCCAAGGCGCTGGCGGCGCCGTTCAAGGACCCCGCCCGTCTCGCTCCAGCCGTCGCCTTCGCCGATCTGAAAGGTCGATTGGCGCTGCCTTCGGCGGGGAGCATCGTCAAGCGCTTCGGCGCCTCGGACGGCCAGGGCGCGACCGAGAAGGGCGTGTCCATAGCGGCGCGTGAAAACGCGATCGTGGCCGCGCCCTGCGACGGCTGGGTGGTTTTCGCGGGGCGCTACCGATCCTATGGTCAACTCTTGATCATCAACGCCGGCGGCGGCTATTATGTCACCTTGGCTGGAATGGACCAGATCTCCGTCGCCGTCGGGCAATTCGTCCTCGCCGGCGAGCCGGTGGCGAACATGGGCGGCGGCGCCGTCAGGACTGCGGCGGCCATTGCTATCGGCGCGAAACAGCCCATTCTCTATGTAGAGTTTCGCAAGGACGGAACGTCCATCGATCCGGGCCCATGGTGGGCGAAGCCGGAACTTCAGAAGGTTGGCGGATGATGCGCAAGGCCTCATTGATCATAACGGGAATCGTCATCGGGGCGGGATGCGCCACGCTCGGACAGAATGCGCGCGTGTTGATCGGCTCCCCGGCCTTCGCCGCCGCCGCCGATACGTACAAAAATCTGAGCCTCTTCGGCGATGTCTTCGACAAGGTGCGCGCCGATTATGTCGAGAGGCCCGACGAGCAGAAGCTCGTCGAATCGGCGATCAACGGCATGCTCACCTCGCTCGATCCGCATTCGAGCTACCTCGACGCCAAGGGCTTCAAGGACATGCGGACGCAGACCGAGGGCAAGTTCGGCGGCCTCGGCATAGAGGTGACGCAGGAGGACGGCCTGGTGAAGGTCGTGACGCCGATCGACGACACGCCCGCGTCCAAGGCGGGCGTCATGTCCGGCGATCTCATCTTCGCCATCGACGACGACAATGTGCAGGGCCTCTCCCTCAATCAGGCCGTCGACAAGATGCGCGGCCAGATCAACACGCCGGTGAAGCTAACCATCCTGCGCGGCAAGGACAAGGAGAAGATCGAGGTCAAGCTCACGCGGGCCGAGATCCATATCAAATCCGTGCGCTCGCATAAGGAGGACGAGGATATCGGCTATATCCGCATCTCCCAGTTCAACGAGGAGACCTCGGACGGGCTGCGCACCGCGATCCACAAGTTCCAGCAGGACATGCCGGGCGACAAGCTCAAGGGCTATATCGTCGATCTGCGCAATAATCCGGGCGGATTGCTCGACCAGTCGATCCAGGTGGTCAACAGCTTCATCGACCATGGCGAGATTGTCTCGACGCGCGGCCGCACGGCCGATGAGACGCAGCGCTACAATGCGCGGGCGGCCGGCGACATCTCGCGTGGCAAGCCGGTGGTGGTGCTCATCAATGGCGGCTCGGCCTCTGCGTCGGAGATCGTCGCCGGCGCGCTGCAGGACCATAAGCGCGCGACCATTCTCGGCACGCGCTCCTTCGGCAAGGGCTCGGTGCAGACCATCATCCCGCTCGGCGGCAATAATGGCGCGCTGCGCCTGACCACGGCGCGTTACTACACGCCGTCCGGCCGCTCGATCCAGGCCAAGGGCATCGATCCGGACATCACGCTGCTGCAGGACGTGCCGGACGAGCTGAAGGGCAAGGACGACACCAAGGGCGAGGCCTCGCTCAAGGGCCATCTGAAGAATGGCGAGGACGAGAAGAGCGGCTCGCAGGCCTATGTGCCGCCGGACGCGAAGAAGGACAAGCAGCTGATCGCGGCGGTCGAGATTCTGCACGGCAAGTTCAAGCCGCAGAGCGCCGCCGAGCAGTCGAAGCCGTCCGATTCGTCGAAGCCCAAGGCTTCTAACTGATCGACTTCCAACTGATCGACTGGGCGGAGAGGGCGTTTCCCTCTCCGCCCGTCGCGTTTCGTTCGGCAGGCCGTCATGATCGCGTTCTCGTCCTTAGCCAATCCCGCCGTGTTCCTGCGGCTGACGCAGCGCGTCCTGCCCTGGCTGGGCGCCGCGAGCGCGCTGCTCCTGGGGCTGGGCCTCTATCTCGTCTTCTTCGTCTCGCCGGCCGATTATCAGCAGGGCGAGACGGTCAAGATCATGTATATTCATGTGCCGGCCGCCTGGCTCGCCATGTTCGCCTACATGGTCATGACCTCCGCCTCGCTCGGCGTGCTGGTCTGGCGCCATCCGCTGGCCGACGCCGCGCAGAAGACCGCCGCGACGCTGGGCGCCGCCTTCACCTTCATCTGCCTCGTGACCGGCTCGCTGTGGGGCAAGCCCATGTGGGGGACCTATTGGGTGTGGGACGCGCGTCTCACCTCCATGCTGATCCTCTTCCTGCTCTATCTCGGCCTCATCGCGCTGCGCCAGACGATGGAAGACTCCCCGCGCGGGGCGCGCATAGCGGCGATCATGACTCTGGTCGGCTTCGTCGATATTCCGATCATCAAATTCTCGGTCGATTGGTGGAACACGCTGCATCAGCCGGCCTCTGTGCTGCGCGCCGGCGGGCCGACCATCGCCGGCTCCATGCTGTGGCCGCTGCTGATCATGGCGCTCGGCGCGACGGCGCTGTTCCTCGCGCTGCATCTGATGGCGATCCGCAATGAGATTTTGCGCCGCCGCGTCGCGCGGCTGGCGCTGCAGGTCGCCGCCGCCGGAGAAGAGGGCGGCGCTTCTGGACAATTGCTGGAGCCGGCGCAATGACTGACGAGCATTGGGGCTATATTCTGCTGGCCTATGGCCTGACCGCCGCCACCATCCTCATCATGGCCTTTCGCATTCTGCTGGAGCATAGACGCCTTGCCGCCGAGCTCGCGCGGCTCGAGAAGAACGGCTCCGGCGAGAGAGGGGAGGCGCTATGAGCGCCGAGGAGTCCGCGCCGCGCAGCCGTCTGGCGCTATTCCTGCCGCTCGCCGTCTTTGCGGCGCTCGCCGGTCTCTTTCTCGTGCGGCTGTTCTCGGGCGACGCCTCGCGCCTGCCTTCGGCGCTCATCGGCAAGCAGGCGCCGCAATTTACGCTTCCCGCTTTGCCGGGGCTCGCGGGCGTCGGCGGCCTTTCCGGCGACGATCTGCGCAAGGGCCGCGTCAGCGTCGTCAATGTCTTCGCCTCCTGGTGCTCGCCCTGCCGGGCGGAGCATGCGCAATTGCTCGCCCTCGCCAAGGATCCAGCGCTCGCGCAAAAGGGCGTCGCGCTCGTCGGCCTCGCCTATAAGGACGAGCCGGCCAATTCGCTGCGCTTCCTCGCCGAGGTCGGCAATCCCTTCGTGGCGGTCGGCGTCGATCTTCCCGGACGCGTCGCGATCGACTTCGGCGTCTACGGCGTGCCGGAGACTTTCATCATCCGTGGCGACGGCGCCATCGCCTATAAGTTCGTCGGGCCTTTGACCCGGCAGGCTCTGGAAGAGACCTTGCTTCCCGAGATCGAGAAGGCGCTCGCCAATACGCGCGCCGCAGCGCTCGCCGACGCGCAGAAGTAGGTTTCTATTAACCTTAACTTAACGTCGGCTGAGCCATTTTAGCTTCTGGCGGCGGTTCAGGATTCTCAGTCGTCCGGGCCTCGTCGCGCGGGGCGGGCGGTCGATCGGCCGCGTCTGCGCGCGCTTCCGGCGCGTCGCGAATTATTGCTTGCGGATAGGCGCAAATTAAAAGGGTGATCGGCTTGCGCGCTATTGTTCCGACGGGGTTGCGAATGCGGTCGGCCGTGCTGCTGTCCATCATCGCCGCCATCGCATTCGCGCAGGCCGTCGTGAGCTGGCTTCTGTTCGCCGGCGGCCTGGACACGACGCGCGATCCGAGATTGGCGGCGCTCTTCGTCGGGCCGGTCCTCATCGCGCTTCTCTGCATTCTCGGCGCCGTGGCCGTGCGCACGCGCATTGTCCGGCCGCTCGTCGCCGTGACCGAGGCGGTCCGCCACCTCGCTGATGGCGACACTTCCTATCGGCTCGAGATCGAAGACTGTTCCGAGAGCGTGCGGCGCCTCGCCGACGCTTTCGTGAATCTTCGGCAGGTCATCCTCGCGCATCGCGCCGATGAGCATCTGATCGCCGAGGCCAACGCCACTCAGGCGCGCATCGTCCAACTGCTCGGCGACGGTCTGGCCAAGGTCGCCGAGAAGGATTTGACCTATCGGTTGACCGACGAGGTTCCCGGCTCCTATCGCCGGCTGCAGACGGATTTCAACACCGCTGTCGGCCAATTGTCGGAAGCGATCGGCGAGATGGCCGACAGCACGCGGCTGCTGGGCTCCGGCATGCAGGAGACCGTCGCCGCGGCCGATGATCTGTCGCGGCGCACGGAGAGCCAGGCCTCCAATCTCGAGGAGACGGCGGCCGCGCTCGCGCAGATCACCGAGACGGTCACACGGACCGCCGAGGACGCCGGCAATGCGCGGCAGATCGTCTCCAATATGAGCTCGGAGGCGCAGGCGAGCGGCGGCATCGTGCGGCAGGCCATCGGCGCCATGGGCGATATCGAGCAATCGTCGAAGAAGATCGCGCAGATCATCGGCGTCATCGACTCGATCGCGACGCAGACGAATCTTCTTGCGCTGAATGCGGGGGTGGAAGCGGCCCGCGCCGGCGAGGCGGGACGCGGCTTCGCCGTGGTGGCGGCGGAGATTCGCGATCTCGCGCGCCGCAGCGCCAAGGCCGCCAAGGAGATCGACACATTGATCTCGGTCTCCAACGCGCAGATCGGCCGCGGCGTCTCGCTCGTCGGCGATACGGGCGAAGCCTTGTCGCATATCGTCGAGGAGATCGCCCGCGTCAATGGCGTGGTGGCGGAGATCGCCGATCGCGCGCGCCAGCAGGCCGCGGCGCTGAACGAGGTGAATGGCACCGTCCGCCAGATGGATATGATCACGCAGCAGAACGCTGCAATGGCGGAGCAGACCACCGCCGTCAGCCATGGGCTGAGCGAGAAGACGCGGCGGCTGATCGAGCTGGTCTCGCGCTTCCGCATCGCCCGCGATCTCGACGCCGCCGCGCGCGCGGCCGGGCCGCGCCTCGTCGCCTCGGGCGGCGAAAGCTTCTACGAGCCGCGCCGTGTCGGAGCGCCCGACCGGCGGCTCGGCGCGAGCGACCGTCGCAGCAGAGCCTGGACGGATTTTTGAACGCGCATGACAATGAGAGCGAAGCAATTCACCCGCATCCTTCCGCGCCGCGCCGTCTTGGCGCTGGCGGCCGCGCTCGGCCTTTCGGCCTGCGCCAAGACAACATGGGACATAGAGCCCGCGCCGGTCGATCCTGCGCTCTTCGTCGGGACCGATTGCGCGCATCTCGTGGCGCGGCGCGCCCGCATCTCGCAGGCGCTGATCTTCGCCGGCTCGGCGCAGGACCAGCTCGCCGCGGACGATCGCATGCGCACGCTCGGCGTTCCGACGCCGATGGGCACGCCCTTCGGCGACGATCGCGAGCCGCAGATCGCGCGGCTCAAAGGCGAGCTGCACGCCGTCAACGCGCAGATGGACGCGCAGCGCTGCGGGCCGGACTTCCGATGACGCAAGACGCGAATCGGCGGCGTCGCCGCAACGACGGGTTGTCCCGTGGATTGATTATGGTGGGGCCTTGCTATAGGGCTCGAAGAGAGCGGCTGTCGCAGGTCAGCGTTTGGAGGTCGCCGTGACGCGTGTCGATCCACCGTCCTCGCCGGGCGGTGACGCAGGGTCGCCCTCCCAGGGCGGACTTGGACCTATTTCTATCGCCGAATGCCGCGAGCTCACGCCGCAGCTGCGTCGTGATTTGGAGACGCTCGATTACGAGCTGCGCGGCGCCGCCAATCGCTTGCTGGCCGAGGTGGACGACGCCAAGGGAGACGCGGCGACCTTCCTGCGCGCGGCGACGACCGTGCTGCTGTCCGTCGCCGCAGGGCTGATGGAGACGGCCTCCGAACGCGCGCATGAGCCCGTCGACGTCGCCGCGTTCAAGAACGCCGCCGAGGATGCGGCGCAATGGGCGAAGAGCCGCAAGCTGCGCGATCTGCTCGCCGACGATGAATGAGCGCGCGATCGGCGCTCAGAAGAATTCCAGCTCGCCGGCGGGGTGATCCGTTCGCCCGTCGTCGTCATGATCGCCGAGGCGCGCCGCCAGCTCCGCGAGCTTGACGCTGCGCGCCGCCGCGCCGCCGCAGACCTGCCAATCTGCCGGCGCCAGCTCTGCGAGCGCGCAGACGAAATCCGATAGTCCCGAGAGCGTCTGCTCGATCGAGTCGATCGCCTGCGCCGAGTGGATGAGCTCGTGCTTCTCCTCCACATTGCTCCATTCGACGCCGTCGACCAGGCAATGAAGGCGGTCCGTCTCCTTGGCCGCGTTGCGCAGCTCTGCGGCCAGCCGCGAGAGGACCTCGACCAGCGGTTGGGATCGCTCATGCGCGCCGCAGGGCGAGGTCGTCTTCGGCTCCGTCATCAGAACAGCTCCAGTGAGCCCGCGGCCGGCAGCTTCGGCATGACGACCGGCGCCGGAGCGGCGTGCGGCGTCGGACCGGAGAGAAGGCTCTGCCGCGCGCGTCCGGACACGGGCTCGTATTCGACGCGCCGCCCTCTGTCGCCGCCGAGATGCTCGGCGACGAGGCGAATGCCTTCGTTCCTCAGAAAGCGCTTCGCGAATTCGGCGTTGCGCGCGCCAATGTCCGAGAGGCCTTCCATCATGCGCGCGCCGCCGAACAGCTTCCCTTCGAGACGGTCGCGGCGCGCGCCTTTCTTCAGTAGGCCGTTGACGAGCAGCTCCATGAGATGCACGCCGTAACGCTCGGCCTCGCCATTGCGCGACGAGGTGAAGTCGCCGGGCAGCAGGAAGTGGTTCATCCCTCCGACGCCGGCGCCGGCGTCGCGGAGGCAAGCGGCGACACAGGAGCCGAGCACCGTCGCGAGGACGGTGGTGGGATCGTCGACCACCCGATACTCGCCTTGGATGATGTGGACTCGTTTCATGGCTGCGTTCATTTGCGTCACGCGATTTTGCCGATGATCGCTTCGAGCGCTTTTTTGAGAGCCGGAACGGTGAAGGGCTTGGTGAGGAAGTTGTTGACGCCGAGCTTCACCGCATTCTCGAGCAGCGCCTTGTCGGCGCGTCCCGTGAGCATGATGAAGGGGACTTTCTTGGTCGGATTGTAATTGCGGATCGCCTTCAGCAGGCCGAGCCCGTCGAGCTTGGGCATGTTGAAGTCGGAAATGACGAGATGCGCGGGAGTGGCCATCATGAATTGCAGGGCCTGCTCGCCGTCGCCGGCAAAAAAAATGTTGCGAACGCCGAGTTCCTCGAGACCGTCGCGAATGAGCATCCGGCTCGTGCTCGTGTCGTCCACGATCAAGACTCTCAACTGGTCGGCGATGGACATGGAATTCCCCCGTACTGTTACTGGTTCGTCGAAGTGAGGATATGGGCGGCGATGCGCTGCAGCGTGAGCTGCTTGCCGACGCCGCCGATCTCGAAGGCCGCTTTCGGCATGCCGTAGACGAGCGAGCTCGCTTCGTCCTGGCCGATCGTCTCCGCGCCGATCTTGCGCATGGCCAGCAGGCCTTGCGCGCCATCGCGGCCCATGCCGGTGAGGATCACGCCGAGCGCGTTGCGACCCGCGCTCTGTGCGACCGAATTGAACAGGACATCCACCGACGGACGATGCCCGTTCACCGCTTCCGCATTGGTGAGGCGGCAACGGTATCCGCCGGCGCTTTTCACCACCTCGAGATGCGCGGCGCCGCCGGGCGCGAGATAGACGCGGCCGGGCAGGATCGGCGCGCCATCCGTGGCCTCGGCGACCTGCGGCTTGCACATGCGGTCGAGCCGCGCGGCGAAGCTCGCCGTGAACACCGGCGGCATGTGCTGGGTGACGATGGTCGGCGGACAATTTTCCGGAAAATGCGAGAGAATGGTGAGCAGCGCCTCGACGCCTCCGGTGGAGGAGCCGATGGCGACGAGACGTCCGTCCGGCGCATAGCGCGACGTGGCTGTCGGCGCCTCGCGTCGCGCCGCCGCGGCGGGCTCGACGCGGATCGGCTCGCCGCGCAGCGGCTCGTGGCGGCCGATGGGCGAGGCGGCGATCGCCTTGATCTTCGCGGGCAGCTCGTCGAAAGAGCGCGGATCCTTGGACGACGGCTTGGCGACGCAATCGAAGGCGCCGATCTCGAGCGCCTTGATCGTCGTCGAAGCGCCGCGCTCCGTCATGGTGGAGACCATGATCACGCGCGTCGGACGCAGCCGCATGATCTTCTCGAGAAATTCGAGCCCGTTCATGTTCGGCATCTCGACGTCGAGCGTCACCACATCGGGATCGAGCGTCTTGATGGCCTGGCGCGCCTCCAGCGGATCGGCGGCCTCGCCGACGACCGAGATGGCGGGATCACGACAGAGGGTCGCTGCGATGAGGCCGCGCATGGTTGCGGAATCGTCGACGATCAGCACACGAACAGGCATCTTACGAAATTCCTCTGGAACGAAGCCGATAAGTGGTGACGCCGTCATATTCGAAGGCGGATGTGGCCGCGCCGGACACGCGCTCGGAATGGCCGATGTAGAGACGCCCCTCCGGATTGAGGAGAGGAACGAAGCGGCTCCATATGTTCTCTTGCGTCTTCTCCTCGAAATAGATCACCACGTTTCGGCAGAAGATCGCATCGAAGCGGCCGCTCATCGGCCAATGGCCGATGAGATTGAGCTCGCGGAAGGAGACGAGCGAGGCGAGCTCCTCCGTCACGCCCCATTCGTCGCGGCCGCCGCCGAGCGGCGTGAACCAGCGGCTGCGCAGATGCGGCGGCACCGCTTCCATGATCTCGCGGCCATAGACGCCATTGGCGCCGGCGGCGACCATGTTCGGATCGATATCGGTGGCGAGAACCTTGACGTCGAGATCGGCCGCGTCCGGTATGACGGAGAGGATCGACATGGCGATCGAATAGGGCTCCTGGCCGTTGGAGCAGGCCGCCGACCAGATGCGCAGCCGAGCGCCCTTGCGCACGGCGGCGGCGTGCTTGGCCAGCACATTCTCCTCGAGATGCTTGAAGTGATGCGGCTCGCGGAAGAAGCGCGTCACATTTGTGGTGAGCGCCGCCATCATCTTCTGCCGCTCATCGACGCCATCCGCGCTGACGATGAGCGCGCAATAGTCGCGGAAGCTCTCGAGGCCGAGGCTGCGCAGCCGCTTGGCCAGACGCGAATAGACGAGCGTGGCTTTCGAGTCCGGAAGATAGATGCCGGCGTCCTCGTGCAGGATCGAGGCGATGCGCCGGAAATCATCCTGCGTCAGCAGAAATTCCCCAGGGACGAGCGGAGCCGTGGCGAGGTGGCGGGTTTTCATTCGGCTGCTTGCGATTCTATCTGGAGTGGCGCCCCACGCGAGGCGGGGCGCGATGTTGGCGTCGAGGCGGCCTATTCCGCCGCCGCCGGCATTTCCGCGACGATCATATCGGCGCGTGGCCGCGCGACGATCGCATCGACGTCGAGAATGAGAGCGACGCGGCCGTCGCCGAGGATCGTCGCGGCGGCGATGCCATGCACATGGCCGTAATTGGTCTCGAGGCTCTTGATGACGACCTGGCGCTGACCCTGGATCGCATCGACGAGCAGCGCGCATTTGGCGCCGCTCTCGGACTCGACGAGAAGCGCGACTTGCGACGTCGGCTCGATCGGCTCGTCACGATAGAGCAGCACGGCCCCGACATCGATCAGCGGCGTGAAAGTGTTACGGGTGGCGATCACGCGCGAGCCGGTGCCGAGCTCGTGCACGCTCTCCTTCTTGGGCTGCAGCGTCTCGATGATCGCCGTCAGCGGAATGACCAGCGTCTGTCCGCCGACAGTGACGACCATGCCGTCGAGAACCGCGAGGGTGAGCGGCAGGCTCATCGAGAAGGTGGAGCCGCGGCCGGGAACGGAGGAGATGGAGATGCGGCCGCCGAGCGCCTGAATCGCGCGCTTGACCACATCCATGCCGACGCCGCGCCCGGAGATGTTGGAGACGGAGGAGGCGGTGGAGAAGCCGGGCAGGAAGATGAGATTGTCGATCTCATCGTCGGTGAGATTGGCTTCCGCCGGTATGAGCCCCTTGGAGACCGCGATCTGCCGCACGCGCGCGCGATTGATGCCCGCGCCGTCGTCGGCGACCTCTATGACGATACGCCCCGAGCGATGCGTCGCCGAAAGTCGCAGCGAGCCTTCCTCCGGCTTGCCGGCGGCGATCCTGTCTTCCGCCTTCTCGATGCCGTGATCGACGGCGTTGCGGATCATATGGGTGAGCGGATCGGTCAGGCGCTCGATGACGGTCTTGTCGACCTCGGTCGTCTCGCCGTCCATGACGAGGCGCACGGCTTTTCCGGTCATCGACGCGACCTCGCGCACCGTGCGCGACATGCGTTGGAACACCGGCTTCACCGGCTGCGCGCGAATCGCCATCACGCTGTCTTGAATGTCGCGCGTCAGCTGCTCGAGCTCGTCGAGGCCGATCACGACAGAGGAGGCGCGCGAGAGGCCAGCCTCCGAAACGCGCTGCGACAGCATCGCCTGATTGATGACCAGCTCGCCGACGAGATTGATGAGGCGATCGACGCGATCGAGATCGACGCGGATCGTCGCCTGCACGGAGCCAGAGCCTTCGCCCTTCGCCGATTCCGCCTTAGCTGCGGCAGGATGCTCGTCGCTCGGCGCGGCGAAGGACGCCGGCGCGGGATCGATGGCGACGCTCGTCTGCTTGGGCTCCGCGACGGCGACGGGCGCCTCGGGCGCCTCATGCGGCTCGAGCGACTCCTGCAGAGCCTCGAGCAGCTTGCCGACATCGGCCGTCTCGACCGATAGCTCGCAATCCCATTCGACGAACTCGAACACCTCGCGCACCTCCGCTTCGGAAGCGGTCGTCGTCAGACGAATCGTCCAGCACAGATAGGCGCCTTCCGGATCGAGCTCCGTCAGCTGCGGGATCTCCGATATGTCGCATTCGACGCTCATCTCGCCGAGGCTGCCGAGCTCGCGCAGCAGGCGCAGCGACTCGTTGGCCTTGGCGTAGAGCCCTGCGCTCGGCTTGAACCGAACGATGAAATCCTGCGTCGCCGGCGCCTCCGGCTCGCCGATGTCGAAGATCGAATCGAGCGAGATGCAGACCGGCTGGAAATCGAGCGCCTCGACGCTGACCTTGCCATCATCGTCGCCATGTCGCGGGGCGCCGCCGAGCAGAGCGCTGAGCTCGTCCGCGATGACCTTCACCGCGCCGGCGTCGGCGCTGCCGTCTTCACGCGCGGCGCGAACGAGATCGGCGAGCACGTCGGAAGCGCGCAGCAGCGTCTTGGTGACGGCCGGCGTCGCGGCGAGCTTGGCGGATCTTATGAGATCGAGCGTGGTCTCGAAGACATGGACGAATTCCACGAGCTCGTCGAAGCCGAATGCGCCCGCGCCCCCCTTGATCGAGTGAACGGCGCGAAACACGGCGTTGACGGTTTCGAGGTCGTCGTCTCCATCCTCCATTCGGAGCAGCCCGCTCTCCAGCTCGACGAGCTGCTCCTCACATTCTTGAAAGAATGTCTGCTTGATGGCGGCCATCGGATCCACGGGCGATCTCCCTTGCAACGCTACGCTTTACACAGCCACGCGGCGAATCGCGTCCACGAGCTTCACGGGATTGAACGGCTTGACGATCCAGCCCGTGGCGCCGGCGCGGCGCGCGCGGTCCTTCTTCTCGCCGTCGCTCTCTGTCGTCAGCACCAGAATCGGCACGCCGCGATGCTTCTCGTGCCGGCGCACGCCTTCGATGAAGCCGAAGCCATCCATGCGCGGCATGTTGATGTCGGTGACGATCACATCGGGCGTCGCCTTCTCGAGCACTTCCAGCCCATGCACTCCGTCTTCGGCCTGCACGACGCTGAAGCCGGCGTCGGACAGTGCGAGCATCAGCATCTCGCGCATGGTTCGGGAATCGTCGACGGTCAGAATAGTCTTGCTCATTTCGTGCTTTCCTGTTCGGAAATATCGGTGAAGGGAATGCCGAGCGTCTCCAGGGCGTCGAGGAGAGGCTCGGACGGATGGACGACATTCAGGGGCAATCCATCCGCCGTCCAGGTCGCATGCGCGGACAGCAGGACTTGGATGCATTGCGCGCCGACCTTGGCGACGCTCGAGGCGTCGATCATCAGCGGATTGCCGCGCGCTTGCAGAAGCTCCGTGGCGAGCGGAGAGGCCGCGCGAATGTCGAGGATCTCGGGTAGGCTGACAGTGACCATCGGCTCGTCTCTATGTCGTTGCGGGGGAGGGCGAGGCTATGGCTCAAGCCGCGTCGAGAACCGGCTCCGGCAACAGATTCTGGATGGTCAGCACGCTGATCATCTCGTCGCCCGCGGCGACGACTCCCTTCACGAATGTCCGCGCGATCTCGGAGGCGACCTCCGGCGTCGGCTGAATCGCGTCCTGCGTCAGCGTCAAAATATTCGACACCGCATCGACGAGGAGGCCGACGACCTGTCCGGCCGATTGCACGACGATGACCGCATGACGCGCCGTCGGCTCGCTCTGCATCAGTCCGAGGCGCGTGGCGAGATCGATGACCGGCAGCACGGCGCCGCGCAGATTGATGACGCCGCGCACGAAAGTCGGCGCATGCGGCAATGGCGTCGCCGGCGTCCAGCCGCGAATTTCGCGCACCGCCATTATGTCGATGCAGAATGTCTGGGCGCCGATGTGAAAGGCGATGAACTCCTTCGCCTCACTCGTCGCCACGCGGGAAATCGTCTCGGCCATGATCAGAACTCCTCCCAGCCTTCCTCGACCTGCGCAGGCTGCTCTTTCGGAAGCGCGCCGCCACGCGTCGTGACGCGCCGCGGCTGCGGCGGCGCTTTGTTCGTCGAAAGCGGCTTTTGCCGCTTGGGCGCGAAAGCCGCGGCCTCGCCACGCTCGCCGAGATCGAAGGCGGCGACGGATGTAGCCAGCCGCTCGATGTCGCTCTTCAAGCCATGGCTCGCGGCGGTCGTCTCCTCGACCATTGCGGCGTTCTGCTGCGTGAACTGATCCATTTGCGCGACGGCCGTGTTGACCTCGGCGAGGCCGGTCGCCTGCTCGCGCGCGCCATTGGCGATCTCGACCACCACCTTGTTCGCCTCGACCACCTGGTCGACGATACGACCGAGCGACTTGCCGGTCTGCGCGACCAGCGCCACGCCATCCTCGACTTGCGAGGAGGATGTCGAGATGAGGCTTTTGATCTCGCGCGCGGCTTCCGCCGAGCGCTGCGCGAGCGCGCGCACCTCGGAGGCGACGACGGCGAAGCCGCGTCCCGCCTCACCCGCGCGCGCGGCCTCGACTCCTGCATTGAGCGCGAGAAGATTGGTCTGAAAGGCGATCTCGTCGATCACGCCGATGATCTGCCCGATTTGGCGCGAGGAGGTCTCGATGCGCCCCATCGCCTCGATCGCATTGCGCACGATCTCGCTGCTGCGCGTCGCGTCGGCCTGCGCCTCTGAGACGACGCCGGCTGCGCGCTGCGCGCCATCCGACGTCTTGTGAACTGTCGCGGTGATCTCCTCGAGCGCCGCGGACGTCTGCTCGAGGCTCGCCGCCTGCTGCTCCGTGCGCTGCGCCAGCGCATCCGCCGCTCCCGCGATCTCGCCGGTCCGTGAGGTGAGGCCGTCGATATGGCCGAGCATATCCGCGAAGGCGCCGCGCAGCTTGTCGAGCGCGACATTGTAGCAATGCCGAATCTTCTCGTAATCGGACGAGAAAGGATCGTTCAGCCTGTGCTTCAGATTTCCGGCCGCGAGCCGCTCCAGCCCTTCCGTGAAGGACTTCATGAAGAATTCGTGCGCCTCGACATAGCCGCGCGACTCGGCGTCCTGCGATGCGCGGCGCTGGGCCGCCGCGCGCTGCTCCGCGCTCGCGGCGTCGGCGCGACGACGGACATCGCTCTGCAATGTGGCGCGAAGATTTTCCAGCGCGTCGAAGACGGCGCTCAGCTCGCCGCTCTTGCCGCTTTTCACCACCGGAGTCTCGAGATCGCCATTGCGAATGCGATCGAGCGTCGCGACGAGAGACGTCGCCGGGCGAGACACGCGGCTCGAGATTACGCGATAGGCGGCGATCGCGCCGATGAGCGAGACGCTCGCTCCGGCGGCTCCCCATAATGGATCGAAGGAGGCTCCGCCTTGCAGCAGATGCGGACCGAGGGATAGGAGCGGTCCGACCGCGATCCCGATGACGGGCGCAAGAAGTGTCGCGTATGTTTTCACCGCTCTGCCCCCGCTGCTGATGTAACGAAGATCGGGTTCCGCCACGGCGGACGACCTCGCGATCACTGAGGCAGGCGAAAGGACGCGAGGTCCCGTCACGCGCGCAGGGCTCTCGCGCAGAGAGCGGCGTCGCGTTGGTTCGACTGATCGTGCGGAAGGAGGCGCCCCCACGGGGACATGCCGGATCGCCGGCATATCGAGGCAGCTTCATGCTTTTGACCGACGTTTGAACGGTCAACCCGATATGCTTCGAGCCTAGCGATGGGCGGTTAAATCTTCATTAGCGGGCAATAGAGGCGCCCGCCGCGGGCGGACGCCGTGATTCGAGACAATGGACACGCCGCTGCGCCGAAGAATAGGCGCATCGCTCCACGCCTGGATCAGGCCACGCGATGCGCGGGAATATAAGGCGTGACGCGCGGGGAAGAGGCCCCAATGTCGCTCTTGTGACGATTGTCGAGCGCCGACACTGTCGGCTTGTGCATGGGAGACTCGCTCGCTTGACCGTTGGAGCTGTCATAGATGCTCGACAGCTCGCCGATGAACCGCTCCATGGCCTTCAACGCCTGATACTCGGGAATCTGCGTGAGCTGTTCGATCATCTGCTCGCGAAGCTGCTTCAATTCATTGATCGGGTGCATTGTGGGGTCTCCCAGGAACGGCGGGTCGTTAAGAATTTAGTAATCAAATCTGGTGCGAGCCTTGCGCCGATCCCGCGCTACTCATTGAAGTGAATAGTACGGGCCGCTCATCCGCAGGAGCAATTTCTCATTGTGCGGCCAGCGGCCCTTCATTCGACAGCCGGCGTCGACGCCATTCTGCCATATCACATTGGCGGACAGCAGAGCCCCTTGCTGATCGTCGTAGAGAATGATGGAGCGCGGCAGCGGCACACGCTGCGCGAGGCGCAGCCTGATGCCGCCGCCAGTCTTGTTCTTATAGAGAAACTCCGTCAGGAAGCGCTCGCCGCCGTCGAGGATCTTGCCGGACTGCAAATGCACCGGACGCCGCGCCTCTCGACGACGCTCGATGAACGACGGCGGCTCCTCCACGACGACAGAATAAGTGACCACGCCCTCGCGCGGAAGCATGCGCGACGTGACCGAGCGAAGCCAGGCGCCCGCGCCCATGTCCCGCGCCTTCATGCCGTTCAAAAGCGGCTTGATCGCATCTCGTCTCGTCAACTCCAACGCCCCTCTATCGATCGCGCCGAACATTTCGAGAAGTCGAGCCTCTCGTCGGCGTGTCAAAGATAGGAGCGCGATATTATTTCAAGGTTAACCGTTTTCACCGAAAGCTTCATTCGCGCGCAGTCGACAGCCTCACGCAAGCCTGGAGACTTCTAATCCCGGCGTCTCACGGATATGAAGGAATGACAGATGACGGCGAGCGCGCTTTTCAACACGTCGGTTATGGGCATGTCGGCGCAGACCACGGCGCTCAGCGCGGTCGCGGAGAACATCTCGAACTCGAACACGGTCGGCTATAAAGAGGCGACCACGCAATTCCAGACTCTGTTGACGAGCTATCAGGGCGGCAATAACGCCGACGGCGGCGTCAGCGCGAGCAACGTCATCGAAGTCACCAAATCCGGTAGCACGCTCACCACGACGTCGGCGACCGATCTCGCCATTCAGGGTGACGGATTTTTTGTCGTCAGCGACGCGGCCGGCAACACTTATCTGACGCGCGCCGGTTCGTTCCTTCCCGACTCGCAAGGTCGACTCGTCAACACGGCCGGCTATTATCTCATGGGCTACAGCTCATCGGCCGCCTCCGCGCCGACGGATCCGTCCGAACTCAGCACCGTCACCATTCCCTATGGCAAGGAGATCGGCACGGCTTCGACGGAGGGCTCGCTGACCGCCAATCTTCCCTCCACCGCCGACGTGATCGCGGCGGCCGACCTGCCGTCCGCGAATTCCTCGACGTCGACCTACACCGACAAGACCTCCGTCACCGCCTATGACAATCTCGGCAATGCGGTGACGCTGGACGTCTATTTCTCCAAGACGTCTTCCAACAATTGGGAAATGTCGGTTTACAACGCCGCGGATGCGACGAGTGGCGGCTTCCCATATTCGTCTGGCCCGCTCACCACTCAGTCGCTCACCTTCTCCGCCACCGACGGCAGCATAAGCAGCGGCTCCAGCGCTTCGATCGCCGTGCCCGATGGCTCCACGCTCGCGCTCGATCTCAGCGGGTTGACGCAGCTCGGCTCTTCCTTCTCCGTCTCCAATCCGACGATCAACGGCAATGCGGCATCGCAGGTCAGCAGCGTCAGCATCGCGAAGGACGGCACGCTCAGCTATGTGCTCGGCAATGGACAGTCGGTGTCCGCCTATAAGATTCCGCTCGGCACGGTCGCGAGCCCGAGCAATCTGCAGGCGCTCTCCGGCAACACATTCGCCGTCACCAAGGAATCCGGCGCGGCCTATCTCGGCGACGCCAATTCCGGAAGCATGGGCGCGATCGCATCCGATCAGCTCGAGGGCTCGACGGTCGATCTCGCGACGCAATTGTCGAACATGATCGTCGCCCAGCGCTCCTTCAGCGCGAACAGCCAGGTCTTCCAGGTCGCGTCGGAAGTGATGCAAGTGCTGAACAATCTGAAGTAAACGACACAAAGATAGGCGGTCGCCATGTCACTCACGAATGCCGGAGCGATCGCCAATCAATCGCTCGGAACGATCGCCGCGCAAATAAATGTCGTATCACGCAACATAGCCGGAGTGAATGTCTCCGGCTATGCGACCAAGACGGCGCTCGTTTCCACGAGCTCCAATGGCGGAACGCAGATCGATGGCGTCGCGCGCGCCACCAACGCCGCGCTCGTTCAGAACTCCCTGCAGGCGACCGCGACGCAAGCCTCGGCGGCGGCGCTGTCTTCTGGTTTCGACCAGATCGATCAGGCGCTCGGGCTATCCTCCGGCACAGCGTCCGACACGAGCACAAATCGCTCGCCGGCGTCCCTGCTCTCGGCGCTGAAAAGCGCGTTGCAGAGCTATAGTGCGTCGCCTTCGAGCACGACGGTCGCGCAAAACGTGCTTTCGAGCGCCAAGGCGGTGGCGCAGGCGCTCAACACGGCGGATTCGACCGTGCAGCAATTGCGCACGCAGGCCGATGGCGAGATCGCATCCTCTGTCGCGAATATCAACTCGATCCTGTCGCAATTTCAGCAGGTGAACGCCGAAGTCGTCGCCGGAACGCAGGTCGGGCGCGACGTCTCATCCGCTCTCGACCAGCGCGAATCTCTTCTCAAATCGCTCTCGTCCGAGATTGGCGTGACCACGGTCACGCGCGCCAATAACGATATGGTGATCTACGCCGACGGCGGCGCCACGCTCTTCGAGACGACGGCGCGATCGGTGACCTTTCAGGCGACCGGCGCCTACGCGGCCTCGACTACCGGAAACGCGGTCTATGTGGATGGCGTGCCAGTGACCGGCGCCTCCGCCTCCATGGCGATTCAGTCCGGCAAGCTGCAAGGCCTCACGCAGCTTCGTGACGTCGTCGCGCCGCAATATCAAAATCAGCTCGATGAAACCGCACGCGGACTGATCACTGCTTTCGCGGAAAGCGATCAATCCGGTTTTGGAACGACGGCGCCGGGATTGTTCACCTATTCCGGCGCAACATCAGTGCCGGGGGCGAGCGTCGTGCCCGGTCTCGCCGGCCAGATCATCGTCAATCCCAACGCCGATCCGAGCCAGGGCGGCGATCTCACTCGGCTGCGCGACGGCGGCATTTCTGATCCGACCAACTCCGCCTATCTCTATAATACGACTGGCGCCGCGGGCTTTACGGATCGCATAAACCAGCTCGTCGACTCTTTCTCGACAGCGCAGAGCTTCGATCCCTCCGCAGGCCTCGGCTCCAGCCTGTCTCTCACAGACTATGCGACATCCTCGCTCGGTTGGTTCGAGGCCCAGCGTCAACAGGCGACGGATACCGAATCCTATCAGTCGACGCTGCTGTCGCAGACGACCGACGCGCTCTCCAGCGCCACCGGCGTCAATCTCGATGAGCAAATGTCGAAAATGCTCGATCTCGAAAACTCCTATCAAGCGTCGGCAAAGCTCATCTCGGCCATAGACGCCATGTATACCGCGCTCTTCCAGGCGCTCTGACGAACGGACGGACAAATGGTCTCGATCACCTCGACCCAATCGCTCACCAATGCGCTGCGACGGTCTGTCCTCGACGTTCAGACGCAATTGTCGAAGACTCAGGCGGAAGTCTCGACCGGACGCCTCGCCGATATCGGGCTCGGCCTCGGCGCCGCGATACAGCAGGATTATTCCTACGGCTTTCACGCCGATGATCTCGCCGCGCTGACAGCGAGCAATAATGTCATCACGACTCGTCTCAGCGCGACGGATACGGCGCTGAGCTCGATCGCCAGCACGGCTCAGAACTTTCTGCAGACGCTGGTCAGCGCGCAATCGGGCGCCGGCAGCGATCCCGGCGCCATCAAGGGCTATGCCGAGACTGGACTGAAATCGCTGATCTCCGCGCTCGACACCAGCGTCGACGGCGTGCAGATTTTCGGCGGCGTCAACACCGCCGTCGCGCCGCTCGCTGACTACTTCTCCACTACTCCGTCGACCGCGAAGCAGTCGGTCGATCAGGCGTTCTTCGGCGCCTTCGGGGTCGCGCAAGGCGACGCCGGCGCGAGCGCCATCACAGATCAGCAGATGGCGACCTTCCTCTCGGGCTCATTCGCCGATCTGTTCTCTTCGTCCGGGTGGAGCAGCAATTGGTCTAGCGCGACCGATGAGACGGCGACGAACAGAATCTCCTTGTCGCAGACTTCCGAGACCTCTGTGTCCGCAAATGAGACATCGCTGCGTCAGCTCGCTCAGGCTTACACAATGGTCGCCGATCTCGGCGTCGAATCTTTGAGCAGCTCCGCATATCAACAGATTCTCAAGACTGCATCTGCCACAATGTCTGACGCTATATCGGGGTTGACCAATCTGCGAGCGACAGTCGGCGTGATGCAGAAGGGCGTCTCGGATGCGAATGAATCGCTTTCGGCGCAGAGTGACATGATCAAGACGCAGATCGGCTCGCTCGAAAACGTCGACCCATATGAAGCGTCGACGCGGCTGAACAACCTGACCACTCAGCTCGAGACGTCGTACACGCTGACCGGAAAGATTCAACAGCTGACGCTGTCGAAATATATCTGAGCGCACGAATGATCCGAAGAGAATCGCATGTATCGTAATGTCTATGCTCAGACGGTCGAAGACTCCCCCGCTGTGGCCCGCGGCCGAGAGCGCGCCGTGCTCGAGAGGGCGATCCGGCTGCTCGCGGTGGCCAAGGTCAAAGGGGTTCGAAGCAGCGAGTCGTTCGAGGCGACCGGGAACATGCGCCGAATCTGGACCGTGTTCATCGAGGACCTCGGCAGCGACGGAAACGCGCTTCCCGAAGCGTTGCGAGCTTCGCTCATCTCGATCGGCCTGTGGATTCTTCGTGAGCTCGAGGCGATCGACTGCGGCAGGTCGGACAATTTCGACGGCGTCATCGAGATCAATCAGATGATTGCCGATGGACTGAGCTGAGGGCGGCATGAATATTTCGTTACGGCGGGGCGAGAAGCTCTATCTCAACGGCGCGGTGATCCGCGCCGACCGAAAAGTCTGCATCGAGCTGCTCAACGACGTGACGTTCCTGCTCGAGAATCACGTCATGCAGGCGAAAGACGCGACGTCGCCTTTGCGACAGCTCTACTTCGTCGTGCAGCTGATGCTGATGTCGCCGAACGACACAGCGGCGGCATCGGACATGTGCCGCGGCATGCTGGCCTCGCTCAACACCGCCTTTCCCGATCCGCGAATTCTCAATGGGCTGGCGTTGGCTGCGAAATATGTCGAGGACAAGCGAATGTTCGATGCGTTGAAGACGATTCGTACGCTTTTCCCATTCGAGTCCGAAATACTGGCGCCGAGCGCGGCGCAGGACAGCGGCAAAGCAGCCTGAGGAGGCGATACAGTGACTGTGACCTCGACGACCTCCGTCACCAATGCGACCGCGACCTCGAGCACGAGCTCGACGTCGTCTTCCAGCAGCTCGACGCAGACGCTCGGCTACGACCAGTTTCTGACGCTTCTCGTCACCGAGATGAAGTACCAGGATCCGACAAAGCCGATGGATCCGACCGAGACGGTTTCCCAGCTCGCCTCGTTTTCGTCGGTCGAGCAAGCGGTCAAGACGAACACGACGCTGACCTCGATCCTGAATTCCAATCTGCTCACGCAAGCCAGCTCGTTCATCGGCAAGACAGTGTCGTCTTCCGACGGCTCGACCTCCGGCGTCGTCGCCTCGGTCTCGACATCGAGTTCCGGCGTGACTGCGACGCTCACTGACGGCAAGACCATCTCTCTCGGGTCGGGCGTCACGGTGAGCGAATGAACGAGGCGGACGCGCTCGAGATCATGCAGCGCGCGATCTTCACCGTGCTCATTGTCTCGAGCCCGGTGGTCGGCGCCGCAATGGCGGTCGGCATCGTCATCGCGCTGCTTCAGGCCCTCACGCAGGTTCAGGAAATGACCTTGACCTTCGTGCCGAAGATCATCGTGATCTTCGTCGCGCTCGGGCTCTCTGCGCCGTTTCTCGGCGCGCAGATTCAAGCGTTCACTGATTATGCGTATTCGCGTATCGAAAAGGGATTCTGAAGGCGGCAGCGCCCGCGACGTCGCGGGGTGCGAGGAGCCGCTGGGAGCGAGAGATGACCGACGTCGCATTGGCTGGGGGCGCGCCCGAGGGACGCGTGAAGGACGTCGGATTCGCTCTGGCGATCATTTTCATCCTCTGCATTTTCTTTCTGCCGATTCCACCCTTCCTCATCGACATCGGCCTCGCATTCTCTATCGCGCTCGCCGTGCTGATATTGATGGTGTCGCTCTGGATCCAGAAACCGCTCGAATTTTCGGCCTTTCCGACGATTCTCCTCGTTGCGACGATATTGCGTCTCTCGCTCAACATAGCGACGACCCGCCTCATTCTCGGACATGGCGCGGAGGGAACCGCCGCGGCAGGCTATATCATCGCCGGCTTTTCCAAATTGGTGATGAGCGGCGACTTCGTCATCGGTCTGACGGTCTTCGCTATCATCGTAACGGTTAATTTTTTGGTCATCACCAAGGGCGCGACGCGTATCGCCGAAGTTGGCGCGCGTTTCACGCTCGACTCGATTCCCGGCAAGCAGATGGCGATCGACGCCGATCTCTCGGCCGGGCTGATCGACGAGAAGCAGGCGCAGCTGCGCCGCCGTGAGCTGGAAGAGGAGAGCTCCTTCTTCGGCTCCATGGACGGCGCGTCGAAATTCGTGCGAGGCGACGCAATCGCGGGCCTCGTGATCCTCGCGGTCAATATTTTCGGCGGCATCGTCATCGGCGTCACGCGCCATGGCATGCCTTTGTCGAACGCCGCCGATGTGTTCACCAAGCTCTCGGTGGGCGAAGGTCTCGTCTCGCAAATTCCCGCGCTCATCGTGTCGCTGGCTGCAGGCCTTCTGGTGTCGAAGGGCGGCACACGGGGCTCGACAGAGCAAAACATCGTTCGGCAGCTCGGCAATTACCCGAAGGCGCTCTATGTCGCCTCGTCTCTGCTGTTCGTGCTGGCGATGATGCCGGGTCTGCCGCTCACTCCGTTCATGATGCTCGGCGGCGCCATGGCGTTCGTCGCCTATTCCACGCCGAAGCAGGCGGCAAAGCTCCGCGCCAGCGAGCAAGCCAAGAAGGCCGAGGACGACAGGCGCGCGCAGGCGGAAGCCAAGGATTCGATCCGAGAATATTTGAAGACGCCGGGCGTCGAGCTTTGTCTCGGCAAGCAGCTGTCCGCCCGTCTCCTGATGTCGCAGGACGAGCTCGCGCATCGCGTCGGCAAGATGCGGCGCAATTTCGCTCGTCAGTATGGATTTGTGATTCCGGAGATCAAGCTCACCGACGATCTCGCGCTGAAGCAGAAGAGCTATCAGATCAAGATCCACGGCACAGTCGTCACCACGCAGGAATTGCAGCTCGGGCAGCATCTCATCATCGTCGGGCAGGGCCGCCAGCCCGATCTTCCGGGCGATGAGACGGTCGATCCCGCCTTCGGTCTCAAGTCGTTCTGGATTCCCGATGCGCTCGTCGCCGAGGCGCGGCGCGAAGGATTCGAGCCCGTCGATCCGATTTCCGTGCTGCTCACGCATCTTTCGGAAGTGCTGCGCAATAATCTCTCCCAGCTCTTGTCCTATCGCGACGCGCGCATGCTGCTCGATCGTCTCGAGCCCGAATATCGCAAGCTCATCGACGAGATGGTGCCGAATCTCATCTCCAATTCCGGCCTCCATTCCGTGCTCAAGCTGCTGCTCGCCGAACGTGTGTCGATCCGCAATCTCGATCTCGTTCTCGAGGCGGTCAGCGAGGTGGTTCCCTATGCGCGACGCGCGGAGCCGATCGTGGAGCATGTGCGGACGCGGTTGGCGCCACAAATTTGCGGCGAGATTGCAGTGAACGGGACGCTCGGCGTGCTGCGGCTCGGCGCGCGTTGGGACCTGTTCTTCCATGAGAGTCTCCGCCGTGACGCGAAGGGCGAGATCGTCGAGTTCAACGCCGATCCGTCGCTCATCGAGCAGTTTGGCCAGGAGGCGGGGACTGCGATTCGCGAGCGCATAGAGCGCGGCGATGTATTTGCGGTGGTGACGACGCCAGAAGCGCGGCCTTATGTAAAAATGATCGTCGGCCGTCTCTTTTCGGCGCTTCCCATTCTTTCGCATCTCGAGATCGCTCGCGGCGTCGAGATCAAATCGCTCGGGACGATTTCGTGACGGCGGGGCTGACGAGCGTCGTCACGACGCTCTTCGTGCTGTTCTGCAGGATCGGCGGCTGCATCATGACGATACCTGGCTTCGCGAGCCAACGGGTGCCGGTGCGCGCGCGGCTGTTTATCGCCATCGGATTGACGGTCGCTTTGGCGCCGGCGCTCGCGGATGTCGTCACGCCAGTGGTGGCGAACGCTACGCCGGGCGGCGTGCTCTTCGTCGTAATCGGGGAGCTTGTCATCGGCGTGCTCATCGGCTCGATGGCGCGTCTTTTCTTCTTCGCGCTGGAGACGATGACGACAGCGGCGGCGATGACGACCGGGCTCGGAAATATATTGGGGTCGGCTGTGGAGGAGGCGGAGCCGCTTCCCGCCATGAGCTCGTTCATCATGCTCGGCGCGACGACTTTGGTCTTCGTGCTCGATCAGCATTGGGAGATGATTCGCGGCCTCTTCGCATCCTATTCCGCGATTCCTGTAAGGGATGGAATGCCCGCGGACGGAATGTTGCGGGAATATTCGAATGTGCTGTCCCAATCGTTTCTGCTCGCGCTGCGCATCAGCAGTCCGTTTCTTTTGTTCGGCTTCATCGTCAATCTCGCCTTCGGCTTTCTCAATCGCATGACGCCGTCGGTCCCCGTCTATTTTGTTTCGACTCCGCTGCTGATCGGGCTCGGCATCTATTGGTTCTATGTGATGGCCGATGATTTCTTCACGGCTTTTTCCTCGGCGTTCGGCGCTTGGCTCTTGTCGGGATAATGGCGATGAATTGGAAAAATCAGCGGCGGATTCTCGCAGTCCATGAGCAATTGCATCGCATCGAGGTGGGGCGCCTGTCTCAGCTCGAGCGAAGGGCGCGCGAATTGAAGGAGGAGGAGACGCGAATCGTCGAATGTCTCGACGGAAATCGCAATTTGATCACGCTCTTTCCGGAAGTGGTGCTGCAAAGGCTGAAAGCCAATATTCGCCAGCAGCAGGAGCTTCGCAAGGAGGTCGATCGGCAGACGAATGTGACCTTGGAGCAGGCCAAGCGCGTGAAGCAGGCGGAACGGCTTGTCGCCGACGCTCAGATGGAGCGAGACCGCGCGATGGAGCTGGAGGCGTTGCGCGAGGTGATCGAGCATTGCACGACGCCGCGCGACTTCAGCGCGCCGTAAGTCTGCTCATGTAGAAAATTCGCTGTCGAAGGATTGGAGACCGATGTCGATCTTTCCCGCTACCGATCTCGTCACCGAAGTCGCCAGAGCCGCGGATCCTGTTCGTCGCAATGCGGCGGTCACGCGCCTCAGCGAAGTTTCTAACGCTACGCCGAGCAATGTCGATGGCTTTGCTGCGGTCGTCGCGGACAATGGCAAGGCGTCGCCCTCCGCGAAGCTCGCTGTCGCGGCGCCTGTCGTCTGGGATGGGACGGCAGCCGCGACGCGGGCGCCAATTCGGCCTGGCGAGGCGACGCAAAAGTTCGAGGCCTTCATCATTCAATCGTCACTGGAGACGATGCTTCCGAAATCGGAAAACGGCTATTTCGGTCATGGGACCGCGGGCGATGTGTGGCGCTCGATGATCGCCGAGCAGATCGGCGATCAGATCGCGAAAGCGGGCGGCCTGGGGCTGCGCAAGCTGCTCGATCACAATTTGTCTTCGAGCAATGAGCGCACAAAGACGTCGTGAGGTCGTCGGCGTTATCCGCGACTGTGATTGGAACCGGTTCGAATGGATATGGGACATGGCTGCGCATCGATATAGCGATGAGAGAATGAGTGGAGCGCCGTTCCGGAGCGATCATGCACAGGAGGCGCGGCGTGCGGCTTTCGTCGGCTGCGTCGATCGATTGACGCGGCTGATCGAGCGCGAGACCGAGGCGCTGCGATCACGCGCCAATGTGGACTTCGAGGATTTCAACGCGCGCAAGACTCATGCGCTGCTCGAATTTTCGCGCGCCTCGCGGGCCTATGCGGCGCCGCGTTCGTCCGCGATCGAAGCGAAGGTCGAACTATTGCGCGCCACTCTGGTCGAAAATGGAAAGCTGCTGGAACGGCGCCTTCGCGCGATGCGAGAGATTGCCGGCATCATGATCTGCACGATCGAGATGGCGGAGTCCGACGGAACCTATTCCACGAGAGCATCGGTGGAACGTTGATTTTGGAGCCCTATCGATGATGCGCATGGTTTTGATCGGGATCTGGGCCTGCGTGGTGACGTTGGGCTCGACCTTCGGCGCGTCCTATTGGAAATCGCATCGCAGCGCGCCGGGGGAAGCGGCGCAGCATGCGGAAAAGCTCGAGGTGAAGAAGGTCAAGCCGATCACCGTTCCGATCATCTCGGAAGGGACGCTGAAGGGCTATATTTCGGCGGAATTCGCTTATGTCGTCGAGGCGTCCAACAAGGGAGGCCATGGCGGCGGCGGCGCGCCGGTCGATGCGGACAGCTATGTGATGGATGAGGCGTTTCGTCGGCTCTATGCCGACAACAACCTCGATTTTCGGCGAATCGAAAAATACGATCTCAATTCGCTGACGAAGGAGCTCACCAAGAGCATCAACGAGAGGCTGGGCGGCGAGCTCGTGCGCGAGACATTGGTCAAGAGCTTCGCCTTCGTCCCGAAGGACGATATCCCACACTGAAAAAAGGCCGGCCGGCGTAACGCCGGCCAGAGCCTTTCTCTCAATTATCGAAGCTTAGAACGCTTTTCAGCCGACCATCATATAGCCGAGGAAGCGTTGCGAATCGATCGGGTCATAGCCGAGGCGCGCACGCAGCTTCTTACGCAGCTTGCTCACATGGCTCTCGACGACATTCTCCTCGACCACATCGTCGAAGAGACCGTAGACCGCGTTGAAGATTTGCGACTTGGTCAGACGGCGCCCGCGATTCATCACGAAATATTCGAGAATCCTGCGCTCGCGTCGCGGCAGGTTGAAGGGCTCTCCGCGCACCAGTGGATCGCGGCCGTCGAAGAACACCTGCATCGGCCCGACCACCGCATGATCGCGACGTGTCTCCGCACGGCGACGAATAGCGTAGACGCGCGCGAGAATCTCTTTCACGTGAATCGGCTTGCGGACGACGTCGTCGACGCCGGCCGTGAACAGCCCGAGCGTCTGCTCGAGAGACGGCGCCTCGTTCATCGCGATGACGGGCGCCTGAGACCGCTTGCGAATGAGCTTCGGCAGCTCTTCGCGCTCCGGGCACTCCCCGATCAAAAAGGCCTCCACGGCGAGCATATCCGTCTCGACCGCGGAGTCGACCCAATCGATGAACTGCCCGGAACAGAACCCCGCCGAGGAGATTCCCTCCTGGCCGAAGTGGCGCGCATACCCACTCGTCACCAGTTCACGCTCATCGACGATTATGAACATTGCCGTCCCCTTGACATCTGTCTCGCCCTGGCAATCTGCGCGAATCACTATACGGACTACTTAGCCGCATCGATTCCGCGGCGTCAACGAAATAGTAACCAAATAAAGTAATGCTTTCTTTACCAGCCTGTGTCCGCGGTGTTCGCCGCGCGCTGCGTCTCGAGCAAGCCACACGCAAGGCGGATCGGTCAGCCTATGGTTCGTCGAACATAGACGTCGAGCCAGACCCCGGGCCAGATCCAATGTCAAATTTGCGAAAGGCGCTTCCGCTCGTCGCCGCGGCGGCGTTCGTCTCATGCGCCTTCGCCGTCGGAGCGGAGCAGAAGAAGGCGGAGCCTGTCGCCAAGGAGGAGCCTCCGCGGGCGCGAGAGGCGCGCGCCGCGCCGCCGCCTCCCGATGCGCGCCAATATTGCGCCGATATAGCCGCCGCCGCCGGCGCCGCTCGCAATGCGCGGCAGGAGAAGGAGCTGCTGGATATCGAGCAGCGAATCGCCAAGCGCACCGCGGAGCTCGAAGCCAAGCGCGCGGAGCTGCAGGATGTGCTCGATCGCTACGACACGCTGCTGAAGCAGACCGACGAACGGCTCGTCTCTATCTATGGACGCATGCGGCCGGAAGCCGCCGCCGCGCAATTCGCGAATATGGAGGAGGACATGGCGGCGGCCATGCTCATGCGGCTGCAGCCAAAGCAGTCCAGCGCGATTCTCAACGAGATGGAGGCCTCCCGCGCCGTCGTGCTGACCAAGAAGGTCGCCGCTCTGTCGAGCCTCGTCGGCGGCGGAAAGAAGCAATGAAGCGGCTTGCTATAGCGATCGGCTCGGCGCTGGCGCTCGCCGGATGCGCCACGGACCCGCGCGACATCGGGCGCGAGCCACATATGAGTCCCGTCGGCAGCGGATTGTCCGCTTATGACGATCAGCTGCCGACCGGCTCGACGCGTCCGCCGGCGCTCGGGCCGCAGATGCGGCTGGACGAGAACAGGGTCAATCTCTATCGCGATGTGCGCGCGATGACCGTCGGCGATGTCGTCACCGTGAACATATCTATGGACGACAAGGCGGTGCTCGGCAATTCGACCGATCGCTCGCGCGATTCGAAGGTCAAGACGACCTGGTCGTTTCTGTTCGATTTCCTCGCTGGCGCGTCATCCGCTCCGCCGGAGCGCAAATGGACAGGCACGGTCAATAATGATCTGCAGTCGAGCAGCTCGACGCAGGGGCAGGGGTCGATCAACCGCTCGGAGCAGATTCGGCTTTCGGTCGCCGCCGTCGTCACCGCGGTTCTGCCCAATGGCAATCTCATGCTGCGCGGGTCGCAGGAGATCCGCGTGAATTACGAGCTGCGCGTGCTGACGATCGCCGGCATCGCGCGGCCGCGCGACATCGGCAAGGACAATATGATCTCCTACGACAAGATCGCCGAGGCGCGCGTCTCCTATGGCGGACGTGGGCGATTGACGGAGGTGCAGCAGCCCGCATGGGGCCAGCAGGCCTACGACATATTCGCGCCGTTCTGAGATAGGAAGGGGAAGGAACGTGGCCGCGCCGTCTGGCACCACCACCGCCGCCGAAACGCATTCGTCGTCCTCCGGTCAGCTGGCGCTCGCGCTCATCGTCGCGACGGTTCTCGGCGCCGGAGGCGGGGGCTTCCTCGGCTTCACGCTGACCGGCGATCCGTCCACGGCCGCCAAACCCGCCGAGCCGGCGCCGGCCGAGAGCGCGGCGCCGAAAAAAAGCGCGGAGTCCGCCGATAAGGGGCATGGCGCGCAGGGACATGGCGGGCAGGCGCATGGCGGACATGGCGCCGCCGCGCCGAGCGAAGGCGCGAAGGATGCGCCGCAGGCGAAGATGAAGCTCAAGGAGCTCGCGCCGATCGTCACCAATCTCGCCCTGCCGGAGACCGGATGGGTGCGCCTTCAGGCGTCGATCGTCTATGATTCCCAAGCCGTGCCGCAGCCGGACATATTGATCTCGCAAGTGACCGCGGACATCGTCGCCTTTCTGCGGACGATGACGCTTTCCTCGCTCGAGGGCTCGGACGGGCTGCGGCGCCTGCACGAGGATCTGACGGATCGGGCGGCGACACGTTCGGAAGGTCACATTCAGGAGGTCATCATTCAAGCCCTGGTCGTTCAATGAAGCGCGCAGCCGCGATCCTTCTCCTCCTCCTCCTTGCGCCGACCGCCGCTCTGGCGCAGGGGTTCGACCTCAACGCACTGCTGCCCGCAGGAGGCGGCGCGGCCAGTGGCAGGATCGTGCAGATCCTCGTCCTGTTGACGGTCCTCTCCATCGCGCCGGGCCTGCTCATCATGGTGACGAGCTTCACCCGCTTCGCCATAGCGCTGTCGTTTCTGCGCAGCGGCTTGGGGCTGCAGAGCACGCCGGCTAATCTCGTGCTCATCAGCCTCGCTTTGTTCATGACCTTCTATGTGATGGCGCCGACTTTCGACGCGGCCTGGAAGGATGGGCTGAAGCCGTTGATGGACAATAAGATCACCGAGGTGGAGGCGTTCGACAAAATCTCGCAGCCGTTCCGCAAGTTCATGATCGCCAATGTGCGCGACAAGGACATCAAGCTGTTCGAGAATTTGACCAAGGACAAAGGGACGACCGGAGATTACGAGAAGCTCGGTCTCCAGGTTCTCGCCCCCGCCTTCATGATCTCCGAGCTGCGTCGCGGCTTCGAGATCGGCTTTCTCATCGTGCTGCCCTTTCTCGTCATCGACATGGTCGTTGCGGTGATCACAATGTCGATGGGCATGATGATGCTGCCCCCGACCGCGATCTCCTTGCCGATCAAAGTGCTGTTCTTCATCCTCATCGATGGGTGGAATCTCCTCGTCGGCAGCCTCATCCGCTCCTACGGCTGAACCAGCGTCCCAGGGAGCGCCAAGCCGGCAGCGCGGCTCCAAATCCCTGTTAGCCCTTCATTAATCGCATTTTCCGCGATTTGTGGCGATCCTGCGCCCTACGTGTAATATCCGATTGTCCGGCGCGGCTATGCGAGACAGCAGGCGCGCCGTCGACAGAGTTCTTCGGATAGGGCAGGGCGCCCAAGGCATGATGCCGCTTCCGTCGAGCCGGTGAGTTTCCGGGATGTCGCGTTCACCTCATCCAAGGATCGACGAGTCATGACCAGCATTTTGACCAACGCCTCCGCCATCACCGCTCTGCAATCGCTGCGCTCGGTCCAGTCGTCTCTCGCTTCCACGCAGAAGGAGATTTCGACGGGCCTGAAGATTTCTTCGGCCACTGACAACGCCTCGACCTGGTCGATCGCTCAGACGATGAAATCCGATCAGGGCGTTCTCTCGACGATCAGCGACTCGCTGTCGGTCAGCTCCTCTGTGCTCAACGTCGCTACGGCCGCGGTGACCAACGCCATTTCGGTCGTCAACAACATCAAATCCGCCGTCGCGCAGGCCGCTCAGCCCGGCGCGGATCTGGCCAAGATCGGCACGAGCCTCACCGGTCTCAGCGATCAGCTCAAGAGCATTGTCAGCTCGGCGAATTTCAATGGCTTGAATCTGCTCGACGGCTCGCGCAGCACCTTCAACTCCATCGCCTCCTATAGCGACGGCACCGGCACTTCGGCCTCGGCGCTGAACACGATCAACCTGTCGGTCTCCGCCCTGATCGGCGGCGGCGGCGCTTCTCCGGCGGTCGCGGCCGGCGCGGGCATATTGGAGGCCGCTCAGGCCACCGGCGCCACCGCCGCGACGAATTTCACGAGCCTGTCGTCCTCCGACGTCGCTTCGAGCTCGACGATCACCGACACTCTCTCGAACGCCGACAAGGTGATCGCGGATCTGACGCAATATGCGTCGAAGATCGGCGCGACGCAGACCAGCGTCAACGGCCAGGCCGCCTTCGTCAAGACGCTGAACGAAGGTCTGACGGCGGGCGTCAGCTCGCTGGTCGACGCCGACATGAACGAAGCTTCGACCCGCCTGCAGGCCTTGCAGACGCAGCAGCAGCTCGGCGTCCAGTCGCTGTCGATCGCCAATCAGAACAGCCAGATCATCCTGCGCCTGTTCCAGTAATACGCCACTCTCCAAATCCGAAAAGAAGCCGCGCCCTTCGGGGCGCGGCTTTTTTTTGTCGCGCGCGCCAAGACGGCGCGCCCTCCGGGGCGCGGCTTTTTTTGTCGCGCGTGCGCGGCGGACGCTTTGCCCGTTTAGACCTTTATTAAGGTTATCTAGTTAGGTTAACCACCGTGCAGGCTGTGCTGTAACCGTCGAGACCGGAACGGTTTCGACGGGTCGTCGAGTGGATTGGCTCCCGCGATGTGGCGCTCCGCCGATGATTGCTTCGGATAGGGCTCCCGAGCCCAAAGGCATGATGCCGTTTCCGTCGAGCCGGTGAAATTCCGGGATGCCTTTCGTCACTAGTTTCACCCCAAAAGGGATCGATGAGTCATGTCCAGCATTCTCACTAACCCCTCGGCTATCACGGCCCTTCAGTCGCTGCGGGCGACGCAGCAGGCGCTTGCGAGCACCCAGAAGGAAGTTTCGACCGGCCTCAAGATTTCGAGCGCCACCGACAACGCCTCGACCTGGTCGATCGCCGAGACGATGAAGTCCGATCAAGGCGTGCTGTCGACGATCGGCGATTCGATGACGGTGAGCTCATCGCTCCTCAACATCGCCCAGACCGCCGTCACAAATGCGATCTCGGTGCTCAACAATATCAAATCGGCGGTCGCGCAGGCGGCGCAGCCCGGCGCCGACACGGCGAAGATCGGCACGAGCCTGACCGGCCTCAGCAATCAGCTGAAGAGCATCGTCGCCTCGGCGAGCTTCAACGGCCTCAACATTCTGGACGGCTCGCAGTCTTCCTTCGCCTTTATCGCCTCTTACACGGATGGCGGCGGCTCGACGGCTTCGGCGCTCAACACGATCAATCTTACGGCGACCGCGCTGATCGGCGGCGGCGGCGCGTCGCCTGCGGTTGCGGCCGGCTCGGGCATTTTGGAAGCTGCGCAGGGAACGGGCGCGACCGCGGCGACCGATTTCACCAATCTGTCGACGACGGACGTCTCCTCGAGCTCGGTCATCACCGATTCGCTGACCAACGCCGACAAGGCGATCTCCGATCTCACCAAATATGCGGCGCAGATCGGCGCGACGCAGACGACGATCACCGGTCAGGCCGCCTTCGTCAAGACGCTGAACGAAGCCCTCACCAATGGCGTCAGCTCGCTCGTCGACGCCGATATGAACGAGGCCTCGACGCGCCTGCAGGCTCTGCAGACCCAGCAGCAGCTCGGCGTCCAGTCGCTGTCGATCGCCAACCAGAACAGCCAGATCATCCTCAAGCTGTTCCAGTGACGATTTCGACGATCCGAGCAAGGGTCTCGCCGCCGACGGCGAGGCCCTTCCTCGTCTGAGCCGAGACGATCGGCAAAGTTCGCGCAAGCCACCGCCTGCACATTGGGGAACCGCATCGCGTCAACCCGATGAAACGCCCCCGATGGATCGCCTTATTCAGCTGCGAGACAATCTGCTCGGACTTGGTCCCCGCAAGCTTGCCGCACTCGCTATGATCTTTGTCCTCGTCCTGGCGGTGACCGGGGTCGCGGCCTATTATCTCTCACGTCCGAACTTCGAGGTGCTCTACGCCGGCCTCGATCGAGAGGATGTGAGCCGCATCGGCGCCGCGTTGAAATCGAACGGGACTCCATTCGATATCAATCCCGAGGGCAACGCCGTCTCGGTCCACTACGGCCAGACCGCGCAAGCGCGCATGATGCTCGCCGAAAGAGGCCTGCCTCAGAGCGCCAACGCCGGCTACGAGCTGTTCGACAAGGTCGGCTCGCTCGGCCTCACCTCCTTCATGCAGGAGGTGACGCGCATACGCGCGCTGGAAGGCGAGCTGGCGCGAACCATTCAGCTGATTCGCGGCGTGAAGGCCGCACGCGTGCATATCGTGCTCGCCGACGAAGGCTCGTTCCGCCGCGCCAAGCAGCCGCCCTCCGCCTCCGTCGTCATTCGCACGGAGAGCCCCGACGACTCCAAAGCGGCACATGCGATCCGCCATCTCGTCGCCGCATCCATTCCCGGCATGACGGTCGATCAAGTCACAGTGCTCAATACCGACGGCATGCTGCTCACGACCTCCGAAGGCGATGAGAATGACGCCGTGCCCGGCAAGACGCTGACGCTCGAGCGCACCGTCGCCAAGGATATTCAGGACAATATCCGCCGTACCCTCACGCCCTATCTGCGCTTGTCGAATTTCCAGGTGAGCGTGCGAACGCGGATAAACACGGATCGCAAGCAGACCAATGAGACGATCTTCGATCCCGAGTCGCGGGTCGAGAGATCGGTGCGCGTCGTCAAGGAGAATTCGACGTCGCAGAACAACAGCACCACCGGATCCACCGGCTCGGACCGCAATATTCCGCAGGACAATAAGCCGTCCGCATCCGAGGGCAAGCAGTCCAACGACGAGAACAAGAAGAACGAGGAGCTCACCAATTTCGAGCTCTCGTCCAAGACGATCACCACGGTCAGCGGCGGCTATACGGTCGAGAACATCTCCATCGCCGTTCTGGTCAATCGCGCCAGCCTCGGCGGTCCCGGCAAGGATGCGCCGAAGCCCGATGCGGTCGAGCGGCAGATCAAGGAGATCGAGCAATTGGTTTCGACGGCCGCGGGCCTGCACAAGGAGCGCGGCGATACAGTGAAGGTTTCGGCTGTCGAATTCATGCCCAATGAAAACGATATGGGTCCGGTCGAGGCGCCGGGCTGGGCCGACGCGCTCACGCATCAGCTCGGCTCGGTCATCAATGCTCTGGCGCTGATCGCCGTCACTGTGATGCTCGTCATCTTCGGCCTGCGTCCCGCGACCCGTGCGCTGCTCGCGGAGACTCCGAGCGCGGCGCTCGCCGAGAATGCCTCGCCGATGCTCGACCTCGATGGAGGCATAGAGCTGCCCTTCACTCCGCTCGAGGCGCCAGAATTCACAATGGCGGCGGCGATCGATACGGGGCTGATCGAGGATATCGCCGATCAGGAGACGTTCACCCAGCAGAAGCGGCTCGAGCAGCTGATCGAGGCCGATGAGATGCAGGCCGTGGCGATTCTGAAGCAATGGATGTATGCGGAGGGACGCGTTTGATGGCGCGCTCGGTCGCCTTCTATCTTCCTTGTTTCGACGAGCAGCCGAAAATCCTCGCGCCCGAGCCGTCCCCGCTCGCCATCGAATTCGACGAGCCGGAGCCGGAGCCGGCGATCGATCTCCCAGAGCCCGAGTCGGAAGATATCCGACCCGTTCTCACCGATGAGCTGCGCGAGCAATTGCTCGAGGAAGGGCGCGCCGCCGCCAAGGCCGAATGCGACGAGATGATCGCGCGCGAGCGCGCGGCCGTCGCGCAGCGGCTAGAGGAGGAGCGGTGTCGCTGGTCGCGCGAAGAAGGCGAGCGGCTCGGTCGTGAATTTCGCGACTCGCTCGGCCGCTACTCCGCGCGCATCGGCGAAGACGTCGAGCGCATTCTCGAGCCCTTCGTGGTGCGAGAGATCAGAGAGAAGATGCTCGTCGCCCTCATGGACACTCTGCGCATTCTCATCGCCGATCGGGAAAATCCGGTGATTCATCTCAGCGGACCCGTGGATCTGCTCGAGGCGGTCTGCGCCAAGCTCAATGGCGAGGATATCGCCACGAAGATCGAGGATGTCGGCGGCGTCGACGTGCGTGCGCGTCTCGACGCCACGACGATCGAGACGCGTCTCGGCGAATGGATGGCGCAGCTGCGCGAAGGGGATGACGCCGCATGAGCGATCACGAGGAAAGCGAGATCATCTTCATTCGCAAGAAGCATGGCGATGAAGAGGAAGCGCATCATGGCGGCGTCTGGAAGCTCGCCTTCGCCGACTTCATGACAGCTATGATGGCCTTCTTTCTGGTGATGTGGCTCATCAATTCCACATCGAAGGAGACCAAGGCGGCGATCGTTCAATATTTCAATCCCGTGCAGCTCATCGACTCTAACCCCGCGCATAAGGGGCTGCGTGATCCAGCCGAAGCGGGGCAGGGAAAGAGCCAGCAATCCAACACTGCGCCGGACAAGGGCGCGCCGGCCTCGGCGCCGCCGGCTTCCGCGGAGAAGGACAGCCCACAGCGCGAGGCCGCGCTCCTTTACGACCCGATGTCGACTCTCGACGAGATCGACAAAAAATCGGCGCAGCCTTCGTCCTTCGGCGACCCCTTCGATCGCAGCGCCCATGGCGTCGGCTATGTGGACGAGCGTATCGAGGACAGCGGCTCGCCGGACAAATCGACGACGGCCGAGCCGCTGGAAGCTCCGCGCGCAAAGCCCGCGCCATCGACGCCGCAGAGCAAATCTGCGGCGCAGCCTCCGCGCGGGGCGGCTTCGGCGCAAGGCGAGGACAAGAAGGGCGACGCAACGGCCGCCAGTGTGAAGGCCGCAGTGGAGAAGGTCGTGAAAGCCGAGCTCGCCGCATTGCGCGCGGCTCCGCATGTCGAGGTTGCGGAGACGTCCGAAGGGCTGCTCATCAGCCTCACGGACGACGCCGCATTCTCGATGTTCGCCGTCGGCTCCGTCGAGCCGCGGCCGCAGGCCGTCCGCATTATCGGCCAAATCGGCCACCTCCTCGCCAAGCAGAGCGGCGAGATCGAGCTGCGCGGACACACGGACGGTCGATCTTACAAATCGGCGACCTATGACAATTGGCGTCTCTCTTCCGATCGCGCCAACATGGCCTATTACATGCTCGTGCGCGGCGGGCTTCCCGAGAAGCGCGTGGTGAAGATCGCCGGCTATGCCGATCGTCGGCCGAAGACTCCCAAAGAGCCGCTCGCGGCGGTCAATCGCCGCATCGAAATCTTGCTGCGCAGGAGCGATCGGTGAGGATATTCGCGCGAGCCGTCATTCTCGCCGCTGGCCTGAGCTTCGGTCCGGCATATTGCGCCGAAGCGGGCGAGCTCACCGAGCAGGTGCGCGCGCTCAACACTTTGCAAGGGTCGATGGTGCAGGGCGCGGCCGGCGCCCGTGGCGCGATTCCTGCGCAGATCGAGCGCATAGAGCAGGTCGTCGCTTCGCTCGAAGCCGACGCCTGGAAGGAAAAGAGCAATTCTGTCGCCGCAGCGATCTTCCTGTTCTGCGGCGGCCCATCCCGCTCGATCCGCAAAATTCTCGACGCCCATCTCATCCCCGATGCCGAAACGCCGCTCGTCGCCGGCGCCGTCGCCTATGCGGAAGGCCATAATGACGAGGCCGCCAAGCTGCTGGCGCCGATCGATGCGCGAACGCAGTCCGACACGCTCGCCGCGCATCTCGCATTGATCCAAGGCGGATTGCTGATCGGCTCCGATAGAGCGAAGGCGCGCGAGCTGTTCGATCTCGCGCGTTTGCTGATGCCGAGCTCCCTTGTCGAGGAGGCCGCCCTGCGACGCGAGATGTCGATCGTCGATGTGACGCAGGATCCCACAAAATTTCTCGTGCTCGGCCGTCGCTATGGCTCGCAATACGCAAGATCGCCTTTCTCCCGCAATTATTGGGACGAAATGCGCGCCGCGACGCTGCGCGCGGCCGCCAATGGCGACAATTCCCGCTTGAGCGAATTCCGCGGTCTGCTGAAAGGCGCCTCGCCAGGATTGCGTTTCGAGACGCATATGGGCGTCGCGCGGCAAGCGATTCTGAGCGGCCGTGTCGCCCTGGCGACGACGGAGACGCAATATGCAGGGCCTCTCGCAGACACGCCCGCCGCCCGCGCGCGCGTAGAGCTCTATCGCGCTGCGATCGCCGGGCTCACTGGTGAGTTCGAGACGGCGGAAGCGGAGTTCCAAAAAATCGATCCGAGAATTCTGCCTTCGGCCGATGTCGAAGTTCGCAACATCGTGACCGCCGCGATCAGCCGTCTTCAGGGCGTGACCGACGGCGTCTCTTCCGCCGCGGCGACCACGCCGGCCCAAGAGGCGACGCGTCCCGATTCGACGGTCGAGCGCTCTGCGCAGCAGGCGTTGAGCGACGCCGACGCGCTGCTGCAGCGGGCGACACGCAGATGACTCTCGACGCTCTTTTTCCCAATCTTCAGACCGCACGTCTTCTTGCTCGTCAGACCGACGCGGCTTCGTCCGGGCAGCGTGATTCTGACGGCGCGGACGCCGATCAATTCGCTTCGCTGCTCTCCGATCTCGACGATCGAAGCACTGTCTCTGCGCGCCTCCCTGCCGCGGAAGCGATGGCAGATCATAGGGTGTCGGATTCCGAGGAAGCTGCGGCCGCTGAGGCGACGAGCAATGCGGCGCCGCAGATGCTGGCTTTCGTCGCGGTCCCGGCATTCGACATGAGCTGGCGGCCCGCTGTCGATGCGCAATCGGCGCCGGCTCCATCCGATGGCGCATCCATCGATGAGACAGCGGCGCCGATGCGCGAGGAAGCGGGTGGATCACGAGCGGATAGTGGCGCGAACGAGGTTGCGCGCCGTTTCTCCGCGCCCATGTCTTCACCGCGACCGAGCACGATCGAGTCCGGCAGGCGTATCGCGGACAGCGCTGGTCCTGACGCTTCGCCGCCGGCGCGGACGTCGGATGCGGCGCCCTCGTTGCAGCAGGCCGACAAAATCGATCAGGCCGTCGAGCCGCGCGTCTGGTCTTCCGGCGTTGTGTCGACGATCCCATCGACAACTGGCGCTTCCAGCGGACTCTCCGACATGGCTTCTCAGTCGACGCCAGCGGCGTCCGCGCAAGCCTCCGTGGAGCGGCAGAGCGAAGCTCCGCTTGCATCCGCATCGCGGCCCGCCTCTTCTTTGCGCTCCGACTCGACAGCCGGGCGGAGCGTCATCGCTTCGGCGGCCAATGTCATGATGTCGCGCAATCTCAGCGGCCGCGCATCAGACGACGAAAAAGCTGTTGTCGCCACGACGCCCGATCCACGCAGCGCTCCGGTTGCGGCTGTCTCGTCGGGGCTAGCGCCCGCCGCGGCCGCGCCGCAGCGAGACTCGTCCATGGTTGGTGCGACGAATTCGCAAACGCCGCCGATCGAAGCGCCTCCGTCGGTCCAATCTGCCGCGCGAGAGGCCACCGGGCCGCAACCGGTCGCTGCTTCGGCAGTCGCGACTTTGGTCGCCGAATCCCTGCGCGTGGAAGCCTCCTCGCGTGCGAATTTCGTCCACGTCGATGCGATTGTTTCGGCGCCGTCCACGGGCGAGGTGAGCGCAGAGCAAGGAACCGACAATCGTGTGTCGGCGCGCCTCATCGGTATCGATCCCGAGATCCCGGATTCATCGGCGCCGACAGAAACTATCGACATTCGACGTGCGAGCCGGCCGGTATCGGGCGATAAGATGTCCGCCACTTCGCTCGGTGCGTCGATCGCTCAGCTAGGCGTATCACCCACAGCGACGCCGCAAGCGACATCCGTAAGATTTGCTTCGCTGAACGACTCGCCGTCATTTTCGACGCCCATCGTGACACTCGGGGCCGGGCGCTCATCGGCAATAGAAGCGCCTGCCGTGTCGGAGCTCGCCGCTTCCGCGCCCGTCCCGAATGACATTTCGGCGTCGCTCGACGAGAATGAAGCGACGACGCAGAGACAGGCGCTTCCGGCCTCCGCATCGCCGTCCGCGGAAACGTCGTTCGCGCCGCGAGCCGCCGCCGTGGATGCGCGCCTGGATTCGGTCGCATCGTATGATCTGGATCGTGCTCCCGTGCGGTCGGCGTCGTCTGCGCTCGAGATGCAGACGCAGACCCAGTCGCTCGCGCGAAGCTCGGACGAGAGCGCTCTGGAGGCGCCGATCGCTTGCACGAGCGCATTCGCGCCGTTCGATTTGCGTGCTCCCGCGCGTCCATCGGCTCCCGCGTCTTCGCAAACCAATACGCCAACTCCGACGGCGGACCTCGCTCCATCGCTTTCCTCGGCGCAAATCGATTCCGCTAGAGGCGAGAACGCTTACGCGCCATCCGTGTCATCGAGCCCCGCCTCGGCGCCTCGCTCGGCGCAGACATCCTCGGATGACAGCGCTCTTGCAGCCGCTGATCGATCTTCGGTCGCGCAGGGACGGCGCGCCGCGGTTGCGCTCTCGTCCGTCGATTTGCAGGGAGACGCTTTCGCAGCGGCTGCTCCGCGTTCACCAGATGTCGCGATCGAGGAGAGATCGTCCGACTCTCCAGAATCGACGCCTTCAGTCGCCTCCAATTTTGGCGCTCGGTCGTTCGCGCCCTTCGAGCTTCGCGGCGATGTGGCGCCGTCGGCTTCCGATCTCCTTCCGCAGGCTCGATCGACGAGCGTTTCTTCGCAATCCGAGCTCGCGCCCTCGACGTTCTATGCGGCTCCTGCTCCTGATATGCGCGGGAGTCCGTCCGACGATCTCGGCGGCGTCTCAGTCGCGCAAGCAGACAAAACGAGTGTCGTCGCTCCGTCGGCGCGCATCGAGATCGGTCCCTCGGCCTCAGCTGTTTCGCCATACGAAACGCCAACGACGTTGACGCCGTTCGATCCGCGTGACCCCGTGGTTGAAGCTATTCCGACTTCGACGCGCGCTTATACGCGCGCTGCTTCGCCGAGCACGGAAATCGCCGCCGACATCGGCGCACGCTCTACCTCGGACAGCGCCGAGCCGACTGTGCAGGACACATCAACGCGCGCGGCGGCGTTCAAATCGCGCGCCTATGGCGAGGTGACGACCGCGGACGCTTCCGCCCGTCGGCAGGCGACGTCTTTCGAAACCTCTGATCGTAGCCGAAGCGATGTTCCTGCGACATTGGTCGATGTCGATGATCGGCGCTCGGACTGGATGGGGACGACGAGCGCCACATCGACGCGCGCGTCCAGTTTCACCGGCGGAACGTTGGATCGAAGCGCGCAAGTCGACCGAACCGCTCGCGCCGCGACCGAGGCGCCGGTTGCGGATACGTCGAGCCCGTCGCTGTCGATGCTGCAGCAGGATGCGGCGACCGCCGACACGGCCGCGTCGCAGCGAAATGTCGCGACCGCAGCTACCACACCCGATTCGCAGATTTCGAGCGAAAGGCGCCGTTCGACGCCTGCCGCGGACGTCGCTCGGTCCGTCGCCGCCGCATCGCGCGCCGCGCCATCCCCTGCTGCGAGCGCCGCAGACCCCAGCGTTCCGCAGCAGGTTGTGCGGCGATCGTCGGATGCCGGCGCCTCGCAGTCCGCGCCGACTCCCGCCTCGAGCGCGCCTGCCGATCGTGGGCGAGCGCGAGATCTTTCTTTCATAGAGTCGATCGACGATCGCGCGCCCGCATCGGCGCTGGCGGATCACATCCAGAGCGATGATCGAGCGCCGGCCGCATCGACAGGCGCGGCGCAGATCCAATCCTCTTCGACTCCCGCCAGTGGCGATGCGCCGCGCGCGGCCATCGTTGCGTCGGGCGCCGCGCCGACCGCATCCGCGCCACAGCGCGATCGTATGAGCGCCGTTCGGTCGAGCGATCGAATCTCGGCGAATGATCGGCGCGCGAGCGCATCGACCGTGGCGGAGACCGTCGATCCCACCACTGTCACAACTTCATTCGGCGATGCGCGTAGCGTCGAAGCCGGCTCATCCAGCGGCGACGGAAGTTCGGATCGCCGCCCCGCGGCGGCGACCGCCGATCGGCCGGCGCCGTCCGTCGATATGAGATCCGCGACATTCGACGCGCGTGACAATGTGGCGACGCCGACGATAGCGTCTGCTGTGACGGGCGATGCGCCGAATGTCTCCGCAGCGCCGAGCGCGGCGACGGTCGATGACGGAGCAGGCGCCGCTGCGCCGGAGCCGATCGGAACGCTCGCCATTCTCGCGCCTGCGACACAATTGCCGACGGCTTTCGCCGAGCTGCTCGCGCCGCAAGCGCGCAGCCTGATCGCTTCTGCTTCTCTGGCGCCTTCGGCTACGGTAACGGCGGCGCCGGCCGCGAACGTCGGCGAAGCGCAGCGACAGAGCGTCGCGCCCAAAATTCTGACCATAGAGCTCGAGCCTGCGGCGCTCGGCGCGGTCACTGTGAAGATGAAGCTGGCGCATTCGGGAATAGACATGCGCATCAGCGTCGAGTCCACCGAGGCGCTGCACCGGCTCGATGCGACGCGCGAGAAGCTCGTCGAGGCGATGCAGTCGTCCGGCTGCACCATCGACTCCTGCACCATTCAGATCGGCCAGAGCGTCGCCGACGCCGCCAATGCGCATGCCGCGTCCGATAATGGCGGCGCCTTTGCGCAATCGGGCGGAGCCGGACGCGAGGAGCAGAGCGTCGGTCGACAGGGAGCGGGCTATGGGGGATCGGGCGGTGAGCGCAGGCAAGGCGCGGGCGCGGAGAATGGCGAGCGGGGGCCGAATGGCGAGCCTCGCCGCGTCGCTGATCGCCGTGGCGGCGACGTCTATCTGTGAGGCGCACGCCGAGGGCCGGCCGACATCGAGCAATATTTGCGAAAGGGAGATGATCCGCTCCTCCAATGAGAATGCGGTTCCTCTCGCAGTGCTCTATGCGGTGGCGCTCACCGAGACCGGGCAAAAGGGCGCGCTCAACGCTTTCGCGATGAATGTCGAAGGGCGCGCGGTGTTCAGCGCCGATTTCCGCGAGGCAATGATGCGATTTCTCGCGGCGAAGCGTTCCGGCGCCGTGCTCATCGATATCGGCTGCATGCAGGTCAATCATCACTATCACGGCGCGCGCTTCGCCAGCGTCGAGGCGATGTTCGATCCGCGCGCAAACGTCGATTATGCGGCGCGCTTTCTCAAGGATCTTCACAAGCGGGAAGGGACATGGACCTCCGCCGTCGCGCGCTATCACGCAGGGCCGAAGAATGCGCCGGCGCAGAAGAGCTATGTGTGCGCGGTGATCGCCAATATGATCGCCAGCGGCTTCGGCGCCTGGACCGACGCCTCGCGCGATTTCTGCCGCCCGCGGCGTGAGGCCGCGTCGCGCTGAGCGGGGCCGGCGCTCAGCGTCGCTCGCCCTCGACCGCGGCGCGATGCAGATAGGACGCGAAAGCGTCGAATATCTTGCGCATCTGCGGCGGCTTGTAAGGGAACACGTCTACGGGGTCCATGTCGTGGACCAGCAGCGTGTGATCGACCTTGAAGACGACCAGCTCGCCGCTCTCCGTCTCTGCGCAATCCACGCCGAAATAGGTGAGGCCGACGCATTCGACCAGCGCCTCGAAGGCGCCGGAATGGCGCGTCACGAAGTCGGTGTCGAAGGTCGCGAAGAAATGCTCCTCCTCGCGCCGGCGCCGCAGGTCCGCTTCCATTCGCGCATCGACATAGGAGCCGTTCCAGCCTTCGGAGACCGCGAGATGGCAGGCGTAGGGGCGCCGGTCGATAAACAGCAGGCGAATTTTTCGATAGAGACCGTCCTGTCCACGGCAATCCACGAATGGCGACACGAGATAGGCCCGGTCCGAGCGCTTCCCGAGATAGAGGCCGAGGCCGAGCGCCGTGTCGACTTTCTCGGCGCCGCGCTCATTGCGCTGCTCGATCGCGCGGATGACGATCGGAAAGCTTCCGTCGGCCTCGCTCGCCTCCGCGACGTCGCGCAGCTCGTTGTGCAGCATGCGACGCAGAATAGGCGTGCGCAGCCCGGCTTCCGTCAGATTGGCGGCGAGCTCGATCGGCTCCAGCATGGAGACGCGGCCGGGAAGGTTGACGACCGGCGTCGGCCAATAGGCGAGCAGATCCTCGAGCTCGGCGAGCAGGCGACGATTGAGGCTCGTCGCCGCGATCGCGACAAAGGCGAGATCATGATCCGGCAGGACGGTGGGCAGCTCGCGGCCGGGCATCACATAGACCATCGTCAAGGCGATGTCGGAGCCTTCCAGCAGAAATTCGAGCGGCGTGTTGGCGCCTATGTCGGCGGCGGCGACGAATGCGAGAACGCGCAATCTCGGATTGGCGCCGCAGCAGGTGCTGCGGAACACGCGCTGCTTGCTCAGCGCCATGGCCTGCCGCTTCAATCCGGTCGCGAGATTGCCCTCGAGCTGATCGATGACCGCGAGATCCATCAGCGCGCCGGCGTGGTTCGGGTCGCGCTCGCACATGCCGAGCAGGCGGCCGGCGACACGGCTCAGATCGACGCCGGCGAAAGCCAGCCGCGTCAGCTTGGCGAGGCCGATCGGCAGCGCATTCATGGGATCCGACGATTGCTCGATACGCATAAATTCACCGTCTGTCCGCTCCGATCGCTCAACGGAACTCGGCGCATCCTTCGCCATCGACGCGCCTCGCGTCCGATGCGATAGCTAACGATCCAAGATTTCCCGAAGCTTGTCGAAATTTCGAAGCTCGATTCAACTTTGCTCGATTTTGAGCTATCCATTTCTAGTTCATCGATTCGAGGAACGATCGCATGGTTGACGCTCCGACATATCGCTCCGATGGCCCGCGCCGCGCGTCGCCGCTCGGCAAGCCGAAGGTCGCGCCGCCGCATCTCTTCGCGGAGCGCCGCACGCCGCCGACGCGCCCGACGCGCGATATCGGCGAGCTCGCCTTGCGCACTGTCGGGGTCGCTCTCGCGGTCGTGTCGACGGCCTTCGCCGGCTATATGATTTCGGATGCGGAGCGGCGGCCGCAATTCGCCGGTCTCGAGCATCTCGCCATCTACAGCCGCCCCACGGTCATCGCCTCCAAGCGCATTCAGACACAGATCGCCGATCAGCGCGGCAAGGTCGACTTCACGCCCGTCGGCTCGATCGGCGAGCCGCAATCGGAGGCGGGCGTTCCCGGATTCACGCTGCTCAGCGTGCGATCGGGAGTCGCTCTGCTGCAGACTCCGAATGCGATCATCAAAGTATCGCCGGGCGATCTCGTGGAGGGGCTCGGCCGCGTCACTGCGCTGGAGCGTCGTGGCGAGAAATGGGCGCTGGTCTCCAGCGCCGGAGTCGTCATCGGCGAGTGATCAGCGCCGCGCGGCGCGCGCATTGGCGCGCGCGACGGCCTGATCGATCTGCGCGTTGAACTCCGCGAGCAGGCGCTCCGCTTGCCGCGCGCGCAATTTCTCCTGCCGATCCGGGTGGCAGGCCCAGGCGAGCCGCCGCCGTAGTGCGCCGAGCTTCGCAATCGAGCCTTCGGCGCGCAAGAGCTCGACGAGAACCTCCTCACGCTCCGGCAGCCGCGCGGCTTTCGGCTGCGGCGGCGCGGGCGGAGGCTCCTGCGGTATTGCGGGATCGGCTCCATAAGCGCGGGATATTCGCGCCGCGCGATCTTCCTGCGATAGCGGCGATGGCGCCGCCTTCTCGCGCAGCAGCGTTCCCATCGGCGGGGGACGCACAGGCCCGGCGTCTCGCTCCGTGGGGCGGGGCGTTTTTTCCAGGCTATCGAGGATCGTCGCGAAATTCGTCATGGTCCCGAGCCGCAAGTAGGGCCGGGATCATGACCGCGAAGGAGTGAAAGATTGGTTGATCGGGCGAGCGCGCAGCGCCGTTCAGCCGTGCGTCGCGTGCTGCAGCCTGTCGGCCACCTCGCGGAAGGGGTCGACGCTCGGCGGCGATTGCGGCGACTGCGTCAGCGCCTCATAGAGCTTGGGAACGAGCTGCACGGCCTGGTCCAGCTCCATGTCGGCGCCGCGCTGATAGCCACCGAGCATGCGCAGATCGCGCGTGTCCTCATAGCGCGACACGAGCGCGCGCAGCTTCTGGATGAGATGCCGTTGCTCCGGCTTCCAGGCGTGATGCGCGAGGCGCGAGATCGAGGCCTTGAGATCGATCGCCGGATAGCGCCCTTGCTCGGCGATGGCGCGGTCGAGCACGATATGGCCGTCCAGCGTGCCGCGCACGCAATCGGCGATCGGATCATTGTGATTGTCGCCGTCGACCAGCACGGAATAGACGCCGGTGATCGATCCGCGCCCTTCCTCGCCGGGGCCGGCGCGCTCGAGCAGGCGCGGAATATCGGCGAATATGCTCGGCGTGTAGCCATGCGCGACCGGCGGCTCGCCAGCGGCCAAGGCCACCTCGCGCGAGGCATGCGCGAAGCGGGTCACCGAATCGACGATCAGCAGGACGTTGCGGCCGATGTCGCGAAAATATTCAGCTATGGTGGTCGCGGTCAGCGGCGCGAGACGCCGCATCATCGGGCTCTCGTCGCCGGTGGCGACGACGACGATCGATTCGCTCGCCTGTCCGGCCAGCACCTCGTCCAGAAATTCCCGTACCTCGCGACCGCGCTCGCCGACGAGGCAGATCACCACCGTGTCGAAGCCCGGCGCCCGCGCCAGCATGGCCAGCAAGGTGGATTTGCCGACGCCGGAGCCGGCGAAAATGCCAATTCGCTGGCCGGCGCAGATCGGCGTGAAGCAATCGACGGCTTTGACGCCGGTGCGCACGGGCACGCTCACACGGCCGCGGCGCATCGCCTTTGGCGCGGAGGCGTCGACGTCGAAGGCGGTGTCGCCGTCGGAGAGCGCGCCGCGCTCGTCGATGGGGTGCGCAAAAGCGTCGAGAACGCGCCCCGCCCAATCGGGGCTGGGCGCGACCGCGATCGGCCCCGTGCGATAGGCCGGCGAGTTGAGGCCGATGCGCACGCGATTGTCGAAGGATTTGACGATCGCGCCGTCCTTGCCGACGCGCACCACCTGTCCCAGCGCGCCGTCCGGCGGCGCGCCGATGCGCACGCATTCGCCGAGCTCGACGAAATCGGAGAGGCCGCTGACGCGGCAATGCGACGGCGTCACCTCGGTCACGAGGCCGAAGACGCGAATGTGATCGGCGCGGCGCTGGTCGCGCTCGACCGCGGCGCGCAGGCGCTGTAGCGAGGTCATGAGCCCCCGAGCGTGCGAATGGCCTCACGCTGCGAGCTGTCGAGCATGTCGTTCATCGAGCTCACGCTGTCGAAAGCGCGCGATGTGGCGATCAGCTTGGCCATCTCGTGAATCGGATTGACGTTGGAGCCCTCGATAAAACCCTGCTGCACGCCATTGCGGACGAAATCGAGCACCGCTGTCGCTGGCTTGGAGGGAATGAGGCTGGCGTTGGGGCCGCGGGTCAAATCCGCGGACTCGTCGAGGGTGAAAAGGCCGACGGCGCCCACCTGGCGACCGCTCTGCGTGATCATGCCGTCGCGCGAGATCATCGGCGGGCCGCCATTGGGATCGAGCACGACGGCCGAATTGCCCGCGTCGAGAAACGGAAACCCCGAGACCGTCTGCAGATCGCCCGTTTCCGTCATGCGCATGCGGCCGTCGCGCGTGTAGGCGGTCCCGTTCGGCGTCCGTATGGCGAAATAGCCATTGCCCACTATGCCGATATCATAAGGATCGCCGGTCTTGGTGAGCTCGCCGACGGCGCGCGAGACGAAATCCTTGCCGGCCGACACATAGGCGGTCTTGCTCGTGTCCGTTTGGGAGACGACCTGCTGAAAGCTCACGCCATCGGCGCGATAGCCCGGCGTCGCTGCGTTGGCGATGTTGTTGGCGAGTGTCTCCAGCCGCTTGTCGACGGAGACTTGCGCCGAAAGCGACACGTAAAAGGCCGATTGCATGTTGTCGAGGTCCGTGCCTGCGCTGCGGCCGCATCGCGCCGCTCCGTCATGAAGCTGCCCGGTTTTGCTTGCGTGAAGCTGAAAGAAAATGTCAGCCTCGCGCAAGGGAGGGTGACTAATTCGTTAATACGAATTTCCATCGGGAGACTGGCGTCATGGGCTTTCTCGTCGGGCTGATCATCACGATGGGCTGCATGTTCGGAGGCTTCGCCGCGCTGGGCGGTCATTTGATCGTCCTATGGCAGCCATGGGAGTTCGTGATCATCATGGGCTCCTCGCTCGGCACTTTCGTCGTCGCCAATCCGACCAAGGTGATCATGGACACGGGCAAAGCGCTCGGCCAGGCGGTCATGGACAAAGGTCCGAAGCATCGCGACTTTCTCGACATACTCGGTCTGCTGCACGCTCTGATGCGCGAATTGCGCAGCAAGCCGCGCAACGAGGTCGAGGCGCATGTCGACAATCCGGCGGAATCGAAGATATTCACGGCGTTTCCGAAGGTGCTCGCCAATAAGGAAATGACCACCTTCATCTGCGATTACTGCCGTCTCTTCATCATCGGCAATGTCCGCACCTTCGAGATCGAGGCGCTGATGGACGAGGAGATCGCCGCCATTCGCTACGATCGGCTGAAGCCGTATCATGCGCTGACCTCGGTCGGCGACGGCCTGCCGGCGCTGGGTATCGTGGCGGCCGTGCTCGGCGTCATCAAGGCGATGGGCGCGCTGGATCAATCGCCGGAGCTGCTCGGCGGCCTCATCGGCGCCGCCATGGTCGGCACATTCGCCGGCATCTTCGTTTCCTACGGCATCGTCACGCCGCTCGCCTTCAAGGTGAAGGTCGCGCGCAGCAAGGAATGCCACCTTTATGTCATCGTCAAGCAGACGCTGCTCGCCTTCATGAATGGCGCGATGCCGCAGGTGGCGGTCGAGCATGGACGCAAATCCATTCCCGCCTATGAGCGTCCCTCGATCGACGAAGTCGAGAATGAGACGCTCTCCGGCGGCGCCGCCGCCGAGGCGGCGTGATCGATATGAGCATGGACAGCGTCGTCGAATTCGCCTCGCAGGGAGTGAGGGAGCGTCTGCTCTCGGGCGGTGGCCCCTCGCTCGATCGCATGCCGCTGTTGCGCGCGGTGTTCGACGCCATGGCGTCGCAGATGCAAGATTCGATGCGTGGTCTCGCCGAAGGCGCGATGCAATTCGCCGTCGAGACGATGACGATCGCGCGGGCCGGCGAGATAGCGCTCGAGACGGAGCGCGCCGCGCTCGCCGCGGCCTATGCCGCGGGCGTCGATCCAGAAGCCAAGACGATCATCGCCGCCGACCGGCGCTTCGTGTTCACGCTGCTCGAGGGATTGTTCGGCTCCGACGGTTCAGAGCCGCCTTATGACGCGGAGCGCGAGCTCACGGCGATCGAGACGCGCGTCGGCATGCTGGCCTTCTCGCGCATCACCAATTCATTGCAGGCGGCTTTCGCCGCGCTCGTCGGAGCGCGCTTCACGCTCGAGCCGGCGGAGGCTCGGGCCGAACCCGCAGGAGCCGCGCGCAAGAGCAACGGCTTCAGCGTCGTTTGCCGGTGCCGGCTGCGCGCCTTCGGAACCGAGGGCGCGCTGCTCATCGCCATTCCGCAGGCGACGCTCGATCCGATGCGTGACGCCTTGTCGCAAGAAGCGCCGACTTCGGCGCCGGCGACGGATCCGCAATGGGCGAAGCGGATGAAAGAGCGTGTGACCGAGACCGAGGTAACGCTGAGCGCAGTGATGGAGAAGGCCGATCTCACGCTCGCCGATGTCGCGCGCTTCGAGGTCGGCCAGGTCATCGAGCTGCCGGTGTCGCCGACCGGCCTCGTCGCGCTGATGTGCGAAGGCCAGTCGCTGTTCTGGTGTGAGATCGGCCAGAAAGACGGCTCCTACACGATACGCATCGACGATTTCGTCGATCAGCAGCAGGAATTCATCGACGACGTGCTGCGCGGATGAGCGCTGGCGCGATTGCGGCGTCGACAATGGAGAGATCGACATGGGTGAGTTCGATTTGGAGAGCTCCAAGAGCGAGGAGCTCGAGAGGCTGATCGGCGGCTCGCGCGCGATCGGCGAAGATCTGATGATGGAGGAGCGTGCGCGCGAGCCCGAGATCGACGCGCGCAAGTTCGAATCGATTCTGCGCATTCCGGTCGTCATGCAGGTGGTGATCGGCTCCGTGACCATGCCGGTCTCCAATCTGCTGAAGCTCGGGCGCGGCGCCATCGTGCCGCTGGACCAGAAGATCGGCGAGCCGGTCGATGTCGTCGTCAACGGGCGTCTCATCGCGCGCGGCGAGGTGGTCGTCGTCGAGGACGACAATACGCGCTTCGGGGTCTCGCTCACCGAGATCATCGAGCCCGGGAGCGGCGCGCGGCGCATGTGACGGAGGCGGGAGCCCGCGATGACGAATCTGATTGCGGCCGATGTAGGCCGCACGCTCAACGGCCCGGAAAAAGTCGCGGCGCTGCTGTTGTCGGTCGACAAGGATGTGGCGCAGCGCGTTCTCAAGCATTTCGATCGGAACGAGCTGCGGCAGATCACCAAATTCGCGGCCGGCCTCGGCGCGGTCCCGGCGAGCACGATCGAGCCGCTCATCGAAGATTTCATGTCGCAGCTCGAGAGCGGGGGCTCTGATCTGCGTGGCACGGCGGGCGAGGCGGAAAAGCTGCTGGCCGGCGTGATACCGCCCGATCAGATCGCCGAGATCATGTCGGATGTGCTCGGCAGCTCCAACAGCGCCGTGTGGGATCGTGTCGGCGCCGCGCCGGAGGCGACCTTCATCGAATATCTGGCCATGGAGCATCCGCAAACGGCTGCGTTGACGCTGTCGCGGATCGATCCGACGCGCGCCGCCAAGACGCTGTCCGTGCTGCCTCCCGATTTCCGCGACGATGTGATGCGCCGCATGCTGTCGTCCAAGCCCGTCACCGATGAGGCGCTCCGGCTGGTGGAGACGACATTGCAGGAGGATCTCCTGCAGAATTCGGCGGCGACCGCCTCGGCGGCGAAGAACGCCAAGCTCGCGGCGATCATCAACAAGATGGAGCGCGAGCATGCCGAAGGCGTGCTGCGCAGCCTCTCCGAGCGCCGCCCGCGCGACGCCGAAGCGCTGAAGGGCATGCTGTTCAACTTCGAGGACATCACCAAGCTCAATGTCCGCGCCCGCATGATTCTGTTCGACGCCATTCCCGCCGATCGCGTCATTCTGGCGCTGCGCGGCGCAGAGGTGGACGTTCGCGACTTCGTGCTCGCGGCGCTCTCCGCGCGCACGCGGCGCATGGTGGAGGCCGAGCTCTCTAGCGGCGCGTCGCCGCCGCGTCGTGACATCATGGAGGCGCGCCGCGTCATCGCCGACACGGTCCTGCGGCTCGCCGAGCAGGGCAAGATCGATTTGTCCAACGCCGCTCCGGAGGAGGCCGCCGAATGACGGCCTCTGATCGATGAGCGATACGGAAGACGACGAATCACGAACAGAAGAGGCGTCAGAGAAGAAGATTCTCGACGCGCTCGAGCAAGGCAAGACTCCCGTATCGCGCGATCTCTCGGTCGCCACGCTCTTTCTCACCTTTCTGCTCTGTTCCGTCTTCGTCGTTCAAACGGTCGGCCCGCAGCTCGCCAGCGCGCTGGGGCTGATGCTCGGCAATGTCGGCCAATTCGCGGTCGCCAATGGCGCCGACGCGTATATGCAATCGCGGGTGGTGGTGCTGGAGACCGCGCGATTTCTGACGCCGATTCTCGGGATGTTCATCGTCTCGGCGCTTGTCGCCGCTTTCATTCAGGGCTCGCCGCGCCTCGTCTTTCAGCGTATCGAGCCCGATCTCTCGCGCATCTCGCCGCGTGAGGGGCTGAAGCGCATCTTCAGCGTCACGGGCCTCGTCGAGCTCGCCAAATCGGTGGCGAAAATCATCATCATCGCAGGCGCGGTCATCTTTTCGCTCAATGTCGACCGCGGGCTCATCACCGATGCGATGCGCGTCGAGCCCGGCCAGGTGCCCGGCCTGCTGCTCAAGCTCGTCATTCGCCTCACCAGCGTCGTTTGCATTCCGGTCGTCCTGCTGGCCATGGCGGATTTCGCCTGGAGCCGCATGAAGTGGCGTCGCGACATGCGCATGAGCCGCCAGGAGCTCAAGGAGGAGCATCGGCAATCGGAAGGCGATCCGATGATGAAGGCGCGCCTGCGCTCCATCGCGCTGGATCGCTCGCGCAAGCGCATGATGGCGGCGGTTCCGCGCGCGACCTTCGTCATCGCCAATCCGACCCATTACGCGATCGCTCTGCGCTATGTGCGCGAGGAGGGCGGCGCGCCGCTCGTCGTCGCCAAGGGAACCGATCTCGTCGCGCTCAAGATCAGAGAGATCGCCGAGGCGAACGGCGTTCCCGTGCTCGAGCGTCAGGCGCTCACGCGCGCGATGTACGATCATGTCGATGTCGATAAGATGATCCCGTCGGAATTCTATCGTCCGATCGCGGAGCTCATTCATTTTCTGCACAACAGTGGCCAGGCGTCGCGTCCTGCGTCTCGCTGATTGCTGGCGAAAGTCCAGCTTGACGCAAGACCGAACGGCTAATTTTCCGTTACCAAATCTGCGCGAGGCATCATGGTCGAGCCTGTTTATCTCTTCGATCTCGTCGAAAAGCAGCGGAGCTGGCTTTCTGCGCGTCAATCGGTGGTCGCTCAGAACATCGCCAACGCGAACACGCCCGGCTACAAGGCGGTCGATGTCGCGCCTTTCTCCAAGGTTCTGGATCATAGCGCATTGGAGCTCGCGGGCACCAATGGTCTGCATATTCAGACAGCGGCTTTCGATCCACGCGCGTCCTCGCCGAAGGAAGGCGCGAATTGGGAGACGAGCCTCTCCGGCAATTCGGTCAGCCTCGAGCAGGAAATGATGAAGGCGGGCCAGATTCGTGGCGCCTTCTCGCTCAGCACCAGCATCATGAAGTCGTTCCACGGAATGTGGATGGCGACGTTGAAGGGATAATGCGAGATGGACGCTCTCGAAGCCTCCATGAAAATCTCCGGCGCGGGTCTCGAGGCGCAGTCCTCGCGCCTGCGCGTCGTCGCGGAGAATATGGCCAATGCGCGTTCCACGGGCCAGACCGCGGGCGCGAATCCTTATGTGCGCAAGACTGTCACCTTCGCCAATGAGCTGGATCGCGCGAGCGGCGCCGAGCTTGTTCATGTCGGCGCGGTCGGCGTCGATCGCACGCCGTTTCGCGTCGAGCATGATCCGGGCAATCCGGCTGCAGACAAGGACGGCAATGTGAAGTTTCCGAATGTGAATATTCTCACCGAAGTCGCCGATATGCGCGAGGCCAATCGCGCCTATGAGGCCAATCTCCAAGTCATGAAGCAGACGCGCGAGCTGCTCTCCATGACGATCGATCTGCTGAAGGGAAGCCAATGATCGGACTCGTCCCCGGAATCGTCGCCTCCGTCGCTTCCAACGCCGGCGTCTCGGCGCTGAGCGGCGCGACGAAGAGTGCAGCCGCTTCGTCTGTCGACGGAGCGTCCTTCTCGCAAGTGCTCGATCAGCTCACGACGGATGTCGTCGACAAGGTGAAGTCGAGCGAGGCGACCTCCATCGCCGGCGTGCAGGGCAAAGCCTCTGTGCAGCAGGTCGTGGATGAGATCATGTCCGCCGAGCGCGCCTTGCAGACGGCGATCGCGGTGCGCGACAAGGCGGTCGGCGCCTATCAGGAAATCAGCCGGATGACGATTTGAACAAGGATCGGTAGAACCATGCGAGCGCTCGCCATCGCGGCCACGGGCATGAACGCCCAGCAGCAGAATATCGAAGTTCTCTCCAACAATATCGCCAATATCAACACGACCGCGTTCAAGCGCTCCCGCGCGGAATTCACCGATCTGCTCTATCAGGCGGACCGGCTTCAAGGCGTGTCCAACCGCGGCCGTGACGCGACGATTCCGGAAGGCTCGCAGACCGGCCTCGGCGTGCGCCTCGCGGCGATCCGCAGCCTGCAGACGCAAGGCTCGCTGTCGCAGACGGGCAATCAGCTCGATCTCGCGCTGCAAGGCCGCGGCTGGTTCCAGATCGTCGGCGCCGACAGCGAGACTGTGTATACCCGCGCCGGCTCGTTCAGCACCAACGCCAATGGACAATTGGTGACGGGCGACGGCTATCTGGTGACGCCGACCATCGTCATTCCCAATAACGCCACCGCGATCACCGTCAATCAATCGGGCATTGTCTCGGCGACCATCGGCGGGCAGACGACTCCGCAGCAGCTCGGCCAATTGACGATCGCCAATTTCGCCAATGAATCGGGCCTCGAGGCGTTGGGCGGCAATCTCTTCCGCCAGACGGTCGCCTCCGGCGCGCCGGTCGTCGGCGTGCCGGGCGATCCTGGCTTCGGCACGATCAGCCAATATTATCTCGAGAGCTCGAATGTCGATCCGGTCAAGGAGCTCGTCAATCTCATCTCCGCGCAGCGCGCCTTCGAGCTCAGCTCCAAGGTGATCCAAGCGGTGGACGAGATGGAAGGCACTGTCTCGAAGGGAATCAGATGATGCGGCCGCCGCGGCTCGTCGTTCTCGTGCTGGCCGCGGTCGCCTGCGGCCTCTCGCCGCTCGGCGCGGAGGAGCGCATGCTCCCCGTGCCGCTGGGCGTCATCTATCCCGGCGACGTCATTCGTGAATCCATGCTCGGCGAGCGCGCCTTCGGCTTCGGCGGCGGCGCCGATGGCTCGGTCGCGGAGACCAAAGGCGCGCTCATCGGCAAGGTCGCGCGGCGCACGCTGCTGCCGGACCGTCCGGTTCCGACGATCGCCGTCGATGCGCCCAAGGTCGTCACAATAAATGCGTCGGTGAAGATCGTCTTCAATGAAGGCGGCATGGTCATCATCGCTTACGGCTCGGCTCTGCAGGCCGGCTCCGTCGGCGATCTCATCCGCGTGCGCAATCAGGACAGCGGGCTCGTCGTCACCGGCCGCGTGCAGGCGGATGGCTCCATCCGCGTGAGCGAGGGCTGATGCGCAGGCTCGTCGCGATCGCTCTGCTCGTGCTGATGAGCGCGCCGGCGCTCGCTTCGGTGCGGCTCAAGGACATCACCTTTCCGCGCGGCGTGCGGGAATATCAGCTGCTCGGCTATGGCCTCGTCGTCGGCCTGCAAGGCACGGGCGACACGCTGCGCAATGCGCCTTTCACCGAGCAATCCGTTTCCTCCATGCTGGATCGCCTCGGAGTCAATGTGCGCAACAGCTCGCTGCGCACGCGCAATCTCGCCGCGGTGATGGTGACGGCGGCGCTGCCGCCCTTCGTCGGCTGGGGCTCGACGATCGACATCACCGTTTCCGCAATGGGCGACGCGACGTCATTGATGGGCGGGACGCTGCTGCTCACCTCGCTCACCGGCATAGACGGCAATGTCTATGCGATTGCGCAAGGGCCGATCGCGGTCTCGGGCTTCGCCGTCGGCGGCCAGAACGAGACGTTGACGCATGGCGTCGCGACTGTGGGGCGCGTGCCCAATGGCGCGACGATCGAGCGTGAGGCGCCGCGTCCCTCCGGCGAGGATGGCGCGCTGATGCTGGAGCTGCGCAATCCGGATTTCCAGACGGCGGTGCAAATCGTCGATGCGATCAACCGCTACTCGCAGGCGAAATATCATCAGCGCATCGCGCGCGAGCGCGACAATCGCACCATCGCGCTGACGACGACGCGCGGCGGCGCGACGCGCCTGCTTGCCGAGATCGGCGAATTGCGCGTCGAGCCGAGCACGCCTGCGCGCGTCGTCATAGACGAGCGCACCGGCACTGTGGTGATCGGCCAGGATGTGAAGATCTCGCCCGTCGCATTGACGCATGGCGGCCTCACCGTGCGCATCAACGAGACGCCGGAAGTCTCGCAGCCGGCGCCTTTCTCCAATGGCAGGACGACTGTGACCACCCAGACGCGCATCACTGCGACCGAGGAGGTCGGCGGCGTCGCCACGCTGGAAGGGCCGACATTGCGCACGCTGGTGCGCGGGCTCAATCAGATCGGGCTGAAGCCGACAGGGATCATCTCGATCCTGCAGGCGATCAAGACGGCCGGCGCCTTGCAGGCGGACCTCATCATTCAGTGATGGAGGCTCAGTGCGGGCGGCTCGCGCGCAAGGCGCTCTCCAGCGCCATTATGACTGGGATGATGGCGCTCTTCTCACGTTGCGCCGCGGAATAGAGCTCGGCGCCATCTGTGTGCTCGATCTTCTGCAGAGCCTCTAGCTGACGCTCGAGGCTCTCGAGCAGCGTCGCTGCGTCGATGCGCTCGAGCGTGAGCGAAAGCTCGATCTGATCGCCCATATTCTCCTCCGCTATGCGATCGGCCGCCACGCCTCATTTGGGCGCGGAGCCCGTCCCGCGGTAGGGGCGTCAATGCGCGCGTTGATGGCCGGCTAGGAGGGCGTCAGCGGGAGGTCGCGCTCGCGCGTGTGACCGTTGTTGCGCTTTCCCGAGGCCATGGGCCTGAAATAGCCCGGCCGCGGCGGCGAGGCCGCAGCGAGCGAATGTCATGGGAGGTCCTGGTCGGGAATAGGCGAGAACGCGACAGTCGCGACGCAACGCGTTGAATCGTCGAGAGCGAATCTATCGATGCGTCGCCGCTTCGCCATTGGGGGATTTGCGCAGCGCTGCGCCTAGATCACCTAATAGATTCAATCGATTGTGCAATAATCATACGCTAGCGACGTGGCGTCGCCGAGTGGCCGCCGCGTAGCTTTCGAAGGGCTCTGCGGCCGGATTGCGGATCGGCGAAACTTCAAAGATAATCGCCATGACGCTCGAGCGTGAGCGTTCGAAAGAACCGAGGGGCCTCGGATGCAGGCCCGACCGGCGAATCTGATTGAGGCCCGCAAAGGGAATTCGAGCGTTGTTTTCGCTCCCGCTCTCAGGCTCGCCCAAGCGAGTGAGAGAGCAAGAAAATGGCAAAGAATTCCCTGATCGCTCTGTTGCAGGAAAAGCTCGATTCGGCGCGCCGCGAATTGCGGGCGGCTTCGGTCGATTTCGAGGTTTCGGACGAGCAGCTGCTGGATCTGCGGGCGAGCGCGCGGCAGATCTTCCTCGAGCTCAAGGAGCAGGATCGCCAGGTCACGCAAAAAGGTCTGCTCGCCGCGTTGAAATTCTGGTGAGCGGCGAGGGGCGGCGGAAAATCCTACTGATGGGCTAGCAAGGCGCCCCCATTTGCATTTAAATGCAGGACACGATCATCGGCGGCCGCGATAAATCGATACGTTCAGTGACGATGCGCGCGCCGCCGGATCATGAGGAAACGACCATGAAGCTCAAAACCGCCGCTCTCACGCTCGCTTTCGGCGGCGCGCTTTTCGCCTCGACAATGGCCCGCGCCGATGACCGGCTCGACCGGGCGTCCACCCACGTCGAGGAAGCGATCACTCAGATCAAGCTGAAGGATACCGGGCTTCTCGCCTATCATGCCGATCTCGCGCTGGAGAAGGCCGAGTCGCTGCAGAAGTTCAAGCCCGACGCGCATCTCGCCGCTGCGATCGACCATCTGAAGGCCACCATCGACGAGGCCCGCCAGAACCATCTCGCTCAGGCCGCCGAGCATGTGAAGGCCGCCGATGCGGAGCTCAAGCAGGTCGCGAAGTAATTTCTCGCCCCTGGTCGGCGCGCCCCCTCTTCGGGGGCGCGCTGCTGATTTTTCATGCCTTTCCGCCCCGATAGAGCACCAGCTCCGGCCGTCCCGACGCGGCGGGACGCACCACGCGGCGACCGACCGGCTCCGACAGACGAAAATGCGCCTCGCTCGGCGCGATCACGCGAAAAGACGTCAGCCGCAGCGGATTGGCGGGCGCGACGCCGAGCCAGCGCGGACGGCGCGCGGGCGCGATGGCGCCGAGAACCCGGGAATGCGTCTTGCCGAAATGACGCAACGGCAGCAGCAGCAGCTCGAGCTCCAAGACGTCGCCCTCGTCGCCGGCGCGTCCCTCGACTCCAGCGACAACCGGAGCCACGCCGTCGATGACGGTCAGCATGACCGAGGCGAGCGTGCGGCGGTCCTCGGGGGACCACAGATCGAGAAAGGACTTCCCCTTCTGCTCGTCGAGCCAGAGCGCGTTCAGCCGTGTGCCGCAGAGGCGGATCGGAAAGCGGCCCGCTTCGTCGATCTCGATGATGAAGGAATCGGGCAGCGCCTCGCGAATTTCCGCCGGGTCGATCTCGGACCGCTCGGGCGCCGATCGCGCCCCTTTCAAGCGGCTCCAATAGGCGTAGAGTTGCTGGTTGACCTTGTGTCTCATTTTGTTTCCAAAACGGCGTATCGTGAAGGACTTTGCGTCGAATCGGCGCGCCCTGCCGCCCGCCCCCGAGCGGCGAGAGCTGAAGAGCAGACCGCATGCCAGCGGCAAGAAATCGGTAACCACGCGCAATGGCTCCGGCGAGCCTGAAGGACGGCGCTGAGATGAACGATCGTTTCGAGGCGAGGCCACAGAGGGAGAAAATCCTCAATCTGCCCGGCGAGGTCACGGCGCTGCTCGCCGCGCTGGCGGCGATCCAATTCGCGCTCGGCGCTCTGCCCGGCGCGACGGTCTCCGAGATCTTCTCCGCGCTGGCTTTCGTTCCGGGACGAATCTCGATCGTTTTGGCGCCGGACGCCTTCATGCGCTCCATTGCGGGGCAGCTCGCTCCGGGCGTCGAGGCCGGCGATATCGCCGAGGCTCTGGGCGCGGAGCGCCTGCCCTGGTGGACCTTCGTCACCTATGCGCTGCTGCACGCCAATTGGACGCATCTCGCCGTCAATGGCGTGACGCTCGCGGCCTTCGGCTCGCCGCTGGCCCGCCGTTTCGGCGCGGCGCGCTTCCTCGCCTTTCTGGCGCTGACGGCGGCGGCGGGCGCGGCGGCGCATTTTGCGATCCATCCTTTCGATCTCGGCCCGGTCGTCGGCGCCTCGGCGGCCATATCGGGAACCATGGCGGCGAGCGCGCGTTTCGCTTTCGCCCAGGATTCGCGGATCGGGGCGCCCTATGCGTCGCGGCGCGCGTCGAGCCTCGCCGAGCTCTGGTCCAACCGGCGCGCGCTCGCCTTCGTCGGTCTCTGGTTCGCGGCCAATCTGATCTTCGGTCTATTTCCCGGCGCGGCGGGGTCGACGGAGCAGATCGCCTGGGAGGCGCATGTCGGAGGCTTTGTGGCGGGGCTTCTCCTTTTCGGCGCCTTCGACCGTCGGCGCGAGGGAGGCCGTGAGTAACCGCAACAACTAGCGGCAAGTCGAGAGCGATAGATAAACTAGCGAGAGGGGAGGGATTTCATATGAATGTCGCCCGCATACTCGCCCGCAAGGGGGCCGAGGTCGTCACCATCGCGCCTGGACGGACATTGCTGCAAGTGGCGGAGGAGCTGACCCGCCGCGGCATTGGCGCGCTCGTCGTGGTCGACGCCAATGACGAGGTCGTCGGCCTCATCACCGAGCGCGACATCGTCGGCGCCATTGCGCGCGGCGGCGTCGAGGCGCTCCGCGACGAGGTCGCGCGCTTCATGACCGCCGATCCCATGTCGATCGCCGAGGATCATTCGCTGGAAGCGACGATGGAGGCGATGACGGTGGAGCGCCGCCGTCATCTGCCGGTTCTGCGCGACGGGCGTCTCGCCGGCCTCGTCTCGATCGGCGACGTCGTCAAATGTCGGATCGACGAGATCGAGTCCGAGCGCCAGGAGCTTCGCGCTTATATAGCGACCGCCTGAGAGCCGCCGCTCCGCGAGGGTGACGCCGGAGCCGCTTGTCAGCGGCTCACGGCGTCGCGCCGATGAGCGGTATGTGGGCGAAGATGTTGGGCAGCGAGCGCTTGGTCGCCTCATGGCCGAGCTCGATCAATTCCTCGGCGCGGTGGAAGTCGAACATGCCGACATCCTCATGGCGGGCGTGGATGGTCGCGTCGGGCGGATCGCCGGCCATGCGCGAGCGCAATATGCGATCCTGGATGATGTTGAAGGCGTCGATCATCGAGGCCGCGACATTGGGCGCGGCGCCGGGGCGGCGTTGGAAATAGCGCGGCAGCAGATGCGCCGCGAGGCCGGGCTCCGAGGCGTCGGCGAAGGGCGCGCTTTCTTTCGCGCGGCCGCCGCCGGCATGGGCGTGATGATCGTGGATCACATGGGAGCGATACATCGTATCGGCCGTGACGTTCACCGCTATCACGAAATCGGCGCCCAGCGCCCGGCAGACGGTGATCGGAATCGGATTGACGAGCGCGCCGTCGAAGAGCCAACGGTCGCCGATGCGCACGGGCTCGAAAATGCCGGGCAGAGCGTAGGAGGCGCGCACGGCCGGCGCCAGCGCTCCGCGCTTCAGCCAGACCTCGTGTCCCGTGCCGACTTCGGTGGCGACGGCGGCGAAGCGGACCGGCAGATCCTCGATCGTGAGGTCGGTCAGCTCTTTCTCGAGCGCCGCGCGCAGCCGCTCGCCGCCGATGAGGCTCATGCCGGAGAAGGACAGGTCCATGAAGGTGAAGACGCGCCTTTTGGTCATCGAGCGCGCGAAGGCTTCCACGGCGTCCAGCTTGCCGGCGGCGTAGCAGCTGCCGACCACGGCGCCGATGGAGGTGCCGGCGACCACATCGGGCACGATCCCATGCGCCGCCAATTCGCGCAGCACGCCGATATGCGACCAGCCGCGCGCCGCGCCGGCGCCGAGCGCCAGGCCGATCTTGGGCCGTGCAATAGGCGGAGCGGGCTCGCGCGCAATGGGCGGCGCATCGACCCCGCCGCCGCCATCCGGCGCCCATCTGTCGAAGGGATTGCGAAAAAAGGCCGTCATCGCGCCTCTCCTGCCTGCCGTCTCCGCCCGTCTTGATCTTTCTTATATTGGGCGGAAGGCTGCGCGCTGAAAGTAGCGGGGCGGTTAACGGCGCCGCCGCAGCGGTGAGGGGCCGGATCGCGGCTTCGGCTCAGGCCGGCTCGGTTCCGAAGATCGACCAGCCCATGCGCCGCGCGAGCTTCTCCAGCGCGATGCGGCCGAGATGGGAATTGCCATTGGCGTCGAGGCCCGGCGACCAGACCGCGATGGACGCCTTGCCGGGCGCGACGGCCAGAATGCCGCCGCCGACGCCGCTCTTGCCGGGCAGGCCGACGCGATAGGCGAATTCGCCGGAGCCGTCATAATGGCCGCAGGTCAGCATCAGCGCGTTGATGCGGCGGGCGCGCTCGGGCGAGACCACCGACGATCCGGTCGAGGGCGATCCGGTAGAGGGAACACGGCCCGAATGGGCGAGATAGCGCCCCGCCATCGCCAGCTGCCGGCAGGTCATGGCGATCGCGCAATGGTGGAAATAGACGCCGAGCGTGAAATCCACCGGATTGGCGATCACGCCGAAGGATTTCATATAATTGGCGAGCGCGATATTGCGAAAGCCGGTGCGTTTCTCCGATTCCGCCACGGCCCGGTCGACATAGATCGTATCGTCCTGGGCCAAAAACTGCAGAAAGCGCAAAATCTCGCCCAGAGCCTCGCGCGGCTGATGGCCGGACAAGATCACATCCGTCACCGCTATGGCGCCGGCGTTGATGAAGGGATTGCGCGGCACGCCGCGCTCGCGCTCCAGCTGCACGATCGAGTTGAACGGATTGCCGGAGGGCTCGCGGCCGACGCGCCGCCAGAGAAGATCGCCCACCATGCCGAGCGCCAGCGTCAGCGTGAAGACTTTCGATATGCTCTGGATCGAGAAGGGCAGATCGGCGTCGCCGCCAGCGGCGACGCGGCCTTCGGCGTCGATCGCCACCATGCCGAAAGCGCCGGGATCGACGCCCGCGAGCTCGGGAATATAGCTCGCGACCTCGCCGCGGTCCGGCCGCGCCGCCATTTCGGCGGCGATCTCCTGCACGGCTGTTTCGAGCTCGGTCACTTATGCCTCACCAGAGCGCGACGTCGCGGCTTTTAGCTCTCGAGAACGAGGCGGGGAGCGGCGCCGCTCTCGCCCAAATTCTCGACATGGCGATAGAAGCAGGATTTGCGGCCCGTATGGCAGGCCTTGCCGTCGCCGCCGGGCTCGACGGCGAGCAGCAGCGCGTCCTGGTCGCAATCGACCTTCAGCGACACCACTTTCTGCACCTGGCCGGAGGTGTCGCCCTTGCGCCACAGGCTCTGCCGGGAGCGCGACCAATAATGCGCGACGCCCGTCTCCAGCGTCTTCTCGAGCGCCAGAGCGTTCATATAGGCGACCATCAGCACCTCATTCGTCGCCGCCTCGACGGTGACGCAGACGATGAGCCCCTGGGCGTCATAGCGCGGCGCGAGGGCGAGCCCTTCCTCGAGCGCATGAGCCTCGGCCGGCGGCAGAGCGGACATTGGATTTCCCCTGGGAAGCGGTCAGCGGGCGCCGCGGAGCAGCGTGTAGAAATGCACCTGCTCGGCCGGATCGTCGCGGAACACGCCCGAGAACTGCACCGTCACCGTGGAGGAGCCCTGCTTCATCACGCCGCGCATGGACATGCACATATGCTCCGCCTCCACCAGCACGGCGACGCCGCGCGGCGTCAGATGCTGGTTGATCGCGGTGGCGATCTGCGCCGTCATCGCTTCCTGCGTCTGCAACCTGCGGGCGTAGACGTCGACGAGCCGCGCCAGCTTGGAGAGGCCGACAACGCCGCCGGTCGGATAATAGGCGATATGCGCTTTTCCGACAAAAGGAACGACGTGATGCTCGCAATGCGAGAAAAACGGTATGTCGCGGACCAGCACGAGGTCGTCATAGCCCTCGACCTCCTCGAAGACGCGGGCCAGCTCCTCGCCGGCGTCCTCCTGATAGCCGCGGAAGAACTCCTCATAGGCCTTCACGACGCGGCGGGGCGTCTCCTTGAGACCCTCCCTTTCGGGATTGTCGCCCGCCCAGCGCAGCAGCACGCGCACTGCCGCCTCCGCTTCCTCGCGGGTCGGGCGCTCGACGGGAGTCTCGGCCGTCTCGTTACGGTCGAGCAAGGACTTAACCACGGCATCCATGTGGCGCCTCCAGATAGACGATTGGCCCGACCACTTCGGGGAAGACGGCCGCTTTCAACGCGGCCTGCGGAATTATATACTCAGTGGAAGGATTCCACGTAACCCCCCGCTAGCAACTTATCGGCCACAATGCTCGATCAAGTGTACAACCAGCGCATACTGGAGCTCGCCGCGCAGATACCGCGCGTCGGTCGTCTCAAAGCTCCAGATGCAAGCGCCACCGCCCATTCCAAGCTGTGCGGATCGACCGTCACGATCGATCTCACCCTATCGGATGGAAAAGTGGCGGATTTCGCACATGAGGTCAAAGCCTGCGCTCTCGGCCAGGCGGCCTCCTCGATCATGGCGCGCCATATTGTCGGCTCCACGCCGCAAGAATTGCGCGCCCTGCGCGAGACCGTCCGCAAAATGTTGAAGGAGAATGGCGCTCCCCCCGATGGAAAATGGGAGGAAATCGCCATTCTGGAGCCGGTGCGCGATTTCAAATCGCGTCACGCCTCGACGCTCCTGACCTTCGACGCCGTCGTGGACGCGATCGGGCAGATCGAGAAACGACAGGGCTGAGAGGGGCGCTTCGGCGCTCCTCTCATCCGGCGATGAGGCCCTGCATGGGCGCGACGCCGGCGGAGTCGGGAAAAGCCTTCTCCGCCAGCGCTTGCGCCGTGAGGCCGAATTGCTCGGTCAAAAGGCCCTTCAGCACGGCGCGCAAATCATGGGTCGGGGCGAGATCTCGCTCCTGAAAGAGACGGCTCGTCTTCAATCCGGGCCAGTCGGCGATGACGCGCGCGCCTTTCACCGCGCCGCCGGCCAGAAATGCGACGCTCGCCGTCCCATGATCGGTTCCGCCAGTGCCATTGACGCGCGCCGTGCGGCCGAATTCGGTGATGGCGACGACGGCGGTGTCCTTCCAGGCCTCGCCGAGGCCTTTCTCGAATTCCTCCAGCGCGCCGTCGAGGCCCGTAAGGCGCGTCGCCAGCAGGCCGTTCTCATTGGCGTGCGTGTCCCAGCCGTCGAAGGCGAGGGCGGCGACGCGCGGTCCGTCCGGCGTCGCCAGCAGCCGCGCCGCGCCCATGGCGGCCTGACGCATGCCATTGGGCTGGTCCATGCCGCCGCGCGACTTGGCCATATCGCCGGTGAGCCCGCCCGAGGTCGCGATTCTATCGGCGTCCAATCCGGCCCGCAGCGCGGCGGCGAGCGTCGGATCGCTATGCGTGTAGAGATCGAGCACGCGCTGAGCGAGGTCTTCGCCAGCCGGCGGCAGCACTTGCGGCGCCCAGCCGAGCGCCGGCGCCGGCCCGCGCATCACAAGCGGCGGCGCCGCGCCGACGCCGAGCCCGCGACGCCGCGCCGGCTCCGAGGATTGCAGCGCGAAGACGGCGCGATTGAGCCAGCCGGATTCGGTGTGCCCCGGGCCGGCGAAGCCGCTCTCCAGCACATCCTGCCCGTCGAAATGCGAGCGCTCGCGATAGCTCGTCGCCACCGCATGAACGACGCTCGCTTTTCCTTCCTTATACAGACGCGCGAAGACCGGCATTGCGGGATTGAGCGCGAAAAATCCGTCGAGCGGCAGAGCGGGCTTGTCGCCGATCGGCGAGAGAGCGAGCGACCCGCGCAGCGCCGCGTAATCGGGATCGCCGATCGGCGCGACGGCCGAGAGTCCGTCCAGCGCGCCGCGCAGCACGATGACGACGAGGCGTGGATCGCGCGCCGCCGCGGCGCTCGCCGCTTTCGGAAAATGCGCCAATGCGAGAGAGACGCCGCCGAGCGCGAGGAGGCGGCGGCGCGAGAGAGTGGAGGAAGAGGGAATGCGCATCGTCACCTCCGTTGAAATTCGGGGGACATGAAGAGAATTGCGAGCGCCTGCGGGCGCGATTCCGCGCGCGACGCCGCTTCCCGCGTCTCGCGGGAGGCGGCGAGGCCGGCGGCGGTGTCGAGCACGCTCAGCGGATGGCCGATGTCCTTCAGCCTCTGCGCCATCTGCCAGGCGACGTCGAGGCGCAGCTTCATCGCCTCGGGCGAGGCCCAAGCGTCGAGACTGTCGGGATAGCCATTGGGGCCGGGCGGCTGCCACAAGGGCATGCCCATGGCGTTCAGCATGTTGAGATATTGGCCGGGATCATTGGGCAGGACGCCCGTCGCCCGCGCCACCGCCATGAGATATTCGTCCGGCGTGCGGATTTTCGCGAGAGGCTCGCTCCAGGCGAGATCGCTCGCGATCAGCGCCTCCGCCACGGCGGAGAGATCGCCCTCCGTGTCGCGGAAGGTTTTCGCCAGCGTCTCGACGATCGGCTTCGGCGGCGCGTCGGCGATGAAATGCCGCGCGAGCTTGGTCGCTATATGCGTCGCCGTCGCCGGATGGCGGGCGATGTCGGCGAGCGCCGCCGCGCCTTGCTCGCGTCCCGTTTGCGGATAGTCCTTGCCGAGCAGAGCGGGCGCGCCCGGCTCGTGCCAATTGGCCTTGAACACGAAGCCGCCCGGCTCGCCGATCTCGCTCTCGGCTTCCGCGAAGCTCCAACCGGTGATGATGCGCGCCAGCGCTGTCACATCGGCCTGCGAATAGCCGCCGCCGACGCCGAGCGTATGCAGCTCGAGGATCTCGCGCGCGAGATTTTCATTGAGGCCCTTGCCGGCGAAGCGCCCGCCGCCGAGCCCGGCCCGATGGAGCGCTGATTGTCGAGATAGTAGAGCATGGCCGGATGGCTCTCGACCGCCGCCAGCAGATCGGCGAAGCGGCCGAGCGCATACGGCCGGATCGCCTCGCGCTCGAAGGGGCCGGCGGCGACGCGGAGGATTTGTCCCTTGGCGACCGAAACGGCGAAATGATTGGACCAGAAAGCGACGAGACGCTCGACGAAGCCGGCCGGCGCGCTCGCCTGTTTCTCGAAACGCGCCATCGCCTCGGCGCGAAACAATTTCTGCTCGACAGGCGGCTCTTGCGGCTTGGGCTTGCCGTCGGCGCCTTGCGGCGGCGCGGCGGGGCCGGGCGCGGCCATCGCCGCTCCGGGACCGGTCATGGAGACGCGCGTCGCCTCCGTGGCCATGGCGCGCTCGCGCTCCATGCGCTTTTCCTGCTGATCGGCGAACAGCGCCTGCAGGGCGACATTGGACGGGGCGAGCGAAGCATTTTCCAGCCGGCCGACATTGGGCCGGCGCAGCTCTTCCAAGAGAAAACCGCGCGGATCGGCGGCCGCTGCGGCGAGATCGCCGGGCTTGGCTCCGAGGCCGAATCTGCAGAGAGCGATCAGCGCGCCGCGAGGATCTGGACCGATGGCCATGTTCCCCCCTCGATCGTGAGCCGCAAAATAGCGGCGCTCGCTCTATGCCCCGCGCAGATGACCAGGGGATGAACCGCGAGCGGAGCGACCTATAATTTTCGGGAGGCGGCGTCGCCATCTCTTACGGTGTAAGAGTCGGCGCGCGATTCTCGAGGAGGAGAAGCCGAGCGTGCCGACGACCTATCTCCCGCGCGTCACTGCGGCCGATCACGAGCTTTTGCGTCACAGCGTCGATAATTATCCGGCCGACACGCACGACAAATGGCTTCGCCTGCAAGCGAAGGAAATCGCCAATTGGCGCGCGAGCGGCTGGGATGTCGTCATGATCGACGTCAGCGCCGAGGATTTCGACCGCTATTGCCGCGAAACCAGAGCGAGCCCCAATTTCCACACTTTCCGCGCAATCGCCTCCGCCAAGGCGATCGGCAAATTCGCATGAGCGCCGCGCAATCCTCGAAGGACCCGCGATGATTATTTCCTCCGCCGCCGATTATCGCGAGGCCGCAAGGCGGCGCCTGCCGCGCTTTTTGTTCGACTATATAGACGGCGGCGCCGGCGCCGAGCGCACGCTCGCCGCCAATATGGCCGACCTTCAGAGCGTCACTCTGCGCCAGCGCGTGATGCAGGGCGTCGCCGGCGTCGATCTTTCCACGCAGTGGCTCGGCGTCGCGGCGGATTTGCCGGTGCTGATCGCGCCCATCGGCATGTCCGGCATGTTCGCGCGGCGGGGCGAGGTTCAGGGCGCGCGGGCGGCGGCGAAAAAGGGCGTTCCCTTCATTCTCTCCACTCTTTCCGTCTGCCCGCTGGAGGAGGTGGTCGCGGCGAGCGCGCGGCCGATCTGGCTGCAGCTCTATATGCTGAAAGATCGCGGCTTCATGGAGAATATGCTGGCGCGGGCGCGAGCGGCGGGGATAGAGCATCTCGTCTTCACCGTCGATCTGCCGGCGCTGGGGCTGCGCTATCGCGACGCGCATTCCGGCATGGCCGGGCCATTCGCGCCGCAGCGACGCCTGTCGCAGGCGCTGGCCAAGCCGGCCTGGGCCTATGATGTCGGCCTCATGGGCCGGCCGCATGCTCTCGGCAATGTCGCGGCCTATCTCGGCGGCGCGATGAAGCAGAAGAATTATCTGCGCGACATCGCCGCCAATGTCGATCCGACGCTCGACTGGTCCACGCTGGATTGGGTGCGCGCGCGCTGGCCGGGCCGCATCATTCTGAAAGGCGTGCTGGACGAGGCCGACGCGCGCGACGCCGTGCGCTGCGGCGTGGAGGCGATCATCGTCTCCAATCACGGCGGCCGCCAGCTCGACGGCGCGCCCTCCGTCGCCCGCATGCTGCCGCGCATCGCCGATGCGGTGGGCGACGATCTTCTGCTCCTCGCCGATTCCGGCGCCCGCTCCGGTCTCGACGTCCTGCGCCTGCTGGCGCTGGGCGCGAAGGGCGTGGCTTTAGGCCGCGCCTACGCCTATGCGCTGGCCGCGGCGGGGCAGGGGGGCGTGGAGAACATGCTGGATATTTTCGCGGCGGAGCTGCGGGTGGGGATGATGTTGTGTGGGGTGGGGGAGGCGAAGGGCGTGGGGAGGGGGATTTTGATTCCGAAAATAGATGGCAGCGCCCCGTAGACGATGTGCGTTGCACATTTCCTTCAGCAAGGGTTTTATACACCGTTTGGCTATGTGAGGTTGGTTATGAATGATAAGCGCCGTCTCGTAGAAGAAGTCGAGAAATTCGCGAATGAGACGTTTTCTCGGCCCTACGTCGATACCTTCCTTCGCGATCTGTCGAAACCAATGCGAACGCATGCGATCAAGGAGTTATTTATTCGTCTTGGGAGGACGAATAATTTTAAATCGCAGGCAGGCGGAATGAGTACATTGGGAATCGGTGGCGAGTGGTTATACGATCTAATATGGTATGAGGATGAGATTGTTGATGGAAATTATTTCATGACAAATCTGCCGCTTGCTCTGGAATGCGAGTGGGGCGTTTCTGTTTCTAGCAGCGGTGACGTCGATGGCGATTTTCAGAAATTGGTCCAAGCGCGCGCGGAGGTGCGTGTGTGGGTCACCGCGATCGCGAACGAGGAACTGGCAGAGAAGCACATCAGAAATGCCCAAATGCAGGCTAGCCGATTCAAGCTGTCTCAAGTTGATGATCAATATGTTCTCATCATTTTTGTTTGGAGTTCACGGGAGGCCTTGATTAGGAAATTCGCTGTTGGCATCCATGATATGCTATGTGCGCCTCGTTTGGCGTATTAATCTAGCCGCGGGCGGACGCAGGATTTTCTTGACCGGCTTCTGGCTTCTGCAATACGGCTCGCGGCTTTCCCGTCGCTTGCGGTGCCAGTGTTCGCATTCCTGGCCGCCCACCCTCCCCTTTAGGGGGAGGGTCGGACCGTGGAGCGGTCCGGGGTGGGGTCAGCGCCCGAGACTCTGGGAGCACCCCCTCCCGCTCGCCTTCGGCGATCGACCTCCCCCCTCGAGGGGCAGGGGGCGCGCGCCCGACGCGAGAGACGCCGCTACCCCTCGCCGCCCTTTCCCCCTAACCTCCCGCCATGACGGAAGAGACGATTCGCATTCTCGGCATAGACCCGGGCCTTCGCAACACGGGCTGGGGGCTCGTCGAGGCGTCGCGCGGCTCGCGGCTCTCCTTTGTCGCTTGCGGCTCGCTGCATTCGGACGGCGACGCCTCCATGGGCGAGCGGCTCGCGCAATTGCAGCGCGGCCTCGCGCGCATCATCGAGGATTATGCGCCGCATGAGGCGGCGATCGAGGAGACTTTCGTCAATCGCGATCCGCAATCGGCGTTGAAGCTCGGACAGGCGCGGGGCGTCGCGCTGGCGGCGCCGGCGCTCGCCGGGCTCGAGGTGGAGGAATATGCCGCCAATGTCGTCAAAAAGACCGTGGTCGGCAATGGCCACGCCGATAAGGCGCAGATCGGCATGATGGTGCGCGTGCTGCTGCCGCTGAGCCGGGCCGAGAGTCCCGACGCCGCCGATGCGCTGGCCGTCGCCATCTGCCACGCCCATCATCGCGCCGGCCGCGCCGCCGCGCGCAAGCTCGCTGCGGGGGCGCGATGAGCGTCTCGCGCGGGGCGATGTGCGAGCCTGAAGGCTCGTGGTCCGGGCGCGGCTCGGCCATGGACAATCATCCTCGCCCTCATGCTGAGGAGGTCGCGAAGCGACCGTCTCGAAGCACGAGGGCGAGCTCCATTGGGCGCCGCGTGACGCTTCCCTCGTCCTTCGAGACGCGGCCTGCGGCCGCTCCTCAGGATGAGGGAAGCGTCATCCCATCGCTCGGGGGACGCATCGGATCGGCCTTCATCGCGGGGGCGAGATGATCGGCAAGCTCAAGGGAATCGTCGATTCCTATGGCGAGGATTACGTCATTCTCGACGTGCATGGCGTCGGCTATGTGGTGAATTGCTCGGCGCGCACGTTGCAAAAGCTCGCGCCTGTGGGCGAGGCGGCGGCGCTCTCCATAGAGACGCAGGTGCGCGAGGACGCCATACGGCTGTTCGGCTTCTCGTCGGAGGCCGAGCGCGATTGGTTCCGCCTGCTGCAGAGCGTGCAGGGGGTGGGCTCGAAAGTGGCGCTCGCCATTTTGTCCATTCTCTCGCCGGGCGAGCTGGCCTCGGCCATTGCGGGGCAGGACAAGGCGATGGTGGCGCGCGCCTCCGGCGTCGGCCCCAAGCTGGCGGCGCGCATCGTCGCCGAGCTGAAGGACAAGGCCCCGGCCTTCGCCGGAATCGATCCGGTGATGGCGCGGCTCTCGGGCGAGGAGCCGGCGGCGGCGCCCCAGGCGGCGCAGGACGCCATTTCGGCGCTGGTCAATCTCGGCTATGGGCGCCCGCAGGCGGCGGCGGCCGTCGCCAAGAGCCTCGAGGCGATCGGCGAGGGGGCCGACACCGGCGCGCTCATCCGCCGTGGGCTGAAGGAGCTGGCGAGCTGACGGCCGCGCCGCTCACCTTTGCGCCGGCGCGATCTGATTGCGCGGATCGTCCTTGGCATTGACGTAATCTATGCTCCAAGGCCCCATGGCGTCGATTTGGAGCACGGTCTCCGCATCGAAGAAGGCGTAATGCGCCACGCCCGGCGGCATGATGGAGAAGGCGCCCGCCGGCAGCTCCTCGACGCTGGCCCGATCCGCCGCCTGTCCGAGGCCGAGCCGCATGCGCCCGGAAACGATAGAGACGACCTCCGCCTTGGGATGCGTATGCGGGGGAATGCGGTAGCCCTTGGGCGCCTTCAGCCGCATCACGAACATGCCCTCCTTGGCGGGGTCGCCATAGAGGATAGCGGCCTCCGCCCCGGCGGGCAGCGACGGCGGTCCGGCCGTAAAGGGAATGTCGCCAGGCAGGAGGACCTTATGCGTCCCCACATGATCGGCGCCCGACGGCGCCGCCGAAAGGAGCGCGGCGATCCCGGCCGCCGCAATGACTGCATGGGCGCGTCTCATCTCCGCCTCCTCTCCGTGCCAGAAACCTCAGGACGGGCTTCGTCCGCGGCGATCTATATAGGGCGCGGCTCCGACTGGCCGAGTGGGATGATTGAAATTACGGCGCTTTTTTGTTTGGCCGGCAGAAACGTCGGGCAGTAACACTCGAGCAACCTCCTTGCGCCATATTTCCGCTCGTCTCGCGGAAAAGCGATTGTGTTCGCATGCGTCGTAAGTAACTTGTGCCGGAGAGTAGTGTCATGAAGTCGCGAGATGCCTTGGTTCGGCTGAAACGTTTTCACGCCGAAGAGTGCCGGCGCCGCGTGGCGCAGCTGCAGACGATGATCGCCGAATTCACCCGCATGACGGGCGATCTCGATCGCGAGATCGCTCATGAGGAGCAGCGGGCCAATATCACCGACCCCAATCACTTCGCCTATCCGACCTATGCTCAGGCCGCGCGCACCCGTCGCGACAATCTCCTGCGTTCTGTCGCCGATCTCAAGGACCAGCTGGTCGAGGCGGAGACGCATATGAAGGACGCGGCCGAGGAGCTGGGCAAGGCGCAGGGCCAGGAAGCCCGCGACCGTGGCGGCGATCGCGTCATCGATCTCGTCGCCGAACGGCGCGTCTGAGGTCTTTCTGGCTCAGGCCAGAAAATAGAACAGGCGGGAGCCGAAAAGCCGCAGCCAGACGCCGACGCTGGGACGCCTCGCCGCGCCCGGCGCAGCGCCGCATGCGAGCTGCGCCGCGATCTCGGCGACCGGATAGCGGAAGAATCTCAGCGCAAAACAATTGTGGCGCGCGCCCGCCTCGACGAAGGCCAGCTCGAAACGCGCGAGATCGCCGATCCAGGCGGGCTCGGCGCGCGCGAGGCGCCCTGCGAGCGCCTCCGCATCGGCGCGATGGCGCCCTGGCCGCGGCGGGCCGGAGACAGCGGCGAAAAGCGCGCGATCGAAACGCGCGCCCAGCGCTCTATAGGTCAGCGGCAGCGTCTTGCGCGCGTCGAGCGTCCGTTTTCCCTTCAGGCAATCGGCGAAGCGCGCGACGGCGGCGGGATCGATGCGGGCGAAGCTCTCGGCCTCCGCCTCGCCGAGCCCGAATTGCCGCGCGCGCTCGAGCGGCGCGCGGAAGAAGGCCTCGCGGAACGTCTCGTCCGTATAGAGAAGAGCCAGCAGCGCCTGCGTCTCCTTCAGCGGCATAGGCGGCCGATCGCGCGCGCATGCGCGACCTCCTCGAGGAGATCGCGGAAGGGCGGCAGATTTTCGTCCCGCTCCAGCACCACCGCCCGCGCATTCGGCGCGCGGGGTAGGATTTTCTCGAGCAGGCTCCAGATTTCCGGCGGCGCCGGGGCGTCATGGCTGTCCATCAGCAGGCCGCGCAGCCGCCGCCCGCCGGCGATGTGGAATTGGACCACGCGCTCGAAGGGCCAGCGGTCGAGCTCGGCCTCGAGATCGACGCCCTGATTGACGGCGTTGGTGTAGAGATTGGTGACGTCGCAGAGCCAGCCGCAGCCGGTCAGCTCCAGCACGCGGGTGAGGAAACCCGCCTCGTCCATCTCGCCGCCGGGGACGAGCGCGATGACGGTCGGATTTTCGAGGATCAGCGGAGTGGGTATCGCCCGGCGCACGGTCTCGACATTGCGCGCCACCGCCTCCGCCGCCTCCTGCGTGTAGGGCAGGGCGGCGAGATGGCCGATGGAGATTCCGCCCGCCTTGGTGAAGGCGAGATGCTCGCTCCACCAGGGCGGATCGAGCCGGGCGACGAGGGCCGCCAGCTTTCGCAAATAGGAGGGATCGACGCCCTCCGCGGAGCCGAGCGAGAGATCGAGCCCATGCGGCACGATGGGGAAATGATCGGCGAGGAGATCGAGCTCGGCGCGCTTTTCCCGCGAGGCGTCGAGATAATGGTCGGCGATGATCTCGACGATCTCGATCTTTTCGCGATTGGCGAAGAGATCGGCGCAGAATTGCGGCCGATAGCCGAGGCCGGCGCGCAGCCCTGCGGGCTCCCCCATGCGGCTCAGTCGCCGCCGCCGCAACCGCCGCAACCGCCCCCGCCGTCTCCGCTGCAGGACGAGCCGCAGGAGCCGGAGGAATCGCTCGCCGATTTCTTGAACAGGCTGACGAATTCCGGCTCTAAGGCGCCCTTCAGCGCCTCATAGCCGAAGATCGAGACGAGGAAGAGCGAGCCGGCGTCGAAAGCCGCTGCTCCGGCGGGGCGCGATTTCGCCTGGCCGAGCTTTTCGGAGAGGCGGCGCCCATAGGCGCGCTTGATCGCCGCGAGATAGGCTGTCCCGCGCGCGCTGGCGATGCGCTTGCGGGCGGCGGATGTCAGTATCCAGAGGAAGATTTCGGCGGCCGCCGCCAGGCAGATGAGAAAGATCACATTGCGATGGCCGGCGAGGAGCGCCGCCGCCAGCTTGCTGGCCGCAAGGCCGAGGAGGACGATCGAGCCGAGGATAAAGGCCGTGCCGGCGGTCTGGCCGACGCCGAGCGGCGCGAGCAGGTCATTCTCGACGAGGCGCCGCCGCTCTGGCGCGCAGAGCCGTTCTATATCGGCCGCCAGCGCTGCATCGGCGAAGAGCTCGGCCGGCGTCGGCCGCGCCGAAAGCGCCATCAGCACGCGCGCCGAGCGGGCGTCCAGCACGCGGCCGGACTGGGGGCCGGCGGCCCGCTCCAGCCGCCCGTCGGTTATGCCCACATAGCCTTGCTGGCGCAGATCGAACAAAAGCGTGCGGATGACATTATTGACGCCGCCCGAGAGATAGGCGAGCGCGATGGCGTCGGGCTCGCTCGGCACTTTCAGCCGGGCCATGTCGCGCGTCGGATCTGCCGCGCGGATGAAGAGAAAGGAAAGGCCGAGCGTTACCCCCGCCACGCCCGCATAGAGGGCCAAAAACTCCGGCCCGGAAGGCCGAGGATCGAAAAACCGGCCATAATCGTCCCCGCCACTCGCTCACTGAAATAACCGCGCGAGATTAGCAGCCCCTGCGCGGCGGACAAGCTACAGCCGACCGCCACAGCCGGCATTCAGGCTTGCGGTCGCGGCGTGGCCATGCCAGTGAGAGCGCGCGCTCCGCACCGGGAGCGCCGAACCCGCAGCGCCCCATGAAAAAAATTTTGGAATATGTCTGGCCCCTCGTCGGGCTGGCGGCGGTCATCGCCTCTTTCTATCTTCTCTATGGCGAATTTCGCGGGGAGTCGGTCGGCGAGGAGGTCTGGGCCGATCTTCGGGCCATTTCCGTCTCCCATTGGATCGCGGCCGGCTTCTGCTCTCTGCTCGCCTATGCGGCGCTCGCCTGGTACGATCGGATCGCGCTGCTGCACCTCGGCGTGAAGCACATCTCCATGGTGTTCATCTCGCTGTGCTCATTCACCACCTACGCGCTCTCGCACAACATCGGCGCCTCGGTGTTCTCCGGCGCCGTGGTGCGCTACCGGGCCTATTCCACCAAGGGCCTGACGGCCGGTCAGGTGGCGGTGCTGGTGGTGCTGTGCTCCTACACTTTCGGCCTGGGCACAGTGCTGCTCACCGGCATATTGCTCACCTATCAGCCCAGCCTGCTCGGCCGCCTTTCCGGCATGCTGCCGGAGATGCTCACAAACGAGCATACGGCGCTGATCATCGGCCTCTCCTGCCTCGGCGCCGTGGCGCTCTATGTCATCGGCTCGCTGATGCACTTCAAGCCGATCGATCTGGGCAAGATCCATGTGATGTATCCGCGGCCCGAGGTGATGATCCGGCAGATGTTCGCCGCGCCTCTGGAACTGATCGGCGCCGCCGGCATTATTTATTTCGCTCTGCCGGAGGGCAGCGGCACGCCCTATATCGTCGTGCTCGGCACTTTCCTCTTGTCCTTCTCGGCGGCGCTGGTTTCCCACGCGCCCGGCGGGCTCGGCGTGTTCGAGCTCATCTTCATCAAGGCCATGCCGGATGTGCCGCGGCTCAAGGTGCTGACGGCGCTCCTGGTGTTCCGCCTGCTCTATCTCATCGTCCCGCTGCTGTTCGCGCTCGTCGTCGTGCTGGTGTTCGAGCGCGGACGTCTCGCCGAGACATTGCGCGGCCGCGCCGATAGCGAGAGCTGACGGCCGAGAGCGTTTTCAGCCGAAGTGGACACCGGTTCGGCGTTGGAAACGCGGTCAAAACAAAGGCCGAGAGTCTTTCCGTGTTTCAATGAAACCCGGAAAGACTCGAGCGGGCGAAAAAGGCCCTGAAACGACGAAGAGCCGGCGGCCTCGAAGGCGCGCCGGCTCTGCGTTTTTAAAGAGGCGCCGCGATCGGGCGCCGAAATCACATGCGATATTGCTGAAGGCGGGTCGTCCGCAATCCGGCGAGACCATGCTGGTCGATCGACATCTGCCAGCTCAGAAACTCGTCCACCGTCAGCGTGTAGCGGGTGCAAGCCTCCTCGAGGGAGAGGAGCCCGCCGCGCACCGCCGCGACCACTTCGGCCTTGCGGCGTATCACCCAACGCTTGGTCGTGGGCGGCGGCAGATCCGCGACGGTCAATGGGCTGCCATCGGGACCGATGACATATTTGACACGCGGACGATGCGTCTCGGTCATTTTGTTACTCGCATACTCTCACGATCACTCGACCCTCCTTCTATAGGCGAGGCGATTTAACATTTGCCTAAGCCAAACTCCTGTGTTTGCGGCCAATTGAGAAATCGCCGTTTACCATAGCTCACGGTCGGCGAGAGGGACGGCGTCGCTCCAGACGATCGCGCGGCGAGCGATCGGAAATCCCGAGCGATAGCGCGTCTATAGCTCGGGATTTCCCGCCGGGAACGACGGCGTCTCTGCGTGGGGCCGAAGCTACTCGCCCGCGACCCGCTCCACCTTCACACGGGCGACGCCCGCCGAACGGAAACCGAGGCTCTCCGCCGCATGGGTGGAGACGTCGATCACCCGCCCATGCACGAAGGGACCGCGATCATTGATCGTGACGACCACAGAACGGCCATTGCCGAGATTGGTCACGCGCGCTCGCGAGCCGAAGGGAAGGCTGCGATGGGCCGCCGTCAGCGCCCCCACATGGCCCCCGCTCGCCGTCCGGCCATGATAGCCGTAGTAGGAGGCCTTCCCCACCCAGGATTGGCCCGCCGCCGTCGCTGTCGAACCTGCAAAAATCGCCGCTCCGATGATCCATTGTTTCAATGCGCTATCCCCCTTGCCGTTTCTCTCCCGACAGCCGACCGAGCTCGGTCGAGACTGTCGAGTAGACCCGCGGTAAGGGTGAGTTGTGATCAAATAGTGGCGAGAGCGCCAGCGCCGGATTTTGCCTAGTTCCGCGCCGGGGCGCCAAGTATGCCGCATCAATATTTCGATGTAATCTATACTAAAGTCTCAAATAAACGTTTATGTATTTTGCAATATATTTGTCACAGAATTACTTTTCTGTGACTGAAATGACACAGGTTGCGAGAATCTGTCGCCTAGCTGTCAAGCCCCCTCATGAACGGATCGATCCAGGGCGAAGCGGCCGGGGCCGGCGAGTGCGAAAAGCGCAAAGACGACGCCATAGACGAGCGCCAGCTCGCCGCCATTGTGGATCGGCAGAGCGCCGCGGGCGGCGTGGCCGACGACATAAGCGACGACCATTTCCGCCGCGAGCACGATCGCCGTCGGCCGGGTGAAGAGGCCGAGCAGAAGCAGCAGGCCGCCGAGAATTTCGATCGCGCCGGCGAGGCCGAGCAGAGAGACGAGCTTCAGCCCATCGAACATGGCCACATGCGGAAAGCCGAGGAGCTTGGCTGTTCCATGCTGAAGGAACAGCAGAGCGACGAAAATGCGCGCGAGACCGAGCAGCGCTTGCGCTCGGCCCGGCGAAACCAGCGAAACCATGGGCGTTTCCTCATTTGTCGAGGATCGCGCCTCACAGGATCGAGGCGACCTCCTCGAAGGCGAAACGCGGACCCCGCGGATAGAGTTTCGCCGGATCGCCATAGCCGATGTTGATGAGGAAATTGGATTTCACCGTCCCGCCAGGGAAGAATTCGGCATCCACCTTCGCATTGTCGAAGCCGCTCATCGGCCCGGCGTCGAGCCCGACGGCGCGCAGCGCCAGCAGGAAATAGGCGCCCTGCAGCGTGCCGTTGCGAAAAGCGGTCGTCTCGATGAGCGGGGCGTTGCCGACGAACCAGGCGCGCGCGTCGGTCGCGGGATAGAGGCGCGGCAGATGCTCGTAGAATTGCGTGTCATGGGCGACGATCGCCGTCGCCGGCGCGGCGAGCGTCTTGTCGAGATTGCCGGGGGACAGCGCCGGCGCCAGCCGCGCCTTGGCCTCCGCCGAACGTATAAAGAGGAAGCGCGCCGGCAGGCAATTGGCGCTGGTCGGCCCAAAGAGCGCGAGCCGTAGCGCCTGCTGGAGCAGGGCGTCGGGAACCTCGCGATCCGCCCAGCCGTTGTGGGTGCGCGCCTCGGTGAAGAGCTGCGCGAGCGCCTCCGCGCTCAAAGCTTCCTGCGAAATCTCGTTTTGCGCCATATCATCGCTCCTCGGCTCGCTCGCGTCACGGCTCGGCGGGGGGAACGCGCGCGCCGCTCAGATGTCGCGGCCCTCGACTTCCAATCGCAGCCGCTCCTCCGCCTTGCGCCATTCCTCGCGGCGCGGATCGAGCGCGCGGGCGCGGCGATAGGCCTCGAGCGCGCGCGCCGCGGCGCCGGCCCGCTCACGCAGCGCGCCCAATGCGCCGAGCGCATCGAAACGGCGCGGCTCCAGCCGCAGGGCGGATTCGAGATCGCGCTCCGCCCCGTCGAGATCGCCGAGCGCGATGCGGATATTGGCGCGGCCGACCAGCGCCTCCGCCCATTCCGGCTCGAGAATGACGATGCGGTCGAAGAGATCGAGCGCCAGCGAATCCGCGCCAATGCCGACCGCGACCAGCGCGCGGCGCATCAAGAGATCGACGGTGGGGGAGGCGGAGCGCGCCCATAGCCGGCCGATCGCCTGGGCGAGGGCGCTCTCCTCCTCCTCGCTCTCGGCGAGGGAGAGGCGGCGGATGAGATCGTCGAGCGAGTCGCGCGCCGTCTGCGGCGCCCGCTCGGGCGCGAGCTCTGGCTCGACCGGGGCTGTGGGCCGACGCTGCGGCGAGAACACGCGCGCGCCCGGCGGCAGTGGGATCGGCACGCGGCCTATGCCGGGAATGTCGAGATATTGCTGCTCGGTGAGCGGACGCTCCGCCCCGGCGGCGAGCGCCCCGGGAGCGGCGAGCAACGCGGCCGCGAGCATGGCGGCGAGAATGCGGGACGAAGGCGCGAGGCGCATAGGCGCGACTGTAGCAAAGGCGCCGGCCTCGAGACAAGAACGCCTCGAGAGAAGAACCATGCAAAATGCAAAAGGGTCGCCGCGGAGCGACGACCCTCTCGTTCAAAGGTTCAGATCAATGGCTCAGAGCGCCTTGAGCTGGTCCGCGGAGGACTTGCCGGTGCGGCGGTCCTGAGCGATCTCGAAGCTCACCTTCTGGCCTTCGCGCAGATCGCGCAGGCCGGCGCGCTCCACCGCGCTGATGTGGACGAACACGTCCTTGTCGTCGCCATCCGGCTGAATGAAGCCATAGCCCTTCTGGGCGTTGAACCACTTAACCGTTCCAGTCGCCATTTGTCTCTCCAGACATAGAGGAGAAGGCCCGCCTGCGCGGGGCCGGGTCGATCGATGTAGGGAGAGGTCGTCAGCGGCTCCGTCTCCGAAGCGCGCCCAAGTCGCCGGCCGAAAATCGATGCAGGGGAACATAGAGGGCCGAACCGCGCCGGGCAATGGCGGATCACGCTATAGGCCATAAGTAATTCCCGAAAAAGAAAGGATTTCCTAACCTACACAATTGGAGGGGCCGCCCGGTTCACGCCACATTCATCCAAACGGCGCGATCTTAGCGTTGGGTTTACGATCATCGCGTCGAATTGTCGCCGAATGATCGTGATCTGCGACGGCGGGGGGCGGCCCCCGCGCGCAGCGAGAAGCGGAGAGTAAAAGTGATCGACCTCGTTCGGCAAGCGATCGACGAGAATGGACGCCTGCCCGTGCCGGCCCGCGACATTGCGGCCAACGCCGACCTCTATGAGCTCGGCCTCACCTCGTTTGCGGCAGTCAGGATCATGCTCGCGCTCGAGGACGCTTTCGGCGTCCAGTTCCCGGAGCATATGCTGCGCCGTCGCAATTTCGCCTCCATCGGCGCCATCGTCTCCTGCCTGCATGCGCTGGAGCGCAAGGCGGCCTGAGCCGAAGCTCTCACAGCCGCGCGCCCGAGGGACAATAGCGCGCCTTGCGATCGGCCCCGGCCGAGAGCGCCGCCGGAAAGGCGTCCTGCCGCGGGCCGAAGGCCAGCAGCGCCGGCGTCACCGGCCGCGTCGAGGCCGCCCAGCTCTGGAAGGCGGCGGAGCGTCCCTCGCGCGTCACGCGCGCGGCCAGCTTCTCCGTCCCCGGCTCGGGCGTCAGCCCCTCGAGCCCGCATTGGGCGAAGAGCGGAATGCGATAGGCCGGCGGCGGCGCGGCGCAGGCGCGCTCCATCAGCGCCACTATCGTGAAGAAGACCAGCGCCGAGAACGCGACGAAAAGCGCGCCGATCTGACGCGCGCCCAAATCTGCTCGTGACATTTTGGACCCCCTTGGCCGCAAAACCGGCCGAAAGGGTCAAATGGAGCGCCGTCCTCGTCCCTCCAGCGCGAGCGTGGGACATGATTAGCAGGGAGTGACCGGCGGCTCAGGCCGGCTGCTCGTCCAGCGCCTTCTCCTTGCGGTCCGCCCCGCCGAGGCGGCGATAGACGAAAGCCGGCGCCGGCAGCAGCGACTCGTTCTGCCCGAGCGCGGCGAATTCCTCGTGATGGGCCGAGCGATGGCAGGCCGGATCGGTCGCCGCCGCGTCGCCGGTGACGGCCAGCGCCTGGCAGCGGCAGCCGCCATAGTCGATCTCGCGCTTGTCGCAGCTGCGGCAGGGCTCCTGCATCCACTCCTCGCCGCGGAAGGCCTCGAAGGCCGCGCCATTGCGCCAAATGTCGCCGAGCGGGCGCTGGCGCACATTGTCGAAGGAAAGGCCCGGCAGGGTCTGCGCGGCGTGGCAGGGCAGGGCCTTGCCGGAGGGCGTCACCACCATGATGCTGCGACCCCAGCCGCCCGTGCAGGCCTTGGGGCGCGAGGCGTAATGGTCGTGGATCACGAAATCGAAATTGAGCACGCCCTGCAGGCGCTTCTTCGCCTCTTCCACGATCCCGACCGTGGCGAGGAATTTCTCGCGCGTCGGGATCAGCGCGGCGCGGTTCACTTCCGCCCAGGCGTAATATTGAATATGCGCCACCTCGAGCCGCTGCGCGCCGACCTCGACCGCGAAATCGATGATCTGCGGCAGATGGTCGATGTTCTGGCGATGGATCGGCGCATTGATGGTGAGGCCGAGGCCCAATTCCCGCGCCCAGCGCGCGACGTCGCGCTTCTTGGCGACGCCGCCCTCATAGCCGGAAATATGGTCGGAGCTTTCCGGGACCACATCCTGCACCGAGACCTGCACATGATCGAGGCCGATCTCGGCGAGATGCGCCAAACGCTCGCGCGTCAGCAGCACGGCGGATGTCACGAGATTGGTATAGAGGCCGGCGTCGACGGCGTGGGCGAGAATCTCCTCGAGATCACGGCGAATGGTCGGCTCGCCGCCGGAGAGATGCAGTTGCAGCGCGCCGATGGAGGCGGCCTGTCGGAACACGTCGCCCCATTCGCCGGAGGTGAGCTCCGTATTGGCGCGCTCGAGATCGAGCGGATTGGAGCAATAGGGGCATTGCAGCGGACAGCGATGCGTCAGCTCGGCGAGCAGGCCCGCCGGGCCGCGCTCGAAAGGCGCATAGGATTTCGCTGTCTGCGAGAGGGGAGGGGGCGAAAATGCGTCCGGCCCGTCGCGCAGCAGGCGCTTGTCGGCGAGGCCTTGCAGCAGCTTGACCACATCCGTCTGGATCACATCGACGGGCGCCGAATAGGTCTGCGCGAGACGCTGCGAAATCTCGGCGACGCTGGCGACGCCATCCACATGGCCGAGCACGGCGAGGCCGATCGGGTCGAGCTCATAGGCGCGTTCGGGCGCGAGGATTACCTTGCGCTGCCGCACGACATCCTCGTGCAGGCGCGAATAGCGCGTGAAGGCCGGCTTCGACTCCGGCGCCACAATGAAACGCGCTTCGCTCATTCTCTCGTCCTTCACTTCTCTCCCGGCGTAAACGCGCCGGGCGGGATGAGGCCGGTCACATAGGCCTGATGCAGCGCGTCGAGCTGCGCCCAGAGCACGTCGCATTTGAAGCGCACGGCGCCGACGCAGGCTTCCTGCTCCGCCCGCGTATAGGCGTGCTGGAGAATATACGACAGAGCGAAATCGCTGTCGCGCGGCGCCTGGGCGAGGCGGCGCTTGAAATAGGCCATCACGGAATCGTCGACGAAATCGTAATTCTCGAGCATTCCGGCGATGCGCTCGCGATGGATCGCCGGCGCGAACAGCTCCGTCAGCGATGACGCGACCGCTATGACGAGCGGCTGCTCGACGACGAAGCGCACATAGGCCTCGACGGCGAATTTGGTCGCCGGCAACGCGCCCTTGCGCGAGGTGACGTAGTCGCGCGAGAGGCCGAGTCCATCGGTGAGCACGAGCCAGCGCTCTATGCCGCCGCCTTCCTCGCCCAATCCGTCGTGATCGTGGATGCGGTGAATCCATTCGCGCCGCAATTCGCGGTCGTGGACGCGGCTCATGAAGGCGGCGTCCTTGCGCGGCACCGCCTCCTGATAGCAATAGCGGTTGAGCGCCCAGGCCTGCACCTGGCCTTTGTTCAGCTTTCCGCCATGCAGCATTTTGTGGAACGGATGCTTGTCGTGATAGCGCTCCTCGCCCACGGCGCGGATCGCGGCCTCGAAGGCCTCCTTCGACAAGGGCGGCGCGTCATGCCACTCGGCCGTCGAGAAGTCGTTCATAGCGTCACCTCCATGCCGTCCGCGCCGATCTCCCATCCGGCCGCATTCACGATCGCGCGTTCCTTCGACGATGCGTCGAGAGTCGGATTGGAGTTGTTGATGTGCACATAGATCTTGCGCGCGACGGACAGATCCTCGAAGGCTTTCATCGAGCCGTCATCGCCGCTCATATTGACATGGCCCATGCGCGAGCCGGTCTTGCCGAGCAATCCTTGCTCGATCATTTCATTCTCGTGGAACAAAGTTCCATCGAAGAAGACGAGGCTGGCGCCGCGCAGACGTTCCTTCAGCGGCTCGTCGATGTTCGCACAGCCGGGAATATAGAAGCAGCTCTTGCCCGTCGCCGTCTCGATGATCTCGACGCCGAGCGTGTCGCCTACTTGCGTGCCGAAACCCGCGACGCTCTTGTCCTCGAGCCAGAGCGCGATCTTGCCATGCACGGGAAACGCCTTCACCGCGAGGCCGAGATCGACGCCGGCGCCATGCAAGGGGATCGCCTCGTCGAAGGGAAATTCGACGCGCGTCACCAATTCGGGGACCAGAATGTCGAAGATGCGATTGCCGGCGAGCACATTCAAAATGCGCCCTGAGGAATAGATGGAGAATGCCTGCGCCTCGCGCAGATTGAGCAGGCCGGCGACGTGGTCCACGTCGCCATTGGTCAGCACGACGGATTTGATCGGGCTCGCGCGCAGGCCGTCATGCGGGCCGGGCGAGAGTTGCGGCGCATGCGCGATCTGCTGGCGCAAATCAGGGGAGGCGTTGAGCAGCACGAAATCGACGCCATTGGCGCTGACCGCGAGCGAGGATTGCGTGCGCGCCGAGAAGCCGGGCTTGCCCTCGCGCACGGCTCGGCAATTGGCGCAATTGCAGTTCCATTGCGGGAAGCCGCCGCCGGCGCCCGATCCGAGTATTTTGATGAACATGACGCGAACCGCGACGGCGCCGTTTTTTAAAGGCGCAGTCTCTCCTCTCGAGCCGACGTTCTAGAGCGAAACCGCCTCTCTTCGAAGCGCTGTTTCGCTCCCCTCCCGATCTTTGTTTATTTTTCCCGACGCTCGCGCGTCGGAAGGCGGCTTTTTCGGCCGCGCGCCACTATGTCCAGGCGGCGGCGGGACGGCAAGCGCCAGATGGTCGCACGCCCTGCTCTAGCCAGCGGCCCGCATCGGTGGCGCGCTCGCCCGCAGCGCGCGCGCCAGGGAGTCGTAGATGCGCGGATCGTCCGATTGCGAGACGTTGAAGCGCAGATAGTCGCGGGCCGTCTGGCCGAGGCTGAAGGCGTTGCCGGGCGCGAGCACGATTCCCTCCGCGAGGCATAGCCGCGCGATCTGCGAGGCGTCGGCCTCGCCCGGCAGGCGCGCCCAGACGAACATGCCGGCCTTGGGCTCGACGAAGGGCGTGATCCCGAGCGCTTCGAGACGGCGGATCGTCGCCGTCATGGCCCCGGTGAGCCGCGCGCGCAGCGCCTCGAGATGGCGGCGATAGCCGCCGTCCTTCAGCAGCGTCAGCGCGATCTCGGCCGAGAGGCGCGGGCTGCCGAATTGCGTGGCGAGGCCGATATCGGCGATCTGCTCGATCCAATCGGGGCGGGCGGCGATATAGCCGCAACGCGCCGCGGCGGAGAGAGTCTTGGAGAAGCTGCCGATCTGAATGACGTTGCGAAGTCCGTCGAAAGCGGCGAGGCGAGGCGTCGGCGCGGTTTCGAAATCGGCGAAAATATCGTCCTCGACGATGATGAGGCCGGCGGGCTCGGCGAGCGCCATCAGCCGATGCGCCGTCGTCGAGGAGATGGCGGCGCCGGTCGGATTGTGGACGGCGGCATTGGTGAGATAGAGGCGCGGCCGCTTTTGCGCGAGGCTTTGCGCGAAAATCTCGAGATCGGGGCCGTTCGGCGTCATCGGCACGCCGACGATGTCGGCGCGATGCGCCTGCAGCAGAGCGCGGAAGTTGAAATAGCAGGGATCGTCGATCAGCACCGTGTCGCCGGGCTCGATCAGAAAACGGCAGACGAGGTCGATCGCCTGTGTCCCCGAGCCGGTCAGCAGAATCTGATCGGGCGCGGCGGCTATGTCCCGCTCGCCGAGGCGGCGGGCGATAAAGCCGCGCAGCGGAGCGAGGCCGAGCGGTTCGGAATAATCGGCGAGGGAGGCGGCGCTCCCCCGCGCCACGGCTTTCAGCGCCCGGCGCAGCGCCGCCTCGGGCATCCATTCGGCCGGCAGCCAGCCGCAGCCGGGGCGGAGCATTCCCTCGCCGGCCTCCAGCGATTGACGCGACATCCAGAGCGGATCGACCTCGCGATCGAGGCGCGGGCCGATCTTGCCCAGCGCCAGCGGCGCGAGTGGCGCTGAGACATAGAAGCCGGAGCCGGGGCGGGACCTTATGACGCCCTCGGCGGCGAGCCGCTCATAGGCCTCGACCACTGTGGAGACGGAAACGCCCATCGACCGCGCCGCCTGCCGCACCGAGGGGAGGCGCGCGCCGGGCGTCAGCTGGCGCGCCGCGATCCGCTCGCGGATCGTCGTCATCACCAGCTCGATCCGTCTGGGTTCGATCCGTTTCGGCGCCGAGGATGTTTCGGTCAAGCGTATTGCCTCCAAAGGCAGCACAGTTCACGGATATTGTCGAAACAGTTTATGAAAATTGTATCCGTCTGTCTCTGGCCGAGCAAGAGGCTCCGTCCGATCCTTCGCCGATGAGGAAAGGATGTTTCGATATGGATAGGACGACGGAAGGCTGGCTGAACGGCGCGATCGGGGTCTTGATCTTCAGCGGATCGCTGCCGGCGACGCGCGTCGCCGTCGGGGGCTTCGATCCCTTGTTTCTGACCGGCGCGCGCGCCTCCATCGCCGGGCTGATCGCGCTCTGCCTGTTGACGCTTTTCCGCGAGAGCAGGCCGAGCCGTAGCGAGCTTCTCTCGCTCGTCGGCGTGGCTTTGGGCGTGGTGGTCGGCTTTCCGCTGCTCAGTGCGCTGGCGCTGACGCGCATGACCTCGGCGCATTCGCTGGTCTTCGTCGGGCTGCTGCCCTTGGCGACGGCGGCTTTCGGCGTGCTGCGCGGCGGCGAGCGGCCGCGGCCGGGCTTTTGGCTCTGTGCGCTCGCCGGCGGCGCGCTCGTCGCCGGCTTCGCCGGGATGCGGAGCGACGGCGCGATTTCCTCGGGCGATCTTCTGATGCTCGGCGCGATCTTCGTCGCGGGCTTCGGCTATGCCGAAGGAGGGCTGCTGTCACGCCGGCTCGGCGGCTGGCGGGTGATTTGCTGGGCGCTGGCGCTCTCGCTGCCGGCGATGCTCGTCTGGACCGCCGTCAGCGCGCCGGAGGGGCTGCTCGCCACGCCGCCGCGCGCCTGGGTCGCGCTCGCCTATGTGGCGCTGTTCAGCATGTTGATCGGCTTCGTCTTCTGGTATCGCGGGCTGGCGCTGGGCGGCATCGCCGCCGTAGGGCAGTTGCAACTGCTCCAGCCTTTGCTCGGCCTCGGTCTCGCCGCTCTGTTTCTCGGCGAGACCGTGGAGCTCCCGCTCGTTTTCGTCACTGTCGGCGTTATCGCCGCAGTGGCGGGCGCGAAGGCCTTCGCGAAATAGCCCGCTCAGGCGCCGCGCGTCTTCTCCGCCTCCTGCCGCTCCAGCTCCTTATAGCGCTTCACGCCGAAGGGGATGGCGACGAGATAGGCGAGGCTCGCCAGCACCAAGGTCTCCATCGGATAGATGGCGAGCAGCAGCGCCGTCACGCCGACGCAGAACAGCACGAGAATGACATATTCACGCGGAATGCGGCCGATGCGCTTGCCGGAGAAATGCGGAATGCGGCTCGCCATCAGAAAGGCGATTCCCAGCACATAGACGATGAACAGCGGCACCAGCGCCTTGGAGCCGGGCAGGTCGACGACCGAGAGATTGAGATAGAGCGGCAGCAGAACCGCGACCGCGCCAGCCGGCGCCGGCATGCCGACGAAGAAGTCCGAATGCCAAGCCGGGCGTCCGGGATCGTCCACGGTGACGTTGAAGCGGGCGAGGCGCAGCGCGCAGGCGATGGCGAAGACGAGCGCCGCGAACCAGCCCAATCCTTTGATCTCGTGCAGCGACCAGAGATAGAGCAGAAGCGCCGGCGCGACGCCGAAATCGACGAAATCGGCGAGCGAGTCGAGCTCTGCGCCGAAACGCGACGTGCCTTTGAGCGCGCGCGCGATGCGCCCGTCGAGACCGTCCAGCACGGCGGCGGCGATGACGGCGGTGACGGCCGTGTCGAACTTGCCTTCCGTGGCGTAGCGTATGGCGGTGAGGCCCATGGCGAGCGCCAGCAGCGTGACCAGATTGGGCAGCACCACGCGGATCGGAATGTTGCGGAAGCGCAGGCGGCGCCGTTCCGAGGGCGACAATTGCGCGTCGCGGCCCTCGGGGCCGGCGTCGAAGGACGAAGGTTCGGTCATTGGGGAGGCCTTTGTCGCGGCGACGGCTCAGCCGGCCTTGAAGCTCAGAGGGGCGGCGGTGGAGTTCACATCCGCCAGAATGGTCTCGCCGGCGATGGCGCGCGAGCCCACGGCGATGCGGGGCTTGGCCCCGGTCGGCATATAGACGTCGACGCGCGAGCCGAAACGGATGAGGCCGAAACGGTCGCCGACGCCGATCGGCTCGCCATCCTGCACGAAGCAGACGATGCGCCGGGCCACGAGGCCGGCGATCTGCACCACGCCATAACGGCCCGAGGGCGCGTCGATGACGATGCCGTTGCGCTCATTGTCCTCGCTCGCCTTGTCGAGATCGGCGTTGAGGAAGATGCCGGGCTTATAGGCGACCTTGCTGATGCGGCCGGTGATGGGGGCGCGGTTCACATGCACGTCGAAAACGCTCATGAAGATGGAGACGCGCTGCATCGGCTCCGCGCCGAGGCCGAGCTCGGCCGGCGGCAGGAAGAAGCCGATGGAGCAGACGACGCCATCCGCCGGCGACACCACGAGTCCCTCGCGCAAAGGCGTGAGGCGCTGCGGATCGCGGAAGAAATAGACGCACCAGGCGGTGGCGATGAAGCCGACCCAGCCGAGCGTCGAGGAAATCCAATGCAGCAGCAGGGCGGCGATGGCGAAGGCGGCGATGAAGATATAGCCTTCAGGATGGATCGGGACGAGCGATTTGCGGACCGATTCGAGGATCGACATGGATGAGAGGCTCCGAATGCGGCCCGTCGCCGCAGGCGGGGCGAGTTCTGCCATTTTGCGGCGCGAAAGTCACGCGGGCGAGCCGTCTGCGCCCTTGCCCCTGCGGCGGATTCACGACAGATAGGCGCGGTCGAAGCCCAAAGAGGCCGACACCCCTCGGGGAGGAAACATGAAAGACAATATTCGCAACGGAACGGCCCTGGCCATAGCGGCCGTCTCTCTCGCGCTCGCCGGCGCCGTGACGACCGCCATCGCGGCGACTCCCGGCAAGGTGCAATGCATCGGCGCCAACAGCTGCAAAGGCAAGAGCGACTGCCACAGCCCCAAGAACGCCTGCAAGGGCATGAACGCTTGCAAAGGCAAGGGCTGGGCCTTCGTCGAGTCCGAGGAGGCCTGCAAGGCCGCCGGCGGCAAGACGCTGAACTGACGTTCGCGGGACCGGCGGAGCGCGCCGGTCCCTTCTTCTCGCCGAAATAATGGGGCGTCTGTCTGCGCCGCGCCGGCCGCGCGGCGACGCGTGGCATGGGCGGAAATCGGAGGCCGCGCCGTGGCGACGGCCGAAATCGCCCCTTCTCGACAAATCGCCTCTTTGGCTTCATGAGGGGGCGCATGTTCCGCCCCTTCATCGACGATTTCCTCGCCTGCCTGCGCTTCTACTCCCGCCTGCCGGTTCCTGCGCCGCGGGGCATGAGATGCCGGACTTTCGCACCGCGGTGCGGGCGCTGCCGCTCGCCGGCGCGCTGATCGCCCTCGCGCCGGCCTGGACGCTGCTCGCCGCCCATGCGCTCGGCCTGCCGCCGTTCCTCGCCGCCACGCTGGCGCTGGCGGCGCTGGTCGTCGTCACCGGCGCATTGCATGAGGACGGCCTCGCCGATCTCGCCGATGGTTGCGGCGGCGGCGTGACGCGGGAGGAGAAGCTCGAGATCATGCGCGACAGCCGGCTGGGCTCCTACGGCGCCCTCGCGCTGATGCTCTCGCTGGCGCTGCGCCTCGGCGCGCTGACGACGATCGCGCAGCGCGGAGTCTTCGAGGCGGCCGCCATTCTCATTTTCGCAGCGTCGCTCTCGCGCACCGCCGGGCTGCTGCCGATCATGATCCTCGCGCCCGCGCGTGCGGACGGGGCCGGACACGCCGCCATGCGGCCGTTCAAGGAAGCGCTGCAGACGGCGGCGCTGCTGGCGAGCGCCTTCTCCATTCTGCCGATCGCGCTCGGAGTCTCGCCGGTCGCGGCTGTGCTCGCCGGCGCGCTGTCCATCGCCGCGGCCTATGCGACGGCCAAGCTCGCCGAGCGGCAGATCGGCGGCCTCACGGGCGATGTGCTCGGCGGCGCGCAGCAGGCGGCGGAGATCGCGGCGCTGCTCGTGTTCGCGAGCGGCGGCTGAGAGGCGTCAGGCGCTCGCCGCCTCCGCCATGCGCGCCGTCGCGCGCCGCACCTCGTCGACGGCGGAGAGCAGCGTCTCGACGCCGGCGCCGGGCCTCACCGCCTCGCCCGCGAGGCGTCGGCGAAAGGCGCGTGCGCCGGGCCTGCCGGCGAAGAGGCCGAGCATATGCCGCGTCATGTTGGAGAGACGCTCGCCACACTGCAGCTGCGCCTCGATATAGGGAATGAAGGCTTCCACCGCGGCGAAGCCGTCCGCGAGCGGAGCCGCCTCGCCGAATAGCTCTGGATCGACGCGAAGCAGAAGCTCCGGCTCGTGATAGGCCGCGCGGCCGATCATCACGCCATCGACATGGGCGAGATGCAAACGCATATCCTCGAGCGTCGCAATGCCGCCGTTGATCGCGATCGGCAGGTTCGGATAGGCGCGCTTCAGCTCATAGACGAGGCCGTAGTCGAGCGGCGGAACGTCGCGATTCTCCTTGGGCGAGAGGCCCGAGAGCCAAGCCTTGCGGGCGTGGACGACGAGCGCGTCGCAGCCGGCGGCGACGGCGCGCTCGGCGAGGCCGAACAGCGCGGGTTTCGGCTCCTGATCATCGACGCCGATGCGGCATTTGACGGTGACGGGAAGCGCGACCGCATCCTTCATCGCCTTCACGCATTCGGCGACGAGATCGGGACGCAGCATGAGACAGGCGCCGAAAGCGCCGTTCTGCACGCGATCCGATGGGCAGCCGACATTGAGATTGATCTCGTCGAAACCATAGGGCTCGGCGATGCGCGCAGCCTTGGCCAGCTCGCCCGGATCGGACCCGCCGAGCTGCAGCGCGAGCGGGCGCTCGGCCGCGTCGAAGCCGAGCAGCCGATCGCGATCGCCGAAGATCACAGCGCCGGTGGTGAGCATCTCCGTATAGAGCCGCGCGCGGCGCGACATCAGCCGATGGAAGAACCGGCAGTGACGGTCCGTCCAGTCCATCATGGGCGCCACGGAGAATCTAATCTCTTGATTTATAGGCGATGTCATCCTGGTCTCTAGGCCGTAGGTCGGATCGTGTGCACTCTCCCGGACGCCTCGATACGACACTTTTCGCTCCTTTTCGACTTCTCAGTGCACACAGGCCGCACACGAAATGCGACCTTCACGAGGCTCAAATCCGGCTCCTGGCGCGCATGAGTTCAACGCAAGGGGAAATAACGTCAACGAGACGTTTCTCCGCCGGCGCGACGCCGAGGAGTGGGCGCTCGACATAGAGCGCCGGATCGACCGCGGCGAGTCGCCGTCGAAGCGCGCGCGAAAGGGAGCTCGAACATTCGGCGATCTCGTCCGGCTCCATAGAGACGATCTCGCGGAGGTCGGAAAGCGGATCGGCCGGTCGAATGCCGCGAGCCTCAAATCTCTCGAGCGTCGCCTCGGGCGATTGAAGATTTCGGAGCTCGATCGAGAGCGGCTCATTCAATTCGGTCGCGATAGAGCGAAGGAAGGAGCCGGTCCCGTCACGCTCGGCATCGACCTCGGCTACATCAAGACGATTTTGCCGCATGCGGCGGCGGTTCACGGCATTCAGCTTTCAACGGAGCCGACCGACCTCGCACGCATTGCGCTGAACCGTTTGGGATTGGTCGGGAAGGGAAACGAGCGTGATCGTCGGCCGACGCAGGACGAAATCGATCGCATCATCGCGCGATCCGATTTGACGCCGCAGCTGACAATTCCGTTGGGACGGATTGTACGCTTCGCGATCGCGACTGCGATGCGGCTCGATGAAATTTGCCGCGTCGCTTGGGAGGATTTCGATCCTCGATCCTGGAAGTTGGAACGGATCACCCGTGAAAGCGGATAGCCGTCCGGACCGGTTTTGGGCGACGGGCCGAGGTGGGACAAGCCGCGGCCAGTTTCCGCGGCGGCGACCGCGGGCGTCGTTCCGGCGCCGGAGCTGCATGACTCGGCAGGTGGCGAGCGATGTCACACTCGATGCGACGCGCATTAGCTGGGCAACTCATGTCGCGCCACGGAAATCGGGCCGCGATGATCGAGCCACTGCGTCTCACGAGTGTAGGGCTTTGGAGATTCACGAGCCGTTCATCTGCGGAGCGCGATGCTGGCTCATGTCGTCGCCGGGTCGAGCAAGTCCGCATGATGGAGTAGCGGGAATCGCGTGACCGTAACACGGGAGAGAATGTTCATGGACAAGAAGACCGTCGGGCTGGTCGGCGTAATTTCGGCGTTGCCACTCACCGCGGCGCCCGCGGCCGACGCGAGAACGCTCGATCAAGTGATGTCACCCCGCTCCTATGCGGAGCTTCTGCAACCGATACCGAATGCGGCGGCGCTCCTGCGGGAGGCCGAGGCGCGGAAGGCCGTACAATCCGAGCCGCGCATCCAGACGGCGCAATATTATGGCAATCCTTACTACGACGGTTACGGCTACACCTACTATCCGTACCGACGGTGGCGCCACCACCATCACCACCATCACCACCATCATCATGGCTGGGGTTGGGGCGGCTGGGGCTACTACGGCCCGCCGCGCTATCACCACCACCACCACCATCATCATCACCACTGGAATGATGGGCGCTGGTGAGAACACAAGCCGCACCGTCATTCACGACGCGGCTTTTTCTGCTTCTCTTCGGCCGAATGTGCTGCGCCATGCATGCGGCGATAGGTGCCGTCGAAAACCGTGTCGCTCGTCGATAGCCATTGCGAGTCGACGCCGAGCGTTTCACGGCTCGCGTAGACGCGTCGCGCTTGCAATTCGCGTTCGGCCGCCTCGTCGAAGCTCATCGGCTCGAGCTCGATATCACTTTCCGCCGGAATCATGGTGAACTGAGCCATCGGCGTGCCGGTCCGGAAGATATGCGTTTGTCCTTCCATCGGCGATTTGAAAACGAGGAAATAGATCATCGGCCACCATTCGCGGATGATCGCCGGCACTGCGATCGGCGCGGCGCCGGCGCTGTCGGTATAAAAGCTCGGATGAGTCTCGACCTTGATCGCATAGCCGGCTTCTGGCTTGAGATCGAGCAGGAGCTGGTAGGTGTAGAAGCTGCCCCCAAAATCACGAAAGGGCGGCCAGCTGCGGCCAGGACTCGGCGGGGCGCCGAAGTCGCCGTCGAGCATCAGTCGGCCGTCCTTCTTCGAGACGTGCAGCTCGTTCTCGTAGGGGTAGAAAATTTCGACGCCATATTTAGCGTATTCGGAAAACGGCACGCAGTGCCAAGCGTGTTCATGCGAGCCATCCGTGCGCTTCTCCGGCTGCCCTGCCCAGCCGGGGATTTCCATGCGCGTGCGGCGGGGCGCGAGATCGTCGCCGTTCATCCGGAACTTGATTTTTTTCATGAGGATTTCCTTTCGTTCGGAGGCCGCTCCGGCAGCGCGCTCTGCTCGAATTGCCGCGGCGTTCTAGACGGCGGCGTCGGAAGTCTAATGATTCCGGCGGAACGCGGGCGCATCCGAGCAGTCGACGATACACAATTACCTGGGCGTCATTACGGCGACGAAATCGTGGATCGTGAGGGTCGCGACCATGCCCGGTCGCAGCAGCAGATCGGGATTGAACGCCTCTATGACGACACGATACGTCGAAGCGTGGTCGGCATCCGGGGTCGAACGTGAAACTTGCTCGACGATTCCCGAGAATGCGCGCCCTGGCAGAGAAAGCACTCTGAAAGCGACCTGACTGCCGATCCTCGGTTGCCTCAGCTCGCTCGAATGTATCGTGACGACGATCTCGACGACGCTAAGATCGGTCGCGACTTGGAATAGCCGGGCAGGCGCGTCGCGCTCCTCGATCGTAAGGCCCACTTTCACTTCGCGCGCGATCACCGTCCCGTCGACCGGCACGGCCACGGCGGTTTGCGCCAAATGCTCCGCGGCTTCGCTCACGCGATCTCGGCGCAGCGTGCGCAACGCCTCTTCCTGATCCGCCCGCGCTCGCGCGCGGGAAAGAGCGATCTCGGATTGGGCGAGCGTTTTTTTCGACAGAGCCCCGTGATCCGCCTCGGCTCGTTGGCGCTCGAGCCGCTTTTCCATCCGGGCGAGGGCCGCTCTGGCTGTTTCGAGGCGGGCGTCGGCGAGAGCGAGATCGGCTTTTGCTTGCTCGACGGCGGCGCGGTAAGGCTGCGGATCGATCTCGGCGCAAACCTGGCCTGCCGTCACCTTTGTCCCGACGTCACAATAAACCGCTCGGATGGTCCCCGATAGGCGTGTGGAGATCGGCGTGGCGCTCGCCGCCTCGATGACGCCCGTCGCCGTCACGCCGTCTCGCGGCGCATTGCGCTCCCATCGGAAATAGAGCCATCCGCATCCCAGAAGGACCGCGAGAGCCGCCAGCGTCGCGAAAGCCGTTCGTCGAAGGCGCTGTGCGCCAGACGCCGCGCTTATGGCGCGATCGAAAGCCGACGCCGCTTCGGATTTGCGCGTCTGCGGCTCTCGGAGCGATCCGCTTCCGCTGAATTCCGACGCGGCCTGCTCATAGACGTCCTCCTCCTGAGCATTATGGACTCGGACGAGCGTCTCGATCGCTTCGATGATCCGTTGCGCGTCCCGGATCAGATATTTGTCGGGCTCGTGCGAGCGTTGCCCCTCGGCGAGGCGCGCCAGCAGTCGCGCCTGATGGCGAATCTCTCGGTGCGCTCGGCTCATGGCGCCGAGTCCTTGCCCGCTCGGAAGATAATGCGAGATGCGCGGATAAATTTCGCTCTCGTCGTCGCGCTCGTGCGCCAATATGACGTCCGCGACCAGACGATCGGCTTCGTCTATATATTCGCACGCGCGTCGCGGAGACGCCGCGTCCAACGCATCGGCGATCTGCCGCAAGCGATCGAGGCTCTGCTCGATCTTCTCGTGGTCTTCGCGCAACGCCCGTGTCGCTGTCTCCGGCAGAGGGCGCCGAAGGAAGGTCGATCCGCCGCCGAGCGCCCGCAGAGCGTTCAGGATGACGGCGATGTCGATCGCCTCTTGTATCAGCGCGCCGCCCACCGGGCCGATCCAACCGAAGGCCGCCGCTCCCATCGTCGCGAAGGACAGAGTCATTCCGGCGATGATGCTCTGCAGGGCGATGAGGCGGGTCCGGCGCGCGATCGCCACCGCCTCCGAGACGCGGTCCAGCCGATCGACGAGAATGACGACATCCGCCGCCTCGGAGGAGGCGCTCGCGCCGCGCGCGCCCATGGCGACGCCGACATTCGCTGCGGCGAGGGCAGGGGCGTCATTGATTCCGTCGCCGACCATCAGCGTCGGATGCAGGCGTCGCTCGATGGCGACGGCGTCGACCTTGTCGGAAGGGATTCTGTCGGCGAGCACCGCATCGAGATCGAGCGCCGCGCCGATCGTTTCGGCGGCGTCGGCGCGATCGCCTGTGACCATGACGATTCGACCGACGCCCGCATCGCGTAGCGCCTGGATCGCGCGCGGCGTCTCGCGCCGGAGCTCGTCGGCGAGAAGGAGGACTGCGATGAGGCGCCCGTTCGACGAGATGAAGACCGTGAGCGCGGAGCGCCAGGAGGCGCGGCGAGCGGCGCGTGCGGCCCAATCCTCGAGGCCTTCATCGCCCTGCACGAATTGCAGCGCGCCGACGCGCATGTCGCGCCCGTCGACCTTTCCCTCGATCCCGGTTCCGAATGTCTCGCGGACATCGGTGGGAATGTGCAGAGAGAGGCCTCTCTCCGACGCCGCGGCGACGATGGCGGCGGCGACGACATGATGGGACGCTTGCTCGAGCGATGCGGCGAGCCGCAGGGCTTCGTTCGCGTCTCGATCCGGACCCGTCTCTATCGCGACGAGCCGCGCGCCGCCGACCGTGAGCGTGCCGGTCTTGTCGAACATCACCGTATGCGTCCGAGCAAGCGCCTCGAGCGGTCCGCCGCCTTTAATCAGGATGCCGCGTCGCGCCGCCCGCGACGCGCCCGCGACGAATGCGGCCGGCGCCGCGAGAATCAACGGGCAGGGCGTGGCGGCGACCAGCACCGCCAATCCGCGAATAGGATCCTGCGAAAGCGCCCAGGCGGCTCCTGCGGCCAGCAGGGCCACGGGCAAGAACAGCAGCGCATAGCGATCCGCCATTCTGATGAAAGGAGCTTTCGCTGTCTGCGCGGCGGTCGCGAGCTCGACGATTCCGGCGTAGGTGCTGTCGCCCGACGCGGCGCTCGCCCGCATTTCGAATGTCTCGCCGGCGTTGACTGTTCCGCTCGAGGCTGCTTCTCCCCTGCGTCTCGCGACAGGAAGCGGCTCGCCGGTCACCGCGGACTCATCGAGCAGCGCATTCGGTTCGACGATCAGGCCATCCGTCGGCACGACCTCGCCGGCCCGAACCAGCAATAGATCCCCGACCGCGACATCGTCGATCGGTATGTCCTCGATCCGATCGTCGATCCGTCGATGAGCGGTGCGCGGCGCGCGATCGATCAGCGCTTTCAGGTCGCGTTCGGCGCGACCGACCGCGATATCTTCGATGACGCTGCCGCCGGCATACATCACCGCTACGATCACTGCCGCCAAAGCTTCGCCGAGCGCCAGCGCCGCCGACATGGAGAGAAGCGCGATCACGTCGACGCCGGCGCGTCCAGCGAGCAGATCGCGCGCGATCGAGACAGCGAGGCTCGCGGCGACCGGAACCGTTCCCGCCGCCCAAATCCATTTGGCTAGATCTTGGTGGCTGAAAAAAGCTGCGCAAAGCCCCGCCGCGAGAGCGGTGGAGGCGAGCAGAATCAGTGCTCGGCGCCAGATCCGCCCTTTTGCCGTCGGACTCATCCTCGTTCCGCTCTCGATGCCCTCGGCGCGGGAGGGGAGGTGCAGACGTTCGGTCTTCGATCAATGATCGTGTCGGTGATGCGTGTCGGGCATATGAGGATGCGCGTGCAGCAGCGGCTCATGCGCGTGCCAATGTGTGTGCGGCTGGCCGTTCTCATGATCGGAGTGGTCTCCGTGCCGATGATGCTCGTCGTGAACATGCGAATGCGAATGTTCGACGGCTTCGTGCGAATGCTCGTGCTCATGGCGTTCGGTCAGATGCAGCCAGACGCCCGCGGCCATCAGCGCCGCTCCGGCGACGAGCTGCAGGGTCAAAGGCTCGCGCAGCGCCACGACGGAGACGGCCGCGCCGAGGAAGGGCGCAGTGGAGAAATAGGCGCCGGTGCGCGCCGTGCCGAGATGGCGGAGAGCCAGCACGAACAGCGCCAGGCTGACGCCATAGCCGAGGAAGCCGACGACGCTCGCGGCGCCGATCAGCGGGATGGCGGGCATGCGAGCGCCGGCGAATAGCCCAATTCCGAGATTGACCGAGCCGGCGACGATTCCCTTGATCTCGACGATTTGCAGCGGATCGGAGAGCGAGACTCTGCGTGTGAGGTTATTGTCGACGGCCCAGGCGAGGCAGGCCGCGGCAATCGCGAGAGGCCCGAGCGCTCCAGAAAGGCTCGGCGCTCCCGACCAGGCGAGGCAGAGCGATCCTGCGACGATGAAAGCCATGCCGAGGGCGATGCGACGATCGAAAGGCTCGCGAAACACGAACCATGCGATGGCCGCAGTGAAGACGCCCTCGAGCGTGAGCAGCAATGAGGCCGTCGCGGCTTCCGCATGGGCGAGGCCGAACATCAGCAGCAATGGGCCGGCGACGCCGCCCGCCAGCGTCGCCGCTCCCATCCACGGCCAATCCGATCCAGTAAGCGTCGCCTCTTCTGCGCGGATCGCGAAGCCGAGCCGAAGCGGGAGACGGCGCAGCAGGGCGACTCCGACGCCGGCGCCGCTATAGAGCAGGCCGGCGAGGATGCGCTGATCTATATCCGCGAGGAGCAGCTTGGCGGCTGGCGTCGAGACCCCGAACAGAGCCGCCGAGAGCAGCGCATAGGAGATGGCTTTTGCTTTCATGTTTGGCGCGTGCATTCAGTGAGTCACTGCGAGCGCGACGATCCGCGCGAGAACGAGGCCTCCCGCGAGCAGTAGATAGCAGCGTAGCACGCTCATCCATATGCGGCTCGTCATCGAGAGCTTCGCCGGCGGCAGCGCATGTAGCGGCGGCATGCGCCAGCTGTCGCGGGCGTGACGGCCGATAGCGCCCCGCGCCGTGCGCCGCCTCGTGCGGAGAGCGCCCGTCGCGACGGCGATGGCCGCAGTTGCAATCGAGCCGCCGCCGAGGATCGACAGAATGACGGTCTCGTTTGTCTGCTCCGGGAACAAGACGGAAGCGGTCAAAATGATCGACAACATCACTAGGACCGCGACGATCACGCCTGTGAACAGATTCATGCCCCAGCCATTGACCCAGGGGCCGAGAACCGCCTCGTCATTGCAGAGAAGCAGCAGAAACACGGTCGCGCTCGGTAGCAGGACGCCGGCTAGCGTCTGCACGGCGTTGGTCAGCAGGCCGAGCGGCGCGCCCGGCGTCAGCACGAGGCCCGCCGAAACGACGATGAGCGCGAAATAAACGCCGTAGAAGCCCTTGGCGTCGGACGGCTTGCGATGTAGCGAATGCTTCAACGACAGCACGTCGCCGAGCGCATAGGCCGTGGACAGCGACACCGCCGCGGCGCCGATGACGCTCGCGTCGATCAGCGCCAGAGCGAATAATATGCCCGGCAAGCGCCCGGCATATCGGCCCAAGCCCTCCGCTACGGCGCCGGCGTCGGTGAAGTTTCCAGCTTCGGGACGTCCGGCGAAGGCCGCCGCCGTGAAGGCCATCATCGCCGCCGCGCCGATGACGACGAGCGCTATGCCGAGCCAGAGGTCGATGCGCTCATAGCGAATGAAACGCGGCGTGATGCGCTTGTCGATCACATAGCTCTGCTGGAAGAAGAGCTGCCAGGGCGCGATGGTCGTGCCGACGATCGCTATGATGAGCAGCATGACATCGCTGAGTTTGCCATCCTTGGGCAGCTGCACGAGGAACATATCGCGTGCGACCTCCGCTATCGGCGGATGAATCATCACGAAGATCGGAATGAGAACGAGACTGCCTGCGCAGAGCGCCAGAGCGAAGCGCTCGAAGCGACGGAAGTCGCCCGTGCCGACAGCCGCCATGATGACGACGGCCGACAGCGCCACGCCGAGCTCCCGCGAGACGCCGAGATAGGAGAGCGCGAGAGATATTCCGATGAATTCGGTGACGATGGTCAGCGCGTTGAGCAGAAACAGATCGATGACGCTGAAGGCGCCCCAGAATTTGCCGAAACGCTCAACGATGAGCCGGGCGTGTCCGACGCCGGTGACGGCGCCGAGCCGCAACACCATCTCCTGATTGACGTAGAGCACGGGAACGAGCAGCAGCAGCGTCCACAGCAGGCTCGTGCCGTAGTTCTGGCCCGCCTGAGTGTAGGTCCCGAAGGCGCCCGCGTCATTGTCGCCCACCATGACGATGAGACCAGGACCGACAATCGCGAGAAGCGTCTGGAGGCGGCGCTTGAAGCCGATGCGCGGACCGTGATCGGCATGATGGATCGTGCCTAGCGCGCCACGAATATGGCCGATATGGGCCTCGTCGAGAACGGCGCTTTCGGTGGTTTCAGTCGGATTGAAATGCAGCGTCATGGCTCGCCTCTTCTCCGGCGGCAGGCGAGCCCTCGCGAGAGCTCACGCCCTCTGGAGCGCCCGCGCTCTCGCGCCCGGGCAAATTCGGATCGGGATGGATTTCGACGCGCCCGCCGGACGGAGCTCGCGCTCGCCGGCGGGCCTGGTTGGGCCGGGGTTCATTCGATCTCTCCGATCAGCCGGCGAGGCGCGAAGGGGGCGGCTCGCCATTGTCCTGCGTGAGGCGAGCGTCGGCCTCCGCCTCGTCGGTCCACACGCACAGAAGACGTCCCGAGGCGGCGTCGAGCGTCCAGACGCAAAGCGGCGCCCGCCGCGCGCGACGGCGAAACGCGACGATCTGCGCCTCGGCGCGGAACGAAGGCGCGCTCCGAGCGAACGGGCGCGCGAATGCGATTGCGGTGAGCTTGTTCATCGCTCATCTCCTTCTTGGCCGTTGTGATCCACGGCCCGGAGCATGAGCGGCAGGCAGGAGCCTCTAGGCCCTCGCGACGCCTCTCACGCGGTCTCCGAGACCGCGGATGGTTTCGATGTCGAGTGGCGTCGCGAGCGCAGACGAGGCTGCGGGCGCGGCGCCGAAGCGGCTACTGCCCATGTTTCTTTCTTGGGTTGTCGGAGTCGACGGCGGGGGCGAAGCCCAGCCATCCGACGGCGATATCGTTCCCGAAACTGTGGTTGTCAAGCACAAATCGCAGGATAGCGCGACCGCCATTACCAATCGGTGAAGCGAGTAGCCGAAGGAGCGCGCTCGGAGGATGTTCGAGGCTCGCGTCCGGTCGCGTCGACAAGCGCGGATCGATCGGCTAAGCCGAGACAGCGGGGCGTTCGCCGGACCGCGACATGTTTCGAACCGATGACGGAAGGTCGAATGAGGCGATCATACCTGAAAGCGAAGTTGCTCGATCTCATTTTTGCGAGCCCCGTGGTCGCATGGTTCTCCCTCGGAGTTTATGGCTCGTCTCAGATGATGGGCTCGTCCGAAGGACTTCTCGTGAATGTCTCTCTCGCGGCCAATATCGTGCTTCTCTGTCTCATAATGCTCGCGATTTTGCTGCGGCCTCCGTCTCTGCGGACCGCGAAAGGCGTTCTGCCGAAATTGGCTGGAGCCGCCGGCTTTCTCTTGCCGAGCTTTATCGTCGCTGTTCCGGCAGTCGATTTGTCGCCTTCGACGAAGGCGGTTTCCGTCGGCCTGGTCCTCCTCGGAACGCTCGTCTCCATCGCGGCTACAATTTGGCTCGGCCGCAGTTTCAGCATTCTTCCGCAAGCTCGCGCTCTGGTGACAGAAGGACCGTATAGGCTCGTGCGTCATCCGCTCTATGCTGGAGAATTATTGGCTCTGATCGGCATCATGTTTCGATATCAGCAGCCGTGGGCGCTGTGTTTGACGCTGCTTTCGATCGCTATTCAATTTCCGCGCATGAATTTCGAGGAGCGCGTGCTGGCAGAAGCATTCCCATCATACAAGGAATATGCGGGCCGCACCGCGAGGCTGATCCCCGGCGTTTACTGACCCTTCGCTCACGATTACGACGTGGGAAACAATCGCTGCCGCCATGCGGGTGGTTCCGACCGTCGCGTCACCCGCCCCGCTTTTCGGAGCTGCGATCAAAGACGCCCGCGCCGGACCGTCCGGTTTCCAACGCGCCTTTCCTTCTCGAGCCTTGCCGCAATAGCAGGCCCAATGCGACATTGTATGGGACGATGCTGGCGGCCGAACCAAGAGCGCCGGCTCTCGTTACCCGAATGCGCGAGCCAGACCGAAGGCCGCCGAGGCGGCAAGTCCCCCCACGGCCAGTGTCTGAATTGCAGCGCGCACTCGATCGACGCCGGTGAAATGCCCTTTCGCCGCGCCGAACGCCAGCAACGCCACACCTGTGGCGAGAACGGACCTTAGAAGCGCGGTTTCGACGCTGTCTGTCGTCATGTAGGGAATGAGTGGCGTGAGCCCGCCAACAACATAGGCGAGTCCAATGGTCAGCGCGCTCGCCAGCGCTCGTCGCGGATCAGGCTTCTCCAGCCCGACCTCGAAGCGCATCATGAAATCGATCCACCGTTCCTTGTCGGCTGATATGGCGGCGACAAGCGATTTCAGCGGATCGCCGGTCAGGCCGTATCCTTGGAGAAGCTGCTCGATCTCGTGAATTTCATGGTCGCGCATGAGGTCGATCTCTCGACCTTCCCGCGCCGCCTCCGAGAGATAGTGTTGTGCGTCGGTCCGTGCGGCCAGAAAGCCTCCGAGACCCATTGCGATGGCGCCCGCGGCAATTTCGGCAAGACCGGCTGTCACGATCACGTCGGTGTTTGCGACCGCGGCCGACAGGCCCGCGGCAAGAGCGAAGGGCACGGTCAAGCCGTCCGCCATGCCGATCACGATATCGCGGACCATTTCCGTGGCGGTGAAGTGCTTTTCAACATGGGGCGTTATAGGCATCGATCGAGTTCCCGAGACAGCGCCAGCTTCGAGTAAGGGGCGATTATGACAGCAGATCAACGGCGATCGCATAGGATGCCTCGTCGAGAGACGAGGGCGCGATCTAGAGCCGCGGACTCTTGTCAGTCCGCCGAATTGCATTTACCGACCATTGAGTAGGAAGCGATCGGACCACTTGTCGCTGACTTCTCCGAAATGGGTTCCGGGGTCGTGTTCTTCGACGTTCAAAGCGAGGGAGCCCGCAGACAGTCGACCCGCGGCCGCGAGAACCGCATATGAAGCGACAACGCGATCCCTCTGGGCGACAATGAGTCCGATACGTGCGCTCAGCAATTCCCGCTGGGCGTTGCGAATATCGAGCGTGGCTCGCATGCCCGCCTTCGCCTCCTCCCGGACGCCGAATAGAGCGCGTTCCGCGGCTGCGATCTGTGCGCGAGCCGCGACGATCTGAGCTAATGCAGATTGTAGAGCGCCCCAATTCGAACGCATGGACGCCGTCAGCTCCGCGCGCGTCACATCCACGTCGAACCGTTTCTGTCCGGCGCTCTCCTTCGCTTGACGGACCCGAGCGGAGGTCGCACCGCCTGCGTAAATTGGAACCGACAGCCGACCGAGCACTTGCACGCCGACGGCTTGGTTGCTCCGCCCATCGACATCGGACTGCGTGAAGACATTCGCGACCATCGAGATGCTGGGCAAGAATTCCGCTTCAGCGATCCTGATAGCGAGATCGGCCACATCGGCATCACGCGCGGCGGCGAGAACGAGTGGATGCTCGCTCTGCGCCGCACGCTCCGCCTCCGCGAGCGACTTCGGCAATAAGCGATCGGCGGATCTCGCTGGGGCGAGCTCTTTCGGCTCACTCCCGATCACTTGCCTATAGGTCGCGATACTGGTGTCGAGCGTTGTGCGAGAGATCGCCGCCTGTGAGCGACCAGCGGCCAACCGCGCCTCGGCTTGTGCGATATCGGTCACAGTGACTTGGCCGGCGGCCGCGCGCTCCTTCGTTTGGCGCAATTGCTCGTCGAGCACCGCCACATTGTTCCGATGGAGACCGAGAACAGCGGTATCTCGCAACACATTCGTATAGGCGATGACGCCGTCGAGCAGAACGCGTTGCTCCGTGAACCGCAGACGCTGGCGAGCGGCGAACACGCCTGCTTCCGCGGCGTGGGTCGCATTGGTCGCCCTGAACCCGTCGAAAAGCAGCTGCTCGACGCTCAGCGTCGCAGAACGGGGTAAAGAATGCCCGGCCTGAATGCTCTGGACGTAACTCGGATCCCAGACATTGCCGTTGTTCACGTCGATCGCACTCGAAACGGATCCCCGCTTTCCACCCAGTCTCCGATGTTCTTGCGCAATTCGGCGACCGTGCCGACCACCTTAGCGGCGATATGCCCGACTCGGTCGGTGTCAGCCGAAGCAAGCGCAGGGACGTTGATGCGTCTCGTCAGGACGCCGCCGTGCACTGGTTGAATGGCGAATTCCGCCGCCGCGAACTGCTCCTCCGTCAATTTGATGAGTCCGTCGACCGGGTCCGACGCCTTTTGGGCGTCGATCACGGGCGATTTCGGCGCAAGAAGGTAACGGAGAGGTTCCGAGATCTGCGGAAAGTGAGAGCCGACGAATGCGCTCGCGACACCGACAGAAACGAGGGCGATCTTGCCTGGGGCGCGGGGCTCGGCGCGTCGTCGCCCGTGGATGCGGGATGTTCATGCTCTGGCCCGCCGACCCGCGCAGAACAGCATGAACGCAGCGAGGCGACGTTTGAACAACAGCATGTAGCTCGCGTGTGCGATGACGAAGCCGAGCAGGAATTTCGCCGACGCTTCGTGGACCTCGGTGATCCAGGATTCGTTTTTGTTGCTTTCACGGCGGTCACGGTTCGCGATCGACGACGGCCCGACGTCGTGATTGCTTGACGTGCGCCGTTCCGAAGCTGAGGAAAAAGTGGTTTCTGCTCGGCGAGAGGGGGGAGACGAAGGCGGGCGATCCGCCAACACTCCGGTCACGACTGTCGAGACCAGCGCAAGAGCCACTCCCGAGAGGAGAAGCTTGCTCACCGCGGGGTGATCGAACCAGCGGACGTGGCCGAGTTCCGTGAACCCCGGAAAAAACCGAGAGATTCCGAGCTGGCGAGCCTCGACGACGCCCCAGATAATGCGGACGATCAGGATGAACGTCACGCCATAGCCGAGCCATTCGTGAATGGGGCCGAGTTCCCCGCTGACATAAGCCGATAGCGCCAGCCCTGCCAGGGCGGCATGATAAAGACGGATTTTTTCGGGAAGGGTCATTTCGGACTCCGTTCGAGGACGCCAATCGCAGGCCAAAGCCAGTTTCAACAGCTCTTGGGCTGCCGTGTTCGCGTCTCGCGTCGACCTTCGGGTTCGACGCCCAAAAGCCGTGGCGGCGCTGGGAGGAATTCCACCGTCGGCGCAGAGTGCGTTACGCGGTCTCGACTTGGCGCTGTGAAGGTGTGACGCATTGTCGTATTTTCTCACGGGGTCGAGGAGGGGCAGATCTGCGTCGACGGGGCGTGTTCTTACAGGACGAGACCTGTCGATCCGCTGTCGAGACCTGTCAGGGATTTGTCAGCTATCTCGCGCGATACAGGGTTCATGGGACGAGGAATCGGACATAGCTGTGCGGCCGCGCTGCTCCTGGGAACGGCCGTCGCCATGGGCGCTGGCGACGCCTTCGCTGTGGAGGAGCGCCTTCGGCGCGAAGATCACGACGTGGCTCGAGCAGCGCTCGAAAGGGGCGAAATTCTGCCGCTCGAGAAGATACTCGCCAGGGTGCGGGAGAGCGTTCGCGGTGACGTCGTCGGAGTCGAGCTGGAGCGAGACCGCGGCGCCTGGATATACGAAATCAAAATCATCGGCCCCGGCAGCGCTATGATCGAAGCGCGCGTCGATGCTCAAACGGGTAAAATCGTCAGGAGAGGCGACTGATGCGCGTCCTGCTCGCGGAGGACGACGAGCGCATCGCGCGAAACGTGAGCGCATCGCTGAACGAAGCGGGATATGTGGTCGATTGGGAAGCCGATGGCCAAGAAGCCTGGTTCAAACGCCGCGGTCATCCTCGATCTGGGCCTACCGAGCATGGACGGCCTCTCGATTCTCAAGAAATGGCGAGGCGGTGGACGCTCCATGCCGATTCTCATACTCACGTCTCGAGACAGCTGGCTCGAGCGCGTGGACGGGATCAATTCGGGAGCCGACGATTATTTGCCGAAGCCTTTCCGAATGGAAGAATTGCTGGCGCGACTGCGAGCCATCGTGCGTCGATCCACCGGCTTGTTTGCGCCCATCGTCACAGTAGGAGATCTGAATCTAGACACGCGTCAGATGCGGGTCAGCCTGAACGGGAAGCTGGTATCTCTCACGCCGCAGGAATACAGGCTGCTCAGCTATTTGATGCATCACTCCGGCCGAGTGGTGCCGAATGCGGAGTTGTTGGATCAGCTTTTTTCCCATGACAGCGACAAGACCGAGAACGCGGTCGAGGTCTTGGTCGGACGCGTGCACAAAAAAGTCGGTTCGGAGCGCATCGAGACGCGGCGTGGATTCGGCTACATTGTCGGCGGCGGCAAATGAGGGCGAAATCGCTTCGGCTGAGGTTGTCGATCACCGCATCCCTCTCTCTTTGCGTTGCTCTGGTTCTGGCGGGCGTCGCGCTGGTGGCATTGTTCGAACGATATGTGATACGTCGCGTCGGCGTCGAGCTCGACACTTACATTCGGCAATTGGCGGCGAATGTGTCATTGGGTCCCGATGGAGCTCTGCAACTCGGCAGACCGCTCGCGGATCCACGCTTCGACCAGCCGCTCAGTGGTCTCTATTGGCAAATCGTCGAGGATGGGGCCGGCGTCAAACTGCGGTCGCGGTCCCTATGGGACCACGTCATCGATCTGCCGAATGACGAGATCGAATCTGGAATCGCCCACCATCACGACCTCCCCAGGCCGAATGGCGAGACTCTATTTCTCGGGGAACGCCGCGTGAATTACGCGACGGAGGGAGGCAGTCGGCGCTTGCGGATCACCGCCGCCGTCGACCGGAATGAAATCCTCGAGGCGAGAACGGAGTTTGCTGGCGATGTCGCTGTTTCGCTCGCGGTGCTGGCGCTCATTCTGTTGGCGTCGTCATGGGGACAGATCGCGGTTGGCCTGAGGCCGTTAGAGGCGCTCCGGCGGAACGTCAACGCGGTTCGAGCAGGAGAGAAGAAATCGATTACAGTCGATGGCCCCGAAGAGATCATGCCTCTGGTGGCCGAAGTGAACTCCCTGCTAGAAGCGAAAGCGAAAGCGGTCGAAAGCGCCAAGGCGCGCGCCGCCAATCTGGCGCACGCCTTGAAGACGCCTCTCGCCATTCTCGCGACGGATGCGGAACGGCTCCGGAAGGATGGTCGAGATGAGATCGCCGACGAGCTCCATGAGCTTGCGTTCGGCATGCGGCGTCACATAAATCGAGAGCTGTCGCGGGCGCGGTTGCAGTCGCTCGCTGGGTCGCCTGTCCAATCGACGCCTCTTCGAAACGTGGTGGAAAGCTTGACGAGAGCGTTCATGCGAACGCCGCGTGGCGGCGCTCTGTCCTGGCGATTGGACATTCCTGCGGATGTGACGATCGGCATGGGCGTCGAAGAAGCCACGGAGCTGTTTGGCGCGCTCCTGGAAAATGCGGTCAAATGGGCGGCCACGGAAGTCCACGTATCGGCGGAACGCGAACGCGTGTTGTCGATCCTCGTCGAGGGACGACGGCCTAGGAATTCCCCCCGAAAAGCTCGTCGAGCTCGGACAACGTGGCGTTCGACTCGACCAAAAGACCGAGGGCGCCGGGCTCGGGCTCTCGATCTCGTCGGACATCGTCGACGCCTATGGCGGACAAATTCGCTTTGGGACGCGCAGCCCTCATGGGTTTCAGGCGATCATCACACTGCCGGCATGATGGCGCTCAGAAGCATTTGTTCGCCTTCAGCTCGTAGACCCAGGCGGCGCACTCGTTCTGGCGCCCGCCGTGCTGCCTCATGCAATTATTGTAATTCGTTTCGATCGCCAGACACAATGCGACTTTGGGATCGGCCTGCGGAACGAAGCGGCGCCTGTTTTGGTCTTCATCGTAATCACGCGGCCCTTCTTGGCTTCGGCGCCATTCTTCATACTCGCGCCGGCGGTGTCGCTCGCGCCATTCCTCGCGCATCTCGTCGAGGCGGGCGCAAGCTTCTTCGTCGCCATGCTCGCAATCCTCGTGAAGGCGATGCATATAGTCTCTTCGGCGGTCCTCCTCTTCCTCTTGGGCGCGTGCCAGAGTAGGGGCCATCGTTACGATCAACCCGACGACAATCGCTTGTGTCCATTTCATGGATCGGCCTTTTCCACCGTACTGAAGGGACCACGCGACCCTCCTTTGAAACCATATAGATGGTGTCCAATTGACGAGTTATTAACGATCTCATCGTCGGGCTTTTTACGTCTATCATTACAATTGCTGTCGATTTCCGTCGAGATTTGACCCAGGATTTCCATTGAGAAGTGACCCGGGTTGAAGATGGCTTGCGGGTCAGTCGGTCGTCATGTTTTGGTCTTCTACTTTGCTGGCTTGTCCGCCTTCGCCGAGCTGTTCTTAAACCGGAAGCTGTCGTTCCCGGTTTCGAGGATGTGGCAGCGGTGAGTGAGGCGATCGAGCAGAGTCGTCGTCACCTTGGCGTCGCGTCACCTTGGCGTCGCCGGAGACGGCGGCCCATTCGCCGAAGCTCAGATTCGTCGTGATGATGACGCTGGTCCGCTCGTAGAGCTTGCTCAGCAGATGGAACAGCAGCGCCCCCTGGAGCCGCTGAACGGCAGGTAGCCGAGCGCGAAGCCGCCGCCGCAATCTGACACGATGATTTTTTGAGCGGGCGAAGGATTTGACCCCTCGACCCCAATCTTGACCAGGTTGCGTGCCGCGTTTGGCGTAGCCAGCGGAACAATCCAATGTCGCCGATCTTGTATTGGCCGTACATTGTGGCGAGGAGAAAAAGGTCATGACGGACGCCGCATCCAGACTTGGTGGGAGACGCACCCGAGCAGAGCGATTGGAGGCCCGTGTCACCGCCGAGCAAAAGAACCTGATCGAGCGAGCGGCGGCCCTGCAAGGACGGTGCGTCACCGATTTCGTGCTGACCAGCGTCCAGGACGCCGCCCGGAGAGCTATCGAGGAACATGATCAGCTGTCGCTCTCGGTTCGTGACAGCGAAGCATTCGTCGATGCGCTGCTCAACCCGAAGCCGGTCAATGATCGTCTTCGTGATACGGTACGCCGCTATCGCGAGCGAACCGGCTTTTGACGCGTGCCTGCCGGAAAAGACGAGAAGCTCTACGTGGAGCCGCTGGCTTCTGGCCATGACAGATCGGGATTCGAGAGCGCCGTGGAGGTGCTCGACCGATATTTTCGGACACAGTCCGGTCAGGACGCGCGAAAGAACATGGCCGCGCCCTTCGTTCTGGCGCTGCCCGACGGGACGATCGCGGGCTACTACACGCTTTCGTCGACCTCCGTGCAACTCGCCGAGCTGCCGGAGCAGCCCCTGCGGAAGCTGCCGAAATATCCGCGCGTGCCGGCGACGCTCATGGGCCGGCTCGCGGTCGATCGGCGGCTACAAGGGAAGGGATACGGCCGGCTTCTACTCGCCGACGCTCTCTACCGATCTGCCCGGAGCGAGATCGCCTCGTTCGCGCTGATCGTGGATGCGAAGGACGATAGCGCCCGCCGCTTCTACGAACGAGAGAGCTTTCTGCCGTTCTCCGAACAGCCCATGAAGCTGTTTCGGGCGATGGCGGACGTAAAGCGGCTTTTCGCATGAGCGGCGACGGGAGTGAACGGCAGTCGGCGGACGAAATCGCATGCCGATGGGCGCCCGAAATTCGCGCCAAGGAGAGGAGCGGCGTGTTCCAGTGCGGCCTGGCGAGCAGGAAGAAAAAGAGAACAATCCCTGCACACGGTGTGCATGCGGCGCATATTACCTATTTGAAAATACGGATATATTAGTCCAGTCTAGCATAGGCGCCACGGAGAATCTAATATCTTGATTTATAGGCGATATCATCCTGGTCTCTAGGCCGTGGCGGCTGTGCGCGCATTCTGCGACGCCTCGATACGACATTTTCGTCCTTTTTCGACAGCGTCGTCTCATTGGCGCTGCGCGCCGCGCGAGCTGATCCTTATGCGGCCCTTACGCCCGACGGGGCAAATCCGAATAGCCTCCTTACGCGCTCTGCAGGCATATCCCGAGCATTGTCGAAAGGGAGACTGACCATGCTCGACCTCGTCTATCTCGGCCTCGGCGCCTTTCTCTTCGCGCTGATGGGCCTTTATGCGCGCGCCTGCGGGCGGCTCTGAAACGGGAGCGAATGATGTTCGAACCGATCATCGGCCTGGGCGTCGCCGTGCTGCTCGGCGCCTATCTCCTCTACACGCTCCTTCATCCCGAGCAGTTCTGAGCCGAGCGTCTCGGGCTCCGCAAAGGAAACGATCATGAACGCCATTGGCTTGGCGCAAATCGCCGTCGTGCTGGCAACCGTCGTCTTCGCCGCCGTGCCGCTCAGCGCCTTCATCGCTCGCGTGCTCGCTGGCGAGCGCAATGTTCTGACGCCCGTTCTGCTGCCCGTGGAGCGTGTCTTCTACAAGCTTTCCGGCGTCGATCCGGCGCGTGAGCAGAGCTGGCTCGTCTATACGAGCGCCATGCTCGCCTTCAGCGTCGTCGGCTTCGCATCGCTCTATGCGTTGCAGCGCCTGCAGAATGTGTTGCCGCTCGATCCGCAGGGCTTCGATCCTGTCCCGGCCGATCTCGCCTTCAACACCTCGATCAGCTTCATCACCAACACCAATTGGCAGAACTACTCCGGTGAGACGACGATGAGCCATCTCGTGCAGATGCTCGGGCTCACCGTTCATAACTTCCTCTCCGCTGCGACTGGCCTCGCAATGGCCTTCGCGCTGGTGCGCGGCTTCGCGCGCGCGGAATCGCCGACGGTCGGCAATTTCTGGGTCGATCTGACCCGCGGGACGCTCTATGTGCTGCTGCCGCTGTCGATCGTCGTCGCGCTCGCGCTGGTCGCGCTCGGCGTTCCGCAGACGCTTTCAGGCTCGGTTGAAGCGACGACGCTCGAGGGCGCCAAGCAGGTGATCTCGATCGGCCCGGTCGCGAGCCAGGAAGCGATCAAGGAGCTCGGCACCAATGGCGGCGGCTTCTTCAACGCAAATTCGGCGCATCCATTCGAAAGCCCGAACGCGATTTCCAATCTCCTCGAAATATGGGCGCTGCTCGTCATTCCCTTCGCGCTCGCCTTCGCCTTCGGCCGCGCCGTGCTGGATTTTCGGCAAGGCCGCGCGATCGCCATCGCTATGCTCATCGTGCTCGTCTGCGGCGTGCTCATCGCCTATTGGGCGGAGGCCGCCGGCAATCCGCTGCTGACGTCGATCGGCGTCGATCCTTCGCCCGGCAATATGGAAGGCAAGGAGGTGCGCTTCGGCGTCGCCACCAGCGCGCTCTTCGCCGCAGCGACGACAGGCACCAGCACCGGCGCTGTCAATTCGATGCATGACTCCTTCATGCCGATCGGCGGCCTCGTGCCCTTGTTCAACATGCTGATGGGCTCGATCGCGCCGGGCGGCGTCGGCGCCGGTCTCTATGGCTTCCTCGTGCTCGCGGTCGTCGCGGTCTTCGTCGCCGGCCTCATGGTCGGCCGCACGCCGGAATATCTCGGCAAGAAGATCGAGGCGCGCGAGATGAAGCTCGCCATGCTCGCCGTGCTGATCTATCCGCTCTGCGTGCTCGGATTCTCCGCGGCTTCCGCGCTGCTGCCGGGCGCGCTCGCGAGCTTGAACAACGCCGGCCCGCACGGCCTGTCGGAGATCGTCTACGCCTTCGCCTCGACGACCGACAATAACGGCTCGGCCTTCGCGGGCCTTTCCGGCAACACGCCTTGGTACAACACGACGCTCGGCATTGCGATGACGCTCGGACGTTTCGCCTATGTCATTCCCGTGTTGGCGATGGCCGGCTCCTTCGCCGCGAAGAAAAAGGCGCCGGCGTCGCGCGGCACATTCCCGACGCATGGGCCGCTGTTCATCGGCCTGCTGCTCGGCGTCATCGTCGTGCTCTATCTGCTGCAATATTTCCCGGCGCTCGCGCTCGGTCCCGTCGTCGAGCATCTTCTGCTCGCCGCCGGCAAGACCTTCTGATCCGGAGATCAACGCAAATGTCGTCCAAAGTCGCTGCTCCTGGCCTGCTCGATCGGGCCATCATCGGCCGCGCGGCGATCGACGCTCTCATCAAGCTCGATCCGCGCCGGCTGGCGCGCAATCCGGTGATCTTCGTCACCGAGGCGGTTTCGGCCGTCGTCACCCTCTTGTTCATTCGCGATCTAATCGCGAATGACGGAAGCGCGCTCTTCTCCGGCCAGATCGCCGCCTGGCTGTGGTTCACAGTCCTCTTCGCCAATTTCGCGGAGGCCGTGGCGGAAGGCCGCGGCAAGGCGCAGGCCGATGCGTTGCGACGCACGCGCACGGACACGAAAGCCAAGCGAACCAAAGGCGGATCGCGCGACTACGACATCGTCTCCGCGCTGGAGCTGAAGCTCGGCGATGTCGTGCTCGTCGAAGCCGGAGACCTCATTCCCGGCGACGGCGAGGTCGTCGAGGGCGTCGCTTCCGTCAACGAGTCGGCGATTACCGGCGAGTCGGCGCCGGTCATTCGCGAGGCGGGCGGCGATCGTTCCGCCGTCACCGGCGGCACCACTGTGTTGTCCGATTGGGTGCGGGTGAAGATCACCGCCGCGCCCGGCTCGACCTTCATCGACCGCATGATCGCGCTCGTCGAAGGCGCCGAGCGGCAGAAGACGCCGAATGAGCTCGCTTTGTCGATCCTGCTGTCGGGCCTGACGATCATCTTTCTGATCGTCTGCACGACGCTGTGGCCGCTCGCCAATTATTCGGGAACCGTGCTGTCGCTCACCGTGCTCATCGCTCTGCTCGTCTGCCTCATACCGACGACGATCGGCGGCCTCCTGTCGGCGATCGGCATTGCAGGAATGGATCGCCTCATCCGCTTCAATGTCATCGCGACGTCCGGTCGCGCGGTGGAGGCGGCGGGCGACGTGGACACGCTGCTGCTCGACAAGACAGGCACGATCACATTCGGCAATCGCATGGCGGATGAGCTCATTCCTGTCGGCGGCGTCGGCGAGCATGAGCTCGCGGAGGCCGTGCTGCTCGCCTCCCTCGCCGATGAGACGCCGGAGGGACGCTCCATCGTCGCGCTCGCCAAGAGCCGCTATGGCCTCGCCGCTCCCGCTCCCGGCGCCGATGCGCGCGTCGTTCCTTTCTCGGCGCATTCCCGGATCTCTGGTCTCGATCTACCGGGCCGCTCGCTGCGCAAGGGCGCCGTCGACGCAATTCTCGCGCAGACCCAATCGATCGTGGACCGTGCCGATATCGGCGGCGCAGGGGCGAACGGCGCTATCGCCGAAATTCTCCAGCGCGCCGCCGTCTCGCCAATACGCGCGCCGGAGGATTTCACGCGCGCGGTGGAGCGCATCTCGCGCGCCGGCGGCACGCCGCTCGCCGTCAGCGAGAACGGACGCTTGCTCGGAGTCGTGCATCTGAAGGACATCATCAAGCCAGACATAAAGGCGCGCTTCGCCGAGCTGCGCGCCATGGGGATAAAGACGGTGATGGTGACGGGCGATAATCCGGTCACGGCGGCGGCCATCGCCTCGGAAGCGGGCGTCGATGATTTCATCGCGCAGGCGACGCCAGAGGACAAGCTGACCTATATTCGCAAGGAGCAGCAGGGCGGCCGCCTCATCGCAATGTGCGGCGACGGCACCAATGACGCGCCGGCGCTCGCGCAGGCCGATGTCGGCGTCGCCATGCAGACCGGCACGCAAGCGGCGCGCGAGGCTGGCAATATGGTCGATCTCGACAGCGATCCGACCAAGCTTATCGAGATCGTCGCCATCGGCAAGCAGCTGCTGATGACGCGCGGCTCGCTGACGACCTTCTCCATCGCCAATGACGTCGCCAAATATTTCGCCATCATCCCAGCGCTGTTCGTCGTGACCTATCCAGAGCTCGGCGCGCTCAATGTGATGAAGCTCGTCTCGCCGCAATCGGCGATCCTCTCCGCGGTGATCTTCAATGCGCTGATCATCATCGCGCTGATACCGCTGGCGCTGAAAGGCGTCGCCTATCGGCCGATCGGCGCCGCCGCCTTGTTGCGGCGGAATCTGCTGATCTACGGTCTCGGCGGCGTCATTATTCCCTTCGTCGGCATCAAGCTGATCGACATGATCGTGTCGATCCTGCATCTCGCGTGAAGGAGCTTCTCATGCTCACCCAAATTCGTCCTGCGATCGTGATGATCGTTCTCTTCACCCTTCTGACCGGCCTCGCCTATCCTCTGGCGATCACCGGAATCGCGCAGCTCGCTTTCCACGACGCGGCCAATGGCAGCCTCATCGAGCGCAAAGGCGTCATCGTCGGCTCGCGTCTGATCGGTCAAAGCTTCGTCGCCGATAATTACTTCCACGGCCGTCCTTCGGCGACGAGCGCGCCAGATCCGAATGACGCGAGCAAGACGATCGACGCGCCTTACAATGCGGCGAATTCCGGCGGCTCCAATCTCGGCCCGACCTCGCAAAAGCTCGTAGAACGCGTGAACGCGGCGATCGAGGCGGAGTTCGCCGCCGGGCGCATCGATGTGGTCGCGGCGGATGCGGTGACGACATCGGCCTCCGGTCTCGATCCGCACATCTCGCCGCAATATGCGCTGGCGCAGGCGGCCGCAGTCGCCGCGGCGCGCAAGCTGCCCGAGAGCCGCGTGCGCGCCTTGGTCGAAAGTCGGATCGAGCAGCGCGCCGCCGGCTTTATCGGCGAACCGCGCGTCAATGTGCTGGAGCTCAATCTGGCCTTGGACGAGTTGCATTGACGGCGTCGGCGACCTCGGTCGTCGGGTTCCCGTCTATCCGAGGCGCGGCGGCTCGTCGCGCCTCGCGCATTTTTCGCATTGGCTTCGTCAAAGTCGGCGGTTCATCATGCGACGGCGGAAAGTCGCGAGCGCACAGACGTGAGCGGCCGATAGCGCGCCGGCCTCAGCGTCTGCGAGACTTCGTCGGAACGCGCTTTTTAGACGGCGTCTTCGCCACCGGCGCCTTTTTCGGCGCCGTTCGGCGAGGAGCTTTCGCTGGACCCTCCTTTTTCGGCTCCGGCGCGGCGCTCGGCTCGTCGGCGAGGCAGGCCGCGAGAACCCGTGCGATCAAGGGCCGCGTCTTGGCGCTATTGGCGTCCTGCAGCGCTTGCGCTCCCAAGACTTCGCGAAAGATCGCCATTCCGACGAGGCAGGCGTTGAACAAGGTTGCGCGCTCGATCGTCGATGCTCCCTCGAGAGCGGCGGCGACCGGGCCGATGAACTCGGTCAAGCTGCGGGCGCGCAATACCTCCCGCGCTTGTGGATTGGTCAGCGAGCGCACGACGATCTGAAGCGTTTCGTTCTGGCTCGCGCTGAAAAACCCGTCCGTGAAATCCTCGCTGAGGCGGCCGGCGTCGAGCGTCGATTGCGACTCGGCCTCCTTGGAGGTCGAGAGGACGGCCGAGAAGAGCTGCTCCTTCGAGCCGAAGGCGCGGTGGACCAGCGCGACATCCACTCCGACCTCGGCGGCGATTTCACGGAGCTTCACATCCTCGTAGGAGGCTATCGAGAAACGCGCGCGCGCCGCCTCGAGTATGCGCCGCCGTGTGATCTCTCCGCCGCGCTTTTCCTGAAGCTCAGCCAGCGTCGCCATATCGATCCGCCTCCCGTTTCCGCGCAGATTATTCGTCTTCTGACGATGGTCAAATGGGGCTGGAAGGCGCGAGTGTCAACATTGTTGTGTCAACAGCGTTGACATTCGGCCGGTCTCGCGTATTTTCCTCCTCGGCTGCTCGGAGGGAGTCGGAGCGCAGGGGATCGGAAACATGATCGTGAAATATTCGACAGCTTTGACGCGGGCGCTTTTCGTCCTGGCCGCGAGCGCAGGCGCCGCGCCGGCGGCCGATCTTCCTTATATGAAGCCGTCTTTTGCGTTCGAGGCGCCGCCGCCCGCCTTCACCTGGACGGGCCTCTACGGCGGCCTCAACGCCGGCGGCGCGGTCGGCGAGGGAGTCGGCGCCGGCGCCTATGCCGACAAATCGCCGAGCGGCGTCGTCGGCGGCGGCCAGCTCGGCTTCAATTATCAGCTGTCGCCTCGCTTCGTCATCGGCGCCGAGAACGACTTTCAGGCGTCGAGCCTGAAGGCGCGAGACGACAGCCCCTATCATCGGGATGCGACGCTGCCGTGGTTCGGAACGGCGCGCGGCCGCGTCGGCTTCGCGCTCACGGAGCCGCGCTTGCTGATCTACGGCACGGGCGGCATGGCCTTCGGCGAGCCGAAGATCGCCGGTGACGGCAAGCTGCGCATCGGCTGGACGGCGGGCGGCGGCGTGGAATGGGCTTTCGCGCGGAAATGGTCTGCGAAGCTCGAATATCTCTACACGGATCTCTACCGGGATCTGCGGAAGGATGTCGATCGTCACGCACGATTCCACACCATTCGCGTCGGCGTGAACTATCACTTCGATTTGTTCTCGCAGCCGTGACGACATGCAGGCGGGGACGAGCTCGTGACGCGACGCATCCTTCTTCTCGATTCCGATCGGCCCGACGAAGCGCTCGAGGTCGACATCCTCGCCCGCGATGAGGTTGTGCTCGCTGTCGCCGTGCCGAACACGATCGTGAGCTTCGATCTGATACGCGGAGATGATCGCGCGCCCTATCGCGGACGGCTCGGCGGCCGCAGCTTCTCGTTCGCCGCCGCCACGCCGGACGGGTCGAAGTCGGAAAGCGCCTCGGCGCGGCCGAAGACGTCGACTCCGGCGCGTTCCCGCGAGCCTCGAAATTCGAGCCCGAACGATCACGCGGCGACGCAATCGAGCGGCGTTGGACGCAAAGGAGTATTGCTGTATGGCGGCACTGGATAAAATGCTGCGACCGACAGTCGCGCTGCTCTGCCTCGGAACGAGCGCTTGCTCGAGCGTGGATCCCATCGCCTATTCCGGGCTTCCATCCTCGGCGCATTTGCAGCCCAATCGGCAGGACGACGCCAAGCGCATTCCGTTTCGCTATGCGGCTACGACCGATTGGCGCGCCTATAACAGGCTCGTCATCGATCCCGTCGCGATCTATCGCGGCTCCGATCATCAGTTCGGCGATATGGCGGAAGCCGACAAGGCGTCGCTCGCCGAGCATATGCAGAGCGAGTTCGCCGAGAAGCTGAGGAGCCGCTTCACCATAGCGGACCGGCCGGGCGCGAATACGCTGCGGCTGAAATTGACATTGACCGGCGCCGTCACGAGCACGCCCGTGCTCAGCACGATCTCGCGCTTCGATCTCGCGGGCGGTCTCTACAATGGCGTGCAGACCGTGCGTGGCGGCGAAGGGCTGCTGACCGGCTCGGTGTTCTATGCGGTCGAGATACGCGACGCCTCCGACAATCGATTGCTCACGGCTTTCGTCGCCAAGCAATATCCCAGCCCGCTGAATATTCCGGCGAGCGTCGGCGCGCTATCGGCGGCGCAGACGGGGATAGAGAAGGGCGCGGAAGATCTTCGGGAGCAGCTGTCGCGGGCGGCGAAATCGTGACTCCGCGCCAATGTCGATCGGCGCGCAGTTCGTCGTCGGCGCGCAGCGCGATTTTTCTTTCGATGTCACGTGCGGGGGCTTTCGACACATGCGCATGAGGAGACGAGCATGGATGCGATCACCATTCGACGCGGCTTCGATATTCTCGATCTGACGCCGCGCATAGGCTCTTCGATCGAGATGGATGTCGCGGCGCTGACGCGCGGCGAATATGCGGCGGAGATCCGCGACATTCTGGAACGACGCGGCGTGATCGTGTTTCCGCGACTTCACCTCGATGACGCGCAGCAGCTCGCTCTCTCCCGCACGCTCGGCGAGATCGTTCTCCTGCGCGGCGACGGGCTTCTGCCGATCACACTCGATAAGAAGGTCGACGCATTCGCGGCCGAATATTTGAAAGGTTCGTTCTTTTGGCATTTCGACGGCGCGAGCGACGACGTTCCGGCGCGTGCGGCGATATTGAATGCGAAGCGTTTGTCATCCGTCGGCGGTCAGACCGAATTCAGCAATTGCTATGCCGCCTGGGACGAGCTGCCGGTCTCGGTCAAAACCTCGATAGAAGGGCTTCGTGTCGTCCATAGCGTCGAAGCGGCCCAGTGTCTCGTGAACCAAACGCCCACGGATGACGAGCTGCGCCGATGGCGAAGTCATGAGCCGAAGACGCATCCGCTTGTGTGGACGCATAAATCAGGACGCAAGTCGCTCGTGCTCGGATGCACGGCGTCGCATATCGAAGGCCTGGCGCCGGATGTAGGCGGCGCGCTTCTCGCCGAGCTCACGCAATGGGCGATATCGCCGAGATTCGTCTATCGGCACGAATGGAGCGTCGGCGATCTTCTCATCTGGGACAATGCCGGAACCATGCATCGCGTCACGCCCTATGACGCTGAGAGCGGTCGGCTGATGACGCGCACGACCATCGCCGGCGAGGAGCCTCTGGCCTGACGACAAGGCCGACTCTGGCGAGCGGCGATCGGGCCGTTCGTTAGGCTCATTCCTTCATTGGAAGCGAGTTCTTATCGACCCGAAGCTGCGCTCTGCTTCACCAAAAAACTTGCGCCCGCGCTAGGAACAGGCTCGGATGATCGCCGTTGAGAAATGCGCGATCGGCGGGTGCGATCAGCGTCATTGCGCGCGTCCAATTCGCCTGTAGGCGCACGCCGCGCACCGGGTACCAGTTCAGAGCCACGGTGAGATTCTCCTGCCGGCCGCCGAGCGTCGCCGTATTGGCGACGGCTTTTTGCGCAGCGGAACCCGTGGCTGTCGCCAGATAGACGAAGCTCGCCGGGACGAGCCCGCCATTGTTCAGATTGATCCCCTCATAGCGCGCGGCGACCTCGACGGCGCCATAGCCGCCTTTGTTCAGAGGGTCCTTGATCTTCACATCGGCGAAAGTGCCGGGCGTGCTCCAATTTTTGTCATAGCCCTCATAGGAGGCGGCGCGCGATTCCCCGGTGAGGAACAAAGATGCTGCGACATGATAGGCGCTGTAATGCAGCTGCGCGCCGCCGCCATTTGCGTAGAGGAAGGCGAGCGTGGCGTCGCGCTGATATTGAGCGCCGACATATTCCGCCTCGACAGAGACCGGACCATAGGCGGCGGCGGCTTCGAAGCCGTAATTGTAGGAATATTTCAGGCAGCTCGGCCGCTGCACGAAAGGCGCGACCAGCTGGCCGGCGCCGGTCGTCGCGACATTGAGCGTCGCCGCCGAGGCCGCGCAGGAGAGATCCTGCGCCGCGGGCACTCGGACCGTCGCCCCGCCCGCGCCGAGAATTCCGGTGAGCTCGCGCTCGAAGCCGGAGGCGCCGGGCGTCAGATTGGTGGCGTCGGTGGCCGCGGTCGTCCCATTGGGGCGATGATAGACGAAGGACCCGCCGAGGTGGAGCAGCGCATCCTCCTCGTGAATGGGCGCATAGATGGCGCGCGCCGAAGCGTCCCAAAATTGCGCGTTTCCGGTGGGCGGCGCGGTCGCCGTGTCCTGCGGGCTGGTGGAGAAAATGCCGCCCTTGAGCGCCCAGCTCGCATCGCCGACGCCGACGGCTGCGCCAATGTGGCGAGCGGGACCGAGATTGGCCGTCAGGCTGCGTTCGAGGAAGGTGATGTGCTTGTCGGAATCGAGCGTTTCCCGGCCGAAAGGCTCGTGGAAATTGCCGATCTGGATGGAAACCGGCTGGGCGCTGATCCACTCGGGCAGGAATTTGGCGCGATAGGCGAGATAGGCGTCGCGAATGCCGGCGACGCCTCCGGCGGCGGTGGCGAAATCATATTGGAAACGATAGATCCAATTGCCATAGGCGCGTCCGGTCACTTCGAGCTCGGCGCGGCGGAAGCCGACATTGCTGCGCCTTATCGTGTCCGCCGAGCTGGCGAAGCCGCCGTCCGTATGGATGCGTCCGCCGACCTTGAAATCGAAGCTCTTGTCCTCGCTCTCGACATAGAGGCCGTTCTTGAAGCTGACGAAGACGGGTGGCGGGACTGCCGCGGCCGGAGCGGACTTCGTCGGATCGTGGCGCTCCGTCGCCGCTCGATTTGCTCGGGACTGGGCGTCGAGCTTGGTCTCGAGGCGTTTCAGCTCCGCTTTCAAAGCTTTGATCTCACGGGCCGTATCGGCGAGACTCGAGACGGGGGCGCCCAACGCGGCTATGAGCGTTGCAGCTGCGACGCCCTTTCGATCTGCACGACTCCCGCCTTTGACGAACATGCGCATTTCCCTCCAGCAGCCCGAACAGCTCGTTAATCATGACTTGCTCGAGCAGGCCTTGCGTCAGTCGGCAGAAGGAGGGGATGAAGCGCTCTTCACGCTTTGGCGGTTGGCGGTCGAGGATGGCGACGAGGGGAGACGACGATCATGCAGCGCCTGCTCGAGCGCGTCGAGCATGAAGGCCGCATGCGCCGTGCGCGAGGCGCGCCGGCCGACAATCCGCCGGGCGAGGGCGGCGATCACGAAAGCCACATAGACGAAGTCTCGCCAAGTCGAGACATAGGTGAAATCGGACAGCCAGAGGGTATGAGCATTCCTTCCCGGCGCCATGAAGGGGGCGAGGCGGATATATGCGCGCCGACGCGGCGAAGATCGCCGGATCGGCGCCGGCGGCGACTTCGATCTGGCGCATGAGACCGAAGGCGTCGCGGGCGTCGAATAAATCGGTCGCTCGGTAGTCCGAGCCGTGGCGTCGCGAGGCCGTGATCGAGCGGCGCGGCGCCCCGCTGGAGCCGTGCGGCTTGGACGGCTCAGAACTCCACGCGCAGCGACCCGATGAAGCTCTGTGGTTGTCCGATCATGACAGTGGTCCTGTTGGCGGCCGAGATGAAATATCGCGTGTCGGTTAGATTCCGGGCGTTCAGCTGCGCAGTGAATGTGTAGCCTTCATATGCGAATTGGTAGGAAATCATCCCGTTCAGCAGAAAGTATGTCGGTAGCGTGTAGGAGTTCGCATTGTCGCCGAATTGGTCGGCGACGCCGGTCACGCCGCCGGCGACGCTCAAACCTCTCAATGGTCCGTCGGCGTCGTATTTCACCCATAGATTGCCGTAATTGCGCGGATTCCCAGGTAGCGCATTGCCTTTGATGGATTGCTGCGTGGCGATCGCGGTCAGATAGTTCGGGTTGAGGACGCCCTGCATGATGCGAACGTCGTCATGCGTGTAATTGGCGAGAACGCTCCAATTGTCGTCCACGCGCCCCATGACGTCGAATTCGACGCCGCGGCTGCGCACCTTGCCGATCAACAGCGAATTGTTCGAGTTGGCCGGGTCTGGCTGCGGAATATTGGTTTTGACGATGTCGAAATAGGCGGCGGTGGCGGAGATGCGCTTGTCGAGCAACTCGACCTTCACGCCGCCTTCGAACTGCTCGCCCTTCTGAGGCGGGAGAACTTGCCCGACGCCCGTTTGACCATTGTTCGCCCCGAGCGATCGGGTGAAATTGCCATAGAGGCTCAACCAGGGCAGGGGCTGGACGCTCAAGCCGATACGCGGGCTGAAGCCATGGTCGTAGCGGTCCGCGAAGCTGGCTCGGGCGATGTCGGGGGTCGCATATTTCGTGCTCGAGCCCGTGCGCGACCAGTCGAACCGTCCGCCGAGAAGCAGATGCACGCGGTCGTCGACGGCCGAAATCATGTCCTGCCCATAGACGCCGTCCCATTTCTGTCTCTGGAAAACCCAGGACGGCCCATAAGCGAAAGGATTTTGCAGCGCGACATAGATCGGATTATATATATTTATCGTTTGCGTGTTCGAGTTGAACACATTCACCATCGGCCATGTATAACTGAAATGATCATAGCCGAATAGCAACGAATGCCGCAGCGGGCCGGTCGAGACATTCCCCTTTATGTCGACGTTCGTCGTCAGCATCTGTTGATTGAACCCCGGCGAGGTGTAGAGCGCTGTGGTCAAATTTCCGGTCGCGGCGTTGAACGATGTCGAATAGGTGTCCATGATTCTGGCGTTCGAATTCGTGTACGCCAGTCGGCTGGCGATGCTCCAATCGGAGTCGAAGCGATACTCCCAATCATAGGCGATCATCTTTCGCTCGAAGCGATCGGGCGTGCTCTGGAGTATCCCCGGCTGTTGCAGATATCGCGTCAGCGGAATCTGCGCCAGCGTTCCGCCGACTGCCGGAAAAAGAGCGAAATCATCGACTGCGGTTCTGTGCAGATATTCGAAGTCGATGTTGATCTTGAATTGATCGGTCGGGCGCCACGAGACGGTCGGAGCGACGAAGACATTTCGATCGCTGACGAAATCGCGGAACGAATCTTCGTGAAGATAGGCCGCATTGACGCGATAGAGCACGGATTTGTCGGATGTCGCCGGCCCTGTCGCATCGATGGTCGTTCGCGTGAGGCCGTAGGAGCCGATCTGTTCCTGGACAGAATAATAGGGCGTCTCGAGCGGACGTTTCGTCACTATGTCGATGATGCCGCCGGGCTCGACACGGCCGTACAATATCGCGGCCGGGCCTTTCAGCACCTCGATGGATTGCACATTGGCGGTGTCGAGGAAGTATTGCGAATATTGCTGCAATCCGTTGCGATAGGGGTAGGTCGTGAATCCGCGAACCTTATACTGTTCGACATAGCTCGGGTTGGGCCGCACGCCGCTCGAATTCGTCAGCACCGTATCGATCAATCTGATCGCCTGCTGATCGTCCATCGTCTGGCGGGTCACGACCTGCACCGAGACAGGCGTCTTGAAGATCGGCGCATCCATCTTCAGCGCAGAGGTCGCCGTGTCCGCTCTATAGCCGGTGAATCGGTCGCCCGGCCCCTGCGGCGCGCCTCCCGCCTCGCGCGCGCCGGGCTTGTCCTTGCCTTCGGCGCCGACGTCGATCGGCGGCAGCTGTTCCGCCCCAGCGTCGTTGCGCACGCCATTGTCCGCCTGCGCCAGCAGGATCGACACGCTCTCGCCATCGTCGGAGAAGCGATAGGAGAGGCGGGTGCCCTCGAGCAAGCGATCCAGCCCGTCCTTGACGGAAAAAGAGCCTCGAAGTCCCGGCGACGACATGCGGCGCGTGACATGCGCGTCATAGAGAATGTGGAGCCCGCTCTTGTCGGCGAAGCTGTTGAGCGCGGAGCCGAGGGACCCCGGCGAAATGCTGTAGTCGCGCGAGATATAGATCGGCAAATCCGGAGGAATCGCCGCCCGCGCGGGCGCTGGCTGGCCCGTCCCGATCGTGAGTGCGCCGAGCGCCGCCGCCGCGACTGTCGAACTCATACGCGCGTCCTTGTTTCGCCCTCTCGCCCTCGCCGCCATCTTCGTTTCCCTTCGAGCAGTGATGGGGCTCATTGCTGTCCCCGTCTATCCGACGCGCTCGAAATGGAAACCGGAACCGGCTCTCGAAAATTTTCTTCCCCGCGAAAGGCCCCGTGGCCCTCACTCGTGCAGGACGATCACATAATCCGTGAGAAATGTGGCGCGGAGCCCGAGAGCCTGATCCATCTCCCTGAGCGTACGCATCGGATCGTCGGCGCCGAACACGCCGGTGACGCGGCGTGCGCAATCTGATGCGCGCAGACAAAAAACATAGCCGTGGCGATGACGGCCGAGCACGGCCAGCACTTCGCCCAGAGGCTGATCCTCGACGATCAGCTTGCCGCGCCGCCACGCCGTCGCAGCGTCCACGTCCTGGGCTACAGGCGCGGCCGCCGGCCTGTCGCGGTCATAGGAGGACTGCCGCCCCTCCTCGACGACGACATTCCCGCCGCCGCTGCGGACCTCCACCCTATGCTCCGTCACCGTGACGCGCGCGCCATCGCCGATCAGCGCCACGTCGAAAGCCGTGCCCAGCGCCGTGACGGTCCCCTCGGCCGCTTCCACCACGAAAGGACGGGCCGGGTTCGGCGCGACCTCGAACAAGGCCTCGCCACGCAGCAGGACCACGCGCCTCTCGCCCGCCGCATATCGCAGCGTGATCGCCGAGCGCGCGTCGAGATGCGCCTTGGAGCCGTCGTCCAGGACGATAGAGCGGATCTCGCCGACGCCCGTGGAGCGATCGGCGCGCAGGGCGATCGAAAGATCGTCGAAGCCCAGAAGCAAGGCGAATGCGGCGGCGGCGGCGAGGGCGGCCGCCGGTCGCTCATAGCGCCGGACCGCAGGGACACGCACGTGCGCGTAGAGCGCGGGCTCCATGCTCCGCACATGTCGGACCATGCCGGAAATATCGGCGAAGGCCGCGCGATGCGCCGGATCGCGCGCGAGCCACGCCTGAAAGGCGACCTCTTCCGACGGCGGCAGCGGGCCGGATCGGCGCGCGACCCACCAGGCGATGGCGGCCTCGCGGGCGGGGTCTTCATCGGAGTCTTTCGGGTCTTGGCGCATTTCGAAGTCCCAGAGGCGACCGAGGGCTATCGTCTATTCCGACGGCGAAGGCGGACAAAACGGAACCTCGCCCGCGAAAATTTCGTCTCAATCCAGAGCGGCGCGGCACAGCCGGATGGCGCTGGCCATATGCTTGCGCGCCATTCTGTCCGAAATGCCGAGCCGGCGCGCCACCTCGCTCATGGGGATGTCCTCGAACACGGCCATGAGGAACACGTCGCGGCAGCGGGGCGGCAGTGCTCGGATCGCCGCGTCGAGCCTCTGCGACTTCCTCTTGTATTCGAGAATCTCGTCGGGCGTGGCCGCGTCGGACGGGGCGTCGACGAAATAATCGACATATTCGAGATAGCGCGTCTCGGTCCTGCGCCGGCGGGCGAAATCCAGGCTGAGATTGGCGGCGATCCGCTGGAGGAAGGCCGGCGGATCGAGGACGGTCTCGAAGCTCTCATGGCGCAGCGCCCTGAGAAAGGTCTCCTGGAGGAGATCCGCAGCATTGTCGGCCCCGACTTTCCGCGTGAGATAGCCGAGCAACTCGCGCCGGTTACGCAAGAACAGCGCGCGCAGAAGCGACTTTTTGTCGTCGAGCATGAGGGGCTCCGGCAGGAGCGAGGGAGAGTCTCGGGCAGGCTCCGCCGCCCCCGATCGGGGCAATGCGTCTGCGCGCCGCTGGCGGCGAAGCAAAAAGGCTATGCGAGCCGAGGCGGCGCGCGCTGTGACCAAGAGGTGATCCAGCCGAGGGGCGACGCCGGTTCTCCGATCAGGAGGAAATAGGTGGAAATGGCGCCGGCGATCGGAAATGATGGTCTCATGCTGTCCGGCGTCGCCGCGGCACTATCGCCGAGGACGCCGAATTGGCCGGAGCGGCACGGGATGCAGCAGGAACAGGAAATGTGCCGCACGGGCGAATGTCGATGGTCGCCAGCGTCGCTGTCGGCCGCGCAGCGAGCGAAATCCGCCGAGACGGCGCCGCCGTCCACGACGTTCCAGCGCGCCGACGCCGCGGCTGTCATGCCTTGAATGACGAGGACCCACGCCGTTAGGCCCGCGATCAAAATGCGGGCGCCCCTCTTCGTCCAAGGCGCGGACTTGTCCATGCTGCTCACGGAACCTCTGGATCCTGCGCCGAGTCAAGGGCGGAGGACCAGACGCCAGGCGAATGCGCATCGCCTGTTGCAGAATCGTCACATGGATCGAACGGCGCGGCTCGATCGACAGCATTCCGTCAAAGCACAGCAAAGCAGGCCGACTTTCCTGGCGCCGGTGCAGCGGCTGGCGCCGCCGAGCCGTCAGAGCGGGACGGCGAAAATCCTGCAAGCGGTCTGTTGCGAGGAGATGGTCGCGCTCGGCGCGGCGCGCATCTGCACGCCCGAGCCGGAGGCCTCGGCCAGCCGAGCGGAGCAGAAAACGAGCGAGCCGACGCCGAACGCTCGTCCAGACCTACGCCAGTGCGCCGGGAGATTCGCTGAAGAGCGAAGCTGTGAAGCCATGTGTCACAAGGGATGTGGAAACTCGCCCCAGCTAAGGCGATTTTCTAGTGATTCCAGTAATTTGTGGAATTCTGGCTGGGGCGGGGGGATACCGCCCCCGGGCGCCAGAATGCGCAAGTCATTGGCGTCGCATCACGTCCGGCGATGCTGGCCGAGTGGTGTCACGCGCATTTGTAGCACTCTGGCGCCGCGACGGAATCCGTGATCCGCCGCGGCTATCTTTGAGGCGTGCGTAATCGGTCGGCTCGGCCGCGAAATGGTTGCGGCGGCGAATGGCGCGAATGGCCCGCTCGGATCGAGCCGGCGAGCCCTGTCACCGTGCGACAGGAGTGGGCGCGGCAGGGTGGATGAGGCCGGCGTCGCGCAGACGGCGCCAAAACTCTGCCGGAATGATCTCATCCATGGCGGCGCGATCCTCTGCAATGCGGCTCGGACGGCTCGCGCCGGGTATCGCCGCCGCGACCGCCGGATGCGCGAGCGAGAATTGCAGCCCGGCCGCCTTCATGCCGACTCCATGCTCGTCGGCGATCGCTTTGATCCGCGCGACCTTGTCGAGAATGGCCGGCGTCGCCGGCGCATATTCGAAATTGGGTCCGCCCACCAGCGCGCCCGAGCTATAGGGTCCGCCCACGACGATGCGCAGACCGCGTTCCGCCGCCATCGGCATCACGCGCTGAAGCGCCTTTTCATGGTCGAGCAGCGTGTAGCGGCCGGCGAGCAGAAATATGTCGGGACGCGGCTCGTCGAGCTCCATCACGATCTCGATCGGCTCGACGCGGTTGACGCCGAGGCCCCATCCCGCGATCACGCCCTCCTCGCGCAGCCGGTCGAGTGCGCGAAAGGCTCCGAGGCGCGCGCTCTCGAACATGGCCAGCCACTCGTCGCCATAGAAGTCCTGCGCCACGTCATGGACGAAGACGAAGTCGATATGGTCTGTCCTCATGCGCTTCAGGCTGTCTTCCAGCGAGCGCAGCGTCGCGCTCTCCGAATAATCATTGACGATGCGGTTCGGACGGCCATGAGCGAAGACACCGCTCGTCTCGCCGAGATCGCGGGCGCCGATGTCCTCGACCTCGTCGAGGATGACGCGGCCCACCTTGGTGCTGATGACGTAATCCTCGCGCGGCTTGCCCGCCAAGGCCTCGCCCAAGCGGAGTTCCGCGAGGCCGGCGCCATAGAAGGGCGCCGTGTCGAAATAGCGGACGCCGTCGTTCCAGGCGGCCTCCACAGTCGCGCGCGCCTCCTCCTCTGGAATGTCGCGAAACATATTGCCGAGCGGGGCGGCGCCGAAGCCGAGCTTGCTTGGCAGAAGCTTCTGTATGCTCACCGTTTCCATCCTTTGGCTCCTCCGGCGGCGGCCTTCCGGCCTGCCGCCGGACCCTGGTCGATCAGAATTCCTGCGTAGTCGGGCGCAGCACGATTTCATTGATGTCTACATCGGCGGGCTGCTCGATCGCGAAAGCGATGGCGCGCGCGACGGAAGCGGCCGGAATAGCGATCTTGTAAAAATCCATTACAGTCGCGCGGGCGCCGCTCGTCGTCGAATATTTGAGGTCGCTGTCGACGGCGCCCGGCTCGATCGAGGTGACGCGGATCTTGCCGCCGATTTCCTGCCGGAGCCCCTCGGAGATCGCGCGCACGGCGAATTTCGTGCCCGAATAGACCGTGCCGCCCGGCGCGAAGACTTTTGTGCCGGCGACGGAGCTGATGTTGATGACATGGCCGCTGTCCTGCGCGACGAAGATCGGCAGAGCGGCGGCGATTCCATAGAGCACGCCCTTCAGATTGACGTCGATCATCGCGTCCCATTCGTCGGTGTTCACTTCGATCATGGGACGGATCGGCATCAGCCCGGCATTGTTGACGATGACGTCGAGCCGGCCGAAATCGGCGACGGCTGCATCGACGACCGCCTTGACCTGATGCTTGTCGGTCACATCCAAAGGATAGGCGCGCGCCTCTCCGCCCGCTTTCGTGATCTCGGCTACGACCTCATCGAGCTTGTCCTTGCGGCGCGCTGCGACGGCGATGCGGGCGCCGCGCGCGGCGAGATGGCGCGCGGTCTCGGCGCCGAGTCCGACGCCGCCGCCGGTGATGAGCACGACCTTGCCTTCGATGCCTTCGCTCATGATGCAAATCCTCTTTTGTCGCGCGTGTTCGGCTTCCGCCGGAGACGTGGTCGACGGTTCCGGCCTTCTCGCACCGCCGGAGATGATGATTGGACGGTCAGCCCACCTGGACGGGGTCGAGCGACAAGGCCGTCCGTTCGGCGAGATCATTGATCGCCGCGAGATAGGCGTGGAAATGGGGCGTCTCGCGATGCGCCGCAACTGCTTCGCTGTTCGTGTAGAGCTCGTCGAGCACGAAGCGCGTGGGGTCGGCCTGGTCGCGCCATAGATCGTAGCGCAGATTGCCCGGCTCTGCGCGGCTCGGCGCGATCATGCCGGCGAGCAGCGCTTCGAGCGCCTCTTGCTTGTCGGGTCTGGCGGTGAGCAGAGCGATGATTTTCACAGTCATTGCTGTCTGTCCTTCGACTGTCGCGAGGAGCGCGACGCGCATGCGCAGCGCCCCGCCAGTCATGCGCGTTCTCATTTCATTTGCTCATGTCGGCGCGAGCGAGCGATCCAACGCCGCGATGAGGGCCGCGGCGATCGGATGATCGGAGCGCGGGTTCTGTCCGGTGATGAGCTCGCGGTCGATGACGACATGCGGCGCGAAGTCGACCGCGCCGACGGAAACCTCGCCGCCTGCCGCCGTCAGCGCGAAGGGCATGTCGAAATAGAGCTTCGCATGGAGGATTTGGTTCTCGGCGACCGTCTCCTCGCTCGCTGAGAAGACGGTCATCCTATAGCCGGCATATTGCCAGCCCTCGGCCCATTTCCTGGCGATCTCGACGGCGCCGGCGATCAGCGCCGCGCGGAATTCGCGAGCGTGCGGCATCGCCGCGACCACCGCAATCGGGCCGTGGCAGAGTAGGGCGGTGGGCTTGGCGCTTTCGTGGAAATGGCGAAGGACTTCGCCCATTTCGCGATCCTGCATGAGGTCTGTGATCGGCGCGTGTCCGCCGGGAACGAAGACGCCGACATAAAGGTCGAGGCCTTCCGCGATGACCTCGCGCAGCTTGCGTGGCGCGTTCATCGCGGGATGCTCGGCGTAGAAGCTTTTCGCGCGCCGATAGGCGGCCTCGTCGCTGTCGAAATGCGCGGCCGTGTCCGACGTTGCGTCGATATGCGGCTTGGTTCCGTCGGGCGTGGCGAGGACGATCTCATAGCCGGCGTCGATCAGCGCCATGGCGGGGATGACGGTTTCGTTGAGATATTGACCGGTCGCGCCCCAGCCGCCGCCCTGGACCTCGATCCGTGTGGCGTTGGAGCCGATCGCCAGCACTTTCCCCTTGGTCATTGCAGCCTCCATTGGCTCACGTCCCCTTGGACGCCGCCAACATGCGCCTGCGCCTATCATTCTGCAGCTTTATTTCTTTTATTCTAGATATAGGTATGGGATTATAACTGATGCGCTATGATCTGAACCTGCTGCCCATCTTCGTCGCCCTGATGGAGGAGCGCAGCGTCACTCGCGCGGCGGAGCGGCTCGGCATGACCCAGCCGGCCATGTCCAATGCCTTGGCGCGGCTACGGGCGATGCTGCAAGATCAGCTTTTCATCCGCGGGCGCTACGGCGTGCAGCCGACCCCGATCGCTCTGGAGCTCGCTCCGGTGGTCGCCGATGCGCTGACGAAGCTCGACGACGCCGTGCTGGGCCAGCAGGATTTCGATCCGGCGAAGGCCGAGCGTCTCTTCACCATCGCACCCAACAGCTATGTCGAATATGTGCTGGCGCCGGCGATCGTCGCGCGGCTCGGGCGGATCGCGCCGGGAGTCACTTTGCGTCTCACGCCCTATGGCAATGACCTCGCCGAGACCGGAGTCGTTTCCGGCGCCACGGCGATGGTTCTCGGCCGTATCGTCGACCCGCCGGACAATCTCGTCGTGCAGCATCTGATGGAGGAGAGCCTGGCCTGCGTGGTGCGGGCGGACCACCCCGAAATCGGCGACAAGATCACGAGGAAGCAGTTCGAGGCGCTGCGCCACGTCAATGTGGTTCCGCCCGGCCGCCTGCGCGTGGGGCTGTTTCAGGCGCTGGCGCGACAGGAGCTGCGGCGCGACGTCGCCATTTCAGTGACGAATTTCTTCGCGGTCGCGGAGATGGTGGCGGTCACCGATTATTGCGCGACCTTGCCGCGCCTGATCTGCCGCCGCCTCGCCGACGACCGACGGCTCAAGGTGCTGCCGGCGCCCGTCGATCTCGGAACCTTCCCGGTCGAGATGGCGTGGCACATGCGCTACCGCCACGACCCCGCCCATCGCTGGCTGCGGTCTTTGATCGCCGAAGTCGCGAGCGATATCGTCGGCGAGATTTGAGCGCGCCGCGCTCGACCCCAAACGTCGAGCGATTCCGGTCGCAAGCGTATCGACGATATGTTATCATACTTTATCACCATCCTGATAATCTTCTTGGTTCATGTAGATATGGACAGCTTTCCGCGCCCCGATTGCAAGTCGACGCCGAAGCCGGCGCCGAAGCTTCCGACTATTCCGATAATCGTCGCCGCCACGACGGCCGCACTGATCGGCGCGGCGCAGATGACCGGCTCCTCGGAGGATCGGATTTCTCCGGCGGAAATCGCGCGTCGCGCGTCTATCGCCGAGGCCCGGCCGCCCGTCGCCTTACGTTCGGTCGAACCGAGGGAGATGAAAGCGGCGATGCTCGAAATGGCGCTTTCGTCGCAGGCGCAAGAGAGCCTGGAAGCGGATATCGCCTCGCGACAGGCGAAGCTGGTCTGGATCGTTTTCTACGATTCCGACGCCGAGGATGGCGATGTAATCGAATTTCAAAGCGGTGGATTTTCTCGAATGATCCGGCTCGCCAAGCAGCCGGTCGCCGTAGCGATCCCCTTTCCCTCCGACGGGGTGGCGACGGTCATCGGCGTCGTCGATGGCGGCGGCGGCGGAGTCACCGTCGGTCTCGTCGGGCCGGACGGAGCCGCGCCTCTCGCCGTGCTGAGCGTTGGGCAGCAAATTTCAATCCCGGTGATTTTGGAATAGCGCCATGCAGCGGCTCCTCTCCGCGCTCACGCGTTACGCGCCATTGCTGTTGCTGCCCCTATGGATTTTGTCCACCCTCCAATTGGCGATTCAGTCCGGCGTCACCACGCAATCCGCCAATGCGTTCCTCACACGCGGCTCCTGGTTCTATTTTGCTGTAGCGACAATGGCCTGGGCCGCAGTTGTCGCCGGACTGCTCCACGCCGGGAGGGCGTGGCCTCGCTTTCTATCCCACAGGTGGATCATGGATATTCTCGACCGCCTCACCAACAAAAACGCGCTGGAGCGCCTCGTGGCCGGCGAAAGCCGAATATCGGTGCTGATCGACGCCAATGATCTGAGACAGCGGCTGAAAGCGAAGGTCATCGGGCAGGACGAGGTGTGCGACGACATCGCCGCGCAAATTCGTCGCCGTCTGGCGCTGAGCCTGCGGAACAGGCCGGTCGGCGTTTTCTTGTTCGCGGGCTCGCCTGGAACAGGCAAGACCTATCTCGGAAAATGTCTCGCGGTGGCGTTGGATCGGCCGCTGCTCCATCTGGACATGACGCAATTCTCCTCGCCTCTGGCGTCGACCCAAATATTCGGCTCGCCGCAAGGCTACGCCGGCTCTGACAGCTATGGAAAGCTGACGGCGATGCTGCGCAACCACCCGGAAGTCGTCGTTCTGCTCGACGAGTTCGAGAAAGCGCATGACGAGGTTCACAAGAAATTCCTCACCGCATGGAACGACGGTTTCGTGACCGAGGCGTCGGACGGACGCCAGATCTCGACGACGCGTGCGATTTTCATCGTGACGACCAATGCGGCGACGGAGCAGCTGACGAAGATCGCCAAGGCCGGCGCCGGCGCGCCCGACGAGATCCGCCGCGCCTCGGTGGAGGCGCTGAAAGCTGAAAGCTTCGCGCCCGAGGTTCTCAATCGGATCGATCGGATTTTCGTGTTCGCGCCGCTTCGAGGGCTCGATGTCGCGCGAGTGGCCGCGCTCGAGATCGAGGCGATGATCGCCGGCTATGGCCTTTCGGTCGCCGATGGCGGCATAGATGCGCATCTGCTCTTCGATATCATGCAGCGGCACGAGCGCCTCGGCGCGGCCGCATCGTCGCGCGATCTGGCGCGCGCGATAGAAGACACGATCAGCGATTCTCTGATCGAGGCGAAGCAGCGCAATGCGCAGCGCGTCATGCTCGTCAATGACGGCGGCAGAGTGGTGGTCGAACCCGCATGAGACGTCCGTTTCTCTCGACGCTCTTAGCAGCGCTCGTCGTGGTCCTTCTCGGGCCGGCGCCCGCGAGGAGCGCCCCATCGCCTCCGAAAGAAGGCGATGTCTATGTCGGCGCCATTCGCTTCGGCGACCGCGATTGGCCCCTGCCGGAAGGAAGCTGGGAGCTTCTGGCTTATGTGCCGAAGCTGAATCCCAACGGCGTCCGCGCCTTCCGCGTCGCGCTCGCCCGATATGACGAGCGGCGCAAATTCGAAGCGCTCGTCATGTTCGCCGTCGGCGAAGTCGGCGATCGACCCGGCTCCGATGCGAGCGCCTCGGGGGAATGCGATCCGCCGAAGGCCCCGTATCAAGGCGAGAAAGCGATACGAGACGCAGAAAGCGACTATAGCTGCTGGAAGCTCGGGACAATCGATCGGACGAATTTGCCGCCCGATCCGGTCTCCGATGTCATTCGGCTCAAAATTCCGTCTGAAGAGACGATCGGATTGCTGCCGGCCGTCTCGTCCGTCACCAAGCGAAATGGCGTCATAGCCCATACGTTCGTGTGGCTGCGGACAGAGCGGCTCTATTCGGGCGCTCGCGACGGAAAAGAAATTCCGCCCGCGCTCTGGCCTGGAGGACCACGCTCGAACGACGCATTCGAAGGGCTGAGGCTCAGCATCATGCTGATGCTGCGAGAATGGGCCATTCACTGGGACCATAGGGTGAGAGACGGATTGGCCGGCCCGGCCGCGAGCGCTGCGGAACCGACGGCTGCGCCCCTGCGGCTGCCCCGCCTCCGAAATCCGAGGAGCGACATTCCCATGCTGCCTGACCTGGGAATCCGGGCGGGCGAAGTGTTCTCGGACGTCGCGCCGATCGGCCCCTTTCTCGTGCCGTTGCCGCCGGGGAAGTGGAAAGCCGTGCTGCGCAATCCGCAGGTCGATTCAGACGACGCCACCGCGATCGATCAAGTCACACTCGTACGCATCGCCGATCATGCGCTCGAGGGCGTGATCCAGATCGAAGCTCGTTTTCTCGATCCGCAAGAAGAGAGCTTGTGCGCGCAGAAGCGCTCGATCGACCTCGCATCTTATCGTGGCCCCGACGACTATTGCGCGGTCATCAATCCGACCGAGATTTCGCCGGAGGACGCCCGCTTTCCATTATATCGGGAGCTGGTCGCCCGCGGGGTGACGAACGTGCCGCCACAGCTCATCGGCTCCTTTTTCGCGTTTTCCGACAAGCTCATCAGCCTCTACGTCTTCGTCGGATTTTCGCCAGAGCGCGCCGGACTACCAGCGCCCAAATCTTACCGAGCGGGAGCTGTTCCCATCGAATGGACGCCCTTCGTCGAGAAGTGGCGCTGGTGGACGCGCCGCTGGGCGGAGGCGGTGCGCGCCGGACTGAGCGGAGAGCTCGATAACGGGCCGCTCCCCGCGAAATGGCGGAACTTCGATCTCAAAAGCGAAAGATTTCGTCCGGTCGCCAATCCGCGGATCGGCGAAACCTACATCGGCAGCGTGCCGCTCGGCGGCAACCGCTGGCCTCTGCCGCGCGGCGCCTGGACTCTGCTGGCGGCGGTTCCGCAATCCATCGACGACTCGATTGTCGCGGACGAGATCGTTCTGGCGCAGCTGTCGAAGGGCAAGCTCGAAGGCGTTGTCAGCATCGCCTATGCGCGGCCCGATTTGGCTTTACCGGTCGAAAAGGTTCGAAACACCTGCGCGCACGCTTCCGGCTTTTTCAGCGAACGCGAGCGCTTCGAGCTCGGCGCCATTCAGGACTGCTGGGAGATACACATCGACGACGGCGCAGGAATTCGGCGAGCCTTCCGCGGATATGAGGCGATCGAGGCGGAGCTGCGCGCGCGCGGCGTCTCTGCGCCCGAACTAATTTTGAACCCAGTGTTCGAGATCGGCGACCGTGATCGCACGGCGGTCCTGATGTACGGCTTCCCCTCGACCCGGCTCTCGGAAGAGCTGCCCGAGGCGGAGGCGAACGACAAGTCGAAATGGCTGCCGAGCCGAGGGCCGCTCGGCCCACGGCAAAAGGCCGTCTACGCCTCTTTGCGGACATGGATCAAAAGCTGGCACGGTTTCGTCCAAGCGGCTTTCGAGCGAAGGCTCGACGACGCATCCGCGCCCTGGGCCAGGCTCCATCCTCGCGTCCGACGATCGAAACACTGAGGCGGCTCCCCCGCAGAGAACAGGAAATCATGTCGGGCTTCCAACACCTCTGGCGAACCGCGCCCGCGTGGCGGACAGCGTTGATCATCGCGATCTGCGCCTCCGCGCTCACTCTCGCCTATCCGCCGAGCTTCACGAGTCGTCGGGCGGGTTCGAGCGGATCGCCAATGACTCCGAGCGCTTATGTCTCGCCGAGCTCCGGCGCCACGCCGGCGACGGAACCGGAGCCGCCCATTTCCACCGTGAAATATGGCGATGTTCTCGAGCGCGAAATTTCTTTCAACGGCCGCGTCATCCCGCTCCCGGCAGGAACATGGCGCGTCGTCGCCTCCCTGCCGGGCACAGACACAAATCACGTCACCATCGATGTGAAGGCGCTGGCGAACGAGTCGGAAGGGAAGCTGCGCGGGCTGGTGCTGCTAATCGGAAACGACGAGACGACGCCGAGCCCGACCGGATTTCGCGCCGACGCCAATTGCGAGAGGAGCGACGTCATCTTCACCAAGCTCGTCCGCAACGAAGATTTTGGCGATCAGCGATGCTATTATGTCGACTTGCTCATCACCGACGCGCAGGAATCCTCGTCGCAGCAGCCAAACACTTTGTTGCGCGCCGCTTTCGGCGACCTCGACGAAAGGCGCGTCACTGTGCCGAGCACAATGCTCGGAGCCATGTTCCGCTATGCGAGCCACGAGCGCCTGCTGATCGCGAAATTCTTTTTCAATCCCGAGGTCGAGGGGATCACGCCATCGACAAAGGTCGCATGGCTGGACAATGACTGGAACAAATATAATCTCGCGCGAAATCTGGACAAATCACGATATGTTCAGCGTCTCGAAGCCTGGGCCGCAAAGTGGGACACTATTCTACAGTTGGTCTGGACAGGGCAGACATCCACAGCCGTAACGGAAACAGACCGCGCATTGCCCAAGAGTCCGCTTCGACCTTGAAAATTTAGCGATCATGCCGGTGCGAGCATTTTTCGGTGAGCAAGCCGGTTGCGGTGCAATTTTTGCCGATAACTACGCGATGGGTGGCCCTTTGATTTTGGCGCAGGTCTCATCGACGCGCCACGATCCGCCAGCCCGGCGCGAAACGGTTCCACCGCTTTTCGACCTCCGGAACGTAGCGCTGAACCCAGCGCATGATGGTCGTATGGGCCAACGACAAGCTGCGCTCCGCATCGTTTCCACGAGATCTCGGAAGCTGAGCTTGTATCGCAGATATCAGCGCACGCAGAGAACGATGACCCATTGAAAAGATCGTTCGCGCTCAGCATCGCCCATAACCCCGGCGTTCGGTTCCGCCCTCGGAAGGATTATGCCCTGCTCACGCCGTTCGCACCAGAACCCGACGCGCAAGGGCCACGTAGAGCCGACTACCAGCGGACGGCTAAAACATTGTACGGATAGGATTGTTTCGGCGTTACGGCGAGTGGTAGCGGAGGAGGGACTCGCTACCAATAGGCGCGTAACATCGTGATTCTACCGGAAAACCCTATCCGGCAACACCGCCGTCCAACGGTGACACTGATACATCATGGTGGCGCCTGGACGCAAGACCGCGGACCATCGGCGTGGTGGTCAGCAGGTCAGCGGCGTCGATCTCCGCCTCTCGTTCGCCGCCCTCGGCCGAGACAAGTCGAAGCTCGCCTGCTATAGGCTTCCGCGCCGAACACATTGCCGAGCAAGCTCGATATCCGTCATGTATTTGTCCATCGCCACCACGCATGCGCCGGCCACCGATCTCGGCTTTCTGCTGATGAAGCATCCCGATCGCGCTCATGACGTCGAGCTGTCCTTCGGACGCGGAACCGTGTTTTTCCCGCAGGCCGAGGCGGAACGCTGCGAGGCGGCGCTGATCCTCGACCTCGATCCGGTCGCACTCGTGCGCGGCCGCGGCGGCGCCGAAGGGGTCGCGGATCAATATGTCAACGACCGTCCCTATGCGGCGTCGTCCTTCCTCTCCGTCGCGCTCAACAAGGCGTTCCGCACGGCGATGACCGGCGTCTCGCGCGAGCGGCCGGAGCTGGCAGCGACGGCGATCCCGCTCGAGATCGTCGTCGCGCCTCTGCCCGCGCCGCGCGACGGCGATTTGCTGGAGCGCCTTTTCGCACCGCTGGGCTGGACCGTGGACGCGCGCCGCATCGAGGGGGCGGACGCCCCTTCGCGCTATGTCGAGCTGCGGCTCGCGGGGACGCTGCGCCTCGCCGATGCGCTCGGCCATCTCTATGTGCTGATCCCGGCGATGGACGCCGACAAGCATTATTGGGTCGGCGACGACGAGGTGGAGAAGCTCGTCGCCAAAGGCGGCGCCTGGCTCGCCAGGCACCCCGAGCGCGAGACGATCGCGCGGCGTTTTTTGAAGAACCGCCGCAGCCTCGCGCGCGCCGCCCTCGCGCGTCTCGCGCCGGACACCGAGGCTGAGGAGGGTCTGGAGGACGAAAAGGCGCCGCCCCGCGAGGAGGCGCTCGAGGCGCCGCTGCGTCTGCACGATCGGCGGCTCGACGCCGTCGTCGGCCTGTTGAAAGAGGCGGGCGCGCGCAGCGTCGCCGATCTCGGCTGCGGAGAAGGCCGGCTGCTGCAACGTCTGGTCAAGGAGCGCGGCTTCGAACGTGTGATCGGCCTCGACGCTTCGACCCGCGCGTTGGAGCGCGCCAAGGAGCGCTTGAAGCTCGATCGCGCCGGAGGCCCTTCGATGGAGCGCGTGAGTCTGCTGCATGGCGCGCTCACCTATCGCGACGCGCGCTGGGCCGATGCCGACGCCGTCGCCCTCGTCGAGGTGATCGAGCATCTCGACGCCGACCGTCTGCCGACTTTGGTCGAGATCGTCTTCGGCGCAGCGCATCCGAAGACCGTGATCGTGACGACGCCGAACGCCGAATATAACGCTTTGTTCGATTCTCTGCCCGCCGGCGCCTTCCGCCATCCCGACCATCGCTTCGAATGGACCCGCGCGCAATTTCACGATTGGGCGCAGGTGATCGCCAAGAGCCACGGCTATTCGGTCGCCTTTTCCGGCATAGGCGAGGAGCATCCGGAGCTTGGCCCCGTCACACAGGTTGCGGTGTTCTCGAGATGAATGCGCCTCTCCCGACCCTCCTGGACATTCCCGACTTCTGCCTCGTCGTGCTGATCGGCGCGACGGGCGCGGGCAAAACGAGCTTCGCCTCGCGCTGGTTCAAGCCGACGGAGGTGATCTCCTCGGATCATTGCCGCGGTCTCGTCTGCGACGACGAGACCGACCAATCGGCCTCCGCCGACGCTTTCGCGCTCGTTGCCGCCATCGCCGAGAAGCGGCTGAAGAACCGCCGCCTCGCGGTGATCGACGCGACCAATGTGCGCGCCGCCGATCGCAAGTCCTGGGTCGAGCTCGCGCGCCGCTGGCATGCGCTGCCCGTGGCGATCGTCGTCGATCCAGGCCTCGATGTCTGCATCGAGCGCAACAAGGCGCGGCTGGATCGCGATTTCGGACCCGGCGTTCCGCAGCGCATGATTCAGGAGATTCATCGCGGCCTGCGCGGGCTCGCCAATGAGGGCTTTCGGCAGATCTGGAAGCTGTCCTCGGTCGCGGCGATCGAGGCGGCGGTCGTCGAGCGCCGCCCCATGTGGACCGACAAGCGCGACGATACCGGCCCCTTCGATGTGATCGGCGACGTGCATGGCTGCCTCGACGAATTGCGGCGGCTGCTCGAATCGCTCGGCTATGTCGTCGAGGGTGAAGGCGAGGCCGTCGCCGTTTCGGCCCCGCATGGCCGCAAGCTGGTCTTCGTCGGCGATCTCGTCGATCGCGGCCCGGATGTTCCGGGCGTATTGCGCATCGCGATGGCGGCTCAGGAGGCAGGCGTCGCCTATGTCGTGCAGGGCAATCATGACCGCAAATTGTCGCGCTGGCTCGAAGGCCGAAAGGTCACGGTCGGCCATGGGCTTCAGGAATCGATCGATCAGCTCGCCGAGGAGCCGGGCGAGTTCCGGGAGCGCGTGAAGACTTTCCTCGCGGATCTCCGCAGTCATTATTGGCTCGACGGCGGCAAGCTCGCCGTCGCCCATGCTGGGCTGAAGGAGGAAATGATCGGTCGCGGCTCGCCCGCTGTCCGCGAGTTCGCTCTGTTCGGCGAGACGACGGGCGAAACGGATGAGTTCGGCTTGCCGGTGCGGCTCGATTGGGCGGCGAACTACCGCGGCCGTTCGGCCATCGTCTATGGCCATACGCCGACGCCGGATGCGGAATGGGTCAACAACACCATCTGCGTCGACACGGGCTGCGTCTTTGGCGGCAAGCTCACGGCGCTGCGCTGGCCGGAGCGGGAGTTCGTCGAGGTCCCGGCGGCGCGCGTCTATTGCGAGCCGGCGCGCCCGCTCGTCGCCGCGCCGGAGACCGCCTTGCAGGCCGAGGCGGATCGGCTTCTCGATCATGCCGATGTGTCGGGACGGCGATGGATCGACACGACGCTGCTGCGGCGCATTCCCATCGCCGAGGAGAATTCGGCGGCGGCGCTCGAAGCGATGAGCCGTTTCGCCCTCGCGCCGCAATGGCTCGTCTATCTTCCGCCGACCATGTCGCCGGTGGAGACGAGCGCGCGCGACGGCTTTCTCGAGCGACCGGAGGAAGCCTTCGCCTTTTTCCGCGAGCGCGGCCAAAGGGAGGTCGTGCTCGAGGAAAAGCACATGGGCTCGCGCGCAGTCGTTGCGCTCTGCCGCGACGCCGATGTCGCGCGGCGGCGCTTCGGCGTCCTCTCCGGCGAGAGCGGCCAGATCTGGACGCGCTCGGGCCGCGCCTTTTTCGCGGACGCCGCCGAATGCGAGGCATTGCTCGCGCGGCTGCGCGCCGCCTGCGATAGCGCGCGCCTCTGGGAGACGCTCTCGACCGACTGGCTCCTGTTCGATACGGAAATCATGCCCTGGTCCGCCAAGGCCTCGGCGCTGATCGAGCAGCAATATGCGCCGGTCGCCGCCGCGAGCCACTCCGGGCTCGCCCTCGCCCATGACGCCGCCGCGCGCGCCGCCGCTCGCGGCGTTCCTGTCGAGGCGCTGCGCGACAGGCTCGCGAGCCGCGCCGAAAAGGCTGCGCGCTATGGCGAGGCCTGGAAGCCCTATGTCTGGCCGGTTCGCTCGCTCGACGATCTGCGCATCGCCCCGTTTCATCTTCTGGCGAGCGAGGGCGCGACGCATTTCGACAAGGACCATCTCTGGCACATGTCGATCGCCGAGACATTGGCGGCGACCGGCGCGCAGAACGTCACGACGACGCGCTGGCGTCGCCTTCCTCTGGACGACGCCTCGGCCTGCGAGGAGGCGACGCGCTGGTGGGAGGAGCTGACGGAAGCGGGCGGCGAAGGCATGGTCGTGAAGCCGCGAGACTTCATCGCGCGCGGCGCCAAGGGGCCGATCCAGCCGGCGCTGAAGGTTCGCGGCCCGGAGTATCTGCGCATCATCTACGGCCCGGAATATGACCTGCCGGAACATCTCGCGCGCCTGCGTCAACGCGGGCTCGGCGCCAAAAGGACCAACGCCCTGCGCGAATTCGCGCTCGGCCATGAGGCCCTGACGCGCTTTACCGCCGGCGCGCCCCTGCGCAAGACCCATGAATGCGTCTTCGCGATCCTCGCGCTGGAGAGCGAGCCGATCGATCCGAGGCTTTAAATTACAGGGCTTCCAACGCAGAATGGATAATCTCGCCACGTTTTTCCCGGGTGATGCCGTCCAAGATGCGCCAGGAGCGCACCCTAGTGCGAGGCTCCAGACGGCTCCCACGCGATGTAAGTATGTATAAACGAAGTCCGCTGGAGAACCTACATGCTTGTGTATGCAAATAGTTTCATCCTCAACCCGGAAGCTGGCTCAAGAGCAGTGATCGATCAGGTTGCAGCGTGGTTCCAGAAAACTAGAAGCTATGTTGATTCTGAGCGGCTTTCGAAAGGGATACGGGAGTTAAGATTTGCTGATGGAGCATCTCTGAGTTCAATCGCGACCCTCGATGTAGAGCTCGCGGCCATGTCGTCGTGGAAGAACCCGGTCGCCGCATCATCGCCGAGGAAACGGCCAGCGGTGGCAGCGCATTGCCGTGGGGCGATCTCGCAATGTTTCTGCGTCGCGCGATCGACATAGCGTTGGCGGACCACGTGGCGGCGGTGGAGCATAAGGGCTGGGTGTTCTTCGATCGCGGCCTTGTCGACGCGGCATCAGCATTGGAAGCTTTGACCGGAGAACCGGTCCTGCGTCCGTTGTGTATGACGCATCGCTATCATCGCCGCATGTTCATGGCGCCGCCTTGGCCCGACATCTATGTGACTGATACGGATCGCAAGCACGGGTTCGATGCGGCGGTGGTGGAGTATCGCCGCCTCATGGAGACCTATCCGGCACTGGAGTATGAGGTGTTGCACCTGCCGAAGAGCACTACGGCGGCGCGTGCCGATTTCGTGCTGGCCTCCCTGGATGGCTGAACGCGGCGGACGGACGAAGCCAAGCGGCATCATAGGACTATCGTGCAGACGTAGTTTTCATCTTCGTCGGACACGGCCCGCCACCCTGCCGATTGCCCTCCATGGCGCGACACCCTGCGCCATGGCTACGCAAACACCGCTGATTTCCGTGCGTTTGGTAATGCATTCTCTATCCCGTGATTGGCGGATTGCGTCGCGCGAAGCCCTCCTGGATCCGATAGGGAAAATGGGGGTAGGGCGGCATGACGGCGCTCGCCGCGTCGAGCCGCGCGATCTGGTCGGGCGCCAGCGTCCAGCCGACGGCCCCCAAATTCTGCCGGAGCTGGGCTTCGGTCCGCGCGCCGACGATGATCGACGAAACCGTCGGACGCTGGATCAGCCAATTGAGCGCGATCTGCGGCACGGCCTTGCCGGTCTCGTTGGCCAGCTCGTCGAGCACGTCGATGACGCGATAGAGGCGTTCCTCGTCGACCGGCGGTCCGAACTGGGCCGTTTCGTGCAGCCGGCTCTCCGCCGGCAACGGCGCGCCACGCCGGATCTTGCCGGTCAGCCGTCCCCAACCGAGCGGGCTCCAGACGAGGGCTCCGAGGCCCTGGTCGGCCCCCAGCGGCATCAGGTCCCATTCGTAGTCGCGGCCGACGAGCGAATAATAGACCTGATTGGCGACATAGCGCGGCCAACCGTGGGCATCGGCGACGGCCAGCGATTTCATGATCTGCCAACCCGCGAAATTCGACACGCCGACATAGCGAACCTTGCCGGAGCGAACGAGCGCATCGAGCGTCGCCAGCACTTCCTCGACCGGCGTTCCGGCATCAAAGGCATGGAGTTGTAGGAGGTCGATGTAGTCGGCGCCGAGCCGCGTCAGCGCCGCTTCGACGGAGCGGATCAGGCGAAGCCGCGACGTGCCGGCGTCGTTGGGCCCGTCGCCGATTGGCAGGCCGATCTTGGTAGAGATCAGCACGGCGTCGCGTCGGCCCTTGATCGCGGCGCCGAGCACTTCCTCGGAAGCGCCATTGGAATAGACGTCGGCCGTGTCGAACAGGTTGACGCCGGCCTCGAGGCAAATGTCGACGAGGCGACGCGCCTCGATGGCATCGCTGGTGCCCCAATTGCTGAAAAGCGGACCGCTGCCGCCGAATGTGCCGGCGCCGAAGCTGAGGACCGGGACCTCGAGCCCCGAGCGGCCGAGAAAGCAAGTCTCCATGGCATGTCTTTCCTGAGAGGTGAAGGTGATAGATTCAGCAGGTGACGCGCCTGGCCGCGCGCTCCTCGCTAACCGCGAGACTTGCGACGAGGATCGCCGCGAGCGGAAACAGCGCCGCCCATAGCGGTATGGCGGCGAGACCGGCGCCGTGATCAATGACGAAGCCGCCGGCCCAGGCGCCAATGGCGTTGCCGAGGTTGAAGGCGGCGATGTTGAACGAGGAGGCGAGGCTCTGGCCGGCGCCTTCCGTCTTCGACAAGACCCACATCTGAAGCGGCGCGACGGTCGCAAACGCTGTTGCACCGAGCAAGCCGACGAGGACGACGGCGGTGAATTGCGACCGCAGGCCAGGCGCCATCAGGGCCAACACAACGGCGAGAGCGGCGAGCGTCGCGAAGACGGTCGGCACTAGCCAGCGATCCGCCAGCTTGCCGCCGAGGAGATTGCCGGCGACGAGCCCACCGCCGAAGACGAGGAGGATCGGCGACACGGCGACTTCCGAGAAGCCGCTGATCCGCGTCAGCATCGGCGCAATATAGGTGAAGACGGCAAAGACGCCGGCGTAGCCGAGAGCCGTTGTCGCAAGGCCGAGAAGGACGGGCGCCCGCAAAATGGCGGCGATATCCGCCCGCCAGTCGCTCGCCTCGACGGGGCGGTCGTCCTCGGGTACGAGGGCGGCGATGATGGCGAGCGCAATCAGTCCGACCACCGCCACCGCCCAGAAGGTGGCGCGCCAGCCCAGATGCTGACCGACAAGCGTGCCGAGCGGCACGCCGAGGATCGTGGCGACCGTCAGGCCGGTGAACATCACCGCGATGGCGGAGGCCTTGCGATCCGCGGTCACGAGGCCGGTCGCGACCACCGAGCCGACGCCGAAGAAGGCGCCATGCGCGAAGGCGGTCAGCACGCGCGCCGCCATGAGGTAGTCGTAACTCGGCGCGATCGCACAAGCGGTGTTGCCGGCGACGAAGATCGCCATCAGCACGATGAGCACGGTCTTGCGCGGCAAGCGCGCCGTGACGACCGTCAGGACCGGCGCGCCGATGACGACGCCGAGCGCGTAGCCGGAGATGAGCAGGCCCGCTGCGGCGATCGTCACGCTGAAATCGGCGCTGACCTCCAGCAGAAGCCCCATGATGACGAATTCGGTGACGCCGATGCCGAAGGCTCCGGCCGTCAGGGCATAAAGCGCCAAGGGCATGATTTGTCCCGCGATGGTGTGTGTCGGGACAACAGATAGATGTTCGGCTTCAGGTGATATAGAACGCGGATTGGAACATAATTTATGAATTGAAAGACAATGGCGCGACCTGAGATCAATCGTTCCGGCGAGATGGAAGTCTTCACCCGCGTGGTCGAACACGGTAGCTTTTCCGCCGCCGCCCGCATCTGCCGCATGACGCCGTCAGCCGTGAGCAAGCTCGTCGCACGGCTCGAGGCGCGGCTCGGCGCTCGGCTCGTCAACCGATCCACGCGCGCCTTCCAGCTCACGCCGGAGGGCTGCGTCTTCTATGAGCGGGCGACCCGCATTCTGGCGGACATCGAGGACGCCGAGCGCAATGCCGGCGCCGGCGAGCGGCCGGTCGGCCGCATCCGGCTCAACACCAGCGCATCCTACGCCACCCATATCCTCGCGCCGATCCTGCCTGAGTTCCTGGAGCGTCACCCCGGCGTGACGCTCGATCTCGTCGAGACCGATCAGATCGTCGATCTCCTAGCGGAGCGCACGGATGTGGCGGTGCGCGCGGGGCCGTTGAAGAGTTCGAGCCTCGTCGCCCGCAAGCTCGGTGATACCGCGATGGTGATCGTCGCTGCGCCGTCCTATCTCGCCCGTGTCGGCGAGCCGAAGACAATGGAGGATCTCGACAGCCATAATCGCATCGGCTTCGGTTATGTCCGCTCCGTCGATGGCTGGCCGTTGAAGAGGGGCGGCGAAATGATTGTCGTGCCGACCGTTGGCCGCGTGCAGGCGAGCGACGGCGAGGCGCTGCGGCACTTGGCGCTCGGCGGCAGCGGACTTGCCCGTCTCGCCGCTTTCACGGTGCGCGACGACATCGCCGCCGGCCGTCTCGTGCCCGTGCTCGGTCACCTCAACCCTGGTGACCGCGAGGCCTTCCATGCCATCCATATCGGCCAGGGCGGACCATTGCCCTCACGCGTCCGGGCGCTGCTCGATTTCCTCGCGGAGTGGGGGAAGGTCGAATAGCTCGAGACAGGCAGAAAGAGGGGCCTAGAGGGTTATAGCGTAGACGTAGTTCTCATCCGGGTCCCGCGTGGCCCGCCAAATCCCGCCGATTGCGCGCTGTGGCGCGATATTCTGCGACATAGCTACGCAAACGCCGCCGATCACCGCACGCCACGGCAAGGCAGAATTGCGAATCAGCTTCCAATTTCACTCTTGAGTCGAACCACAACCTTGCCGAACGGCCCGCGTTCGAGATGATCGAACGCCGCGCGCACGTCCTCAAATCCGTAGACCCTGTCGATCACCGGCTTGATGCCGTGTTCGTCGGTGGCGCGGTTCATGTCCTCGAATGCCCTCCTGTGGCCGACTGAAATGCCCTGGATAATGGCCCTCTTCAGCATCATGGGAACCGCCGACAGCACGATCTCCGATCCCTTCATGAAGCCGATCTGGGCGATACGCCCGCCACTCGCCAGTGCGCCGGCCGACTGGCTGATATTGTCGCCGCCGACCAGCTCGAGCACATGATCGACGCCCCGCCCGTCGGTCAGGTCCAGCGCTGCAGCGGACCAGTCCGGGTTTGCACGAGTATCGATCACGCCGAAGGCGCCGAGCGCCTTTGCGCGTTCAAGCTTCTCCGCGCTCCGGGAGGTGACGATCACGCGGGCTCCGAACGCCCGTGCAAACTGGAGCCCGAACAGGGCGACGCCGCCCGTGCCCTGCACCAGAACCGTCTGGCCCGCTTTCAGATGACCGGTCTCGATCAGGGCGAACCATGCCGTCAGCGCCGCAACCGGCAAGGTGGAGGCTTCCTCGTCCGTCAGCGATGCGGGCGCCTTGACGGCGACGACCTCGCGAAGGCTCACATATTCGGCCAGCATGCCCGGAAGCGGTCCGCCGAGCGACAGGCCATGCCGGGTCATCTCCCGCGGTGGCTCGCCGTCGATCCATTGCGTCCAGAAGTTTCCGAGCACCCGGTCGCCGACCTTGAATCGTGACACATCCGCGCCGGTCGCCACGACCTCGCCCGCCATGTCTGATACCGGAACGAACGGCATGGTTGGCCTGTCGGGTAGTAACTCGCCTTCGACCACCAGCTTGTCGCGATAGTTGAGGGAGACGGCCGCAACCCGGATCAGCAGATCTTTGCTGCCCGGCGCCGGCACCGGCGCTTCGGCCAATTGCAGGTTCTTCAGTCCGAATGACGGCAGCTGCCATCGTTTCATTATCTCGCTCATTGTCGATCCTTTCACGTGTTAAGCGAGGGATCTTATTGACAATCATATGGATTGTATTGTGACGTATTTTGCGAACATTTCCTCCATTTGGTCTTCAATTGATGAGCCTGAACATTCATTCCCACCTTCAAGGCATTTCCGCCTTCGTCCATGCGGCGGAGACAGGCAGCTTCACGGCAGCAGCCGCACGCATGGGCATGTCGAAGTCCGCGACCGGTAAGAGCGTCGCTCGCCTTGAAGAGCGTCTCGGTGTCCGGTTGCTGGACCGCACCACCCGCAGCCTGAACCTGACGGCCGAAGGGCAGGCCTATTACCAGAGCTGCCTCAAGGTCCTGGAAGAACTCAACGCAGCGGAGACGCTGCTGGCCTCACAAAAGCGCGTCGTATCGGGAACCTTGCGGATCAACCTGCCGATCTCGTTCGGCCGCTTGTGCGTCATGCCCGTCCTCAAGGAGGTCGCGGACAGGAACCCCGATCTCAATCTCGATATCTCATTCACGGACCGCCAGGTCGATCTCGTCGAGGAAGGCATCGACCTTGTGGTGCGGCTTGGCGATCCCGGAGATCACGCGAGCCTGATCGGGCGGCGCATTGGTGCGCAAGGGTCGATCATCTGCGCCGCACCGGCCTATCTGGACCGTTGCGGGCGTCCGGCCTCCGTAGAAGAACTCGTCAATCACGACTGCCTCGCCTTCGCCAAAGATGGCCGCCCGCTGCCATGGGCGGTTTGCGGCCCAGACGGAACGGTCAGGTGGTTCGTCATCCAGCCGCGCCACACCATCAGCCATGGCGAAGCCCTGCGGGACGCGACTGTGAACGGGTTGGGGCTAGCCTACCTTTCGACCTGGCTCGCGGCGGACGATCTCCGCAGCAGGCGGCTTGAAGTGGTGCCGATTCCCACCCCTGCGGAAGACGTCCCCATTACCGCGCTTTGGCCTCGCTCGCGGGATCTGGCGCCCAAAGTACGGGTGGTGGTAGATGCCCTCGTCGAGGCGTTCATACCTACGCACCTGACCGGCTCGTGAGAAAGGGCGGCGTTAGAGGGCTTTAGCGTAGACGTAGTGCTCATCTTCGTCGGGCGTGGCCCGCCATACCCGCCGATTGCCCTCTATGGCGCAATATTTTGCGCGGTAACTACGCAAGGATCGCCGCACTGGCTTATGAGAACGGAGGCTCGTCGGGCGCGCCGTCAAAACGCGGTTCGTCGTTTGGCATGGACCGCTTGACCACAAATTCCGGCACAGGCTAAGTGGTTGTATGACACAACGTTTTGCGTCTATGCTCCCATGTCTCTAATGCGTTCCACCGTCGATTCTATCCGCGCCGCATCTCGGCAGCTTGTTCGAGAACTTGGCTTCTTGGGCGGCACTTTCGCCGGAACCGACTTGCCGCCTTCCGCCGTCCACGCCCTGATCGAAATCGACGCCAGAGACGGGATCTCAGCGCGCGATCTCGGCGGAATTCTCCGCCTTGAAAAGTCGAGTGTCAGCCGGATGCTGAGTAAGCTCGTCCTCTCTGGCGATGTCCTGGAGGAGCCGGACGCGGAGGATGCGCGCACCAAGAAGCTCTCTTTGACCGATCCAGACGCCCGGTCGATGGCGACCAGCGGCAAGGGCACGGGTATCGTCGGCTATAATGTTCAGATCGCCGTTGACGCCGAACACCATCTGGTCGTCGCGCACGAGGTGACCAATGTCGGCGCCGACCGCTCGCAACTGGCGGCTATGGGCGGCAAGGCGCGCGATGCGACGGGATGCGAGGAAGTCACCGTGCTTGCAGACCGGGGCTATTACAATGGCGAGGAGGTGCTGGCTTGCGAGGGAAAGGGCGTGCTGCCTTACGTTCCCAAGACCCAGACCTCAGGCAACGCCAAACGCGGCCTCTTCACCGTGCAGGATTTCATCTACGACGCCGAGAACGACCGGTACGCCTGCCCGGCGGGCGAGTTTCTGACCAAGGGAAAAATACGCTCAGACCGCCGTGACGATATGGACCACTACCGCAACCTCACGGCGTGCCTGACCTGCGGGCTCAAACCCCAATGCACGACTGACAAGGTCAAACGGCAGAAACGCTGGGAGCACGAAGCGGTGCTCGACCGGATGCAAGCCAGGCTCGACCGCATGCCTGAGGCCATGATCATTCGTCGACAGACCGTCGAGCATCCTTTCGGAACCCTCAAGGCGTGGATGGGCAGCACCCATTTCCTGACCAAGACCCTTGAAAAGGTCAAAACCGAAATGAGTTTGCATGTGCTCGCCTATAACATGAAGCGGATGATCAATATCTTCGGCGTGAAGCCGCTCATGCAGGCCATCGCCGGCTGAACCCGTCGGCCAAATGCACGCGGCATCGTTTCTCGTGCCGGCCCGTGGCCAATATCCGGCAATCAGCTCACGCATCGCTTCTGAGCGCACCGAATTTTTCAGGTTAGATTACAGCGCTCTATTGGACTATGCGAGGGCGGCCAACGCGATCCGAACGGTTTCGGACTGAACGGCTGCACGGGGCGTCCGGGCGAAGATAAAACATGGGTTGCCGCGGCCTGTATCACGCCTGGCGACAAACGCATTTTCATATCGAAGTCTTTCCTGAACTCGCCGGCTCGCGCGCCGTCGGACACAATCTTTAGAATATGCTCGAAGATGTCTTTGAGCTGCTCGGGAGGCGCTTCTGGATGGTTGTTGGTAAAGACCGCCTGACCCACGACGGCGCGGTAATTCCCGACCGCAAGCCAATTCAAAATGTGATCGCCCACCAAAGTGAGATGGTCCCGTGCCGGCAGGGCCCTCGCTGCGATTTCAGCCACGGACGAGGAGCATGAGGCGGGCATCGAAATCCGGCGTATCGAAGCCGGATTGGATTTACGCCGATTTCGCAATGCCGACGTATCAGTCGTCCAAGACCTAGAGATCGCCAGCATACGCGCGATGCGTCGACGTCGATGAGGCTCGAACCTCAGCGAGGCCTGCGCCCGTTTTGGACGGGCTAACCTTCACCATGAGTGCTCGCTCGATATTTCCCGCGTCACGGGAGCTCGAGGCTCGACAATTCGGTTTGGTCTGACCCGAAAAGCGCTCGAGACCGAGACGAAGAACGCCGGTACGAAAAAGATCGCGAGAAGCGTCGCGCTGAGCATGCCGCCGACGACCGCCGTGCCGATCGCGATGCGGCTGGCCGAACCGGCGCCGGTCGCGAAGACGAGAGGCAGAGTGCCGGCGACGAAGGCGATGGACGTCATCAAAATCGGCCGCAGCCGCTCGCCGGCGGCGGCGATCGCGGCCTCTGCCAGCGTTGCTCCATTGTCGAAGAACGCTTTTGCGAATTCGATGATGAGGATCGCGTTCTTCACCGCGAGGCCGACCGTCGTGAGCAGGCCGACCTGAAAATAGACGTCATTGGCCAGTCCGCTGCTCAATGTCGCCGTGATCGCGCCGATGACGCCGAGGGGAACGACCAGTATGACGGAAAGAGGGATCGCCCAGCTCTCGTAGAGAGCTGCGAGACAGAGCACGACGACCGTCAGGGAGATGGCGTAGAGCGCGGCTGTCTGCGAGCCGGATTTCTGTTCTTCATAGGAGAGGCCGGTCCATTCGTAGCCGACTCCCGGAGGAAGCTTCTCGATGAGGCGCCGCATCGCCGCCATGGCTTCACCAGTGCTGTGGCCGGGCGCGGGGGCGCCGAGAATTTCGAAGGATGTGAGACCATTGTAGCTTTCCACTTTTTGTGGACCCAATGTCCATGCGCCGTCGAGGAAGGCGTCGAACGGAACCATTTTTCCCGACGAGTTGCGCACGCGCCAACGCGCGAGGTCGCTCGGCGACATTCGCGAAGCTGTGTCACCCTGGACATAGACCTGCTTCACACGTCCCGCTCGCAAGAACTGATTGACATATTGCGAGCCGAGAGCGCCCTGTATTGTCGCGTTGAGGTCGCTCACCGAGACGCCGAGCGCATTGGCTTTTTCGCGGTCGATCTTCAGCCGATACTGGGGCGCGTCTTCGAGCCCGTTCGGGCGCACGCCCGCAAGTGTAACGTCCTGTGCGGCCATTCCGAGCAGTTGGTCGCGCGCAGCGAGAAATTTGTCACGCCCGAGTTGGCCCCGGTCTTCGAGCTGGAGGTCGAAGCCCGTCGCATTGCCGAGCTCCATCACCGCCGGTGGCTGGAAAACGAAGACTCGGCCGTCGCGACTCCCGGCAAAATGTTGCATTGCGCGACCGGCGACGGCTGCGCCGCTCTGTCGGGGGCTCGGTCTTTCCGACCAATCCTTCAGCTTGATCGCCGCGAAGCCGGCGTTCTGGGCCTGACCGGCGAAATTGAACCCCGAGACGGTCAGCACCGATTCGACATTCTCCTTTTCGGCGGTCAGCAGGTAATCGGCCATCTGCTTGTTCAATGCCGCCGTTTGTTCGGCTGTGGCTCCAGGCGGCATCGTCACTTGGCCGAAGAGGAGCGCCTGATCCTCATCGGGAAGAAAGCCGGTGGGGATTCGGTTGAACAGCACGACCGCCGCCACGGTGATCGCCATGAAGATCAGACGGAACGCGCGCGGGCGCGCGATCAGATTGTGGACGCCATTTTTGTAGCGCTCGGTGAGGCGAGCGAATGTGCGATTGAACCATGCGAAGAAGCCGGCCCCGGGACCGCTTTCCCGCGCCGTCTCTTTCAACAGCGTCGCGCAGAGCGCCGGAGTGAGAATCAATGCGACCAGCACGGAGAGCGCCATTGCCGACACGATCGTGACCGAGAACTGACGATAGATCACGCCGGTCGAGCCGCCGAAAAAGGCCATAGGCAGAAACACCGCCGAGAGCACCAGAGCGATGCCGACGAGCGCTCCCGATATCTCGTCCATCGACGCGCGCGTGGCGTCTCGAGGCGACAAACCTTTTTCGCTCATGAGCCGTTCGACGTTTTCGACGACGACAATGGCGTCATCGACGAGGAGGCCGACGGCGAGCACCATTGCGAGCATCGTCAGCGTATTGATCGAATAGCCGAGAGCGGCGAGCACGCCGAATGTGCCGAGCAGCACGATCGGCACAGCGATCGTCGGAATGAGCGTTGCGCGGAAGTTTTGCAGGAAGACGAGCATGACCACGAAGACCAGCGCGACGGCCTCGAAAAGCGTCTTCACCACCTCCTCGATGGAAAGCGTGATGAAGGGTTCGGTGTCGAGCGGATAGGCGAGCTTGAGGCCGGGAGGGAAAAATTTTTCGAGGCGGTCCAGCTCGGCGCGCACGGCTGCTTCCGTGGAAAGCTGGTTGGCTCCCGGGGCGAGCTTGAGCGCGAGAGCGCCGAACGGCTTGCCATTATAGAGCGATGCTGTCGAATAGGACTGCGCGCCGATCTCGACGCGCGCGACGTCCTTTAATCTCACCTGTGAGCCGCTGGGGTTCACTTTGAGCAGGATTTCCTCGAATTGCTCGGGCGTTTCGAGCCGGGCCGGTCCGATGATTGCGGCGTCGAGCCGATTGCCGCTGCTGGCCGGCAGTCCGCCGAGCTCTCCTGACGAGACTTGCACATTCTGCGCGGTGAGCGCGCTCGTGACATCGCCGACGGTCAGCGAATATTTGTTGAGCTTGTCCGGATCGAGCCAGATGCGCATGGCGTATTCGGATCCGAACGAGGTGAAGTCGCCGACGCCGGTGATGCGCGTCAACGGATCCTTGAGGTTGGAAGAGACATAGTCGTCGATGTCGACGGCCGACATCGCGCCGTCGTCGGAATAGACGCCGACGATCATCATGAAGCTTTTGACCGATTTGTTGACCTTGATCCCCTGCTGGGTGACTTCGGTCGGCAGATTCGGCTGGGCGAGAGACAGCTTGTTCTGAACTTGCACCTGCGCGATGTTCGGATCCGTGCCTTGCACGAATGTCAGGTCGATTTCCATCGATCCATTCGATTGGGCGGTCGAAAGTAGATATTCCAAGCCATCGAGGCCCGACATTTGTTGGAGAATGGGTCTTACCACAGTATCCATGACCGTCTGAGCGGAAGCGCCCGGATAGGTGACCGTGATCGAGATTTGCGGCGGAGCGATGCTGGGATATTGCGCGATCGGCAACCGAAAGATCGAGATGCCGCCGAGCAGCATCACGATCAGGCCGAGAACCCATGCGAAGACCGGACGGTCGATGAAGAAGCGTGACATCGATGGAATCCCCGTGGCGAAACGTCAGGACCGTTTGTCGGCGCGGATCGCCGCGTCTTCGACCGCGGCGGGTCGAACGACATCGCCGGGACGTATGTTCTGCAATCCATCGACGATCACGCGCTCGCCCGCGCGGAGGCCGCCGATGACGATCCATTGATCGCCGAGCGCTTGACCTGTTTGTATGATGCGCAGGCTCGCCTTGTCGTCGTCTCCGATCAGTAGGACGGTCGCGTCTCCATGCGTATTGCGGGAGACTGCTTGCTGCGGTATCAGAACGCCGTTTCGATCCACCCCTTCCTGAAGGGAGGCATGTACATACATGCCCGGCAACAGGAGGTGTTTGGGGTTGGGGAAAATCGCCCGCATGAGAACCGTGCCCGTCCCCTCGTCGACGGTGACCTCCGAAAATTGCAACTTTCCCGCGACATCATATGTGCTGTTGTCTTCGAGCTTCAAAGTGACCTTCGCCGCGCCATTGCCGATGCTTTCGAGCCCGCCGCTCGCCAGCGCTTTCCGCAGACGCAGTAGTGTTGTCGCCGATTGCGTCACATCGACATAGATCGGGTCGAGCTGCGTGACCGTCGCGAGAACATTGCTTTGGTTGGCGATCACGAGCGCGCCCGGCGTGACTGTGGATCGACCGATACGGCCGGAGATGGGCGCCAGAACTTTCGTATAGGAAAGATTGATCTTCGCCTGGGAGATGCTCGCTTGGGCGATGGCGATATCGGCCTCCGCTTGTTGGGCTGTCGCCACGGCGTCCTCGACGTCTTGCTTGCTCACGGCTTTCATGGCGGACAGCGACTTGTAACGAGTGGCTTTCGCGTTTGCCGCTTGATAGGTCGCCCGATTGCGCGCCAATGTGGCGACCGCGCTGTCATAGGCCGCTTGGTAGAGAGCGGGATCGATCTGATAGAGTTGCTGGCCTTCTTTGACTTCGCTGCCTTCTTCGAATAGCCGTTTCAGGACGACCCCATTGACTTGGGGTCGCACCTCCGCGGTCAGGACAGCGGTCGTGCGGCCAGGCAATTCCGTCACGCGCGTGATCGGTTGGAGATGGACGACGACATAGCCCGCCTGCGCAGGCGGACGCGTCGGCTCGGCGGCCAGCGCTTGTTCGCAGCTCGCAGCGACCGCAATAGACAGCAGCGCGAAGAAAGCGCCGAACAGCCCTGCTGCGGCCGAGCGCGAAATCGGTGCTTCGGGTGTCATGACAATCGAGGGCGACAAAGAGACACGGTGACGCGTCGGTATCATGTGCGGCTCCGCTCGAGAGAGTGGGGAAAACATAGCGCTTTTCGTCGTAGGGCTTCGGAGAGGCCGAGGCCCCTCATTCGCCGCCTTTCTGGGTCTTCGCGGGCGATCCGCGGGAGGGCGGCGCCGAAACGGCTCGACCGAACATGTCCGCGAACTGTTCCAGAAGCCGTCTCGTCATTTCGGGGGAGGTCTCGAGAATCTCGCGATGGACGAAACCCAGCTCGAAGCCCAGACTGAGCAGCATTTCGGCGGCGGAGCCGACATCGAATTCAGGTTCGGTAATTCCAGCGTCGACGTAGCGAGCGAGCCGCGCTTCGAGGCCGCTCCTGATTTCTTCACGGATCCAGATGCGGTTCAAATGCGTTTTGAAGGCTCGATCGAGCAGGGCTCTCGAGATCACGATGCGAATTCGGTCCGAACGTTCCGAGATTTTCTCGACCAAATGCGCGAGCATCTCGCGCGCTTCTTGCGCCATGGTCGAACAAAGCGGGCGCCCCAGGAAGAGCGCCGCGTCGGAGCGGTCATCCTCCTTGTCGAGCACCGCGAGCAGCAGGCCTTCCTTGCCGCTGAAATATCGCTGGATCAGGGCCTCCGAGCATCCTGCGGCGTCGGCGATGGCGCGCGTCGTCGCTCCCTCGTAGCCGCATGCGGCGAACGCCGTCGCTGCGGCCGCGATCAGAGCGTCGCGAGTGGCTTGGCGGTCGCGGGCTCGCGGCTTGCGGACCAGGTCGTCGGAGTGCATATCGCCTCGTAAGTAAGTATGTGAACACATACTTACGGGGCATGAGCTATCGGGTCAAGAGCCTCGGCGCAAGAAAATGCGGGCGAGTTCGCGCTATCGCGGCAAGTCGGAAACGTCAGGTCGTTCCAAGCCGGTCGGCTCGGAACAGCGGGCGTGCCGCCGGTCTCGATGGAGAGGCCTCGTAGTCGACGATCATCTCTCTCGGAAGGGCTCCGGCTGAGCATAGGCGGCGAGAAAAACCCCGATTCCGGTGGTGATCGTGCGGTTGCGCTCGGTCGCCGACAATGCCGACTCGTCGCCGAGCATGGCCCGCAACTGAAGGTCGCCACGGATCAGGCCGATAAAATGCTTGGCGACGTCGCGGGGAACGGACCGGCGGAGCGAGCCTGCCGCCATTGCGGTCTCGAACACCTCCGCCAGTCGCGCGATCAGCCTGTCCGGCCCGTTCTCGTAAAAGAGCTTGCCGAGTTCGGGAAAGCGCGGGGCCTCGGCCGCGACGATCCGGTTCGTGGCCACCACGTCGGGAGACAGCAATAGATCGAGCACCGCGCCGGCAAGACGCTCCATTTTGCTTCTCAAATCCGCGGCGCCCGTCACCCCTGACACCAGGCCGGATGAAAACCGGTCGCCGGCCGCCCAGATCACAGCCGTGAACAATTCATCCCGGCTGCCATAATGCGCGTAGAGCGTCGCTTTGCTGACGCCGGCTTCCTGAGCGATCGCCTCCATCGATGTTTCGGCGAAGCCTCGGCTGAGAAACAACCGGTGAGCCGCCTCGACGATGCGCTCGACCGTTCGCGGCCCTCTCGTCCTTACTTTCGGCCTGCCGGGCTCCGCCATTGCGATCCTCATTCGATATCCATAACTGAACGACATCGTTCAATAGTTGACGGTCGGCTTCGCTATTGATAGCCTTTTGCGGTGCAAATACAAAACCTAACCGTTCATTTGAACGGGGCGCGATGTTTCGGAAGAGATGGTCGCGGGGCTGCGCGCGCCCGTCCAATCCCACAAAGCACGCCGTCGCCGTCAGGGTAGGCAAGAGGGAATCATGAGCAACATTGTCTGCGACAAGCTCGGCATTCGCTATCCGATCCTGCAAGGGCCGATGGCCTGGGCCTCGGACAGCAAGCTCGCCGCAAGCGTTTCCAACGCCGGCGGGCTGGGGATCATGGGGCTCGGCTTCTGCCCGCCGGCCGTTTTCGAGGCCGAGATCCGCGCGGCCCGGGCCCTGACGGAGGCGCCTTTCGGCCTCAACATCATCACCTGCCTGCCCGACGCCGACAAGCTGCTGGAAATCACCCTGCGCGAAGGGATCAAGGTCGTCGAGATCGAGACGTTCCCCGCCTATTTCGACACGCTTCCGCGTTACGTCGAAGCGCTCAGGAGCCACGGCGCCGCGACGATCGGCAAGGCGTCCTCGGTGTCGGAGGCCAAAGTGTTCGAAGCGGCCGGGGTCGATTTCATCTCGGTCAAGGGGTACGACGGCGGCGGTCACATCTTCGGCCTCACCGGCACATTCTCCCTGATCCCCCAGGTCGTGGACGCCGTTTCCATCCCCGTGATCAATTCGAGCGGCGTCGCTGATGGACGCGGCGTCGCCGCTTCGTTCATGCTCGGCGCCGCCGGCGTCGAGGTCGGAAGCCGCTTCCTGGTCGCCGAGGAATGCCCGATCCACGCCAACTACAAGAACGCCATCGTCGCCGCCGGGGAGGGCGACACCGTTCTGACCGGCGTCAGCGCCGGCGACGGGGTGCGTGGCGTCAAAAACCGGCTGACGGATGAAATGCTGCGCCTCGAACGGGAACTGCCGCCCGACGACGCCGCGGAGCGCATCCGCGAGATCGGTCGTGGCGTCTTGCGCGCGGCGGCCGTCGACGGCGACGTCGAGAACGGCAGCCTCGTCGTCGGCCAGAACCTCGGGCTGCTCGACGCCATCTTGCCGGCGAGCGTCATCATGCAGGAATTGATCGCCGGCTATTCGAGGGTCGCGCCTCGAGCAACGTGAACTGGGCAAGTTCGAACTGCTCCGCAAACGAGCGTCCGGGGAGACGAGTCGGCGTTACCGCCGCCCGTCGAGCGACGAGGCGTTGCCTCCATGGCCCGGACCGTTGTCGTAGCGAGCGTGCGATCACGCGTCATCGAGCGGAGAAAATCCATGACGACCTATGAAATGCGCATCTACACGCTGAAATCCGTCGAGGCCGCCACGGCCTATCGCAAGATCTGGATCAAGCATATCGAAAGCCTGAAAGCATTCGGGATCGTCACACATGGCGTGTTTACCGTTGCGAGCGATCCGGCGAAAGTCGTCGCGCTCGTCGGCTATCCCGAAGGTGTCGATCCCAAGGCGGCCTCTGATCGCTATATGGCCAGCGATCTGTTCAAGGTGGACATGGCGGGTTTCGACATCGCCTGGCTCTCCTGCGTGGAGACGATATTGCTCACCCCCGAGACATTCTCTCCTCTCCGGTGACGAAACTCTCGAAATCGCTCCCGAAGCCTTCCAGCTTCTGAAAGACCGCTTTGAGCCGGTCGCGCCGGACGAGGGTCGCGTGGAGACGTGGGCCATTAGAAATGCGCGACGAACCAGTCGCGCGCCGCCGGACAGGATTGGGCGAAGCTCTCGCAGTAAGGAGCGAATTGACCGCAGGGTAGCGTCGCAAATTTCTTTGGTTCGCCGGCCCGTTCGAATACTTGGCGCGAGACCTCGAATGGCATCAGCGTAAGCAAAAGCATTTTCTCTTGAGCGACGCGATCCCGCAGCCGCTGCAGGACGCCCGGCCCGGGAATGTCGCCTTTCGGCGCAACCCGACGTTGGGCCTGTCGGCGCGACAGGTCTGCAAGGGGTCAACAGCGGTCTGGTTCGCCCTTTATTTTTCTCGCCTGCCTGGGTCTCGGACCCGCGCCTTCCGCCTCCCTCCGCTTCCGCGAGAACGGCGGCGGCAGTTTTTCCTCCACCCATGGCAGCAGGCGGATCGGGTGAGGCTGTAGATGCGCCGTCACGATCGGAATCTTCATGATGCTCGGCAGCATTTTGGCGAGCGCAATCGCGTCGCAGTAGATTTCCTCGCTCGGAGTGGCGCCCGAATGCCCCATGATGTCGCCCCGAATTTCGCTGTGTATTCCCTCCTGCTTCAATGTATTGCCGAAAGACTTGCGCATGGAATGGATGACCTTCTTGCGCTCCTTGGCGTCGGGAATGGCTTGGTGTAGCCCGTCGATCAGCTCGTCATAGAGCCGATCGCCCAGAGGTGACGAGGATGTCGGCGATTTGAGATCGGGGAAGACCATCTCATAGCCGAGCGCTCTCACGGCTGCGACATAATCGAGAAAGCCGAGGCAGATGAGCTCTGGATGCAGGACGACCGAGCGCTCGGAATACAGATTCTTGATGCGCCGAACTTCGCTCGTTCTGATCGTTATATAATGGAGGCGCTGCGTCGAGGCAGCCGCGTGAAGACGACGCGGAACACCCTCTGGATTTGCGGCTGGGAGAGGCGACTGGTCATGGCGGCCGGAAAGAAACAACGATCGGCGAGCGCGGAAATCTGGCCCGCGAGGTAGCGCGCTCTCCCGGGGTTGCTGGCGCCCAGGCCGAGAATCAGGGTCGCAGAATTTCTCGATTCGGCAAGGGCCGATGGCAGTCGCCGCCGCCAATAATAGTACGCGCCGCGACGCACGACATGGGGGATGGCGGGCACGAAAATCTCCGTGGTGTACCAGCCATGTGTCACAAGGGATGTGGAAACTCGCCCCAGCTGAGGCGATTTTCAAGCGATTCCAACGATTTGCGGAATTCTGGCTGGGGCGGGAGGATTCGAACCTCCGTATGGCGGAATCAAAATCCGCTGCCTTACCACTTGGCGACGCCCCAATGCGCCGACCAGCCGAGTCGCCGGGCGGCGGCTATCCCATAATGCCCCGGCGTCGCCTCCGCAACTTTTTCGCGCGCCTCTAGTCCCAGGCGCGCAGCGGCGTGAAGCGGGCGAATTTTTTCGATTGATGGCGATCCATGCGGGCCAGCACGTCGCGCAGGAATGTCACCGCCTCGGCGAGATATGGCCCCTTGTTCAGCATCACGCATTCGGCGCGCTGCGCCATGGCGGCGTCTGTGGTCTCGGCCCGGCTCGGCGCGCCGTCCTTGATGAACTGGTCGAGCACCTGCGTCGCCCAGATCACCGGCACATGGGCGGCCTCGCAGAGCCATAAAATCTCCTCCTGCATCTCGGAGAGCCGGGCGAAGCCGAGCTCGACCGCGAGATCGCCGCGCGCGATCATCACCGCTGTCGGATGATGCAGCGCCGAGCGCAGAATGAGCCGCGGCAGATTGCGCACGGCGAGCGGCGTCTCGATCTTCAGCACGATCGTCTGCTTGGGCAGCGCGCCGCGCCGCGCCGCGAGATGGTCCTGGAGGAGATCGACGTCGGCGGGCTCCTGCACGAAGGAGAAGCCGACGAGATCGGCCTCGGCCGCGACGAAATCGAGATCGCGGAAATCTTTTGGCGTCAGCGGCGGCAGGCGCAGATCGATGGTGGGGAAATTGAGGCCCTTCTCGACCTTCAGCCGCTCGCCCTTGCCGCGGGCGCTGAACACTTCCAGCTCCACGGCGCCCGCGCTCGCGCCGACGACGCGCGCGCCGATCTTCCCGTCATTGATCCACACTTCCGCGCCGAGCGCCAGCTGGCCGATCGCCTCCGGAAAGGAGGGCCGGATGGCGACCGGCCCGCCGGCGCGCGGATCGAGCGTCGCGACCATGGCGAAGCGGTCGCCGCGATAGAGGCGCAGCTTCTCGGGCGCGCGCAATTGCTCGATCCGGCATTTCGGCCCGGCGATGTCCATCAGCACGCGGCAATTGCGGCCGAGCGCGCGCTCGGCCGCGCGTATGTTGGCGATCATCGCTTTCCAGGCGGTAGCGTCGTCATGCGCGCAATTTATGCGCGCGCAGCCCATGCCGGCCTCCAGCAGCCGGCGGATCAGCTCGGGCTCGCTCGCCGCCTCGCTCGGCAGCGTGACCATCACGACAGCGTGCGGCGTCGTGGGGACTGCGCCGAAAATCCGATCGCGCGCGGCGCTTATGGCGTCCTCGCCGGCGCGCATGGCGGCGGCGGTGGGGTAGGGGGCGTCTGCCTCGCCGGCGAGCCGCCGCAGCGTCGCCAGAAGCGCGTCCAGAGCCTCCATCACCTTGGCCTCGCTGCGGCCGAGCGACGAGAGGCCGAATGCCGAGAGGCGCGATTGCAGATCGCTGAGATCGCGGCGGCGCAGGGCGAGGTAATGGGCGAGATTTTCCGCCGCCGGCGCGGCTTCGGCCGGAAACGGTCCGCCCCAGCTCTCGATGAGCCTCTGGCCGTCGGCGACGACCTCCTCGCGCAAGCGCGACAGGGCGGTCAACAATTCATGGAGATCGGCGCGAGCTTCGCTCGCCTGCCTGAAGTCGTCGTTCATTCGGGTCCACTCGCGGCGGGGGCCAGAAGCTTTCTCCCTCCATCGTGACGCTTTCGCAACGCTCCCGCGCGGCGCGTCGTCACACGGCCAGCGCGCCGGCGGCGGCGGCCGCGCCGCGCAGAGCGGCGATATTCTCGCGATAGACCGAGGCGCCGCTCCCGGCGAAGACGGCGGAGCCGGCGACGAGAACATCGGCGCCGGCCTCGACGATCGCCGTCGCCGTCTGCCGCGTCACGCCGCCGTCCACCTCGAGGAATATTTCGCGCCGGCCGATCATCTCCCGTATGCGGCGGATCTTGTCGATCTGCGAGGGGATGAAGCCTTGCCCGCCGAAGCCGGGGTCGACGCTCATCACCAGAATGAGATCGACATCGTCGAGCACATAATCGAGCGCGCGCTCGCTGGTGCCCGGATTGAGCGAGACGCCGGCCTTCTTGCCGAGCGAGCGGATGAGCCGCAGCGAGCGATGCAGATGCGCGCCCGCTTCGGCATGCAGGGTGATGATGTCGGCGCCCGCCTCGGCGAAGGCCGCGACATAAGGATCGACCGGCTCGATCATCAGATGCGCGTCGAAAATGCACGACGCGTGCGGGCGCAGCGCCTTCACTACGCCGGGGCCGAAGGTGATGTTGGGCACGAAATGCCCGTCCATCACATCGAGATGAATCCAATCGGCGCCGGCGGCGACGACATCGCGCACCTCCTCGCCGAGCCGCGCGAAATCGGCGGAGAGAATGGAAGGGGCGATGATGATGTCACTGGTCATATGAGGGGCTCCGTCGCAGCCGGCAGTCGAGTTGGTGGCGGGTCCCGCCGAGGGCGAATGCGCTCCGGGGGCCGCGTCGGGCGTCACGCGGATTTCGTAATGACCGTGCACCAGTGGGTTGGCGGGGCGCGCCCTGAACCGCGCGTCCGCCGCACATCACATAGAGGGGGGATCCCATGAAAAAAGCCATTGCTCTCGGAGCGCTGCTGGCGCTGTCGCTCACGAACGCTTTCGCCGCCGATTGCGTCGTTCACATCAAGCGCACGGCCTGCGCCGGCCAGGAGGCGGAATCCTACAAGAAGTGCAACGGCAAGCAGGAGTGCGACACGCAGGAATCCGCTGAGAGCGAAGCCGAATGCTCCGCGTCGGCGTTGAAGCACTGCGACAACTCCCGCCTGGACATCACGAAATACAAGGTCGTGACGGCGACCTTCAAGGGCGCGGCGCTGACGGGCGGCTTCGCCTCCAGCGGCAAGCCCAGCTCGAAGGGCACGAATTTCTGCGCCGCCGATCGTCCCGACCTCAATCAGTGCAAATAAGCGCGAAGCGCGCATCGGCGCGCCCGATATTTGCGGGCGCGCCGGTTTAGACCTCACTCCGCGGCCCTCTTTTCCGAGAATTGCGGATCGAGCGCGCCGCTAGCGTAACGCTTGGCCATGTCGGCGAGCGGGATCGGCTTGATCTTGCTCGCCTGGCCCGCGGCGCCGAATTCCTCATAGCGCTGCTTGCACACTTTGCGCATCGCCTCCTGCGCCGGCTTCAGATATTTGCGCGGGTCGAACTCGCCCTTGTTCTTCAGCAGCGTCGCGCGGATGGAGGCGGTGACGGCGATGCGGCAGTCGGTGTCGATGTTGATCTTGCGCACGCCGAATTTGATGCCGCGCTGAATCTCTTCCACCGGCACGCCCCAGGTCTGCGGCATCTCGCCGCCGGCCTCGTTGAACGCGTCCTGCAAATCCTGCGGCACGGAGGAGGAGCCGTGCATCACCAGATGCGTGTTCGGCAGGCGATTGTGAATCTCCTCGATCACATGCATCGCGAGAATGGCGCCGTCGGGCTTGCGCGAGAATTTGTAAGCGCCGTGCGAGGTGCCCATGGCGATGGCGAGAGCGTCGACCTTGGTGCGGGCGACGAAATCGACAGCTTGGCTCGGGTCGGTCAGCAGCTGGTCGTGGCTGAGCTTGCCCTCGGCGCCATGGCCGTCCTCTTTCTCGCCCTCGCCGGTCTCCAGCGAGCCGAGCACGCCGAGCTCGCCCTCGACCGAAGCGCCGACCCAATGCGCGAGATCGACGACGCGGCGCGTCACCGCGACATTGTAGTCATAGCTCGCCGGCGTCTTGCCGTCGGCCTCCAGCGAGCCGTCCATCATCACCGAGGTGAAGCCGAAGCGAATGGCGCTGGCGCAGGTGGCTTCGCTATTGCCATGGTCCTGATGCATGACCAGCGGAATGTCGGGATACATGATCGCCAGCGCCTCGATCATCTTGGCCAGCATCACGTCATTGGCGTAGGAGCGGGCGCCGCGGCTCGCCTGGATGATGACCGGAGCGTCGACCGAGGCGGCGGCCTCCATCACCGCGAGGCCCTGCTCCATATTGTTGATATTGAAGGCCGGCACGCCATAGTCGTGCTCGGCGGCGTGGTCGAGCAATTGTCTCAGGGTGATGAGCGCCATTTGCGGTGTCCTCCCAGTGCCGGAATTCGATTAAAGTCTACGGCGGCGCCGCCAGAGCAATGCGGGGGCGCAGGCCGATTCCGTTGATAGCGATATAGCGGAGCGCGGGCGATGTCATCACCTCCCGCGGCCGCTCGCCGAGAATTGCGGCGCCCTCTCGCGAGGGTTTCTCTTGGTCTATTCGTTCGAGCTCGAAATCGACTATTCATTCCCTGCCGGCGCGACGCCCGCGAAGCCGCGGGCGCCGTTCCGATTACGCCGATCGTCAGAGCAGCGCTTGCGCGGTCCCGGCCACGCCTTCGGCCGTTATGCCGAAGCGGGCGTAGAGCGCATCCGCCGGCGCGCTCGCGCCGAAGCCCGTCATGCCGACGAAAGCGCCGCGCTCGCCGATCCAGCGGTCCCAGCCGAGGCGCGCGGCGGCCTCCACCGCGACGCGCGGCGCCGAGCCGAGCACGCTGGCGCGATAGGTCGGCGATTGCGTCTCGAACAGCTCCCAGCAGGGCATGGAGACGACGGCGGCGCGCACGCCCCGCGTCCACAGAAGATCGGCGGCGGCGAGCGCGATCTGCACTTCCGAGCCGGTGGCGATGAGCGTTACATGGCGTCCGCCGCTCGGCTCGCGCAGCACATAGGCGCCGCGGGCGGTGAGATTCTCGCCGAGCGGCCGCTCCAGCGTCGCCAAATTCTGACGCGACAGGCTCAGCACGGAGGGCGTCGTCTTCGCATTGAGGGCGATTTCCCAGCTCTCCGCCGTCTCGATCGCGTCCGCCGGGCGGAACACATAGAGATTGGGCAGAGCGCGCAGCGAGGCGAGATGCTCGATCGGCTGATGCGTCGGCCCGTCCTCGCCGAGGCCGATCGAATCATGCGTCAGCACATAGACGACGCGCTGGCCCATCAGCGCGGAGAGGCGGATCGCGCCGCGCGCATAATCGGAGAAGACGAGAAAGGTTCCGCCATAGGGAACGAAGCCGCCATGCAGCGCTATGCCGTTCATCGCCGCGGCCATGCCGTGCTCGCGCACGCCATAATGAATGTAGCGGCCGGCGAAATTCTCCGCCGAGACGGAGCCGAGCCCTTTGGTGATGGTGAAGTTGGAATGGGTGAGATCGGCGGAGCCGCCGATCGTCGCGTCGGTCGCGGCGTTGATGACGCCGAGCACGGTCTCGGAGGATTTGCGCGTCGCCACCTTGGGCCGCTCGGTGGCGAAGCTCTCGCGCAGCGCGCGCAGCGGCCCTGCCACCGCGCCGGAGACGTCGCCCTTCAGGAAATTCTCGAATTCGTCGCGCTTGCCCGAGGCGGCGAGGCGCTGCTCCCAGGCGAGCCTTGCGCTCTCGCCGCGGCGGCCGGCGGCGCGCCAGGCCTCCAGCGTCTCCGCCGGAATCTCGAAAGGCTCATAGGGCCAGCCGAGCTCGGCGCGGGCGAGCTCGATCTCCGATGCGCCGAGCGGTGCGCCGTGAACCGTCTCCTTGCCCTGCTTGCCGGGCGCGCCATAGCCGATGACGCTGCGGCAGGCGATCAGCGAGGGGCGCGCCTCCTGCTGCGCGGCGGCGAGCGCGGCGGCGATCTCCGCCGGCGCATGGCCGTCCACGCGCTGCACATGCCAGCCGGAGGCGGCGAAGCGAGCGAGCTGATCGGTGGAGGTGGAGAGCGTCGTCGGCCCGTCGATGGAAATGCCATTGTCGTCCCAAAGCACGATCAGCCGGCCGAGCTTCAAATGGCCGGCGAGATCGATCGCCTCATGGCTGACGCCTTCCATCAGGCAGCCGTCGCCGGCGATGACATAGGTGCGATGGTCGACGATCTCATCGCCGAAGCGCGCCGCCTGCAGCCGCTCCGCAATGGCGAGGCCGACGGCGGTGGCGAGGCCCTGGCCGAGCGGGCCGGTCGTCGTCTCGACGCCGACGGTATGGCCGAATTCGGGATGGCCGGGGGTCTTGGAGTCGAGCTGGCGGAAGTTCTGCAGATCGTCGATCGTAACGCCCGGATAGCCCAGCAGATAGACGAGGGCGTAGAGCAGCATGGAGCCATGGCCGGCCGACAGCACGAAGCGGTCGCGATCCACCCAGTCCGGCGCGGCGGCGTCGAATTTCACGAACTGACGAAACAGCACCGCGGCGACGTCGGCCATGCCCATGGGCATGCCGGGATGGCCGGATTTGGCCTTCTCCACCGCGTCCATCGCCAGCGCGCGAATGGCGTTGGCGGCGCGGCGCTCGTCCTCGGCCGCGGCGACTTCGACGACAGTTTCCAAGACATTCGACATCGGGTTCGTTTCCTCAGGCTTCGCCACGTTTGCGTTTCATCAGCTCCAATATCCGCGGCGTGAGTATGAGCTGCATGGCGAGATCGAGCTTATTGCCCGGAATGACGATGGAATTGGCGCGCGACATCCAGCTGCCGGCGATCATCGTCACGAGATAGGGAAAATCGACGCCGCGCGGATCGCGGAAGCGGATGACGACGATCGATTCGTCCGGGCTCGGGATGGAGCGCGCGACGAAGGGATTGGAGGTGTCCACCGTCGCGGCGCGCTGGAAGTTGATGTCCGTCTCCGAGAATTGCGGGCAGATGTAATACACATAATCGTGCATCCGGCGCAGGATCGTCTCGGTGACGGCCTCGGTGGTGTAGCCGCGCGTGTTGCGGTCGCGATGGAGCTTCTGCGTCCATTCGAGATTGATGACCGGCACGACGCCGATCTTGAGATCGGCGTAGCGCGCGACATTGACCTCCTCGGTCACGACCGCGCCATGCAGGCCCTCGTAGAACAAAAGGTCGGTATTGGCGGGCAGCTCGCGCCATGGCGTGAATGTGCCCGGCGGCGAGGCGAGCACGGCGCCCTCGTTCGCGTCATGGACATAATGGCGATATTGCCCGCTTCCGGTCTCGCCATATTCCTTGAACAGATTCTCGAGCTCGCCGAGCAGATTGGCCTCGGGACCGAAATGGCTGAAATGCTGATTGCCCTGCGCCTGAGCGTCGCTCATGGCGGCTTTCATCTGGTTGCGGTCGAAACGGTGGAAGGAATCGCCTTCCACATAGGCGACCTCCACCTTCTCGCGGCGGAAAATCTGCTCGAATGTCTGCTTGACCGAGCTCGTGCCAGCGCCGGACGAGCCGGTGATCGAGATGATCGGATGCTTGATCGACATGACGACGCTCACCGCAGGCCGGAACGGGACGCGCAGGCCGGGAGGGCCGCGCGCGGGTTGCGCGGCCGCCGTCTTTCGCCGACGCGGCCGCGCTGCAATTCTCCTACAAGAAAAGCCGGGCGTTTGCTCGGCCCGCGCAAAAAATAATCTCGGCCGCCGCCGCCGGCCGTCCCATGCGCCGGGCTGGATTTTATTTTATTATTATATATCAATAATTTATGTTGGTATCTCGGTCTCCCTCCCTCCGGCCGTCGCCACGGCCCTGCGGTGGAGCGGTCGAGCGCTCGGTTGACCTCCCGGCGGGGTCGATTAGAGAGAGCGCTCCGGCGCTCGCGCCCCCGTTCTGCAGCAGGTGATTTCATGTCCGCCACCTATGACGTCCTCGGCGTCGGAAACGCCATTGTCGACACACTCTCGCGCGCGGAGGACGATCAGCTGGTCGCCGCCGGTCTCCACAAGGGCGCGATGCAGCTCGTCGATGAAGCCCGCGCCGCCGAGATCTACGCGGCCATGGGGCCGACGACTGTTATGTCCGGCGGCTCGGCAGCCAACACTCTGGTCGGCGTCGCCGGCTTCGGCCTGGCCGCCGCCTTCATCGGCAAGGTGAAGGAAGATGACGCCGGGCGCGAGTTCGCCCATGACATTCGCAAGGCCGGCGTCGCCTTCGAGACGCCTGTCGCCGCCGATGGCGCCGCCACCGCGCGCTGCCTCATTCTGGTGACGCCGGACGGCCAGCGCACGATGAACACTTTCCTCGGCGCCTGCCAGGCTCTCGGTCCGGAGGATGTCGACGAGGCGCTCGTGCGCTCGTCCAAAATCCTCTATCTCGAAGGCTATCTCTGGGATCCGCCGGCCGCCAAGGAGGCTTTTCTGAAGGCCGCCAAGGCCAGCCGCGCCGCCGGCAATCGCGTCGCGCTCTCGCTGTCCGACGCGTTCTGCGTCGATCGCTATCGCGGCGAGTTCTTGGGGCTGGTGCGCGACGGCCTCGTCGATATTCTCTTCGCCAATGAGAGCGAATTGCATTCGCTCTATGAGACCGCCGATTTCGCGACGGCGGCCAAGGCGCTCGGCGCCGAGGCCAATCTTCTCGGCGTGGTCACGCGCTCCGAGAAAGGCGTCGTCGTCGTCGAGGGGAAGAAATGCGTCACCGTTCCGGCCTATCCGGTGACGGAAGTGGTGGACACCACCGGCGCCGGCGATCTCTTCGCCGCGGGTTTCCTCGCCGGCCTCGCACGCGGCGCGCTCTATGAAGGCGCGGCCTCGCTGGGCGCGCTGGCGGCGGCGGAGATCATCGCCCATGTCGGCGCGCGGCCGCAGAAGGATCTGCTCCAGCTCGCCCGCGACCACGGCCTGCTGGCCTGAAGCGGCGCGCGCTTTTACCTCCCCCTAGAGGGGGGAGGTCGAGCGCGAATGCGCTCGGGAGGGGGTGAACCCCCCGAGTCTTTGTCGTTGAACCCCACCCCGGACCGCTTTGCGGTCCGACCCTCCCCCTAGAGGGGAGGGTGGCGCCCTCAGCGCTTCGTCGCGGCCAATTTGTCGGCGAGCGCCTGCGCTTCCTGCGTCAGCGCGGCGAAGAATTTCTCGGATTTCGCATGTTCGGCGAAGCAGTGGCGGAAGGCGGAGGAGCCTTCCTCCTGCAGCTTCGAATATTTCTCGAAATCCTTCTCGTCGGCGAGGCCGGAGGCGGAATAGGAATCCATCGCCTTCTTGGCCTTGGCCTGATGCTCGCTCCAGATTTTCTCGCAGGCGGGCGCGGATTCGATCTTCGCCTTGGCGGGCGTCGAGGCGATATAGAGCCGCCCTTCGCTGGCGACGGCGACGATGATCTCGTCCGGCAGCGCGCCGCCGGCGTCGTCCTGGCTGCGCAGATCGAGGAGGGCGGTCGCCAGCGTCGCCGCGGAGGGCTTGGCGATAGGCAGATCGGCGTATTTCTCGACGCCCGCGTCCGGGCTCACCGCCAGAGTGTAGAAATAGGGCGAAGGCAGCGCCTCACCGAGCGACTGCGGCGGCTTCTCGCCCTTCAGCCAATTCTTGCGATGGGCGCGCAAAAAGGCCTCGGCGAGGCCCTGTGTCGAGACGGTGAGCTGCGATTTGTCGTCGTCGCCGGAGAAGGCGAGGCCGTCGAGCTGATCGGCGCCGACGCCGTCGAATAGAGTCTCTATGCTGTATTTGCCGAGCTTCTGAAAACCAGGTACGGAGACGGGGCCGATGATCGCCTCCATCTTCTCGCCGAGCTCTTTGAGCGTCTTCTGCTCCTCCGCCTCGGCCGCTCCGGCGGCTTTGCCGGCGGCCTCCAGCTTGCGGAGCTTGGCGGTCGAGCGGTCGCGGAGGGAAATATAGGCTTCCTCCGGCGTCGCGGCCGTGGCGGCGAGGGGCGTGAAGGCGAGCAGGAGCGCGAGCGAAGCCGTTTTCGCCATCATCGATCTCACCTCATCCAGTGAATGGCCAGCAGCGCCACCAGCACGACGGCCAGCATGAACCAGCGATCCGACCGCCGCCGCGCCCGCGCCAGACCTTCGAGCGAATCTTCCGACAGCCGCAGGCCCTTCGTGCCGGCGGACGCCAGCATTTCGACGGCCGCCTCGGCGTCATTGAGCAGCTTGGGCAGGCGCGTCGTGAATTTGGCGACCTCGATCGCCGCGCGGCCGGCGTCCTCGAGCTTGGCCTTGGGGCCGAGATTATCCTCGATCCAGCTGCGCACGACCGGATCGGACGTCCGCCAAATATTCAGCGTCGGATCGAGCGAGCGGGCGACGCCCTCGGCCACCACCATGGTCTTCTGCAGCAGCACCAGCTCCGTGCGGGTGCGCATGTCGAACAGCGCCGTCACCTCGAAGAGCAGAGTGAGCAGCCGCGCCATGGAAATGTCTTGCGCATTCACCGTATGCAGCGGCTCGCCAATGGCGCGCAGCGCTTGCGAGAACTCCTCGACCGAGTGAATCGGCGGCACATAGCCCGCCTCGAAATGCACCTCGGCGACGCGCTTGTAATCGCGGGTGATGAAGCCGAACAGGATTTCAGCCAGAAAGCGCCGCTCCTTGAAGCCGAGCCGGCCCATGATGCCGAAATCGATGGCGACGAGCCGTCCCTTGCGATCGACGAAGAGATTGCCCTGATGCATGTCGGCGTGGAAGAAGCCGTCCCGCATCGCCGTGCGAAGGAATGACTGCAGCACCTTGCGGCCGAGATCCTTCAGATCATGGCTCATGGCGGCGACGCGAGCGAGGTCCGACAGCGGCGCGCCGTCGATCCATTCCAGCGTCAGCACCTCGCGCGTCGTGCGGTCCCAATCGACGCCGGGGGCGCGAATATCGGGATCGTCGGCCACATTGTCGCGAAATTCCGAGGCCGCCGCCGCCTCGAGGCGGAAATCCGTCTCGAGCTTCACCGAGCGGGCGAGCGTGTCGACGACCTGGATCATCCGCAGCCGCCGCGCCTCCGCCGAGAAACGCTCGGCGGCGCGGGCGAGAATATACATATCGGCGAGATCGCGGCGGAACTGGCGTTCCACATCCGGCCGCAGCACCTTCACCGCGACCTTGCGCTCGCCCTCCGCATAGGCGACGCGGGCCGGATGCACCTGGGCGATGGAGGCCGCCGCCACCGGCTCGCCGAAGGAGAGGAAAATCTCGTCGATCGGCTTGCCGAAGGCTTTTTCGATGATCTCGACCGCGGCCTTGCGGCCGAAGGGCTCCATTCGATCTTGCAGCGCGGTCAGCGCGTCGGCGATTTCGCCGCCGACCACATCCGGGCGCGTGGCCAGAAACTGGCCGAGCTTCACATAGGAGGGGCCGATCTGCGCGAAGGCGCGCACCAAAGCCTGCGGCGCGCCGCCGGCGCTGCTGCCGGGCTTGGCCAAAAGATTGCCGAAGCGCAGCAGAAATTGCGCCGGGACGGGCAGTATGGCCGGATCGACGCTCTTGAACACGCCTTCGCGCGCCAGAATGAAGCCGGCGCGCGCCAGTCGGAAGAAATGCCCGAAGCCGATGAGCACGAAGAGCCGCCGTTCGTCTTTTGGTTTTCGGGAAAGATCAGAGCTTCCAGCCGGAGTGGATCGCCACCACGCCGCCCGTCAGCCGCTCGAAGCCCGTGCGGCGGAAGCCGGCGCGCCGGATCATCCGCTCGAACTCGTCCGCGCGGGGGAAGCGCTGAATGGATTCGACGAGATAGCGATAGGGCTCGCCGTCGCCGGCGACGAGCTTGCCGATCGCCGGGATCACATTGAAGGAATAGGCCTCGTAGATCTTGTCGAGGCCCGGAATCGCGACCTGCGAGAATTCCAGGCACAGGAACCGCCCGCCGGGCTTCAGCACGCGATGCGCCTCGGCCAGCGCGACCTCGATCCGCGGCACGTTGCGAATGCCGAAGGCGATCGTATAGGCGTCGAAATGCGCGTCCGGGAAGGGCAGGGATTCGGCGTTGGCCTGGACGAATTCCAGCTTGTCGGAGAGGCCGCGCTCCTGCGCGCGGTCGCGGCCGACGTCCAGCATGTCGCCGTTGATGTCGAGCACGACGATCTCCGCCTCCGGCCCGGCGGCCTTGGCGATGCGGAAGGCGATGTCGCCGGTGCCGCCGGCGACGTCCAAATGGCGGAAGGGGCCACGGCGGGCGGGCCGCACCTTGGCGGCGAACACATCCTTCCACAGCCTGTGCATACCGCCAGACATCAGATCGTTCATAATGTCGTAGCGGCGCGCCACCTTGTGGAAAACATCGTCCACGAGGCCTTGTTTTTCGTCCAATCCGACTTCGGAGAAACCGAAATGGGTCGAGGTCTCGCGCTCAGAGGTCATAATCTCTCGGGTCCGGTGGCGTTCCGGGCGATATAACGCGCCTTTGCGCCTATGGCTATGGCTGGGGGCGAAAACCGCCCCGCTTCGAGAAGAGTCGGATCGCCGAGCGGTCCGGGGCGGGGGCCGGGCGAACGAGAAAAGGTGCCGGGAGAGGCGTTTCCACCTCCCCATTGAGGGGGAGGTCGAGCGCCGAAGGCGATCGGGAGGGGGTGAACGCCCGAGTCTTTGCCGCGGAACCCCACCCCGTCCGGCTGTCGCCGGCCGACCCTCCCCCTAAAAGGGGAGGGTGAGCGCGTCCCATCGCGGCTCGCGCTGCCCAAAACGCTCAAACGTGTTATCGATGGGCGAGGCTCGGCCACATCCGCCACGGAACGCGGGGGCGAGCCGGGGAGGGGCGGAACGGCGTCGTATGTCAAATCAGATCAAAGTCCTGGACCATGGTTTCGTCCGCCTCGTCGATCATATGGGCTCGGACCTCTCCATCGTGCGCGCGGCCCGCGTCTCCTATGACGCCGCCTGGCGCGCCGGCGAGAATGAGGGCTCGGACAAGAAGCTCATCGATTACCTCTGGAAGAACCGCCATACGACGCCCTTCGAGGCGGTGGAGTTCCAATTCGAGGTGATGGCGCCGATCTTCGTGCTGCGCCAATGGCACCGCCACCGCACCTGGACCTATAATGAGCTGTCCGGCCGCTACCGCGAATTGCCGGAGACCTATTACCTCCCCGATCCGGAAAACATCGGCGAGCAGGCGGTCGCTAATAAGCAGGGCCGCCAGCCCGGCGGCGATCTCGAGGCGCGCCGCGCCGAGGTGGAGAAGCTGCGCGCCGGCTTCGAGGCTGCCTTCGCCACTTATCGCGAGCTGCTGGCCGCCGGCTGGCCGCGCGAGCTGGCCCGCACCGTTCTGCCGGTCTCCACCTACAGCCATATGTTCGCGAAGGTCAATTTGCTGAATTTATTGAAGTTTCTGTCGCTCCGCGCCGATCCGCACGCGCAATATGAGATCCGCGTCTACGCCGAGGCGATGGAAAAGCTCATCGAGCCCATTGTCCCAGTCGCCGTCGCGGCCTGGAAGGCGGGGCGGTTCTGAGCCCATGCCCGAGCTGCCCGAGGTCGAGACGGTCCGCCGCGGGCTCGAGCCCGTCTTCACCGGCTCGGGCCTCGCGCAGGTGGAGCTGCGCCGCGCCGATCTGCGCTTTCCCTTTCCGCCGGGCTTTGCCGCGCGGCTCGCGGGACGGCGCGTCGAGGCGCTGAAGCGGCGGGCGAAATATCTCCTCGGCGAGCTGGACAGCGGCGAGACGCTCATCATGCATCTGGGCATGAGCGGCTCCTTCCGCATCGACGCCGACGACCCCGAGGGCGCCTATCACCGCGCCGCGACCACCAAGCCGGCGCATGACCATGTCGTGTTCCATTTCACGAGCGGCGCCAGCGTCACCTATAATGACCCGCGCCGTTTCGGCTTCATGCTGCTGGTCCCGCGCGGCGAGATGGCGGCGCATCCGCTGTTCAATGGTCTCGGAGTCGAGCCGCTGGGGCCGGAGCTGACGCCGCAGCGTCTCGCCGAGGAGCTGCGCGGCCGCAAGGCGCCGCTGAAAGCCGCGCTGCTCGATCAGCGCATCATCGCGGGCCTCGGCAATATTTATGTCTGCGAGGCGATGCACCGCTCGCATCTCTCGCCATTGCGGGCCGCCGGAACGTTGGTCGACGCCAAGGGCAAGCCGAAGCGCGGCCTCGTCGATCTCGTCGAGGCAATCAGGCAGGTTCTGGGCGAGGCGATAGAGGCGGGCGGCTCCAGCCTGCGCGACCATCGCCAGACCGATGGCTCGCTCGGCTATTTCCAGCACTCTTTCCGTGTCTATGATCGCGAGGACGCGCCCTGTCCGACGCCGGGCTGCCGCGGCCATGTCTCGCGCGTGATCCAGAGCGGGCGCTCGACCTTCTTCTGTCGCGACTGCCAGAAGTGAGCGCGCCAGTCCCGCGCAAGCGGCGGCGCTCAAAGCTCGCTCATACTCGCGGGTGATTCTGAGCGCTCCGTCCTCGCCGATCGACGCGCCGGCCATCGGGCGCAGCGGAGGAGAGTTTCATGGATAATGCGGACGCGCTCCCTCCTTTCATCGAGCTCGCCGGGGCGAGCGTCCCGCATAAGATCATCGACATTGGCGCGCGCCATATCAGCGGCGAGCCGGTCTATGCGCCTCTGCTGCGCGGCGGCGAGGCGACCATCGTCGGCTTCGAGCCCGACGAGGCCGCCGTCGAAGAGCTGAACGCGCGCAAAAATCCGGGCGATGTCTATCTGCCGCACGCGGTCGGCGATGGCGGACGCCATACGCTGCACATATGCGCCGCGCGCGACATGACCTCGCTGCTGAAGCCCAATCCGGCGGCGATGGAGATGTTCCACGGCTTTCCTGTCTGGTCGGAAGTCGTCGCGACGCAAGAGATCGACACTGTGCGGCTCGACGATGTGGCCGAGACAGAAGGCGCGACATTTCTGGAATTGGACGTGCAGGGCGCGGAGCTGATGATCCTGCAAAACGCCGTCGAAAGACTGCGGCGCGCCTATGTTCTCCATATCGAGGTCGAGTTCCTGCCGCTCTATGAAGGCCAGCCGCTATTCTCGGAAATAGAGCTGTTTCTGCGTACGCAGGGCTATGTGCTGCATCGCTTCACGCCGATGATGAGCCGCGTGCTGAAGCCGCTGATGCTCGGCAATGATATTTTCGCGGGCATGAGCCAGATCGTCTGGAGCGACGCCATTTTCGTGCGCGACTTCATGCGTCTCGATCTGCTCGCCGATGACGAGCTGATCGGCGTCGCGCAGATCGCGCATGATTGCTATCGCTCTGCCGATCTCGCTCTGCGCCTGCTCACCGAGCATGATCGCAGAAGCGGCCGCAATCTGGCGCGCGCTTATATGTTCGGCCTACGCCATCGGGCGCCGCGCGAGGCTGCGGAGTAGGCGGTAGCGGTCGCGTGACTTCGAGGAGGGGCGAGCGCCCCTCCGCGTCCTTTTAGCGTCAGAAGCCGAAGAATTTCTCGCGCAGCGCATCCTCATAGTCTTCCTTGGCGGCCAAGGCTTTGTTGCGGGCCTCGTCCTCGTCGAAATGCGCCTGCTCCCATTTGTCGACCTCGGCCACGGAATGCGGCGCGACAGTGACGAGCGCCTCTTCTTTCCGGATCGCCGCGATCCATTCCTCCATCGCCGCTTTGTACAGGGTCTGCAACTCGTCGAGCTCGGCGAATTCTTCGGCGGCCTGTTCATTCATGTCCGTCGTCCCTTTCCCGCGTTTGGGGAGTTGCAGGATAGGCGGTCCAAATGAAGGGACTGCGACGAGCGACGCTCGCGGGATTTCCCGCGCGCTCGACGGAATTTGCTTTCCCGACGCATTTTGCCGATAAGAAGCCGTCCTCCGCAAACCCCCGCACATCATGTCGCTCGAAACCGTTCCCGTCCTTCGCGTGGATGGCGTCTCCAAAACCTACGCCGAGACCGTGGCCGTGAAGCCGCTGAGCTTCGCGCTTCCCGCCGGCTCGGTGACGGGTCTGCTCGGCGGCAATGGCGCCGGCAAGACGACGACCATCGGCATGGTCATGGGCCTCATCGAGCCGACGACGGGAACCATCGAGATCTTCGGCCGTGATTTTCTGAAAGACCGCTATCACGCGCTCGGCCGCATGAATTTCGAGAGCCCTTATGTGGATATGCCGCATCGTCTCACCGTGCGGCAGAATCTCACCGTCTTCGGCCGGCTCTACGGCGTACGCGGCGTCGCCGACAAGATCGAGGAGCTGGCCGCCGATCTCGCCTTGAAAGAATTTCTCGATCGCCCGAGCGGGCGTCTCTCCGCCGGGCAGAAGACGCGCGTCGCGCTCGCCAAGGCGCTCATCAACGAGCCGGAGCTGCTGCTGCTCGACGAGCCCACCGCCTCGCTCGATCCCGACACCGCCGATTGGGTGCGCGGGCATCTCGAGGATTATCGCCGCCGCCGCAATTGCGCGATCCTGCTCGCCTCGCACAATATGGCGGAGGTGGAGCGCCTCTGCGATCGCGTGATGATGCTGAAGGAGGGAAGCCTCGTCGACGACGGCTCGCCCGCCGAGCTGCTCGCGCGCTATGGCCGCGGCAATCTCGAGGAAGTGTTTCTCGATGTCGCGCGCGGCCGCGGCAATGGAGGCGCCGCATGAGCGCGTCTTTGGAATTCTCGATCGCGCGGGTCGGCGCGATGACCTTGCGCTATTCCTATCTGCTGCGCTCGTCGCTGCCGCGCATGCTGGAGATGATGTATTGGCCCACGGTGCAAATGCTCACCTGGGGCTTTCTGCAGACCTATCTCCTGCGCGCGCCGGGCGGTCTCGCGGGCGCCGATAAGACGACGATCGCCGCCGGCTCGCTCATCGGCGCGGTGCTGCTGTGGGACATATTGCTGCGCGGCCAGCAGGGATTTTCTTTCTCCTTTCTCGAGGAGATGTGGTCGCGCAATATCGCCAATCTCTTCATGAGCCCATTGCGGCCGGCGGAATTCGTCGCCTCCATGATGGCGATGAGCCTCATTCGTCTCTTCGTCGGCATGGTTCCGGTGACGATCCTGGCCATTTGGTTCTTCGGCTTCAATCTCTGGGCGCTCGGCTTCGCTTTCGTGGCCTTTTTCGCCATTCTCATCATCTTCGCCTGGAGCGTCGGACTCTTTGTGTCCGGCCTGTTGCTGCGTTACGGCCTCGGAGCGGAAAGTCTCGTCTGGTCGCTGATGTTCGTCATTCAGCCGCTCGGCTGCGTCTATTACCCGGTCTCCGTTCTTCCCGGCTGGCTGCAGCCGATCTGCTGGGCCTTGCCGCCGACTTATGTGTTCGAGGGGCTGCGCGCTGTGCTCGGCGATCACGCGCTGCGGCTCGATCTCATGTTTTATGGCTTGGCGCTGGATGCGGCGCTGTTCGTCGCGGCGGCTTTCGCTTTCGTGCGCCTGCTCGCTGCGGCGCGGCGCGCCGGGACGCTGCTGCAGACGGGCGAATGACGCGCCTTTCGGCGGCCTGTCTCGTCCGGCGCTGAAGCGGATTTCCTGTTGCGGCATGACTGCCGGCGCTCGATAATGGATCGACAGCCGCTCGTTCGGCGCGCCGACGCTCGGCGCGCGCGCCTTCGCTCCTCGCCTGTCGAGTTCGATGGGAACAGCAGCTCGATGCGTATTCTGATCGTCGAAGATCAACCCGATATTTCCACGCTCATCGCCGATCGCGTTCGGCGCGCCGGCTATGCTCCCCATTGCGTCCAGGCTCTGGCCGATATTCCCGGGGCGCTCGGCGCCTGCGATTATTCGGTGATGCTGCTCGACCGGCGCTTGCCCGATGGCGACGGCCTGTCGGTCGTCGCCGCGGCCAAGCGTATTCGCCCCGGCATGCGCATTCTGGTGGTGACGGCGGCCCGCTCGATCGAGGATCGCGTGGACGGGCTCGACGCCGGCGTCGATGATTATCTGACCAAGCCCTTCTCGACCGAGGAGCTGCTGGCGCGCATTCGCGCCAGCCTTCGGCGTCCCGGCGGCGAGCCGGCGCCGCCGGTCATCGTCGGCAGGCTCTCCTTCGATCTCAATTCGGAGAGCGCCTCCGTCGGCGGGTTTCCGCTCATCGTGCCGCGGCGGGAGCTGATGCTGCTCGGCGCGCTGATGCGCCGCGCCGGACGCGCGGTCACTTTCTCGGCGCTGCTGCAAGAGATCTACGGCTCGGACGAGCATAAGCACATTGGCGCGCTGAAGATGGTGGCGATGCGATTGCGTCATCGCTTGGACGAGCAGGACGCCGGCGTCGAGATTCACGCGCCGCGCGGCATCGGCTATCTCATCCGCGAGGCGCGCGGGCCGTGAGACTCCGCGCGATGAGGCCATGGCCTTCGATGCCGCCGTCATCGAGGCTGCAATCGTTGTCGTCGCGATTGATCGTCTATGCGATCATCGGCTCCATTCTCGGCTATCTCATTCTGCCGCCCGTGATCGTCGTCGCCGTCCTGGTCTTGGTCCGGCCGGGAGGCGTCGCGGCTCTCGACGAGCTGCTGCGTCCGCGTGTGCAGGAGATGATGCTCGCGGCGCTGCGAAAGGACGCAGGCGGCGCAGGATCGATCACGATGACCGACGCATTGCGGGATTTTATTTCCGAGCACCCGGATTTTCGTTTTGGCGCCTTCGATCCGCGCACGGGGAAAGCGCTGTCGGGATCGTCGCCGGAAATGGCGGAGGCGTTCGAAGGCGTCGGCCGCCTCAAGCTGTCGAGATCGCCTATTCAAATCATTGTGGACGGAGCGGCGCGCAAAGGCGAGTCCTTCGTTCTCGACTCGCAGGTCGGCGAGGTCGTCGTCGCAACCGGCGGAGCGCAGTATCGATGGCGTGATTTCATGCGCTTGCCCTTCTATACGGCCACCCTGCCCGGCGCGATGTTCTTCCTTCCGAATTGGGTGGCCATGTGCCTCATCGCGCTCTTCGTCGTCCGTCGCGGTCTCGCGCCCATGCGCGCGGCGGCAGCGAAGATCGCGACGATCGACGTGAATTCGCTGAAGGAGGGCGTCGATCCCGACGAGGCGCCGTCGGAGATGCGGCCTTTCGTCGAGGCGGTGAACAAGGCTTTCGAGCGGGTGCGGGAAGGCGTCGAGCGCCAGAGGCGCTTCTCCGCCAATTCCGCGCATGAGCTGCGCACGCCGATCACCATTTTGCGCGCGCGCCTCGGCAAGATGGAGGAGGGGCCGCTCAAAGCCGAGATCGAGCGCGACGTCTTGCGCGTGCAGACGGTCGTCGAACAGATGCTGCTGCTCGCGCAGATCAGGGAGCGCGGGCCGATCGCGCCGCAAAGGATCGATCTGCACGATATCGTGCTGAGCGTCGCGGCCGATTATGTGCCGATCGCGATCGGCGATGATCGCGACATTCAGCTCGAGGCGCCGTCGCGCCATGTGATCGCGCTCGGATTGCGCTGGAGCGTCGAGAGCATCGTCGCCAATCTCATCGCCAATGCGGTGCGCGCCGAGCCCAGAGGCGGCGCCGTCGTCGTTCGCGTGCTGCCCGATTGCGTGATCGAGGTCGTCGATCACGGGAGCGGCGTCGCCGAAGCCGATCGCTGCCGCATTTTCGAGCCCTTCTGGCGCAAGGACGAGACGACGCCCGGCACTGGGCTCGGCTTGTCGATCGTCCGCGAGCTGGTCGAGCTGCAGGGCGGCGAGCTCGGCGTCGTGGAGACGCCGGGCGGCGGCGCGACCTTCCGTTTGCGTCTCCCTGCGGCCGGCGCCGAGTCGGAGCCGACGGCGACCGGCGCCGTTCAGCCCTCGCTCGACCAGCGCTGCGAGCGCAGCGCCTGAGCGATCGCCTCGGCGCGCGCCTCGGGCGTCGCGGGCTCGATCGGCAGGCAGGCGTTGCGCGCCGTCTCCAGCAGCACGGCCTTGGGATAGGCCTCGCCGGAGCGCCCGGAATGGGCGGTGAAATCGCAGCTGCACACTTCCATCAGCAGCGCGAAGCTCTCCGGCGCGTCGAAGGCGCCGAGCCGCTCCAACATTTGCGCCACCGGGCCGGCGCGCACTTCCGAGGCGCGATGCACGCGCTCGCATTCGGACAGCGCCGTCAGCGCCAGCGGGACGCAATCGGCGGGAACGCCGAAACGCTCGGCGATCCCGCTTATGCGCGGGCCGCCACGGTCTATGTGCTTGTAATGATGCGGCAGATGCTCACGCGGGGAGTCTCCCTTGCCGACATTCATCACCAGCAGGGCGAAGCGCACGGGAAGCGGCGCGTCTCTGCGCCCGGCCTCGTCCAGCGAGCGCAGCAAATGGGCGCCGAGATCGACCTCGCTCTGGCCGTCCGACAGTTGCGGCACGCCGAAAAGGGCGTCGACCTCCGGCAGAACGACCTGCAGCGCGCCGCAGATGCGCAGCACGCGGAACGCCTTGCCGGGCGCCGGTCCGCCGAGCGAGAGCAGCAGCTCCGGCCAGACATCGGCCGGATCGAGGCCGGCGAGGCAGCCGCTCTCGACCTGCTCGGCCATGAGATCGAGCGTCTCCTCGCCGGGATCGTCATCCGTCTCGGCGAGCAGCGCCGCCATTCGGAGAAGGCCGAGGCCGGGGTCGGTCTGGCCGAATTCGGGCAGGAAAAAAGGTTCTGAGGGCATGAGGCTTCGCGCGTGAGTGGTCCGCTGACGGCCTAGCAAACCGCTTGCCGCGCGCCTCACGCGCGGCCGGGCAGGGCGGCGCCGGTCATCCGCGGGGCGCGATTCTCGGGTGGCTTGGGCGCCGTGGCGCGGCTGCGCGCGTCGGCGACCGTGCCGGCATAGAGCGTCTCCGGCTCGTGCAAGCCGGCCGAGAGCAGCGCTCGCCGCACCGCCGGCCGCGCCCCGGCGACGCAAACCACCGTTCCCGCCTTTCGCAGTCGTGCGACAAAGCTCTCCAGCGCCCGCGCCGCCGTGCTGTCCACCAGCGGCGCCTCGCTGAAATCGAAGATGAAGACGCGCGGGTAGCGGCCGATCTCGTCCAGCGCCGCGCTCACCGTCGCCGAGGCGCCGAAGAAGATCGCGCCGCTGATCTTATAGACCATCACCTCGGCGTCGGAGGCGGCGGCGGAATCATAGGCGGGACGATGGCCGCCGTAATCATCGGCCTGATCCTCGTCGAGAAAGGCCTCGCCGGTCTGCACCTCGACGCTCTCGGCGAGGCGATGCAGGAAGAGGAAGGCGCCGAGCGTCACGCCGACGCCTATGCCGATCGTCAGATCCTCGAAAATGGTGAGCAGAAAGGTCGAGACCAGCACCAGAGCGTCGCCGCGCGAGGCTTTGAAAAGAGCTGCGAATTCCTTTTTCTCCGCCATGTTCCAGGAGACGACGGCGAGCACCGCGCCGAGCGCGGCGAGCGGAATGAAAGCCGCCAACGGAGCGGCGATCAGCATGAAGCCGAGCAGGAACAGCGCATGCAGCATGCCCGCGACCGGACCCTTGGCGCCGGAGCGCACATTGGTGGCGGTGCGGGCGATGGTTCCCGTCACCGGAATGCCGCCGAAGAGCGGCGCGACGACATTGGCGACGCCCTGCGCGGCGAGCTCGCAATTGGAGCGATGGCGCCGCCCGCTCATGCCGTCGGCGACGACGGCGGAGAGCAGCGACTCCATGGCGCCGAGCACGGCGATGGTCAGCGCGTCCGGCAGCAGCGCGCGCAGCCGCACGAGATCGAAATGCGGGACCGCCGGCGCCGGCAGTGTGCTCGGCACGCCGCCGAAGCGTGAGCCGATCGTCTCTATGTCGAGATGCAGCGCCGCCGTCGCCGCCGCGCAGACCGTCACGGCGATCAGCATTCCCGGCCAGCTCGGCCGCCAACGCCGCAGGCCGAGGATGATCGCCAGCGCCAGCGCCGAGACGCCGATCGTCGCCGGCTTGAGCGTGCCGCGCGCCTCCCACAGAGCCGTGAGCTTGGGGCCGAGCGCGGCCGGCTCCTGCGCGATGGAGAGGCCGAAAATCTCCTTGAGCTGGCTGGCGAAGATAATGACCGCTATGCCGGCGGTGAAGCCGACCGTCACCGGAAAGGGGATGTATTTTATGTAGGTGCCCCAGCGCAGCAGGCCGATGGCGAAGAGAATGACGCCCGCCATCATCGTGGCCAGCGCCAGCCCGTCATAGCCCTCGCGCTGCACGATGGCGAAGACGAGAACGATGAAGGCGCCCGCTGGCCCGCCGATCTGGAAGCGGCTGCCGCCGAGCATGGAGACGAGAAAGCCGCCGATGATCGCGGTATAGAGTCCGCGATCCGGGCTGAGCCCCGAGGCGATGGCGAAGGCCATCGAGAGCGGCAGCGCGACGATCGCGACAGTGAGGCCGGCGATGGCGTCGGCGCGCAGATCCGCGAGGCCGTAGCCCTCGCGTAAAATGGTGACGAGCTTGGGCGTGAACAGCTCGATGAAGCTGGGCTGGCGAAAACGTCGATCTCTCAACACTGGCTCCTTAGGTCGAGGAGCGGCGGGATCGTCGGCGCGAAGTCGGCGGTCGTCGTCGCGATTTATCCTATGTCGTCGGATTGGGCGGACCAGGGCGGCGCATCCTCACGCCGCGTCCGCCGCTTTCGCTGCGGGCGTTCTCGCCGAGCAGCTCGACGCCGGCCCCATTCAGCGCCTCGACGACTTTTGTGAGCGTCTCGATCACGCCGCGGACATTGCCCTCGCTCGCCTCCATGCGCTGAATCGTCGGCAGGGAGACGCCGGAAAGCTCGGCCAGCTTCTTTTGATCTATGCCGAGCAGCGCCCTCGCGGCGCGCAATTGAGCGGCGGTGATCATCTCATATGCTCACGCTTATTATATTAGCAGGCATGTTTTATCTCGCCAAGATGATGTTTAGAACATCATTCTCGCGCTTTTGCGACATGGCCGGGTTCTCGCCCGGCGCCGACGCATGTTAGCTTGGCGGATATGAACAAACCCGTTCAAATCGACGAGAGCTGGAAGCTGCGCCTCACGGCGGAGTTCGAGCAGCCCTATTTCGACGCATTGCGCCAATTCGTGCGCGAGGAATATGCGCGCGGCCCGGTCTATCCGCCGGCCAAGCAGATTTTCCGCGCCTTCGACGAATGCCCATTCGACGCCGTGGAAGTGGTGATCCTCGGCCAGGATCCCTATCACGGCCGCGGCCAGGCCAATGGCCTGTGCTTCGCTGTGGGTCGCGACATTCCGCCGCCGCCCTCGCTGCAGAACATCTTCAAGGAGATCGAGAGCGACCTCGGACGGCCCGCCTCGCGCGATCCCGATCTTTCGCGCTGGGCGCGGCAGGGCGTGCTGCTGCTCAACGCCACGCTCACCGTGCGCGACAGCGCCGCCGGCTCGCATCAGGGCAAGGGCTGGGAGCGCTTCACCGACGCCGCCGTGCAGGCGCTCTCTCGCGAGCGGGAGGGAATCGTCTTCCTGCTCTGGGGCAATTACGCGCGGCAGAAGGGCGCGGGCGTCGATCGCTCGCGGCATCTCGTGCTCGAGAGCGCGCATCCCTCGCCGCTGTCGGCGCGCGGCTTTTTCGGCTGCAAGCATTTCTCCAAGGCCAACGCCTATCTCGAATCGAAAGGACGCGCGCCGATAGACTGGTGAGATGCCTATATTACTGGAAGACATTATAAAATTAGTCGTTTACCGAAATGTAACCGCGGTTTCGTAGCTAAGTATTTATTGGAGCGCCGATGCGAGTCGGCATATTTCAGGGGCGTTTTCGTCGAGTTCGGCGGCGCGTCTCCAAATCATTTCGAGACGCGAGTTTTCGAGCATGCATTCTACGTTCTTTTGCAAGGCTGTTCATATTTCACGCCGATTTTACGACCTTTGTCTCGATCATCTGCGATCACGCTTCGTAGCGGTTCCATCGGCCGCCGTGCGCCTCAGCCTCGCGATGATGGCGAGCGCCTATGTCGGCGCAAAAGCGACGGGGCTGACGCTGCCATCCTTCCCGGACCCGAGCCTTTTCGTCGTCGCGGTCGTCGCTCTCGACCTCTATTGCCGCTTCGCCTCGCCGAGCTTCGTCTCGCGCGTCGCGCCGATATTCGTCTATTCGCTGATCTATATCGTGGCGACGTCGCTCGCAGGAATTTTCGCGAGCTATGCGACGCAGCGTCTCGCCATGCCGCTGCAGGACGAGCTGTTTCTCTCGCTCGATCGATGGCTCGGCGGCGATTGGCTGGCCTTCGCCCATTATGTCGACGATCGCCCCTTATTGGCGAAGTGGCTGCGGGAAGCTTATTCGAGCATGGCCATGCAGATCATCGCGCCTGTGGTTCTGCTGGTCGCGCTCGAGCGCATCGGCGAATTGCGCGTCTATCTTCTCGCATTCGCAATCGCGCTCACGGCGACGATCGTCATCGCCGCCTTCCTGCCGGCCTCGAGCGCTGTCACTCTCGTCGATAATTCGCTGTTTCACGAGCTTCGTTTCGGCGGTCGGACGCCGCTCGATCATCTGACCCGCCTACGCGAGTCCGCGCCGTTGAACCTCGAGAGCAGCACGATCGGCGGCCTTTTGAGCTTTCCCTCTTTTCACGCCGTGGTCGGCGCGCTGACGCCGCTGAGCCTGCGAACCGTGCGCCCGGCCTTCTATTTCTTGTGCGTCGTCGATATCGCACTGATGGCGGGCACGGTGACGGAAGGTGGGCATTATTTCGTAGATCCGATCGGCGGAGTCGCGCTCGCCTATCTGTCCTATCGATTGGCGCAGCGTATCGAGAGACGACGGCGTCGATCCATTCCATGTATCGGCGATACATTAGGATATCGCGCCGAGCGTCTCATGATAGAGGGTGGGCATCCGTCGCCGCTTTGCTTCGAGCTCGAGCGGTGAGGACGCCGACGCTCGTCGCTACTGCGGCGCAAAAATTGCTTTGTTCCTCCTGAGGAGCGACGAGCGTCGTCGTGCGGATCGAAAGCCGACATTTTTGTCGGCTCCGCGTCAGCGACAATGGAACGAATCGCACTCGCTCGATCTTTCGAGAGCGCTCCTTTTTCGTTTTCCTCGATGATCGACCTCGCGACGCGTCCGCTGGCTTGCGGGCCGTCGATTGCGAGTCCCGTCTCATCTATCCCCCAGGAAAATCGACCGTCACGGTCTCGAATGTTTCGAGAAGGGGCGGATAGCGAAAGCCGAACATGACGTCTATCGAAACGACCGCCTTCCAGCGCCTGGAGGCAGAAGGCCGGCTTTTGAAGCCCAGCCACAAGGGAGCGACGCATCACGCCGGCCGTTTCGGCTTTCGCGGCGAATTCGCCGTCACGCTCGATCCGCTGCTCGCATTGGAAGGCGTTCACGCCACTGCGGAGGAAGGCGACGCCGCACTGTCGTTTCTCGCCGGATCGCTCGCCTCGTTTCGTGAGCTTCCCGCTCTCGTCGCGGCGCTCGGCGCGAGCGCGAAGCCGGAGGGCAAATATTTCATCTATGTCTCCGATCTCGACCGCGCCTCGCGCTATGAGATCAGCATAGACGGCGTGCCGCTCTATGTTCTGCCGATCGACGACACCTCCGTCTACAATGAGCTGATCGAGCTTCTCTATCTCGATAAGACGAAGATGAAGAAATACGACACGGCCGAAAAGATCGACACGCTGGCCGATGGCGCGGCCAAATATGATCAGCGCTTCGAGTCCATCAGCTTCGAGGAAGGGTTGAAGCGCCTCTGAGCCTTCGGCGCTCGTCGACGCAGCGGCTTTCGCCCTGCGCCGACGCGCGCCTTCAATTCCCGCTCGGGGGCGCTTAGTTCCCGCTCGGGCGGCGTTTGGCGAACACGCCGACGATCACCGCGCGCGCGATATGCTCGGCCATGCATTGATAGCCGAGATCGTTGAGGTGGAAATTATCGCGCGCCATCATCTGCAGATTGGCGTGGTTCTGCGCGATGAAGCGCATCGCGTCATAGCGGCGCACATAGGCGACATTCTCCGCCGTCGCCACGCGCTGCAACACATTGCGGATCGCGAAATATTCCTCGTCGCGCGAGAAGCGCGAGCTGTATTGCAGGCCGACGAGAACGACGTCGATCTCATTGGCCTTCAGCCAGCGAATGGTCGAGCTCACCGTATTCTCGAACTCGTCCGGCGCGATGCGCACCAGCGCGTCATTGGTGCCGAGCTGCCAGAGCAGGAGATCGGGCTTTTCCCGCGCCACCTCGCTCTTGATGCGTTCGGCGGTGACGGCCGCCACCTCGCCGGAGACGCCGCGATTGGCGACCACGACATCGACGCCCTTCAGCGCCCCTTCCAAAATCGCCTCGAGCTGGGCTGGATAGCTCTTGGCGTCGGAGGTGGCGCCGACGCCGGAGGTAGAGGAGGAGCCGATGGCGAGAATGCTCGCCGTCTTGCGCTCGCGCAGCGCCTTGGCGAAATGCGGCAACGAGGCGGGCGCGGCGATATCGCCGGCCGGCGCCTCGCAGGCGGGACTGAGCGGCGGCGCCTCGGACGGCGGCGTGGACTCTGGCGCGCGTTCTTGCGCGAGCGCGAGCGACGCCGCGAGCGCCAGCGCTATGCAGGAGCCCGCGCCGATTTTGCCCGCAACCTTTCGCGCCATTCCGAAGCCCATGCGGTCGCCCCCATCGCAGCGATGCCGAACATTACGATAAAAGCGTCGCTTACAACATCCCCGCTATAGGCGAAGCGGAAGATCTGCCCGGCGAGGCTCAGCAGAGACCCGGCGCAGAATACATTGAGCGAATTGCGGCCGAGCGCCGACAAAAAATCGGCGAGGCGCGGAAGGCCTCGCGCGATCGCGTGGAAAGCGCCCGCGAAGACCGCGACGATGGCCAGATTGGAGAGCAGCCGCGCCGGCGACAAGAAGGTCTTGTCGAAAACGAAGAACAGCTTGGGCTCCGGCAGTGCGATCGGCGAGGGATCGAATTCGGTCCGCGCTGCGACGGCGCCGAGCAGCACGATCGGCAGCGCCGCCCACCACAGAGGCTTGCGATAGCGGCGCACGAGGCCGCCGATTCCATCCTCGCCGGCCAGCAGAAAGCCGAGCACGAAGACGAGCTGCCAGGCCAGCGGATCGAAAAACCAGGCGCCTTCGACCGGCCATGTGGGGAAATTGACGCCGAAGGCCAGCGCATAGGCCCAGAGGGCGAGCGAGGCCGGCAGCAGCAGCGCTCGCGCATGGCGATAGGAGAGGGCGATCAGCGGCGAGACCAGCATCAGCACGACATAGAGCGGCAGAATGTCGAAATAGCCGAGCTGAAAGGTGAGCAGCACGAGGCCGAGATTGGCGCGCACCGGATCGGAGAAAATCGCCGAGGCGTTGTTCCAGTCGAGCAGAAAGGGCGCGTCCAGCAGCAGCGAGGCGCCGGCGAGCAGCGCGACGGCCAATTGCGCGATCACCAGCTGCGCCAGATAGACGGTGAAGGCGCGCCCCTCGAGCCGCAGGATCAGATAGCGCGCCGAGAGCGGCTTCGCAGGGCCGTCCACCAGCTTGCGCAGCGCCCAGCCGGCGAGAAAGACGAACAGTTCCGCCGAATCGGAGATCGCCACATTGCGAAAGGTGAAGCGCTCGAAAAAAATCCCCGGAATATGATTCACGAAAATGGTGACGAGAGCGAAGCCGCGCCAAAAATCGATTTCATTCGGCTCGCGCATGCGCTTCTTCAATGGTTCAGCGGCTTCGTGTCCCACGGAGCCGAGGGGCCGGGGCGCGCTTGTTCAGGGCCTCGAATGCGGCCTTTTTTGGGAGCATTGCGAAAGACTCACATCGTGCGCTCGACGCGCCCTGGAAAGACGCGCAGGAGCTGCGCCCGGCCGCCCAGCGTGGCGAAGACTTCCGGATCGGCGCCCGTCATCCACACTTGTCCGCCGATGCGCGCAAGCTCGGCGTAGAGCGCCTCGCGCCGCAGCGGATCGAAATGCGCCGCCACCTCGTCCAGCAGCAGCAGCGGCGCGCGCCCCGTGGTCGCCGCCACCAGCCTCGCATGGGCGAGAACGAGACCGGCCAGCAGCGCCTTCTGCTCGCCGGTGGAGCAGGCGCGGGCGGCCTCGTCCTTGGGGCCGTGGCGCACGCGAAGATCGCTCGCCTGCGGTCCTTCCAGCGTGCGGCCGGCGGCGGCGTCGCGGCGGCGGGCGGCGGCGAGCCGCGCGCGATAGCGATCCTCCACCTGCAGCGCCGGTTCCTCGCCGATCATGCGCTCCAGCTCCCCCTCGATCGAAACCTGCGCCCAGGGAAAGGGCGAGCTGTCGTCGCGCTCTCTCGCGATGAGCGCGCGCAGCCGCAGCACCGTCTCGCCCCGCGCCGCCGCGACGGCCACGCCCAGGGCGGCGATCTCGCGCTCGGCGGCGTCCAGCCAGCGGGCGTCGGCGGTCTCCTCGGCGAGCAGCCGGTTGCGATTGCGCAGAGCGCGCTCGAGCTTCGCCGCGCGCGCGCCATGCTCGGCGTCGAGGCTGAGCGCCAGCCGATCCAGAAAACGCCGCCGATCGCCCGCCGGCCCGCGAACAGCCCGTCCATCGCGGGGGTGAGCCACAGCGGGCGCAGATGATCGGCGAAAGCGCGGGCGGAGGAGACCGGCGCCCTGTCGATGCGAAAGCGCCGCGCCGCGCTCTGCTCGCCGCTGGCCGGCTCCAGTCCATGGCCGAGCTGCGTGACGGCGCCATCGGCGACGAGCTCGATCGAGACCGCGAAACCGCCGGAGCCCTGCCGCCGCGCGCAATCGGCCAGCTCCGCCCCGCGCAGCCCGCGCCCGGCCGAGAACAGCGACAGCGCCTCGAGAATATTGGTCTTGCCGGCCCCATTCTCGCCGGTGAGCGCCACCAGCTGCGCCTCTATCGCGCAATCCAGCGCGGCATAGGAGCGATAATCGGCGAGCTGCAGCCGCCGCGCCATGGGGGCGAGAATCGCGGGGGAGGGGCCGGACGTCATGCGGGACGCTTTGCCACGGCGGGGGGCGGAGGGCTAGCGGGGGTTAAAAACTCCAGTTTGCCTTTGGGAAGAAAGTGCCATGAGGTGACATTGGTGCCGGGTCCTTAATCGAGATGCGGACTATCCGTCGGATTCGCGACGGTGCCTGCGCACCCGAACAGCGGTATATTTTTGCTCAGGATGATTAGGGGCATGAGGCAATGTCATGCGTATGCTTTCTTCCTTCAGTAGTGAAGACAAATACGTCAGAACATGTTTGGGGTCGCGATGAAGATATTCGCTAAGTTGATCCTTAGAAAATGAACCTTTTTGGCACATTTCTACAATCAAAGCTTTTACTATTGACGGGCTTGCCCGCTTGCCGAGCCGTAAGAGCATCAGGCTTCCCTTAAGCTTGGTTGAGAAGACACTAGGAAATGTGGGAGCAGGCGGCAGGGAGGGCTTGTCAGGCAAGCTATCGGGTAACCCATCTTCGATATCTGGTAACCCTCCGCCCGATGACGCCTGCGCCAAGTGGCTGAGCATAGCGCTGCTGGCTACGTAGAAGGTCTGAGCCCCGTTTCCCCGCTTTTCGAGCAAACCAGCTCCGGTCAATCTGCGCAATTTGCCACTTGCACCTAATGTGTCGACGCCGGACAGCTCTCTAAGGGTTAAGTTACTGATTTGCCCGGCTTCCTTCACATAAGCGAGAGCCAAGCACTCGTCAGACGAGAGATTGTGTTCCTTATATCTAGACAGCCACGTCAACGTGACTTCATCCAATAGCTGATGGAATAGAAACGTCACTCTGAATATATCACTCTCCCTTTCGGACTCGAAGGCGGGGGAGGACAAGCCTGCTTGCTGTAAAAGTAGGCGCATAGTTCTCATGCCCGTGCCTTTTGTCTCAGCAAAGTCCGTCTCGTTAAGCAAGGCCGCGATATTAGGATTTCTGGCTATCGATCCATTGCGATCAAACTGATCTTGAGGCTTCATAGAATGGCCAGGGTTCTCAATAACAAGTCTATTTGAATAGCGAATTATCTGTATTGGTCTGTCAATTTTGTAATTTCTATGCATAAATGCATTTACAACAGCCTCCCGTATTGCCTTATATGGAATTATTGGCAGTTCAGTTCTCCTTGCGCGTCCGCCATCCGCAAGAGCGAACTTCTTCGGCAGGTCGTCGAGAATTGCGGATATGACGCGGTCAATGATCGATATGACGGGACCCCTAAAATCAATCGACGTAAACCGATTATTCGCGTCGTCGACCCATCCCTTACCTTGAACGCGAATATAATCAGCTCTAACAGATGGAAAAAATCTACGCAGCGACATAGTTTTTCCGAAGCATATAATACCGCACGCCGTAGCTCTTGTGACTTATTCAGCAGTCTTCAAGCTGGTCGTGCTATAAAGAATTTCGTCGTTTGTCATACTTAATACTAGTGACGTTGGTTTATGCTCCGCAATGAACCGCCTGTACAGTGCAATAGCGGTAGGGTCTATGTCCTGTGTGCTGGAGTCTCTAACCGTATGGGCGTCGTAGTTACTATGCGACCGATCTTGAAAAAAGGCGATTAAGTCATCCTGTGAACAATGAACGTCGCTTGATCCGATTCTCCGCAATACGCCACGCGGGAGCCCTAGGTTTTTGATCGAAATTGGCTTTTGCTCTGCAGGCAATTCAGCTATATCTATTCTTACTATTGTCCTATTTTGAATAAGCTCGCGCTTGACGATAGGCCGAATGGGGGTGTTAAACTTGCTCTGGCATGCTGATACGATGTCGCTTTGAATTTTATCTGGGTCTTTAATGCCAGTTAGCTTGTATACCGGAAATAATTGCCCAAGCTCTTTCTTTAAACCTAGCAGGATAACCCCGCCACCAAGACCCGGTTCGTTCGAGAATGCACAAATCGTTTCATAAATCGAGCTACCGACTTCGTTTCCTGACACCTCTTTTGCCTCTATAGCGTCAGATTCGTCCAGAAGATTTAGCTCGGCAATCAGATCGTCGGTGGACTTGCTATGAATCATGGTAGCCCTCACGACGAGAGCTTACCACGCTGCGCGCCAACGGAAAACGCGACGGTGCAGCCATCGGCGCGTCATTTTTCGTGAAAACCGGGTTGTGAATGACCGTCATGAGGCACGAGCGGAAACCGCCCTCGCCCCCCTCACGCCCGCCCATAAACCTCCGCCCCCGCCAGCAGCCGCAGACGGAAGCTCGCCACGTCGAAGATCGCCTCGCCGTCGGCCTCCTCTATGAGCGGCTCGGCGGCGGCGGCTTTCAGCAGATCGGGGTGGACGAGGCTGGCGCGGAGCCCGCCGCCGGGGGTCGTCCAGCCGCGTAGCGCATCGAGGCTCTGCAGGCGCAGCAGAGCGGTCACGCGCAGGTCTATGGCGACGGCGACGATATCGGCCGTGTCGGTCAGCCCGCGGCGCTCCAGCATCTCATAGAGCCGGGACGAGCGGGAGCCCGAGGCCCAGCGCTCCTCGACCGGAAGCGCGCGCAGCATGTCCATGACCTCGCCGAGCAGATCGGCCGAGATCGGAATGCGATTCACCTTGTCCAAATAGTCCGACATCCCTTCCCTCATTCCTGCGCGCGCGAATATAGACCATGGCGCCGCGACCGGATACGGCTTCTAGGGGAGGGCGATCGGGCTGGGCGGCGACCCCAGCCCGGACCGTTGCACGGTCCAACACTCCCCCTGAAGGGGAGGGTGGAAAACCGGCGCTCTTTCCGGGCCGGCGCGAAAAAGAGTATTCTCTTCCCTCTCTACGGCTTCCGGCTGATTGGTTCGCGCAATATTTGCCGCTTTCCTTCTCCCCGCATTGTGGGGAGAAGGTGAGGATGAGGGGCTCGGGCGTTTTCCGTCTGTGGCTCACGCCCCGAGCCCCTCACCCCGGCCCTCTCCCCGCGAGCGGGGAGAGGGAGAACGCGCCGAACCATTCAGCCGGAAGTCGTATCCTAGCAGCGGAGCCGTCGCTTGGTTTCTTCCGATCCGCAGAGCCTCTCGGGCAAGCGCATTCTGCTCGTCGTCGGCGGCGGCGTCGCCGCTTATAAGGCGCTCGAGCTGGTTCGCCGGCTGCGCGAGCGCGGCGCCTTCGTGCGCGTCGTGCTCACCGCGGCGGCGGCGCGTTTCGTCACGCCGCTGTCCTTCGCCAGCCTCTCCGGCGAGCGCGTCTATGAGGACCTCTTCTCGCTCACCGACGAGCAGGAGATGGGCCATATCAGGCTCTCGCGGGAGGCCGATCTCGTCGTGGTCGCGCCGGCGACGGCGCATCTTCTGGCGCGCATGGCGCAGGGGCTCGCCGATGATCTGGCGACGACGCTGCTGCTCGCCACCGACAAAAGGGCGCTGCTGGCGCCGGCGATGAATCTGCGCATGTGGCTGCATCCGGCGACGCAGCGCAATGTCGCGACCTTGCGCGGCGACGGCGCGCTCTTCGTCGGGCCGGACGATGGCGAGATGGCCTGCGGCGAATTTGGCCCCGGCCGCATGGCGGAGCCGCTCGCCATCGTCGCCGCCATAGAGGCCGCGCTGCGCGGCGATACGGTTCTGCCGCCGCCCGTCGCGGGGCAGGGGAGGCTCGCCGGGCGCCATGTGCTCGTCACCTCCGGGCCGACGCGCGAGCCGATCGATCCGGCGCGCTTTCTCTCCAACCGCTCCTCCGGCAAGCAGGGCCACGCCATCGCCGCGGCGGCGGCGCAGGCCGGCGCGCGCGTCACTCTGGTCAGCGGCCCGGTCGAGATCGCCGATCCAAAAGGCGTCGCCACGCGTCATGTGGAGACGGCGCAGCAAATGCTCGAGGCGGTGGAGGCGGCGCTGCCGGCCGATGTGTTCATCGGCGCCGCGGCCGTCGCCGATTGGCGCGTCGAGCCTTCCGCCGACAAGATCAAGAAGGGCGCCTCGCGCGAGCCGCCGACGCTCGTGCTGCGCGAGAATCCGGATATTCTCGCCAGCGTCGCGCAGAGGCGCGAGGGGCGGCCGGCGCTGGTCGTCGGCTTCGCGGCGGAAACGCGCGACGTGCTCCTCCATGCGCAGGAGAAGCTCGCGCGCAAAGGTTGCGATCTCATCGTCGCCAATGACGTCGGCGCTGGAGTCTTCGGCGCGGACAGCAATGAGGTTCACCTCGTCTCGCGCGCCGGCCTCGCCTCCTGGCCGCGCTTGGACAAGACCGAGGTCGCGGCGCGGCTCATCGCGCATATCGCCGACACGCTGGGAGAGACGCCGTGACCAAGATCGCCATCCGCCGCCTTCCGCATGGCGAAGGCTTGCCGCTTCCCGCCTACGCCAGCGCGGGCGCGGCGGGGCTCGATCTTCGCGCCGCGCTCGCGCCCGGCGGCAAGCTGGTGCTGGAGCCCGGCGCGCGCGATCTGGTGCCGACGGGCCTCTCGCTGGCGCTGCCGCCCGGCTATGAGGCGCAGGTGCGGCCGCGCTCCGGCCTGGCGCTGGAATTCGGCGTCAGCGTGCTCAACGCGCCCGGCACCATCGATAGCGATTTTCGCGGCGAGGTGAAGGTTCTGCTGGTCAACTTCGGGACGCATCCATTCGAGATCTCGCGCGGAATGCGCATCGCGCAGCTCGTGGTGGCGCGCTACGAGCATGTCGAGCTCATCGAGGCGACGGAAGCGCTGGAGGAGACCGCGCGCGGCGACGGCGGCTTCGGCTCGACTGGGACGAGCGAGGTTGCGCCGGGCGAGGGCGGAGCCGAATGAGCCTTCTGCCGCGTCCCGCGCGTCTCGCCGTGCTGGCGGCGCTCGACATCGCCTTGCATGCGCGGGCGCGGCCGGTGTCGTCGCGGGCGCTGGCGGCGCGTCACGATCTGCCGCCGCGGCATCTCGAGAGCATGCTGCAGGCCATGGTGCGCGCCGGCATTTTGAAGAGCGTGCGCGGCCCGGCCGGCGGCTATGAGCTGGCGCGCGAGCGTCGCCGTCTCTATGTCGGCGAGATCGTGCGCGTCGCTCTGCGCGCGGAGGAGGGCGCGCAGAATGGCGAGGAGCCGCGTCTGCTGGCGCTCGCGGTCGATCCGCTCTTCGCGGAGGCGGAGCGTCAGGCGCTGGCCAAGCTCGATACGATCACGCTGGACGAGCTGCATGGGCGCGCGGTCGCCGCCGGCCTCGGCGAGATCGAGGCGAATGAGGGCGACTTCGAAATTTGATGGGCGCATGATAGCGACGGAAAGCAGGAGGCCGGCCTTGGATTACGAGACGATCGAGATCGAGACGCATGATCGTGTCGCGCTGCTGCGGCTCAACCGGCCGCGCGCGCTCAATGCGCTGAATGCGCGGCTGATCGGCGAGATCGCCGACGCTTTGACGCATTTCGAGGCGGACCCTCAAATCGGCTGCGTGGTGCTGACCGGCTCGGCGGAGGCCTTCGCCGCCGGCGCCGACATAAAGGAGCTGCGCGACAAGACCGTCGCCGAAGCCTATCTCGACGATTTCCTGGCGCGCTGGGACGGCGTGGCGCGCGCGCGCAAGCCCGTCATCGCCGCCGTCGCCGGCTATGCTCTGGGCGGCGGCTGCGAGCTCGCCATGATGTGCGATTTCATTCTGGCCGCCGACACGGCCAAATTCGGCCAGCCCGAGATCAAGCTGGGCGTCATTCCCGGCTCCGGCGGCACGCAGCGGCTGGTGCGCTCCATCGGCAAATCCAAGGCCATGGAGCTGGTCCTCACCGGCCGGCTGATGGGCGCGGAGGAGGCCGAGCGCTGCGGCCTCGTCGCCCGAATCGTTCCTGCGGACAAGCTTCTGGAAGAGGCGCTGAAGAGCGCGCGGACCATCGCCGCTCTGTCGCTGCCGGCCGTGCTGATGGCCAAGGAGGCGGTCGAGCGCGCCTATGAGACGCCGCTCTCGGAAGGCGTGCGTTTCGAGCGGAGATTGTTCTATTCGCTGTTCGCGACGCATGATCAGAAGGAGGGCATGACCGCCTTCATCGAGAAGCGCCCGCCGCGTTTCGAGCATCGCTGAGCGCGCCGCTCCGGCCCGGCCATTGACGAAACGACGCCGGCCCGCGTATAAGGCCGGCGAACTGGCCGCGATTTCGCGGCCGCTTTGCTTTTTTGGGCGGCGACCCCGCCCGCCTCGCCTCGACCGTCGAAGGAACAAAGATGGCCAACACCAGCTCGGCCAAGAAGGCCGTCCGCAAGATCGCCCGGCGCACGGCCGTCAACCGCGCGCGTCGCAGCCTGCTGCGCACGCAGGTCCGCAAGGTCGAGGAGGCGATCGCCAGCGGCGACGCCGCGACGGCCGCCGCCGTGCTCAAGAGCGTCGCGCCAGTCGTGATGCGCGCCGCGCAGCACGGCGTCATTCACAAGAACACCGCATCGCGCAAAGTCTCGCGTCTCACGGCGCGCGTGAAGGCTCTTTCTGCCTGATCTTTTCTTGCGCAAACGGCGTGTTTCGAAAGCCCGGCTCCGCCGGGCTTTTTTGCGTTCTGCGTAATATTTCGACGCACGGGCAAACCGACTCCGCTAGTCTTCGTAGTGTGAGATTTTTTTTCACACGCTTTTCTTGTGCGCAGCGTATACGGTTTAAAAACAGTTAATTGCGTTAAAGGCCCGCTGCGTCGCCAAGGCTCGCCGGGCTTGACAGGCCCCGTTCGTTAACGCGCGCGCTGCAACAATGCGAAGATCGCCGTGTCACGCCTTCCACCGTCGTAAGTTTTTCTGAGCGACGAATCATGACTTTATCCAGGCGAAGGGCGTGACTGCGGCTGCGATGCGGCGACGTTCCGCGCATTCTGCGGCTCGACGATCGTTGCGTGCGCAAAAGCGGGCGTGTAGGTTCGAAATGTGGCGTGGCGCTGAGGAGCGGCGTCGCTTGGATGGGTGAGTAGACGCATGTAAGCCTCCGGGTGACACCTTCTCTGCGATGGACTGCCCGACGCGTTCCACGAATGCGTCGACCACACCACGAATGCATCGGCCGATTCCCGCTGGGTGCGTTTCTGTCTGCGTATCTTCAGATCCGATTGTAAGGACCGCGACGGGCTTTCGCTCATCGCGGATGTAGGGGTGATGTGATGGCTTTTGGGCGGCGAGCCGACACGAGACCGAGCGACGACGTAGCGCAGCGCTACGACGCGCGAGGTCGCAGTCGAAAGGACGGACGAAGTCCCTTCGACCTCGGCGAAAATTCCGTGGGTCCCCCGAACCAGCTTTAAGCGTCCTCTAAGCGTCGATCGCGCATATCGATCGAAACCGACCGATCTATCCGTTTCACTATGACGACGCTGTCGAGGCGCCGCGCCTCGACTCGTCTTCAGCGCGAAAGAAAGCCATGTCCGATAATAGCGATGACCAGTCGAATTCCAGCGAGCTGTCGGCGGAGGGCCGGCAGAAATGGGAGCGCGTGCGCGGGCGGCTGCGCGCCGAGCTCGGCGAGGCCGTCTACAGCTCCTGGTTCGCGCGGCTGGAGCTCGAAGGCATGAAGGACGGCGCAGCGCTGCTGACGGTGCCGACGAAATTCTTGAAGAGCTGGATTCAGTCTCACTATGCGGATCGCATCCGCACGCGGCTGTGCGCCGAATTCACCTCGCTCGAGCAGATCGTCATCGACGTGCGCTCGCCGACGCGCCGTGCGCGCCCTCGTGATGCGGACGCCGTTTCCGGCGCCGTCGTCGAGAAGGCGCAACCGGCGCCTGCGGCCATTGTCGTCGAGCGCTCGGAGGCGCAGCACGTCAAGGCGCCGATGCGTCCCGCGGCGCGCGGCGACGGCGAGTCTTTCGGCGGTTCCCCGCTCGATCGTCGTCTGTCTTTCTCGACCTTTCTCGTCGGCCCCTCGAACCAGCTCGCCTATGCGGCCGCCTGTCGCGTCGCCGACGCCCGTCCCGGCGAGCATCCGCTGTTCAATCCGCTCTACACTCATGCGGCCGTCGGACTCGGCAAGACGCATCTTCTGCAGGCGGTGGCGCGCTCGGCCAATGACAATAAGCGCCGCGTGCTCTATCTCACTGCCGAGAAATTCATGAGCGGCTTCGTCTCGGCGCTGACGCAGCAAAATTCGATCGCCTTCAAGGAGCGGCTGCGCAACATCGACGTGCTGATCATCGACGATGTGCAATTTCTGCAGGGCAAGTCGATCCAGCAGGAGTTCTGCCACACGCTGAACTCGCTCATCGACGCCGGCAAGCAGGTCGTCGTCGCCGCCGATCGCCCGCCCTCCGACCTCGAGACTCTCGACGAACGCGTGCTCTCGCGCTTCAAGGGCGGGCTCTGCGTCGACATCGGCCCGCTCGACGAAGAATTGCGCATGAAGATTTTGGAGGCGCGCATCGCCGCCGCGCAGGAGGCGCAGCCCAATTTCCATGTGCCGCCGGCGGTCATGTCCTATATCGCCAAGACCATCGTCACCAATGGCCGCGATCTCGAAGGCGCGGTCAATCGCCTGCTCGCCCATTCGACGCTGAACGGCGCGCCGCTCTGCGTCGAGACGGCGGAGAACGCCATTCGCGATCTCGTTCGCAGCGCCGAGCCCAAGCGCGTCAAGATCGACGACATTCAAAAGCTCGTCGCCAGCCATTACAATATCTCGCGCGCGGATATTCTCTCCTCGCGCCGCACCGCCAATGTCGTGCGCCCGCGGCAGATCGCCATGTATCTGTCCAAGGTGCTGACGCTGCGCTCGCTGCCGGAGATCGGCCGGCGCTTCGGCGGACGCGACCATACGACCGTGCTGCACGCCGTGCGCAAGGTCGAGGAGCTCGCCTCCAAGGACAAGAGCCTGTCCGAGGTTATCGAGCTCTTGAAGCGAATGCTCGCCGAGTGAGCGAGGGATCACGGCCGCGCGCTCAGCGCGGCCGCCACATCCGCGCGTCTGGCTCTATCGGATAGGCGGCGTCCCACTCCGCCAGCTTGCTCTGATAGAGCGTGCGATAATCGGCGTCGCTCAGCAGCTCAATCTTTTCGAGATCGAGATCGAGCCCGATCTCGTGATAAATATCGAGATTGCGCAGATCCGGCCGCGGCAGCTCGCCGCTCTCGTAATCGCGCCACATGTCGCGATAGAGCGTCTCCAAATCGCCGACGAGCCGCGGCGTGTCGAACAGCAGCGACGTCTCGCGCACATTGGCGAGCCTGTCCCGTAGGCCCGCGAGCTTGCGCCTGTCCTTGCCGAGCTCGATGGCGAGCGCGACGTAATCGTCCGCCGAGGCGCAGGCGAGCTCGCCGACGCCCGCCGCGCGCACCAGGCTGGCGCAGACGCGCGAGGCGAAGCTGCGGCCGGCGAAGGTGACGATCGGCACGCCCATCCACAGCGAGTCGGCCGCCGTCGTATGGGCGCCATAGGGGAAATTGTCGAGAAACAGATCGGCGAGCGGATAGCGCGCCAAATGATAGGGATTGGCCATCTTCTCGGCGAAAATGATGCGCTCCGGCGCGACGCCGCGCGCTTTCGCCTCCTCGCGCACGCGGGCGTTGGTCTGCTCCGTGCCGGTCAGCAGCCACAGCACGCTACCCGGAACCGCCGTCAGAATGCGCGCCCAACGATCGAAGGTGAGGGCGGTGAGCTTCTGCATGCCGTTGAGCGAGCAATAGACGAAGGCGTCCTCCGGCAATCCCGCCTCGACGCGCGTCGGGCGCTGCGGCGCGACGACGCGCTTGCGATCATTGGGCTGGTAGCAGGCGAGCCGCGCCACCTTCTCCGAGTAGTAGATCTCCGCGCCTTCGGGAATGATCACCGGATCGGCGATGATGTAATGATGATAGGGGCTGCCCATCGTGCCGGGGAAGCCGAACCAGTTGACGATGATCGGCGCCGGCCGCAGCGAGAACACCTTGGTGCGCGCATCCTTGGTGTAGCCGTTGAGATCGACGAGAATGTCGATCTCGTCCTCGGCGATTTTTTTCGCCGCCGTCTCGTCGTCCATTCCGTTGATGTCGGTCCAGCGATCGACGGCGGCGGCGATGCGCTCGCGCGTCGGATCATTGCGCGCGATGCCGCAATAATAGGCGTAGATCTCGAAATGCGCGCGATCATGCGACTCCAGCACATCGGTCATGGCGAAGCCGACCGCATGCTCGCGCAGATCGGAGGAGACATAGCCGATGCGCAACCGCTGCTTGCGCGCCCGCTTCGGCTCGGCTGCGCGCAGGCTGCGCTCGGGTAGGCCGCGTTTGGGCCGGCCGATGGAGCGCTTCTCGTAATGATGCGCCTTGGCGAGCTGGAACATCGGATCGTCGGCATGATTGGCGAGCGACAGCGACGAAATGCCATTGGCGAGATCGGCGAGGCTCACGCGCTCGGAGGGCTGCACGACCGGCCATTTGCATTGGCGCTGGCGCAGCGCGATCCAATGCTGCACGACTTCCTGCCGCTTGGGATCGATCTCCAGGATTTGCCGCAGCGCGTCTTCCGCCGCCTCGTCCTTATTGAGGCTCTCGAGCACGCGCCCGGTCTGCTGCAGCGCGCTGAGCTTGTGAGCGACCGACTCGCCATTGACGGCGGCGGTCCGCTCGACGAGCGCCATCCATTGCGCGACCGCCGCGCCGACGAGGCCGGAATCCTCGAGCAGCCGCCCCAGATTGATATAGGGCGGCTGGAAATCCGGCTGAATGCGGATCGCTTCGCGCAGCGCATTGATCGCGCCCGGGCGATCGCCCGAGTCGGCCAGCGCGGTCGCAAAGTTGAAATAGGCCGCATAGACGACGGGATCGTCGGCGTTGAAGGCGATCCAATGCTTGTAGAGCTCGGCCGCCCGCCGATCGAGCCCCAACGCTTTCAATTGCGCGGCGGCGGTGAACAGATCGGCGATGGTCAGCTTGCGCGAGTAGGATTTTTCGATCGCTGCCTGGAACAGCGCGAGGGCGGTCTCCGATTCGTTCGGCTGCGTGGTCATGTCGACGTCCATTCGAGAGGGCGGCGCCCGGGCGATGCCGCCCGGAGCGCCGTTGCGGACGGGTGACGAAAGTCACCGCGTCTCGCGCCCCTCGCCGTCAGCCGATGAGAGACACGAGCGCGATAGCTTGATCCACGGACATTGCCTGAATCTGGGTTGTCGTGAAGGCGTTGCCCTGGGTCGTGCTGAGCGCGGCGATATCCGCGGTGGTCAGGCCGGCGATGGCCGTGGTCGTCAGCGCCGGAATGCCCGTCGTGCTGCTCAGAGCGCTGAAGTTGGTCGTGCTCAGCGCGGTGAGCTGCGTCTTGGTGAGGCCCGCGACCTGCGTGCTGCTCAGCGTGTTGATCTCGGTCGTGGTCAGCGAGTTGATCGATGTCGCCGAGAGCGCGCCGACCTGCGCCGAGGTCAGCGCCCCGACCTGCGTCGAGGTGAGATTGCCGACCGCGGTCGAATCCAGTCCGCCGATCTGGCTCGTCGAGAAGTCGCCGGCGTCGATCGCATCCAGATAGCTCGCCGACAGCCCGTCCAGCTGCGTCGCGGTGAGGCCGCGAACCTGCGTCGAGGTGAGGTCGGTGACCTGCGTGGTGGAGAGGTTCGAGATTGCCGTGGTGGTGAGCTTGCCGAGCTGCGTTGCGGTGAGGCCGGCGAGCTGCGTGGAGGTGAAGGCCTGCACCTCGGTCGAGGTCAGCGCGCCGAAGGCGGTGGCAGAGAGCGAGCCGATCTGGGTGGCGGTGAGATTGCCGACCTGGGTCGTCGAAAGATCGCCGACGCTTGTCGCGCTGAAGGCCGCGATCTGGCTTGTCGAGAAGTCGGCTGCGTCGATAGCGTCGAGATAGGAGGCGGCGAGGCCGCCGATCTGCGTTGCGGTGAGGCCGCGCACCTGCGTCGAGGTCAGATCAGTGACCTGCGTGGTCGAGAGGTTCGAGATCGCCGTGGTGGTGAGCTTGCCGAGCTGCGTTGCGGTGAGGCCGGCGAGCTGTGTGGAGGTGAAGGCCTGCACCTCGGTCGAGGTCAGCGCGCCGAAGGCGGTGGCAGAGAGCGAGCCGATCTGGGTGGCGGTGAGATTGCCGACCTGGGTCGTCGAAAGATCGCCGACGCTGGTCGCGCTGAAGGCCGCGATCTGGCTTGTCGAGAAGTCGGCCGCGTCGATAGCGTCGAGATAGGAGGCGGCGAGGCCGCCGATCTGCGTGGCGGTGAGGCCGCGCACCTGCGTCGAGGTGAGGTCGGTGACCTGCGTCGTCGAGAGGTTCGAGATCGCCGTCGTGGTGAGCTTGCCGATCTGCGTCGCGGTGAGGCCGGCGAGCTGCGTGGAGGTGAAGGCCTGCACCTCGGTCGAGGTCAGCGCGCCGAAGGCCGTGGCCGAGAGCGATCCGATCTGGGTTGAGGTGAGGTTGGCGACCTGGGTTGTCGAGAGATCGCCGACGCTTGTCGCGCTGAAGGCCGCGATCTGGCTGGTGGAGAAGTCGGCCGCATCGATGGCGTCGAGATAGGAGGCGGAGAGGCCGCCGATCTGCGTGGCGGTGAGGCCGCGCACCTGCGTCGAGGTGAGGTCGGTGACCTGCGTCGTCGAGAGGTTCGAGATCGCCGTGGTGGTGAGCTTGCCGATCTGCGTCGCGGTGAGGCCGGCGAGCTGTGTGGAGGTGAAGGCCTGCACCTCGGTCGAGGTCAGCGCGCCGAAGGCGGTGGCCGAGAGCGAGCCGATCTGGGTGGAGGTGAGGTTGGCGACCTGGGTCGTCGAGAGATCGCCGACGCTTGTCGCGCTGAAGGCCGCGATCTGGGAGGTCGAGAAGTCCGCCGCATCGATAGCGTCGAGATAGGAGGCGGCGAGGCCGCCGATCTGCGTGGCGGTGAGGCCGCGCACCTGCGTCGAGGTGAGGTCGGTGACCTGCGTCGTGGAGAGGTTCGAGATCGCCGTGGTGGTGAGCTTGCCGATCTGCGTCGCGGTGAGGCCGGCGAGCTGGGTGGAGGTGAAGGCCTGCACCTCGGTCGAGGTCAGCGCGCCGAAGGCGGTGGCCGAGAGCGATCCGATCTGGGTGGCGGTGAGATTGCCGACCTGGGTCGTCGAGAGATCGCCGACGCTGGTCGAGTTGAAGGCCGCGATCTGGCTGGTCGAGAAGTCGGCCGCATCGATGGCGTCGAGATAGGAGGCGGCGAGGCCGCCGATCTGCGTGGCGGTGAGGCCGCGAACCTGCGTCGAGGTGAGGTCGGTGACCTGCGTGGTGGAGAGGTTCGAGATTGCTGTGGTGGTCAGCTTGCCGAGCTGCGTTGCGGTGAGGCCGGCGAGCTGTGTGGAGGTGAAGGCCTGCACTTCCGTGGAGGTCAGCGCGCCGAAGGCTGTGGCCGAGAGCGATCCGATCTGGGTGGAGGTGAGGTTGGCGACCTGGGTCGTCGAGAGATCGCCGACGCTGGTCGAGCTGAAGGCCGCGATCTGGCTGGTGGAGAAGTCGGCCGCATCGATGGCGTCGAGATAGGAGGCGGAGAGGCCGCCGATCTGCGTGGCGGTGAGGCCGCGCACCTGCGTCGAGGTGAGGTCGGTGACCTGCGTCGTCGAGAGGTTCGAGATCGCCGTGGTGGTGAGCTTGCCGAGCTGCGTTGCGGTGAGGCCGGCGAGCTGTGTGGAGGTGAAGGCCTGCACCTCGGTCGAGGTCAGCGCGCCGAAGGCTGTGGCCGAGAGCGATCCGATCTGGGTGGAGGTGAGGTTGGCGACCTGGGTCGTCGAGAGATCGCCGACGCTTGTCGCGCTGAAGGCCGCGATCTGGCTGGTCGAGAAGTCGGCCGCGTCGATGGTGTCGAGATAGGAGGCGGAGAGGCCGCCGATCTGCGTTGCGGTGAGGCCGCGTACCTGCGTCGAGGTCAGATCAGTGACCTGCGTCGTGGAGAGGTTCGAGATCGCCGTGGTGGTGAGCTTGCCGAGCTGCGTCGCGGTGAGGCCGGCGAGCTGCGTGGAGGTGAAGGCCTGCACTTCCGTCGAGGTCAGCGCGCCGAAGGCTGTGGCCGAGAGCGATCCGATCTGGGTTGAGGTGAGGTTGGCGACCTGGGTCGTCGAGAGATCGCCGACGCTTGTCGCGCTGAAGGCCACGATCTGGCTTGTCGAGAAGTCGGCCGCGTCGATAGCGTCGAGATAGGAGGCGGCGAGGCCGCCGATCTGCGTGGCGGTGAGGCCGCGCACCTGCGTCGAGGTCAGATCAGTGACCTGCGTGGTGGAGAGGTTCGAGATCGCCGTTGTGGTGAGCTTGCCGAGCTGCGTCGCGGTGAGGCCGGCGAGCTGAGTGGATGTGAAGGCCTGCACTTCCGTGGAAGTCAGCGCGCCGAAGGCCGTGGCGGACAGCGCGCCGATTTGGGTTCCGGACAGCGAGGCCACCTGCGTGGTGGTGAGGTTTGAGATCGTGGTTGCATCGAGCGCTGCGATCTGGGTCGTCGAGAAATCGGCTGCGTTGATCGCATCGAGGTATGGGGTGGTGAGTGAAGGGAATGCGGAGAACGCCGAGAGCTGGGCAACAGTGATGCCTCGCACCTGTGTCGAGGTGAGATTGGCGATCTGGGTGGTCGAGAAGTTGGGAATGGTTGTGACGGGGAACTTGCCGATCTGCGTCGCGGTCAATCCGGCGAGTTGCGTCGAGGTGAAGGCCTGCACTTCCGTCGAGGTCAGCGCGCCGAAGGCTGTGGCCGAGAGCGATCCGATCTGGGTGGAGGTGAGGTTGGCGACCTGGGTCGTCGAGAGATCGCCGACCGTCGCCGCGCCGAAGGCCGCGATCTGGCTTGTCGAGAAGTCGGCCGTGTCGATAGCGTCGAGATAGGAGGCGGAGAGGCCGCCGATCTGCGTTGCGGTGAGGCCGCGAACCTGCGTCGAGGTGAGGTCGGTGACCTGCGTCGTCGAGAGGTTCGAGATTGCCGTGGTGGTCAGCTTGCCGAGCTGCGTTGCGGTGAGGCCGGCGAGCTGGGTGGAGGTGAATGCCTGCACCTCGGTCGAGGTCAGCGCGCCGAAGGCTGTGGCCGAGAGCGATCCGATCTGGGTGGAGGTGAGATTGCCGACCTGGGTGGTGGAGAGATCGCCGACGCTGGTCGCGCTGAAGGCCGCGATCTGGCTTGTCGAGAAGTCGGCCGCGTCGATAGCGTCGAGATAGGAGGCGGCGAGGCCGCCGATCTGCGTGGCGGTGAGGCCGCGCACCTGCGTCGAGGTGAGGTCGGTGACCTGCGTCGTCGAGAGGTTCGAGATCGCCGTCGTGGTGAGCTTGCCGATCTGCGTCGCGGTGAGGCCGGCGAGCTGCGTGGAGGTGAAGGCCTGCACCTCGGTCGAGGTCAGCGCGCCGAAGGCCGTGGCCGAGAGCGATCCGATCTGGGTTGAGGTGAGGTTGGCGACCTGGGTTGTCGAGAGATCGCCGACGCTTGTCGCGCTGAAGGCCGCGATCTGGCTGGTGGAGAAGTCGGCCGCATCGATGGCGTCGAGATAGGAGGCGGAGAGGCCGCCGATCTGCGTGGCGGTGAGGCCGCGCACCTGCGTCGAGGTGAGGTCGGTGACCTGCGTCGTCGAGAGGTTCGAGATCGCCGTGGTGGTGAGCTTGCCGATCTGCGTCGCGGTGAGGCCGGCGAGCTGGGTGGAGGTGAAGGCCTGCACCTCGGTCGAGGTCAGCGCGCCGAAGGCGGTGGCCGAGAGCGAGCCGATCTGGGTGGAGGTGAGGTTGGCGACCTGGGTCGTCGAGAGATCGCCGACGCTTGTCGCGCTGAAGGCCGCGATCTGGCTTGTCGAGAAGTCGGCCGCGTCGATAGCGTCGAGATAGGAGGCGGCGAGGCCGCCGATCTGCGTTGCGGTGAGGCCGCGCACCTGCGTCGAGGTGAGGTCGGTGACCTGCGTCGTCGAGAGGTTCGAGATCGCCGTGGTGGTGAGCTTGCCGAGCTGCGTCGCGGTGAGGCCGGCGAGCTGTGTGGAGGTGAATGCCTGCACCTCGGTCGAGGTCAGCGCGCCGAAGGCGGTTGCCGAGAGCGATCCGATCTGGGTTGAGGTGAGGTTGGCGACCTGGGTCGTCGAGAGATCGCCGACCGTCGCCGCGCCGAAGGCTGCGATCTGGCTGGTGGAGAAGTCGGCCGTATCGATAGCGTCGAGATAGGAGGCGGAGAGTCCGCCGATCTGCGTCGCCGTGAGGCCGCGCACCTGCGTCGAGGTGAGATCAGTGACCTGCGTGGTGGAGAGGTTCGAGATTGCCGTGGTGGTGAGCTTGCCGAGCTGCGTTGCGGTGAGGCCGGCGAGCTGTGTGGAGGTGAAGGCCTGTACTTCCGTCGAGGTCAGTGCGCCGAAGGCGGTGGCCGAGAGCGAGCCGATCTGGGTGGAGGAGAGGGCGCCGACCTGGGTCGTGGAGAGATTGCCGACGTTGGTCGAGCTGAAGGCTGCGATCTGCGAGGTAGAGAAGTCGGCCGTGTCGATGGCGTCGAGATAGGAGGCGGAGAGGCCGCCGATCTGTGTCGCCGTGAGGCCGCGAACCTGCGTCGAGGTGAGGTCGGTGACCTGCGTGGTGGAGAGGTTCGAGATCGCCGTCGTGCTGAGCTTGCCGATCTGCGTGGCGGTGAGGCCGGCGAGCTGCGTGGAGGTGAAGGCCTGCACCTCGGTCGAGGTCAGCGCGCCGAAGGCGGTGGCCGAGAGCGAGCCGATCTGGGTTGAGGTGAGGTTGGCGACCTGGGTCGTCGAGAGATCGCCGACGCTTGTCGCGCTGAAGGCCGCGATCTGGCTTGTCGAGAAGTCGGCCGCGTCGATAGCGTCGAGATAGGAGGCGGAGAGGCCGCCGATCTGCGTTGCGGTGAGGCCGCGCACCTGCGTCGAGGTGAGGTCGGTGACCTGCGTCGTCGAGAGGTTCGAGATCGCCGTGGTGGTGAGCTTGCCGAGCTGCGTCGCGGTGAGGCCGGCGAGCTGTGTGGAGGTGAATGCCTGCACCTCGGTCGAGGTCAGCGCGCCGAAGGCGGTTGCCGAGAGCGATCCGATCTGGGTTGAGGTGAGGTTGGCGACCTGGGTCGTCGAGAGATCGCCGACCGTCGCCGCGCCGAAGGCTGCGATCTGGCTGGTGGAGAAGTCGGCCGTATCGATAGCGTCGAGATAGGAGGCGGAGAGTCCGCCGATCTGCGTCGCCGTGAGGCCGCGCACCTGCGTCGAGGTGAGATCAGTGACCTGCGTGGTGGAGAGGTTCGAGATTGCTGTGGTGGTCAGCTTGCCGATCTGCGTTGCGGTGAGGCCGGCGAGCTGCGTGGAGGTGAAGGCCTGCACTTCCGTGGAGGTCAGCGCGCCGAAGGCGGTTGCCGAGAGCGAGCCGATCTGGGTGGAGGTGAGGTTGGCGACCTGGGTCGTCGAGAGATCGCCGACGCTTGTCGCGCTGAAGGCCGCGATCTGGCTTGTCGAGAAGTCGGCCGCGTCGATAGCGTCGAGATAGGAGGCGGCGAGGCCGCCGATCTGCGTGGCGGTGAGGCCGCGGACCTGCGTCGAGGTCAGATCAGTGACCTGCGTCGTGGAGAGGTTCGAGATCGCCGTCGTGCTGAGCTTGCCGATCTGCGTGGCGGTGAGGCCGGCGAGCTGCGTGGAGGTGAAGGCCTGCACCTCGGTCGAGGTCAGCGCGCCGAAGGCGGTGGCCGAGAGCGAGCCGATCTGGGTTGAGGTGAGGTTGGCGACCTGGGTCGTCGAGAGATCGCCGACGCTTGTCGCGCTGAAGGCCGCGATCTGGCTTGTCGAGAAGTCGGCCGCATCGATAGCGTCGAGATAGGAGGCGGCGAGGCCGCCGATCTGCGTGGCGGTGAGGCCGCGCACCTGCGTCGAGGTGAGGTCGGTGACCTGCGTGGTGGAGAGGTTGGACAGCGCCGTGGTGGTGAGCTTGCCGAGCTGCGTTGCGGTGAGGCCGGCGAGCTGCGTGGTGCTCCAGGCCTGGACTTCCGTCGATGAGAGGCCGGCGAAAGCCGTCGCCGACAGGGCGCCGATCTGCGAGGCGCTGAGGCCTTCCGCCTGAGTGGTGGAGAGATTGCCGGCCGCGGCGCCGTCGAGTCCGGCGATCTGGGAGGTGGTCAGATTGGCGAGATTGACCGCGATGAGATCGTCGGTGCTCAGCGCATTGAGCTGCGAGGTGGTGAGGCCGCGCACCTGCGTCTGGCTCAACGAGGAAATCTGCGTCGTCGAGAGATTGCTGATCGCCGTTGTGGTGAGCTTGCCGATCTGCGTGGAGGTGAGCGCGCCGATCTGTGTGGCGTCCCATCCCTCCAGCTCGGTCGAGGTGAGCGCGCCGATCTGCGAGGAGGTGAGCGCCGCGACCTGAGTGGCGGTGAATTCGTCGGCTTGCGTCGTCGTCAAATTGCCGATCTGCGCGAGCGAGAGGCCGGCGATGGCGTTGGCCGAGAGCGCTGCGATCTGCGTCTGCGCGAAAGATTGGAGATCGGTCGAGTTGAGCGCGTTGAGCTGCGTCGATTTGAGCGCCGCCGCCTGCGTGGTGCTGAGCGCCGCTATGTCCGTTGTCGTCAGATTGGATATGATCGTCGTGGTGAGCCCGGCAACCTGAGTGGCGGTGAGAGAGGTGAAGATCGAGGTCATCGGGCGCTCCGCTTCCAATGAAGCTGTTTACGAAGAAACGAAAGTTTGACGGCGTGACGGTTCTCGGCCCGAGCGCGCTCGGTCCGCATCGGGCGTGAGCGTAGGACGCAGCGAGGACGCGCGAGCGATCGCTCCGGCGCGAGGGGCCGGCGGCTGTGCCTTGGTCACGAAGGTTTTTGGAGAACACCGTCGCGCTTGGCCGTGCCTCCAGCGGAGTCCTGCGAGCCGGAATGGGCTCGCGAGTTCCTGGCCGGGCCGGCGGCGGACAGATCATCTGTCCTGTTCGGCGCGAATACGAAGCGATCCCTTATCGGAGGCTTCGCGGTTTTGAAGATCGCATGGAGGTCTTAATAAACATCTAAATGAAAGAGCTAACGAATTCCTATGATTTCGGTTCGAGGATTCGTGTCCGAGGGAGCCGTCCGCGAAGCGGCGTCGCCATGCTCGCGCAGCGGCGGGCTCACGCGTTTGCGCGGAGTTCTCTCTCGTCCAGCGCCACCGATTTCACCAGCGCATAGACTTGCGCGCCGACGCTCAGATTCATCTCGGCGACCGATAGCCGCGTCGTCGCCGAGATGAGCCGATCGCCGCCTTCGAGCTCGAGCCGCACGAAGGCGAGCGGACTCGCGTCCTCGTCGATCGCGACGATGCGGCCGAGAAGCACGGTGCGTATGCTGGTGTTCTCCGGCTTGCGGTAGGCGAGCGCCACATCGGTGGCGTTGATGAGCGCGCGCACCTTCCGGTCGCCGTTGACGATATGCGCCGCGACGACGATCTCGCCCGAGGGATGCGCGAGCCGCGTCACGCCATAACGCGCATCAAAGGCGCCGACATGCGCCACCAGCGCGCTGACCACCGAGAAGCGGCCGCCTTCCGTATATCGGCTCGCGGCGGCGAGCGTCTCCGAGGGCAGGCCCTGCGCGACAATGCCGCCGCGCTCGAGCGAGATCACCTCGTCGGCGAGGCGCAATATCTCGTCGGCCGCGTGAGAGACGAGCAGGATCGGAATCGAGAATTCGTCGCGCAGCCGCTCGATCAGCGTCATGATCTCCTGGCGCCGGTCATAGTCGAGCGAGGCCATGGGCTCGTCCATCACCAATAGGCGCGGCGAGCAGAGCAGGGCGCGGGCGAGGCCGACGCGCTGCCGCTCGCCGCCCGAGAGCGCGCCGGCGCGGCGGCGCAGCAGATGCGCGACGCCGAGCGTCTCGACCACGGCCTCGAATGGCACGCGGCGCTCCGCCTTGGGCGTGAAGAAGCGGCCGAACAGAATATTCGTCTTTACGTCGAAATGCGGAAACAGCAGCGCATCCTGAAACACGAGGCCGATTCGGCGCTTCTCCGGCGGCACGAAGAGACGCTGCGCCGTATCGACGAGAAGCGCGCCATTGACGACGATATGGCCCTCGTCCGGCGCCGCGAGGCCGGCGACGAGATGGGCGAGCGTCGTCTTGCCGGAGCCGGACGGCCCATGCAGCGCGAGGATGCGGGCCTTGGAGGTGAAGGCGGCGGCGAGAGTGAAATCGCCCCGGCGCAATTTTATATCGACGCCGATCATTTGCCGGCTCGCGTCGCATCGGCGCGCTTTTGCAAAATCTCCGAGACGACGAGGGCGGCCACGGCGATCGTCGCCGATACGGCGGCGAGCCGCAGCGCGTCGGCGTCGCCGTCCGGCGTCTGGGTGAAGCTGTAGATGGCGGAGGGAATCGTCTGCGTCTCGCCGGGAATATTGGAGACGAAGGTGATCGTTGCGCCGAACTCGCCGAGCGCCTTGGCGAAGCCGAGAATCGAGCCGACGATGACGCCCGGCGCCGCTAGAGGCAGCGTCACCAGGAAGAAGGTCCACAGTGGATCGGCGCCCAGCGAGCGCGAGGCGAGCGCCAGCCGCTCGTCGATGCTCTCGAAGGAGAGGCGAATCGGGCGGATCATCAGCGGAAAGCTCATCACGGCGGCGGCCAGCGCCGCGCCGGTCCAGCGAAAGGCGAAGACAATGCCGAAATATTCCGCGAGGAAGGCGCCGAGCGGCGTCTTGCGGCCGAGCAGCAGCAGCAGGGCGAAGCCGGTGACGACCGGCGGCATGACCAGCGGCAGATGAATGAAGGCGTTCAGCGCCGCATGGCCGGGAAAGCGCCAGCGCGCCAGAGCATAGGCGACGAAGACGGCGAGCGGCAGGGAGAACGCCGTGGCCGTCCCCGCGACCTTCAGGCTGAGGACGATCGCCGTCAGCTCCTGCGGGGAGAACTGGAGGGAAGGCGCAAAATCCGAGAGGTTCATGCTCTGAGGATTTACGCCTTCACTCCCGCTACGTCGAGCGCTTATATAGCGCCGTTGATCCAGCGCAGCAATTCGCCCTTGGGCGCGGCGCCCACCTTCTGCGAGGCGGCCTTGCCGTCCTTGAAGATGATGAGAGTCGGGATGGAGCGAATGCCCAGCATGCCGGCGACATTGGGATTCTCGTCGACGTTGAGCTTGACGATCTTGAGCTTGTCCTTGAGCTCGGTGGCGATCTCCTCGAGCGCCGGCGCAATGGTGCGGCAGGGGCCGCACCATTCGGCCCAGAAATCCACGACGACCGGCTGGTCGGATTTCAGAACCTCGGCTTCGAAGCTCGCATCGGAGACTTTGACGGTCACGGCAGACATGGCTTTCCTTTCGAATTGAAACTTTTCCGAAAGAGTAGGAACCGCGCGGCGCCGCGTCAAGCCGAGGTCGACCCTGGCCGGGCGGCGCCCGGCCGATCCGGCCCGCGCGGCGCCGGACCGTTGACAGAGGCGGCGCCGAGCTGGTCTATGCGGCTGCGCCGCCGCATTCGATCCCAGGAGGTTCGGCCTGTCGCTCGCTCAGATACCGCCCATCGCCTATGTCGCTCCCTTTGAGCGGGCCTGGCACCATAGGGAGCTCATCCGCGCCGTGGTGCGGCGGGAGCTCACCTCCAGATTCCGCGGCTCCGTGCTCGGGCCGCTCTGGGCCGTGCTCGCCCCGCTGATCATGCTGCTCACCTATACCGTTTTGTTTTCTATAACGGTTCCGCAATTGTCCGCGGGCATGAGCACCAGCGATTACGCGGCCGGCATCTTCATCGGGCTCATCGTCTTCAATTTGTTCAGCGAGCTCGCTTATCGCGGGCCGGGCCTGCTGCACGAGCATGTGACCTTCGTGAAGAAGTCGATCTTTCCCAGCGAGACCATCGCCTGGGTGGCGACGATTCGCGCCTTCGTCTATGGCGGCATCAGCCTCGGCGTCTATGTGGTCTTCCGCCTGCTGACGGCCGGCGAATTGCCGATGACGATTTTTTTCGCGCCGCTGCTGATTCTGCCCTTCGCCTGCTTCATGCTCGGCGTGGTGTGGTTTTTGATGGCGCTCGGCGCCTTCACCCGCGATGTGGCGCATATCATGGTGTCGGTCGTGCCGGTGCTGATGTTCGCGACGCCGATCTTCTATCGGCTCGATCAGATGCCCTCGCATATCTCGATCTGGCTGCGCCTCAATCTCGTCGGCGACTATATAGAGATGCTGCGCGGCGTAGCGCTCGACGGCGTGCTGCCCAATCCCATCGCTTATGTCGCGCTGTCGCTGGTGTCTTACGGGATATTCCTGTTCGGCTATCAGTTCTTCATGCGCTACAAATCGGTCATCGTCGATGTCATCTGAACCCATCATCCGCTGCGACGGCGTCGGCAAGGCGTTCCAGCTCTATCTGCATCGCAACGACCAGCTGAAGCAGATCCTGTTCGGCCTGTGGAAGAAGTTCTATCAGGAGCATTGGGTGCTCCACGACATAGGCTTCGAGGTCGGCAAGGGCGAGAAGGTCGGCATTATCGGCCGCAATGGCGCGGGCAAGACGACGCTGCTGCAAATTCTCTGCGGCATCACGCGGCCGACGCGCGGCTCCTTCGAGGTGAAGGGCCGCGTGGCGCCGATTCTGGCGCTGGGCTCGGGCTTCGACGGCCTGCTCACCGGACGCGAGAACGCCATGATCGGCGGCGCGATCCTCGGTCTCAAGCGCAAGGAGGTGGAGAAGCGCCTGCCGGCCATCGCCGAATTCGCCGATATCGGGCCTTTCTTCGATCAGCCAATGCGGCTCTATTCCAGCGGCATGGTGGCGCGCGTCGCTTTCGCCATCTGCGCCAACGCCGACGCCGATATTCTCATCGTCGATGAGGCGCTGTCGGTCGGCGACGAGGTGTTCCAGGCCAAATGCGAGGCCTTCATCGCCGATTTCGCCAAGACCGGGACCATTTTGATGGTCTCGCACGATCTGCGCTTCCTCGGCGATCTCTGCGACCGCGTGATCTGGATCGACGAGGGCGCGGTGCGCGAGACCGGCGCGCCGGATGTCGTCATTCCCCATTATCGCGAGGTCGTGCTCGCCGCCGCGTGATGTCGTCATTGCAAGCGAAGCGAAGCAATCCAGGAGTCGAGGGCGGCCCCTGGATCGCCGCGTCGCTTCGCTCCTCGCGATGACGAAGGTTGGTCAGGCCGCGAGGGTCTGCGGCTCCGCGGCGATGGTCTCGAAGGCCGAGAGCTTGCGCATCGGGCTGGTGTTTCTGTTGCGCCGGTAGATCAGCAGGATCGACACGCCGATCTCGAGCGCCGCCGCTCCCGCCAGAAGAAAGGCGAAGCGCGCATCGGCGCGCAGCAGCGATTCGAGCGCCACCAGAAAGAAAATATGCGTCGCCGGAATGGCGATGATGACCAGCGAGCTCATGCTGCCGCGTCGCCCGGTGACGCTGCCGAAGGTCAAGACCAGCGCCATGGCGAGCAGCGTATGCGCGATGGCGAGCGAAGGCACGCCGAAGCGCTTGGCCGCCTCCGCCATCCATTCGCCGGCCTGGCGGCGGTCGAGCTTGGCGGTTTGCCAATTGGCGATGAATTCCGGCAGAGTCAGCTCATAGACGCCGCGCCAATTGCGCGGCGGCAGCGATTCGCTACCCTGCATCGGCAGCGCCATCGCATATTCGTCGAAATTGGCGATGCGGACCTCGTCCGTGTCGAAGGGCTTGGTTTGAATGCTGCCGTTGGACAGCGCCACCACGACGCCGGAGGGCTGGCGGCGGAACTCTGCACGCGCCGCGGTGATCGTCTCCTCCTGGCGCTTCTCGATGGAAATCTGCCGCACGAAGAGATTGACGGCGACGTCCGGCGACTCCCAGCGCTGGAGATAGAGAGTCTTCACGCCATTGTCGAAAGTGTAGAAATGCGCCGCGTCCAGCATGCGGTGATTGAGCGAGTTGCGCACCACATTGATGACGTCCTGCAGGCCGCTGGCGTAATAGGGCGCCATGAGATTGGCGAGCCCATAGCCGAAGACGACCAGCGCGCCGGCGCAGACGATCGCGGGCCGGCAGATGGACCATACGGACAGCCGCAGCGCATAGAGCACGGCGATCATGCCCTCATTGGACATGCGTGCGAATTCGAGCGCCGTGGCGACGCCTATGGCCATGGGCAGAGTGATGAAGCCGACTGTCGGCATGGTGCCGACCAGCGCCGGGGCCAGCAGGCCGGCGCGAATCGCCGCCGGGGTCAGCGTGTAGAGCAGATAGGAGAGCACGACCGGCACGATGAGCGCGAGCTGGACGACGAGCGTGCTGAACAGGATGCGCCGTGCGAGATAGAGGAAAAGTAGGCGAGGCATGTGTCCTGTTCCGTGCGACGAAATCGACCCGTCCCGGAGGGAGGGCCGCCGCCGCACGGCAGTCTCATAGCGGAATTCGGCCTATTTGCGAAATTTCGTCCAGGCGGCTTTGGAAAACTCCTTCCACGAGGCGTCGAAAACGCCCGTCGAGGGGAGGGCGGTCGCCCCAGCCCAATGGCAGAAGTAGATTTCCTTGCCGTCTGGATCGAGCGGCTTGCCCTCGGAAAAGGTGATTCCGGGCGCCTGATAGAAGCTCTCATGCGAGGCGCGCTCGACGCAGTGCGGCAAAAGCGTGATGGCGAGCCCGCGCCGATGCGTCACGAAATTCACCAGAGGCTGGGCGAAGAGCTGCCCGCGCTTGCGCACCTCGTGGAAGAGCTTGGCGTCCTCGCGCATCGTCTCGATGAAATGGTCGAGCTTCAAATATTGGTTGGACGTGACCCAAAAGCCGTCGTTGAACAGCAGCGCGTCGCGCAGGAAGGGGTAATTGGCCTTCTTCTCGTTATAGACATATTCGAAGCTCGGCGAGGCGACGATGAATTCCGTCTTCTTGGCCTCGAGCCGGCCGAAAATGGGCGAGAAATCGCGATAGAGCACCACATCGACATCGACATAGGCGACCTCGTCGAGCGGCAGGGCGAGGGCCTGCAGCTTGCGCAGCCGGCGGCGATTGCCGTTGAACGGGCCGGGATAGAGCTCGGCGGCGAGTCTGTCGATCGCCTCGGGAACCTCCTCGATGAAATGCGCGCCGTATATGTCCGCCGCGCGCCGCGTCTGCGCGACATTCTCGTCATAGGGGACGAGATAGAGCGGCAGATGCGCGTTGGTCTGCGCATAGCTCTCGAGGAAGGGGAGCAGCCAGTCGATGATCTTGTCATTGCCGACGATGGCGATCCCATAACGCTTGCCGGCCGCGGCCCCGCTCTGATCGGGGGCGGCGCGTGGCAGGGAAAAATCTGGATTTGCGGGTCGAAGGCTCATATACCCCGTCTACTTGGAAACGCGGCCGCAGGGCAAGCGGGGCGGGCCGATACGGGGACGCGCAGGAAGAGGCGTTTCCACCTCCCCCTTCGAGGGGGAGGTCGAGCGCCGAAGGCGCTCGGGAGGGGGTGCTCTCCGAGTCTCGGGGCTTCGCACCACGCCGGCCGAGCCTCTTCCTCATTGGGGGTGGGTGGGGCGCGCCTGCGTCCCATCGTCGCGCGGAACGGGAGGGGTCGATCGAGCAGCTTGTTTCCAACGACGCTTCCGTCGCCGTGGGGCCGCTCGCGGGGAAGACGGTCGCGGTGGTTCACGCCGCCTGGCATTCCTGCGGCAGCTATCAGGTCAATGTCAGCCAGCTCGAGGCCTATCGCGCGCTCGGAGCGCGGACGATTTCCGTCGCTCTGATGGACACGCCGGCCCCGCGGCCGCCGCGTGGGCCGCGCTGGGAGGCCTATTTCGCCGCCTCCGCCGATCTGCCGGCCGACAAGCGCTATTTCTGCGGGCCGAGCCGGCTCGCCGCTCTCTCGCCGTCCTTTCTCGCCCATGCGTGGTGGCGGCTGATCCATGGCGATCAGGCGACCTGGCTCGTCGAGCTCGCCAAGCTCGTCGCTCTTCCTCCCGGCCTCGCAGACGAGAATGTCGATCTCGTGCATGCGAATCATTATTTCACGCTGCCCTTTGTTGCTCGACTGCTTCGTGGAAGAAATGCGCCGGTCATGGTCGAGACGCAGGACATACAAGCGCGACAATATATTCTGCGCAATCAGGGCGGCTTTTTCCTGCCCCCCTACGTGACCTATGACGATATGTTGTCGGTAGAGCTCGAGTGGATGCGCGCGGCGGATCTCTGCATACATCTCAATGAGGAGGAGCGGGCGGAGTTCGTCCGTCTGCTGCCGCAGGCGCGTCATCGCCTCGTCTATCCCGCCATTGCGCCGGTTCCCTGCGGGCCGGGCGGCGATCGCATCATCATCGTCGCCAGCGACAATTACGGAAATTTCGTCAGCCTGCGCTGGTTCCTGCGCGAGGTCGCGCCGCTCGCGCCTAGCGTCGAGGTGGAGATCTACGGCAATATCGATTCGGGCGTGAAGCGCCTCGACAAATCGCTCTACGAGTCTCACCGCGCGCTGTTCAAGGGGCGCATCGACGACATCGGCGCCGTCTATGCGCAGGCCGCCTGCGTGCTGCTGCCGACGATCGAAGGGCATGGCCTCTCGGTGAAGGCGGTGGAGGCGATGGCGAGCGGCGCGCCACTCATCGCCACGCGCCGGGCGTTTCGCGGCATGGCCATCGATCCCGAGCGGCTCGGCAATGTCATTCTCGCCGATGAGGCCGCCGATTTCGCCGCCGCCCTGCGCGAGATCGGCCAGCGTCGCGACGCGGGCGCGCGCGAAGTCTCCGACACGCGCCGCCTCTATGACGATATGTTCAGCCCTGCGGCCTATGCGCGCGCCTTGCACGAGACGGCCGCGCCGTTGCTCGTGCGATGAACGACGCTCACGCAATGAAAGACACTGCTTCTCTGCCGCTCGCCGGGCGTCATGTCGCCATTGTGCATCCGGCCTGGCACTCCTGCGGCACATATCGCGTCGTGCTGGGGCAGGTCGCGGCCTATCGCGCGCTCGGCGCCCGCGTCGCGCCGGTCGCCATATGCGATCTGCCCGGCTTCACGCCGGAACGCGCCTGGCGCTGGCGCGCTTTCGTCGAGGCGACGCCCGAGCTATCGCGAGGCGAACGCTGGTTCGGCGGCGCGTCTTTCCACGCTTTCGCGGCGCCGCGCTTTCTGCGCGATGTTCTGTGGCCCTTTCTCCATGGCGATCAGGCGGTCATTCGCGCCGGCGTCGCCGAGCGCGCGGAGCTGCCGCTGGGCCTCATGGATCGCCGCTTCGATCTCGTGCATTGCAATCATTTCTTCCTGATGTCGGTGGCGAAGCGCCTCGCGCGCGGCGCGCCCATAATGCTCGACAGCCATGATCTGCAAGCACGCCAATTCGCGCTGATGAACGAGCGTGCGCCCTTGCTGCCGCCGCGCGTGACCTATGAGCAAATGCTCGCCCGCGAGCTCGATCTGATGCGCGGCGCCGATCTTCTGCTGCATCTCAATGCGCAGGAATATGATGATTTCCGCGCGCTGCTGCCTCAGAAGCAGCATGCGCTGCTCTATCCGAGCGCGCCGGAAGCGCCGCTCGGCCCCGGCGGCGAGGATATTCTGCTCGTCGCCAGCAACAATAGCGCCAATGTCGATAGCGTCTGCTGGTTCCTGCGCGAGGTTCTCGGCGATACGAAAATTCCGCATTTGCGCATCGTCGGCAATGTCGACGCCGGCGTGAAGGCGCGCGATCCCGCGCTCTATGCGGCGCATCGCGCGTGTTTCGTCGGCCGCGTCGACGATCCGGGCGCCGCTTATGCGACGGCGCGGCTCGTGCTGCTGCCGACGATCAGCGGCCATGGCCTCTCCATCAAGACGGTGGAGGCGCTGGCGAGCGGCCTGCCGCTCGTCTCGACGACCCACGCCTTTCGCGGAATGCATGTCGATCTCGCGCGCTTTACCGATGTGACGATTGCCGACAGCGCGGAAGATTTTGCGCGCGCGTTGAAGGCCGCGGCGGTCGACGCGCGCGTTCCGAGCGAGACGCAGCGCGCGGCGAGCGAGATGCGCCGCTTCTATGACGCGCATTTCTCGCTCGACGCCTATCGCGCCAATCTCGCCGCTCTGGCGCCGACGCTCATCGGCGCGCGTCACACATAGTCCAGCATAGATGCGAGATCGAAGCTCGAGCGCTTCCCCAGCGCATCGCCATTGCGCTCGAGAAACTCCTCTGCGCGGCGTCTTCCTTCCTCGCGCAGCATCAGCAGGAAATCCCATTCGGCGATCAGCTTGGAGGAGGCCGACAGCTCCGCGGCCATGTCCGTCGCGATGGCGTGAATGCGCATGGAGGCCCAGCGCGCGCCCTCGCTATGGCCGGGATCGGCGACCTCGCGCAGCAGCGCGATCATGCGCAGCTCTTTGAGCAATGGCGAGTTGAAGGAAATCTCGTTCAGCCGGTTCAAAATATCGATCGCGCTGCGCGGCGTCTCCTTGCGCTCGATCGGATTGACCTGCACCAAAATCGTGTCCTGCGACGCGCATTCTCGCACCAGCGGCGTGATGGTCGGATTGCCGGCGTAGCCGCCGTCCCAATAGGCCTCGCCGTCGATTTCTATCGCCTGGAACATTGTCGGCAGGCAGGCGGAGGCGAGCAGCGCCTCGGCGCTGAGATCGGCGTTGCGGAAAACGCGCGCGCGGCCGGTGCGCACATTGGTCGCCGTCACGAAGAGCTTGATCGGCGAACGCGCCAGACGCTCGAAATCGATGGTCTCGCACAATATGTCGCGCAGCGGATTGGCGCCGGCGGGGTTGAGGTCATAGGGCGAGACCAGCCGCGAGGTCATGTCCATGGCGACGAAGGCCGGCGAATTGTCCAGCGTCCAGCGGCCGAGCGCCATATCCAGCGGGCTGCGCTGCAGCGGGCTGAAGCGGGCTGCGGCGGCGACGCGCCGCCAGAACTCCTCCATCGTCGCACGGGCGCCCTCGACGCCGCCCTGCGAGAATCCATGGATGAGCGCGGCCGCGTTCATCGCCCCGGCGGAAGTTCCGGAGACCCCGTCTATGCGCAGCCAAGGCTCCTCGATCAGCCGATCGAGCACGCCCCAGGTGAAGGCGCCATGCGCGCCGCCGCCCTGCAAAGCCAGATCGACGAGGATTTCGTCTCGCATCGCGCCTGTCCCGCCCACAACCATATCCAGGAAAGATAGGGCGTCGGCTTCGCTCGCCATCCCGCGCTGCTGGCATTATATGCCAATAGGGGTTAGGATTTGGAAAAAAGGGAGCCGTCCATGCCGACCCGCAATGTCGTCCTCACGGAGAGGCAGGAAAGCCTGATCGAGGCGCTCGTCCAGAGCGGGCGCTATCAGAATGCGAGCGAGGTGTTGCGGGAAGGCCTGCGCCTCGTCGAGAGCCGTGAGATCGAGGAAGCGCGCAAGCTCGAAGCCCTGCGCAGCGCGGCGAGAGAAGGCGCTTCGGCTTTCGACCGGGCCGAGTTCAAAGAATTCGCCGACGCCTCCTCGCTTCTCGCGCATCTAGACGCGCTCGCCGCCTCCGGGGCCTCGGAAAAGTGACCGAGACGTCTTGGCGCATCCGCCTCGGCGCCGAGGCGGAGCGCGATTTTCTGCGTATCCTGCAATATACGGCCGAAACCTTCGGGCCGCGCCAGACCGCAATCTACAAAGCGACGCTCATGGACGCCCTCGCCGAGCTGACGCAAGGGCCGAATGTGGCGGGTAGCAGGGCGCGGGACGAAATCCTCCCCGGTGTTCGCACGCTCCACCTCGCACGGCGCGGCCGCCGAGGACGGCATTTCATCATGTATCGCGCGGCGGAGGGGAAGGTCGTCGAAGTGCTGCGCATCCTGCATGACGCCATGGACCTCGCTCGGCATATTCCGCCCGATATCGGTTGACGCTGTGGCCAGCTCGGCGCGGAGCGCCTATCTGAAATCCCTTCGCTCCTTCACGCAGACCGGGCTTGCACGTAGACCGGGCTTGACCCGCGCCGCCGAGGCGCCATTCTTCCGTCATGATCCGCATGGGCCATCCGATACCTCCCGCCGGCGCGCAGAGCTTCGCCAATCTCGGCGACCGGCCGCGCGAAATCTTTCGCCAGATCGTCGACACCTATCTGTCGAGCGGCGATCCCGTCGGCTCGCGCCAGCTCTCGCGGCTGCTGCCCATGGCGCTGTCGCCGGCCTCGGTGCGCAATGTGATGCAGGATTTGGAGGAGCTCGGACTCGTCTATGCGCCGCACACCAGCGCCGGCCGCATGCCCACAGAGCTCGGCCTGCGCTTTTTCGTCGATTCTCTGCTGCAGATCGGCGACGTCGCCGAGGATGAGCGCGCGCAGATCGAGGCGCAGGTCGAGGCCGCCTCCAAGGACCATGACCTCGAGGGCGTGCTGGCCGAGGCCACGAGCATGCTCTCCGGCCTCACCCGCGGCGCCGCCGTGGTGGTGACGAGCAAGGACAATGCGCGGCTGAAGCAGATCGAGTTCGTGCGCCTCGAGCCCGAGCGCGCGCTCGCCATTCTCGTGGGGGAGGATGGCTCGGTCGAAAATCGCGTGCTGCAGGTGCCGCGCGATCTGCCCGCCTCCTCGCTGATCGAGGCGGCCAATTATCTCAACGCCCGCATTCGCGGCCTCACCCTCGGCCAGGTCCGCTCGGAAATAGAGGATGCGCGCAAGGCGGCGCAGAACGAGCTCGACGAATTGACCGCCCGGCTCGTCGACGCCGGGCTCGCCAGCTGGGGCGGGGCGGGGGCGGAACATCGCCAGCTGATCGTGCGCGGACAGGCCAATCTGCTCGAGGATCTGACCGCTATGGCCGATCTCGACCGCATCCGCCTGCTGTTCTCCGACCTCGAGACCAAGACCGAGGTCATCGATCTCCTCGAGCGCGCCGAGACCGGCGAGGGCGTGCGCATCTTCATCGGCTCGGAGAATCGGCTGTTCTCGCTCTCCGGCTCCTCGATGATCGCCGCGCCGCTGCGCGACGGCAATAAGCGCATCGTCGGCGCGCTGGGCATCATCGGCCCGACGCGGCTCAATTACGCGCGCATCGTGCCCATGGTGGATTATACCGCGAAAGTGGTGGCGCGGGTCGTGGGCGGTTAGCGCTCGCGCGCCGATTTCGGATAGGGAATTTTCATGTCACGGCCCGACGACGCATTCGACGCGGCGGCGCATTTCGACGAGGCTTCCGCGACGCGATACGATCGGCGCATTCGATCGTTCTGTCCGAGCTATGACGCGTTGCATCACATGACGACGGCTTGGCTCTCGCGCCTGCCGGAGCGCGCCGAATTTCTCTCCGCCGGCGCTGGAACGGGCGCCGAGATTCTCGCTCTCGGCAGCCGTTTTCCCCTCTGGCGCTTCACCGCGGTCGAAGTCTCGATCGATATGATGACGGCTTGCCGGAACCGTGTCGCCGCCGCGGGCATGGCGGAGCGCGTCGCCTATTTCCAGGGGCGTGTGCAGGAGTTTCGATCAGCGACGTCCTTCGACGCCGCTTCGTCTATCTTCGTGTCCCACTTCATCGCGGGGCGGGAGGAGAAGCTCGCCTATTTCCGCGCGATCTCGTCGCTGCTGAAGCCTGGAGGATCATTCATCCTCGCCGACCTTTTCGGTGACAGAGCGTCGAGCGAATTCGGCGCGCTGCTGGACGCATGGCTGGCGTCCTACGCGTCCCATGGAGTCGCTGCGCCGGAACTGGAGAAGGATCGCGCCCATATCGAGAATGACATCGCCTTCGTTTCCGAGAGTGAATTGCTCGAATTGCTGCACGAGGCGGGCTTCGACGCGCCCATCCGCTTCTATCAGACCTTCCTCTTCGGCGGCTGGATGATGACGAAACGAGTCTGAGAGCGGTCACGCGTGTCGGCTCTTGCAAACAAAAACGGCGCCCCGTGGGGCGCCGTTCTGCGTTTCGCGAGACGAAGGTCTCAGTAGTTGTAGGCGCGCTCGCCGTGCTCGGCGATGTCGAGGCCCTCGCGCTCCTGATCCGGAGCGACGCGCAGGCCGATCACCACATCGACGATCTTGTAGAGGATCGCCGAGCCGATGCCCGAGTAGAGGATCGTCGCGCCGACGGCCGTCGCCTGCGAGATCATCTGCTGCGCCATGTCGTATTTGCCGGCGAAATTCTCGCCGATGTTGGTGTAGTCGGTGATGCCGACGCCGCCGAGGTCCGGGCTCACCAGAATGCCCGTGGCCAGAGCGCCGGTGATCCCGCCTATGGCGTGCACGCCGAACACGTCGAGCGAGTCGTCATAGCCGAAGAGGTTCTTCACCTTGGAGACGAAGAACAGGCTGATCGGCGAGACGATGAAGCCGAGCGCGATGGAGCCGATCGGACCGGCGTAGCCGGAAGCCGGCGTCACCGCGACGAGGCCGGCCACGGCGCCCGAGATCAGGCCGAGCAGCGACGGCTTGCCCTTCAGCGCCCATTCCGCCAGCAGCCAGGAGAGCGCCGCCGCGGCGGTCGCCACCATGGTGTTGACGAAGGCGAGCGCCGTCGTGCCATTGGCCTCGAGGTTGGAGCCGGCGTTGAAGCCGAACCAGCCCACCCACAGCAGCGAGGCGCCGACCATGGACAGCGTCAGCGAGTGAGGCGGCAGCGCCTCCTTGCCGTAGCCGATGCGCTTGCCGAGGATCAGCGCGCCGACAAAGCCGGCGATGCCCGCGTTGATGTGGACGACGGTGCCGCCCGCAAAGTCCAGAGCGCCCGTGCCGTGCATCCAAGGAGCGAGGCCGCCGGCGATCCAGCCGACAGAGCCGATCAGCGTGTCGATCTCGCCTTGAGCGGCGGTCTTGGCTTCATCCGTCGTCGCGGCGGCGAGCTTGGTGGCCGCATCGACGATGGCGTTCGGATCGGCGACGCCCCACACCCAATGCGCGACCGGGAAATAGATGAGCGTCACCCACAGCAGCACGAAGACGAAGGCTGCCGAGAATTTGATGCGCTCGGCGAAAGCGCCGATGATGAGAGCCGGCGTGATCATGGCGAAGGTCATCTGGAACACGAAATACGCGTATTCCGGAATCACATGGCCGGGGGTGAAGGTCGGCGCGTTGGAGGAGGCGTCGACGCCCTTCATGAGCAGCTTGTTGAAGCCGCCGATATAGGCGTTGAGCGAGCCGCCGTCGCCGAAGGCGAGCGAATAGCCGTAGAGCGTCCAGACGACGCCGACCAGCGCGACGATCGCGAAGGTCTGCGTGAGCACGGACAACATGTTCTTCGAGCGCACCAGGCCGCCGTAGAACAGAGCGAGGCCCGGGACGGACATCATCAGCACCAGCGCCGAGGAAATGAGCACCCAGGCCGTGTCGCCGGGATTGGGAACAGGCGCGTTGCCGGCGGCGAGCGCGGGGTCGGCGAGGCCCACGGCGATCGCCGCGCCGACGAGAGTCGAAGCCGCAGACAGGCTCCGAGGCAGACGAAGTCTCATTTGGAACTCCTGGTGATTTTTCGTGAGTGGGTCAGAGCGCGTCGGCGTCGCGCTCGCCGGTGCGGATGCGGATCGTCTGCTCGAGGGGAAGGACGAAAATCTTGCCGTCGCCGATCTGCCCGGTATGGGCGGCGGTCGTGATCGCTTCGATGGCCTTGGCGACGAGCTCGGACGTCACGGCGACCTCGATTTTCAGCTTCGGCAGGAAGCTGACGGCGTATTCCGCGCCGCGGTAGATCTCGGTATGACCCTTCTGGCGCCCGTATCCCTTGACTTCCGTCACGGTGAGACCGTGGACGCCGATGTTCGTCAGCGCGTCACGGACCTCATCGAGCTTGAAGGGCTTGATGATCGCTGTCACGATTTTCATCTGCCTATCCTGTTGTTCTAGACCTTCATGGCGGTGACTGCTCGCCTTGCGAGACGGCGCCCAATGCGGCGATGGCCATGATGAGCACCGTTGTGCTCATGCCGCGAACCATCAAATGCCGTGCCAGCTCTCGCGCCGCCGCGCGGGGAGACACGCATTGGAAAAGAACTGCGAAGCAAATCAAATCCGTGGCGAAGCGACGCAGGCGACGGGAAGCGCGCTGCGCAAAGGGTTTGCGCCCGCGACCGTGAGGTGCGGCGAGAGGGCGGGGGAAAGCGTAGGCGCCTGCAAAAAGGCAGCAGGCGCCTACTAAACAGTCAATCAGCTGCTCGAGTTTCGGATGAATGATCGCGGATCAAGCCTTCCTGCGCCACAGAGGCGACGAGCCGTCCGTCCGAGGAGAAAATCATTCCCCGTGTGAGCGTGCGCGCGCCGGCGGCGGTCGGGCTGTCCTGCGTGTAGAGCAGCCATTCATCGGCGCGGAACGGGCGATGGAACCATACAGCGTGATCGAGGCTCGCGACCTGCAGCCGCTCGTCGAAGATGGAGCGGCCGTGCCGCGCCAGCGCCGTGTTGAGCAGCGTCATGTCGGAAAGATAGGCGAGCAGCGCTTGATGAACGGCAATCTCGTCGCCGATGCGCTCGGCGATCTTGAACCAGATGAATTGCCGAGCATCCGCCTCAGCATTGTTCAAAAAAAAGGCGCTCGGATCGACCACGCGTATATCGACCGATGGCGATCCGGCGATGCATTCCGAGGCGGCGAGCGGCAGAAAATCGGCGAAGCGCTCGGCCAGCGCGTTTTTCGTCGGCAGCGTCTCGGGCGCCGGCGCTTCCGGCGCGGGAAGGGCGTGCTCGAGGCCAGGCTCCTCGATATGGAACGAGGCCTCCATCGAGAAGATCGTCCGCCCGCGCTGCTTGGCCTCGCAGCGCCGCGTCGTGAAGCTTTTGCCGTCACGCAGCCGCGTGACGAAGAAGTCGATCGGCTCGCGCGGGTCGCCGGCGAGGATGAAATAGGCGTGCAGCGAATGGGCGGGGCGGTCGGCCGGCACGCTGCGCTGCGCGGCGACCAGCGCCTGGCCCACCACCTGACCGCCATAGACGCGCGCATTCTTGCACCGGCTGTAGCCACGGTAGGCGTCCGGGCCGATCGGCTCGAGATCGAGAAGCGCGAGCAGCTCGCGCGTGCTGTTGTGCGCGTCCATCAGTCGACGGGCCGGGCCTCCTCCGGCAGCATGATGGGAATGCCGTCGCGGATCGGATAGGCGAGCCGGGCGGAGCGGGAGATCAGCTCCTGGCGCTCGGAGTCATATTCGAGCGTCGATTTGGTGAGCGGGCAGACCAAAATCTCGAGAAGGCGCGGATCGACCTTCGTCGCCTCGGATGCGTCCTCGCCCTCACGCGCGGGCTTATCGGATTTGTCGCTCATCGTGACGCCTTTCTGCTCTGCGAGCCATAGGGCTTCGGGGAGATCTGGGCTTCGGGGAGATCGCTGCGCGCAGTCTCGGCCGCCTCCTGGTAAAACTATCTCGCTATATGCCGCAGCGGCGGAAAAAGTCTCTAATGGAATTGCGGCGGATCGTCGCTGTTCTGCGCCAGATCGAGCTCGGCCAGCGCGACCAGAATCTCGGCGCGCGAGCGCAGATCGACCGCCTCCAGCAGCGCCTGCTTCTCGCTGGCGCCGAAGGGGCTCATCATGGCGAGCGCATTGACCAGCGCCTCATTGGGGGCGGCGTCTATGCTCGTCCAGTCGACGTCGAGCTGCGAGCCGTCGGCGAACTCGCGCAGCATGCGGATCATTCCGGTGCGATCGACATTGTCCTCGCCGGCGCCGGGCTCGAGATCGACGAGGAAATCGTCATAGCTGACCCGGCAGCTGCGATAGGCCAGAGTCGTCGGCAGCTCTTCTTCTATGCGGAAGCGCGCTATGCCGGTGAGGGAGATGAGATAGCGGCCGTCGCCGGTCTCGGAGAAGCGCGTGATGCGGCCGGCGCAGCCGATCTTGTGCAGCGCGGGGGTCTGCTCGCGCTCGTCCTGGCCGGGCAGCGGCTGGATCATGCCGATGACGCGCTGCGAGGCGATGGCGTCATCGACCATGGCCAGATAGCGCGGCTCGAATATGTTGAGCGGCAGCTCGCCGCGCGGCAGCAGCAGCGCGCGCGTCAGCGGAAATACCGGAATGACGACGGGCAGGTCGCTCGTGTCTTTATAGGGATGATTGACGCTCATGTCGGTCAGCGGCGGTCGCCGCTACTCCTCGAGAAAACGCGCTCGCATCATGAGAACAGCAGCGACGACAGGCGTCGCCTGGCGCCTATGGTCGCTTTGTCGAGCGGTCCCCAGGCGTCGAAGAACTGGATGAGCTGCTTCCTCGCCCCGTCGTCGCTCCAACTACGGTCCTTTCGGATGATGTCAAGGAGCGCGGTTGCGGCCTCGTCGCGCTTGCCTTTGGCGTTGAGCGCGAGGGCGAGATCGAAGCGCGCCTGCAGATCGTCGGGATCGAAGGCGACGCGCTTGTGCAGCTCGTCGATCTCGCCGAGATCGGAGGCTGCGAGCGCATTCTCCAGCGACGCCGCCGCAGCGGCGACCAGAGAGTCGGCGCGGATCGGGGCGGGCAGGCCGTCGAGCAGCGCTTGCGCGTCGGCGAGGCGCTCCTGCTCGACATAGAGGCGGGCGAGCTCGGCCGCCGCTTTCGTGTAAGGGGGCCGGCGCGCGACGAGCTGCAGCAGGATCGCCTCGGCGGCCTCGAGCTGGCCCTCGCCGATCAGCGCCTCGGCGGTGAGGAAGTCGTCGGTTCCCTCGTCCTCGAGCGGGCCGGCGAGGCGCTCGATGAAGCCGCGCAGCTGCTTCTCCGGCAGCGCGCCGACAAAGCCGTCGGCCGGCCGGCCGCGCTGGAAGGCGACGACCGCGGGAATGGATTTGACGCCGAGCTGTCCGGCGACCTCTGGATGCTGGTCGATGTTCATCTTGACGAGCTTCACGCGCCCGCCGGCGGCCTTTACGGCGCGCTCGAGGGCGGGGGCCAGCTGCTTGCAGGGCTCGCACCAGGGAGCCCAAAAATCGACGAGCACGGGCTGGCGCAGCGACGCCTCGAGGACGTCGGCGCGGAAGCTCTCCGTCGTCGTTTCGGTCGTTCGGGCGTCGTCTTGCGCCGTCAGTTCCGCCGCCATCGCACCATCTCCCGCACCGCCTGCCAGAGCTTCGATCGGAAATCGCTCTCGAGAATCATTCGCCGGAGCCAATTCGATCGATCGCGATTCCATTCGACCGGAACGCGCTCTAGGCGTCGCTCGCTCCGTCGCCACGCCGCATGAACGTCAGATAGACCGGTTTGCGTCCGGCCGCCATCGCTTTCGCCTCGTATTTCGTCTGCGTCCAGCCCTGCCAGGGCGTGAGCCAGTCCTTAGAGGCCGCCGCGGTCCATGCAAAATCCGTGGACTCTCGGACGCGCGCCAGCGTCCAGCCGGCATAATCGTCGATATCCGTGGCGAAACGCAATTCCCCGCCGGGGCGCAGCACATGGGCGAGCGCCTCCAATGTCTCCTTCGAGACGAAGCGGCGTTTGCGATGTCGGCGCTTGGGCCAGGGGTCGGGATAGAAGAGGTAGGTGCGGCCGAGGCTCGCCTTCGGCAGCCAGCCGATCACCTCCGCCGCATCGCCCTGGTGGAGGCGGATATTGGCGAGGCCCAGCGCGTCGATCCTCGCGAGCAGCTTGGCCATTCCGTTGACGAAGGGCTCGCAGCCGATGAAGCCGACGTCGGGCCGGGCGGCCGCGGCGGCTATCAGATGCTCGCCGCCGCCGAAGCCGATCTCGAGACGCACCTCCGCGACCGCGGTCGGAAACAGGCCAGCGGCGGAAGGGCAGGGCTGCGAGAGATCGAGCGTCAGCCGCGGCAGCAGATCCTGCAGCAGCCGCGCCTGGCCGGCGCGCAAGGCCTTGCCCTTGCTGCGGCCGTAGAGGCGGCGCGCCACATGGGCCGCGCCGCCGTCGATCGCTTCTTCCAGGTCGCCGTCTCGTTCCATGGCTCAGTCTTTGGCGTCTTTGTCGCCGAAGATCGCCTGCGTCAGGAGAACTGCGCCTTCAGCGCGTCGACGAGATCGGCGCGCTCCCAGGAGAAGCCGCCTTCCTCGTCCGGCGTGCGGCCGAAATGGCCATAGGCCGAGGTGCGGGCGTAGATCGGCTTGTTGAGCTGCAGATGCTCGCGAATGCCGCGCGGCGACAGGCGCATGATCTGCGGCAGAATGGCCTCGAGCTTGTCCTCGGGAACCTGGCCGGTGCCGTGCAGATCGACATAGATCGACAGCGGCTCGGCCACGCCGATGGCGTAGGAGAGCTGCAGCGTCGCGCGATCCGCGAGGCCCGCGGCCACGATGTTCTTGGCCAGATAGCGGGCGGCGTAGGCGGCCGAGCGGTCCACCTTGGTCGGGTCCTTGCCGGAGAAGGCGCCGCCGCCATGCGGGGCCGCTCCGCCATAGGTGTCCACGATGATCTTGCGGCCGGTGAGGCCGGCGTCGCCGTCCGGGCCGCCGATGTGGAACTTGCCGGTCGGATTGACGTGCCAAACCGTCTCCTTGGTGACGAAGCCCGCGGGCAGCGCCTCGAGGATATAGGGCTCGACGATGGCGCGAACGTCCTGCGGCGTCAGATTCTCGTCGGTGTGCTGATGCGAGAGCACGATCTGCGTCGCCTCGACCGGCTTGCCGTTCTCATAGCGCAGCGTGACCTGGCTCTTGGCGTCCGGGCCGAGGCCCTTTTCCTTGCCGGTGTGGCGGGCGTGGGCGAGCTTCTCGAGAATCTTGTGGGCGTAATAGATCGGCGCCGGCAGCAGATCGGGCGTCTCGCGCACGGCGTAGCCGAACATGATGCCCTGATCGCCCGCGCCCTCGTCCTTATTGCCGGCGGCGTCGACGCCTTGCGCGATATCGGCCGACTGGGCGTGCAGCAGCACCTCGACATCGGCGTTCTGCCAATGGAAGCCGGCCTGCTCATAGCCGATGGACTTGATCGCCTTGCGGGCGACGTCGACGATCTGCTCCTTGGAAATCGCGGGGCCGCGCACCTCGCCGGCGATCACGACGCGATTGGTGGTGGCGAGCGTCTCCGCGGCGACGCGGATCTGATAGGGGTCGACGCCGAACTTGGCGCCCTCGCGAAAAAACAGATCGACGATTTCGTCTGAAATGCGGTCGCAGACCTTGTCGGGATGGCCTTCCGAAACCGACTCGCTGGTGAAAAGATAGTTCTGTCGCGTCACATCCAATCTCCGTCAATCGCCGCTCCGCCGTTCTCCGGCGGACAGACCTGTCCATTCGCCCAAATCAGTACAGGCGTCGTTCGTTTCGTCAAGCCGTATGTGCCAAAATGTTCTTTATAGAGAACTCGGTCGGGGTGAGCCGAGCTTCGGCCTATTTGTCGGCCGTATCGCCTATGCCCGGCTCCCGCGCGACTTCGTCCTGCTCGGCCAGCGTCGAGATGAGGTCGATGACACGCTTGCGCACCTTGGGGTCCTTGATGCGGGCGAAGGCGCGATTGAGATGCAGGCCTTCCGCCGTCGAGAGGAAATCGACGACATATTGCGAGGAGGATTCCTCCGCGAAGCCGTCGCCGGAGGCGGGCTGGGAGTTGGGGGCGCCCTCGAAGAAGAAGGAGGGCGGCACGTTCAGCGTCTTGGAAATCTGCTGCAGCCGACTGGCGCCGATGCGGTTTGTGCCTTTTTCGTATTTCTGCACTTGCTGGAATGTGAGGCCGAGCGCCTCGCCGAGCTTCTCCTGACTCATCTTCATCAGGATGCGTTGCATGCGCACGCGACTTCCGACATGCTTGTCGATCGGATCGGGCGCTTTCTTCACTGCGAATGCTTCCTTTTGCTCATCAGGTGCCGCCTTTTGTTCGAAGAGGCTGATCTACAGCGGATTTCGCCCTTTCGATCGCTGGCGCGGACGTGCTCGCCACTGTGTCGAGGGGCGTGTCATCGCGCGCCCACACGACCGGAAGTCGAACCCGCGAGGCCGCGAAAGCGTCCGAACAGGGCGAAAATTATTGTGAAGAACCAAAGCGTTGAAGTCCAGCGAAAAGGATGGGCGGCAAAGGGCGGCGCGTCGGTCGCGCGCGGCAGGCGCGCATCGATGACGCCTTCGACGCCGAGCGGCAGGCGGTGGAGAATGCGGCCATAAGGATCGACGACCGCGGAAACGCCGGTGTTGGCGACGCGCGCCAGCGGCAGCCCTTCCTCTATGCTGCGCAGACGCGCCTGGGCGAAATGCTGATAGGGTCCGCTGGTCATGCCGAACCAGCCGTCATTGGTCACATTCAGCAGCCATTGCGGCCGCTCGCCGGCGGGCTCGACCGTCTCCCCGGGGAAGATCGCCTCATAGCAGACGAGGGGCGCGGCCAGCGGCAATCCCGGCGCGGCGAGCCGTCGCGGCCCGGTTCCTTCGTCCCATGTTCCGGGGACCAGCTGCGAGACGCCGAGCGGCGCGAGAAGCTTGGAGAGTGGCAGATATTCGCCAAAGGGCACGAGATGCGTCTTGTCATAGGCGGCGACGATGCGGCCGCCCTGAACGGCGAGGATCGAATTGAAGATCTTTGTGTGGCGCTTGCCGTCCTCGCGCCGCGCATCCTCCTCCGCGCGCGCCGCGCCGGTCAGCAGCACGGCCCCGCGCATGGTAGCGGCGATGCGCGCGAGCGCCTCCGGATCGCGCGAGAGGATGAAGGGGAAGGCCGATTCCGGCCAGATCAGATGCGTCGCGTCGGCGACGCCGGAGCGGCCGGGCGCGACCGCGCGATCGGAGAGCTCGAGATAGCGGCGCAAAATCTCCGGGCCGTTCTCGGGCTTGAATTTCGCGTCCTGCGGGAGATTGGGCTGCATCAGCCGCAATTTGACGCCCTCGACATATTCCGTCTTGCCGGCGCCGAGCCGCAGCGCGCCATAGCCCGCCATGCCGATGGAAAGGACGAGCGCGACGATGACAGCCGGCGTGAGGCGGCGCGGGCCGTCGATGAGCGTCGCCGGCGCGGCGAACAGAATGACCGCGAGAATATCCAGCCCATGCAGTCCGACGATCGCGGCCGTCTGATCGAGAAAGAGAATGGCGGCGAGCGCCATGCCGAAATCATTCCAGGGGAAGCCGGTGAGGATGTAGCCGCGCAGAAATTCCGAGGCGCCGAGCCCGGCCGCGAGCGCGAAAATGCGCGCCGAGCCGCCCGACCACAACGCCCGCGCGAGCGCGAAGCCCAGCGCCGGAAACAGCGCGAGGACGGCCGGCGCGCCGATGACGGCCAGCGGCAGCGCCCAGGCGAATTGGTCGGGCTCCACCAGCATGGCCGCGCCGAGCCACCACAGCCCTGCGAGAAAATAGCCGAAGCCGAGCCACCAGCCGGCGCCCGCCGCGCGGCGCATGGAGCCGGCGAGATAGGAGAGGCCGCCGGCGCCGCGCGCGGACGCCGAGCCGTCGAGCAGCCACACGGAGACGCACATGGTCACGAGCATGGCCGGGGCGAGATCGAGGGGAGCCAGCGCCAGCGCGCCCACTGCGCCCGCCGCAAAGGCGATGGCGCGGCGCGTCCAGCCCTCGGCGAGGATGATGCGTTGCGGAAGTGTCGGTCCCGTCCGCGCGCCATCGGCGAAGGACCGGGTGAGAAATTGCTGCGCCATGTGCATCCGTTCGATTCGAATTGGCGTAACGACTTTATCCCGTCCAACGGCTACGCCCTAGAGCCGGCTCGAAAACGGCTCTCGCATTTCAATGGGATCGAATTGTGATCGCTCGCGCTATTTACGAGAATCGTTATCATTTTTGCGCGAGGCCGCGCTGTGCGGCGGCGCACGCGGCGACGGCCGCGAGAGACGAATCGAGAGACGAATTCGCCCGATGACGTCCAAACGCCTCCTCATCCTCGCCCATGCGCCTTCGCCCAATACGGAGCGTCTGCGCGAGGCCGTTCTCGCCGGCGCGCGCGAGATCGCCGGCGTCGAGATCGTAATGCGCGCGCCGCTGGAGGCGACGCCGGAGGATGCGCTCGCCGCCGATGCGCTCATTCTGGGGACGACGGAAAATCTCGGCTATATGAGCGGCGCGCTGAAGGATTTCTTCGACCGCAGCTATTATCCCTGTCTCGACCGCATGCAGGGCCGGCCTTACGCGCTCTATATTCGCGCCGGAAACGACGGCGCCGGCGCGCGGCGCAGCGTCGAGACGGTCGTGACCGGGCTGCGCTGGCGCGCCGTGCAGGAGCCGCTGATCTTTCGTGGGCCTTGGCGGGAGGAGTTCGTCGAGGCGTGCCGCGAGCTCGGCATGGCGATGGCCGCGGGACTGGAGGCGGGGGTGTTTTGATGGGCGAATGCCTGCTTCGCGCCTCGGGCATTTGCGCTCGATCGCGCATTGGCTTCTCCCGGCGCCCCTGCTAACCTCTTCGCGATTTTTACGAGAGGACCGACCTTGCCAGCAGATATCGCATCCGGCCTTCTGTCCTTTGCGGCTTATTTTCTCGGGGCCATCGCCTATTGCGCCGCATTCTGCGTCGTCTACACGCGTTTGACGCCGCATTGCGAGTTCGACCTCATCGTCGATGAGCACAACGCCTCTGCGTCCATCGCCTTCGGCGGCAGCCTCATCGGCTTCGCCATCGCGCTCGCCGGCGCGGTGCACAACACGCAGACGGCGCTCGAATTCATCATTTGGGGCTTCGTCGCCTTCGCCACGCAGATCATCGCCTATCTTCTCGCGCGGCTCGCGCATCCGGGCCTTTCGCAGGCGATCGAGCAGAACGCCATAGCCGCGGCGGTGTGGCTCGGCGCCGTTTCCATTTCCACCGGCGTGCTCAGCGCCGCCTGCATGAGTCCGTGAGAGCCATGGCAGAGCCGCCGCGCAAGGAGTTCGGTCGCCGCGGGCTGGCGCCGCCCGTCGTCACCCATGCGCCCAAAGGGCTTCCCGGCGGCGGCGCCTCTCCGTCGCCCTTTCGCAAGCGCTCGCTCGCCATAGCGGCGATAGCAGTCGGCTCGCTGTCGATCGGCGCGCTGGCGCTGATGGAGAAGCCGCGGCGCGATTGTCCCGAGGGCGCCGATCCAGAGCGGCAGGATTGCAGCCATTCGAGCAGCCATTCCAGCAGCCACGGCGGCTCGGGCGGACATTCCTATTCCAGCGGCTCGTCGTCTTCCTCTTCGCATTCTTCCTCGGGCGAGAGCGCGTCCGGCCATGCGGGGGGCTCGTCTCTCGGTCATGCGGTGTCATTCGGCGGTTTCGGCGGCTCCGGCGCGGGGCATGGCGGCGGCTCATGAGGCGCGAGCTCTCGCCGCCGCGGCCGGACTTCGCCGAGGAGGCGCGCAAAATCGGATTTCAATACGCGCAGCCCGATGGCGAGCCCTATTGGGACGAGAGCGCGCGCTATGTTTTCTCCCTGCGCGAGATCGAGGACGATCTCGAGAAAGCGACGGCCGATCTTTCCGCGCTCAGCGAGCATGTCGTCGCGCGCATCGTGAGCGACGAGCAGGCGCTCGAGCGTCTGCGCATTCCGCGTCACGCATGGGGGCTCATCGCCGAGAGCCACGCGCGGCGCGATCCTTCGCTCTATGGGCGTTTCGACTTTTCCTATTCCGGCGAAGGGCCGCCGAAGCTGCTCGAATATAACGCTGACACGCCGACGAGCCTGTTCGAATCCTCCGTCGTGCAATGGCTCTGGCTCGAGCAGATGATCGCGCGCGGCCATTTGCCGACAGGCGCGGATCAGTTCAATTCGCTGCATGATCGCCTGATCGCGCGCTGGCGTGAGATCGCCGACGGCGGGCCTGTGCATTTCGCCTGCATGACGCAGAGCGTCGAGGATCGCGGCAATGTCGCCTATCTCTCCGATTGCGCGACGCAGGCCGGCTCCTGGACCGCGCGCATCGACATGCGCGACATCGGCCTTGCGGGCGAGATGTTCGTCGATCGCCTGGGGCGGCGCGTGGAGCGAATGTTCAAGCTCTATCCCTGGGAATGGATGTTCGCCGACGCTTTCGGCAAATCGGCGGCGATGGGCGCGACGCGTTTCGTCGAGCCGCCATGGAAAGCGATCGCGTCGAGCAAGGGATTTCTCGCCTATTTGTGGGAGGCTGCTCCGGGGCATCCTAATCTTCTGCCCTGCTTCTTCGAGGATGACGCGCGCGCTGCGTCTCTGACGCGATATGCGCGCAAGCCGCTCTACTCGCGCGAGGGCGCCAATGTCGCGCTCCACGACGGCGAGACTCTGCTCGCGCGCACGGGTGGCGACTATGGCGGCGAAGGCTTCGTGCGTCAGCAATTATGCGCGTTGCCGAGCTTCGGCGGACGTTATCCCGTGCTCGGCTGCTGGCTCGTCGGCGGTGAGCCCGCCGGCATGGGCGTGCGCGAGGATGCGTCATTGGTGACGACGGATCGCTCGCGCTTTTTGCCGCATGCGATCATCGATTGACGCCTATCGAGTCGGGGCGTACGCTCTTCCCTGCAAATAAAAAAATAAGGGAGGACGGCCATGCCCGATGTCACCTTCTCCACCCCTCTTCTCCATAAAAATGTGACGGTCTATGCGGTCGCCGGCGACACGCACACGATACTCGCCGTCGCCGAGGCGAATAAGATTCCGATCCCGCATGATTGCAAGGACGGCGAATGCGGCTCCTGCCTCATCGAGGTGACGCCGCTCGACGACAAGACCATGGGCGCGACGCTCACCGAGAAGGAGAAGGCGCAGCTGAAATCCATGGGCAAGATCACAGCGGAGGAGATTTCCCGCGCAGTTGTCGACGACATTCCGCCCAAATATCGGCTCGCCTGCCAATATGTGGTGCGCGACCAGGACATAATGGTGAAATTCACCGGAGAGCCCGGCGGCGCCTGACGCGAGCCTGAGCGCTTTCGATCCAGAGCCGCAGGCCGGCTCTGGATCAGACGCGCCGACAGCCCCCTCGAGCGGGCGCCGCGCTATATCGATCCTCGGCGATTTTCCCGCCGCGTCCGCCTCATGGCCGTGGCGAAGCCGGCTTCGGCGCGGGCGGCGCCGGGGGAACTGGCCTTGCGTGCTCGCGCATGCTAACAGCGGCCTCCGCGCCCGGAACCTCCGGCGCCCACGCGACAGGAGCGGTCATGTCCGACATTTTCCATGAGGTCGACGAAGACGTCCGCCGGGACAAGGCGGCCAACCTCTGGAAGCGCTATCAGACGCCGGTGTTCGTCGGCGCTTTTCTGGTCGTCGTCGCGACGGGCGTCTATAGCTTCTTCGAGACCAATCGCTTGAAGACGGCCGAGGGCGCCAATGTCCGCTTCGACGCGGCCGCCGCTTTGGCGACCGGCGGCAAGGACGCCGAGGCGGTCGCCGCCTTCGAGGCGCTGGCCAAGGATTCGCCGCGGGGCTACGCCACTCTGGCGCGCATGCGCGCCGCCGAGGGGCTGGCCAAGAGCGACAAAGCCAAGGCTGTCGCCGCCTTCGACGCCATCGCCGAGGACAAGGGCGTCGACAAGCTCACCCAGCAAGTCGCCAAGCTGCGCGCCGGCGTGCTGATGCTCGAGCAGGGCGACCGCCAGAAGATGGTGGACCGGCTCGGCGAGCTCGTCACCGCCAATGGCCCGTTCCGCTACACGGCGCAGGAGCTCATCGGGCTCGACGCGCTGCAAGACAGCGATTTCGACGAGGCCGAGCGCGCCTTCAAGGTCATTCTCAATGATCAGGAGGCTCCGCACGCCATGCGCCAGCGCGCCGGCGCCTATAAGGCGCTGCTGGACGCCGCGCGCGGCTCCTCGCCTCCGCCGGCCGCCAAAGAGCCGGCCGCTCCCGCACCCGCTCCCGCCAAGTAAGCGCGAGCTTCACAGGCGACGTCGCCGCGACGTTGGACCAAAGGGCCACAATGTCCTTCACGCTCGCCATCATCGGCCGGCCGAATGTCGGCAAGTCGACCTTATTCAACCGGCTCGTCGGCAAGAAGCTCGCGCTCGTCGACGACCGGCCCGGCGTTACGCGCGACCGCCGCGAGGGCGAGGCGCGCCTCGCCGATCTGCGCTTCACCATTATCGACACGGCCGGCCTCGAGGAAGGCGCCTCCGCCACGCTGGAAGGCCGCATGCGCGCGCAGACCGAGGCGGCGATCGAGACCGCCGACGCCATTCTGTTCATGATCGACGCGCGCGTCGGCGTGACGCCGGACGACAAATATTTCGCCGATCTGGTGCGTCGCGCCGGCAAGCCGGTCATCCTCGCCGCCAATAAATCGGAAGGGCGCAAGGGCGAGGCCGGTGTGGTCGAGGCCTATGAGCTCGGCCTCGGCGATCCCGTGCCGCTCTCCGCCGAGCATGGCGAGGGCCTCGGCGAATTCTACGACGCGCTGCGGGAAGCGCTGCCGGAGGCGACCGCGGTTTGGGAGGAGGATGAAGAGGCGGCGACCGACATCGCCGTCTCGGCCGATGAGGACGGCAGCGAGGTCGATCCGACCAAGCCGCTGCGCATCGCCGTGGTCGGGCGGCCCAATGCCGGCAAATCGACGCTGATCAATCGCCTGCTCGGCGAGGACCGCCTGCTCACCGGGCCGGAGGCGGGCATCACCCGCGACAGCATCTCCGTGCCTTTCCGCTGGCGCGACCGCGATATGAAGCTCTTCGACACCGCCGGCCTGCGCAAGCGCGCCAAGGTCGTCGACAAGCTGGAGAAGCTCGCCGGCGCCGACGCGCTGCGCGCCGTGCGCTTCTCGGAGGTCGTCGTGCTGCTGCTCGACTCGGCCATTCCGTTCGAGAAGCAGGATTTGACCATCGCCGATCTCGCCGCGCGCGAGGGCAGGGCGGTGGTCATGGCGCTCGGCAAATGGGATGCGGTGGACGATCCGGGGACGCGATTCGCCAAGCTGCGCGAGGAGGCCGAGCGCCTGCTGCCGCAGATCAAGGGCGCGCCGGTGGTCGCCGTCTCTGGCGTGACCGGCTATGGGCTCGACAAGCTCATGCACGCCATTCTCGATGCGCATGAAGTCTGGAACCGCCGCATCTCGACGGCGCGGCTCAATCGCTGGCTGGAGAGCGCGATCGACGAGACGCCGCCGCCGGCGGTCTCCGGCCGGCGCATCAAGATCCGCTATATGACGCAGGCCAAGGCGCGGCCGCCGCATTTCATCCTGTTCGGCAATCAGCTCGATGAATTGCCGACGAGCTATCAGCGCTTTCTCACCAATGGATTGCGCCGCGCCTTCGATCTGCCCGGCACGCCGATCCGCATCTCCACGCGCTCGGGGGAGAATCCGTTCGACAAGGGGAGGAAGTAGGCGGGCGGCTTCATTCGCCGCGCTTCTTTGTCGCGAGAGGAGACTTCGCCGGCGCCTCGACGATCAGCTCGGTCGTCTGTTCTCTCCTGAATTGCTCGGGTCGCGTGATGGGGGTCAGCGCAGGCCAAAAATCATAGGCGCCCGGCTTGGTCGGATCGGCGGAGCCCCGGTTGCGACGCTCCGAGCGGCCGATCGGCAGCAGGGTGAGCAGCGCGCCGAAAAGGGCGAGCGTCAAATCGAGCTCGCTCAGCAGAATGGCGGAAATGATGCGGGCGTGCCTTCGGAAAAAGCGCATGTTCGGCTCCGTGCTTTCAGCGCCCACTCTCTGAAATGTCCCTTTTGACGAAATGTTTTTCGATGAGCTGCACGATAATGGCCGCGCCGACGGCGAGGGCGGCGTAGTAGTTTTCTTCCGGCGAGCCGGAGAGCAGCGTTGCGCCGACCACGACGGAAAACAGGACATAGCCCGGGTTGCGAATGATAGCGCTGAGGGTGCGTCCGAATTTTCGATATGGGGGCGCACCATCGATTATCGAAGCTGCCGTTCCGACGTTCTCCGCGCCGCGTGCTGCTTCGATGCGCGCCGCTATGATCTCCACGAGCTTCGCCGTGTCTATGTCGAGGGGCATAGCGGGCAGGAAAATTTCTTGCGGCACTTGGCGATCACATCGGGCGATCCAGTTCAAGAAATCTTTGCGAAGAAGGCATCGCGTCGCGGTAGGCGTCAGTCGCAGCGTCCACCATTCGCGCCCGCCATGCTTTGTCTTGGATATCGTTTCGAAGTCCCGCCAGGGCAGCGGCGCGGCGGACGCCGAGGGATAGACAAGGCCCTCCGCCTCGAGGATCAAGACGGGAGACCGTCTGAACAGCTTCCCCAGCGCCGAAAACGTCGCTGCGCCGCAAAGAAGCGCGCCGATCGCCGCCAGCGTCATGACGACAAGTCCGAACCGTCCCGAGAACAGCACGGAGACGCTGGCGATGGTCAATCCGGCGGCGAGCAGAGCGCGGCCCCAAAGGTTGCCGCCGCGCAAATATCGCGCTTCGATCCTGCAATGATTTGTCGTCTGCCCCATCGCCGCCTCCGGGACTTGCAATGGAGGCAGACTACAACGATCACTGCTTTCCGGGAACGGAAATCGGTCGCCCGCGCTTCCTCAGCTCGCCCCTTCGAACTGCGCCAGCAGCGCGTCGCGCGCCTCGGCGATGCGGCGGTAATCCTCCGCGCTGCCGCCGGCGTCGGGATGCGCGGTCTTGGCGAGGCGGCGGAAGGCGGATTTGATCTCGGCCGGCTCCAGCGCGCCTTCCAGAGGCAATTCCAGCGTCTCGCGATGCTCCTGATTGTCGTCCTCGTCGAAATTGAACATCTTCTGGAAGGCGGCGCGCTGCTTGCGGCCTTCTAAGCGCAGCTCGACCTGATCCTCCTTCCAGCGTTGGAGCGACATCACGAAGCAGGCGCCGAAGGCGATGCGGCCCTGCGTCTCCAATTCGTCCAGGCTGAACGGCCCCACCACATCATAGGGCGGCGCGAGACAGGCCATGCGGACGCCGTCGACGATCTCCACGCGGCCGATCGTGACCTTGTCGGATACGCCGAGCGAGCCGTTCCAGACGACCCAGTCCAATTGATCCGCCGATGTGTCCGTCACGCAGCCCGCTCTCATGCCGTCGGGCGCCCCGTCGCTTTTGTGCGAAAGGGGCCGCCGCATTCGTACAATCTCACGTTACATGCAGTTTCGAAGCCAATTTTGCGCTGCAGCACGGTTTTGAGGCTCCGTCCCCAGCCAAACGCCCTATTGGCGCTTGGCAAGCCATAATTTCAAATTATTCTAAACAAGGGCGTTCCGACTGGCCGTCGGGACAGCGGGCGTCCCCATGAGAGTACATCCAAGGAGCTTTAGTCATGGCTACGCTCAAGGGCACCAAGACCGAACAGAATCTGAAGGATGCGTTTGCCGGCGAGTCTCAGGCGAACCGCCGCTATCTCTATTTCGCTCAAAAGGCCGATATCGAAGGCCATAATGACGTCGCGACCGTGTTTCGCTCCACCGCCGAGGGCGAGACGGGCCATGCGCATGGCCATCTCGAATTTCTCGAGGTGGTGGGCGACCCGGCGACCGGTCTGCCGATCGGCAAGACAGAGGACAATCTGAAGGCCGCCGTCGCCGGCGAGACGCATGAATATACGGATATGTATCCGGGCTTCGCGCGCTCGGCCCGCGAGGAGGGCTTCGAGGAGATCGCCGATTGGTTCGAGACGCTGGCCAAGGCCGAGCGCTCGCACGCCGGCCGTTTCCAGAAGGCGCTCGACGAGCTGAAGTAAGCGCGCGACCCGATTTCCGGCTGATCCTTCGCGCGGCCTTCGCCGCCTTCCTTCTCCCCGCTTGCGGGGAGAAGGTGCGGATGAGGGGCCGGGGCGTTTTCCGTCTATGGCTCACGCCCCGAGCCCCTCACCCCGGCCCTCTCCCCGCGCGGAGAGAGGGAGAAAACGCATGAGCCGATCGGAATAATTCGACCAGGGCAAAGCGATGAGAGAAGGCGGGCTCGAGGCGCCCTTCCGGCGTCCATTGGATTGGGAAAATCCAGATTTCTACGACGAGGCGAAGCTCGACGCCGAAATGCGCCGCGTGCTGGACATTTGTCACGGCTGCCGACGCTGCTTCAATCTCTGCGATTCCTTTCCGCGCCTGTTCGATCTCGTCGACGAATCCGCGAAAGGCGAAATCGAGACCGTCGCCAGCGTGGATTTTAAGAAGGTCGTGGACGCCTGCACGCTCTGCGACATGTGCTTTCTGACCAAATGCCCCTATGTGCCGCCACATGAGTTCGATCTCGACTTCCCGCATCTGATGCTGCGCTATCGCGCTGTCGAGGCGAAGAAGAATGGCGTCGGTTTCGCGGATCGCCAGCTCGCCGAGACCGACCGCAATGGCGCATTGGCGACGAAGATCGCGCCGCTCGCCAATTGGGCGACCGACTGCTCGCATCATGCGCGCAATGCGCTGGAGAAGGTCGCCGGCCTGCATCACGAGGCTGTGCTGCCGAAATATTCGAAGAAGAGCTTGGAGGCGCTCGCGAAGGAGACGCCGGTCGAGGTGAACAGAGAGGCGCCGGGCTTCGGCCGCAAGGCGGTGATCTACGCCACCTGCTTCGGCGAATATAATGATCCCAGCGTCGGGCTTGCGGCGCGCGCGGTGCTCGCCAAGAATGGCGTCGAGACGGAGATTCTGCACCCGCATTGCTGCGGAATGCCATTGCTCGAGCAGGGGCTCATCGGCGAGGTCGCGGCCTCGGCAAAGCAAGTGGCGGCCGCCTTCGAGCCCTGGATCGACAAAGGCTATGACATTATCGCGCTGGTTCCCTCCTGCGCGCTGATGCTGAAATTCGAATGGCCGCTGATCGTCACCGATGATCCAAAAGTGAAGCGCCTCGCCGCCTCGACCTATGATCTCAGCGAATATGTCGTCGGCATCTCGCGCAAGGAGGGGCTGGCGGAAGGGCTCTCGCCGATCGAGGGCGGCGTCGCCTTTCATGTCTCCTGCCATTCGCGCGCGCAGAATATCGGGCGGAAAGGCGCGGAGCTGCTGGGTCTCGTCCCGCAGGCGGATGTCGCCGTCATCGAGCGCTGCTCGGGCCATGGCGGCGCCTGGGGCTATAAGACGGCGAATTTCGAGACGGCGCTGAAAGTCGGCAAGCCGGTGGCGCGGCAGGCGCAATCGTCGGGCAAAGCCTATATCGTCTCCGAATGTCCGCTCTCCGGCCCGCATATCGTGCAGGGAATGGAGCGGCTGGACGCGGAAGCGAAAAAGCCCGCGCTTCTCGCGCATCCGATCGAGATTCTCGCGCGGGCCTATGGGGTGAAGTGACGGCGTCGCGCCCTTCCGCCGTCATTGCGAGGAGCGAGGCGACGAAGCAATCCAGAGTCGAGGGCGGCTCCTCGATTGCTTCGCTTTGCTCGCAATGACGCCCGAGGCGGCGCGTTCGTCCCGCCATCGAACCGACCGAGAAGAAACTGGAGCGATCCAAAATGGCGCAAAAGCACCACATCACCGTCGCCGATCTTCTTCCGCCGGACGAATACGCCAAGGTCCGCGTCGAGAGCCGCCGCCGTATCGCCGCGCGCAAGCGCAATCGCCGCGTCGAGGTCGGGCCTTTCGTGACCTTTTATTTCGAGGATTTCGAGACGATCTGGCTGCAGATCCAGGAGATGATCCACATCGAAAAGGGGACGCTCGAGCAGGCGCCGAGCGAGATCGCGGCCTATGAGCCGCTGATCCCCAAGGGCCGCGAATTGGTCGCCACCTTCATGATCGAGATCGACGATCCGCTGCGGAGAAAGCGCGTGCTGGACACGCTGGGCGCGATCGAGGAGACCGCCTTCATCGAATTGGGCGGCTCGCGTATCGCCGGCGTCGCTGAAGCCGATCAGGACCGCACCAGGGCGGACGGCAAGGCCTCGGCCGTGCAATTCGTGCATTTCCCCTTCACCGATGCGCAGGCGGCCGCCTTCCGCGAGCCCGGCGCACGCGCGCTGATCGGCTTCACGCATCAGAATTACGGGCATATCGCCGTCATGCCGGAGGCGGTGCGGGCGGAGCTGGCGGGGGATTTCGCGTAACGTCTCCAGCTTCGGCGGAGGAGGTCGCTCTGGCCTTATCCGCCGATTGCCCTTAAAGGGCGTTGCGAACCCGCCACTTTCCAGCGAGCCTCAGCCTTGACCAGCCCACAGCCGAGCGACCCCGTCTCGCGGCGGCGCACCTTCGCCATCATCTCCCACCCGGACGCGGGCAAGACCACGCTGACCGAGAAGCTTCTGCTGTTCGGCGGCGCGATCCAGCTCGCCGGCGCGGTGAAGGCCAAGCGCAACGCCCAGCAGACGCGCTCCGATTGGATGAGCATAGAGCGCGAGCGCGGTATTTCCGTCGTCACCTCGGTGATGACCTTCGAATATGGCGATTGCGTCTTCAACCTGCTCGACACGCCGGGCCATGAGGACTTTTCGGAGGACACCTATCGCACGCTCTCCGCCGTGGACGCGGCGGTGATGGTGATCGACGCCGCCAAGGGCATAGAAGCGCGCACGCGAAAACTCTTCGAAGTGTGCCGGCTGCGCGATATTCCGATCGTCACCTTCATCAATAAGCTCGATCGCGATGGCCGCGATCCGTTCTCGCTGCTGGACGAGATCGAGAAGACGCTGGCGCTCGACACCGCGCCCGTCACCTGGCCGATCGGCTCCGGCCGCAGCTTCGCCGGCACCTACTGCTTCGCGACCAAATCCGTGCGCAAGATCGACGCCGATACGGAGCCGATGACCGTCTCCGGCCTCGACGATCCGGCGCTGCTCGCGCTGCTGCCGGCGCATGAGGCGGACGCCTGGCTGGAAGAGGCCATGCTCGCCGAGGAGGGCTGCAAGAAGTTCGAGCTTTCGGCGTTTCGCGAGGGGCATTTGACGCCGGTCTTCTTCGGCAGCGCGCTGCGCAATTTCGGCGTGCGCGATCTCATCGACGCAATGGCAGAATATGCGCCCTCGCCGCGCGGGCAGGACGCCGACAAGCGCCATGTCGAGGCCAAGGAGCCGAAGATGGCCGGCTTCGTGTTCAAGATTCAGGCGAATATGGACCCGAACCATCGCGACCGCATCGCCTTCATGCGCGTCTGCTCGGGCAAGCTTTCGCGCGGCATGAAGGCGAAGATCGTGCGCACCGGCAAGACCATCTCGCTCAATGCGCCGCAATTCTTCTTCGCGCGCGACCGCTCCATCGCCGATGAAGCCTATGCGGGCGATGTGGTGGGCATTCCCAATCACGGCATATTGCGCATCGGCGACACGCTCACCGAGGGCGAGGAGATTTCCTTCCGCGGCGTGCCGAGTTTCGCGCCGGAAATTCTGCGCCGCATCGCCATCTCCGACGCGATGAAGGCCAAGAAGCTGCGCGAGGCGCTGCGCCAGCTCGCGGAGGAGGGCGTGGTGCAGCTCTTCCTGCCCAATGACGGCTCCGGCGCTCTGGTCGGCGTCGTCGGCGCGCTGCAGCTCGACGTGCTGGCGACGCGGCTCGAGGCGGAATATGGGCTGGAGACGAAATACGAGACCTCGCGTTTCGGCATATGCCGCTGGATCACCTCTCAGGATCCGATCGCGTTGAAGAGCTTCATCGAATCGCACGGCTCCTCCATGGCGGAGGATATAGACGGCGCGCCCGTGTTCATGTCGTCGAGCGAGTTCCAGCTGCGCTATGACGCGGAGCGGCATTCGGCGATCGTGTTCTCGGATGTGAAGGATTATCAGAAGAACGGGGCGGGAAAGGGGTGACGAGCGTTCTGGCGATTCGCCGGGAAAGGGCTATAATTTCTCTATAGCGAGGAGCGCCATCATGACCGACGAAGCGCGCATTGTTCTCGACCCCGCCGTGCTCGCAGGAAAGCCCGTTGTGCGCGGCACGCGGCTTTCAGTCGAATTCATCATCGGGCTAATGGCCGATGGCTGGAGCGAAGCCGATATTCGACGCAACTATCCCGTTCTCGAGCGGGAGGATATCGTGGCCTGCCTCGGATATGCGCGCGATGCGCTGCGATCGGAAAAAATTTTCCCCAGCGCCGTGTAGATGCGATTTCTCGCTGACGAGAATTTTCCGGGCGACGCAGTGTCGGCCTTGCGAGCCGCCGGTCACGATGTTTCCTCTTTGAGCGAGAGGTCGCCGGGCGCCCGGGACGTGGACGTTCTCGTCATGGCGGAGACGGAGCTACGCATTCTTCTGACCTTCGACAAGGACTTCGGCGAGCTCGCTTGGAGCGCGGGGCTTCCGGCTTCCTGCGGGATAATCCTCTTTCGAATGCCGACGCCGCCCGCCGCCGCAATCGGGGAGGCGCTCCTCGCTCGCATCGAAGAACGCAGCGACTGGGCGGGCCATTTCTCGGTCATCGAGGCCGGCCGCGTGCGAATGCGCTCGTTGCGCCCGGCCTGACGAGGCTCGCCGCGGCGAAGCGAGACAATTCTTTCGCCTTCGCCTATGCTGCCCGATCGCAAGAGCAAAGGAGAACCGACCCATGTCCGAGGCGTCGTCCGGCCTCAATCTCGATCCGATCGGCGAGGATTTCATCCTGAGCCGGAAAGGCGACGATGGCGTGACGGCTAGAATCGTCCTCACCGCCGCCGATATTCTCGAGCTGACCCGCTCCGCCCTCGCGCTGCGCGAGAAGGGCCTCGCCCAGCGGCAGCCGGCCAGCGGCGAGGTCGAGGCGGTGCTGGCGACGCCGGTCGAGTCGATCGCCGTGCATCGGGAGATGATCGGCGACAATCTGCTGCTCACGCTCGTCTCGCCGGATGGCAATCGGCTCGCCTTCGCTCTTCCCTCGGCGGTCGCGGGCGATCTCGTGGAGCGGCTGGTGGGCGTTCTCGAGACGCGAGGGGCCGCGCCGGCCCGGCAGTGAGCCTCTCGCCCTCAGGGCGAGACGCGATATTCCTCGGTGAGGTCGCCGCGGATCAGCGTGACGATCTTCTCCGTTCCCGAGCGGACCCAGCGCGCGTGACAGATCTTCGGCCCGCACAGCACCTCTGGAAAGCGATAGAGCGGCTTGCCGGAGGGGAGCTTGAGGCCGAAGCCGGCGTCCGGCCTCCAGCCCTGCGAGGCGAGCTGGTCGCGAAACTCCCGATAGATCGGCAATTGCGAGAAATCGGCGTCCTGCGCGACCGCCGCTCCCGACAGGAAAACGAAGAGCGAGCCGGCGCAGGCGAGCATCGCGCGCCGACCGGAGCTGGAGGAATTCATCTTGTCGAGCCCCCTCTGCGGCGCGGGCGAACGAGCCGGCGCCGCGGGCTTCATCGCATGATCGCGCGGCTCTGAAAAGTTCGACGCGACTTTCGGAACCGAATGCGAGACCCGCAACGAAAACGGCCCCACTCGCGCGGGGCCGTTTCCTTGGCGGTCGCGTCGCTCAGCGCTCGGCGGCTTCCAGCGCCCGCGCGAGGCTGTGGACCTCCGCATCGCGCGAGGCGAGCGGGGCGAGATGGTAGCGCTCCTCGATCAGCTTCAGGATCGAGGTCGTGTCGTAATTCGCATGATCCACCCCGGAGCGATCGAAGCGCTTGGAGATCAGCAGCGCCGGAATGCGCGTGCCGGGACCCCAGCGATCATGCGCGCCGCCGCCGGCGTGATGGTCGTGGCCGTGATGATGCTCTCTTTCGGCCACATGCTCGCTCTGATAGGGCGGCGGCGGCACATGGTCCCAGGAGCCGCCGAACTCGTCATAGGTGACGATGATGAGCGTCTCGCGCCCGTCCGGGCCGTTGACGATGGAGGCGATCAGATCGACGAGATGCGAGCTGCCATCCGCCTCGCTGGCGTAGCCGGGATGCTCGTTCTCCGCGCCGATCAGCTTCACGAAGCTGACGGGCTTGAGCCGGCCGGTCTTGGCGAGCTGGACGAACTCCGCCTCGTCGCGCAGATGATCGCGGCGCGCCGCCGCGCCCGGCGCATAGGCCTTGAAATAGTTGAACGGCTGATGGTGGAACTGGAACAGCTTGTCCGGGCAGTTCGGAAAGGTCGCCGTCGCCATCGCGTTCGGATCGGCGCAGCTGGTCCCGTTTCCATTGGTCCAGCCGGGCGCGCCGATGTCGCCATTGGCGTTGGACCAGCCGCCCGAATACCAGGCCCAGTCGATCCCGCGCGCGGAAAGACGGTCGCCGATCGTCGCATTTTCCAGCGGCGGCAGGCGCTTCGCATCCGCCGTTCCGGGCGCGTAGGGCTGATAGTAAGGCTGGATCGTATTGATCGCGAAATCGCCACAGGCGACATTCTCCGGCGTCGCCGGACGTCCCGAGGGCGGATTGCAGGAGGCGGTCAGCTGCGCGTCCTTGGCGGAGGAGCCGAGCAGATTCGTATAGAGCGTGGTGCTCGCCGCCATGCCATTGGCGTCAACCACGGAATGGAGGTCGTTCGCGCTCGCGTCATTGAGCGCATTGGCGAACACCGGCGTCGCCGCGGCGACGAGCCATTGGTGATTGAGGAAGGAGCCGCCGAAGGCCGATTGGAAGAAATGATCGGCGATGACGTAATGCGGCGCGCCATGCTTGTGGAGCGCGGCATAGATCGGCAGCTTGGTGGTGTCGTAATAGCCCATGGAGAGGCCGGCGGCGTCGCTGCCCGTCACATAGCGATTCTGCTTGCCGCCATTGATCTGGAACTGCTCGCTGTAATAGCGATGCACGAGATCGCGCGTGCAGCCGCCCGTGAGGGCGCCGGCGGCATTCTTCAGCACGCCGTTCGCAGCGGAGACGCCCGGCGCGGGACAGGTCTTGTCGGCCGCGGCGATATAATTGTCGATCTCGAAGGGCTTGTTCTGGAAGGCGCTGACGAAGGTGGTCGCGCCGGTCGCATCCGTGCAGCTCGTCGCCAGCGGCGACGGCGAGGCGAGATTCACATCGTTCTGCAGCAGGCAGGAATAGGCGGTGGTCCCATCGGCGCGGACCTGCTTGGTGTGCGCCGGATCGGCGAAGGGTAGGCCCTGCACTGGCTCGCCATTCACCGCGCCCCACAGGCCGAACAAATTGTCGAAGCTGTGATTTTCCTGGTAGATGACGACAATATGGTGAAATTCGCGCAGAGATTCTGAGCTGGCGGGAGTAGCCGACGCCGCGCAGGCGAGGGCCGCGAGGCCGCCGATCGAATGCTTCAGGAACATTTTGTAGCCCCCTAATATTGGCGGGGCGGACGCTAGCGAGGCAACATATCCGGTCGATGACAGTCGCGGCGCCGCTTCGATCGCCCGCGACGCGCCGGAAACGGGAGTGAATTGGCCGGCGCCGCGACAAACTCCGTCCCCGCGTCGGTTGCGCCTCTTTTCGTCCCTGCGAGAGCGTGATAAGCGAACCCTCACACCGATGCGCGAGCGCGCATTCTGCGGCCGGATTTCGATCGGCCGAAAGAGTTTTGCGCTGAAAACGGGAGCTCGAGGCCGTTTCGGGATCGCCGTTTCCGGCGACCCCGAGCGAAACCTCGCTTCCCGCGAACGGCTCCGCCCGAAGGCGCGGGCGAGCCGGGAGCCGCCGTCACTTGCCGCGCCTTGTCTCGATAGAGGATGCTAAATGAGCCAATCCGCTTTCTTCACTGCCTCGCTCGCCGATTCGGATCCTGATCTCGCCAAGGCCATCGGCCTCGAGCTCGGCCGTCAGCGCGACGAGATCGAGCTCATCGCCTCCGAGAACATCGTGTCCAAGGCGGTTCTGGAAGCGCAGGGCTCCGTCCTCACCAACAAATATGCCGAAGGCTATCCGGGCAAGCGCTATTACGGCGGCTGCCAGTTCGTCGACATCGCCGAGAATCTGGCGATCGAGCGCGCCAAGCAGCTGTTCGGCTGCGGATTCGCCAATGTGCAGCCCAATTCCGGCAGCCAGGCCAATCAGTCGGTCTTCCTCGCCCTTGCGACGCCGGGCGACACCTTCATGGGCCTCGACCTCGCCGCGGGCGGCCATCTGACCCATGGCTCGCCGGTCAATCTCTCCGGCAAATGGTTCAAGCCGGTTCCCTATACGGTGCGCAAGGACGATCAGCGCATCGATATGGAGCAGGTCGCCGCGCTCGCCGCCGAGCACAAGCCGAAGATCATCATCGCGGGCGGCTCCGGCTATTCGCGCATTTGGGACTTCGAGGCCTTCCGCAAGATCGCGGATAGCGTCGGCGCCTATTTCATGGTCGATATGGCGCATTTTGCCGGTCTGGTGGCGGCGGGCCTGCATCCGTCGCCCTTCCCGCACGCCCATATCGTCACCACCACCACGCATAAGACGCTGCGCGGCCCGCGCGGCGGCATGGTGCTGACCAATGACGAGGACATCGCCAAGAAGATCAATTCGGCGGTCTTCCCGGGCCTGCAGGGCGGCCCGCTGATGCATGTCATCGCCGGCAAGGCGGCCGCCTTCGGCGAGGCGCTGAAGCCCGAGTTCAAGGCCTATCAGCAGCAGGTCAAGGACAACGCCCAGACGCTGGCCCAGACGCTCGTCGACGCCGGCCTCGCCATCGTCTCCGGCGGCACCGACAATCATCTGATGCTGGTCGATCTGCGTCCGAAGAAGCTGACCGGCAAAGCCGCGGAAGCCGCTCTCGGCCGCTCGCACATCACCTGCAACAAGAACGGCATCCCCTTCGATCCCGAGAAGCCCTTCGTCACCTCCGGCATCCGTCTCGGCTCGCCGGCCGCCACCTCGCGCGGCTTCGGCACGGCGGAGTTCAAGCTCGTCGGCGGCTATATCGTCGAGGTGCTGGACGGTCTCGCCGCCAAGGGCGAGGCGGATAACGCCGCGACCGAAGCCGCGGTGAAGGAGAAGGTCCACGCGCTGACGGCGAAGTTCCCGATCTATTGATCGGGTTATCGCAGGGCGCCTTCCGTCCCTTCTCCCCGCTCGCGGGGAGAAGGTGAGGATGAGGGGCCGGGGGCTTTTCCCGCTGGGGAACTACGCCCCGAGTCCCTCTTCCCACGACGGGGAGAGGGAGCAGCATCGGCGGTAAGGTGAGTCCATGCGCTGTCCCTATTGCGGCTCGCCCGACACGCAGGTGAAAGACTCCCGGCCGGCCGAGGATTCGTCCTCGATCCGGCGTCGGCGCGTCTGTCCCGGCTGCGGCGGCCGTTTCACCACTTTCGAGCGCGTGCAGCTGCGCGAGCTGATCGTGGTGAAGAAATCGGGCCGCCGCGTGCCGTTCGATCGCGACAAGCTGATGCGCTCGCTGGAAATCGCGCTGCGCAAGCGGCCCATCGATCCCGAGCGCGTCGAGCGCATGGTCAATGGCGTCGTGCGCCAGCTCGAGAGCTCCGGCGATACGGAGATCGAGAGCACGCAGATCGGCGAATTGGTGATTCAGGGCCTCAAAACGCTCGATGACGTGGCCTATGTGCGTTTCGCCTCCGTTTATCGCGATTTTCGCGAGGTCGGCGATTTCCATGCGCTGATCGACGAATTGTCGCATAGCGAGGGCGAGCAGCGCGCGGATACGGTGGTGGGCCCCGAAACCGCGCCGGGCGGGAGATGACCGCGACGAAGCCGCAATCCGAGTCTCAGACCATCATAGACGACGCCTTCATGGCGGCGGCGCTGGCGATCGGCCGGCGCAATCTCGGCCGCACCGGGCCTAATCCCGCCGTTGGCGCGATCATCGTCAAGGACGGCGTCGTCATCGCGCGCGGCTATACGGCGCTGGGCGGGCGCCCGCACGCCGAGGCGGTCGCCGTGGCCGCCGCCGGCGAGGCGGCGCGCGGGGCGACGCTCTACGCCACGCTGGAGCCGTGCTCCCATCACGGCGCGACACCGCCTTGCGTGGACACGATCATCGCCGCTGGAATCGCCCGCGTCGTCTCCGCGCTCGAGGACCCGGACGATCGCGTCGCCGGCCGCGGCCACGCCCGGCTGCGCGAGGCCGGCGTGGAGGTGACGACCGGCGTGCGCGCCGCGCAGGCCCGCGCCGATCATCTCGGCCATATATTGCGGGTGACGCAGGGCCGGCCCATGGTCACTCTCAAGCTCGCTCAGACGGCGGATGGCTACGCCGCCGGGGCCGAGCACGACCCGCGCCTCTTCATTACCGGCGCGCTCGCCGATAGCGTCACCCATATCGAGCGCGCGCTGCACAGCGCGATCATGATCGGCTATGGCACCGCCTCGGTCGATGATCCGCTGCTCACCGTGCGCCTTCCCGGCCTCGAGGCCTTCAAGCCGCTGCGCGTGGTGCTGGACGCGCGGCTGCGCCTGTCGCGCAGCTCCCGCCTCGCCGCCACAGCGCGCGAGACGCCGACTCTCGTCATCGTCGGGGAGGGCGTCGCCGAGGCCGAGGCGCAGGATTTCGCCGCCGCTACCGGAATCGAGGTCACACGCGCCGGCGTGGACGCCGCCGGCCGTCTCGCTCTGCGCGAGGCGCTGGGCGAGCTGGCGCGGCGCGGCATCACGCGCGTCTTCAGCGAGGGCGGCCCGCGCGTCGCCGAGAGCCTGCTCGTCGCCGCGCTTGCCGATGATGTCGTCCTTCATACCGGGCTGAGGCCGCTGGGCCGTCAGGGCCGGCTCGCGCTCACCGCGACGGCGCGCGCCATTCTCGAGGATGAGAGCCGCTATCGTCTCGCCGATACGTCCATGCTCGGCGTCGATCGCATGACACGCTACGAGAGGATCGGCTGAAATGTTCACGGGCCTCGTCACCGACGTCGGCGAAATTCTCTTCGTCGAGACGCGCGGCGAATTGCGCCGTATCGCCATCGCCTGCGCCTATCCGCTGGAGAGCATCGCCCTCGGGGCCTCCATCGCCTGCTCCGGCCCTTGCCTGACGGCGGTGGACCTGCGCCGCGAGGGCGCGCGCACGGTCTTCGAGGTGGACGCCGCCGCCGAGACATTGGCGCGCACCACGGCCGGCGAATGGGCCGTCGGCCGCCGCATAAATCTCGAGCGCTCTCTGAAGATCGGCGACGAATTGGGCGGCCATATCGTCACCGGCCATGTGGACGGGGTGGCGACGATTGTCTCCCGCGATGATTTCGACGGCATGTCGCGCTTCTCTATCGAGACGCCGCATGACTACGCCCGCTTCATCGCCGAGAAGGGCTCTGTGGCGCTGGACGGAACCTCGCTCACCGTGAATGCGGTGGAGGGCGACCGATTCTCCGTTCTCATCATCCCGCATACGCTCGCGGTGACGACCTGGGGCGGCTACAGGGCAGGGGACCGCCTCAACCTCGAGGTCGATCTGATGGCGAGATACGCCGCCCGGCTGGTGGAAGCGGGCAAGTAGGGTCATCGCTCGGCTCGCGACGACGGCGTTTTCGTCGTCTTGCAAAACGCCGTCCTGGCTGGGCTTGTCCATCCTGAGACATCGCAAGCTATTGAGGCGATTGGTGTTGTCTTTTCGTGTCGGACAGACCGTCGAGCGGCGCTCTAACCTGGATGATGCTGTGGATCCGTAATTTTCAAATGTTCGTGAAATTGCTGAATTTAAAGTATGAGGATTCCTCTCCGACGAGACGCTCGAACTCATCAGTGAATTTCTTCAAATCTTCATAATAGAGAAATTAGCTGCAACGCCCCCCAAAACCTAGTCCTTTTTTCCAATATTCAGGGTGTGGTGTAAACGCTCTGACATTCATAACCAAAAGTCCAGATGTCTTTAATTGAGACACGGAAATATAGAAGTTCTCGTTAACGATATTATCGCCAGCGTCATCAAGATATCCTCCAGATATAAATGGCTCTCCGATCAATGGAAAATCGCGAAGCGCAGACACAAAAATTTTGAGCTCCGCGACGCTGAAAAATGCCGCTCCGCGCGCACAAAAACCTTCACCGAACACTCGTATTGCCAACTCGACAGAGTCGTCGGCTCTCTCTTTAGCGGACAAAGAGATGTGCTGCGCTCCCGTCTCAGACGAACTCGAGATAGACATTCAGTCCTCCTCGTCGGTCGAAAAATAATTGATTACGAGCCGATAGCGATCGGCGCAAATATGTGTCCGCCGACATTCGCGAGCTGTAGGCTTTCCCCGAAAAAATGTGTATCCATCGCCGCTTCGTTTCATAGAGCGTCGCGCGCCCCCTCCCCAACCCTCCCCCGCTTCGCGGGAGAGGGAGCAGGTTGCGCACTTCATAGAGAGTTCGCGGGACGCTCGCCGCATCCCTCTCCCGCATGGCGGGGAGGGTGAGGGAGGGGTGCGCCCCTCCGCCCATGGAGTCGTGAATGGCAGGGTCTTACCGCGCCGATGACGATGATCTCGCGCCTGTCGAAGGCGCGCGCATTCTCGTCGTCGAATCGCATTTCAACGAAGATATCGTCGAGCTTCTGCACGAGGGCGCCGTCCATGCGCTGGAAGAGCTCGGCTGCGACGTCACCACCATCACCGTCCCCGGCGCGCTCGAGCTGGCGGCCGGCGCGGCCATCGCGCTGGACGCGGCGGAGGCCGCCGGCGCGCCATATGAGGGCGTGGTGGCGCTCGGCTGCGTCATTCGCGGCGACACCTATCATTTCGAGATCGTCGCCAATGAGAGCGCGCGCGCTCTCACCGATCTCTCGGTCTCGCGGCGCCTGCCGCTCGGCAATGGCGTCCTGACCGTGGACAATGAGGAGCAGGCGACTGTGCGCGCCGATCCCAAGCAGGGCGGGGCCGACAAGGGTGGCGACGCCGCGCTGGCGGCGCTCGCTCTGGTGCGCTTGAAGCGCAAGCTCGGGGGCCGCTCGTGAGCGTCGAGGAGAGATCGGCGGCGCGGCTCGCCATCGTGCAGGCGCTCTATCAGATGGAGGTCGCTGGCAAGGGACTGAACGAGATCTATGCCGAATTCGAGTCGCATTGGATCGGCCGCGAGATCGAGGGCGTGCAATATAAGCCGGCCGAGCTGCAGTTCTTCCGCGATATCGTGAAAGGCGTGCTCGACAATCAGGAGACCATCGACCGCGCGCTCGATTCCGCTCTGCAGGGCGGCTGGCCGTTGCAGCGCATCGAATCGGTGATGCGCGCGATTTTGCGCGCCGGCGGCTATGAGCTGGGGTTTCGGCGCGACATACCTGTCAAAGTGGTCATCAAGGAATATGTGGACGTCGCCGGCGCCTTCTTCGGCGCGACCGAGTCCGGCATGATCAACGCCGTGCTGGATCGTCTGGCGCGACAGGCGCGGCCGGAGCATTTCGCCGAGAAGTGAGGCGTGCGATCCAAAACCCCGCGCCCTCATCCTGAGGCGCTTTTTGCGGAACGCAAAAAGCCTCGAAGGATGCTCCAGAAAGCGCGGCGGCCCATCCTTCGAGACGGCCCCTCCGGGGCCACCTCAGAGGGGACTGGTTCGTCTAGGGTGATGCGAACGGAAAGGCTCGCTTCCGAGAGAGACCGCATGACAGAGCGCCGCTTCAGCGAGGACGAGCTGATCGCCGAAATCTTCGCGCCGCTTGCGGGGGAGGGCGCCTTCGGCCTGCGCGACGACGCGGCTCTGCTGCCGCTGCGCGGGGTGCGGGAGGTCGTCGTCACCACCGATGCGCTGGTCGCCGGCGTGCATTTCTTCCCCGACGATCCGCCCGGCCTCGTCGCCAAGAAAGCTTTGCGCGTAAACCTCTCCGATCTCGCGGCCAAGGCGGCGGAGCCTGTGGGCTTCCTGCTCACTCTGGCGCTGCCGCCCGATTGGACGAATGACTGGGCGCGCAGCTTCGCCGCCGGCCTCGCCGAGGATGCGCGGGCCTTCGCCTGTCCGCTGCTCGGCGGCGACACGACGGCGACGCCCGGACCTCTGACCATCTCCATCACCGCCTTCGGCCGCGCGACGCGCTTCGTCTCGCGTGCGGGCGCGCGGCCGGGGGATCGCATTTTCGTTTCCGGAACCATAGGCGACGCGGCTCTCGGCCTCGGCGTCGCGCGCGGCGAGGCTTTCGCCTCGCGGCTGGGGCATGGGGCGCGGGCGACGTTGCTCGAGCGCTATCGTCTGCCGCAGCCGCGCCTGCCGCTGATTGCGGCGCTGCGGGACCATGCGGGCGCCGCGATGGACGTTTCTGATGGTCTCGTTGGCGATCTCGCCAAGCTGCTTCGTGCGAGCGGGGCGAGCGCGCAGGTGGAGGTCGCCAAGGTTCCGCTCTCGGCTGCCGCGCGCGAGGCGATCGCGCTCGAGCCGGAGCTGCTCTCTCGCGCGGTCACGGGCGGGGACGATTACGAGATCCTCTGCTGCGCCTCCGCCGGCGCCGCCAGCGCACTGGCGCTCGCGGCGGGGGAGGCGGGGGTCGCTCTCGTCGAGATCGGCGTCGTCACAGCCGGCGCCGAGCCGCCACAATTCTACAATTCATCTGGAACTATTTTAAAATTCAGTCGTCTATCCTTCAGTCACTTCTAACCGCGCGGCGGCGCGCGACCTTTGCCGCCATTGCCGAAAACCGGCGTTTCTGGCATGACTGGCGCGCTATTCCCCGGCGCCGCAGCCGTACGATTCGACTGTGGTCGGAATATCGTTGTCGCCGGGACGAAAACTGCCGCAAGCGCGGGCCACGAGAACAAATCAGCGCGCGCGGCCGAGGAACGGAGAGGGCGCAATCGTCATGGTATTGTTTCTCAGCATCGTCTTCGGACTATTGTCTGTCGCCTATGGCGTCAAGACTTGGCAAGAACTCGAGAAGGCGGACGCCGGCTCTGCGCGCATGCAGGAAATATCCGGCGCCGTCGCGGAGGGCGCGCAGGCCTATCTGAAACGCCAATATACGACGATCGGCTATGTCGGCGGCGTCATCTTCGTGCTGCTCGTCATTCTGCTCGGCTGGGCGGTGGCCTTCGGCTTCCTCATCGGCGCGCTGCTCTCGGGCGCGGCCGGCTTCATCGGCATGAATGTCTCCGTGCGCGCCAATGTCCGCACCGCGCAGGCGGCGACCATCTCGCTCGCCGGCGGCCTCGACATCGCCTTCAAGGCGGGCGCGATCACCGGCCTTCTGGTCGCCGGTCTCGCTCTGCTCGGCGTCGCGATCTATTACTTCATCCTCACCGTTTTCGCGGGCTATGCGCCTTCCGACCGCACCGTCGTGGATGCGCTGGTCGCGCTCGGCTTCGGCGGCTCGCTGATCTCCATCTTCGCGCGTCTGGGCGGCGGCATCTTCACCAAGGGCGCCGATGTCGGCGCCGATCTTGTCGGCAAGGTCGAGGTCGGCATTCCGGAGGATGATCCGCGCAATCCCGCCACCATCGCCGACAATGTCGGCGACAATGTCGGCGATTGCGCCGGCATGGCGGCCGATCTCTTCGAGACCTATGTCGTAACCATTGTCGCGACCATGGTGCTGGCGTCGATCTTCTTCGCCGGACAGGCGGGACTCTATTCGGCCATGGTCTATCCGCTGGCGATCGGCGGCCTTTCCATCGTCACCTCCATCGCCGGCACCTATTTCGTGAAGCTCGGCGCCGATGATTCCGAGCTCGGCAAGATCGCCAGCCCGCTGTTCGAGAAGATCGGCGTGCCGGACACGATCATGGGCGCTCTCTACAAGGGCCTCATCGCCGCCGGCGTGCTGTCGATCGGCGGCCTCTTCCTCGCCACCACCTTCACGGTCGGCTGGGGCGAGATCGGCAAGGCCAATGGCGAGGCGATCCATGGCTATGGCCTGTTCTTCGCCGGCCTCATCGGCCTGCTGGTGACGGGCCTCATCGTCTACATCACCGAATATTACACCGGCACGGGCAAGCGTCCCGTGGTGTCGATCGCCCAGGCCTCGGTGACGGGCCATGGCACGAATGTCATTCAGGGCCTCGCCGTCTCGCTGGAAGCGACGGCGGCGCCGGCGATCGTCATCGCGCTCGGCATCATCTTCGCCTTCCAGGCCGGCGGCCTCTATGGCGTCGCCATTGCGGTGACGACCATGCTCGGCCTCGCCGGCATCATCGTTGCGCTCGACGCCTTCGGCCCCGTCACTGACAACGCTGGCGGCATTGCGGAAATGGCCGGCCTGCCCAAGGAAGTGCGCCACAATACCGACGCGCTGGACGCGGTCGGCAACACCACCAAGGCCGTCACCAAGGGCTACGCCATCGGCTCGGCGGGCCTCGGCGCTCTGGTGCTGTTCGCCGCCTATTCCAATGATCTGCGGCATTTCACCGAGACTGGCGTTCCTTACTTCAAGGATATCGGCAAGGTCGATTTCGATCTCGCCAATCCTTATGTCGTCGCCGGCCTCATCCTCGGCGGCCTCATCCCCTATCTCTTCGGCGGCATCGCCATGACGGCGGTCGGCCGCGCGGCGGGCTCCGTGGTGGAGGAGGTGCGCCGGCAGTTCAAGGAGAAGCCCGGCATAATGGACGGCTCGCAGCGGCCCGACTATGGCCGCGCGGTAGATCTGCTGACGCAGGCGGCGATCAAGGAGATGATCATCCCTTCGCTGCTGCCGGTGCTGGCGCCGATCGTCGTCTATTTCGGCGTGACCATCATCTCCGGCTCCAAGGCCAATGGCTTTGCGGCGCTGGGCGCGGCGCTGCTCGGCGTCATCGTCAACGGCCTCTTCGTCGCCGTGTCGATGACCTCCGGCGGCGGCGCCTGGGACAACGCCAAGAAGAGCTTCGAAGACGGCTTTGTCGATAAGGACGGCGTCACCCATTACAAGGGCGGCGACGCGCACAAAGCCTCGGTGACCGGCGACACGGTCGGCGACCCCTATAAGGATACCGCCGGCCCGGCCGTGAATCCGGCGATCAAGATCACCAACATCGTGGCGCTGCTGCTGCTGGCGATTTTGGCGCGGTGAGGCGAGGCGAATAGCGAGTAGCGAATAGAGGCGGGGGAGACCCCGCCTTTTTCGTGTCGGCTTCAGTTCTTGATTTATCTTGACGTTTCTTGACACGGGCCGATATTCGCTTTCGAGGGAGAGCGCTATGGCCGTCGTTCGGGAGAAATTTGCCACGCAGGTGGATCGCGACATGTTGGCGGCGATCCGAAAGATCGCCAAGGAAGAGGGGCGGCAGCTTCAGTCGATCGTCGAGGAGGCGCTCGGCGCCTATGTCGAAAAGCATGACAAGGCGCGGCCGCGAGCGCATGTCATGTCCGCCTATGAGTCCAGTCTCGAGCGTTTCGGATCGCTTTATGAGAAGCTGGCCAAGTGACAGATTTTCCGACCGTGGTCGAGGTGCTGGCGATCCACTATCACCAGATAGAGCGATTTGGCGGCGCGCATGGCGTTCGCGACCTCGGGCAGCTCGAGGCGGCGCTGTTCCGACCGCAGTCGGGATATTATTCGGACTTGATCGCTCAGGCGGCGGCGCTGTGGGAAAGCCTATCGCAAAATCATGCCTTCGTGGACGGCAATAAGCGCACCGCCTTTGCCGTCATGTTCACGTTCCTGGCGATAAATGGCATTCGGCTGACCGCTGACGCCGATCAGACTTGGGTTTTTCTGTCTCGTCTCTACGAAGCCGGCGCCTTTCGTTTCGATGCGATCGACCAATGGCTTAGGCAGAACACGGCTCCTTGATCGCGCGTCAACTCTCGTCAGGGCGGCGGCCTCACCTTTGCGTCGACCCCACGCCCTCATTCCGAGCAACCCATTGTCGAAATTGCCCGAAATCCATCTCTGGCGAGGAGGAGTCTCGCGTCTCCCTGCGGGCTGTCGTTACGCGCGATGTGATCTGGATGGCCTCTAGCAACTCGTCGACGGCGTCGGCGATGGAGCGATCGGCTTCCGATGGCGAAGTCTCCAGCCGAATGGAGATCGAACCACAATCGTCGCTCGCCAGCGCCACGACAATGTCGTGGCTCCTGCGTCCGTCTTCCTGTAAAGCTTCGAAGTGGCGTCGCCATCCGACAAAATTCGAGAAGCGCACCGAATGCGCCTTGCCTATCGGTCTCGCGCGCGCGTAGGAGGTCAAGAACCAAGGAATAAAGGCAGGGTCGACGATGTCTCGCGATACGGATTGGTCATCCAAACGCTTTTTGATCCCCGTCAACCAGACGTGCGCGCGAATGACCGCTCCCGCCTCGCAATGCGCGCATTCGATCACCGCCGTCGTATGATAGCCGAAAGGCTGCAATTCCCAGCGAGAGTTGGCGCTCGACATTGTATAGGCGATCTCGTTTCCGTCGCCATTTCGAACGACGGTGAAAGGATAGCCTCGCCAAACGAGTTCGCATCCGAACTCTTCGGCTCGGACCTCTCGGACAAAAATCGAGACGATAAAAATCATGATGAACGCGCGAAGCATCGTCATGCTCCAATTTTTCTGTAAATGAGACGCGGCTACCTCACCCCACCCTATCCCCGAACAAAAACTCCATCGCCCGATCCAGCCGAATATGCGGCAAGGGCAAAGGCTCCTTGTCGCGGCCGAGGGAGGCGATCGGCGGGCGGAACTTCAAAAAGCGGAAATCGGCGTCCTCCTCGGCCAGCGCCAGAGCGTCGCCGCGGAAGACATGGCGCGGATCGGCCGGCAATTCGCCGGGGAAGATCGCGCCCTCCGCCACGCCGTCGAAAACGTCGTCGCCGATGCGCTCGCCCTCGATCGGCGTGCCGACGATGGCGGCGAGCGATTCCCCGTCATGCTTGACGATGGCCTCGCGCGTCGCGCGCACGGCGGCGAGCGCGATCACGTCTATGGTCGCGCCGACGCCCTCGGCCCGCTCGATCGCGCGCGAGGTGAGATGCCGCAGCACGGCCTCGAGCCGATCATGGCTCGTATGGTGGAGATGATCGGCCTTGGTGGCCGCGAAGAGGATGCGGTCGATCTTCGGGCGGAAGATCGTCGAGAGCAGATTGGAGCGGCCGGTGCGAAAGGCGGTCAGCACATCGGCGAGCGCGGTCTCCAGATCGCGCACGGCGGCGGGGCCGGAGTTCAGCGCCGCGAGCGCGTCCACCAGCACGATCTGCCGATCGAGCCGGGCGAAATGATCGCGGAAGAAGGGCCGCACCACATGGGTCTTATAGGCCTCGTAGCGGCGCTCCATCATCGCCGCGAGGCTCCCGGACGGAGGCGCCGAGCCTTCCTCCACCGGCAGCGGCGCGAAGGTCAGCGCCGGCGAGCCCTCGAGCTCGCCCGGCATCAGAAAGCGCCCCGGCGGCAAGGTGGAGAGGGCGAAGCGCTCCGTCTTGGCGGCGCGCAGATAATTGGTGAATAGCGCCGCGAGCTTGCGCGCCACATCCTCGGAGGCGGGCTCCTGCGGCTCGACGCCCGCCGTCGCGCCGCGCCAATCGGCGGCGATGGTCGCGCGCGCCGCGGCCGAGGCGGCCTCCAGCGTCTCGCGCGACCATTGCGCATAGGATTTTTCCAGGAGCGGCAGGTCGAGCAGCCATTCGCCGGGATAATCGACGATGTCTATGTCCAGCCGCGCCGGACCGGGCCGGAAGCTCGACAGCAGCCCGGCGGATTTGCGGTCATATTCCAGCGTGACGCGCAGCTCGGAGATGCGCCGAGTCGATTGCGGCCAATGGCGATCGGCGCCGGTCAGCGCGGAAAGATGCTCCTCATAGGAGAAGCGCGGCACGGCGTCGTCCGGCTGCGGATCGAGATGGGCGCTGCGCAAGCGATTCTCGGCGGCGACGCGGAAGACGGGAAGCTGATTCTTGCGGCCATGCGCGGCGACAGCGCGCGTTAGATGATGCACCAGCGAGGTGATGAACACCGTCTTGCCGGAGCGCGACAGGCCGGTGACACCGAGCCGCAAGCGCCCGCCCGCCAGAAAATCCTTGAGGCTGGCGGCGGCGACGGTGGTGTCGAAGAGAAGATCGGAAATCTGCGACAAGGTGGCGGCTTCGGCTGGATGGGAGAGGACAGCCTCATCTAGCTCCTGGCCGAGACTTTGGGTAGTCGATCGAAGCGCAGTTCCTCGGACTCGTCGTCGACTTCGGCCCGATATCCGCCCTTCCTCGGGCTTCGCGCCTCCGCCCTATCAGGCCGGGGGCTCGTCGATAGGGATCGGCCTCCCAATGGATCGCATCAGGCGCGCAAGCTCAGAATTAGCGAAAGAATGACTTTTCGTGATGCAAAGAGGCTTTTCAGACATGGCCAGCTCATCGATCGCCGGCACGAAAACCTGTATCGTTTCGCCCTTGAAGTAACTCGACGCCTCGAGTCCGATCACGCCATCTTCTATGACGACCACATAGTGACATCCATCGTCAGGCGTGTTGTGCGAACGAAATTTATCTCCGAACTCGGCATCCAAATAGGGGCGTAAATCTTTTTCTTGCTCCTTCCGGTTGAGAGCAAGTGTCGTCAGCAGCTCCGCTTTCTGCTCTTCGGAGCGCGTTTCGAGAACGGACTGCCAATGGCACAGCGTTTTATTCCAATCGAATTCCTTTCCTTTGCAAGACGAGATCAGCAACTCCTGTTCGGAACTCCCGTCTCGGGGCGTAAACCAGACGGTGCGCTCGTACATGAAATGCACGCGCACCCTTGCCTCGATCTTCTGAACCCATTCGAGCCAGCCGACCATATCGGGCCTCACATCAATGAACAAAGGTGACCGAATGCAACAATGCGTCCGCACCCCTCAGTCCGGCTCGTCGGCGACGCCGCCGCGCAGATCGCCAGGCGTCACGAAACGCTCGAGATGGCCGGCGCCTTCGCCGACCATCGCCCAATCCTCGGCGTCGAAATCCAGCACAGCCAGCGCCGCGGTCGGATATTTGGAGCGCATGCGGGTGAGCGCCTCGGGCTCGCCGTCGGAGGCGAGGGCGGAGGCGAGCTCGGCGAAGCCGGGATTGTGCCCGATGGCGAGCAGGGTGGAGATTTCGGCCGGCGTCTGACGCACGGCGTCCAGCAGCCGATCGGGCGTCGCGAGATAGAATTCGTCGTCCAGCCGGCGCTCGACCTCCTTGGGGAAGGCCTCGAGCGTCAGATCCAGCGTCCGCTTGGCCCGACGCGCGTCGGAGGCGACGGCGAGATCCGGCGCCAGCCCGGCCTCGGCCAGATAGCGGCCGACGGAGCGGGCGTCCTCCTCGCCGCGCTTCGTCAGCGGGCGCTGGCGGTCGCCTCCCGCGGAATGGGCGTCGGCTTTGGCGTGGCGCAGCAGGATGAGACGTCGCATCATTCTTTCGGCCCGATCGCTAGACGGCGGCCCGGAGCGGAAGCGCCCCGAGCGACATTTTTTCGTAAAAGGCGCCCGCAGGCGCGCCGGAGCCTGTCCGGCCGGAAATCACTCTTTGCCGATCATAGCGAAAGTTTCGCGACGCGGCGCGCCCATATGCGTGGCGCCGCCCGCCGGTCCCGCGAGCGAAATGCCGCGCTGATCCGCTCGCGCGCGAGGTTTTCGAAGCGCCTCGGTTGCGCTATAGCAATTTCCCCAATGGCGGCCAGCCGCCGTTCCGCGCGCCCGAGGACGGAAATCTCTTGCGCGCGGCGGACTTTGTCGATTGGCGGCGCTCGCGCCGTGGGAACTGGGGGAAGGGAACGCATGATCCGCGAATTCCAATATCGTGGCGAAACTTTCAGGGTCAACGCGCATGGCGTCGCCGGGCACGAGGAGGTGTTCATCATGCACCTCGTCGAGGGCGAGGAAGAGGGCGAGATCTCCATCGATCGCATGACCGAGGAGAACGACACCAGCGCGCCGATCGACGCCATCTGCGTGATGCTGTGTGACAAGCTCATCATCGAGAACAGCATCGCCGTCGCTGATCCGGACGGAGCCTTCGCCTGGGTCGAGATGAAGACGCAGCGTGACGTGCTGCCGACGCGCGACGACTGGGCCGCGCACTGAGACGGCGCCGGCCCGCCGCGAGCGTGGGCCGGCGGCGAGTATTCTTTGTCGAGAGGCCGCCTCGTGCGGCTTCTCGACGAAAAGCGGCGCGCAGCCGCGCCACGGATTTTTACGCATGAGCTCCGACCTCGCCGCGCCTGCGGCCGAACGGATCGATTTCACGCATTTTTTGGCCGTCGACATTCGCATCGGCACGATCGTCGCCGCCCATGCCTTTCCCGAGGCGCGCAAGCCCGCCTATAAGCTCGAGATCGATTTCGGCCCTGGCCTCGGCGTGAAGCGCTCCAGCGCGCAGATCACGGCGCATTACGATGTTTCGACGCTGGTCGGGCGTCAGGTGGCGGCGGTGGTGAATTTCCCGCCGCGGCAGATCGGCAAATTCATGTCCGAGGTGCTGACGCTCGGCTTTCCGGACGAAAATGGCGATGTGGTGCTGGTCGCGCCGGAGCGGGCCGTGCCGAATGGAGCGCGGTTGTATTGAGGGGGCGGCGGCTCGCCGCTTTATTTGAAGACGTTGAACCAACCGAACAGATCCACCAGAGACTCGAATGTCTCCAGCCAGCCGTTCCAGGCGAATATCCGCTCTCGAATCGTCGGTGGTTCTTGTTCCGACATCGTCGCGGCGGAACCGTCGTCCCGCTCCCCTCGAATTGAAATTTCGAGTCTGTATGCTATTGTCATACGCATGAAAGAGCAATCCACCGCAACCTCCGTCCTGAGCGTCCGGGTCTCGCCCGATGAGCGCGCGCTGCTCGAGGAGGCGGCGGCTCAGTCGCGCACGACGTTGAGCGAATTCATGCGTCGCAAAGCCGTGGAGGCGGCGGAGGCCGAAGTGCTCGAGCGTGGCGTCGTCGCCATACCCGCGAAAGATTGGGAGGCGTTCGAGGCGTGGCTCGAACGTCCCGCCGAGCCGATAGCTGCGCTTTCAGCATTGGCGCGCCGAACGCCCTCTTGGAAAAAATGACGATCGCGGCGCCGTCGCCGCCGCGGCCGCTCCGGGAAAGCGACGACCGCAGCCAGTTCGATTGCGGGCGAGCGTCGCTCAATGACTGGTTTCGCCGCCGCGCGTGGATCAACCACCTCAATGATGTGTCGCGCGTCAATGTGATGACGGCCGGCGACACGGGCCTCATTGTCGCCTATGTGGCGATGAGCGCGGCGCAGATCGAGCGCGCCTATCTGCCGAAGCCGCAGCAACGCAATCGCCCCGACCCCGTGCCCGTCCTACTGCTCGGACCGCTCGCTGTGGACAAAGCTTGTCAGGGAAGGGGATACGCCGCCGACCTTCTCTTCTTTGCTTTCGAGACAGCCTTGCGCGTTTCCGAGATCATCGGCGGCGCCGGCCTCGTCACGCATCCGCTCGACGACAAGGCGCGGAGCTTCTACGCGCGATGGGGGTTTTGCGAGCTGCCCTATGATCCGCGCCGCGCGATGATTATTCGCATGGCGGATCTGCGGGCGAGTTTCGCTGGGCGTTCTTGAAACTGTGAAGCGAGCGCGAGCCTTCAGGCTCGCATTTTCTTGCCTCTATCGGCTGATGGGGATCAAGCTCCGTAGGCGATCGCTCCTCAAATAGAGAGCGCCCCAGAGCGCTATGCCCACATAGACGCCGAACAGCGTGTGGCTGAAAAGCGGGCTGCCGATACGCATATGTGTCGCGACGGCGCCGCCGAGATATGCGGTGAGCAATATGGCCCCGAGAATGGAGGTTCTCGGCATCGCGTATAACGCTGTGCTTATCAGCAAGACGAGCCCGAGCGGGACGACGGTCGCCGTCGGCCAGCCGAGCTGCGCCGTCGTTTCCAACACGATGGGAAGCTGCGCGAGCTTCATGGCCACGTCCATCAGCATGAACAGGCCCACCAGTCCGGTGAGGCCATAGCCGGTCCATCGCATCCAGTTTCCAGTCGCGGCCGTGTCCGATCGTGTCATATGCGCCTTCCTTCCTTCGAGGCTCGCAGAGTCGTTGCTTTCGATATGCGCCGCTATTCGGGGAGCTGTGGTTTCCCGCCCTTGAGCACAGCGTAAATTGCCATGGCGTGGCCGTGACCGAGCCCGAAATCCTCTTTGAGCCACTTGACGACCTCGCCGGCCTTGACGCCTTTCTCGAGCGTTCCTCGTCGCGTGAAGCCCTTCTCCTCGGCGAGCTTCCTGAAGTCGTCGGCGTCCTTGCCCGTCTTCGCTTTGATGTTGTCGAGATAGGCTTGGAACGTCATGGGCGATCTCTTGGAGTTACACATATTGAATATAGTGAGATGTATCTAAAATGGCGGCGAGTGGCAAGCGGCGATATGCATCAGCGCTTCGGAGCCGATCCGCCGAGGCGACGAAGACTCGCGTTCTCGACGCTGCGAAGGAGCTGTTCACGAATCAGGGCATAGACGGGGTGACGATCGCCCGGATCGCCGAAACAGCGGGCGTCGCCGCGGCGACCGTTTATGCGCTGTTCAAATCCAAGGAGGGCATTCTTCGCGCCCTCATGCGCGCGTCCCTTTTCGGGCAGAAATTTCAGGACGCGCTCGCCCTGCTCGAAGGAGTGACCGACCCTGTCAGTTTGATCGCGCTGACGGCGCATGTGGCGCGCGCCATTTACGAGAGCGAAAGCGCCGAGCTCGGTCTCTTTCGCGGCGTTTCGGCTTTTTCACCCGCGCTTCGCAAGATGGAGCAAGAATTCGAGACGACCCGATTCGAGATGCAGGAAAAGCGCGTCGATCACCTCTTCGCGAAAGCGAAGCAGCGGGAGGGGCTCCGATTGGACGAGGCGCGGCGCATTCTCTGGATGTACACCAGTCGCGAGATCTATCGAATGCTCGTGCATGAGGGCGGCTGGACGCCGGATCGGTATCAGCAATGGCTGTCCGAAACGCTGGTGCGCGCGCTGGTGGATGACGCGGCGGGACGAGAATGGGCGTCCTCGCGGGATTGAATTGCGAGGCCGCCTATTTCGAGCTCGGCGCCTTTCTTTGTCTCACGTCTGCCCCGGCCGCAGCCGATAGAAGATATGATTGCCGATCTTATCCATCTTCTTCAGCTGCTTGGCCCAGCGCGGCTTCACGTAATTCGCATGGTAATGCGTCGAGCGGCCCACATCCGAAATATAGGTGTGGCCGTTCATCACCTCGTCGGCGACGCGCTGCGCCGTAGCCCAGGAATCGGGCTCGGTGACGCGCAGCTTGCGGCCTTCGCAGGCGAAGGAGAATTGGCAGGCCTTGTAATGGCTGCGGTTCTGATAGACGACGCCGCAGACGCTGGTCGGATAGAGTCCCGAGGACACGCGGTTCAGCACCACTTGCGCCACCGCCGCCTGACCCGTCTCCGGCTCGCTGCGCGATTCGAAATAGACCGCCTCGGCGAGGCAGCGCTTCTCGCGCGCCAGCTTGTCCGGGTCGATCAGCGAGGCGTAATCGGGCGGCGCCTTCATGTCCTTCAGCGCGCGCGAGGGGGCGAAGGAGGCGACGGCGATCGGCACCGCATCCGGCTGCGCCGGCGTGGAGGAGGCGAGCGCCGCGGCGCGCGCGACCTGCGGCGTGGCGCCATGGGCGGCGCGCTCGCGCATCGCCTCGGAGATGCGCTGCGTCGTCGCCGAGCCGCGCTGCAGGGGCGAGGCCTGGCCATTGCCGCGCTGCGTCGTCGGCGCGCCGCCGGAATCGGCGGGGAGGTCGGACGCTTCCGGGCCGGCGAGGGAGATGGTCGTCGTTTCGCCATCGGCGCCGAGCGAAACCTCCACCGTCTCGCCGTCATTGCGCCGCGTGTCGAAGGAGGGGCGCATGGCGATGACGGGATCGCCCTTCTTGGTGCGGTCCACCTCGGGGAAAGCCTCGGCGTGGGGCTTCAGCGCGTCATGAGGCTCGCGCTCGTCCGGCTGCGCGTGAATATCCTCCTGCGAGCCGATGGCGAGGCGCGCCGTCTGCATGCGCGCCAGATGCGGCGCTATGTTCCAGCCTTGCGAAGGGTCCTGGCCGGCGGCCGCGGTGAAGGACACCAACAGGCCAGCGCCCAGCCACCAGGGCGCGATGACGCCCATGGCCCAGCTCACTCCCGACCGACGACCCATACGCTGACGCCCCGTCTCGACTCGCGAAGCGTGGCCGAAACGCCACACGCAAACGCAGAAAAGCTTACGGGGAAAACTTATCGCGCATTAGGCTTGCGGGTCGGTTAAGGCGGCGCTCTTCGCATGTCCCGCTTTGGATCATTCGCCGAGAAGATGCGCCACCAGCTCACGCGTCTGCGCGCCACGGCGATGCTCGAAGAGATAGATCGCCTGCCATGTCCCCAGAACCAATGCGCCGCGCGACAATGGAATGGAGAGCTGCGTCTGCGTCAGCGCCGTGCGGATGTGAGCGGGCATATCGTCCGGGCCTTCGGTGTCGTGCTCATAGAGACCATCGCCCTCGGGCGCGAGGCCCGCGAAGGCGCGTTCGAGATCGCGCAGCACGGCCGGATCGGCGTTTTCCTGAATGGTGAGCGAGGCCGATGTGTGCCGGCAGAACAGCGTCAGCAGGCCGGTCGTCAGCCCCTCGCCGCGCGCCCAGGCGGAGATGACGCGGGTGATGTCGTAAAAGCCCTTGCCGCGGGTCTCGACATGAAAGTGATGGAGCGATTGACGCATGGGCGCAATGTGCGGGCGGCGTGCGGCGAAGTCCAGCGTGGCGCGGCGCAGGCAGGTGAGGGGAGGCGGAACGCGGGCGCGGCGTTGGTTCTGTATTCGTTCTATGGATTATCGGAAGCGGCGACTGGATCGTCAAATTATTAGGGGACCGTTAATCAACGCGCGCGAGCCTGCGTTCATTGAGTTTTTACAATGTTTACTTTCCTAGGAGGGACCTATGTGGCGATTCTTCACCACGCTTGGCCTTGTGGCCGTTTGGGGCGTCCTCGGGTTGCAACAAGGAGTCGGCGCGCCGCAATCTCGAAAGCCTATCGCGCTCGGGGCGGCGGCGAGCGCCGAGCCTCTCGTTTGGCAGCCCCCAGCGGAAATCGCAGATAAAGCTCTCGCAAAGGATGAGGTGACGGGCTCGGTCGGCTACGAGCGCAGCGACGTGCATGGGTCCGCGTCGATCGATGCGGCGGCGTTCGAGAAGTTGCGCACCGAGGTGTCGGCGTTGCGCCGCGCGATCGACACGATTTCCACCCATGAAAACCAGTCGTCCGAACATGCGGCGACGTTCGGCGGCGTCGTCAAGGCGATAAGAGGGGTCGAAAAACGGCTTGCCGTTCTCGAAGCGCGCCGTTCTTCGCGATCGACGGTCGCGGGCTCGTCCGTTCCGCGGCCTTGACGGGCGAATTTCGAGCGAACGGGGCTGCGCTCCCCGTTCGACTCGCGCGCTTGAAAATCGTCGACGCAGCTCACATCGTCCCGGCTGCGGCCTCTTTGCCCAGCGCCGCCTGCGCCGCGGCGAGCCGCGCGATCGGCACGCGATAGGGCGAGCAGGACACGTAATCGAGGCCGACGCTCTCGAAGAAGGAGATGGAGGCCGGATCGCCGCCATGCTCGCCGCAAATGCCGAGCTTGATCGAAGGGCGGATGGCGCGGGCGCGCTCGGCCGCGATGCGCACCAGCTCGCCGACGCCCTGCTGATCGATGGTCACGAAAGGATCTGTCGCCAATATGCCCTTTTGCGTATAGGCGCCGAGGAAGGAGCCGGCGTCGTCGCGCGAGACGCCGAGCGCCGTCTGGGTGAGGTCATTGGTGCCGAAGGAGAAGAACTCCGCCGTCTCGGCGATCTCTGCGGCGCGCAGGCAGGCGCGCGGCAGCTCGATCATCGTGCCGATGTGATATTTGGGCGAGAGGCCGGTCTCGTCCTCCACCGCTTTGGCCATCGCCCTTATGCGCTCGGCGACGAAATCGAGCTCCGCCTTGGAGAAGACCAGAGGCACCATGATCTCGACCATCGCCGGAACGCCGGTCTGCGCGGCGGAGGCGATCGCCGCCTCGAAGATCGCGCGCGCCTGCATCTCGGCGATCTCGGGAAAGGCGATGGCGAGGCGCACGCCGCGAAAGCCGAGCATCGGGTTGAACTCGGAGAGCTCCTTGGCGCGCTGGCGCAGCTTGGCCGGATCGGCGCCCATGGCCTGCGCCACCTCGGCGATCTCGGATTCCGTATGCGGCAGGAACTCGTGCAGCGGCGGGTCCAGCAGGCGGATCGTCACCGGCAGGCCGGCCATGATCTCGAACAGCTCCTGAAAATCGCCGCGCTGGATCGGCAGCAGCTTGGCGAGCGCGGCGCGGCGGCCCTCGACATCATCGGCGAGGATCATCTCCCGCACGGCGACGATGCGGTCGTCCTCGAAGAACATATGCTCGGTGCGGGCCAGGCCGACGCCCTCGGCGCCGAAGCGCCGCGCCGCGCGCGCATCCGCCGGTGTCTCGGCGTTGGCGCGCACGCGCATGCGGCGGGCCTGGTCGGCCCAGGACATCAGCACGGCGAATTCGCCGGTGAGCTCGGGCTGGCGCATCTTCACCGCGCCGGCGATGACGCGCCCGGCCGAGCCGTCGATGGTGACGAGATCGCCCTTGGAAAAACGCCGCCCGGCGACCGAAAAGCTCTGATCCTCGTAATTGACGCGGATCGCGCCGACGCCGGAGACGCAGGGCTTGCCCATGCCGCGCGCCACCACGGCGGCGTGCGAGGTCATGCCGCCGCGCGTCGTCAAAATGCCCTCGGCGGCGTGCATCCCGCCAATGTCCTCCGGGCTCGTCTCGACGCGCACCAGAATGATCTTGCGGCCCTGCGCGGAGAGTTCCTCGGCCTCCTCGGCGTCGAAGACGATCTCGCCGACGGCGGCGCCGGGGGAGGCGGGCAGACCGCTGGCCAAAATCGTCGGCTTCACATCCGGGTCGATGGTCGGATGCAGCAATTGGTCGAGCGACAGAGGATCGATGCGCAATATCGCCTCGTCGCGCGTGATGAGCCCCTCATTGGCCATGTCCACGGCGATCTTCAGCGCGGCCGGCGCGGTGCGCTTGCCGGTGCGCGTCTGCAGCATCCAGAGCTTCCCGCGCTCGACGGTGAACTCCATGTCCTGCATGTCGCGATAATGCTTCTCGAGCAGCGCCGAGACGTGGCGGAACTCCTCGAACACATCCGGCAGCGCCGCCTCCATGGAGGGGCGGCTGGAGCCGCCGGCGCGGCGCGCGGCCTCGGTGATCGATTGCGGCGTGCGAATGCCGGCGACGACATCCTCGCCCTGGGCGTTGATGAGGAACTCGCCATAGAGCTCGCGGACGCCGGTCGAGGGGTTGCGGGTGAAGGCGACGCCGGTCGCGGAATTATCGTCCATATTGCCGAAGACCATGGCCTGCACATTGACGGCCGTGCCCCAATCCTCGGGAATATTGTGCAGCTGCCGGTAGATGACGGCGCGATGATTCATCCAGGAGGAGAAAACGGCGCTGATCGCGCCCCATAATTGCTCGCGCGGCTCCTGTGGAAAGGGGCGGGCAGTCGCTTTCTCGACAATCGTCTTGAATGTGTCGACGACAAAGCGCCAATCATCGGCCGAGAGATCCGTGTCGAGCGAGAGGCTCTTCTTCTCCTTATAATGCTCGAGCGCGTCCTCGAACTCGTGATGCTCGAGGCCGAGCACCACTGTCGCGTACATTTCGATGAAGCGACGGTAGGAATCATAGGCGAAACGCTCATTGCCGGCGATCACCGCCAGCGCTCCGACGGTTTTGTCGTTGAGGCCGAGGTTCAGCACCGTATCCATCATGCCGGGCATTGAGGCGCGGGCGCCGGAGCGCACCGAGACCAGCAGCGGCCATTTCGACTCGCCGAAACTATGGCCGGCGAGCTTGCCGAGACGCTCCAGCGCCGCGTCGATCTGAGCGCCGAGCTCGGCCGGATAGGTCTTGCCATTCGCATAGAAATGCGAGCAAACCTCGGTGGTTATGGTGAAGCCCGGGGGAACCGGCAGGCCGAGCCCGGCCATTTCGGCGAGATTGGCTCCCTTGCCGCCGAGCAGGTTCTTCATCGCGGCCGCGCCTTCGGCCGCGCCGCCGCCGAAATTATAGACCCATTTGGTCATAGCATCATTTTCCGGGCGCCACGCTGCGGCGCAACATACAAGAACCGGACCGCCGAGAGCTTTCCACGAAGGTTTCGCATATTCGAGCTCACGCTCGCAACCGGCGGCGTCGGGATTGGCCGGCGAATGGCCGGTCCTTGTCACAAAATAGGTCGGCCGAGACGAATATTCCGTGAACAGCGGCCTCGCCTGCGCAGAAAAGGGACGCGCGTCCCGATGCATGGCGAGCGGCGCGCTTTTCTGGTCTAATGCAATTCCGCGAGGAAAGCTTCGGGAACCACGCCATGATCGACGACCAGGATGAGCGTCCGCGCGCCGGAGCGGGCGGCGGCAAGACCGTCTCGCATGAGATCGGCCAGCCGTTGGACGCGCTCTCGGTCGCCGAATTCGACGAGCGCATCGCGCTGCTGCGCGCCGAGATCGCGCGGCTCGAGCAGGCGCGCGCCGCCAAGGCGGCCTCGCTCGCCGCCGCCGACGCGTTTTTCAAGAAATAGATCGACGATTTGCTTTGCCGGGCCGCGCGCCTATAGGTTGGCGCCAGTTTTCGCTCCCGCCGGCAGGGCGATTCGTCCGTCGGCGCTCAAGGACCCGTCCATGCGCGTTCTCGGCATTGAAACCACCTGTGACGAGACGGCGGTCGCCGTCGTGGCCTCGCGCATCGGCGGCGATGGCGGCGACATTCTCTCCAATGAGGTGATGAGCCAGATCGCCCAGCATGCGGCCTATGGCGGCGTGGTGCCGGAGATCGCGGCGCGCGCCCATATCGATGTGCTGGAACGGCTGATCGTCCGCGCGCTCGACACGGCGGGAACCGATATCGCCGGCGTCGACGCCATAGCGGCCTCGGCCGGGCCGGGGCTCATCGGCGGAATTCTCGTCGGTCTCACCGCGGCCAAGGCGCTGGCGCTGGCCGCCGACAAGCCCTTCATCGCCGTCAATCACCTCGAGGCCCATGCGCTCACCGGCCGCCTGACCGAGCGGCTGGACTTTCCCTATCTCGCTCTGCTGGTCTCGGGCGGGCATACGCAGCTCGTCGCCGTAATGGGCGTCGGCGATTATAAGCGGCTCGGCTCGACGGTCGATGACGCAGCCGGCGAGGCCTTCGACAAGGTCGCCAAAATGCTCGGCCTTCCCTATCCCGGCGGCCCGCATATCGAGCGCTTGGCGGAAGAGGGCGATCCCGCCCGTTTCGATTTTCCGCGTCCCATGTTCGGCCGTGAGGGGGCGGATTTCTCGCTCTCCGGCCTCAAGACCGCGGTGCGCCAGGAGATCGCCCGGATCGGAACGCCAACCGAGCGCGACGTCGCCGATCTCGCGGCCTCCTTTCAGGCGGCGATCGTCGATGTGCTGGTCGATCGCGTCCGTTCCGGCCTGCGCATCTTTACGCAGAGCGGCGGCCAGCCCAATGGCCTCGTCATTGGCGGCGGCGTCGGCGCCAATGGCGCGATCCGCCGCGCGCTCACGCGTCTGTGCGCCGAGACGGGGCTGCGCTTCGTCTCGCCGCCGCCGGGCCTCTGCTCCGACAATGGCGCGGTGGTGGCCTGGGCCGGGCTCGAGCGTTTTGCGCGCGGCATGACGGATGATCTCACCTTCGCCGCCCGCCCGCGCTGGCCGCTCGACGCCAACGCCGGCGCGCTCCATCACGGCAAAGCGTGAGCGGACGATGCCTTCGGCGGGGCGGATGAGATGAAGCGGCTCTTGCTGGCCGCGGCGGCGACCTTCTCGGTTCCGCCGCAGCCCGGCGGCCTGCTGTCGCAGGAGCCGCTCGCCGTCGGCGTGCGCGTTTTCTACGGACCGCGCCCCGGCTTCGAGGATCTCGATCTGCGCCTCATCGGCGGCGCCAAAAAATCCATCGACATGGCCGCCTATGTCCTCACCGATCGCGCGGTGATCTCGGCGCTGGGCGGCGCCGCCATGCGCGGCGTGCGCGTGCGCATCTATCTCGATGGGGAGGAGCGCGGCCTCAGCCCGGCCATAGAGGCCATAGCCGCGGCGCGCAACATGCAGATCAAGCGCAAGGGCCGCTCGCGCGATCTGATGCATTTGAAATCCTATCAGGTGGATGGTCGGGCGCTGCGTAGCGGCTCGGCCAATTTTTCGGTCTCGGGCGCCGAATTCCAGGACAATGACCTCATATTGATCGAGAGCCCGGCCGCGGTCGAGCAATTCGAGGAGACTTTCGAGCGGCTATGGGCGCGTTCGGACAATCAGAAGATCGGGACGAGATGACGAGCGAGGAGAAGATCGCCGTGCTGGGCGCAGGCGCCTGGGGCACGGCGCTCGCCAATGTGGCCGCGACCGGACGCACGGGCGTCGTGCTCTGGGGCCATGACCCCGCGCATACCGCCGCTCTCGCGCGCGACCGCGAGAACCGCGCCTATCTGCCGGGCCTGCCGCTGGCGGCGGGCGTCGCGCCGCACGCCGATCTTTCGGCCGTGGCGGGGGCAGGGGTCGTGCTCGCCGTCGTTCCGGCGCAGGCGATGCGCGAAGTGGCGCGGCGCTTTCGCGACATTCTCGCGCCGGGAACGGCTTTCGTCATCTGCTCCAAGGGCATAGAGCGCGGCACGCGACGTTTCATGAGCGAGGTGGCGGCGCAGGAATTGCCGCAGGCGCAGATCGCCATTCTCTCCGGCCCGAGCTTCGCCGCCGATGTCTGCCGCGGCCTGCCGACGGCGGTGACGCTCGCCGCGCGCGACGAGGCTCTGGCCAAGCGCCTGTGCGAAACATTGTCGACGCGCGCCTTCCGCCTCTATCGCTCCACCGATGTGCTCGGCGTCGAGATCGGCGGCGCGGCGAAGAATGTTCTCGCCATCGCCAGCGGCATGGCGGCGGGCAGGGCGCTCGGCGCCAGCGCCGGCGCCGCGCTGATCGCGCGTGGCTTCGCCGAGCTGACCCGCCTCGGCCGCGCCTATGGCGTCAATCAGGAGACTTTGATGGGCCTCTCCGGCCTCGGCGATCTGGTGCTCACCTGCGGCTCGGCGCAGTCGCGCAATTTCGCCCTGGGCGCGGCGCTGGGGCGCGGCGAGGCGCCGCTCGAGGCCGCCCATGGCAAGCTCGCCGAGGGCGCCTTCACCGCCTCGGCCCTCGTCGCCATGGCCAAGGAGCGCGGCGTCGAAATGCCGATCGCCGAGGCTGTGGATGCGATCCTGTCGGGCGCGATCGGAGTCGATCAGGCGATAGAGGCGCTGCTGATGCGGCCGCTGAGGGCCGAGGCTTGAGCTTTCGTTGACGGCTCTGTGAGATTCTCTCGGGCTGAAGCAATGCGAGGCCGAAGTCTGCGTCGTGAAGCCGTTCGCGCCCCCTCCCCAACCCTCCCCCGCTTTGCGGGAGAGGGAGCAGAGTCCGCGCGTCATCGACGTTTCGCGTAACGTCGCCGTTCCCCTCTCTCGCGAAGCGGGGGAGGGTGAGGGAGGGGGCCTCGGCGCCTTCCGTTACGCCCTCATCGCCCTTACCCTGCTCGGCGCTGCGCTGCGCCTCTACGCCGCGCAGGGCGATCTCTGGCTTGATGAAATCTGGACGCTGAACCTGCTCGAGCGGGCGCATTCCTTCGGCGATGTCTTCATCGGCCTGCATCACGACAATAATCACGTCGCCAATTCCGCCTGGCTCTATCTCATCGGACCGAACGCGCCCGTTCCGCTGATGCGCCTCGCCGCGATCGCGTTCGGGACGCTGGCCATTCCCGCCGCCGCCGCCGCGGCCGCGAGCCGCCGCTATTGCGGGGCCGCCGGCCTCATCGCGGCTTTCGTCTTCGCGACCTCTTACTTCTTCGTCCATTACGGCTCGGAGGCGCGCGGCTATGCCGGCATGACGCTCGCCGTGCTGCTGGCCTATGGTCTCGTGGACGCCATTCTGGCCGAGGGCGCCTCGTGGCGGCGTCTGCTGGCGCTGGCGGCGGCGATCGGCTTCGGGACCTTCTCCCATCTCACCATGATCGAGGCGAGCGGCGCGCTGGCGCTCACGGCGATGCTGCGGTTTCGCCGCAGCACTCTCGGCCGGGCGGTCGCCATAGGGGCTGTCGCCGGGCTCGCCAGCCTTCCGGCTCTGTTCTGCTTCGCCTATGGCGCGCTGGCGCCGGATTTTCAGGTCGGGGCCATGGTTCCGCTGAGCCCGGCGATCTTCGCCGAGGGCGTCGCCGGAATGGCGCGGGCGACGCTGGGCTTTCCGCGCGGCGTCGATGATTTCGCCCTTCTCGGCGCCGCCGGCCTGCTCGCCCTCGGCCTGCTGGCGGTTCTGCCGGCGGAGCGGCGGGTTTTCCCGGCCATCGCCGTCTTCGGCCTGCCGCTGCTGCATATCGCCGCCGGCCTGCCGAGCCAGCAATATCCGCGCTTTCACGCCACCGCCGCGATCGGCCTGACTCTGCTCGCCGCCGAAGGCTGCGCCGCCCTCTATCGTGCTGGAGCATTGCGGCGCGGGGCGGCGGCAGTCCTGCTCGGCGCTTTCGCCATAGGCGACGCTGGGCGGCTCGCCGATTTCTACCGCGACGGCCGCGGCCATTACGCCGATGCGGTGAAGATCATGGCCGAGCGCAAGGAGGCGCCCTACGCCGTCGATTTCGCGCGCGGCGAGACCAAGGCGGTCGTCGCCTATCACGCCCGCAAGCTGGGCGTCGTCGCGACGATGGTCTCTCCGGCCGAATGGTGCGCGACGCCGCCGGCCTTTCTTCTGGTGGTCGATCTGCCCGATTCACTGGCGGACCATGCGGAGCGGCGCTCCGCCGGCCCGCGGGATTGCCGCGCGGACTTTCTGCGCCGCGGATATTTCCCGGCCTCGGGCCTCTCGGGTTTCGCCTGGACGCTCTATGAGCGCGAGGAGGTCACAAAGTCGGCGCGATGACGCGGACGCGCTTCTTGACGCCATCGGCGCCGACGATCTCGCGCGTTGTCTCATGCGCGTCGAGCGGGCGCTTCTCCGGCTGCGCCGCCTCCGTGGCGGGGAGGTTGGGCGAGACGGCGCCCCGCGCCGCACGCACGCCGATCGGCCGCGACATTTCCTCCGCCTTCTCCGCCGAGACGACGAGATCGCCCTTATTGCGCTCGGCCAGCAGCCGCTCCGCCTCGGCGAGCGTCTCGGCCCAGCTGCGGCCGGGCGGCCGGCAGGAGCAGGTCGGATCATAGCTCTTGGTGAATTTCAGCGCATTGGGATGGTCGCCATAGGCTTCGCCATCCATCGAGACCGCTGTCTCTATGTCGCGCGAGGGCGAGCGCGTGTAGAGCGCTACTTCCACATTTGGGCATTGCGCGCGGCACAATTCCTGGAGATCGGCGAGATTGGCGCGCCGCGCCGAATAGCTGATGGGGAAGAAGCCGCCGTCGCAGGCGCGCACGCAGACGGCCAGCGAGCCGCCGCGCGCGACAGGCCCGCCATTGTCGTCCTCGTCGCGTTCCTGCTGCCCGTTGAGGGGCAGCTCGCGGACCGGCGTCGGCTCCTCCTCCTGCGAGCCGAACAGCTCCTCGAAAATATTGCGCTGGCGGGAGGCGACGCGCACCGGCTGCTGCGGCTGCCGGCACTGCTGATCGAAGCGCGCCTGCAGCGCCTGCCGCTGGCCGTCGCCGGAGTTTTGCTGGAGCGAGGCGAGGTTGGAGCGCATCTGCGCGATGCGGCCGTTGATCGCGCCGCATTGCGCCGGCGGCGCGCTGCCGAAGAAGAGGAACTGCTGCCGGTCGCAGCCGATGGAACGCCCATAGGCGACCGTGCGGTCGATCTCCTTCTGCTGGGTCGCGGCGGCGGCGCGATAGCGGGCGGAGCCGCTATTATTGCCGGCGGCGGCGATCTGCGCCCGCAGATTGTCGCAATAGGCCGATTGCGCCATCGCCTGCGCGGAGAGCAGAGCGGCGGCAGCCAGAACGAGCGCGCCCGCGAGGCGTCGCAACGGCCCCTTTCGGGAAAGCGTCTTCCGAATGATATGTTTCGCCGACATTGGTCCTATATTTCGCGATTCGAAAGGCGAGGCGCCGCGGGCCGGCGAATCCGAAACCGTCGAGCTCGAGACCATATCGGCCATATCATCCGTCCGATCAATCGGCGCGCGATTGTCGCGAGCTTCTTGTCGCGAACAAGGCGCGTCACGACATTTGTCGAGGGAATTTCCTGGCGCTCTGGAGGAACGCAGTTATGAAGCCGTCCAAATTCGTCCTGTCCGCTCTCATCGCCTCGGGGCTCTTCGCCGCCGCGGGCGCAGCGCCCGCCCGGGCCGACGGGCCGGATCTGATCTTTCGCAAATCCACCGACTTCAAGCTGCTGACGCCCAACGACAAATTGGCGACCTATGTGCTCGACGATCCCGATATAGACGGGGTGGCCTGCTATTACACCGTGCATGAGAAGGGCGGCGTCGCGGGAATGTTCGGCGTCGCGGAGCAGACCTCCGATGTGTCGCTGTCCTGCCGTCAATATGGGCCGGTGAAATTCAAGGACAAATTCGGTCAGGGCGACGAAGTGTTCAGTGAGCGCCGCTCGGCGCTGTGGAAGCGCCTGCATATCGTCCGCGGCTGCGACGCCAAGCACAATGCGCTGGTCTATATGGCCTATTCCGACCGGCTGATCGAAGGCTCGCCGGAGAACTCCACCTCGGGCGTGCCGATCCAGCCCTGGGGCGCCGGCGATGTCGAGCAATGCGGCGAGTTTTTGAAGAAATGACGCAGCGGCGGGCCTGCGCCCGCCCACGCTCATTCGCTGCAGGAAACGACGGCGGCTTCCGCCGTCAAGGGCTTGCGCGCCGAGGCCGGGCCGATCGCCGAGGTCACATCGTCGGCGCGGCCGAAGGCCACCGCGGGGCCGTGGCCATGCGACTCGCACCAGCTGTCGGCGACGATCTTCCCGCAATCTTTCTTCTGCGTGATGCATTCGACGACGCCATAGCCTTCGTGGCCGGAAATCAAATAGACATTCTTCGGCGCCTCGGCGGCGCGGGCGCCGCCCTGGGCCGCCGCGAGCAGCAATCCGCCCAGCAGCGGAAAGGCGAGACGCGGGAGAACGAGACGCTGAAATTCGGTGGAGAGCATCGGGGGGCACGCCTCGCGCGGGGACGCTCATTCGCCTCACCGCGCCGGCTCCTGGTATATGCGATCGCGGTTAAGGCGCGGTTAAGTTCGCGCCGATTTGCGTAAGAGACGTCGAGGGCGGGCCATTCACGCCACGACGAGCGCGGGCAAGACGCTGGCGCGAAGGTTTTGCCGACCCGGACTCTCGGAGCCCGCGGGCGTGGGCGTCGCCGTTCAGCGAATGTCGTATTCAGCGTCCACCTCCACGCCCAGCGCGGTGACGAGGCGATTGGTTTCCGCGGCCATGCCGACGATGGCGAGCAGCTCGTTGAATTCCGCCTCGGTCATGCCCTTGGCGCGCGCGCTCGCCGTGTGGGAGTGGATGCAATAGCCGCAGCCATGCGCGATGGAGACGGCGATATAGATCATCTCCTTCACCTTCGGGTCCAGGACGCCCGGTCCCATCACCGCCTTTATGCTCTCCCATGTGCGTTTCAGCGTCGCCGGATCATGCGCCAGAGCGCGCCAGAAATTATTGACGAAATCGCTTTTGCGCGTCGCGCGAATATCGTCGAAGACCGCGCGGGCTTCGTCCGAGAGCTCATCGTCGCCGAGCAGCTTCACAGTGGCCATTGTTCCCTCGCTTCCTCTCACATTCGCCTTCGGCCTATCATAGCGGCGGCGTGCGCGGCGCGCATGTCTCGAGATGGAGAGGAAGATGTCGATCGGCGTATTGGCTCGCAGGGCGCCCGCGGCGCTCATCGTCGCGCTTTTGGGGATTGCGTCGCCGGCGGCGGCGCAGCAAGGGCGCATATGGAGCTTCTCTCTCGACGAGGCGAAGCCGCCGATGGCCTTTCTCAACTATGGCGTCCCCGAAACGGACGATTCCCTCGGCGGCTTTCATTGCGACGCCCATAGCGGCGCGACGACGCTGTTCATCTCCGAAACCGACGGCAAGCAGAATGCCGGCAAGGCCGCGACGGCGATTTTGGCGGTCGGCGACGCGCAGACGAAGGTCGCGGGAAAGCTCGTGCCGAATGAGGAGGCGGGCGTTCCGAGCTTCGAAGGGCGGATCGCTGCCGATGATCCGATCTTCGCCGCCATGGCGCGCGGCGAGACGCTCGTCGTGACGATCGGCGGCTCGAAACAATCCGCGCCGCTGAAAGGCGCAGGGGCAAAGATCGGCAAATTCGTCGACGCCTGCAAGAAGAGGTGACGGCGGCGCGGCGCTTTCCTGCGCCGCCGTCGATCTCGTCCTGATGCGCCACCCGCGGGCCGGGCTGTCTCGACAGCGCTCATAAAATAGTTATAATCGATCGACTTTATATGAATATGGATCGGCTATGCGCTTCGCCGGCCTTCTGAGCGCGGCGCTATCCGATCCTTCTCACGCCAAAGGTCGTTCCCATGAGCGAAGCCGTCGATAGCCTACCCGTCGCGTCCAAAATTCATCTGCCGAAACAGGGCTGGTTCGTTGGGCTCGCAGTCCTGCTGCTGCTCGTCGGCTTTGCGCCGACCTTCTATCTGAAGCCGGTCTTCGGCGCCGGAAAGCCGCTGACCCTGCTCGTTCTCGCGCATGGCGTGACGACGACGGCCTGGCTCGCCGTCTTCATCTATCAATATGTCGCCGCGAGCCGCGGCGCGCTGAAGAATCACCGCACTGTGGGCGTGATCGGCGCGGTTCTCTTCGGCCTCGTCATCGCATTGTCGATCGTCACCGCGGTGGCGCGCGTCGCCGCCGCGGACCCCAAGGTCGCGGGAACGGCGCCTTTGATCGGCCTCGCCTATCCCTTCTGGGTGATCACCGAGGTCGCCTTCTTCGGCATAGGCGCTTTCGTCACTGTACGTCGTCCCGAGTGGCACCGCCATTTTCAGCTGGCGAGCTTCTTCACCTTCATCGCTCCGGCGACGGCGCGTGCGCTGCGCTTCGTCATTCCGGGCGGACCGGCGGTGACTTATGGATCGCTGCTGATCTCGCTTCTGCTCTATGTCGGGGCGAGCCGTCTCGACGACGGCGCCGGAAAATTGTCGCGCGCGGCGCTGGTCGCCATCGGCGTTCAGCTCGCGGCGGCGGCTCTGATTTTCGTCAGCCTCTCCGGCGCGGATCCATGGCTGTGGTTCGCTTCCGCCATCACGGGCTATTCTTTGTAATTAGAATATCCCTTCGATGCGGCGTAGCGCCGGCGTGGCGAAATCCACGAAGGCGCGCACCGCGGGTCGCAGGAATTTCGTCGAAGGATAGACGAGGAAGAATTCGCTCGGCTCGATCTCATGATCGGGCAATGCGCGGGTCAATGCGCCGCTGCGCAGCTCTTCGGCGACGAGCAGGAGCTGCGTGGTGGCGACGCCGCGGCCGGCGCGCAGCGCCTCGAGGAGAACCTGCGCGCTATTGGTCGTGAGCTTCGGCCGAACGGCTATGTCTTCCGCGCTGTCGCCCTTGCGCAGACGCAGCGCGCCATTGCGCAACGACGCGTCGGTGACGAGAAGATCATGCGCGGCGAGATCGGCGGGCGTGCGTAGAGGCGCCGCGCGCGAGAGATAGGCGGGCGCGGCGACGAGGATGCGCCGGCTGAAGCCGATGCGCTTTTGGATCAGAGATTGTTCTCTCGGCCGGCCCATGCGCAGCGCGAGGTCGATATTCTCGAAAATGAGATCGACCGGACGATTTTCGAGCGACAGAGCCACGGCGACGGAAGGATGCGCGTCCTGAAACGCCATCGCGATGCGAAACAAATGTCTCTCGCCGATGCAGCTCGGGCCATGCAGGCGCAACTCGCCGGCGATCGCCGCGCCGTCGCCGCGAAGACTTTCCAGCGCGGCGTCTATCGCCGCGAGCGGGCCGCCGGCGGCCTCATAGAGCGCGAGGCCTCGCGCCGTTGGACGTAGCGCGCGCGGGCCGCGCTCCAGCAGGCGCGCGCCGGCATGCGCTTCGAGATTGCGCAGCATCTTGCTGACGGCAGGCTGCGACACGCCGAGGTCGGCGGCCGCGGCGGTCATCGAGCCGCGCTCGACGATGCGGATGAAAGCGCGAAGGGCGGCGGCGAGGTCCATGCATAACATTTGGTTATAATAATTCGATCCGCCTATTCGATAGACGCATGAGCGACGATCGGCAACTCTCGCGAAGCTTTCGAAGGAGGAGAGGATGACGATCGACAGGCGGGCGTTTCTGGCCGCCGCTGGAGCCGTCGCGACGCAGGGATTCGCGGGGGCGCATGCCGAAGAGGCGCGACTTTTGCCGCAGGGGGCGGAGAGCCGTTGGCTCGCGCTCGACGGCGCGCGGCTGCATTTCGTCACATTGGGCGCGGGCCGACGGTCGTGCTGCTGCACGGCTGGCCGCAGACATGGTTCGCCTGGCGCGCGACGATGGAGCGACTGGCGCCTCGCTTCACCGTCGTCGCGCCGGATCTTCGCGGCCTCGGCCTCTCCGAGCCCGCGCAGTCCTATGACAAGCGCGCTGTCGCCGGGGATATCGTCGCTCTCATCGATCGCGTGGCGGGCGGGAGGGCGCATGTGATCGGCCATGACATGGGCGGCAAGGCGGCCTTCATGCTCGCGCTGCTTCATGCGGAGAAAGTGGAGCGGCTCGTCCTCGTCGACTGCCTCCTTCCGGGAACCGAGAATATGGACGCGCGGCGCGGCGGCGCCTGGCACTACGGTTTTCACATGGCGCGCGACATTCCCGAGCTGCTGACGCGCGGACGCGAGAGGGATTATATCGCGGCGCAAATTCGCGCCTGGTCGCATCGCAAGGACGCGGTCGGCGCGGCGGCGATCGACGAATTCGCGCGCCATTATGCGAGGCCGGGCGGCATGGCCGCGGGCTTCGACTATTATCGCGCGCTGCCCGAGGATGCGCGTCTCGTGGCGAGCCTTTCGGATCGTAGGCTCGACATGCCGGTGCTCGCCATCGCCGGGCGACATGGCGTCGGGCCGCGACTCGCCGAAGCGCTGGCGCCGCGGACGCGAGCGCTTTCCTCTATTGTCGTCGAGGAGAGCGGCCATTTCGTCCCCGACGAGGCGCCGGAGACGTTTTTTCGGGAAGTCGAGCGATTTCTCGCGTGACGCGTGAGATGGCGCGAGACGCCGGCTCTATCGCGCCCGCCGCACCACCAGCACGGCGTTGATGCCCCCAAAGGCGAAGGAATTGGACATGGCCGCGCGGATCGGCACGCGGCGGGCCTCGTGCGGCACGGGGTCCACCGGGCATTTGGGGTCCGGCGCCTTGAAATGGATCGTCGGCGGGGCGAGCTGCTCGCGCAGGGCGTTTATCGTGATGGCGAGCTCGAGCGCGCCGGAGGAGCCCAGCGCATGGCCGTGGATCGGCTTGGTCGAGGAGACCGGCAGACGCGCGCCGCGCTCGCCGAAGACGCGCAGGATCGCCTCCGACTCGGTGATGTCATTGGCGTAAGTGCCGGTGCCATGGGCATTGAGATAGTCGATATCGTCGGGCGTGAGGCCGGCGCTCTCCAGCGCTTGCCGCATGGCGGCGGAGGGGCCTTCGACATTGGGCCGCAGCGGATCGAAAGCGTCGCTCGACGTGCCATAGCCGGCGAGCTCGCAGAGCGGCGCATGGCCGCGGGAATGCGCGAGCTCCTCCGTCTCCAGCACGAAGATCGCGGCACCCTCGCCGAGCACTATGCCGTTGCGGCCGGCCGAGAAGGGCCGGCAGAAATCCGGCGTCAGCACGCGCAGCGCCTCCCAGGAGCGCAGCGAGCCATTGATGACGGCCGCCTCCGCCCCGCCGACGATGGCGCGATCGGCCGCGCCGGAGCGGATCATCTCCAGCCCGACGCCGATCGCCTGGCTCGCCGAGGAGCAGGCGCTGGCGATGGCGAATGTCGGCCCATTGCAGGAAAAGCGCATGCCCAGCATGGTGGGCGCGGCGCTGGGGATGAGGCGCGGCACGGTCAGCGGATCGGCGCGCTCGCGCGTGTTGTATTCCTTATGCGCCTCGTCATCGATGGTCTTGGAGCCGCCTATGCCGGAGCCGATGATGACGGCCGTGCGCGGCCCGGCGATATCCTTGCGCGCGAAGCCCGCCTGCGCCATGGCCTCGTCGGCGGCGACGATGGCGTATTGGGTGAAAGGGTCGCAATAGGGAAGAATCTCGGGCTCGAGATAGGCGAGCGGATCGAAGTTCTGCGGCTGCGCGGCGATCTTGATGCGGCCGCCATAGGGTCGCTCGAGCTTCAGCGGGCGGACCTGACATTGGCCGTCGCGCGCCGCCTCCCAAAGTGGCTGCGCCCCGACGCCGGCGGCCGAAACCGCGCCCATGCCCGAGATCACAACCCGTCTCTCGTTCGATTTCACCGCTGTCGCCAAAGTAGAAATTCGCTCCGTTGCCGCCGTCTCCAGTCCGACGGGACCAGACGTTAATCCTTTTTGCCGTCACGATCGCCTCGCGCGCAAGCAGAGGTCCTCGCTTTTCCCCGAAAAGGCGCGCGGCGCGGCGCCGCAGCGGTCTCTACTCGACTGATTCATAAGTTGTTCTACTGAGACGTGCGGCTCTGCGCAGCCGCGGCCGCTGGTTTTTGCGGCGTCTTGACCTTCCGCGCCGGTCTGCCTATTGGCTCATCAGCCAGTCGGCTGGATGGCCGCTGTCCTTCGGGATAGAGGAAAGTCCGGGCTCCACGGAGACACGGCGCCGGATAATGTCCGGCGGGGGCGACCCCAGGGAAAGCGCCACAGAAAGCAAACCGCCGCGACCTTCGGGCTCGCGGTAAGGGTGAAAGGGTGCGGTAAGAGCGCACCGCTCGGGCGGCGACGTTCGAGGCATGGCAAGCCCCGCCGGGAGCAAGACCGAATAGGGGCGACTGGAAATAGCGATATTTCCTGGCCCGTCTCCGGGTCGTCGCCCGGGTTGGTTGCTAGAGGCGGCGCGCAAGCGTCGTCCCAGAGGAATGGCCATCGCGCGTGGAAGGGGCGATCCGACCGCGCCATACAGAACCCGGCTTATAGGCCGACTGGCGATTTTTTGGGTGAGCGATACGAGCGCCGGAAGAGGCGCTTTTACCTCCCCCTCGAGGGGGGAGGTCGAGCGCGAATGCGCTCGGGAGGGGGTGAACGCCCCGAGTCTTTGCTGTCGAACCCCACCCCGGACCGCTGCGCGGTCCGACCCTCCCCCTAAAGGGGAGGGTAGATACGGCGCCTGTGGAATTTGCTACGGCCTACCGCCACGGCCGCCCCCATGCCTAACGCGAAATGCGCGGCTCGCGCCCGCGTCAACGCTCTCTTAACCCTGACGACGGCTAATAATCGCAAGCGCCGCGCCGCCCGCGCCGCTCCGTCGCCCGTGGTCTTTCATGATATGCGTTGTTGTTCAGAGCGATGACACGTCTCTCCGGGAAAAGTCGCGCCCGCGCCTCGCGCGCGTCGGCGCTTTCGCGTCTGCGCGCGGGCTCGGCGGACGGCCGCGTCGACGCCAAATATCCGCCCTGGAGGGCGCGTCCGACGGGCGCGGACCGGCCCTGCGGCGACATTTTCGGATCGGAGGAGAGATGACGGCGAGCGGCGCTGAGCGGCATGTTCCCGTGCTGCTCGAGGAGGCGGTCGCCGCCCTCGCGCCACAGGCGGGCGGCGTCTATCTGGACGCCACCTTCGGCGCAGGCGGCTACACGCGCGCCTTGCTGGCGCATGAGGGCACACGCGTGCTGGCGCTCGACCGCGATCCGAACGCCATAAGGGGCGGCTATGCGCTGGTGGAGGAGGCGGGCGGACGGCTGACTCTGGTGGAGGCGCGCTTCTCCGAGCTGGCGCAGGTCGCCGAGCGCGCGGGGCTGGCGCCGCTCGACGGAATCGTCGCCGATATCGGCGTCTCCTCCATGCAGTTCGACGAGGCGGCGCGCGGCTTCTCCTTCCGCAATGACGGCCCGCTCGACATGCGCATGGAAGGCCGCGGACCGAGCGCCGCCGACATTATCGCGGATGCCGAGGAAGAGGCGCTCGCCGATATTCTGTATCACTATGGCGAGGAGCGCGCCTCGCGCCGCATCGCCCGCGCCATCGTCAAGGCGCGCGAGGCCGGCCGCATAGAGACGACGCGCGCGCTGGCGCAGATCATCGAGCGCGCCGCGCCCGGAAAGCCGGGCGATATTCACCCGGCGACGAGGAGCTTTCAGGCGCTGCGCATCGCCGTCAATGACGAGCTGGGCGAATTGGTCGCCGCGCTGGGCGCCGCCGAGCGGGCGCTGAAGCCGGGCGGTCGGCTCGCCGTGGTGACGTTTCACTCGCTCGAGGATCGCATCGTCAAGCAATTCTTAGGCGAGCGCTCGGGCCGCGGCGAGACGCGCTCGCGGCTCCTGCCGGGCGAGCCGGTTCCGCCGCCGCGGACCTTCATCAGTGAAGGGCGCCAGCCGGTGACGCCTTCGGACCGCGAAATCGCCGCAAATCCGCGCGCGCGCTCCGCCAAGCTGCGCTTTGCGACGCGAACGGACGCGCCGGCGCGCGCGATCGACGAGCCTCTGGCGCGTCTCGCCCGCCTGCCGGAACGCGTGAAAGGAAGACGCTGATGCTGCGCATTCTCAATGTCGTCGCCATTCTCGCGCTGATCGGCTCGGGCTTCTACGCCTATTCGATCAAATATCAGACCATGCTGCGCGCCGAGCAGATCAACAAGATGAAGCGCGAGGCGAAGAGCGAGCGCGACGCCATCGCCGTGCTGCGCGCCGAATGGGCCTTCATGACGCGGCCCGAGCGCGTGCAGGATCTCGCCGACAAATATCTCGATCTGAAGCCGGTCGCCGTGACGCAGATCGCCACGGCGCAATCGCTGCCGGAAAAGCCCGAGCGCATCGACTCGATCGGCCGCAAGCTGGACGCGCTCGGCCTCGGCGGCGCCGCGACGACGCCGGCCGCGAGCGAGGCGCCGACGACGCCGAAAGGAAAGCCGCGATGACGACCGCCGAAACTGTGACGAAAGCCGTGAAGCGAGGCCTGCGCGGGCCGCTCGACGGGCTGTTCACCACCTCGCTCGGCAAGACAGGCGCGCGCATGCGCCTCGTCGCCGTGGGCTTTTGCTTCCTTTATGTCGGCATTGGCGCGCGTCTCGTCGCCATCGGCTTCAAGCCTGATCCGACGACGATGCGCCGCGCCTCCGGCGAGCCCATCGCCGCATCGCGTCCCGACGTGCTCGATCGCAATGGCGAGATACTCGCGACCGATGTGAAGACCATGTCGGTCTTCGCCGAGCCGCGCCGGCTCATCGACAAGGACGAGGCGACGGAGCTGCTGACCGCGGTGCTGCCCAATGTCGACTCGCGCGAATTGCGCGAGCGTCTCGCCTCGCGCAAGGGCTTCGTCTGGGTGAAGCGCGAGGTGACGCCCAAGCAGCGCGACGAGGTGTTTCATCTCGGCTTGCCGGGCGTCGGCCTCGCGCCCGAGAATAAGCGCGTCTATCCCAATGGGCCGGCGGCGGCGCATGTGCTCGGCTATGTCAATATCGACAACGCCGGCATCGCCGGAATCGAGAAATATATCGACGGGCAAGGCCTCGCCGATCTTCACGACGCCGGCTTCAGCCTGACGCCGGAAGAGCTGAAGCCCATCTCGCTGTCGATCGACATAAAGGCGACGCACGCCATTCGCGACGAGCTGGAAAAGGGCGTCGCGCATTTCAAGGCCAAGGCCGGCGCCGCCGCGATCATGGACGTCAACACCGGCGAGATCATCGCGCTCGCCTCGCTGCCGGATTATGATCCCAACAAGCCCGGCGACATGCGCGATCCGACGATCATCAATCGCATGAATGTCGGCGTCTATGAGATGGGCTCCACCTTCAAGGCGCTGACCATCGCCATGGCGCTAGACTCCGGCAAGGTCAATCTCAACTCGCGGCTCGACGCGCGCGGCACGCTCAATTTCGGCCATTTCCGCATTCACGATTATCACGCGACCAATCGCGTGCTCACCCTGCCGGAAGTGTTCACCCATTCCTCCAACATCGGAACGGCGCGCATGGCGCTCGGCCAGGGCGTCGAGCGGCACAAGGCGTTTTTGCGCAAGATGGGCCAGCTCACGCGCATGCGCACAGAATTGCCAGAGAGCGCCGAGCCGATCGTGCCGAAGAATTGGGGTGAGCTGAACACCATGACCATCGCCTTCGGCCATGGTCTCGCCGTCGCACCGCTGCAGGCGATGATGGCTGTCGGCGCGCTGATGAACGGCGGCTATCTGATGGCGCCCACTTTCCTCAAGCGCAACGAGGAGGAGGCGAAGAAGAGCGCCGTGCAGGTGATCAGGCCGGAGACCAGCGAGTCCATGCGCTATCTCATGCGGCTCAACGCCGAGATCGGCTCCGCCAGGAAGGTCAACATCAACGGCTATTTCGTCGGCGGCAAGACCGGAACCGCGGAAAAGGTGATCGGCGGCCATTATTCCAAGACCCGCCTCTTCACCACTTTCATGGCGGTGGCGCCGGCGGACAAACCGAAGTATCTCTTCCTCACCATTATGGACGAGCCGCAGGGCCTGCCGGAGACCGGAGGCTACGCCACGGCCGCCTATAACTCGGGCCAGGTGACGGGCCAGATCATCGAGCGCGTCGGCCCGCTGCTCGGCCTGCCGCCGCGCTTCGAATTGCCGACGCAGCCTTTCCCGCTGCTCGCCAAGCTCGGCTATGGCATGGCCAATAATCCCGCTGTTCCCGGCGGGGGAGGGCATTGATGCGATTTTCCGACCTTCTCGATGAAGCGACGGCGGCGGGCTGCGGCGATCTCGATATCGTCGGCGTCACGGCCGACAGCCGCGACGTGCGCGAAGGCTATGCTTTCTTCGCCGTGCCGGGTCATGCCGGCGACGGCCTCGCTTACGCCGCCGATGCGCGCGCGCGTGGGGCGCGCGTGGTCGTCGCGCCGCACGCGGCCGAGGTCGGGCTGCCGTTACTCGTCGTCGCGGATGTGCGCGCGGCGCTCGCTCATGCTGCGGCGCGATTTTTCGCGCGTCAGCCGCAGATCGTCGCCGCGGTGACAGGCACCAGCGGCAAGAGCTCGGTCGTCGATTTTCTGCGCCAGATCTGGCTGACGCTCGGACGCGACGCGGCCTCGCTCGGCACGATCGGAATCGTCGATAAAAATGGTGCGCATTACGGCTCGCTGACGACGCCGGGACCTGTGGCGCTGCATCAGTCGCTCGACGCGCTGGCCGCGCGCGGCGTCACCCATCTCGCCATGGAGGCGTCCTCGCTCGGCATAGACCAGCGCCGCCTCGATGGCGTGCGTCTGACAGTCGGCGCCTTCACCAATTTCTCGCGCGATCACCTCGATCATCATCGCGATCTCGAGGAGTATTTCGAGGCGAAGATGCGCCTCTTCGACACGCTGCTCGCGCCCGGCCAGACGGTCGTGATCGACGCCGACAGCTCGGTCGCCGCGCACGTGATCGACATTTGCGAGAAGCGCGGGCTGACGATCTTCGATGTCGGCGAGAAGGGCCGCGCCATATCGCTGCTCGAGGCGGATGCGCAGGCGCTCGGCTCGCGCTTGCGGCTGCGCTGCGGCGACGAGACTTTCGCCGTCGCTTTGCCGCTCGCCGGCGCGTTTCAAATTTCCAATGCGCTGGTCGCCGCGGGAATGGCGATCTCCTGCGGCGAGGAACCGGCGCAGGTTTTCGCAGCGCTGGAGAAATTGCGCGGCGCCCCCGGACGGCTGGAGCTCATCGGCGCGCGCGACGGCGCGCCCGTCTTCGTCGATTACGCGCATAAGCCCGATGCGCTGGACAAGGTGCTGGCCGCCGTGCGCCCTCTGGCGAAAGGACGGCTCGTTGTCGTTTTCGGCGCCGGCGGCGATCGCGACAGAGGCAAGCGTCCATTGATGGGCGAGATCGCGGCGCGCGCGGCGGATGTCGTCGTCGTCACCGACGATAATCCGCGCAGCGAGGAGCCGGCCTCGATCCGCGCCGCTATATTGGAGGCGGCGCGCCACGCGAAGGGCGCGGAGATTCACGAGATCGGCGACCGCGCCGCGGCGATCCGCGCGGCGGTCTCCTGGCTGCGCGATGGCGACGCGCTGGTGGTCGCCGGAAAGGGCCATGAAACGGGCCAGATCGTCGGCGATCAGGTCCTGCCATTCTCCGACCGTGCGGCGGTCGAGGCGGCCTTGCAGGGTGGGACTTGAATGAAACAGCAAGCGCTATGGACCGGACTGGGGCTGATCGGCGCATTGCGCGCGCGCATCAGCGGCGGCTTGCCGCGCGACGTCAATGGCGTCTCCATCGACACGCGCACGCTGGCGCCGGGCGATCTCTTCTTCGCCATAAAGGGCGAGGCGCGCGACGGTCATGATTTCGTGCGCATGGCGTTCGAGCGCGGCGCCGCGGGCGCGGTGATCGACGACGCACACGCTGGCGAGTTCCGTGATCTCTCGCCGCTCTATGTCGTGCGCGACGTGCAGGAGTCGCTGGAATATCTCGGCGCCCGCGCGCGTGAGCGCTCGCCCGCCTATATTGCGGCGATCACCGGTTCGGTCGGCAAGACATCGACCAAAGACATGGCGAAGACAGTGTTCTCGCGCTTCGGCGAGACGCATGCTTCGGCCGCCTCCTACAACAATCAATGGGGCGTGCCGCTGTCGCTGTCGCGCATGCCCGCCTCGGCGCGCTACGGCCTGTTCGAGATCGGCATGAATCACGCGGGCGAGATCGCGTCGCTCGTGCGCTTCGTCGAGCCGCATGTCGCCGTGGTGACACGCGTCGCGCCCGTGCATCTCGAGCATTTCGACTCGCTCGAGGCCATAGCGGCGGCCAAGTCCGAGGTTTTCTCCGGTCTCGTCGAAGGCGGCGTCGCCATCATCAATCGCGACGACGAGACTTACGAGACGCTGCTGGAAGGCGCCGCCGCCTCCAGAGCCGCGCATGTCTTCTCCTTCGGCGAAAGCGAGGCCGCGCAGGCGCGGCTGCTCTCCTATGATGGCGAGAGCCAAGTCGCCGAGGCGGAGATTTTCGGCCGCCGCCTGCGTTACCGCATCGGCGCGCCGGGCCGGCATTTCGCGGTCAATTCGCTCGCCGTGCTGACCATCGCCCATGTCTTCGGCATAGATCTCGCCGAGGCGGCGGAGACGCTCGCCGATTTCGCCCCGCCCAAGGGACGCGGCCGTCGGGAGACGCTGGTGATCGGCGGCGGCGCCCTCACACTCATCGACGAGAGCTATAACGCCAATCCCACCTCCATGCGCGCTGCTTTCGATCTCATCGGCGCGGAGAAGAGCGCGCGGCGACGCATCGCCGTGCTCGGCGATATGCTGGAGCTCGGGCCGAGCGCCGGCGAATTGCACGCAGGCCTCGCCAAGGACCTCGAGGCGGCGAGCGTCGATCTCCTCTTCACCGCCGGCCCGCTGATGGCGCGGCTCTTCTACGCCGCGCACGAGTCTATGCGCGGCGCGCATCGCGCCAACGCCGCTGAGCTCGAGGAAGCGGTTCTCTCGGCGCTGGCGCCGGGCGATGTGGTCATGATCAAGGGCTCGAACGGCTCGCGCATGGCGCGCATCGTCGAGGCGATCAGAACGAAATTCCCGGCCGAAACCGAAGCGGCCTCGTAAAGGAAAAGACGAATGCTGACGCTGCTCGCGGACTTCTCGCATCTCTTCGGTCCGCTGAACCTCTTCCGCTACATCACCTTCCGCGCCGCCGGCGCGGCGGCGACGGCGCTGTTCTTCGTCTTCTTCTTCGGCCCCACCATCATCGACGCGCTGCGCTTGAAGCAGGGCAAGGGCCAGCCCATTCGCGAGGATGGTCCGGCCTCGCATCTGCTAACAAAAAAAGGCACGCCGACCATGGGCGGGCTGATGATCCTCTCGGGTCTGCTCGTCGCCACTCTGCTCTGGGCGAATCTGAAAAACCCTTATGTGTGGATCGTCATATTGGTGACGGCCTCCTTCGGCGCGATCGGCTTCTACGATGATTATCTGAAGGTGACGAAGCAATCGCACAAAGGCTTTTCCGGCAAGGCGCGGCTCGCGCTCGAGTTCGCCGTCGCCGGCCTCGCCTGCTATGCGCTCACCACGGTCGGCGGCGACAATATGTCCAAGCTGGCGCTCCCGCTGCTCAAGGGCTACGCCTTCTCGCTGGGCTGGCTGTTCATTCCCTTCGGCGCCTTCGTCATCGTGGCGGCGGGCAATTGCGTCAATCTCACCGATGGTCTCGACGGCCTCGCCATCGTGCCGTCGATGATCGCCGCCGGGGCCTTCGCCATCATCGCCTATCTCGTCGGCAATTCGATCTTCTCGGATTATCTCGGCGTCAATCACGTCGCCGGCACCGGCGAGCTCACCATCGTCTGCGCGGCGCTCATCGGCTCCGGCCTCGGCTTTCTGTGGTTCAACGCGCCGCCGGCGCAGATCTTCATGGGCGACACCGGCTCGCTGGCGCTCGGCGGCCTGCTCGGAACCATATCGGTCGCCATCAAGCAGGAGTTCGTGCTCGCCATCATCGGCGGCCTCTTCGTGCTCGAGGGCGCTTCGGTCATCGTGCAGGTGGCGAGCTTCAAGCTCACCGGCAAGCGCGTGTTCCGCATGGCGCCGATCCACCATCACTTCGAGCAGATGGGTTGGACCGAGCCGCAGATCGTCATTCGCTTCTGGATCATCTCCTTCGTTCTCGCCCTTCTCGGGCTCTCCTCGCTGAAGCTGAGGTGAGCGCATGACTCCGGCGACGACATTTGCAGGGCGCAAGGTCGCGCTCTTTGGGCTCGGCGGCTCCGGCCTTGCGACGGCGCGTGCATTGATCGCAGGCGGCGCGAATGTCGCCGCCTGGGACGATGGCGAGGCGGGCCGCGCCAGGGCGCGCGAGCAGGGCGTGGAGATCGTCGATCTGACGAGCGCGGATTGGCGCGAGTTCTCCGCGCTCATTCTTTCGCCCGGCGTGCCGCTGACACATCCAGAGCCGCATTGGACGGTCGCGCGCGCGCGCGAGGCGGGCGTCGAGGTGATCGGCGACATAGAGCTTTTCTGCCGCGAACGGCAGGTGAAGGCGCCGGGCGCGCCCTTCATCGCCATCACGGGCACCAATGGCAAATCGACGACCACGGCGCTGATCGCGCATCTCTTGCGCAGCGCCGGCAAGGATGTGCAGCTCGGCGGCAATATCGGCACGCCGATCCTCGATCTCGAGCCGCCCTCCGAGACGCGCATTCACGTCATCGAATGCTCCTCTTTTCAGATCGATCTGACGCCTTCGCTCGCGCCGTCGATCGGCATTCTCATCAATCTGACGCCGGACCACATCGACCGTCACGGCACGATGGAGAATTACGCGGCGGTGAAGGAGCGCCTCGTCGCCGGCGCCGATGTCGCGCTGATCGGCGTCGATGACGCCTTCTCGCACGCGATCGGCGCGCGGCTGACCGAGCGACGCCGCGAGGGCCAGCGCGTCTATCCCGTCTCTGCTGCGCGCGCGCTCGATTGGGGCTTTTTCATCGAGGATCGCAAGGCGCTCTATCGCGAGGCCGGCCATGGGTCGGAGGAGACCGAGACGCTCGGCGATCTCGAGGGCGCGCGCACATTGCGCGGCGCGCATAATGCGCAGAACGCCGCCTTCGCCGCCGCGGTCGCCTGGCATTGCGGACTTTCCTGCGCGGAGATCGCGCGCGGGCTGCTCACCTATCCCGGCCTGCCGCATCGCATGGAGGAGGTGGGGCGTCGCGGACGCGTCGTCTTCGTCAACGACTCGAAAGCCACCAACGCCGACGCCGCGGAGAAGGCTCTGCTCTCCTATGACGATATTTTCTGGATCGCCGGCGGCAAGGCGAAGGAGGGCGGCATAGAGCCGCTGCGTCCGCTGTTCCCGCGCATCGCCAAAGCCTATCTCATCGGCGCGGCGGCGCAGGATTTCGCGCGCACGCTCGAGGGCGCCGTGACGTATGAGCAATGCGGAACGCTCGATGTGGCGATCGCGCGCGCGGCCGAGGAGGCCGCGTTGAGCGAGGCGCGCGAGCCCGTGGTGCTGCTGTCGCCGGCCTGCGCCTCTTACGATCAATTCGCCAATTTCGAAGCGCGCGGCGACGCTTTTCGCCTGCTCGCGCGCGAGCTGCATGCGCATGCGCCCATTGCCGGAGAAAGCCTATGATCTCGCGCGCGGAGCGTTCCACCTTCTCTGATTGGGCCTGGACGATCGATCGCTGGCTCCTCGCCGGCGTCGCGCTGCTCATCGTCTGCGGCCTCGTCTTCGCTATGGCCGGCAGCCCGCCCGTCGCCGAGCGGCTGCATCTCTCCACCTTTCATTTCGTGCATCGGCAGGTGATCTATCTCGCGCCGGCGATCCTCGTGATGATCGGCGTCTCCTTTCTCACGCCGCGTCATGTGCGGCGCGCGGCGATTTTGCTGTGGATCGTCTCGCTCGCGCTCGTCGTCGGCACGCTGTTCTTCGGCCAGGAGGTGAAGGGCGCCAAGCGCTGGATCTTCGGCGTTCAGCCCTCCGAATTCTTGAAGCCGGCCTTCGTCATCATGGCCGCATGGGCCTTTTCGGAAGGCGCCAAGCGCAAGGACGTTCCCGGCAATCTTCTCGCCATCGCTCTGCTGCCCGTCACCGTCGCGCCGCTGGTGATGCAGCCGGACATCGGCCAGACCATGCTGATCTCGCTCGTCTGGGCGGGGCTCTTGTTCATGGCCGGCATTCACTGGTTCTGGATTTTCGGCGTCGGGGGCGCGGGCGCGGTGGGCGCGGTCGCGGCCTATAAATTCCTGCCGCATGTGCATGCGCGCGTGACGCGCTTTCTCGACCCGCAAGCGGCGGGGCAGGGCGTCGCCGATACATTCCAGGCCGACACGGCGCTCTACAGCTTCATCAGCGGCTCCTGGTTCGGCAAAGGGCCGGGCGAAGGCACGCTGAAGCGCATATTGCCGGACGCGCATACGGATACGATCTTCGCCGTCATCGGCGAGGAGTTCGGCCTCTTCGTCTGCATGGCGGTGGCGGCGATCTATGGCCTCATCGTGCTGCGCGGACTCTATTCCGCCTCGCGCAACGACGACGCCTTCTGCGGCTTCGCGACCGCCGGCCTCGTCATGCTGTTCGGCCTGCAGGCCGCGATCAATATGGCGGTCAATCTTCAGCTCATGCCGTCGAAGGGCATGACGCTTCCATTCATCTCCTATGGCGGCTCCTCGCTCATCTCGCTGGCGCTCGGCTTCGGCTTTCTACTCGCCGTCACGCGTCGGCGCCCGCATATAGAACCCGTCGTCGAGACGGAGCATGCGAGCCATGCGCCGATGGGAGCGGTGGCATGAGCGCGCCTTTTCTGCTCGCCGCCGGCGGCACCGGCGGTCATCTTTTTCCGGCCGAGGCGCTGGCGCATGCGCTGCGCGCGCGTGGGCTCGAGGTGGAACTCGTCACCGATGAGCGCGCCTTGCGCTATGGCGGCGAGTTTCCCGCGCGCGCCCTGCATACAATCGCTTCCGCGACTCCGCGCGGCGGCTCTGTCTTCGCCAAGGCGACGGCGATCGCGACACTCGGCGTAGGCGCCGCGCAGGCGCTGTTTCTTCTGCGGCGCATTCGGCCGCTCGCCGTCGTCGGCTTCGGCGGCTATCCCAGCGTGCCGCCGCTCTTCGCCGCCACGCTTCTGCGCATTCCCGCAGTGCTGCATGAGGCGAATGCGGTGATGGGCCGCGCCAATTCCTTTCTCGCCGGCCGCGTCGATGCGGTCGCCTCGGGCTTTCCGCTCTCCGGCGTTTCGGATGTGCTCACGGAAAAGATCGTCGTCACCGGCAATCCGCTGCGACCCGCCGCGCTCGCGGCGGCTGCGCTGCCCTATCCCGGCTTTGAGGACGGCAAGCTGCGCCTTCTCGTCACCGGCGGCTCGCAAGGCGCGCGGGTGATGTCCGATATCGTGCCTGCGGCGCTCGAATCTCTGCCGAAAGAATTGCGCGAGCGCATCGAGCTGACGCAGCAGGCGCGCGAGGAAGATCTCGCGCGCGTCACCATGACTTACGCGCGCGCCGGAATCGTCGCGCAGATCGCGCCCTTCTTCGCCGATCTGCCGGAGCGCATCGCGCATGCGCATCTCGTGATCGCGCGCGCCGGCGCCTCCACCGTCACCGAGCTGGCGGCGATCGGGCGACCGAGCATTCTGGTGCCGCTGCCGCATGCGTTGGACCAGGACCAGGCGGCAAACGCCGCCGTGCTGGCGAAATCGGGCGCGGCGGAGGTCGTGCGCCAAGCTGATTTCACGCCGCAATGGCTCGCCGAACGCATCGCCGCGCTCGTTGCGGACAGCGGCGAATTGCAGCGGCGCGGGCAGGCGGCAAAAAGCGTCGGCGTGACCGACGCGGCCGAGCGGCTCGCCGATCTCGTGCTCGCCGTCGCGCAGAAGAGAGAGAGCGCCGCGCTGGCGCGAGGGAGCCTCACATGAGAATGCCGCGCCGTCTCGGCCCCATTCATTTCGTCGGCATTGGCGGAATTGGAATGTCCGGCGTCGCCGAAATTCTGCTCGCACAAGGCTATGATGTGCAAGGCACGGACGCCGCCGACAGCGCCAATCTGCAACGGCTCGCCGGCAAGGGCGCGCGCGTGCATGTCGGCCATGACGCCAAATGTCTGGGCGAAGCAGCCGTCGTCGTCGTGTCGAGCGCGATCAAGCGCGACAATCCCGAGCTGGCGGAGGCGCGCGCGCGGCGCCTGCCCGTGGTGAAGCGCGCGGAAATGCTCGCCGAGCTGATGCGCGACAAGCGTTGCGTCGCCGTCGCCGGCACGCATGGCAAGACGACGACCACCTCGTTGGTCGCCACTCTGCTCGACGCCGGCGGTCTCGATCCGACAGTCGTGAATGGCGGCATCATCAACGCTTACGGCACAAATGCGCGGCCGGGCGCCGGCGAATGGATGGTGGTCGAAGCTGACGAGAGCGACGGCACATTCTTGAAGCTGCCGGCGGAAGTCGCCATCGTCACCAATGTCGATCCCGAGCATTTGGATCATTTCGGCGATTTCGACGGCGTGAAGAAGGGCTTTCGTAGCTTCATCGAAAATCTGCCGTTCTATGGTTTTGCAGCCGTCTGTCTCGATCATCCGACCGCGCGCGAGATCATCGGCCAAATCGAAGATCGCCGCGTCATTTCCTATGGCGAGAGCGAGGAGGCCGAGGCGCGTCTGCTCGATCTCGATCTTTCCGGCGGCGTCGGACGCTTTTCGGTGCTCCTGCGTGATCGTGATACGGGCGCAGAGACGCGGCTCGACGAGCTTCTGCTGCCGGCAGCGGGGCGGCACAATGCGCTCAACGCCACGGCGGCCATTGCGGTGGCCCATCGGCTCGGCGTTCCCGCGGATAAGATTCGCGAGGGGCTCGCGCGCTTCGCCGGCGTGAAGCGGCGCTTCACCAAGACGGGCGAGTGGAAGGGCGTTTCCATCTTCGACGATTACGGTCATCACCCGGTCGAGATCGCCGCCGTGCTGCGCGCCGCGCGCGCTTCCACCAAGGGCAAGGTGATCGCCATCATGCAGCCGCATCGCTACACGCGGCTGCAGTCGCTGTTCGATCAATTCGCAGGCTGTTTCAGTGACGCGGATGTGGCGCTGATCGCCGATGTTTATCCGGCCGGCGAGAGCGAGATAGAGGGCGTCGACGGCCCGGCGCTGGCGCGCGCCGCCGCTGCGCAAGGGCATGAGCGCGCGAGCGCCTTCGCTTCGCCGCAGGAGCTGCCGGGATTGATCCGCGAGATCGCCGCGCCGGGCGATTATGTGGTGTTTCTCGGCGCCGGCGACATTACGAAATGGGCTTATGCGCTGCCGGCGCAATTGGCGGAGCTCGCACCATGACAATCGCGCAGACATGGAGAACGCGCGTCCCTTCTCCCGCTCGCGGGAGAAGGTGGCCCTCGCGTCAGCGAGGGTCGGATGAGGGGCCGCGTAGAAGTGCGGGGCTCTTCGTTTTGCTGCGTTCAAGTGCTGCGCGTAATGTCGATGGACCCTCATCCGACCCGGCTACGCCGGGCCACCTTCTCCCACGAGTGGGAGAAGGAGACGCGCACGGAGATTGCGGATGAGCTTTCCGGATATCTCGGCCGAGATCGTCGCGCTCGCGCCGGAATTGCGCGGGCGTCTCGCCGCAAATGAGCCGCTCGCGCCGCTCACCTGGTTTCGTGTCGGCGGGCCGGCGCAGCTTCTCTTCTCGCCGGCGGACGAGGCCGATCTCGCTTACTTTCTCGCGCGACTGCCGCGCGAGATTCCGGTCACGGTCATCGGCCTCGGCTCCAATCTCATCGTGCGCGACGGCGGCGTCACGGGCGTCGTCGTTCGGCTGACGGCCAAGGGCTTCGGGGCCATCGCTGTCGAAGAGGGCGAGCGCATTCGCGTCGGCGCCGCGGTTCCCGATGTGAAGCTCGCGCGCGCGGCGGCGGACGCCGGCATAGACGGGCTCGCTTTCTATCGCGGCATTCCGGGCGGCGTCGGCGGCGCGCTGCGCATGAACGCGGGCGCGCATGGCGGCGAGACCAAGGATGCGCTGATCGAGGCGCGCGGCGTCGATCGCTCCGGCAATGCGCGCGTCTATGCCAATGCCGATCTCGGCTTCTCCTATCGCCATAGCGATGCGCCGGACGATATGATTTTCACGCAGGCGCTGTATCAGGGCCGCAAGGGCGATCCCGCGACGATCCTCGCGGAGATGGAGCGCATCACGCAGGCGCGCGAGGCCTCGCAGCCCATTCGCGAGAAGACGGGCGGCTCCACTTTCGCCAATCCGCCGGGCCATAAAGCGTGGCAATTGATCGACGAGGCTGGCTGCCGCGGGCTCGTGATCGGCGATGCGCAGGTCAGCGAGATGCATTGCAATTTCCTCGTCAATCGGGGCCAGGCGACGGCCGCCGACGTCGAGGCGCTGGGCGAGGAGGTGCGGCGGCGCGTGCAGGAGAAGAGCGGCGTTCTCCTGCGCTGGGAGATCAAGCGGATCGGCCTCGCCCTCGCATGACGGTCCTCGAGAAGAGCGCGCGCGCGAGCGTCGAGAGCGACGGGCTCGCGCAGCTTTTGTCGAGCCCGCTGCTCGGCGTGGCGCTCGCTGTTGTCGCCGTCGCGCAGCAGCTCATCGGCCATATCGATTGCGACGTCTCCTGGTTCTCGACCTTCGCCGAGAAGGTTCTCGATGGGCGCGTCGCTTATGTCGAGGTGAGCGATCCCAATCCGCCGGCGGCGTTTCTCTCGCTCATGCCGGCCGTGCTGCTGGCCCGCGCGCTGCATCTTCCGACGGAGGCGATGGTCGCGGCGCTGGTCTTTTTCGCCGCCGCGGGCTCCATCGGCTTTTCTTTTCTGCTGCTGCGCCATGGCGCGGCGCGCAGCTGGCGCGAATGGATGCAGCTGCTCAACGCCGCGATCTTTCTGCTGCTGGTCGCGCCGGAGATCGTCTTCGCCGAGCGCGAGCATATTGCTCTGCTCGCTCTGCTGCCGCTGCTCGCCGCGCTGGCGGCGGAGGGGCGCGCGCCGGCGCCGCGGCTCGCGCATATCGTCGCGGGAGTTTGCGGCGGTCTCGCCGTGGCGTTGAAGCCGCATTTCATCCTCGCCATCGCGCTGCCGGCTCTGGCGATAGTTCTCCGGGAACGCAGCGTGCGCGCCTTGCTGCGAGCGGAACTGATCGCCGCGGCGCTCGCCTCCGTCGCCGTGACCGGCGCGACGCTGATCGCTTTTCCGGCCTATGTCGGCGAGGCGCTGCCGCTCGCGCTCGAGGTCTATGGGCCGGCGCGCGACGAGCTCGGCCATTTTCTCGCGCATTCGCTCGCGCTCGCCTATGTGGCGCTGCTCGCGGGCTTTGTCGTCGCGGCGCGCGGGGCCGCCCTCGGCCGTGCGAGTCTGGTCGCGCTCTATTCCTCACTGGGTTTTTTCGCGGCCTTTCTGCTGCAGGGGAAGGGCTGGATGAATCATGCCTATCCCGCGATCGTTCTGCTGCTATTCGCCTGGATATTTCTCGCTCTGCGCGACCGCGCGGCCCCCGTCGCCGGCGTGCGCGCGGCGCTGACGAAATTCCTGTTCGTGCCGGCGCTGCTCGCCGCGCCGGCCTATTTCGGAATCGTCGAGCAGCTGACCGATCACGAGGAGCACGAGGGCCTGCTGGCCGCCGTGGCCGCGGTCGCGCCGCCGCATCCGCGCATCGCGACCATCGCCAGCCAGCTCGATTTCGGTCATCCTCTGACGCGGCGGCTCGCGGGCGAATGGGTGGGACGGCAGAATGCGCTCTTCGTCACCGCGGCCGTGGGCCGGCTGCTCGAAGCGGCGGGACCGGAACAGCGCGAACGGCTGGAGGCGCGGCGCAGCGCCGATCTCGCCGCTCTCGCCGAGGATATTCGCGTGGGGCGCCCCGATATTATCGTCGCCGAAGATCGGGCGACGCGGGAGTGGGTCCTGCGGCGGCCCGAGATGGCCGGCGCGCTCGACGCCTACAGGCTCGCGAAACGGGCGGGGGATATCGAGATTTGGCGGCGGACGGAGTGAGAGTGGGGGAGGCGCCGCCTGACCGATTCCTAGTCGCTCGGGGAATTCTCGAGGTTGCCGAGCCCCATTTGCGAATTGCTCGCGCTGCTGGCAGAGTGCGTTCGACGAGGGACGACCTATGAGAGCGGATGATTTTCAAATTTGGCTCGAGGAAAAGGGAGCCCTCGGCGGCTGCCCCTTTTGCGGGACGAACAATTGGATCGGTGAATCTGCCGCCGACAATGAGCAGCAATTGGTGAAGGTGTCCGTCGATTCTCTCGGAAAATCGTTTTCAGACGATTCTGGCCGCCCGTATTCGGTGGAGATGGTCCGACACGACTGCTATATGCTTACGTGTAGTCATTGCGGCTTCGTGCGCTTACATAACGTGTCGGTGGTCGACAAAAATGACTGAAAAGCCTCGTCTGCATGTCGTCGGCGGCTCGACGGCTCCCCATGATAGAAACATCGCCCAGGCAAGCGCTGGACCTGCAAGCGTTGGACCTGGAGGAGGCGGCGGAGGAGAGGGGATGAGCGATCTCGAGCGTCGTGTCACCACACTCGAGTCGGACATGAAGAAGCTTCTTCAGGACACCGCCGAGATCAAGGGGCTTCTCCGCGCAATGCCGACGTCCTCCGACTTCAAGGACCTGAAGGCGATGTTGGCTGCGGATATCGGCGAGCTGAAGGGGCGTGTGGCCGGCCTTCCTTCCGCGGTCGAGTTTGGCGAGCTGAAAGGGCGTGTGAACGCCCTTCCGACTACGGCTAAGATCGCGTCGATCGTCTCGATCATCGGCGCCGTGGTCGCCATCATTCTGCGCTGGCAGGAGATCGTCGCCTTCACCGCCGGAATGGTAGCGAAGCATTAATTTCGCGCTGCCACTCCAAGGCGCGAGCCGATCGTCGATAGCGTCGTCGCGGGCCGGGCGCCATGTCTCGGAGCCTTCCCAAGGCGGCTCTGATCTGCCTTGGCGTCACATGTGACGGGCGTCGGAGCGCGCCAGCGCCGCCGCCGGCCCATTCGCAAATCCATCCGAGGGTCGAAGCCCTCGCACAACTCGAAGGTGCGTCATGACTGCTCACGTCGCCGTGCTCATGGGCGGATTCTCCTCGGAGCGCGATGTCTCGTTGCGATCGGGCGAGGCGAGCGCCAAGGCGCTGGAGAGCGTCGGCTATCGCGTCACCCGCGTCGATGTCGGCCGCGACGTCGCCGAGGTTCTGGCCAAGCTCGCGCCGGATGTCGCCTTCAACGCGCTGCACGGCCGCTTCGGCGAGGATGGCGCCATTCAGGGCGTGCTGGAGATTTTGCGCATCCCCTACACGCATTCGGGCGTGCTCGCCTCCTCTCTGGCGATGAAGAAGGATGTCGCCAAGAGCGTCATGGCGGCGGCCGGCGTGCCGGTGCCGCGGGGCAGGGTGCTGCATCGACTGGAGGCGGCCAAGGCCCACGCGCTGCCGCCGCCTTACGTGCTGAAGCCGGTGAGCGAGGGGTCGTCCTTCGGCGTCTTCATCGTCAAGGAGGGGCGCTCGCATCCGCCGCAGGAGCTGGCCGCCGCCGATTGGCGCCATGGCGATTTCATGCTGGCGGAGAATTTCGTCGACGGCCGCGAGCTCACTTGCGCGGTGATGGGCGACCGCGCTCTCGACGTCATCGAAATCCTCCCCGTGTCGGAGGACTTCTACGGTTTCGACGCGAAATACGCGAAAGGCGGGTCGAAACACGTGCTTCCAGCGAATCTTAAACAAAATATTTACCAAGAGGTCCAACAGTTGGCGCTCGAGGCTCATCGGGCTCTCGGCTGTCGTGGCGTCAGCCGTGCGGACTTTCGATACGACGATCGCCCCGGAGGTACGGGCGAGCTCGTCGTGTTGGAGGTCAACACGCAGCCGGGCATGACCGAGACCTCGCTGGTTCCCGAAATGGCGGCATATGCCGGATATTCGTTTGGCGAGCTCGTAAGATGGATGGTGGAAGACGCGTCCTGCGATCGTTGAGGGAGCCTGTCGAGGCTCTCTTCGATGTCGCGCATCCGCATCCCGTCCAAGCTGGTTCGATCCACGCCGGCTCGCTTCAGCCCGGCGCCTATTCCGCTCCTTACGTAAATTCCACCGCATCCCAGCCGGCCGAGCGGCGCGTCCGCCCGCCGGCCGCCGCGGCTCCGCGCGCGGAGCGCGGGCGTCTCTCGCGGCTTGCCGCTCTGCCGGGAATCGGCACGGCGGCGCTCGCTCTGCTGTTCGGCGGAGTGGGCTTCGCCGGCGTCGCGCATAATGGCGGCTATGCGGAATTCGTCGCCCGCAATGGCGCGCCGCGCGATATCGTGGCGCGCGCGCTCGGCTTTTCCATCGAGGTCGTCACCATCAGCGGGCTCGGCGAGCTCTCCGAGGGCGACGTGCTCGCCGCTTCGGGCGTGAAGCCCACACATTCGCTGCTCTTTCTCGACGCGGAGACGATTCGCGAGCGGCTGACCGCGCTGCCGCTGGTGGAGAGCGCGCGTGTGCTGAAGCTCTATCCCGATCGGCTCATTATTGCGCTCGAGGGGCGTCGGCCCTTCGCGCTCTGGCAGCGCGACGGCAAGCTCTCGGTCGTCGCCGCCGATGGCGTCGTCATCGACGAGATGCGCGACGAGCGATTTTTGGGCCTGCCCTTTGTCGTCGGCGAGGGCGCGGAGAAGCGGCTCGACGAATATATGCGGCTGCTGGAAGCCGCCGGCGATCTCAAATCGCGCGTGCGCGCCGGCATTCTCGTCTCCGGGCGGCGCTGGTCGCTCGACATGACCAATGGCGTCGAGGTCAAGCTCCCCGAGCAGGATCCGGAGGCGGCGCTCGCCGTCCTGCAGCGACTCCAGCGTGAGGCCAGGATCCTCGATAAGGATGTGATCTCGATCGATTTGCGCGCGCCGGGACGCGTAGCGGCGCGCCTTTCCGAGGAGGCGGCCGCCGCGCGTGCGGCCGCGAGTTCGCGTGGTTCACACAAGGGCGGCCAGACATGAAGTCACATCTCTTCCCGCCGCGAATGAAGCAGCTCGGCGCTCGTCGCAGCGCGACCATGGCGGTGCTCGACGTCGGCACGTCGAAGATCGCCTGCATCATCGCGCGGCTGACGCCGGTCGGCGACGGCTCGCCGCGCGGGCGCACGCATCGTGCGCGCGTGCTCGGCATCGGCCATCAGCGCTCGCGCGGCGTGAAGGCCGGCCAGATCGTCGATATGGAGGAGGTGGAGAGCGCGCTGCGCCGGACCGTCGACGCGGCCGAGCGCATGGCGCGCTCGCAGATCGACGCCATCATCGTCACCGCTTCCGGCGGCCGCCTCGCCTCGCAGCATTTCGCCGCCAAGACGCGCGTCGTCTCGGGCGCCGTCGCGCCTTCCGATGTGCATCGCGTGCTCGAGGCCTCCGCCGCCCATGTGACGGAGCGCGGCCGCGTCGTCGTCCATTCGCTGCCCACCGGCTTCTCGCTGGACGGCTCCGCCGGCATTCGCGAGCCCGCCGGCATGGTCGGCGGCGAGCTCGGCGTCGATCTCCATGTCGCCAGCTGCGATCAGGCGGCGATGCGCAATCTTCTCGTCGCCGTGGAGCGCTGCCATCTCGGCATAGAGGCGGCCGCTGCGGCGCCTTACGTCGCCGGCCTCGCCGTGCTGGAGGCCGATGAGGCCGAACTCGGCGCCATCGTCATCGATATGGGCGCGGGCGTCACCTCGCTCGCCGTCTTCGCCGGCGGCGCGCTGGCGCATGTCGATGCGGTGACGCTCGGCGGCAATCACATCACTATGGATATCGCCCGCGGCCTCGACTGTCGTCTGAGCGACGCCGAGCGTCTGAAGACGCTCTATGGCGCGGCGATCTCCTCTCCCTCCGACGATCGCGAGACGATCGCCTTCGATCATGTGGGCGAGAGCGGCGAGCATCCGGCGCATGCGCCGAAATCGCATCTCGTGCGCATCATTCGTCCGCGCGTCGAGGAGACCTTGGAGTTCCTGCGCGACCGTCTGGCGGCGTCCGGCTTCTCGGCGCATGCGGGGCGGCGCGTGGTGCTCACCGGCGGGGCCTGCATGCTCACGGGCCTGCCGGAGGCGGCGCGCCGCATTCTGGGCGGACAGGTGCGCGTCGGCCGGCCGGCCGGCATAGACGGCCTGCCCGAATCGGCCAGGAGCCCGGCTTTCGCCGCGGCCGTCGGTCTGCTCGTCTATCCGCAATTCGCGGGGCGCGAATATTTCGAGCCACGCCGCGAGGCGGAGATGCGCGGGACCGGGACCAATGGGTACATCTCTCGGGTCGGACAGTGGTTGAGAGACAGTTTTTGAGAATTTCGAGCATGGAGAGCGAGGCGCGCGTCGGCGACACGCTCCGGGGATGGCAACCGACGCGCAGTCGCATGAAAATCAGTCGAAAGGTCTGGCGATGACGATCAATCTCAAGGCGCCCGAGCTCCGGGAATTGAAGCCCCGCATATTGGTGTGCGGCATCGGCGGCGGTGGGGGCAACGCCGTCAACAACATGATCATGTCGGGCCTGTCGGGCGTGGACTTTCTGATCGCCAACACCGACGCGCAGGCGCTCGCCTCCTCGCGCGCCGAGCGCATCATCCAGATGGGCCTGCAGGTGACCGAAGGCCTCGGCGCCGGCGCGCAGCCGGAAGTCGGCCGCGCCGCCGCGGAAGAGGCCAAGGACGAGATCCGCGAGCACCTCACCGGCGCGCATATGGTGTTCGTCACCGCCGGCATGGGCGGCGGCACGGGCACGGGCGCCGCGCCTGTCATCGCGGCCATCGCCCGCGAGATGGGCATTCTCACCGTCGGCGTCGTCACCAAGCCCTTCCATTTCGAGGGCCAGCGCCGCCTGCGCATCGCCGAGGGCGGCATCGCCGAGCTGCAGAAGTCGGTCGACACTCTGATCATCATCCCGAATCAGAATCTTTTCCGCATCGCCACGGAGAAGACGACCTTCGCCGACGCTTTCGCCATGGCCGATCAGGTGCTCTACTCGGGCGTCGCCTCGGTCACTGATCTCATGGTCAAGGAAGGCCTCATCAATCTCGACTTCGCCGACGTGCGCTCGATCATGCGCGGCATGGGCAAGGCGATGATGGGCACGGGCGAGGCCACCGGCGAGCGCCGCGCCAGCCTCGCGGCGGAGGCGGCCATCGCCAATCCGCTGCTCGACGAAGTGTCGATGAAGGGCGCCCGCGGCCTCTTGATCTCGATCACCGGCGGCAACGACCTCACCCTCTATGAGGTGGACGAGGCGGCGAGCCGCATCCGCCAGGAGGTGGACGAGGACGCCAACATTATTCTCGGCGCGACCTTCGACTCCTCGCTCGAGGGCGTCGTGCGCGTGTCGGTGGTGGCGACGGGCATCGATCTGCCTTCTACCGCCGCCGAGGACGCCGCGGCCGCGGAAGCCCGCGTGCTGGAGGCCGCCGAGCGTCTGCGCGCCCAGGTGGCGGCGCAGGGTCGGGTCTCCTTCGTCCAGACCATCTCCGAGCCCGCTCCGCAGCCGGCGCCTCAGGCCTATGCGCCCGAGCCCGCGCCGGCCCCGATCGAGCGCCAGCCCTCGCCCTATTACGGCGAGCCGCAGCAGGCGCAGGCGCCCTCGCGCGACGTCTATCTCGAGCAGGTGGCGGCGCGTCCGGTCTATGCGCCGGAGCCCGCGCCGCAGCCGGCCCATATGATGGAGGCGCATGAGCCCTACATCCCGCCGGCCGCCGAGCTGCCGCGCATGCGCATGCCGCAGATCGAGGACTTCCCGCGTCCGGTGCAGGAGCAGTATCGCCAGGCGCGCGGCGACGTCGCCGGCGCTCAGGCGCCGGAGGCCGCCCGCCGCCGCACGCTGCTGGAGCGCCTCGCCTCCTTCGGCGCGAGCCGCCAGGAGGACACGCTGCAGGGCCGGCCGCCGCCGCCGCGCCGCGTCCGCAGATGCGCCCGCAGGCTCCCGCGCCCACGCAGAGCCATGCGGAATACGCCAAGCGCCCGGTTCCCCAGGCGCCGCAGCAGCCGGCGGGACACGCCGGGCTCGATCCGCATGGCCGCCGCGTCGCGCAGGCCCGCTCGATCGAGGAGGAGCAGCTCGAGATCCCGGCCTTCCTGCGCCGCCAGATCAACAGCTGATCTTTCGCCGATCCTGCGCCGCATGATCGCGAAATCTGTGAAAGGCCCGCTCCGGCGGGCCTTTTCTCATTCGTGTCGGCTGTAACATTTTGTAAAAAACCGTGACTGGAGCCCCGCTGCGGCGCGGATTATTCTGCGCCGGCGCCGCTCCGCCACAATCGCGCATCATCGCGCGCGTGCGGCGGGCCGGACCGCTTTCCCGGAGTGAGACGAAATCGATGACGTCGCATCGACCGACGAGGATGCAGACGACGCTCGGCGCCGCAGTGGCGCTGGACGGCGTCGGCGCGCATAGCGGCCTCGCCTCGCGGCTCCTCCTCATGCCCGCCGAGGCGGGCTCGGGAATCGTCTTCACGCGGCTCGGCGGCGTGGATGCGCTACGCGCTGAGGCGCGCAATGTCTCCTCCACCGATCTTTGCGTGCGCCTCGGCTCCGGCGCCGCGTCCATCTCGACGATCGAGCATCTGATGGCGGCGCTGCGCGGCCTTCGGGTCGACAATGTGGCGATCGAGGTCGACGGGCCGGAGGTTCCGGCGATGGACGGCTCGGCGGCGGCTTTCGTCGAGGCGATCGACGAAGCGGGAATCGTCGCGCTCGCCGCGCCGCGCCGCGCCATTGTGATTCGCGCGCCGGTGCGCGTCGCCGACGGCGCCGCTTGGGCCGAGCTCACGCCCGCGCCAGCCGGCGGCTTTTCCATGGATGTCGAGATTTCCTACGCCGCCGCGCCGATCGGCCGCATGCGGCGGCGGATGCGGCTGACGCCGGCGAGCTTTCGCGCCGAGATCGCCCGCGCCCGCACCTTCGGCTTTCTATCGGACGCCGAGCGTCTGTGGCGCGAGGGCAGGGCGCTCGGCGCCTCGCTGGACAACACCATCGTCCTTTCGGACGGCCGCGCGCTCAATCCGCAGGGGCTGCGCTTCGCCGACGAGTTCGTCCGTCACAAAATGCTGGACGTGCTCGGCGATCTCGCTCTCGCCGGCGCGCCGATCATCGGCGCTTTCCGCTCCTATCGCGGCGGCCACAGGCTCAATCTCGCTCTGGTCGAGACGCTGCTGGCGACGCCTTCCGCTTTCGCCATCGTCGGCGGCGAGCGGCGGCCGCACGGGCGCCCCGCCGCCCGCATCGGCGCGTCTGGCTGAGGCTCCGCTTCCGCTCGTCCGCCATGTTGCAGTCGGAGCGCCCGCCGCGTGACGCTCCGGCTTGACACCGGCGCTTCCCCCTGCGCTTCTCCGCGGCTAGAAACGTCCCTCCCTACGAGACAAAAGACACGCAAAATGCATCGCTATCGTTCGCATAATTGTGGAGAGCCGCGCGAGGCCCATGCCGGCGAGAAAATCCGGCTCTCCGGCTGGTGCCACCGCATTCGCGACCACGGCGGGGTTCTGTTCATCGATCTGCGCGACCATTACGGCCTTACCCAATGCGTGGTCGACCCCGATTCGCCGGCCTTCAAGGCCGCGGAGAAGCTGCGCTCCGAATGGGTCGCGCGCCTCGACGGCGAGGTGCGCAAGCGCCCCGCCGGCACCGAGAATCCCGATATGCCGACCGGCCTCGTCGAGGTCTATGTCACCGAGATCGAGGTGCTCGGCCCCGCCGCCGAGCTGCCGCTGCCGGTCTTCGGCGATCTTCCCTATCCCGAGGAGACGCGGCTCAAATACCGCTTCCTGGACCTGCGCCGCGAGAAGCTGCACGCCAATATCATGCTGCGCGGCCAGGTGATCGATTCGCTGCGCCAGCGCATGAAGTCCCAGGGCTTCTTCGAGTTCCAGACGCCGATCCTCACCGCCTCCTCGCCGGAGGGCGCGCGCGACTTTCTGGTGCCTTCGCGCATTCACCCCGGCAAATTCTATGCATTGCCGCAGGCGCCGCAGCAGTTCAAGCAGCTGCTGATGGTGGCGGGCTTCGATCGCTATTTCCAGATCGCGCCCTGTTTCCGCGACGAGGACGCCCGCGCCGACCGCAGCCCCGGCGAGTTCTACCAGCTCGATATAGAAATGAGCTTCGTGACGCAGGAAGACGTGTTCGCCTCGGTCGAGCCCGTGCTGCGTGGCGTGTTCGAGGAATTCGGCGGCGGCAAGCCGGTGACGCCGGTCTTCCCCAAGATCGCCTTCCGCGACGCCATGCTGAAATATGGCTCCGACAAGCCCGATCTGCGCAATCCGCTGATCATCGCCGATGTGAGCGCGGAATTCGCGCGCGACGATGTGAGCTTCAAGGCCTTCAAGGGCAAGGTGGTGCGCGCCATTCCGGCGCCGGGCGCGGCCGCGCAGCCGCGCAGCTTCTTCGACAAGCTCAATGATTGGGCGCGGTCAGAGGGCGCGCCGGGCCTCGGCTACATCATCTTCGACGAGGAGAATGGCGCGCTGATCGGCAAAGGCCCGATCGCGAAATTCATCCCGCCGGAGGCGCTGGCTGCGCTCGCCGCCAAGGGCGGCGTGAAGGCCGGCGATGCGCTGTTCTTCTTGGCCGGTGAGGAGCTGAAGGCCGCCAAGCTCGCCGGCGCCGCGCGTCTGCGCGTCGGCACGGAGCTCGGCCTTTCGAAGACCGATGTCTTCGAGTTCTGCTGGATCGTCGACTTCCCGATGTACGAGTATAACGAGGACGACAAGAAGATCGACTTCTCGCACAATCCCTTCTCCATGCCGCAGGGCGGCCTGGAGGCGTTGGAGGGCAAGGACCCGCTCGATCTTCTCGCCTATCAATACGACATCGTCTGCAACGGCATCGAATTGTCCTCGGGCGCGATAAGAAACCATCGCCCGGACATTATGAAGAAGGCCTTCGAGATCGCCGGCTATGGCGAGGATGTGCTGATCGAGAAATTCGGCGGCATGTATCGCGCCTTCCAATATGGCGCCCCGCCGCATGGCGGCATTGCGCCGGGCGTCGATCGCATCGTTATGCTGCTCGCGGGCGAGGAGAATTTGCGCGAGGTGGTGCTGTTCCCGATGAATCAGCGCGCCGAAGATCTGCTGATGGGCGCGCCATCCGAGGCGACGGCCAAGCAGCTGCGCGAATTGCACATCCGCTTGAACCTGCCCGAAAAGGGCTGAGCCTATCAGCTGCGCCCCTTCTCCCACTCGTGGGAGAAGGTGGCCTCGCGAAGCGAGGTCGGATGAGGGCGGCTGCGGTTGGCGGCCCTCTTGAAATTTATCTCCATGTCGGATCGCAATGAAAATCCGCGCATGGATTTGTTATTTCGCCCTACGTCGAAGAACCCTCATCCGACCCCGCTTCGCGGGGCCACCTTCTCCCACGAGTGGGAGAAGGAAGGGATGCGGCGTCATTTTTCCGCGAGAGCTTCCAGCGCGGCGCCGGTCATGCGGCAGATTTTCCATTCATGCATGAGCTTTGCGCCTTGCCCTTCGTAGAAGGCGAGGGAGGGCGCGTTCCAATCCAGCACCGACCATTCGAAACGGCCGAGTCCCTCGGCGACGCAGCGCCGCGCGAGATGGGCGAGCAGCGCCTTGCCTATGCCGGCGCCGCGAAATTGCGGGCGCACGAAAATATCCTCGAGCCAGATTCCGTGCCGGCCGCGAAACGACGAAAACGTATAGAACCAGAGCGCGAAGCCCGCCGGCGCGCCGTCCCATTCGGCGATATCGCAGAAGACGCGCGGAGTAGGGCCGAACAGCGCCTGCGCGAGCATTTCCTCCGACGCTTCGACTTCATGCGAGAGCTTTTCATATTCCGCGAGCTCGCGCACGAAAGCGGCGACTAGCGCGCCATCCGCGCGCGCGGCGGGGCGGATGTGGATCACGCCTCCTCGTCCTCGGCGGTCTCGTCCTCGACGGTCACTTCCTCGACGATCAGAGCCGCGCGAACGAGCCCGCGCACGGAATTGCCGAAATAAAATTCCGCGTCGCCGGCAAAGTCCTCGAGCCGCAGCAGGCTCTCGCGCGCCTTGCCGCTGGCGAGAAGATGCGCGCGCAATGTTCCCGGCAACAGCCCGCTGGAGAGCGGCGGCGTCAGTAGCACGCCATCGCGTGCGAGAAAGACATTGGTGCGCGCGCCCTCGCAGACTTCGTCACGCTCATTGCGAAACAGCACCTCGTCGGCGCGGCAGCGCATCGCCGCTTCGGCCAGCTCGCGCTCATAGAGCTCGCGTCGCGTCGTCTTGTGGCGCAGCATCGGATCGTCGGATTCGAAGCGCGCCTCGGCGATGGCGACGCGCCAGATCGTATCCGGCGTGATCGCGTCGATCGGCAGCGAGCTGGCCTCGAAACGGCCGTCGCGGCCGAGCGCATAGCGCACGCGCAGACGGTCGTCGAGCGGATCGGCGACCTCCTCGTTCAGCGCCGCGAGAAAGGCCTCGTCGCTATGGAGAAAGCCGAGCGCGCGCGCCGAGGCGGAAAGCCGCGCGACATGCTCGTCCAGATAGAGAAAACCGCCGTCCTGCGTCCACAGCAGCGTTTCGATCAGGCCGAAGTCTTCGCTCCGGTCAGGAATTTCGCCTTGATCAGACATTCCTCATATTCCTCGCGCGCCCGCGAATCGGCGACGACCGCAGAGCCGACGTTGCAGACGAGCTCCCCATCGGGGAAAAGTGTGAGCGTGCGGATCGCCACATTGAAACGGATCGCCCCGTCGGGCGCGATGAGGCCGAGCGAGCCGCAATACACGCCGCGGGGCGCGCATTCGAGATCGCGAATAATCTCCATGGCGCGGATTTTCGGCGCGCCGGTCACGGAGCCGCAGGGAAATAGCCCGGCGAAGAGATCGGCGAGCGTCACGCCGTCGCGCAGCTTGGCCTCTATGCCGGAAGTCATCTGATGCAGCGTCGGATAGGTCTCGACGGTGAAGAGATCGGTCACGCGCACCGAGCCGACCTCGGAGAGGCGCGAGAGATCGTTGCGCAGAAGATCGACGATCATCAGATTTTCGGCGCGCGATTTCTCGTCCTGCGTCAGCAGCGCGGCGCGCGCCATATCCTCGGTCGGCAGAAAGCCGCGCCGCGCCGTGCCCTTCATCGGCCGCGCGCGGATCACGCCTTCGCAGGCGTCGAAAAAAACCTCCGGCGAGAGCGAGACGATTTTCTCCTCGCCGAGCGCGACCACGCCGCCATAGGCGACCGGCTGGCGCTTGCGCAGCGCGCGATAGAGCGCCGTCGCCTCGCCCTCGTAGCGGCCATGCATGGGGAAGGTCAGATTGATCTGATAGACGTCGCCCGCATAGATGAGCTCGCGGCAGGCGTCGAAGCGCTCGGTATATTCGGCGAGGCTCCACGCGGGGGTCAGCGCGATCTCGACCGGCGCGGTCTCGGTCGCGAGCGAGGCGGCGTTGCGCCACTCATATTGGCGCGGCGCGCGAAACGCGCCGAAGAGCAGCAGCGGCGTGCGCGCCCGGGGCAGGGGGCCGCTCGCGAATTTCGCTTCCAGCGCATAGCCCAGCTCATAGCCGGCGTAGCCCGCGAGAAAGAGCCCGCGCCGTGTCGCCGCCTCCATGCGCGCGAAAGCCTGCGGGACCTCCGCCGCCGTGTCGGCGCGGATGATCTCCTCCGGCTCGTCGAAGAGCAGGGCGGCGCCGTTTCGTCCGTCCTCGAAGACGACGAAGGGGCCATCGGGCGCCTTATTGGGGTCGAAAGGCTCGCGCCCGCGAAGCTCGGCGATATGGAACATGAGGGACGCGGCGCTCCGGTTCGGAAAGCCCATCTTATATCAGCCGGGCCTGCGGATGAAGCCGCGAGTTGGAGCTTCATAGCGAAGCGCCTGAAGCTTTCGCCGGCGCGATTTTGTCGAGCAGCCGGATCAGCTGCTCGATCTCGGCCGCGCTAAGCTCGGAAAAGGCGCTCTGCAAGGCTTCTGCAAGCAGAGGCGCCGCGCGTTCGAGCAGCTCTCTTCCCGAATCTGTCAGATGGTGGCGGATCGCGCGGCCGGGTCCGCTCACGCGTTCGACGAGGCCACGTTTCGCCAATTTGCTCACCAGCTCGCCGACGGATTGATCGGTCATCAGGCTCGCCTCGGCGAGCGCATGGGTGGATAGGGCCGGATTGGCGCGAATTCGTTCGAGGACGACCCAGAGCGCCATCGTCAGGCCGATGCTCGCGAGACGTCGGTCGAGAAGCGCGCTCTTTGCGGCTTGCGCGCGCTTCAGCCCGAGCGCCGCCGCCCTCAATCGGTCATCGACCATATAAGGCCCCTTGTATAATTGCCTCGATCAATATATAAGGGTCCTTGTATAAGGGGCCTTTAATTTTCAGGAGAGCGCTCATGTCCATCGTCGAGTCCGCCGATTCCACGGGCGATACCGCCCGCGTCGCTCTTATAACCGGAGCCACTGCCGGCATGGGGCTCGAAATCGCGCGTCAGCTGGCGGCGAAAGGGTTGAAGGTCGTCATCGGCGCGCGCGACGTCGAGCGCGGCGACTCTGTCGTGACGGAACTTCGCGCGGGGGGAGGGGATGTCGTCGCGCTCGCGCTGGACGTCACCGATTCCGCCGGCGTCTCTCAGGCCGCGATCCGGCTCGCCGGCGAGATTGGTCGGCTGGACGTGCTGATCAACAATGCGGGGATCGCCCGGGACCAGCACAAGCGCCCGCCGGAAACGACATTGCAGGATTTTCGTGAAACCTATGAGACCAATGTCTTCGGCGTGGCCGCGGTGACCAATGCATTTTTGCCGCTGCTGCTGAACGCGCGAGACGGCCGCATCATAAATCAATCCGCGGCGCTCGGCTCGCATAGCATGACGGCGCGCATGGAGCCGCCTCTGGTGAAGCTCAATTGGCTCGCCTACAACAGCTCGAAAGCGGCGCTGAATTCGCTCACGCTGGAATATGCGAAGCATTTGAGAGAGACCTCGGTCAAAGTCTATGCGACCTCGCCGGGCCAGGTCGCGACCGCGCTCAATGGCTATCGCGCGGGCGGGGTGACGCCGGCGGAGGGCGCCGAAGTCGCCGTGCGTCTCGCGACGCTGGACCCGGCGCCGCCGAGCGGAGGCTTTTGGGGGCCTGCCGGGCGACTGGACTGGTAGCGTCGACCCCAGCGGAAAATTGCTCCCCGCCCCATTGCGCTATATGGAACATCTGAGCTTCCCTTCCGTCCCACGAGCGTTCTCATGCCCCATTCCCCCGATCATTCGCCGAGCGAGCGCGGTATGCGCCTCCTCTTCATCGGCGATGTGGTGGGGCGGGCCGGGCGTAAGGCGATACAGGAGCGGCTGCCGGAGCTGCGCCGTCGTTGGGCGCTCGATTTCATCGTCGTCAATGGCGAGAACGCCGCCGGCGGCTTCGGCATAACCGAGGCGATCTGCGACGAGACGCTCGCCGCCGGGGCCGATTGCATCACCACCGGCAATCACGCCTTCGATCAGCGCGAGGCGCTGGTCTTCATCGAGCGCCAGCCGCGGCTGCTGCGCCCGGTGAATTATCCACCCGGCACGCCCGGCCGGGGCGCCAATCTCTACACGGCCGAGAACGGCCGCCAGGTGCTGGTGGTGAACGTCCAGGGCCGCGTCTTCATGGATGCGCTGGACGATCCCTTCGCCGCCATAGAGCGGGAAGTGGGCGCCTGTCCGCTGGGCATGGCTTGCGACGCGCTCATCGTCGACATACATGCCGAAACGTCCAGCGAGAAAATGGCCATGGGCCATTTCGTCGACGGACGCGCCTCTCTGGTGGTGGGCACCCACACCCATGTGCCGACGGCGGATGGGCAGATCCTGCCGCATGGCACGGCCTATATGACCGACGCCGGCATGACCGGAGACTATGATTCGGTCATCGGCATGGAGAAGGAGGAGCCGCTGCGTCGCTTCACGCGCAAAACGCCGGGCGCCCGTTTCGAGCCCGCCCAGGGCGAGGCGACGCTCTGCGGCGTCGCGGTGGAGCTTTCGGCCGATGGCCTCGCGCGGCGCATCGCCCCGGTGCGGATCGGCGGCCGGCTGGCGCAGGCCAAGCCGGACTTCTGGCAGGAGGAGGACGAGGCCCGGGCAGGGCGGCTCGTCGAAGCTATCGGAGCGCCAAGGCGATGAGATGGGATCAGCTCGGCCAGTCCGACAACATTGAGGATCGTCGCAGCCAGGATTACGCCGACGCCGGCGCGGGGCCGAGCTTCGGAGGCGGCGGTGGGCTCGGGCTGGGCACGATCGTCATTCTCGGCGTCCTCGCCTATGCGTTCGGCATAAATCCGGCGCTGCTGATCGGCGGCGCGGAAGTGCTCAGCAATATGCGCGGCGGCGGGCAGGTGGCGCAGCAGCGGCTCGATCGCCCGACGCGTCAGGCGCCGACTGGCGCGCCGGCCGATCGCCAGGGTCAGTTCATCTCCGCCGTGCTCGCCGGCAATGAGCGCGTGTGGTCGCAGATTTTGCCCGAGCAGAAGGGCATTCGCTTCGACCCGGCGCGGCTCGTTCTGTTCAACGGCGTCACCGGTTCGGCTTGCGGCCGCGCGCAATCGGCCATGGGGCCTTTCTACTGCCCCGTCGACCGGAAAATCTATCTCGACACATCGTTTTTCCGCGACATGGATCGGCGCTTCGGCGGCGGCGGCGATTTCGCCTATGCCTATGTGATCTCCCATGAGATGGGCCATCACATCGAGAATCTGCTCGGCATTCTGCCCAAGGTGCAGCGCGCGCAGCAGATGGCGTCGAGCCGTTCCGAGTCCAATAATCTCTCGGTCCGCGTGGAGCTGATGGCCGATTGCCTCTCCGGCGTCTGGGCGGCGCACGCCGATCAGAATTGGAAGATTCTCGAGAAGGGCGACATCGAAAAGGCGATCAACACCGCGCAGGCGATCGGCGACGATCGTCTCCAGCGTTCCGCGCAGGGCTATGCGGTGCCGGACAGCTTCACCCATGGCTCCTCGGCGCAGCGCGTCGAATGGTTCCAGCGCGGTCTGCAGACCGGCAAGATCGACGCCTGCAACACATTTACGGCGCAGCGCTAGCGTCTCGCGTCATTGTTCGACTGAGAAGCGAGCCTGAAGGCTCGCGGTCCAAAGAGCTCCCTGGACCGCGAGCCTTCAGGCTAGCTCTGTGAAGCGGTTTCGATTTTGCGGAGATCGATTGCAATGCCCGACCGGCTCATTCCCAGAGCGCATCTTTTCGGCAATCCGACCAAGGCGGGGACGCGGCTGAGCCCGGACGGGCGGCGGCTCGCCTGGCTGCAGCCGGATGCAGGCGTGCTCAATATTTTCGTCGCGCCGCTCGATCGCCTCGAGGATGCGCGCGTAGTCACCAATGATCGCAAGCGCGGCGTGCGGAACTTCTCCTGGGCCTATGACGGCCACAGCCTGCTCTATATGCAGGACGAGGGCGGCGACGAGAATTTTCACGTCTATGTCGTCGACGCCGAGGGCGGTCCCGCGCGCGACCTCACGCCCTTCGAGGGCGTCGCCGCGCGCGTCAGCGGAACCAGTCGCAAGATTCGCGATCGAATCCTTCTCTCCATCAACCGCCGCGACAAGCGCTTTCACGATCTCTATTCGGCGATCATCGCCACTGGCGAACTGACGCTGGTGCAAGAAAATCCAGGCTTCGCCGGCTTCATCCACGACGATGATCTCGCGCCGCGCCTCGCCATACGCAGCGGCAAGGATGGAAGCAGCGAGATTTTGCGTCCCGATGGCGGCCGTGGCTGGACGCAATGGATTACCTTTTCGCCGGAGGATGCGCGCACATCATCGCCGCTGCATCTCGACGCCGCGGCGAAGACCTTGTTCTTGCGCGACAGCCGCGGGCGTGACAAGGCTGCGCTGTTTCGCGTCGATGTCGCCTCTGGCGAGACCAAGCTCATCGCCGAGAGCGACAAGGCCGATATCGGTCATATCATCGGCGATCACGACAGCTATGAGCCGCTCGCCTATAGCGTCGAGCGCGAGCGCTTCGAATATGTCGCGCTCGACGATCGCATAAAGGCGGATATCGACTTTCTGAACGCGCGCGGCATCGGCGATTGGAGCATCGGTAGCCGCACCGAGGATGATTCTCTCTGGACCGTCTCGGCGCAATCCGACACCAGCCCGTCCGCCTCCTATCTCTATGATCGCCGCGCGAAGAGCCTGCGCCTGCTGCATCATGCGCGGCCGCAGCTCATTGGCGCGCCTTTGCGTCCGATGCGGCCGGTGACGATCAAATCGCGCGATGGGCTCGATCTCGTCTGCTATCTCACGTCGCCGCAGACGGCGGAGGCGAAGGCGCCGCAGCCCATGGTTCTCTATGTCCATGGCGGGCCATGGTCGCGCGATTCCTTCGGCTATAACGCCGCGCATCAATGGCTCGCCAATCGCGGCTATGCCGTGCTCAGCGTGAATTTCCGCGCCTCGACCGGGCTCGGCAAAGCATTCGTCAACGCCGGCGATCACGAATGGGGCCGGCGCATGGACGATGATCTCAACGACGCCGTCGATTGGGCGATCCGCCAGGGGATCGCCGATATGAGCCGCATCGCCATAATGGGCGGCAGCTATGGCGGCTATGCGACTCTCGTCGGCCTCACGCGCAATCCGCAGCGCTATGTTTGCGGCGTCGATGTCGTCGGCCCGTCCAATCTCGAGACGTTGATCGCGACCATTCCGCCCTATTGGGAATCCGCACGCGCGCAATTGGTGAAGGCGCTCGGCGATCCGGCGACGGAGGAGGGGCGCGTGCTGCTGCGCGAGCGTTCGCCGCTCCATTCCGCCGATCGTCTCGCCAAGCCGCTGCTGATCGCGCAAGGCGCCAATGATCCGCGCGTGAAGAAAGCCGAGGCCGAGCAAATGGTCGCGGCGCTGGAGGCCAAGAAGATTCCCGTCGCCTATCTGCTCTATCCCGACGAGGGCCATGGCTTCGCGCGGCCGGAGAATGCGCTCTCCTACCACGCCGTCGCGGAGAATTTCCTCGCCCGTCATCTCGGCGGTCGCGCCGAGCCGGTGCGGGCGGAAGAGCTTTCTGCGAGCAGCCTGAAGATAGAAAAGGGCGCGTCGGAGCTGGCGCTGCCGTAGCGGCCGCCCGCCGCTGGACGAGAGCGAGCCTGAAGGCTCGCGGTCCAACGCGCGCCATGGACGGCGAGCCTTCAGGCTCGCATCGGAGAACCCACGTCAGATTGCGCGGCGGGCTTTCGTCGTCAGCTCGGTCGCGCGCAGCTTTTTGGCGAGCGTCGCCAAATCACCGGCGGCGCCGAAATCCTCGCGCCGGGCGACGAGGCCGACGGGCTCCGCCAGCCGCGGCGCGATGCGCGTCAGCAGCGAGCTGGGCGCGGCGCGCAGCACGAGCGCGCGGTCGCGTCCGCCATAGGCGAGAGCGTCGCGCACTTCATCGACGAAGCCGCGCTCGGGCGCATGGCCGGCGCGCAGAACAAGCACATCGGGATAGCGCATCGCTGGCAGCGCGCGGGCGAGGCCGGAGCGCGCGTCGACGGCTTCCACCAGCCCACAGCCGGCCTCCTCGGCAATGATGCCGAGGCCGGAGTCGGGCGGCCCCACCAGCACGGCGTCGGCGACGAGGCCGGCGACGCAAGCGTCGATGAGCGAGGCGAGCGTGCGCACGATCGCGTCGCGCTCGGCCGATTCCCGGGCGCGCCCGCCCGTCGCCGGGGGCGTGTCGAATGCGAGTATGACGGCCGAAAGCATGAGCGTCGCCAGAGAGAGCGCCTGTCGTAAGACGCTCATATCCCATATTTTCGCCCTGCTCGGCAAATGCGCCGCGTCAGCCCCGCCAAATGTGCCGCGTCAGCTTCGCAACGTGTCGAATGTCGCGGCGATCTCGGCGGCGTCGAAATCCGCTATTGCGGCGGGCAGCAGCGGGTCCTCGCCGTCGATCCAGCGCTGCTCGGCGTCGGCGTCGTCGAGCGCTATGGCGACTGCGCCATTGAGCTCATAGAGGCGCCAGGCGAGGCCGGCCGAGCGCATCGAGGACATCATCGCATTCTGCACCATGCTGCGGACCATGAGATGCGGCGTCGAGACGGCGGTGTCGGCGTCGTAGCCGTTGGTCGCAGCGAGGCAGGCGTTCTTGTCATAGGAGGCGTGCCCGCGACAGGCGAGCGGACGCAGCCGATAGAGCAGGCAGAGGCCCGCCTCGATATAGGGGCAGGGCTGGCGCAGCGCCATGCGCGCGCTCTCCGAGCAGCCATTGGCGAAAGCGTTGATCGCCGCTATGCGCCCCGGCAGATCGACGCCGCGCTGCGCGAGCGCGCGCTGATTGGCGTTGACGAAACGCGCGATGAGAAACACCTCCGGCGCCGTGGCGACAACGCGCAGCACGCAGCAGGCGGGACAATCGCCGGCGCAGGCGATGGCCGGCGCGCCTTCCGTCTGAATGACGAGATTGCCCTCGAAGCTGTCGAAGGCCTGGAGGCAGAGCGCGCCGATGAATTCCGGCCGCTTGCGGCGCTCGCGGATCGTCGCGTCGAAGGCGTTCGCCATAGCTTTGAAGAAGGAGGAGGGGCCGTCGGAGGTCGGATCGGTCGGGCTCGGATCGGTCATGGGCGCGCTCGGGTCGTGGCTCTCGTTCGTGTTATGTAACCATGATACATAACGATGGGCAAGCCGCCGAATCCCCCCCAAAGCCGGCGGTCGCAGCGCCGGACGCCCGCGGCGGCCGGAACTCGCATCCTGCTCGCGCGTTTTCTAGCTCTTTGGGGCCGGGCGCGTAAAGAGGAGACCGTTATGGGACGAAACGCGTTGAAATTGGCCTCGGCCGCCGTCGTGGCCTCAGCCTTCGCCGGCGCCGCGCAGGCGCATAATGATTTCACCGATCGCGCGGAAAATTACGCCGCCACGCCGCAGTCCCCGGCCTATTACGAACCGCAGTATTATTACGCTTATCCGAGCTATGTGGAGCCGTATTATTCGGGACGCTCGATCTATGTCGCGCCCCGGCGCAGGTGGCGCTATCGCTAGGCGATGTCGGAAACCTAAAGAGCGCGAGGCGCGAGCTTCAAAACTCGACCTCGAGCTCCTCGATCTCTTCCTTCTCGAGCAGCGCCGCAGCGATCCATTCCTGCATTGCAGGCAATTCGAAAATGCGATCGCAATAGGCTTGGCTGACGTCGTCCAGAGGAACGTCGTAAGTGCGAAAGCGCGTCGCCACCGGCGCGTACATCGCGTCGGCCATGGATATCTGGCCGAAGAGATAAGGCCCGCCATAGGTCTCGAGGCATTCGCGCCAGATCTGCGTGACGCGCGCGATGTCGCCTTGCGCCTTCGACCAGACCTTGAACTTGGGGAAATGGCCTTTCAGATTCATCGGCAGCGCCGAGCGCAGCGATGTGAAGCCCGAGTGAATCTCGCCGCAGATCGAGCGGCAATGCGCGCGGCGCATGCGATCGGCCGGCAATAGTCCCGCCGTCGGCGCGATCTCGTTCAAGAATTCGCCAATCGCCAGAGTGTCCCAGATTTTCGCGCCGTCATGCGTGAGGCAAGGCACGAGGATGGACGGCGACAGCAGGAGAATTTCCGCGCGCGCCGCGACATCGTCGGGACTGACGACGACTTCCTCGAAAGAGACGCCGGAAAGCTTGGCCATCAGCCAGCCCCGCAAGGACCAAGACGAATAGTTTTTGCTGCTGATCGTGAGCGTCGTCGTCGCCGCCGTGTTCGCCGCCATGAGAAACGCTTCCTCCTTTTCCTTTGGTGGACTGTGCAGCAAGCGCTGTGCCATGCTAGAGCCCGTCCATGGCACGGGGCTTGCTCGACCTGCCCCATCGGTAACGGAAGGTTTCGCTCAGCCGCATGATGTATGACGCATATCAGAGCTACGCCGACGTGAGCAATCGACTTCGTCTGGCGGCGGCGAGCGGCGAGCGACTTGCTCGCCTATGGAAATCGACGCCTTACGCGTCGCCTTTGCGGTGCTTCGAGGCCTATTGCGAGCTGGTCTCGCTGCTCGGCTTCACGCATGTGCGTCCCGACTATGGCGTCACGCAGATCACGACGCATAATGGCGCCGCCATCGACGTGATAGAGGAGCCGGTCTACGCCACGCCCTTCTGCCAGCTGCTGCGCTTCGTGCGCAAGGATGCGGAAAATCTCCCGCGCGTGCTGCTCGTCGCGCCAATGTCCGGGCATTTCGCGACTCTGCTGCGCGGCACGATCCGCACGCTCGCGCAGGACCACGACGTCTATGTCACCGACTGGATCAACACGCGCGACATACCGCTCTCGCAGGGCGTTTTCGGCATGGACGAGTTCGTCCAGCATCTGATCGATTTTCTGCGCTTCCTCGGCCCGCCCGCCCATGTCGTCGCGGTCTGCCAGCCGACGGTCGCGGCGCTCTCCGCCGTCGCCATAATGGCCGAGGACAATGACCCCGCGCAGCCGGCGAGCCTCACGCTGATGGCGGGGCCGCTCGATGTCAGCGTCTCGCCCACCAAGGTCAATGAATTCGCCGTCTCCAAGCCGATCGAATGGTTCCGCAGCAATGTGATCGGCACAGTGCCGCGCATGCTGCCGGGGGCGGGGCGGCGGGTCTATCCCGGCTTTCTGCAAATCTCCGGCTTCATGAGCATGAACGCCGAGCGCCACGCCAACGCCTTCATCGATCTCTTCCGCCACCGCGTCGAGGGCGACCATGAGAAGGCGGACCGCATCCGCACCTTCTATGAGGAATATTTCGCGATAATGGACCTCGATGCGGATTTCTATCTGGAGACGATCGAGACCGTCTTCCACAAAAATGCCCTTTCCGCGGGCAGTCTGCTCTTTAAAGGGCGGAAGGTGACGCCGCGCGCGATCAAGAAGACCTTCCTGCTCACGGTGGAGGGCGAAAAGGACGATATTTGCGCCGTGGGCCAGACACTCGCCGCTCAGGATATGTGCAGTGGCCTGCGTCCCTATATGAAGTCACACCATTTGCAGGCCGGCGTCGGCCATTATGGCGTCTTCAACGGCAAGCGCTGGGACAATCAGATCTACCCCGTCGTACGCGACCATATCCAAAACAGCCTGTGAGCGAGGCGCCGCAGGGGCGGAATCTGGGCGATCGGACGGGCGCCGAAGGCGTTGCGCCGCCCCGGGGCCGTTGAGCCCGCCCGAGACCGCCGCCTCTCGCCTTCGTCGTGCCGCGCAAGCCGCCAGCGCCTTCCTCTCACGATGCTGGACCTCAACGCGCAGCAGCAGGCCGGCGTCGGCATTATGGCGTCTTCAATGGTGAGCGCTGGGACAATCAGTTCTGCCCCGGTCCCGCGCGACCACATTCAGAACAGCCTGCGAGCGGCGAGCCGAGGCCGGGACTGTGACAAATTGTTGCAGGGCGTCACGGCGGCGCCGCAGGGGCGCGAGCCGGGCGTCCAGCCTCGGCGTAAAATGCACGACAAGCATATGATATAAAACAAAATAAGTCGGTCTTTTAGGCGTCATAAGGGTTACTGGACTATTACGTTCCTCTATAGCCCAACGGGAATTTTTCCTTGAAATTTTTGTGCGGCGCAATATTCTAAGTTCACTGAATTTCGGCGCGCTCCGTCGAGCATCGTTCCCGAGCCGCGCCGCCGGAATCGAACTTTAAAAGAAGCCTTCCGACCCGTTCGACCGTGGCTGTGAAGGCGAGACGAGGTCACTATGGAATCGATCAAGACTTGGTTTCAGGACTGGTCCGACGCCTGCGAATACGCCAAGGAATGCGCGCCCGACCTGTCTTTCCTCCCTGGCGAGCCCTTCACCGCGCTCTTCGGCATCGCCGCCGTGTGCTTCCTCGTCTGGTGGTGGAACGAGCGTTCCTTGCGCGCCCAATTGGCGATCGTCGCCAGCGCTTGGGCCACGCCGCAGCAGGTCGAGGCTCCTGCGAGCCCGGTCGCCGCTCGTGACCGCGCATGGGCTTTCTCTCCGGCCGCTCTGAAGCGCGCCGCTTGATCTGGACGAGCGGGCGGCGGCGCGACAGCGCGGGCCGCCCGATCGCTTTTGGGCGAAAGGTCGACAGGACGGCGGCCATAGGCTAGGCGTGGAGCAGGACTCCGCCGGACACGCCGCCGCGATGCGCATCAACTCACGCCACTACCGCACCATCTGGGAAAACGCCGACGGAAGCGTCGAGGCGATCGACCAGACCAAGCTCCCCCACAGATTCGAGTCTAGAAGACTCGCCTCGCTCGACGACGCCGTCGCCGCGATTGCGACCATGGTCGTGCGCGGCGCGCCGCTGATCGGCGTCACCGGCGCCTATGGGCTGGCGCTCGCCGCAGCCGTCGATCCGAGCGACGCTGCGCTGGAGGAGGCCCATGCCCGGCTCGCCGCGGCGCGCCCCACGGCTGTCAATTTGCGCTGGGCGCTCGATCGCATGCGCAGGCTGCTGCTTTCCGCGGCGCCCTCGGACCGGCGCGCGCTTGCTTTCGGCGAGGCCGGCGCCATCGCCGATGAGGACGCGCTCTGCTGCGAGGCGATCGCCGACCATGGCGCGACGCTGATCTGCGCCGCCGCCGCCGAGCATCCGGGCCGGCCGGTGAATATCCTCACCCATTGCAACGCCGGCTGGCTCGCCGCCGTCGATTGGGGCACGGCGCTCGCGCCCATCTACAAGGCGGCGCGCGATGGAATCGATCTGCATGTGTGGGTCGACGAGACGCGGCCGCGCAATCAAGGCGCGAGCCTCACCGCCTTCGAGCTTTCGGGCGAAGGGATTCCCCACACCGTCATCGCCGACAACACCGGCGGCCATTTGATGCAGCACGGGCTCGTCGATCTCTGCATCGTCGGCAGCGACCGCACGACGCGAATCGGCGATGTCTGCAACAAGATCGGCACCTATCTGAAGGCGCTCGCCGCCCATGACAATGGCGTGCCCTTCTATGTCGCGCTGCCGAGCTCGACGATCGATTGGGCGATGCGCGACGGCGTCGCCGAAATCCCGATCGAGCAGCGCGACGCGAGCGAGGTGACGCATATCTCCGGCCTCGCCGAAGATGGCGCGGTGACGCGCGTGCAGGTGACGCCGAAGGGCTCGCCGGCCGCCAATTACGCTTTCGACGTGACTCCGGCGCGTCTCGTCGGCGCGCTGATAACGGAGCGCGGCGTATGCGCCGCGAGCGAGGCGGGACTGCGCGGATTGTTTCCTGATCTGGCGTAAGCGATGTGCGCGATTCCTTCTCCCACGAGTGGGAGAAGGATGCGCAGCGGAGCGATCTCACTTCGACGATTTCAATCCATAATTTTCGAAACGCGTGATCTCGCTCTCTATCTCGTCCTCTGAAATCAGCGCCGGCTCGCCGGCGATGCGCGCGAGATAATAGAGCCGCGCCAGCGTCTCCAGCTCCACGGCGCGCCACATTGCGCGATCCAATCCTTCGCCGAGCGCGATCATGCCGTGATTGCCGAGCAGCACGCCATGCGCGCGGCCCAATCCTTCGACCGCGAGATCGGAGAGCGCCTGTGTGCCGAAAGGCGCGTAATCGGTGCAGCGAATGCGGGACGTGCGGAAAATCCCGATCATATAATGCACGGGCGGAATCTCGCGCCGCAGCGTGGCCAGCGTCGTCGCATAAATGGAATGCGTATGCACCACCGCCTGCACATCCGGCCTGGCGCGTAGGATATCGCGATGCATGCGCCATTCGCTGGAAGGCGCCAGTGGTCCTTCAGACTCGCCGTCGCCCGCGAGCGGCATGCGCGCGATCATCTGCGGGGTCATTGTGGCGTAGGAGATTCCGCTCGGCGTGATCAGCATCGCCTCGCCGTCGCGCACCGATAGATTGCCGGCGGTTCCTTGATTGAGGCCGAGCGCATTCATGCTCCGCGCCGCTTCGACGATCGCCTCTCGCTTGCTCGCATCCGTCATTCCACCCCTCCGTCTGCGAATGCGCGCCCCTTGCCGAGCGACGCCTCAATCCCTACATCCTCGAAACTCTTTTTCCAGCCGAGGCTCGGATGACACAAGAACAAAATACGAAACCGGCGAGCTGGCACGCGACGACCATCGTTCTGGTGAAAAAGAACGGCAAGACCGTCATCGCGGGCGACGGACAGGTGAGCCTCGGCCAGACCATCGTCAAGGCGAACGCCAAGAAGGTGCGTCGTCTCGGCAAGGGTGATGTGATCGCGGGTTTCGCCGGCGCAACGGCTGACGCCTTCACTCTGTTCGAGCGGCTCGAGGGCAAGCTCGAGCAATATCCCGGGCAATTGACGCGCGCCTGCGTGGAGCTCGCCAAGGATTGGCGCATGGACCGTTATCTGCGCCGGCTCGAGGCGATGATGCTGGTCGCCGATCGCGAGGTGGGGCTGACGCTGACCGGCGCCGGCGACGTGCTGGAGCCGGAAGCCTTCGAGCATGGTTCGGTGGCGGCGATCGGCTCCGGCGGCAATTTTGCGCTGGCCGCGGCGCGCGCGCTGCTCGATCAGCCGATAGAGGCGGAGGTGATCGCCAAGCGCGCGATGGAGATCGCCGCCGACATCTGCGTCTACACCAATCGCAACATCGTGCTCGAATCGATCTGAGCTTTCCGAGGAACTGATATGGCCGATTTTTCCCCGCGCGAGATCGTCTCGGAGCTCGACCGATTCATCGTCGGACAGAAGGACGCCAAGCGCGCCGTCGCCATTGCGCTGCGCAATCGCTGGCGTAGGCTGCGCCTCGAAGGCGCTATGCGCGAAGAGGTGCTGCCGAAGAATATTTTGATGATCGGCCCCACCGGCTGCGGCAAGACCGAGATCGCGCGCCGTCTCGCCAAGCTCGCCAATGCGCCCTTCCTCAAGATCGAGGCGACGAAATTCACCGAGGTCGGCTATGTCGGCCGCGATGTCGAGCAGATCGTCCGTGATCTTGTCGAGGTGGCGATCCTGCTGGTGAAGGAGCGTCGGCGCAAGGACGTCGAGGCCAAGGCCCAGCTGGCGGCGGAGGAGCGCGTGCTCGATGCGCTCGTCGGCCCGGCGGCCTCGCCGGCGACGCGCGATTCCTTCCGCAAGAAGCTGCGCGCCGGCGAGCTGGACGATAAGGAGATCGAGATCGAGCTGGCGCAATCGGGGCCGCAGGTCCCCATGTTCGAGCTGCCGAACATGCCCGGCGCCAGCGTCTCCGCCTTCTCCATCGGCGATATTTTCGGCAAGGCGTTTCAGGGCCGGCCGAAGCGCCGAAAAATGCTGGTGAAGGAGGCCCGTGGCCCGCTGCTCGCGGAGGAGAGCGACAAGCTCATCGATCAGGAGGAGAGCGTCCGCGAGGCGATTTCCGAGGTCGAGAATAATGGGATCGTCTTCCTCGACGAGATGGACAAAATTTGCGCCCGCGAGGGCAGGGGCGGAGCCGATGTCTCGCGCGAGGGCGTGCAGCGCGACCTGCTGCCGCTGATCGAGGGCACCACGGTCGCGACCAAGCACGGGCCGGTGAAGACCGACCATGTTTTGTTCATCGCCTCCGGCGCCTTCCATGTCGCCAAGCCCTCCGATCTCCTGCCGGAGCTGCAGGGCCGCCTGCCGATCAGAGTGGAACTCGCCTCGCTGGACGAGGAGGATTTCCGCCGCATCCTCACCGAGACCGAGGCCTGCCTCACCAAGCAATATGTGGCGCTGCTGGCGACAGAGGGCGTCGCGCTGGAGATCGCGCCCTCGGCCGTGGACGCCATCGCCCGCGTCGCCGTGCAGGTGAATTCCTCGGTCGAGAACATAGGCGCGCGCCGCCTGCAGACGGTGATGGAGCGGGTGCTGGACGAGGTGAGCTTCTCCGCCTCCGATCGCGCCGGCGAGACGGTGACGATCGACGGCGCCTATGTCGAGGAGCACATCGGCGACCTCGCCAAGAACCGCGATTTGAGCCGCTTCATTCTCTGACGAGAAAGGACGAAAAGCGGGCTTGCGGCGCGCGGCGGGCTGCACTATACAGCCCTCGCGCTGCAGCGGCGACGCCGCGGTTCGCCCCGCCCTCACCCCAGAGAGGGCGGCAAAAAAGTGGGGCCATAGCTCAGTTGGGAGAGCGCTTCAATGGCATTGAAGAGGTCGTCGGTTCGATTCCGTCTGGCTCCACCAAAGACATCCCGCTGCAGATACGCTCATGCTTCCGCTCCGAGCCTCGGCGCTCGAAGAGCCTTGAAGCAGGCATGATTCTCTGATCTCGAAGGCGCCGGAACGAACGGGCGCGCTCGCCCCTCGGCGACCAATCGCGAAGCCCCATGCAGCAGCCTCGAAAGCCTCGTCTCCAGCATCTCGACATGCTGCGCGGTCTCTGCGCGCTCGGCGTGGTGGTGAGCCATTTGCGAGCGCTGCTCGTCGTTCCCTATGCCGAGGCGGCGCGACATGGCCTCCTCGACAAATTCCTCTTCACGCTCGGCGGTCTCGGCCATGAATGCGTGATCGCCTTTTTCGCGCTCAGCGGCTTTCTCGTCGGCGGCTCGACTCTCGCTGCGATGCGGGCGGGGCGCTTCTCCTGGGCGGATTACGGCGCCGCGCGGCTCTCGCGTCTGTGGACCGTGCTGATTCCCGCGCTGGCGCTCACTGCGCTCTGGGACTTCGCCGGCGCGGCGCTCGGCCCCGCCGGCGCCTATCAGGGCGCGCTGGCGGCGGTGCTGCAGAGCGGGCCGACGCCCGCCGAGCCGGCGAATCACTCGCTCGCGACGCTGCTCGGCAATCTCTTTTTCCTGCAGACGATCGAGACGCCAGTCTTCGGCTCCAACCGGCCGCTGTGGAGCCTCGCCAATGAGGCCTGGTATTATCTCGCCTTCCCGCTGCTCGCCTTTGCCTTTTTCCACCGCGCGTCGCTGGTGCGGGGGCTGTGCGCGAGCGCGGGCCTGCTGACTCTGGCGCTTCTGCCGGCGGAGATCGCGCTGCTCGGCCTGCCATGGCTCGCCGGGGCGCTGGCCGCCGATCATTCGGCGCGCCCGTCGCCGGCGCGCGCCATCGGCGGCGCGCTCGCCACCGTGGCGGCGATCGGCGTCGCCCATGCGTGGCGCAATATTTTCGGCGATATGATTCTCGGCTGCGTCATCGCCTTCTGGCTGCGCGATCTCGCCGCCTTTCGGCCTTTCGGCGGGCTCTATGGCGGCGCGGCGCAGGGGCTGTCGGAAATTTCCTACACGCTCTACGCAGTGCATTTTCCGCTGCTGCTGATGCTGTGGTTCTGGCTGCTGGCGCCCGGCCAGAGCCAGCCGGGCGTCGCCGTCCTCTTGCGAATGGCCGCGCTGATGGCCGTCGCGCTGCTCTATGCGACGGCCGTCTGGTTCCTGTTCGAGCGCCGCACCAATTTGGCGCGCGGCTGGATGCGAGGGCTGGCGCGCTGGCGGCCGCTCTGAAGGCGAGCGCGCGAGCAGGCGATCAATCCTTGGCGCGGAACGCCACTTTCTGACGCCAGGCGGCTCTGATCTGATCCTTCACCGCATGGGGCAGCGGAACATATTGCAGGGCTTTCGCCGCCTTGTCGCCATGAGCGAAAGCCCAATCGAAGAACTTCAGCAGAGCCGCCGTCCGCTCCGCCTTGGCCGGAGCTTTCGGCGCCAGCACGAAGGTCGCCGTCACCAGCGGCCAGCTTTTCTCGCCCGGCATATTGGTGAGATCGACGGCGAAATTATCAGCGGCCGCCCAATCCGTATTGGCCGCCGCCGCGGCGAAGCTCTCTTCATTCGGCGCGACATATTTGCCGGCGCGATTGAGCAGCTTCGCCGGCGCGAGATGATTGGTCGTCACATAGGAATTTTCGGCATAGCCGATCGAGCCCAGTGTGCGCGGAACCTCGCCCGACGTGCCGGCGCTGCCATGCACGCCGACGCCGCTGGGCCATTCCAGAGTCAGCGCGACGCCCATGCGTGTCTTCCACGCCTCGCTCACCTTGGAGAGATAGCGCGACAGCGCGAAGGTCGTTCCAGAAGCGTTGGAATGATGGATCGGAATGATCAGCAGATCGGGAAGCGCGAGACCATGATTGAGCGCGACGATGCGCGGATCGTTCCAGCGCGTGATCGCGCCGAGATAGATATCGGCGATGACCGGTCCGTCGAGCTTCAGCGCATTGGCGCCGACGCCGGGAATGTTGACGATCACATCGAGGCCGCCGACGACGGTCGGAAATTGCAGAAGATCGGCGTCCTCTATGCGCTTTGCTTCCATCGCGACATCGGAGGCGCCGAAATCGACGGTTCCCGCCGCGGCCTGCTTTTGGCCGACGCCGGAGCCGGTCGCCTGATAATTCACTTGCACGCCGAGGCTCGGCTTCGCCTCCTGCGCCCAGCGCGTGTAGATGGGCGCGGCGAAAGCAGAGCCTGTTCCCGCAAGGGAAGTCTCGGCGCGCGCGGCGTCGAGACAGGAGATGGCGGCGATCGAAATGATGAAAATGCTGCAGGCGTTACGCATGGTCGTTCATCCTGTGGCGGATAGAAAATCGGGAAGCTCGCGCGCGTCAGATCACGCGATTGAGGGCGAGCGCGAAGACGTCGAAATTCCGCAGGCGCGCATTGCTCTCGCGTCTGACGGGTCGATTGAGCAGCAGCGGAACCTGCTGCTCCGAGAGGCCGCCATGCGAGCGCAGCGGCGCGGTCAATCCGCCGAGGTCATGGCTCGTCGCGGATGTGCCGAGCGTGAAGAGACGTTCCGCGAGCACGACGAGATCGCCGACGCGCTCATTGGGCAATTCGAAGCGCGCGCAGGCGGCCCGATTGTCGAGCACGCGATCGACGCCTTCGAGCGCGGCGACGCATTGCGCGACTTCGCTCAATATCGACTGAGGCGCCGAGACCGTCGCATAGGAGCCGAGCGCGCCGTGATGCACGACATAAGGATCGGTGATCGGCAGGATCACGCGGCATGTCCCGGCGCCGAAGCGCATGTCCAGCACGTCTTGCAGAAAGACGATATTGGGGCGGCCGATCGAATCCGTCTTGGCGTTCATGCCGTGATCGGCGGTGATTCCGATGACGGCGCCCATCGCGTCGAGCTGCGTGAGATATTTGTCGAGCATCGCATAGAAGGCGTTGGAGACGGGCGTTCCGGGCGCATGCTTGTGCTGCACATAATCCGTCGTCGAGAGATACATGATATCCGGCCGCATCGTCCGCATGAGCCAGACGCCGGCGGCGAGAACGAATTCCGACAATTCTGCGCTATAGACGGCGGGAAGCGGCAGGCCGATTTTGGCGAGAAGATCGTCGACGCCGTTTTGCGCGAGCGTCGCCTCATTGGCCTTTTCGGCGGAGAAGCGAACGCCCTCGAGCCCGCTGCCGAGCAGGGCGCTGAGCTTGTCCTTCGCCGTCACCGTCGCGACCTTGCGGCCGGCCTTGGAAAACTCCGCGAGAATCGTCGGCGCGCGAAGATATTTCGCGTCGTTCATCAGCACTTCGACGCCCTGCTCGGGGTCGAAGAAATAATTGCCGCATATGCCGTGAACGCTCGGCGGCGCGCCGGTCACGATGGAGAGATTATTGGGATTGGTGAAGGAGGGCATCACGCAATCGGCGGCGAGCACGGCGCCGCGCTCGCCGAGGCCGGCGAAGAAAGGCGCAACGCCGGCGCGGATCGCCTGATTGATATAGTCCTGCTCGCATCCGTCGATGCAGACGACGACGGTCGGCTCGGAGGGCGCGGCGTAGCGCCTTCCGTTGACGATGATTTCGGATGTCATTTTCGCGCCCCGCATTCTCTCGTCGCATCATTGGCGACTTCGCTTCGGCGCTGGTTCATCTATCAGGCGGGGACGCCATCTCGAAACGAATAAATCTCACAGACCCTGTGAGCGAAGCCGATATGCTTCACAAAAGCGTCACATCCGCAGGATGTTCATCGCGTGATACTGCATATGAGAGAGTGAGTGACACGAGATGGCGCGCAAGCCGCTACCGCTGAAAATGCTGCAGACGCTCGAGGCCGTGGTGCGGCTCGACGGCGTCTCCAACGCCGCCAAGGAGCTCGGCGTCACTCATGGCGCGGTGAGCCGGCAGATCGCCGCGCTGGAGGATTGGCTCGGGCGCGCATTGTTCGAGCGTGATCGCGGACGTCTGCGGCCGGTCGACGAAACGCGCGAATTCGTCGCCGTCATTACCGATAGCTTCGAGCGTATGGATGCGGCCATGGGACGCGTCGCGACGGCGCGCCGGCGTCTCAAGGTTTTCGCCCATGCGACTTTCGCGATGCATTGGCTGGTGCCGCGGCTCGAGCAATTCTATGCGCTGCATCCCGATGTGGATGTGCATGTGCAGACGCGTCAGACAGGAGAAGATCCCGCTTCGTCCTTCTTCGACGTCGCCATCATGCGCGGGTCCGAGCAGATCGGCAATTGGGAGGCGTCTCCCATATTGCAGGAGACGCTCACCCTGCTGACGACGCGCGATCATGCGGCGAAGCTCGCCGCGCGCGGCGTCGCGTCTCTTTCCGGCGAGACATTCGCGGTGAGCGACACGCGGCCGGGCGAGATCGAGCGATGGCTCGAGATCGCTGATCTGCCGCCGCTGCAAAAGTGGCGGGAACGTCGCTTCGGCCATTTCCACACGGCGCTGATGGCCGTGCTCAACGGGCAGGGCGTTACTGTCGGCCCGATCGAGCTGACCGGCGGGAAAGTGGCGGAAGGGCTGCTCGCCGCGCCTTTCCCGCACATCGTCGCGCCCGGTCCGCGCCATGTCGCCTTCATCGATCCGCATTCGGAGAGCTATCCGATGGCGAAGCGCTTCGTGCTGTGGCTAGGCGAAGCCGCGAACGCTGCGGAACGAGGGGTTTAATACACGAATTTCGAGGTCCCGCCGCGGCCGCGCGGGACGGGACCGCTCTGCGCCCCCGGCTTGCCTTCGACGCCCGGCGCGCCGGCGGCGAGGGCGCTCGCGTCGAGCGCGAAGCCCTCGTTCTCATCGATGAAGCTGGAGCGTCCCTCGACGGATTTCTGCGTCACCGTGCTCGGCGTCACATTCTGCCCGGTGGCGGGGCCGGAGGTGCGGCCGCGCTGCGTCATCTGCTGCTCGGCGATGGCCGCGCCGCCGAGGATTAGAACGAGGCTCGTCGAAAAGAGCGCGAGCTTGCGCATGGTGTCTCCTCCTTCGCAAATTCGATCCGCCCCTTACATCGAACCGCCCCGCCGCGCGGCAAGCGGAGGCGGTTTCGATCAGCCGAGGCGCAGGCGCAGCGCCATTAGAGCGGCGGCGCAGGCGTTGGAGACATTGAGGCTCTTGATCGGCCCCGGCATGTCGAGCCGCGCGAGAATATCGCAGCGCTCGCGCGTCAGACGGCGCAGGCCCTTGCCTTCGGCCCCCAGAACCAGCGCCAGCGGCTTGCGCAAAGGGCTCGCCTCCAGCGGCTGCGGACCTTCCGAATCGAGGCCGACGATCAGAAAATCGCGCTCCGCCAATTGCTCGAGCGCGCGGGCGAGATTGACGACGGAGACGATCGTCACATGCTCGAGCGCCCCCGAGGCGGCCTTGGCGAGCACGCCGGTGAAATCCGGGCTGTGCCGCTCGGTCACGATCAGCGCATCGACGGCGAAGGCCGCCGCCGTGCGCAGAATCGCGCCGACATTATGCGGATCGGTCACTTGATCGAGGACGAGGACGAGTCCGCTCTTTGGCTCTATGTCGGCGATATCCGCCTCCGGCAGCGGGCGCGCCTCCAGCATCAGCCCTTGATGGACGCTCTCCTCGCCGAGCCGCTGCGACAGCGCGCGCGGGTCCACGATCTTCGGCGCGAGGCCGGCGGCGGCTGCCAGCGGCGCGATGCGCTCGGCGGCGTTCTCCGTCGCATAGAGCGCCAGCAATTTGCGCCGGCCGGCGATGAGCGCCTCGCGCACCGCATGGGCGCCATAGAGCACCACGACATCGGCCGCAGGCCGGCGGAAGGGCGTCTCCTCCTTGGGCGGATGACGCGGCGGCGGCAGGCGGCGGCCGCGGTCCTTGCCGGCGGGCGGGCGGCTCATCGCAGCACCGCGGTCTTCACCCACCAGTCCGCGTGCTGGCGGCGGATCACCGCCGCCGCGCGGGCGGCCGCCTGACGGGTCGAGAACAGAGCGAAGCAGGTCGCGCCGGAGCCGGACATTCGCGCGAGCCGGCAGCCTTTGGCTGCCGACAGCACGGCGAGCGCATCGACGATGACCGGCGCCTCGACGCAGGCGGCGTCCTCCATATCGTTGCGGCCGCGGCGCAGCGCCGCCGCTATCCCCTCCGCGCCGAGCGCTGGCGCGATCTCTGGATGCGCCGCCGCGCCGGTCTGCTCGCCCGCGGCGAGGCCGAGGCGGGCGAAGACGCCGCGCGTCTCGACCGGCGCGCCGGGATTGATGAGCACGGCCGGCAGCGGCGGCAGGCCGAGCGGCGCGCCGATCGTCTCGCCGCGGCCGAGCATGAAGCGCGCGTGCGGCGAGAGGCAGACGGGCACGTCGGAGCCGGTGGCGCGGGCGGCCTCGAGCAGGCGCGGATCGTCGGCGGAAAGGCCATTGGCGCGGGCGAGCAGGCGCAGCGCCGCCGCGGCGTCGGAGGAGCCGCCGCCTATGCCGGCCGCGACCGGCAGATATTTGGTGAGATGAAAGGCGCCGAGACGCAGGCCATGGACGCGCTCGGCGAGACGCTGGGCGGCGCGCAGGACCAGATTATCGGCGTCCGAGCCGGCGGCGGCGGCGGTGGGGCCGTCCACGGTCAGCGACAGCGCCTCGCCCGGCTCGAGACGCAGGCTGTCGCCGGCGCCGGAGAAGGCCACGAGGCTCTCGAGCTCGTGATAGCCGTCGGCGCGGCGGCCGAGAATGTGAAGCGTCAGATTGATCTTGGCGGGGGCGCGCGTCGCGAGCATGAATTCCCGTGTCTTCGCCTGTGGAACGGTCCGGGCGCGCCGGAAGCGGGCGACAGATGCGCCGCCCGCGCCGGACCTGTCAAGAACGCGCCGACCTCCAGCTAGACCGCCGATGCGGCCGAAATTCGTCCGCGCCGTGGCCCGCGTCTCTCGCGGATGATGCGCGGCTCTTGACGGCCGTTCGCCGATCATGGGACCTTTTCGGCATGGCGAAGCTATGGGCCAATTCTGGGTGGATGGCGCGCGCGCTCGTGCTGAGCGGGATCGTCGCGCTGTTTCTCGCGCAGGCGCTCGCCATTGCGCGGCCCGACTCGTCGCGTCGCGACGGCTCCTCGTTCGCGGCGGCGGATCGGCCCTGCCTCTCCGCCGCAAGTCATGACGTCGCCGATACAGAAGGCGGTCCTGCGGGCGGACGCCATCATTGTGAGATGTGCCCCACCGCCTGCGGAGGAGCCGCGGCGGACGCCATTGTCGCGCCCATGCGGCTCGGCGCGGTTTTGCCTCATGCGCCGCCGGCCATTGCGGCGTCGCGGCCCCTCGAGGCTCCGGCTGTCTTCCGGTCTGGATGGCGCGGCTCCTGGTCGTCGCGCGCGCCGCCGTTCGTCGCCTGATCGCGCCGATCCACGCGACGGCGCCGCGACTCCTCCCGCCGCCATTCCTCCCGCATGCATCCGGACGCCGCGTATGTCGGACAGCAAATTCTTGTCGTTCCGCGAGCTTTTCCTCCGCAACAAGCGCGGCTTGCTCGCTTTTTTGACGCGCCGGGTCGGACGCGAGGAGGCCTCTGATCTGCTGCAGGAGACCTTCGTGCGCGCGCTCCGCCACGACCGTTTCGAGAGCGTCGCGGATTCGACGGCGTTCCTGAAGCAGATCGCCGTCAATCTCACCAGGGATTTCGCCCGTCGGCGCAAGACCGAGACGCGCTATCTCGATTTCGGCGATCCGCCCGTCGAGGCGCCCTCGGAAGCGGCGACGCCCGAAGAGTCGCTCGATCGCCGCCACAAGACGCGCATCGTGCTGGAGACGATCGAGGCGCTGCCGCCCCGCTGCCGGGAGGTCTGCCTGCTGGTGATGCACGAGGGCGTCTCCCTGAACGAGGCGGCGCGGCGGCTCGGCATTTCCGAGACGATGGCGCGCCGGCATTTGCGGCTCGCTCTGCTGCGATGCCGGGCGGCGCTCGATTGATTTTTTTTCTCGCCCCCCGTTTCGTTTTCCGTTCCGGCGCGTCCTATGAGACAGCGGCCGGCGGAGGAGCCGCGCCGATCGATGGCCGTGACCAATGACCGACTATAGCGATGGTTTCGATCACGACAGCCCGCGCGTCGCCGCCGTCAATTGGTGGATACGGATGCGGGCCGGCGCGCTATCGGCCGCCGAGAAGGCCGAGTTCGACGCATGGCGGGCGGCCGATCCGGCCAATGCCGCGGCTTTCGACGATATGGCGGAAATGTGCGGCTTCGTGGAGAGCCTCGCGCCCAGCCGGCAGGCGGAGCCTCCTCGCGCAGCCACCCGCCGCCCCTCGCTGGCCGGCGTGGCGACGATTGCCGCCGCGCTCTGCCTCGCTATAGCGGTCGGCTTCGGCGATCTCGCGACCTGGCTTCGCTCCGACATTTACGCGGGCGTCGGCGACCGCAAGAGCGTGACGCTGGAGGATGGGTCGCGCGTCGAGCTGGACGCCCATTCGGCCATTGCGCTGCATTTCGAGCCCGGCCGTCGGCGGCTCACCCTCCTCGAGGGCGAGGCCTGGTTCCAGGTCGCGCCGGACGCCGCGCGGCCCTTTGTCGTGGAGGCGGCCGGCGGCTCGGTGACGGCGCTCGGCACGGCTTTCGACATCGCCATCGACAAGGGCGAGGCGCGCGTCACCGTCACCGCGCACAGCGTCGCGGTCGCGAGCGGCGGCGATTCCGTGGTGGTGGAGGAGGGCGCGCAGAGCGCCTTTTCCGCCGAGCGCGCCGCGCGCGCGCCCGAAACCGTCGACGTCAAGCGCGCCACCGCCTGGCGGCGCGGCAGGCTGATCTTCGAGAACAAGCCGCTCGGCGAAGTGCTCGCGGCGCTCGGCAGACACCGGCGCGGCTATGTCTATTGCATCGGCGAAGCGAGCTGCGCCCGGCGCGTGACCGGCGTTTTCGACGCCGAGAATCCGGCCCAGGCGCTGCGCGAGATCGAGGCTTTTCTCGGCCTGCGCGCCATTCACGTCACCGACTATCTGATCCTGCTCCACGGCTGAGGCGTTTCGCCTCGCGCGAAAAAAATTTTCTCCGCGACGTTTCGTTTTCCGCATCGACCGCGTCCAGCAAGACAGGGGCCTTTCAGCGCCCCGAGGCGGACGATCGTTACGGAGATGCGGAGACATGGCGAGGAAGTCGGCGCGCGGCGAGCGGCGAGGAAAAGCGAATATGGGTTCGGCGGTCGCGGCGGCGGCGTTCGGCGCCTTGATGACGGGAGCGGGAGTCTCGGATTCTCCTGCGCAGGCCGCTATTGCGCCGCAGGAGCGTTCGGGAGCGATTTTGGCCTACCGCATTCCCGCGGGCTCGGTGGCTTCGGCGCTGAATGTCATCGCCGATGAGAACGATCTCCATGTGCTCTATGACGCGCGCCTCACCCATGGGCGCGTGACGCCGGGGCTCTCCGGCAAATATTCCGTGCGCGAGGCGCTCGGCGCGCTGCTGGCGGGCACCGGCCTCACTTATGAATTCTCGCGCGACGGGCAGGCGGTGTCGATCGTGCTGGCGCAGAATGACGCCGCGACGCAGAACGACGCGAGCGGCGCGACGCCGCTGCCGACGATCGACATAGGCGCGCAGCCTGGGCGCAAAGACGCCGCGCCGACTGGCGGCCGCGCGGCGCCGGGGCCGGGCGATCGCTATACCGGCTATAACGCCGCGAGCGCGCCGACGACGTTGAAGGTCGACACGCCGCTGTTGAAGACGCCCGTCGCCGTCGAGGTGGTGACGCGCCAGACGATGGACGATCAGCAGGCCATCTCCGTCGGCGACGCCGTGCTGACCAATGTCTCCGGCGTGACGCCGCTTCCCAATCTTCTCGACGTCTACAAGGTGCGCGGCTTCACCGTCTCGCAGAGCACCTATAAGAACGGCCTGATCGAGCTGCGGTCGCGATATCTCGACACCGCCAATCTGCAATCCATCGACGTTCTGAAAGGTCCGGCCGCCATGCTGTTCGGCCGCAGCGAGCCGGGCGGCCTCATCAATCTCGTCGTGAAGCGGCCTCTGGTGACGCCCTATTACTCGATCCAGGAGCAGGTGAAATCCTATGGCGGCGCGCGCACGACGATCGACGCGACCGGCCCGCTGACGGCGGACAAATCCCTGCTCTATCGCGTCAACGCCGAATATTACCGCACCGATTCCTATCGCGACTTTGTCACCGACCGCAATTTTTTCGTCGCGCCGACGATCTCCTATCGGCCGATCGAGCAGTTCCGCATCAATGTCGAGTTCGAATATCAGAACAAGACCTGGGTCGATGATTACGAGCTGCTGCCGGCGGTCTACGACCATCCCGCGAATATTCCGATCAGCCGCTATCTGTCGGCCCCCTATCTCACCACCAATCTGAAAAATCACTTCGACAAGAAGCGCATCGCCTATGATTGGACCTATGACATATCGAAGGATTGGAGCCTCACCAATCGGCTGAGCTATACGAGTGTGGGCACGAGGAACGGCAATGTGGCCGGCGCCGCCTTCAATCAGAACACCGGCGTGCTGAACCGCACTTACGTCTATTTCCCTGGCAATACGGATAACACATTCGCCACCAATCTCGATCTCAAAGGCAAGTTCGAGACGGGGCCGCTCTCGCATTCGATTCTCGTCGGCTTCGACTATTTCAGCAATTATTGGGGCATGAAGAGCCAGATCATCACGCCGATCAGCGCCATCAATATCTACGCCCCCAACTATTACACGCTCGACGTTCCGCGCGGCGGCGGCTATGCGCATTCCGGCGAGCAATGGACCGGCGTCTACGGGCAGGACATGATCTCCTTCCTCGACGACAGCGTCCATGTGCTGCTCGGCGGACGCTATGATTGGAACGCCGTGGGTTCGTCTGGCGGCTATAATTCCAATTGGTGGACGGCCTATGGCAATTACAAGACCGCCTATTCCTCCGCCTTCAGCCCGCGCGTCGGCGTCGTCTATCAGCCGCTGCCCTGGATGTCGGTCTACGGCAATTTCGCGCAGTCCTTCGGCTCCAACAACACGACCAATTACAGCCAGCCGCAGCCGCCGCAACGCGGCGAGATATGGGAGGCGGGCGCCAAGGCGGAGCTCCTGGACAAGCGCCTGACGCTGACCATGGCGTATTTCGACATCACCAAGACCAATATTCCGACCGCCGATCCGCTCAATTCGACCATCACCTATCTGATCGGCAAAGCGCGCAGCCAGGGCTTCGAATTCGATCTCACCGGCCGCATCGACGACAATTGGAGCGTCATCGCCAACTACACACATGACGATGTGCGCACGGTCGAGGGCTCCTCGGCCAATGCGCTCGCCGTCTACAACAGCAACCTCGCTGTGGCCGGCAAGGTGCTGGCCTCGAGCCCGCGCAACTATGGCAATCTCTGGGTGAAATACGACGCCGACGACGCTTTCAAAGGACTGAGCCTCGGCGCCGGCCTCACGGTGACGGGCAGCGCGCTCGGCGACAACGCCAATTCCTATGTGCTGCCGGGCTATGCGCTGCTCAATGGCATGATCGCCTATACGACGAAGATCGAGGGCTACAATGTCACTGCGCAGCTCAATGTTAAGAACATCACCGACACGGTCTATTACCCTGCGTCTCAGGACCGCACCTATATCATGACCGGCGCTCCGCGCACCTTCCTCGGCTCGCTGCGGTTGGAGTTCTGAGTCTCACTCCAATGTCGCGCCGAGCCCGTGACGTTGGAGCGATCCCTTTATCGCCGCACGGCTCTCTGCGCTCCGGGCGGCCCGCGCCGTTGACTTGCCGCGAAGGCGTGTTCTAGAGTCACTCCGGTTCAATCTGAACCGGAGTGACTCTAGATCTCCTTGTTCGGGCGTGCTTTCTTCACGCGAGCCGGTTCCCGCTTCGCTCGAAGGCACTCTCAAGCGACAGAGCGCGGTCGTCCCTTCGCGGATCGTTCGCTCGTCGCCGGATCATTCGATATGGCCAGGTCGCGCGGCAAAAGAACTCTCTGGGAGCGTGCGACGATCGCGCGGCTCGCTGTTCTCGCGTCGATCCTGCAAGCCGTTCTGCTGCTGGCCGCCGTTGCCGGGAACGGCGCTTGCCGCTCTCATGACGCGCCGGCGAGCTTCGAAATCGCGAGCGCCGATTGCGGCGCGTCGGCGGCGGGCCAGCAGAGCCCGACGTCGCCGACCATGCCGCATGATCGGCAATGTTGCATCATCGGCTCCGCGGTCTCGCTTTCTGACGCCGTCGAAGCGTTCGTTTCGCTTTCGGCCGGGGCCGGCGAAACGGCCGTGATCGGCTTTTCCTGCGCCCCCGGAACTCTCGGTCCCGAGCCGGCGCGGCCCTGGTCGTCGCGCGCGCCTCCATCTCTTTGACCGATCGCTGATTTTCACTCTATTCGTCCAGGCGGGCGCATTGCGTCGATGACCTGTTCCTCGCCAATTCCTCGCCGGCCTCGGGCGCGCCCGGGCGCTTCGGCAATCGTCGGCCATCGTCCATGTCAGATGAGAAATCGAACCTCGTCGCTCGATTATTCGCGCGCAGCCAGCGCCAGCTCCTCGCCTATCTGTCGCGAAAAGTGGGACGCGATGACGCCTCCGACCTGCTTCAGGAGACCTTCGTGCGCGTGCTGCGGCACGGCCGCATCGATGCGCTGGCCGATCCGCCCTCGCTCCTGCAACGTATCGCGACCAATCTCGCCCGTGACCATGCCCGCCGACGGCGGACGGAGGCGAAATATCTGGCGGTCGGCGTCGACGCCGGAGAGGCCGTCGCGGTGGGCGAAAGGCCCGACTCTCGCCTCGAGGCCGAGGAGAGATGGCGTCTGCTGCAAGAGGCGGTCGAAGGCCTGCCGCCCCGCTGCCGCGACGTTTTTCTCCTTTATGTGCAGGAGGGGCTCGATCTCGGCGAGATCGCCGCTCGGCTCGGAATATCGCGCAATATGGCGCAAAAGCACATGCGCCTCGCCATGGCGCGCTGCTGGGCGGCGCTGGATTAGAGTGTTTTCGAGCGAAGCAGGAACCGGAACGGCTCTCGATTTTGCGCGGAGAGCGCCTCCCGTTTCGCGTTCTCGCGCGTGGTATGAAGCGCAGGCTCCCGCTCATCGGCGTCGGCCGCGCGCACAGCTCTGTGACGGATGACGCAATGTCCGAGAAGAAGCCCGCCGCCGCTCCACCCGACGTCCGCGACGCTGCGATAGGCTGGTGGCTGCGGCGGAACGAAGCGACATTCTCCAAGCGAGACGGGGCCGCTTTCGAGGCCTGGCTGGCCGAGGACGCCGCTCATCGCGCCGCTTTCGACAAGCTCGCAGCGCTCGGCGACTTCATGGCGCCGCGCTGGCCGGGCGTCGGACCTCTGCGCAAAGCGCGCCGCCGGCGGCGAAGAGCGGCGGCTGCTGCCACAGCGACGCTGCTTGCGCTCTTCGCCTATGACGAGATCGCGTTGCGCCTTCGGGCGGACTACGCGACCGGCCCCGGCGAGACGCGCCAGGCGACGCTGGAGGATGGTTCGCGCGTCGAGCTCGACGCCCGCAGCGCGCTGGCCGTGCGGTACAGCGCCGGACAAAGGCGCGTCGTCCTTCTCGACGGCGAGGCTTGGTTCGACGTCGCGCCCGATCCGGCGCGGCCTTTCGTCGTCGAGGCGGCCGGCGGAACGGCGACCGCGCTCGGCACGGCCTTCGATGTGGCGCTCGACGGCGGAAAGGCGCGCGTGACGGTGACGAGCCATCGGGTTCGCGTTTCGACCGGCCGCGGCGAGGTCGTCGTCGAGGAAGGGCAGCAGAGCGCCTATGACGAAGGCGGGGCGGCCGCGGCGCCGGAGCCGGCCGATATCGCTCGCGCCACCGCCTGGCGGCGCGGCAAGCTGATGTTCGAGAACCGTCCTATCGGCGAGGTCGTGCGCGCGCTCGGCCGCTATCATCGCGGCTTGGTCTATTTCGTCGACCCGGCGTTGAAGGCGCGGCGCGTGACCGGCGTGTTCAACGCCGATGATCCGATCGCCGCGCTGGACGAGATCGAGACGTCGCTCGGCCTCCATGCCGTGCATGTCACGCGATATCTGACGATCGTCTACGAATGAGCGCCGCGGCGCGCGAATTTTTTTGCGCGCCGACCTCCTCTTTGGCCTCTTGCCGCGTGGAGCGCTGACGAAGGGGGCGAAACACGACCCCTCATGACAAAGAGGCGGCGCAATGGCGGGGCAGAATTTTCGTAAAAAGTTCGGAGCAGGCGAGGCCGATATGAGCTCGACGCTGGCGATCGCGGCAATGGGCGCTTTGGCGCTGGGCTCGAGCGTCTCCGACTCGCCGGCGCAGGCCGCCATTTCTCCGCAGGAGCGCGCCGGCCTGGCGCAGAGCTATCGGATCGCCTCGGGTCCGCTGCCGGGCGCCTTGAACGCTTTCGCCGATCTCAATGGATTGCAGATTCTTTATGATTCCGAAGTCACCAGCCGGTTGAGGACGGTGGGGCTCGACGGTGATTTCGCGGTGGACGAAGGGCTCGATCGGCTGCTGTCGGGAACGGGATTGTCGTGGCGCTTCGCGGCCAAGGGCAAGACGGTGTCGATCATTCTGGCGCAGAACGATCGCGGAACGGCGACCGACGCCTCCGGCGCGGCGGCTTTGCCGCCGATCGATGTGGGGGCTGAGGCCAAGGAGCGGACGCGCGGGGCGCCGCAGGGGCCGGGCGACCGCTTCACCGGATATCGGCCGAGTCCGACTGCGGCGACGACGCTGAAGACCGATACGCCGATCATGCAGACGCCGATCTCCGTCCAGGTGGTGACGCGCCAGACGATGGACGATCAGCAGGCGATCAGCATGAGGGACGCCATCGTCTCGAATGTCAGCGGCGTGACGCTCTCACCGAATTTCTTCGACATTCTCAAGATTCGCGGCTTCTCCTCCTTCGGGAGCACATTCAAGAACGGCTTGCAGGACTATCGCGCCCGCAATTACGACACGACGAATCTGCAATCGATCGATGTGCTGAAAGGGCCGGCCGCTATGCTCTTCGGCCGCATGGAGCCCGGCGGAGTCATCGACATGGTCCTCAAGCGGCCGCTGGAGACGCCCTATTATTCGGTGGAGGAGCAGCTCGGCTCCTATGGGCTGACGCGAACCACGATCGACGCCACTGGCCCCATAACAAGCGACAAATCCATTCTCTATCGCGTCAACGGCGAATATTACCGCACAGATTCCTATCGCGATTACGTCACCGATAGAGCCGTTTTCATCGCGCCGACGGTCTCCTTTCATCCGATCGAGCAATTCCGGATGAATGTCGATTTCGAATATCAGAACAAGACCTGGGTGGATGATTATCCGATCTACCCCGCCGTGGCGGGCGGCCCGGCGAATCTTCCGCGCAGCCGCTACCTCTCGCCGGCCTTCCTCACGGTGAACATGCCGAACAATATCAGCAAGAGGCGCATCGCCTATGATTGGACCTATGATCTCTCGCCCGACTGGAGCGTGACCAATCGTCTGAGCTATGCGCTGACGAACAATCGGACCGACAATGGCTTTCCGCTCGGATTCAATCAGGCGACCGGCGTTCTCACGCGGTCTATGACGCTCAATCTCGGCTATGTGGACAAGGTCTTCTCGACCAATCTCGACGTGAAGGGAAAATTCGCCACCGGCCCGCTCCAGCATTCAATTCTGGTCGGCTTCGATCATTTCGACTTTTTCTCGCCGATGAGCGTCGGAGCGTCGTTGAGCGCCAGCGCGATCAATGTGTATGCTCCGAATTCTTGGCAGTTCGAGAATATTCTGGGCGCGTCGCAGTATACGATACAGGGCCAGAAATGGACCGGCGTCTACGCTCAGGACATGATCTCCTTCCTCGGCGACTCCGTGCATGTTCTGCTCGGCGGCCGTTACGATTGGGCGGAGACGGCGATCAGCCGATACCGGACTTCCCCCTATCTTGCCGCGTCTACCTATTGGGCGAGCTACGACAAGGGATTCAGCCCGCGCCTCGGCGTCGTCTATCAGCCGTTTTCATGGTTGTCGCTCTACGGCAATTTCACTCAGGCGCTGGGCGCAAATCAGGTCACCACGCAAGGCGTGACGCTGTCGCCGCAGAGAGGCGAGCAATATGAGGGCGGCCTCAAGGCCGAATTCTTCGACAAGGGTCTTTTGTTGACGATGGCCTATTTCGACATCACCAAGACGAATGTGCCGGTGACCGATCCGAGCAATGCGAACAACACGCTGCTGATCGGCAAGGCGCGCAGCCAGGGTTTCGAGATCGATCTGACCGGCCGCATCGACGACAATTGGAGCGTCATCGCCAATTATACGCATGACGATGTGCGGACGCTCGTCGGCACGGCCACCGATCCCGTCAGCGCCTATACGCGGCAGGTCGCGGTCAGCGGCGGCATTCTGCCGGGCAGCCCGCGCAACTACGGCAATCTGTGGGTCAAATACGACGCGGATGGCGATCTGCGCGGGCTGAGCGTCGCCGGCGGCGTCTCCGCGAGCTCGGATCAGCTGGGCGACACGGCGAACTCCTTCGTTCTGCCGAGCTATTCCATCTTCAACGGCATGATCGCCTATCGGACGAAGATCGAAGGTTTTAACGTCACCGCGCAGCTCAATGTGAAGAATATCGGCGATAGAACCTATTACCCTTCGGCGGCCAGCCGATACCTCATCCAAACCGGGACGCCCCGCACTTTTATGGGGTCGCTGCGGGTGGAATTCTGATCGGCGTGCGTCGCGGGACGGGAGATCTTGCGCTTGCCGCAAAAAATCTTTCGTCCCGACGTTCCTTTTTCGCCTCCTCGCGCGTCCTATAAGACAGGCGAGGCCCTCGGGAATTTTTGCGGCGGGCGGAACGCCCGGCCGAAAAGCGGAGGAAGTCGAGATGCGGATTTTACGAAACCTCGGATTTGCGGCCATGGCGGCCGGCTATTTTTGCGGCGTTTCCGGGCCTGTTCTCGCCGCCTCCAGCGAGACGAAGCCGGTGTCCATTTCCTTCGTGCTGATGGACGACGGCAAGGAGGTCGGCTGCGGCGCGCCGCTCGCCAATCTGGGGACGGGCCATCTGTCCGCCAAGCTCCATGAAGCGCGTCTCTACGTGTATGGCTTCAAGCTGGTCGACGCCAAGGGCAAGCGCACGCCGGTGGCGCTGGAGCAGAGCGAATGGCAATATGGCGATGTCGCTCTGCTCGATTTCAAAGATGCGCGCGGCGGCAATAGTCCATGCACGCCGGGCAATCCGGCCAAGAACACGACAATCGTCGGCAAAGCGCCGGCGGGCGCCTATGTGGGCCTCGAATTCTCGGTCGGCGCCCCGGTGGAGACGATCGTCGACGGCAAGCCCGTTTCGATCAATCATTCCAATGTCGAGACCGCGCCGGCGCCGCTCGATGTGGTCGGCATGGCGTGGAACTGGCAGGCCGGCCGCCGCTTCGTGACTTTCGAGTTCGATCCGGAGACGCCGGTCGTCAAGGCCGACGGCTCCAAGACGCGGACGTGGATGGTGCATATCGGCTCCACCGCCTGCAAGGGCAATCCGGCGACCGGCGAGATCGTCGCTTGCGCGCATGAGAACCGCTTCTCTGTGGCGCTCGACCGCTTCGATCCCAAGACGCAGCGCGTCGAGTTCGATTTGACCCGTCTGCTCGCAAATTCCGATATCGCCGCCGACAAGGGCGGGGCGATCGGCTGCATGAGCGCGCTCGACGACCCCGAATGTATTGCCGTTTTCGCCGCGCTCGGCCTCAATCTCGGCGACAGCGCCGCGGGCGCCGGCGACGCCGGCAAGCAGACCAAGCCCGGCCTCTCGCCGATTTTCAAGGTCGGCGCGACGACGCCGGCGAAAGTCGTGGGCGCAAAGCAATGAGCCGGGCCGCGCTCTTCGGAATAACGCTCACCGTCGCGGCGACTTGCGTCGCGACGGCAGAGCCGACGGAATGGAAATGGGAGCTTCCCAAATATGTTCCGCCGCCGCGCGTGCCTGCCGACAATCCCATGTCGGAGGAGAAGTTTCAGCTCGGACGGCGCTTGTTCTTCGACAAGCGCGTCTCCGGCAATGCGACCGTCTCCTGCTCCTCCTGTCATTTGCAGGAGCGCGCCTTCACCGACGGGCGCGTCGTCAGCGTCGGCTCCACGGGCGAGAAGACGCCGCGCAATGCGCCGTCGATCGTCAATTCCGGCTGGCATGCGACGCTCACCTGGGCCAATCCGGCGCTGGTGACGCTCGAGCGGCAGATGGAAAATCCGCTCTATGGCGAGCGGCCGATCGAGATGGGCGTCAATGACGCCAATAAGGCGGAGATCGTCGCGCGCTTCCGCAATGACGCGGATTATAAGAAATGGTTCGCCGCCGCTTTTCCGGAGAAAAAGCCGGCCGAGCAGATCTCCTTCGAGACGATCATCAAGGCGATCTCGGCTTTCCAGCGCGGCGTCGTTTCCTTCGACAGCCGTTACGATCAATATCTGCAAGGCAAGATCAAGCTGACCGAGGCGGAGCAGCGCGGGCACGATCTCTATTTCGGCGAGAAGGCGGAATGTCATCACTGCCATGGCAGCGTCAATCTCGACGATCAATTCGTGCACGCCAAGACGCGGGAGGCGGAGACGCCGTTCCACAATACGGGGCTCTACGACATCAACGGAAAGGGCGCCTATCCAGAGCCCAATCACGGCCTCTACGACATCACGCAAGACCCGGACGATATGGGCAAGTTCCGCGCGCCGGGACTGCGCAACATAGCGGTGACAGGGCCTTATATGCATGACGGAACGGTCGCGACGCTCGAGGAGGTCATCGATATCTATGCGCGCAGCGGGCGGAAGATCGCGAGCGGCCCCAACGCCGGCGACGGCGCGGCCAATCCGTTGAAGAGCCCGCTGATCGTGAAGGTCGATCTGACGCCGCAGGAGAAGGCCGATCTGCTCGCTTTTCTGAAGGCGTTGACCGACGAGACTCTGCTCACCTCGCCGCGCTTCGCCGATCCCTGGAAGACGCAGGCCGCGGGGAAATAGCTGCGCAGAGGGGCAATATTACGTATCCGGCTGTATGTATTGTGAGCGTATTGCTTCTATACGGATAGAAATTACATGTATCTACGTTATGTATTTTGCTTGCCTGAAGTTATTTCTATTATATATTCCTCGTTCATTGGCGTGTAAGGCGGTAGAGCAGGGCGCAATCTCCGACGACGAGGAGGCTCGTCTCGGAGAACGATGAGGGATTGCTCGTCGAGCGCTGCGTCCGACTGCCGGAAGCGCGTCGCATTCACCGAAACGTCCATAGCGACATTCACGCAAGCAGATTTCGACATGACAAATATTGCTCGAGATATGGATTCTAACGACGTCGACCCGGCGCGCGCCGCCGACGCTCGCGGGCTGATCGATGCGCTTCGACCCTGCTTGCCTCTTATGGCGCATCCGAGGGGACGGTCGCTGGCTCTGTCGATCGCGGCCGCGCGGCGTCGCGGCTCGGACCGGCGATGCACTGTGACCAATGTTTTCGACGCCGGCGACGCCTTCGGCCTCATGTGCCAAGTCGAGGTCGGCGGCGGCGCAGCTCCCGCGATCTTCGTGGCGCCCATCGCCGAGCTCGCATTCGGTCGGCATCCGATCGCGCGCGCGGTCGCCGATTATCGACGCCGCCGCGCGCGAGCGCATGTCGCCGCATCCTCGTGAGCGTCGTCCGCGGACGTCGCAACGGCGCATTTCGCGTCCTGCAGCTCGCTGCGCGTCATGACGCTCCCAGATCCGGCAGCGCGAGGCCGAATGTCGCGCCGCCGCCCGGGGTCTCGACGACGAAGACTCTGCCGCCTTGCTTTTCCGAAAGTTCCTTGACGATGGAGAGGCCGAGGCCGGCTCCGCGCGTCGTCTCGGTCCGGCGCCAGAAGGGCTCGAAGACCAGTTCCCGCTCGCTCGCCGCGACCCCTTCGCCATGGTCGGCGACCTCCAGGCTGGCGCCGGCGCGCACGCGAAGCTCGATCGTCCCGCCGACGGGTTCGGCGCGCAGGGCGTTATTGATGAGATTGGACAGCATGCATTCGAGCGCTTGCCGATTGGCGCGGACGACGACCGGCGTCGCCGGGGGATCGAAGGCGATCGCCCGGCCATTGTCGACGATCAATGGCAGATAGTCGGCGATCATATGGCGGGCGAGCGCGCCGAGATCTATGTCCTCGGCGACGAGGCTTCCACGCTCCGCTCCGCGGGCGAGAACCAGCAATTGCTCGACGATGGACTGCATGCGCCGAATGTCGCGGGCGAGATCGCCGAGAAAGCCCGGCTCGTTGGGCGCGTCGAGACGCGCGCGCAGAATCGCGATCGGCGTGAGCAGCTCATGCGCGGCATTGGCCGTGAAGCGCCGCTGCTGCTTGGCGCCGTCCTCGAGCCGCGCCAGAGCGGCGTTGAGCGCGCCGAGAAACGGCGCGATCTCCTTGGGCGCCTTGGAGCCGTCTATGCGCTGGTCGACCGATTTGAAATCGATGCTGGCGAGCTGGTCCTTCGCTTTGTAGAGCGGCGTCAGCCCGAAGCGCGTCATCAGCCAGGAGATGAGAATAGCCGACACGACGAAGGGCAGGAAAGGAATGATCTGCGTGCGATCCGCCAGCATGCGCATCACGGCGCCGAGATCGTCCCAATGCAGCGTGTAGCCATAGATCGCCACCCGATAGGGCGGCTTGGCCTCCCGCAAGACGCCGCGGGCGTCGGGATCGGGATCATTCGGAAGTCGGAAATAATTTCGGATGGCGATGATCCCGCCGCCGCTCGGCAAAACGCGCGCGAGCGCCTCCGATGAGCCGGCGAGCGCGGCGCCGTTGCGGCTGTCGATGATCGCGAAACGGAAATTGGGATTGCGGGCCTGATAGGCGCGCAGCGCCGGCGTCTCCTCTATATGGGCGGCGTCTTTCACCAGCGCGGCGTCGACCACCTCGATGGCCCGAAACTCCGCCCAATAATTGACGGAGTCGGTCACTGCGAGCCCCATGTAAGTGGCGAGGATCGCCGTGACCGGCCAAATGAGAAAATAGGTGAGCAGCTCGATCGCAGTGATGCCGAGCACGAAGCGCGTGAGCAGGGATGGGCTTCTCATTTCTCCTTGCGCTCCGTCAGCAGATAGCCGACGTCGCGCGCCGTGTGAATCTCGACGCCGGCGTCGAGATCGAGCAGCCGGCGTCGCAGGCGCGAAACCAGCATGCTGAGCGCGGTGGCCTGCACATCGTCCGCGAAACCGTAGATTTCCGCGAGCAGCCGGTCGCGCAGCACGGCGCGTCCGGCGTTGAGCAGCAGAATGTCCAGCAGAGCGCGCTCACGCTTGTGAAACAGAACCAGCGCGCCATCGACGCTGACGTCGCGCGTATCTGGATGAAAGACGATTCTGCCGACCGCGATCGGGGTCGCCGCCTCGCCGCCCGGCCGCCGCAGGCAGGCGCGCACGCGCGCGATCAGCTCATTGGCGTCGAAGGGCTTGGTCACATAATCATCGGCGCCGGCGTCGAGCCCTTCGATCCGATCCTCGACGGCGTTGCGCGCGGTCAGCATCACGATGCGGATCGACGGCTGCGCTCGACGAATCTTGGGCAATATGGAGATCGCGTCGCCGTCCGGAAGACGACGGTCGAGCAGCACCAGCGAATATTTGTGCTGCCGCAGCGCCTCCATCGTCTCGTCGAGCGAGCCGACGCGATCGGCAACGAAGCCCGAACGCGCGAGCTTCCCCGCGACGAGCTTCGCCATCTCCGGCTCGTCCTCCACCATCAGAACCCGCATCTTTCGGCGCCGCCTCGCGTCTATCGGGAGCGCGGATTATCGTGGCCAATTGTGGCGGTGGCAAGCGGACGCGAGCGTGACTGTTGCGCCGGCGCCACAGTCCGCGAAAAGCCATGGAGGCGGCGCTCACGTTACATTCGGGTTAAGTGGGGTCCTTAGAGCGCTGCTCCGAGGGTTGGAGGCTGGCGGGCCTCGCTCCCCTGTCGGACGTTACGACATCCACGCCGTCGAGAGAGCGGCGATCAAGGAGGCCACAAATGAATCGTCGTTTTTCCCTGCGATCGGTCAGCGCGCTCGCCCTCGTCGTGGCCGGCCTGCCCGGCGCCGCCGCGCAAGAGGCGCTGCCGCCCATCTCCATCGCTGCGGATGAGCGCCGCGCGGCCGCCGCAAAGACCGCCACGGATGTCGAGCAGACCACCGCCGGGCCGGTGCGCGGCTATCAGGCGCTGACCGCGCGCATCGCGCGCATGGCCACGCCGCTCAAGGAGCTGCCGCTTTCCGTCGTCGTCGTCCCACGCAAGCTGATCGACGACCAAAACGCCATCTCGCAGTCCGAACTCTTCCACAACATCTCCGGCCTCACGCCGCTCGATCCGCGCTTTCCCGGCGGGCTCGGCGTCAAGCTGCGCGGAATGGACGCGGAGCGCTATATCGACGGATTGCCGAATTACGGCTCGCTCGGCGAGCGCGATCTGCTCGTCAATGTCGAGCGGGTCGAGGTTTTGAAGGGTCCCGCAAATATATTGTTCCAAGGCGGGTCGAGCCCGATCGGAGGCGTCGTCAACATCGTGTCGAAGCTCCCCACACCGGATCGGTTCGCGGAAGTGGGCGTGCGCGCCGGCGGCTATCGCTTCGGCAGTCCTTATCTCGACATCAATCAGCCGCTCAATGACTCCAAGACGCTGCTGTTTCGCTTCGCCGGCCAGTTCGAGACCTCGCAATCGATTGTCGACACGATCCGCCGCCAGAGCTACACGCTCGATCCGACGCTGACCATCACCAATAACGCGGGAACCTCGCTCACGCTGCAAGGCCATATCGCGCGGCGCGAGCAGCAGGATTATCCCGGCCTGCCGGCCGTCGGCTCTGTCGATCGCTCATTCTATTCCATTCGCCGCTCGGCCTTCCTCGCCAACGCCGGCCTTCCCGTCACCTCCACGGAATCGCAGTCGGTGACGGCGCGCTTCGATCACGCCTTCGACGACACATTTTCCACTTTCACCACGGCGCGCTACTCGGTCACGAAAATTCACGAGCCGTCGCAGCTCCTCTTCGGCAATGAGCCGACCACGTACGACTTCGGTCCCTACGGCGTCTATGGCGGGCCGTCGCAATTCTATGTCGCGAACGACATTCTCGATCAGAAGCTGACCGAATTCTCGATCAGCTCCAATTTCGTCGCGAAATTCGACTATGGCCCGACCCGCAATCGTCTGCTCGTCGGCGGCGATTTCAATCGCGTCGTCGATCACGGAGTCATGGCGGGCAATAATGCGACAGACGCCGATCCCTTCTTCGGCTTCCCTCAGCTGATCGACTTTCGCGCGCCCTATTTTCCGGCCTTTCGGCTGCCGGTCGAAGGAGCGGCGGACACGGTGGTGTTCACGAAGATCGCAAATAGCTATCAGAACGCCGGCGCGAGCGTTCAATTGCAGTCGACGATCTTCGATCGCTTGCATTTCCTCGGCGCTCTGCGCGTCGCCACGGTCGATATCCATTTCACCGAAAATGCGGTCACGCCGCCGACTCATTATGACGCGAGCGCGACGCGCGTGCTGCCGCGCGTCGGCGCGACCTATGATGTGACCGACTGGCTCTCCGTCTATGGGAGCTATTCTGAAGGCTTGCGCGGGGTCAGCTATTTCTCGGGCGCCAATAATGCGCCGCCCAAGCCCGAAGGGTCGCGACAGCTCGAAGGCGGCGTGAAGCTCGACGGTCCGTTCGGCCTTTCGGGCACGCTCGCTTATTTCGATCTCACGCGCACCAATGTGCCGACCGCCGTGTCCGGCTCCCTCACTCAGAGGCAGACCGGCGAGCAGAACTCGCATGGATTCGAGGCCGACCTCGTCTGGCAGCCGACGCCAAATCTCTCTTTCCTCGGCAGCTACGCCCATATCGACGCCAAGGTCACGAGCGATGAGAACACGCAATATATGAACGCGCGCCTCGTCGGGACGCCCAGCGACTCCGGCCGTTTCTGGGGCCATTACGCCTTCGACGGCGCGCTGCAGGGCTGGTCCTTCGGCGCCGGCTTCTACGCCGCCTCATCCTCGCGCGTCGAACTCGGCCGCACCTGGACGACGCCGGGCTACATCACATTCGACGCCGATGTCGCCTACAAGCACGAGAATTTCACCTTCTCGATCGCCGCCAAAAATCTCGGCGATCGACGCTATTACGTCCAATATCCCTATCTCTCCGGGCGCGTCGCGCCGGGGGAGGGGCGCACATTCTTCGCCACCGTTTCCGTGAAAATGTAGGAGGGGCCATTGGACACGCTCGATCGCCGCCGCTTCGGCGAAGCCTTGGCCGCATTCGCCGCGCTCGTCGCCGGCGGCGCGCTCGATGCGCGCGCCGATCAGAAGGTCACGGCCGATCATGATATGTCGAACATGCCGGCCTCGTGGTCCGGCAATGAGAAGATCGGCTTTCTGATCTATCCGGAGTTCACCGCGCTCGACATGATCGGCCCGCATTACATGCTCACCGGGCTGATGGGCGCGACGGCTTTCGTGATCGCAAAGAGCAAGACGCCGGTGGTCAGCGATACGGGATTGACGATCACGCCGGACGCGAGCTTCGACGATGCGCCGGTCGATCTCGATATTCTCTGCGTGCCCGGCGGCGCCTCCGGCACGCTCGCCGCCATGCAGGACGAGCCGACGTTGCGCTTCATCAAAAGCCGCGGCGCGCGCGCGAAATATGTCACCTCGGTCTGCACGGGCTCGCTTCTGCTCGGCGCGGCGGGCCTGCTCGACGGCTATCGTGCGACGTCGCACTGGTCGGCGAAGCCGCTGCTGCCGATCTTCGGCGCGACGCCGACGCCCGGCCGTTTCGTGCGCGATCGCAATCGCATCACCGCGGAGGGCGTGACGGCGGGCCTCGATTTCGCCCTGGCTCTGGTCGGCGAATTGCGCGACCGCACTTACGCCGAGGGCGTGCAGCTCATCGCGCAATATGCGCCCGAGCCGCCATTCGACGCCGGCCAGCCGGAGCGGGCTCCGGCGGCGGTCAAAGCGATGATGGAGCAAATGTTCGCCGGTTTCCGGCTGTCCGCCGACAAGGTCGGCCGAGACGCTTTCGCGAAATCGAAGCGGCTCTGAGGTCTCGAAAAATCACGGCGCCTTCGGTTCGCGCGGCGAAGGACCGGGGTGGGTTCCGGCTTCGTCGGCGCCGCGGCGGTCTCTGTTGCGCTTCTGCAACAGGGAAAGGGTTTCGCTGGCTCGCCGTCCCCCGCGCTTGACACTCGCCAGCATCCGGGGGTTCCGTATGGAGAATGGATAAGTTCGCGCTCTGGCCGAAGGGAATAGCCCGCCTATTGATCGTGGGCCTCTTGGCTTGGGCTCTCGTCTTGCCCGGCATGGCGGTCGCGGCTTTGTCCGCTGTCGAACCGGGGGTCGTCGCCGCAGAGGCCGGCCATTGCGCCACGTCCGGCGGCGCCGATGGCCATCGCCATTCCCCTGGACCGCATTTTTCTTGCTCCTGCTGCATTCCGTGCCGGGCCGGCCAGATCGATGGTCCGACGGGTTTTCTCTCGGTCCTCCCAGCCGGCGCCGTTCTCTCATTCCGGGCCGCCGAGATCGTTCTGGGCGACGAGTCTCGGATGGTGGAGCCATCATCGCCGGCCGGCTGGATCAGCTCGTGGTCGCAGCGCGCCCCGCCGCGCTTTTTCTCGATCCCATTGCCGCCAGCCCTAGAGGCGTAGCGATCTCCCTGCCGGGACCGCCGCTCGGGCTTTTTGCGATCTCGATCAGCCCTCGCCGGTGCAAAATGCTCGATTCTGCATTGCGGCGCTCCGTGGGCGAGCTTTTCAAGCGCCACGGTCGTCAGCTTCTCGTCTACCTGCGCGGCAAAGCGGGCGCGAACGACGCGCCGGACCTGCTGCAGGAGACCTTCATCCGCGCTCTGCGCCGTGGCGGGCTCGAGGCCATGCCCGATCCAGAGGCGTTTCTCCATACGATCGCGACAAACCTCGCGCGGGATCTCGCGCGGCGGCGCAATACCGAGGCGAAATATCTCGAATTCAAGGAAGAGCTGCCGGAGGCGCCCTCGGCCGAAGCCTTGCCCGGAGCGTCGAGCGAGGAGAGCGACAGATCGCGGCTTTTGATCGCGACGATCGAAACGCTTCCGCCCCGATGCCGCGAGGTCTTTGTCCTCGTCATGCAGGAAAACCTGCCGGTGAAGGAGGCCGCTGCGCGGCTCGGCATTTCCGACAGCATGGCGCGGCGGCATATCCGCCTCGCCTTTCGGCGCTGCCGCGAGGCGGCGCGCTGATCATGCTGTTACATCGCGAGGTTCCGTTTTTTCCATCCAGCGCGTTGTACTCTATAGAGGGCGCGGGCAAAGCGATCAGGAGCGGGGCCAGGCGGCGCGCTGCGGCGTCATTCCCGAAATCAATGTCCATGCCGATCAGGCGGCGACGCGCATGAGCTTCGACAGCGATACGCCGGAAGACCCGCACGACATTGCGGTGGACTGGGTCCTTCGAAAGAAGGAAGGACCGTTGACGCGCAAGGAGCAGGCGGCGCTCGACGCTTGGCTCGCGGCCGATACCGCGCATGCGGCGGCGTTCCGCGAGGCCGAGGGATTATCCGCCGAGTTCGCCGCGCTGAGCGTGCGCCGCCCTGCGAAGCAAGCTCCGGTGAGGCGCAGGGGCCGCCCGGTCATGGCCGGCGCCGCCGCCGCTATGGCTCTCGCCTTGTTGCTCGGCGATCTCTCCATTCCGTTTGTCGCCGACTATTCCACCGGCGCCGGCGAAACGCGTCGCGTGACGCTCGCGGACGGATCGCATGTCGAGCTCGGCGCGCGCTCGGCGATCACGCTCCACTTCACGCCGGCGCGCCGTCGCCTCACGCTGCTGCGCGGGGAGGCATGGTTCGATGTGGCGCCGGATGCGTCGAGACCCTTCGTCGTGGAGGCCGCCGGTGGCTCGGCGACAGCGCTCGGCACGTCTTTCGACGTCGCCCTCGACGAGAATGGCGCGCGCGTGACGGTCACGGAGCACAGCGTTTCCGTGGCCAGCGGCGGCGCGGAGGTCGTCGCTCGGGAAGGGCAGGAGACGAGCTTCCTACGCGGCTCTTCCGCGAGCGCGCCGGCCGGCGCGAATGTGGCGAAGCTCACCGCTTGGCGGCGCGGCAGGCTGATCGTCGAGGACGAGGCGCTCGGCGATGTGCTCGCCATGCTCGGCCGCTATCGTCATGGCGTCGTCTATTGTCTGCGCCGCGAGATTTGCGCGCGCCGCGTGACCGGCGTCTATCGCACGGATGATCCGACGCAGGCCCTCGCCGATATCGAAACCGCGCTCGGCCTCTCGGCCTATCGCTTGTCGAATTATCTGATCCTGCTCCACGAGTGACGTCCTTCGCCGAAATTCCACCTGCCCGGAAAAAAGTTCGAGGCTTTTTTTTCGGCATGGTTCCGAGGCGCAGATCGACCGCGTTGAATCCAATGAGGGGGCATTTTCGCGCCCTCGATGAATTCAAAAGGCGGCGCAATGGCGAGGACGAAGGCCCCGAAGGGGAAGAGCGACATGGGTTCGGCAATCGCGGCGGCGACAGTCGGCTTTTTGATGGCGGGCTCAGGATCGACCTCCCGTCCGGCCGAGGCCGCCATCGCTCCGCAGGAGCGGACCGGCGCCGTCAAATTCTACCGCATCGACCAAATCCCGCTCACGGAAGCGCTCACCGCCTTCGCGGATCAGAACGATCTTCGGCTCTCCTATGACGCGCGGCTGACGCGCGGCGTGCGAACGCGCGGATTGTCCGGCCAATTCACCACGCAGGACGCCTTGCGCGCTCTGCTGGAGGGAACCACGCTCACTTACAGATTCGCCGATAACGGCCGCTCGGTGCTGATCACTCTGGCGCAGGCGGACAATGGCGTGCGCAATGACGCCGGGGCCGAGTCGCTGCCGCCGATCGATGTGGGGGCGGAGCGCGCCGTGCCGGCAGGACGGCCGGGCAATGGCTCCGGCGGGGACGCCAAGACCTACAATCCCAAGAACACGTCCACAGCGACCAAGATCGACACGCCGATCATGGAGACGCCGTTCTCGGTGAAGGCCGTGCCGCAGCAAGTGTTGCAGGATCAGCAGGTGATCCGCGTCGAGAAGGCGCTGCAGAATGTCAGCGGCGTGCTGCCCATGCCGGGCAATCAGGGTCTCGGCGACATATTCATCATTCGCGGCTTCTTCAATGATACGATCTACCGAGATGGCTTCGCTCTGCCCGGCGTGCTCGGCGGCGGCACGACGAAGCGCTACACCGCCAATCTCGAGCGCATCGAAGTGCTGAAAGGGCCGGGGTCCATTCTCTACGGCCGCAGCGAGCCCGGCGGCATCGTCAATCTCGTCACCAAGCAGCCGCTGGAGACGCCCTATCACGCCATTCAGCAGCAGGCCGGATCATTCGATTTCTACCGGACGACGATCGATTCCACCGGCCCGCTCAACGAGGAGAAATCGCTCCTCTATCGTGTGAATATCGCTTATGAGAACGCCGGATCGTTTCGCGATTTCGTCGAGAATGAAGGCGTCTTCATCGCGCCGGTGGTGCGCTGGAACATCGACGCGGCGACGCGCGCGAATTTCGAATTCGAATATCAGCAATTCGACGAGCGTCCCGATCCCGGCATACCGCCGCTCGGCTCCGGCCCTGCGCCTATCCAGAGGACGCGCTTCGTCGGCGATCCTCTCAACAGCGTCAACAAGGGCTATCGTACGCTCTATGGGTTGAACTGGTCGCATGATTTCGACGAGAATTGGACGCTGACGCATCGATTCACCTTCGAGCACATGGCGTTCGATAATCGGACGATGTTTTTCGGCAAAGCGAACGCTGACGGAACATTGGGACGCTTCTACAATCAGGCGCCCGACACGACGTCCGATCGCTATTACACGACTCTCAATCTCACCGGAAAGATCGACACCGGCCCCGTGCGGCACAAGCTGCTCTTCGGTTACGACTACTTCCACATCGACGACAAGCTCGTCGGTCTTCGCAATTGCTGCGTAGTGGCGTCCCCGTTCAATATCTACGCTCCGACCTATCTGCCCTACACCGTCATACCGGTGTCGCCAGCGACGATCGGGCGGCTCGATCTCTCCCAGGAATGGCACAGCCTGTATTTCCAGGATCAGATGGAGCTTCCCTATAACTTCTTCGCGATGGGCGGATTCCGATTCGACAGCGCGACGGCCGTCAACAATCTCGCGAATGTGATCACCACGAAAGAGGAACAGGTCAGTCCGCGCGGCGGCCTGTTGTGGCGCCCCGCGCCTTGGCTCTCGGTATATGGAAGCTATTCGCAAGGATTCGGCGCGGCCAATAGCGTCTTACGATCCGATGGCGCGCTCTTTCCCGCGCAAACGTCCGAGCAATGGGAAGCGGGCCTGAAAGCCGAAGCCGATGATGGACGTCTGACAGCGACTTTCGCCTATTTCGACCTGAAAAAGCGCAATCTCCCTGTGCCAGATCCTCTGAACCCGAACCTACGACGGACGATCGGCGAAGCCGAAACGCGCGGAATCGAATTCGATGTTTCCGGTGAGGTCCTCCCCGGGTTGAGAGTCATCGGCGCCTATTCCTATCTGCCTTTCGCGAAGATCACGAAGGACAGCGACGCCAGCGGCGGCTATCGCAATCAGGGCAAGCGCCTCTATCTCGCGCCCGAACACTATGGGAGCTTCTGGACGACATACGAATTCCAGCAGGCTTCGCTCCTCGGCTTGAAGGTCGGAGCCGGCGTGGTGGCCGTGGGGCCGCGAGAGGGCGATCAGGGCAATAGCTACCAGTTGCCCGGCTATGCGATCGTGAATGTGATGGGCAGCTATTCGTGGCGGATAGGGCCGACGCGCGTCACCGCGCAGCTCAATATCGACAATCTTGCCGACGAACATTATTTTGTCGGCTCGAACAGCGGCAATTTCATCATGCCCGGCGCGCCGCGCACCTTCCTCGGGTCGCTCAAAGTCGAGTTCTAAAAGATGCGGCGTTCCTTCTGGGTTATCGTACATCGCTGGGTCGGCCTGACCATGGCCGGGTTTCTGATCCTGGTCGGCCTCACCGGCGCGCTGCTCGCCTTTCTGCCGGAGCTGAACCAATGGCTATCGCCGCGGCTCTTCCCCGGCGCGCGGGCGAGCGTCGCGCGCGACGCCGGCGCGCTTGCGCTTCGGGCCGAGGCGCTGGCCCCGGAGGCGCAAGTCCAATCCGTCTTCTTCAACGGAATGGGCTCGGCGACCATTCGCATGGAGGCGCGCCCTGGCGCGTCTCCGCTCGACTTCAATCAGCTCTTCCTCGACGAAGGCTCCGGCGAGGAGCTGGGCCGCCGCTCGACCAAGGGGCTGCCCGACGGAGCGAGCACGATCCTGCCCTTCGTCTATCGTCTGCATTATGCGCTGGCGCTCGGCGAATTCGGCGGCTGGATTCTCGGCCTTGTCGCGCTCGCCTGGACGATCGATTGCTTCGTTGGCTTCTACCTGACTTTGCCGCCGCAGGGCGGAGCGCACAAGCGCGGCTTTCTCCAGCGCTGGAGACCGTCCTGGCTCGTGAAATCCAGCGCGTCCTTCTATCGCATCAATTTCGATCTGCATCGCGCCGGCGGCCTGTGGCTGTGGGTGGCGCTGCTCGTCTTCGCCTGGTCCAGCGTGTTCATGAATTTGAACGGCCTTTATATGAGCGTGACGGAGCTGCTGTTCGATTTCGAGCGGCCGATCTGGGCGCAGCCGGCGCCGCCATCCGCTTCCGACGGTCGCGAACCGCTGGGGTGGCGGGAGGCGCAGGCGATCGGCGCGCGGCTGATGGACGAGCAGGCGAAAACGAAAGGCTTCACGGTCGAAAGGCAGGTCGCGCTCGCTCTGGAGCGTGAGGAGGGACGCTATCGCTATAGCGCGCACAGCAGCCTCGACATCGGCGAGAAATATGGGAGCACTTCGGTCTATTTCGACGCTCATGGCGGCGAGCTATCGAGCTTTGCTCCGCCCTCGGGCGCGCGCACGGGCAATACGCTGACCGCATGGCTGATGGAGCTGCACATGGCGAATGTGTTCGGCCTTCCATATCGCATCTTCGTCTGCGCGCTCGGCCTCGCTATCGCTATGCTTTCGGTCACAGGCGTCTATATCTGGTGGAAGAAAAGGAAAGCGCGCGGATTCCGCAAGCACGGCGCTGCGACCAGCGCGTCGCCGGAGCCGACGACCGCCGAGTAGGCGCGGCGTTCGAAGCCATCTGCTCGAGGCCATGCCGGCGCCGGCTTCGAATGGTCTGCGTCCGAACGAGCGCGAGCCGCGAGCGTCCGCGATATGACGAGCGCGAGAGGCGCCCATGTCCCGCCCGGTGAGCGCCGTCGCCATGAGGTCGGGAAATTGCGTCTACGACCGTGTCGAGCTCGGGGGTCGGCGGCGTCTTTTCCGACAGCACGGCGATGAGCGGGTCCTGCTGCTCCTCGAGGCGAAGGATGCTTCCGTCCTCCATGGCGCGGGTCAGCGTAGCGGATGCGATTCTCATACGTGCGGGCGGCGCATTGGATGAGCCGCTTCGGCGCGCGATCTGTCGCCAGCGTCGCGGATGGGGTGAGCGACAGCGCGGAGCTGGCCGTCTTCTTCAGCTGGTCGAAAAGCTGCAGGTTGTCGCGACGCTCGCACTTCTTCCGGGATGCGGCGAAGCCCAGGGGCGCGGCGTCAAAATCGGGATCGAGGCTCCATCTCGCGCTTTGCAGAAAAGGCGAGGAGCGATATATCAATATGTCGAGAGGTCCAGACATAACGGCAATAGCCGGGAGGGAGCCCAATGACGGAAGACAAAGTCTATAATGTTCTTTTTCTCTGCACCGGCAATTCCGCGCGCTCGATCATCGCCGAGGCGATCCTCAATCGCGTGGGCGCAGGTCGATTCAACGCCTATAGCGCGGGCTCCCGCCCAAAAGGCGAGGTCAATCCGTATACGGTGGCCGTATTGGAGAAGTCCGGGTTCAAGGCGGACGGCTATCGCTCGAAGAGCTGGAGCGAATTCGCCGAGCCCGGCGCTCCGCCGCTCGATTTCGTCTTCACCGTCTGCGACGACGCTGCGAAAGAAGAGTGTCCCTATTGGCCAGGCCAGCCGATGACGGCGCATTGGGGCTTGCCCGACCCCGCCGCTGTCGAAGGGACCGAGGTCGAAAAGCATCTGGCCTTCGCCGACGCATTCCGCATGCTCAATAACCGTATCTCGATCTTCGCTTCCTTGCCGATGAAGGGTCTGGACAAGCTCTCCTTGCAGAGGCGGCTCGAGGAGATCGGCAAGGCGAAGCCCGTCGACGGCGCCGCCTGAGCGCCGCCATTGGCGCATTTCGTCGAGACATAGCGAAATATCGACGAATGGGCTATCTTCCGCGAAGGGCGGAGGAAGAAAATGGCGGAAGATCGGCTCACCGCGGAGGAGATCGTCGGCATTTTCGAGGCCTTGGCGCAGACGACTCGGCTCGAGGCCTATCGTCTGCTGCTGCGCTATCTTCCCTATGGGCTGCCGGCGGGCGACATCGCCCGCCTGCTGGCCGTGCCGCACAATACGCTCTCGACCCATATCGCCCATCTCGAACGCGCGGGCCTCGTCCTTGGACGACGCGAGGGGCGCTCGGTGATCTACGCCGCCAATTCCGGCAAATTGGGCCATGTGCTCACGACGATGCTGGCCGATCTCGGCGCGTCGCTGGATGATCTCACGCTCTCCGCGCCCGCCTTTCCGCAGAAGCGTCCGAAATCGGCGAGCAGGCGGGCGCGCAATGTTTTGTTTCTCTGCTCCGGCAACGCCGCGCGCTCAATTCTGGCGGAGGCGATCCTGAACCGTGAGGGCGGCGACCGCTTCCGCGGCTTTTCCGCGGGTAGTCGGCCCGCCGAGCGGCCCGATCCGATCGGCGTCGAATTGCTGTCGTCGCTCGGCTATGACACACGGGCGTTTCGTTCCAAGAGCTGGAAGGAATTCACGAGGCCCGACGCGCCTCGCATGGATTTCGTCATCACCCTCTGCGACGACATATGCGAGCAGCCCTGCGGCCCCTGGCCGCGCAACGCGCTGCTGGCGCATTGGGGCGTCGCCGACCCGGCGATAGTGAAGGGCGATGACGCGCAGAAGCGCGCCGCCTTCATGGAAGCCTATCGCCGCCTCGGCGCGCGGCTGACCGCCTTCGTCAATCTGCCGTTCGAAACGCTGGACCGGGCGGCGCTGAAGTGCCGTCTCGCCGATATTGCGACGATGGAGGGGGCGACGGAGCTGGCGATGACGAGCGCGGCGTGACCGGAGGATGATATTATCCTTTCGTAAATTGATTGGAGTCTCAATGCGCGTCCCAATGCCACATTTTCCTTGCGGCTTTGAAATTCCGGACGACTGGCTTGTCGAGTCGGGTATGGATGCCTTCACCCCGGCTTCCTCGTCCTACCGCTCGACAGCTAACGCCGTAATTGTCCCGCTTGATGAGATCGAACCGCCCTACCGGGCGAAGACGTGTCCGAATGATTGGCTCGGCTTTGATCGCACAAGGATGATCCGCGTTATGAGCTGGATCGCAACGGAGTCCGAGATTGAAGCGATCCCATTAATCCAACTACCTGAACTCAATGAGCGCCTAGCGTCTACGCCGTTTCGCTATCGCCGATATTCTTACGGTACGACCGATGGTTTTCATCGATTCTATGCATCGGTCGTCGCGCGGTTTGAAAATGTGCCGGCAACCATCACGACCGTTTCCGAGCTAATGGATTTGGCAGAAAAGCTGGAACTGTGACCTGATGTAAGCTGACTACATCGGCGGTAAATTTTGACCCGCTCTTTCCGCGTTGCGGAGTAGAAACTCGGAATAAGCACAACAAGCGCGGGCATGACTGTGTGCATCGAGGTGAGCTCAGAAACCACCGTAAAGCGCTTGATCTCCCCCATAATTCAAATATATTGGAATTATGGAAAAGACATCCGCCATCACGGCCCTCGTCGCGCTCGCGCACGAATCGCGGCTCGATATCTTCCGACTGCTGATGCAGGCCGGCCCGGAGGGGCTGCCTGCGGGAAAAATCAGCGAGCGGCTGGGGCTTCCTTCGACCACTCTGTCTTTCCACCTCAATCAGCTCAAGCACGCCGATCTCGTGACCTTCCGTCGGGACGGCCGCTCCTTGATCTATTCGGCCGCCTATCCCGTCATGAATGCGCTGCTCGCCTATCTGACGGAGAATTGCTGCAAGGGCGACGCCGCCGCTTGCTGCGTCACGGAAGCCGATACGACCTGCCAGACCGAGAGGGTTCCATGAAGCGCCTGCATCTGCATGTGTCCGTCGATGACCTGCCGCGATCCATTCAATTCTACAGCGCGCTGTTCGGCGCCGCGCCGACGGTCGCAAAGCCCGATTACGCCAAATGGATGCTCGACGATCCGCGCGTGAATTTCGCCATTTCCGCGCGAGGCGGGTCGAGCCTCGGATTGGAGCATCTCGGCATTCAGGTCGAAACCGCGGACGAGCTGCAAGACGTCTATGGACGCCTGAAGCAGGCCGGCGGGCGCATCTATGAAGAGGGCGCGACCACCTGCTGCTATGCGCAGTCGGAAAAATCCTGGATCGCTGATCCGCAAGGGCTGATGTGGGAGACCTTTCTCACGACGGGCGAGAGCGCGGTCTATGGCGGCGATCCGGTGCTGGATGCGCTGAAGGGCGAGGCGAACGCCTGCTGCGCGCCGACGACGCCGCAGGGCGAATGCTGTCCGCCGAAGCCGGAGCTTCCCGCAAAGGCGCCGTGCTGCGGCGCGAAGGAGCCCGCATGAGCGCGTCCGATGTGATCATCTATCACAACCCCGATTGCGGAACCTCGCGCAACACGCTCGGCCTCATCCGCAACGCCGGCATAGAGCCGCATGTGATCGAATATTTGAAGTCGCCGCCGACGCGCGCGCTGCTGGCACAGCTCATCGCGCGAATGGGGATATCGACGCGGGCGCTGCTGCGGGAAAAAGGGACGCCCTATCACGAGCTCGGCCTCGGCGATCCGACGCTGACCGACGAGCAATTGCTCGATGCGATGATGGCGCATCCCATCCTCATCAATCGGCCGATCGTCGTCACCTCCATCGGCGTGAAGCTGTGCCGTCCGTCGGAGGCGGTGCTGGACATTCTGCCGCTGCCGCAGCGCGGCGCGTTTTACAAGGAGGACGGCGAGCTCATCGTCGATTCCGCCGGCCGGCGCGTGGCGACGGCATAGCAATCGAGGGAGACGGATATGACGGCAATCGAAGTCTATGACCCGGCGCTCTGCTGCAGCACGGGCGTGTGCGGAACAGAGGTCGATCAGGCGCTGGTGAGCTTTGCCGCCGATGTCGATTGGGCCAAGCAGAACGGCGCCCGCATCGAGCGATTCAATCTGGCGCAGCAGCCGCTCGCCTTCGCCGAGAATGCGATCGTGAAAGGCTTTCTCGAGCGCTCTGGACAGGAGGCGCTGCCTCTGGTGCTCGTTGCGGGCGAGGTCGCTCTCGCCGGGCGCTATCCGAGCCGCAGCGAGCTGGCCCGCTGGGCCGGGCTCGTCGAGACCGCGACGGAGCCGAAGCCGAGCGGATGCTGTGGCGGTGGCAGCTGCTGAAGGCCGTGATGAAATTCCTCGAGCAGCCGCCGCGCTTCCTGTTCTTCACCGGCAAAGGCGGGGTCGGCAAAACGTCGATCGCCTGCGCGACGGCGATCGCGCTCGCCGAGGCCGGCCGCCGCGTGCTTCTGGTCAGCACCGATCCGGCGTCCAATGTGGCGCAAGTGTTCGGCGCGATCATCGGCAATCGGATGACCGACATTCCCGGCGCGCCGGGCCTGTCGGCGCTGGAGATCGACCCGCAAGCCGCAGCGCAGGCCTATCGCGACCGTATCGTCGGCCCGGTGCGCGGCCTGCTTCCGGACGCGGTGGTGAAAGGGATAGAGGAGCAATTGTCGGGCGCCTGCACGACGGAGATCGCCGCCTTCGATGAGTTCACCGCGCTATTGGTCGATTCCGCGCTGACCGCGAATTACGATCACATTGTCTTCGACACCGCGCCGACGGGGCATACGATCCGTCTCCTGCAATTGCCCGGCGCGTGGAGCGGCTTTCTCGAATCCGGCAAGGGCGACGCTTCTTGCCTCGGGCCGCTGGCGGGGTTGGACAAGCAACGCGCGCAATATGGCCGCGCCGTGGAGGCGCTGGCTGACGCCGCGCGCACGCGCCTCGTGCTTGTCGCCCGCGCGCAGCGATCGGCGCTGAACGAAATCGCCCGCACGCATAAGGAGCTGGCGGCGATCGGCATCGCGCAGCAATATCTCGTCATCAACGGCTTGCTGCCGGAAGAGGAGGCGAAGCAGGATGCGCTCGCCGCCGCCATCTATGAGCGCGAGCAGGCGGCGTTGCGCGCGCTGCCCGCCGAGCTCGCCGCTTTGCCCTGTGATCGCGTCGCGCTCAGGCCGTTCAATCTCGTCGGCTTGGACGCCTTGCGGCAATTGCTCGTCGCAGCGCCGTCGCCGGCGAACGCGAGCGATGACGAGCCGATCGCGCTCGACGCGCCCAGCCTGTCGGAGCTGGTCGACGCAATAGCGGCGGACGGTCACGGCCTCGTGATGCTGATGGGCAAGGGCGGCGTCGGCAAGACGACTCTGGCGGCCGCCGTCGCCGTGGAGCTCGCGCGCCGCGGCCTGCGCGTGCATCTCACCACCTCCGATCCGGCTGCGCATCTTGCGGAAACGCTCCATGGATCATTGGAGCATTTGAAAGTGAGCCGTATCGATCCGCATGCGGAAACGGAGCGCTATCGTCGCGAGATCCTCGCCGCCAAGGGCGCCAAGCTGGACGCCGCGGGCCGCGCGATGCTGGAAGAAGATTTGCGCTCGCCCTGCACCGAGGAAATCGCCGTGTTTCAGGCCTTCTCGCGCATCATCCGCGAGGCGGGCGAGAGTTTCGTGGTGATGGACACGGCGCCGACCGGCCATACACTGCTGCTGCTCGACGCGACCGGCGCCTATCATCGCGAGGTCGCGCGCCAATTGGACGCCAAAGGCGCGCATTACACGACGCCGATGATGCAATTGCAGGATCCGAAACAGACCAAGGTTCTGCTGGCGACGCTCGCCGAGACGACTCCCGTTCTGGAGGCGGCCGGCCTTCAGGCCGATCTGCGGCGCGCCGGAATCGAGCCTTGGGCGTGGATCATCAACAATAGCGTGGCCGCCGCGCGCCCGCATTCGCCGCTGCTCCGTCAGCGCGCGCGCAATGAGATACGCGAGATCGACGCCGTCGCCGCCACGCATGCGCGACGCTATGCGATCGTCCCGCTGCTGAAGGAAGAGCCGGTCGGCGTTTCTCGTCTTCTGGAGCTGGCGGGCCACGCTGTCGAAGCCGCCTGATATTTCACCGAAAGGAAATCCGATGGAACTGCGCGCAACTCCGGCCGCCATGGAGCCGGATCGAAGCAAAGCATCCGCAGCGCCCGCCATGGGTGTTTTCGAGCGCTATCTGACCCTATGGGTCGCGCTCTGCATCATCGTCGGCATCGCGCTCGGCCAGGCGACGCCCGTCGTTTTCCACGCCATTGGAGAAGCGACGGTCGCGCAGGTGAATCTCCCGGTCGCGGCGCTGGTGTGGCTGATGATCATTCCCATGCTGCTGAAGATCGACCCCGCCGCGCTCGGCCGAGTGCGCGAGCATTGGCGCGGCATCGCCGTCACCGTCGGCATCAATTGGCTAGTGAAACCCTTCTCCATGGCGCTGCTCGGCTGGCTGTTCATCGCGCATCTGTTCCGGCCCTTTCTGCCGGCCGATCAGATCGACGCCTATATCGCCGGCCTCATTCTGCTGGCGGCGGCGCCTTGCACGGCGATGGTGTTCGTGTGGTCCAACCTCGTCGAGGGCGAGCCGCATTTCACTTTGTCGCAAGTCGCGCTCAACGACACGATCATGATTGTCGCCTTTGCGCCGCTCGTCGCTCTGCTGCTCGGCCTGTCGTCCATCACCGTGCCTTGGGGCACGCTGCTGCTGTCGGTCGCGCTCTATATCGTCGCGCCGGTCATCGCATCGCAGCTCTGGCGGCGCGCGCTGTTGGCGAAGGGCGGCGCGGCGGTGTTGGCAGCGACGCTGCGCGTGCTCGGCCCGCTCTCGCTCGTCGCGCTGCTGCTGACGCTCGTCATTCTGTTCGGCCTGCAGGGCGAGGAGATCATGCGTCAGCCATTGGTCATCGCGCTCTTGGCGACGCCGATCTTGATCCAGGTCTATTTCAACGCCGGCCTCGCCTATTTGCTCAATCGCCGCCTCGGCGTCGAATGGTGTGTCGCCGGCCCTTCGGCGCTGATCGGAGCCAGCAATTTCTTCGAGCTGGCAGTCGCGACGGCGATCGCTTTGTTCGGTTTCCAATCGGGCGCGGCGCTCGCGACCGTCGTCGGCGTGCTGGTGGAAGTGCCGGTCATGCTCTCCGTCGTCCATATCGTCCGCCGCTCGCGGACATGGTACGAGAACGCCGGCGTGTCCTCGCGCGCGTGAGCGACGCATAGCGAGATCAGGGAAATCGGATGAACGAATTAGAAGCAGCAAAGGCGAAAGCCGCCGCCGCCTACAATGCCGCCGCCGACTATTTCGACCACCCCGTGAGCTCGTTTTGGCATCGCTTCGGACGAGAGACCGTCGCTCGTCTCGATCTTCGGCCCGGCGCATGTGTGCTCGACGTCTGCTCGGGCAGCGGCGGATCGGCCTTACCGGCCGCCGAGCGCGTCGGACCGAAGGGCAGAGTGATCGCCGTCGATCTCGCCGAACGCTTGATCGCATTGGCCGCGTCGAAAGCGCAGAGCAAGGGCCTCGACACTATCGAGTTCCGCGTCGCCGACATGCTCGCCCTCGGCTATCCGGACGACGCATTCGATGCGGTAATTTGCGTGTTCGGCGTCTTTTTCGTGCCCGACATGACCGGGGCGGTCCGGGAACTGTGGCGCATGGTGCGTCCGGGCGGTCGGCTCGCCATCACGACTTGGGGACCCGATCTGTTCGAACCCGCGAACAGCGCCTTCTGGAACGCGATACGGCAGGAGCGCCCCGATCTCTTTCGGGGCTTCAATCCCTGGGACCGTATTTCCCAACCGGCGGGTCTGCACGAAATGCTGGCCGCCGCAGGCGTGAGCGACGTCGACATAGCGGCTGAAGCTGGCCGTCACCCCTTACAGTCGCCCGATGATTGGTGGGCGATCGCGATGGGCAGCGGCTATCGCGGGACACTCGCGCAACTCGATCCCGAGACCTTTTCGCGTGTCAGAGAGACAAATTTGTCTCTCCTGCGCGCGAGCGGTGCGACTTCGATCGAGACGAATGTCCTTTACGCCGTCGCCACCAAGAAATTGTCTCCCGAGTGACGCTCGCGTCCAAGGAGTGCGGTCCGTCGACTGTTTTGGGCGACGGCTGCATTAGGTTATGCAGTTCTTGCGGGCGCAAGAGCCCGGCCGGAGAGACAGGTCGTGCCCGCTGCGGCGCCTTTGCCGGTTCCTCATCCTCGGGCGTTACTCGGGTTCACGTCCTGGAGCGATTCTGACCGCCGCATGGGATCGGTGGACCATCAAGGCCACCGAATTCAATTTCGAAGCTTATCCATTTGATTTCATTGGTGGGCCGGGTAGGACTCGAACCTACAACCAGACCGTTATGAGCGGCCGGCTCTAACCATTGAGCTACCGGCCCAGCCGCCGTTTCGGCCGGGAATAGTGTTCCTATAGCGGATTCGCGCCGCGCCGCAACGTCCGATCGAAAATTGGGCGCCGGCTGAATTTCGCGCGACCAAATCCCTTGCGATGCGCTAAGTTGCGCCGCCCGCCCTCCGGACGCGCCAGGCGTCGGAGCCGGGCCAGAGCTATCGGAGCGGCGATGACCTATTGTTGTGGCATTCTCGTGCGCGGCGGCCTCGTCATGATCGCCGACACCCGCACCAATGCGGGGCTCGACAATATCTCCACATTTCGCAAGCTCCATGTCTTCGAGCAGCCGGGCGAGCGCGTCATGATGCTCGCAACTGCCGGAAATCTCTCCGTCACTCAGGGCGCGGTCACTCTGCTCGCGGAGGGGCTCGAAAATCCCGAGACTCATGAGATCGAGCGCCTCGTCGACGCGCGCGGGATGCTGCAGGCGGCGCAGCTCGTCGGCCGCGCCGTTCGGCGCTCGCACGCCATCGCGGGGGAGGGGGCGGAGGATTCGGGGGTCAGCTTCGATGTCTCGCTGCTGTTCGGCGGGCAGATCGGCAACGGCCAGCTGCGGCTGTTCATGGTCTATACGGCCGGCAATTTCATCGAATGCACGCAGGACACGCCCTATCTGCAGATCGGCGAGCACAAATATGGCAAGCCCATCCTCGACCGCGCGGTCTCCTTCGACACCGATGTGCTCGATGCGCTCAAGATCGGGCTCATCTCCATGGATTCGACGATTCGCTCCAATCTTTCCGTCGGCCTGCCGGTCGATATCGCTCTGCTGCGCCGTGACGCGCTGCGCACCGACGTCTCGACGCGCATAGACGGTTCTGATCCCTATTTCCGGGATTTGCGGGAGAGCTGGTCGCGGGCGCTGCGGGCCGCGCATATCGCCATTCCGGCGCCGCCCTATGGCGGGGCGCGATGACGCTGAGCGAGGACGGCGCGGCGCGGCGCGCGCCGGCCGGGGAGGAGGCGATCGAACGAGGCGCGCGCATTTTGCGCGAGGGCGGGCTCGTCGCCTTCCCCACTGAGACGGTCTATGGGCTCGGGGCGGATGCGACCTCGCCCGCGGCGGTGGCGAAAATCTACGCCGCCAAGGGACGGCCGAGCTTCAATCCGCTCATCGCCCATGTCGCCGATATCGATTCGGCGCTGCGGGAGGCGGAGCTGCCGCCGGCGGCGCTGCGGCTCGCCGAGGCTTTTTGGCCCGGGCCGCTGACTTTGGTGGCGCCGCGGGCGGCAGGCGGCTCAGTCTGCGAGCTCGCGCGCGCCGGCCTCGAGAGCGTGGCGCTGCGGGCGCCGTCGGCGCTGGTCGCGCGGGCGCTGATTTTGGCTGCGGGGCGGCCGATCGCGGCGCCTTCGGCCAATCGCTCCGGCCATGTCAGCCCGGTGACGGCGGAGCATGTGCTGGAGGATCTCGGCGCGAGGGTCGATCTCGTCATCGATGGCGGGCGGGCGGACAAAGGCGTTGAATCGACGATCGTCGCCTTTCTCGGCGCGCGGCCGCGGCTGCTGCGGCCGGGCGCATTGGCGCGAGAGGCGCTGGAGGAGCTTTTGGGCGCGCCGCTGGAGGGCGAGGGCGGAGGGGCGGCGATCGTCGCGCCGGGGATGACCGCCTCCCATTATGCGCCATCGGCGCGGCTGCGGCTCGAGGCCAAGGATCTGCTCGCGGGCGAGGCCGGGCTCGACTTCGGCGGCCGTCTCGCCGAACGCGGAGGGGTGGGGCTCCTGCTGGATTTATCGCCCTCCGCCGATCTCGAGGAGGCGGCGGCCAATCTCTTCCTCTATTTGCGCGAGCTGGACGCCCGCGGCGCAACGGCCGTGGCCGTCGCGCCGATTCCGGCGCATGGGCTCGGCGAGGCGATCAATGATCGGCTGCGGCGGGCCGCGGCGCCGAAGTAATCAGGGGCACTAATCATGCCGCGAGGGCGGCTGCGCCGTCTCCGAGGCGGAAATCCATCGTCGCCGGCTCCGGCAGGCTGCGCCAGGGCGCGCATTCATAGCCGCGCGCGGCGAGACCATCCGCGTGGGTGGAGCTCATCTCGACCACGAGGCGCGTCGTGTGATTGAGCACGGGCGGAATGGCCCAGGCGAAGGGCGCGGCGTTGGCCGATGTCTCGCGCATCAGCGCGCGGCGGGCCTCATTATTCTCCGGCCCCATGCGCCCGCGCCAGCCAGCGCGCGGCTGCTGCCAATCATTGGCGACGATGACGGGACCGCGCAGCACATGGGCCTCGCGCTCCGTCCGCTCGATCAGCGCGATCTCATGCGGAGCCGTTCCCGTCAGCGTGAACAGCACGGGCCGCGCCAGCGGCTCGCGCGCGAGCAGAGCGACCGCCTCTTCGAATGTCGCGCAAGTCTCGAAAGCGTAGCGCAGCAGATGATCCGGCGGCCAGCCGGTCTCGTATTTCAGCGCATTGGCGAGATTGAGCGCGAAATCATAAGGGAAGGCGGCGACGCCTTCGATGCGGCGGCGCATCGGCGCCTGATTGATCACAGCCGAGAAGCGTCCGGGCGCCATGGCCGTCAGCACGCCGATCGCCCCCGGCCAGGTCACATTGTAGAAGCCGCCCGCTGGGCCGGCGGCCCAGGCGATCTCGACGCCGCGGCCGAGGCCGCGAAACGGCCAGTCGAGCGAGCGCCGAATCGTCGGAGCGCCGTCGGGCGCGACAAAGGCCTGGGTGGTGCAGGCGAAGAGATAGGACATGTTGAGCGTCGCCGCGCCGTGAAATCCCAATATTTCTGCGATGCGCTCCAAATCCTCGAAATAGCGGGAGTCGGATTTCTGCAGCCAGGATCGCGCCAGCCGATCGAGCGGCGCGAGGCAGACGTGACCCCAGCGCGGCATGGGCGCGAGACAGGCGTCGCGCAGCGCCTCGGCCGCCGCGATACGCGCCGCCGCATGGGCGATGGGACCGCCATCTCGCACATCCAGAAAAGGAATTTGCCGCACCAAGGCTCCTCCGCCATGTCATCCGAACGAGATAAATCACACATGTAACTGTCATAATACAGTCAGAAAGCAACCAGACGTATATCTCTGCCGAGACAAGGCTGGGTGATTCGCATGAGAGCCTCCGATCCAATCGGAGCGGAGAGGGCTCTAGAGTCTCAGTTTTGGAGTGAGTTCTGATCGATCGAGCGATATCGTTCGATCGGAAAGCGCTCTAATCTCGCGCCGGCGAAAATCGTTGCGCTGCAGAGCGCGCGCATTCGCTGCGGATCGGCTAAAGAAAACAGCGAGGCGGAGACCGCGAGCGTCGCCGTCGTCCCGGGAGGAGATCGAATGTCCCGTCCGCGCGTTCTCGAAGCGATGGCGGCGCTGCAGGATCGCGCGCGGGCGTTGCGCGCGTCGCGCACGCTGGATCTATTCGCCGCCGATGCCGATCGTTTCGCGAAATTCTCGGTGGCGCTGGATGATTTCCTGCTGGATTTCTCCAAGCATCGGATCGACGGCGAGACCATGCGTCTGCTCGTCGATCTCTCCCGCGCCGCCGATCTCGAGGGAGCGCGCGCGTCGCTGTTCGCCGGCGAGCCCGTCAATCTCACCGAGGGCCGCGCCGCCGCGCATTGGGCGCTGCGCGATCTCTCGGATCGCCCTCTCATCGTCGGCGGCGAGAATGTGCGCGGCGTGGTCGAGGCGGAGCGCGGGAAGGTCTACGCCTTTGCGCGCGCGCTGCGGTCGGGCGAATTGCGCGGCGCCGGCGGCGCGCCTTTCACCGATATCGTCAATATCGGCATCGGCGGCTCCGATCTCGGCCCGGCCATGGCCGCGCGCGCGCTCGCGCCTTTCGGCAAAGGCGGCCCGCGCGCGCATTTCGTCTCCAATGTCGACGGCGCCGATATGGCGGACACGCTCGCGGGTCTCGATGCGGCGCGCACGCTGTTCATCGTCTCCTCCAAGACATTCACGACACAAGAGACCATGGCCAATGCCGCTCTGGCGCGCGCTTTCATCGTGGAGCGATTGGGCGAGGCGGCGGTGGCCGCGCATTTCGCCGCCGTGTCGACGCGGCTCGACAAGGTCGCGGAGTTCGGCGTCGATCCTTCGCGCGTCTTCGGCTTTTGGGATTGGGTCGGCGGCCGCTATTCCATCTGGTCGGCCATCGGCCTCTCGCTCGTCATCGCCATAGGCCCGGAGAATTTCACGGAATTTCTGCGCGGCGGCTTCGACATGGACGAGCATTTTCGCAGCGCGCCGCTCGATCGCAATATTCCGGCGCTGATGGGGCTGATCGGCGTGTTTCATCGCGACGTCGAGGGCAGGGCGGCGCAGGCGATCATTCCCTATGACCAGCGCCTCGCGCGTTTTCCCGCCTATCTGCAGCAGCTCGACATGGAGTCGAACGGCAAATCGGTGGCGCGCGACGGGGGCGTCGTGGAATTCGCGACCGGGCCGATCGTGTTCGGCGAGCCGGGGACCAATGGCCAGCACGCTTTTTTCCAGCTGCTGCATCAGGGAACCGACGTCACGCCGATCGATTTCCTCATCGCCGCCGAGCCGATCGCCGCCGATGCGCATCATCACGCGCTGCTCTTTTCCAATTGCCTCGCGCAGAGCGAGGCCTTCATGCGCGGGCGCACGCTCGCCGAGGCGAAAGCGCAGCTCGCCGCCGCAGGGCTAGACGCCGCGCGCGTCGAAGCGCTGGCGCCGCACAAGGTCTTCACCGGCGATCGGCCGAGCAGCGTGCTGCTCTATCGCCGGCTCGATCCGCGCACGCTGGGTCGCCTCGTTGCGCTCTATGAGCACAAGGTCTTCGTGCAATCGGTGATCTGGGACATCAACCCCTTCGATCAATGGGGCGTCGAGCTCGGCAAGGAGCTGGCCAATCGTTTGGCGCCGATCGTGGAGAGCGAGACCGCGCCGCTCGCAGGGCTCGACGGCTCGACGGCGGGGCTCATCCGCTGGCGGCGAAGAGAAGCCTGACTGTCCGTCGCTGGCGGGAAGGAAGACGCCGTGCGTTGCGCGGCGCGCGCGATTGACGCGCGGCCCTGTGCGACGATAATATTTTTATCAATTCAATCCTAGTGGTTTGCAATTTTTCAAAGCTGGGCCGCTGCATGTCGATCCTGTCCGAAGATCAGATCGCAGAATATAGCGCCAAGGGATTTGTCGCCGTCCCCGGCTTTCTCTCCCGAGAAGAGATCGAGCGGCTGCGCCGCGATTTCGACGATGCCTCGCGCGTCAGCTTCCGCTTCTATGGCGTGAAGGACGTCACGCCCGATTGCGCGAAAGCGATGAAGCCGCGTCTGCTCGAGGTCTGCCGCGCCTTGGCGGCGGGCAGCGAGACGCGAGCGGATATGCTGAGCGGCGCGGTCTATTGGTCGTCGCGCAAGGCCAAGGCGGGCGTGACCGACGCATGGCATCAGGACCATGACAGCTGGTGGTTGTGGGGTGAGAACCATGTGGACTATCTTCACATGTTCATTCCCATCGCCAAGCCCGATCCAAACAAGACAGGGCTGACCTTGGCGGCGCTCGACCGTCTCGAGGCGGCGGCGCCCGAGGCGCATCGGCTGACGGTCGGACGAGGCGCCATGTCGCTGAAGCGCGCATCGGGCGCCACGATGGTTCTCGTTCGCGACACGGGGAAAAAGCACGCTTTCGATTTCGACGTCGAAGCGATCGCCGAAACGCCGCGACTCGCCGAGGGCGATCTGCTGCTGTTTCGCGGCGATGTCTTTCATCGCACGCAGGATCGCGAATGCGATCGTCTGGCCGTGTCCTTCCGCATGGCGCGCGGCGGAACGCCGGTTCGGCGCGAGCATCTGCTGAGCTGGGGCAGTCTCGAGAAATTCGTGCTGTCCATGACCAATCACGAAAAATATCGCTATGTGCTCGAGGCGCTGGATCGTCATGGCGACGGCTGTCCGCTCGGCGATGTGGCGTCGCATCTCGAGGCCGCTTACGATCGGCCGCCGCGCGTGAGCTTCGCCGCGCTCCTCGGCCAAAAGCTGCGCGCCGTAGCGTCGGGGCTGCTCGGCGCGCGCGGGACAGGCTTGGCGCGCGAGAGCTAGTCCAGTCTCTACGCTCGGCGCTCTACGGGCAGGAAAGGGCAGGCGATCACGCATTTGCGCGCGCAGGGGATAGCGGTCGTGCTCGTCACGACGGATGCGCTGATCGTGTCTTCGGACAATTCGACGTCGAACGGCGGCGGCGCCTCCATCGCCGTCGTGATCGTCAGCGCGCATGTGTCCATTGCGCGCGCCTTTACGAGTCGGCCAGAGGGGCGACGGACGAATATGCGCGAGGGATCATTCGGATCATAGCGCGCCTCGAGCCGCTTGCGCCCGGCGGCGAAATCATCGGCGATGGCGCGCGACCAATAGAGGCGGCCGTGCAGGCGCAGTCCGTCCTCGTCCAGCACGCCTTCGTCGTCCGGCAGCAGCGATAGGCGGAAGCTCACGCAATCGAGCGGCAGGCGCAGCAGATCGCCGCGCATATGCTTGCGCCACAGCGTCAGCGGCGCGCGACCGAGATCGCGATGCTTGCGGCAATGATAGACGCCGGCGATCTCTGCGCCGATCCAGCTGTCGAGCTCGCGCAGCGTGAGACGTTGCGCATGCGGCCCGACATAGAGGTCGCGCTCGCCGCGCTCCATGGGGCCGACATCGGTGATGAGCGGAACGCAGCCCAATCGGCTGCCGATCAGCTCCTGTATGTGCGCGCCATAGCGTGCGCTCGCCGGCTCGCTCCAGACCGTCTCTATGCCGATTTCACGACAGGCGCGCAGGAAGGCGCGGCGACCGAAGAAGCTGTTGGCGTCGACATGGATCGCCTCCGGCAATCCGGCGACCGGCCAATCGAAATCGACGCCGCGCTCGTTCAGCCAGCGCGTCTTGTCGCAGACGGAGTGGAGAATGGCGAGGCTCGCCGACAGCCGCGTCGGCGGCGTGAGCGCGAGGTGAAAGCCCGTCGCCATTCGTGTGAGCGCGTCTACGCCGAGCGTGATCCACGGCCGGCCGAGCTCGCGGCCGGAGTCTTCGTCGACGATCATCACGTCGACTTTCGCGTGATCGATCTGCACGGCCTCGAGCGGCCGTGTGGCCTCTGATCTCTTCCGCACCTTGCTCGCCGCCGCTTTTGTTCTACTCGGTCTCGCTACGCCGCCGCGCCCGCGTCTGAATGTCGATGTCGTGCACGCGCGCCTTGATCGTGCGCCAATTGGGCGCCGGCAGCCGCTCCTTCAAGCAGCGCTTGGCGATCTCGCGCACCAGCTGGCTGAACTTGGGCCGCGATGGCTGCAGATAGAAGGTCTCGATCGTGTCGCGAATGAGCGTCTCGCGCGCCGAATCGAGCACGCGCGCGCCCTTGGGGCGGCCGACCGGACGCGTCATCGGCGCGGTGACGGCGCCGCAGCTGCGGAAGGTCTTGATCATGCGATAGGCGGTGGCGCGGCTGACGCCGAGATCGCTGGTCAGCTTGCGAATGACCTCCTGCGACAGGCGCTCGCCCTCACGCGTGAGAACCTCGCGAATGACCTCCTCGCGATGACGATTCTCATCCGGGCGCCGGCTGCGTCTCTCGCGTCCAATCGACGTCTCGAGCTTGCGTTCGGGCGCCGGGGCCAGGCGGGGATGGTCAGGATCGAGAACATTTCCGCTCATTTCCAGGCGTTCCTCGTGCAGACTGAACCTCCGCGTCGCACGCTCGTCGATCGTATCGCCGCGCGGCTCCGCGAGGTGGCATTTTTCTCATGATTTCAAAACCGAAGACAATGTTCGATTTTGCACAGTCCACGCGCGCCTGTGGAGCCGAACTGCGGCTCTCGCGCGAGCGCGCCCGCGTCCGCGCCGGGGCGCAGGCGCGAAAACCCTAGTAAACCATGTGTTTCGATGATGTTTCACGGAATTGGAATAGTTCAAAATAGCAAGAATGACGGCCGAGAATCGAATAGAGCCAGTCTTGCTACATAATGTCGCAGCGTAGACTCTCGCCAATTCAGTGGAGTGCGTATCCGTACGTAGTCGATTTCACGAGGAGCGCCGAGAGGGCCGCCGCACGCCGCGCTTCGATCGCGCGAATCGGCTCTACCGAGCGCTCGGCCCGCCGAACGGCCGGAAGCGAAACATCTCCCATTTGTAAGGACCGTCGCGATCGCAGGCGACCGAGCTCGCCGGATTGGCGGAGAGATATTTGGCGTTGTGGCGAATGGCGAATTCGTCGTCCTCATTGTGAAGGAACTCGAAGGTCATGCCCTCCCGCCGCCCTTTGCTCGCGAAGGCGAGCGATCCATCCTCCGCCACGGACAGTGGAAACCTCGTTCCGCCGATGGTCGCGAGCAGCGTGACCTCGGCGCCGTGGAATTCGGCCTCGACCAGAAATTCCCACGGCGCGAGCGGCCCGGCCTTGTGAATCGCTCTGTTCTCGGAGACGTCATAGACCAACGACGAGTCATGAGTCGTCGCAATGGCGACGCGCGCGCCGGTCACGCTGGTGAGAAAAGCGCCGATCAGCAGCTGTTCCGCAGGGCCGGGGATCAGCGACGCATGTTCCTCATAGAAGGCGATCGCGCGCGGCGCGCCGGCCGTCTCCGCGATATGGCTGATGAGCTGCGGGAAATAGCGCCAATTCTCGCGCAGCAGCTCGCGATTGTCGGAGCCGGCGAGATAGGAGGCGGCGAGGCGCGGGAAGCGGCGCATCGCATATTGCAGAATGCGGCTCTGCCAGCGCCAATGGCTCTTGCGAATCTGACGTGCGATTCTGCGCAGCTCCGCCATATCGCGCGTCAGCGCGCCGTCGATGAGCGCGCGCAGATTGGCGGCGCCGGCGAAAACAGTGGTCACATGGTGATCCACTCTCGGCACCTTGATGAAATGCGCGTCGGGGTAGTTCTCCACGATCTTTCGGCAGTGAAAATCGTCGATCGCATTATAGGAGTCGGCGAATATGAACACATCGCCGGCGACGTCCGCGGCGCGGATCGCCATGCCGCGCATGAAGGGGATGAAGTCCTGCTGCCAGCCGGGGTCTCTGCCGTCGCATTCCTCGCGATCGATCGACCATTGCGGACACATTGCGATGACATGTGTGGCGGCGAGAAGACGCGAGAATTTCACCGCGCCATAGCCGCCCATGGAGCCGCCATAGGCGACACGCGTCTCATAGTCCGCGATCGTCTCCAAAATGATCTGCGACGCTCTGCGGAGATTTTCGGACGGATACCAATTGGCGCGCTTGGCCATCACGCCGATCGCCGAAGTCCCCGATTTCCGCAAAGGCGTATCGGCGAAAAAACGATGATCCTTGGCCGGCGTGATCGCATCGCCGAAAGTGATCAAGACGATTTTCGAATCGGCGGGAGCCCAGATGACCCGTATCTCGTCGTCGTCATAGAGAATCGTCGTCGTCGTCAAAGTATGATCCATCCCGCCGCCCACGGTTTCGAGCCGCGGCGGATATAGACCAATTCGCTCGGCGCGGAAACCTCCCGCCGTTTCGGCGCAGGCGGATTTTTCCTGCCTGCGCCGACCTTTGCGTGCGGCGAGCGCGCAGCGCGCAGGATCAGAGATTGAGCGCTCTGTTCACCGTCGGAATGAAGATCGCGAATACGAAGACCGTGACGAGGATCCACAGCACGACCCATTTGAGTTCTTCGACCTTGTGCAGCATTCGAGCTTTCTCCTCCCGTTTTTTAAAATTGGTCCACGCCGCGTCTCGAAGGCGGCGCACGCTCTGTTTTTGAGCCAAGACGCCACGAGTCACAACAAGCATATGCAGGCGGCACAATGTCGCAGTACTTAATAATACGGGATAATCTCATATTTTGTAATTCGTATCATTCAAAAGTGCAGCGTAAAAAGTGACATTATCCGCGAGTGTCTCATTTTGTATAATATGCAAATATCATATTATCGCACGATATAAGTATTAACTGCAGTATATGCAGCATAATGTCGCATATGTATTCTTTATGATCAATTGACAGGCGCCGAGCGCGGCATGATAGGCTCCGACATGCAAAGAGCTTTCGGGCTCTACTGCAAAGAGGCGCGGCGCCGAAATAGTTCCGGCGTCCGCCGCATGCGCCGAACGTCGCGCGCGGCGTCGCGAGGCTGCTGGGATGGCCTTCGCGGCGACCGCGGTACGGGGAGACGAAACGTCATTCGGAACGGCGGGAGACCGTTTTCGAACCGATGACTTCTAAAGAGGAGGAACCCGACAATGAGTCTGACAACGGAGAAAGCGGCCGGATCCGTCCGAGCCGCGGAGAGCGACACCATCGTCAATTACTGGCCTGCATATTGGACGATGATCTGTCTCTTCGTGTTCTATGTGACGATCCGCATCTATGAGCAGTATTTCGGCTGGAAAGCGGGTCTCGATTCTTTCGCGCCCGAGTTTCAGACCTATTGGCTGAATCTCATGTGGACGGAGCTGCCGCTCGAATTCATCGCCTTCTGCGGCATCGGCGGCTATCTCTGGAAAACGCGCGACCGCAATATCGACGCTGTCACGCCGCGCGAGGAGATGCGCCGTCTGCTGACGCTGATCGGCTGGCTCGCGATCTACGCTTTCACCGTCTATTGGGGCGCTTCCTACTTCACCGAGCAGGACGGCACCTGGCATCAGACGGTCATTCGCGACACCGACTTCACGCCGAGCCATATTCTGGAGTTCTACCTCAGCTATCCGATCTACATCATCGCTGGCTGGGGCGCCTTTATGTATGCGCGCACGCGCATTCCGCAATTCGCGAACAAGATCTCGCTGCCCTTCCTGCTGTTCTTTGCCGGTCCGTTCATGATCTTCCCGAACATTGGCCTGAACGAGTGGGGTCACACCTTCTGGTTCATGGAAGAGCTGTTCACGGCGCCGCTGCATTGGGGCTTCGTGTTCTTCGGCTGGTTCGCGCTCGCCGTCTTCGGCACCGCCTGCCAAGTGCTCGATCGCGTGATCGAGCTCTCCAAGGAATATGAGAAGGACGCGCTCTCTCTCTGATCCTTCGCGCTCTCGCGCATTCTCCTCCTCGGCAAAGCGACCGCGTTTCGCGCGCGGTCGCGGCGGAGGCGGAGCAAGCAAAAGAAATATCCGGCGCAGATGCGCCGGGGAGGCGACAATCTCAAGGAGCAAGAACGAAATGTCCATTTCCACAGAGGCCGGCGCTCCAGCCGGCAAGGCATGGAAATCGAAGGAGGAGTTTCTCGGCTGCGTGATGCTGACCGATTGGATTCTCCTCGTCGTGCTATTCGCCGTGGTGCTCGGATCCTTCCACATCCACTATATGCTGCTCGCCGGCGACTGGGACTTCTGGATCGACTTCAAGGACCGCCGCATGTGGCCGACGGTGGCGCCCATCGTCGCAATGTGCTTCGCCGCCGCGGTGCAATCCTTCCTGTGGCAGAAGTTCCGTCTGCCGATCGGCGCCACGGTCGCGTGCCTCGCGCTGCTCACCGGCGAATGGATCAATCGCTACGACAATTTCTGGGGCTGGACCTTCTTCCCGATCAATCTGGTCTTCCCGTCGGCGCTGATCCCCATGGGCTTCTGGCTCGATGTGGTGCTGATGATGTCGGGCAGCTGGCTGGTGACGGCGCTGGTCGGCTCCATGGGCTGGGGCCTCTTGTTCTATCCGATCAACTGGCCGGTGCTGGCGCAATATCACCAGTCCGCCGAGATCGACGGCGTGCTGCTGACGCTCGCCGATCTCATCGGCTTCAACTATGTCCGCACGGGCACGCCGGAATATATCCGCATGGTCGAGCGCGGCACGCTGCGCACCTTCGGCAAGGACGTCGTTCCGGTCGCGGCCTTCTTCTCCTCCTTCATTTCCATGCTGATCTACTTCCTGTGGTGGAAGATCGGCACCTGGTTCACGAACACCAAATACATCGAGGTCGACGATATCTGATCCGCAAATATTCGCGAGCGCGAGGCGGACCTGCGGCCCGCTTCGCCGAGATATCGCAAGAAATCCAAGACGTCGCAGAAGATTCAAGAGGCTCGTCGCAAATGACGGCGCGGCCGAGAAAACAAGGATAAGGGAGACCGATCGAAATGATGAACAAGCTCCTCGCGACACTGGCGGGATGCGTGAGGCCGGGGGCGCTGCGCGCCTTGGCCTTCGGCCTCGCCGCGGCGATCGCCGCCACCACTCTGCCGGCGGCGACGCCCGCATCGGCGCATGGCGAACGCTCGCAGCAGGCCTTTCTGCGCATGCGCACGCTCAACTGGTACGATGTGAAATGGTCGAAGACCGAGGTCAACGTCAACGAAGAGATGGTGCTCTCGGGCAAGGTGCATGTGTTCTCCGGCTGGCCGCAGGCCGTCGCCAAGCCGGATGTCGCCTTTCTGAACGTCGGCGAGCCCGGCCCGGTGCTCATTCGCAAGGGCGCTTATGTCGGCGACGTGCCGGCGCCGCGCTCCTTCTCTCTGCAGGTCGGCAAGGACTATGAGTATAAGCTCGTGCTCAAAGCCCGTCGGCAGGGGCGTTTCCACGTCCATGTGCAGATGAACGTCGAAGGCGGCGGACCCATCGTCGGCCCCGGCGAGTGGATCACCATCAAGGGCGACATGGCGAATTTCACCAATCCGGTGACTTTGCTCGACGGCTCGACCATCGATCTCGAGACCTATGGCATCACCTGGACCTACATCTATCATTTCGCCTGGATGGCGGCCGCGGCGGTCTGGATCCTCTACTGGTTCATGACCAAGGGCCTCATCGTGCGCTATTGGTGGGTGAAGGCCGGCAAGGCCAATGAGCTCATCACCGTGCGCGAGAAGCGCATCGGCGGCCTGTGGCTGGCGGCCACCTTGCTGGCGGTTCTGTTCGGCTACGCCTGGGCCAATAGCGCCTTCCCGCGCACTCTGCCGATGCAGGCGGGCCTGCTCAAGGGCATCGATCCGATCGCTCTGCCGGCGGCCACTGTGACCGCGCAGTTCAAGGGCGGCTCCTACACTGTGCCGGGCCGCGAGCTGTCGGTGAAGCTGCGCATCACCAATAGCGGAACCGAGCCGGTGAAGATCGGCGAGTTCACCACCGCGGGCCTGCGTTTCCTCAACCCCTCGGTGTTCACCACGCGGCCGCAGTTCCCCGAATATCTGCTCGCCGATCGCGGCCTCGCCGTCAGCGACGAGACGCCGATCGCGCCCGGCGAGACGCGCGACGTCACGATCATCGTTCAGGACGCCCGCTTCGACATCGAGCGCCTGTCGGACCTCGCCTATGACACCGACAGCCAGTTCGGCGGCCTGCTGTTCTTCTTCAGCCCGTCGGGCAATCGCGTCGGCGTCGAGATCGGCGGCCCGGTGATCCCGCGCTTCGCGGCCGGAGCCACGCTCTGAGCGCAATAGAGCTTCACGCGGTTCTCTTCACTCTTCTCCGCGTGTTGGTGTGAAACTTCCTCCCCCGCCCGGTTCGTCCGGGCGGGCCTTTTTTTTGCCCGCCGCTCCAGGGCGATGGGGTGAAGGTTTCCTCATCCTGAGGAGCCGCGAAGCGGCGTCTCGAAGGACGAGGGAACCTTCATGCGCTGCCGTCTGGAGCTCCCCCTCGTGCTTCGAGACGCCCGCTTTGCGGGCTCCTCAGCATGAGGGGGAGGGGCGCCTCGTATCGGGGCATGGGGCTTGCGTGCGGAGAGCGCATCCCGGCCTCCGCCGGGCGAGCGAGCAGGGGTGCGATGTACGAGCACGAGCAGGCCGGGGACGTCCGCGCCGTTCCGGCGCAAATGTTGGAGCGCGGCTTTCGGCTTCTCGTGCTCCGAGAGTTTCGCGCGACCGATCAGCCGCCGGCTCTGGCTTTGATTCAGCAGAGTATTTTGCGCGACGTGCATCGCGTTCATCGCCATGGCGTCTCTTTCGGCTGCACCTTTCTGCCCGAGATCATGCAATGGCTGATCGATCTGCTCGGCCGTCCCTCGCTGCATCCGCCGGATTATCCGGCGAGTCCCGCCTATCGCAACCCGGCCTGGCCGTCCTTTCATTGGCGCCCGGAGAGCCGGCTGTGGGAGGAGGGCGTCGAGACAGTGGAGTGGCATGTCGATGTGATCTTCGCCGATTCCGCGTCTTTCGACGCTTTCGCGGCGCGCTGGCGCGACCGTCTGACCCAAGGCGGCCCGACCGAAGCCGGCGCGCCGAGCGACGCCGGAGAAGGGTCGAAGGCCGGGCTCTGACGAGCGCCCTCGGCTTTCGGACGCGGGCGCAGGCTGCTAGGAACAAATTCAGCCCGCGCGGGCGCGCCCCGGCGCCTCGCGGCGGCGGGGAGGGAAGGGCGGTTCGGGACGCTCCGGCCCCTTCGGCCGGTGCGCGAGGAAATCATCCGGGGCCGGAGCGTCCCGAAACGCGGTTGTCGTTCTCGTCGACATCCTGAGGCTTGGTCGAACCCGCGAATCCTGGGATTTCTCGATCAAGACGCGATCGAGTCCGACGGCCTTGGATCACGGAGCGGTTCTTTTTTCTCCCTATGGACGGGAGAAGAACGCCGTCCGGCGACGCGCTGCCTGTCCATGGATGGGGGTCGCCATCCCGGATGGAGCCGCCCCCCGCCCGCGCTCCCTGACCCGAGAAACGCGCCCTTAATGGGCGGAGGTGGGACGGATATAGGAATATTTTCAGGATGTGTCAAGGGGCGCTGTTCCGGTGGGCGGGGTTTCGGTTATGAGTTATAGTGAGTATTCGCGGAAGCTGGGCGACTTTGGACCGAAGCGACGCTCGACTTTTGCGCGTATCTTTTGCATGATCCAACCCATTGAAAATTTGGGTGTGCGGCGACCGTGCAAAAGTCTTGATTTGTGCATTTCGCAGAACATCTGCATAATGGCCTCCACTCGGTTGCGCGCTTGACGACGCATGTTGAAGGCTATAACTTTTCAGCTTGAAACAGGCCTGATGGAGGCTTTTCAAAGTCTATTTTCTGGACAAACGGCGAAATCCGAGGAATAGATGACGGATCATACGAAGAACCTCTCCGACCAGCAAATCATCGGCCTCGTCACGGGAGCCGCCATTGCGGCGACAGTCCCCGTTTGCGCTCTGATGAAAGCCCTTATTTAAAATAAGGCGGTCGACAAAAAGCTCCTCAAGGCTTGCCTCGAAGAAGAAACGAAGCTTGATGAGTTTCCTGCGCACCTGAAGGCGATGCTTCAACCAATTTGGGAGCCCCTGATTCAATGCTGCGGAGATTCAGGTGAATCAGATGAATAGTATTGAATCGAAAACTGGCTCAGAGTTCGATGCTATTTGGGCGGTACGGGCAAGTGCGGAACTTCTGGCGTTAAATAGAATAATTTCGCTTGCTATCATTCCAGTTTGTTTTATAGGCTTTTTAAACATCCAAGATTTGATGAGCGGTAGAGTGCCTCCGGTCGGGCCGAGTGCGGTTGTTGTTGTGGGATTTTTTGTCGTATACGCGCTTAGCGTTCGGATTCTTGGCAGAAGAACTGTATATGTCGGTAGTCAGCGCGGAATATGCGTTTGCTATTGTAAGATATTAGGCGAAAATCATATGGTGGCGAAATACACTAGTGATTTTACCGAATATAGCAGAATTAAAAAAGTCAAGCTTCTGAATGTGCTCGGCAAAAATATAATAGTATTTGAGCAAGATCATGATTCGAAGCCTGTCCGGCTGTCGGCTGATGGTGCGCCGTTTGGATCTGTCAGGCAGTATCGCAATCTAACGATTGCACTCAACTCCGCAGGTATTTGGTCTGGATCTTCGAAATCAGCCGAAAGCGCGGAAGAAAATTTAGTCTCCAGGTTCATTGAAAAAACTTCTGAAAACATTAGTATATTTAAGTTCGTATATTCTAGTGTTTGGATTAGCGGCGGCATATTTTGTGACGAGCAGGCGACGAAATTTGTTATCGCGCGTATTTTGCGTTCTGACAGCCGTCGGTATGGTCAGTAAATCTTTAGCTAAAGACGAACCGTGATGCGGAGGCTTAATTATGGCAAATTGGGCGGAAGTTGCGGGTCTTGGTGGGCGTGGGACAACGGCAGGCGCGGGAAAGTCCGCGTCAACGAAAGAGTTTCATGATGGAAAACTCTCGGTTCGCTCCACGGTCCCCGTCGCACGATCGGCCAACGCTTTTGATCGGCCAAGGCGACGGGATTCTTTCATGCGGGCTCCGCATCGAACGCGAGAAGCCGAAACCCACGCCGTTCTTAAGCTCGGTTCTGCAAACGGCGTAGCGTTTAAATGCACACATGGAACTCGGAAGGCCCGCTTCTTGGTGGGCTTTCGAACGAACGGAAATCGTTGCACTCCTGCGTCGAACGTCGTCAGGGGGTCTCGCGCTGAAGACGCCCTCATCATGGCTCGAGAACTTTACCATCGGGAAAAGGATAGTTGTTGACACCCCGTTAACGACGATCAACAATAATTTGTCCCTCTAAAAGCACAGCCCTTCACCGGCAAATTTTTGCTGAAAGGAGGGTTCTGTGTCGCTCGATCACCAAACCGCCGAAGACATAACCTCGCTTTTGCAGGCTCTCGGGCCTGTTCTTGCCGGGGCCGCAGGTGTTATCGGGGCTATAGCCTATCTCATTCATGGGCGAACCACCGACAATCAAAAGAAAAACTAAGCTGAAAGGCCGAGCAGGGCGCGTCCCCCGCCGCAAAGGCGCGGGGGACACTCTCCGCGCTGATTGTCCTCGCGGCGCGCCTTACTCGTCCTCACGCCCGGCCATGACGCTGGAACGACGTCTGCCCCTCAGCCCGAATTCGGAACCCTAAGCCGGCGGCTCGCGACCTCCCGCGCTATCGCCCGCCCGCGGCATTTGTGACGCGGCGGCGCGCGTTGTATATGCCGATGCCGCGCGGGCCATGGGAAACGGCGCCGCGGCCGGAGATCGAGCCAGATTGCACACCGACGCCGAACATTCCCCCTCGCCGCTCAGCGCTTTGCGCGCGCGGCTCTCCGGACGCTGCCGCCCGCCCGGCGATAAATCCGTCTCGCATCGCTCGCTGATCCTCGGGACGCTGGCGGTGGGCGAGACGCGGGTCGAGGGGCTGCTCGAGGGCGACGATGTTCTGCGCACCGGCGAAGCCTGTCGCAAGCTCGGCGCGCGCATCGAGCGGCTCGGGCCGGGTAGCTGGAGCGTGCGCGGGCCGGGCCTCGGCTCGCTGCTGGAGCCGCGCGAGACGCTGGATTTCGGCAATGCCGGCACCGGCTCGCGGCTGATGATGGGCGTCGTCGGCGGCCATCCGATCACCGCGCGTTTCGATGGCGACGCCTCGCTGCGCAAGCGGCCGATGCGCCGCATTCTCGATCCGCTGGTCCTGCAGGGCGCCCGCGTGCTGGAGCAGGCGGAGGGCGGGCGCTGCCCCATTCTGCTGCAGGGAACCGCTGAGCCTCTGCCGATCGAATATAAGACGCCGGTGGCCTCGGCGCAGATCAAATCCGCCGTGCTGCTGGCCGGGCTGAATTCGCCGGGCCGCACTGTGGTCATCGAGACCGAGGCCTCGCGCGACCATACGGAAAAAATGCTGATCCATTTCGGCGCCCGCGTCGTCAGCGAGCCTTATGGCGAGCATGGGCGCAAGGTGACGCTGGAGGGAAGGCCCGAGCTGCGCCCGAGCCTGGTGCGCGTGCCGGCCGATCCGTCCTCCGCGGCTTTCCCCATTGTCGCGGCGCTGATCGCCGAGGGCTCGGAGATCGTGGTCGAAGGGGTGATGACCAATCCGCTGCGCTGCGGCCTCCTCACCACGCTCGCCGAGATGGGCGCGAAAATCGCGCTCGAAAACGTCCGAGAGGAGGGCGGCGAGGAGGTCGCCGATATTCGCGTCGCCGCCTCGCGCCTCACCGGCGTGGATGTGCCGGCGGCGCGCGCGCCGTCGATGATCGACGAATATCCGATCCTGGCGGTGGCCGCCGCTTTCGCCGAGGGCGAGACGCGCATGCGCGGGCTCTCCGAGCTGCGGGTGAAGGAGTCCGATCGTCTCGAGGCGATCGCCGCGGGGCTGAAGGCCAATGGCGTCGATTGCGAGATCGTCGGCGACGATCTCATCGTGCGCGGCGGGGCTGGCCGCGTGAAAGGCGGGGGAAATGTCGAGACGCATCTCGACCATCGCATCGCCATGAGCTTTCTCGTCATGGGGCTCGGCGCCGACGCGCCTGCGGTGGTGGACGACGATCGCATGATCGCCACGAGCTTTCCGAATTTTCGCGCCCTGATGGAAGGGCTGGGGGCTCGCTTTGCCTGAACGGGGACTTGTCATCGCCATAGACGGGCCGGCGGCCTCGGGGAAGGGCACGCTGGCGCGCCGGCTCGCGGCGCATTTCGGCCTGCCGCATCTCGACACCGGCCTGCTCTATCGCGCCACCGCCTGCGCGCTGCTCGACGATGGACGCGCGCTCGACGATATTCGCGCCGCTGTGGAGGCGGCGCGCGGCCTCGCGCTCTGCGATTTCGACGAGGCGCGGCTGCGCTCGCGCGAATTGGGCGAGGCCTCCTCCGTCGTCGCCGCCATTCCGCAGGTGCGCGCGGCGCTCATCGAGATGCAGCGCAGCTTCGCCTCGCGCTCGGAAGGCGCGGTGCTGGACGGGCGCGACATAGGCACGGTGATCTGTCCCGACGCCGTGGTGAAGATCTTCGTCACCGCCAGCGCCGAGAAGCGCGCGCAGCGCCGCGCGCTGGAGCTCGCCTCACGCGGCGAGCGCGTCGATTATGCGCATATTCTAGAGGATATCCGCCGGCGCGACGAGCGCGACAGCGGCCGCAGCTCGGCGCCGTTGAAAATCGCCGATGACGCCACGCGGCTCGACACCACCGATCTCGACATAGAGGCGGCCTTCGCCGCCGCGCGCGACATTGTGCGGGAGAAGGCGGAGCTCGTCGGAAAGGTCGGCTGAGCGAGGCGGCGCAATGAGCGAGGATGCGAGAAAAATTTTTCGTTTCGCGCCGTCGCCCAATGGCTATCTGCATCTCGGCCACGCCTATTCGGCGCTGCTCGATTTCGATCTCGCGCAGCGCGAGGGCGGCCGCTTCCTGCTGCGGATAGAGGATATCGACCAGGGGCGGGCGCGGCCGGAGTTCGAGGCCGCGATCTATGAGGATCTGGCCTGGCTCGGCCTTTCCTGGGAGGAGCCGGTCCGCCGCCAATCCGAGCATTTGGACGACTACGCCGCGGCGCTCGCCGAGCTCGACGCGCTGGATCTGCTCTATCCTTGCGTCTGCTCGCGCGCCGATATCGCCGGCGCGAGCGGCGCGCGCGATCTCGACGGCGCGCCGCTCTATCCTGGAACCTGCCGCGGCAAGAGGCTCGCGCGCGCCGGCGCCAATCTGCGGCTCGACATGGCGAAAGCCGTGGCGCTCGTCGGCGGCGAGGTCTCCTGGTTCGAGCATGGCAAGGAGATCGTCGCCGCGCCGCAGGAGTGGGGCGATGTCGTGCTGGCGCGCAAGGACATTGGAACGAGCTATCACATCGCCGTCACCATCGATGATGCGTTGCAGGGCGTGACCGATGTGGTGCGGGGCAGGGACCTCTATGAGGCGACCCGGATTCATCGGCTGCTGCAGGAATTGCTCGGCCTGCCGGCGCCGGCCTACCGCCATCACGCGCTGGTGCTGGACGAGGACGGCCGCAAGCTCGCCAAGAGCCGGCTCTCCAAGCCGCTGCGGGATTTGCGGGCCGAGGGCGCGACGCCGGCCGATGTGCGGGCCATGCTCGATCTGCCGTGACGGTCGGGGCGGATGCGGCGCTTGTCGTCCCGGATCAAATCATGCATGTTTGCTCGAGTTTAAATCTCCCGCCTTTCCGCGAAGGAACATCCCGTGAGGACATTGCTCGCCGTCCTGGCCGCCCTGGCGGCCACGACCTCCGCCGCCCATGCCAATTACGGCTATTGCTTCACCCATGGCCTATTGGGCGGGACCAAGGTCGTCGTTCACGATCAGGTGCGCGAGGCCGATTTTTGGGACGGCGCCACGGTGACCGCCTATCGCCAGAGTCTCGAGGCTTCGCATCGCTTCCGCTTCGGGCCGCTGACCTGCCCGGGCTTCGATACGCAGAAGGAGGCGCAGGACAGCCTCACGCAGCTGCGGCGCGCCTCGGTCGAGCAGGGCTTCGCCGATTTCCCCTTTCCGCCGCAGCCCGTGGTCGATTGAGGCTCAGCCCTCGTCGCGCGGCCCTTTGTCGGAGAGCAGCGCCGCGACCCAGCGGCTCGACGGGAATTGATCGCAGAGCGTCAGAAAGGCGATGGCGATCGGCACGCCGATGAAGGCGCCCGGCAGGCCCCAGAGAAAGGTCCATAGCAGGACGGAGAAGACGACGACCGTCGGCGACATGGCCAGCGCCGAGCCGGAGAACGCCGGCTCCAGCCCGCTGCCGATGACGAGCTGAACAAACGCCAGCACGCCGAGCACGAGAAGCGCCATCTGGCCCGAGTCGAATTGCGCATAGGCGAAGAGCGCGGGCAGCAGGGTCGCCACGGCCGGGCCGATATAGGGCAAATAATTCAAGGCGAAGGTCAGCACGCCCCAGGCCGCGGCGAGATCGAGGCCGATCGCCAGAGCGAAGAGGAAGACGACCGCGCCGGTGGCGAGGCTCGCCACTGTGCGCACCAGCATGTAGCGGCGCAGCTTTGTGGCGATGTTCGCGCCGGCTTGCAGCAGCGAGCGCGCCGTCGCCTCGCTGCGGGAGGCGGCGAGCTTCTTCTCGAATCCGCCGGCTTCGGCGAGGCCCATGATCACATAGATCAGCACCACCAGCGCGAAGCCGACGAATATGTTGACGCGGGTCGCCGCCGCCCGCAGCAGCGCCAGCACCCAGGCGGCGTTGAAATGCTCGGTGACCAGCGAGGCCACGAAAATATCATGCGCCTCCAGCCATTTTGTCGCGTTCTCGAAGGCGGCCTTCACGCGCTCGATATTGCGGATGAACCAATCGACGATCTCGCCGCCGCTCCACACGATCAGCGAGGACAGAGCGATCATGACGCCAAGCGCGATGAGAATGCTGAAAGTGAGCGCCACCGGCCGCGGCGTCATCTTCTGCAGCCATTGCTGCAATGGCCAGATGAGCGCGATGATGAAGAGCGCGAAGACGACCGGCTCCAGCACGGATTGGCCGATCGAGAAGGCCGCTAGCATCACGAATGCGATGACGATGACCGCCGCCGTGTCGGCCGCTCGCTCTCCCATCGCCGCCCCCGTTCATTCGCGCCCATCCATCGCGCCATGCGCTCGCGAGAAAAGGTAGAGCGCCGCCGTCTTTGGAAAACGCCCCGCGATTGTCGAAAGCGCGCCGAGCGCTAATTCTCCGCGAGCGTTTTCGGACGAATTGGAGAGATGAGATGTCGACCACAGAGGAAAACAAGGACGAAAATTTCTCCCGCCGCGCTTTCGCCGCTGGCCTTCTGGCGGCGCTGGTCGCTGCGCCGCTCGCCGCCGTCGTCGCGCCGTCCGAAGCCGAGGCGCAGGAGCGGCAGTTCGTGCGCCCGTCCCATACGCCGCGCGTGCAGCGTCCGCGCAGCCATGTGCGCGGTCCGGTGACGCATCGCAGCCTGTTCCGCCGGCGTGTCCGCGTTCCCGTGCGTTGACGCGATAGAACCCATTCGAGCGTGCATGTCCGCCTTTGGGCGGCATGCCTTCAAGGGCAGGGGTGCGCATGTCCGCCTTCGGCGGCCATGCCTTCAAAGGCAGGGGACAAAGATGAACGACTATAGCGTCGCGCCGGAATTCGGAGAGCAAGCCGTCGCGGCGCGGGCGGGCGCCTGGCTGAAGCGCAAGGCGCCCTATCTCATCGTGCTCGGTCTGGCGATTTTCGGCGTCGCCTATACGAGCCTCGCCCAGCAGCCGCTCTATGGCTATTGGGAGTTTCTGGGCGTCGCGATCGGCGTCGCCTGCGTCGCCATAGGCTGGCGCCAGGCTCCGGATCGCCAGGCGCGCTTTATACTCGCGCGCACGCAGGCGCTGCATTGGGCGGCGTTTCTCGTCGCCATGAACATCGTGCTCTGGCCGAGCGTGAACAGCTTCCTCAATGCGCCGGCGACCGGGCTCGCTCTGCTGCTGCTGCTGGCGCTCGGCACATTCGTCGCCGGTATTCAGGTTTCCTTCGACATCGCCGTGCTCGGCCTCGCTATGGCGGTCGCCGTGCCTGCCATTGCCTGGTTCAAGCAATCGGCGCTGTTCCTGATTTTGGCGGTCATTGTCCTCGGCGCGCTGGCCGCCGCCTTTTGGCGACGCGGCGGCGAGGCCTCGGCGTGAGACCTCGGGGCCTCAGCGCCAAGGGCGATGGGTTGAAGGTTTCCTCATCCTGAGGAGCCGCGAAGCGGCGTCTCGAAGGACGAGGAAACCTTCATGCGCGGCCATCTGGAGCTCCCCCTCGCGCTTCGAGACGCGCCCTTCGGGCGCTCCTCAGCATGAGGGGGAGGATTGGACTTCACCCGATCGCCCTGGCCTCAGCGCCCCTGTCGCGTGGCGACATGAGGATTGTTCGGCGCCTTGGCCATCAGCTGATCGATACGGTCGCGCTCGCGCTTGAAATCGGCGAGCAGCCGACCGTCGAACTCGCGCGTGCGCGCCAGCTTCACGCGCATCGGATCGACGAAATGGCCGTTGACCATGACCTCGTAATGGAGATGCGGGCCGGTCGAGAGGCCGGACGAGCCCAAAAATCCGACGATCTGACCCTGCTTTATGCGCAGCCCCTCGCGAATGCCGCGCGCGAAGCCGGACATGTGATTATAGGCGGTCGAATAGCCATTGGCGTGCTGGATCTCGACGCGGCGGCCGTAGCCGCTGTGCCAGCC
>NZ_JMKQ01000005.1:0-365000 GCF_000685825.1 Methylocystis sp. LW5
GAGGAAATCTCTAGCCTGCACAAAGGCTCTGAGGTTTTCGTGCGGTTTTGGAATGTCTGAAGACGCATGTCCTCGGACTAACAGAGATCATGAGAAGGTATTTGTATCTGAATACATAGGATACAAAAGCAAACCCGGGGAACTGAAACATCTAAGTACCCGGAGGAAAGGACATCAACGAGACTCCGTTAGTAGTGGCGAGCGAACGCGGACCAGGCCAGTTCTTGTGTGTTTCTAATCAGAACCGATTGGAAAGTCGGGCCGTAGTGGGTGATAGCCCCGTATGGATTTCGAAGCACATGAGACATGAGTAGGGCGGGACACGTGCAATCCTGTCTGAAGATGGGGAGACCACTCTCCAAGCCTAAGTACTCCTCAGCGACCGATAGTGAACCAGTACCGTGAGGGAAAGGTGAAAAGCACCCCGACGAGGGGAGTGAAACAGTTCCTGAAACCGGATACCTACAAACAGTAGGAGCCCAAGGTTCGTCCTGGGTGACTGCGTACCTTTTGTATAATGGGTCAGCGACTTAAAGTAACGAGCAAGCTTAAGCGATAGGCGTTAGGCGCAGCGAAAGCGAGTCTGAACAGGGCGTTCAGTTCGTTGCTTTAGACCGAAACCGAGTGATCTAGCCATGAGCAGGTTGAAGGTGCAGTAACATGCACTGGGGACCGAACCGGTGTCTGTTGAAATAGACTCGGATGACTTGTGGTTAGGGGTGAAAGGCCAACAAACTCGGAAATAGCTGGTTCTCCGCGAAAGCTATTTAGGTAGCGCTCGCACGAATACTCCAGGGGGTAGAGCACTGGATGGGCTAGGGGGTCCCACAGACTTACCAACCTAACCAAACTCCGAATACCTGGAAGTAGTATGCGGGAGACACACAGTGGGTGCTAACGTCATTGTGGAGAGGGAAACAACCCAGACCAACAGCTAAGGCCCCAATTCGTGGCTAAGTGGGAAAGGATGTAGAAATCCCAAAACAACCAGGAGGTTGGCTTAGAAGCAGCCATCCTTTAAAGAAAGCGTAACAGCTCACTGGTCTAAATAAGGGTTTCGCGCCGAAGATGTACCGGGGCTCAAGCACGAGCCGAAGCTTTGGGCTCACCGCAAGGTGAGCGGTAGCGGAGCGTTCCGTAAGCCGTGAAGGGACAGCGTGAGGCATCCTGGAGGTATCGGAAGTGCGAATGCTGACATGAGTAACGAGAAACACTGTGAAAGACAGTGTCGCCGAAAGTCCAAGGGTTCCTGCGTAAAGTTAATCTTCGCAGGGTTAGCCGGCCCTAAGGCGAGGCCGAAAGGCGTAGTCGATGGGAACCACGTTAATAATCGTGGGCCAGCAGGTGGTGACGCGTGGGGTAAATCGTTCGGACTTACTGGATTGTCCGGGCGGTGAACCGCGCCAGGAAATAGCCCCTGCATCAGACCGTACCCGAAACCGACACAGGTGGACAGGTAGAGTATACCAAGGCGCTTGAGAGAATGACGCTGAAGGAACTCGGCAATTTACTCCGTAACTTCGGAATAAGGAGGCCTTCCGTTCGCGCAAGCGGGCGGGAGGGGCACAGACCAGGGGGTGGCAACTGTTTACCAAAAACACAGGGCTCTGCGAAATCGCAAGATGACGTATTAGGGTCTGACGCCTGCCCGGTGCCGGAAGGTTAAGAGGAGGAGTGCAAGCTCTGAATTGAAGCCCGGTAAACGGCGGCCGTAAATATAACGGTCCTAAGGTAGCGAAATTCCTTGTCGGGTAAGTTCCGACCTGCACGAATGGCGTAATGACTTCCCCGCTGTCTCCAGCGTCAGCTCAGTGAAATTGAATTCCCCGTGAAGATGCGGGGTTCCTGCGGTCAGACGGAAAGACCCCGTGCACCTTTACTGTAACTTTGCACTGGCATTCGTGTCGGCATGTGTAGGATAGGTGGTAGGCGTTGAAGCATGGGCGCCAGCTCGTGTGGAGCCACCTTGAAATACCACCCTTATCGTCATGGATGTCTAACCGCGCTCCGTCATCCGGGGCCGGGACAGTGCATGGTAGGCAGTTTGACTGGGGCGGTCGCCTCCCAAAGAGTAACGGAGGCGCGCGATGGTGGGCTCAGAGCGGTCGGAAATCGCTCGTCGAGTGCAATGGCATAAGCCTGCCTGACTGCGAGACAGACAAGTCGAGCAGAGACGAAAGTCGGTCATAGTGATCCGGTGGTCCCTCGTGGAAGGGCCATCGCTCAACGGATAAAAGGTACGCCGGGGATAACAGGCTGATAACCCCCAAGAGTCCATATCGACGGGGTTGTTTGGCACCTCGATGTCGGCTCATCACATCCTGGGGCTGGAGAAGGTCCCAAGGGTTCGGCTGTTCGCCGATTAAAGTGGTACGTGAGCTGGGTTCAGAACGTCGTGAGACAGTTCGGTCCCTATCTGCCGTGGGTGTCGGAGAATTGAGAGGATTTGTCCCTAGTACGAGAGGACCGGGATGAACATACCTCTGGTGGACCTGTTGTGGCGCCAGCCGCAGTGCAGGGTAGCTATGTATGGACGGGATAACCGCTGAATGCATCTAAGCGGGAAACCCACCTCAAAACGAGTTCTCCCTCGAGAGCCGTGGAAGACGACCACGTCGATAGGCCGGGTGTGGAAGCGCGGCGACGCGCGGAGCTTACCGGTACTAATAGCTCGATCGGCTTGATCGTTCTCATTAATCCATGCCCATCTCCCCAAAGATGGCGCGATCGAAAGACCAATCACAGTTTGCTTCAAAACTTGCCCTTTGCCGGCCTGGTGGCCTCGGCGGAGCGATCAGACCCGATCCCATCCCGAACTCGGCCGTCAAACGCTTCAGCGCCAATGGTACTATGTCTCAAGACCTGGGAGAGTAGGTCGTCGCCAGGCCTGCAAAGGGCAAAAGTTTCCTTATCTACGATGTGCGAACGGGGAGTAGCGAAGAGCGAGTAGACGGTTTCTATTCGCCTTTCGCTACTCCCCTTTCTCGTCTTCGAGCCCTCTCCCACAAGAGGGCCGCCGTCCTTGGCGCGGGGTGGAGCAGCCCGGTAGCTCGTCAGGCTCATAACCTGAAGGTCACAGGTTCAAATCCTGTCCCCGCAACCACTTCATACATAAATCAATCACCGCCCCGATCTGAGCGTCGGGGCGGTTTCTTGCTTTGTAGCGGAGAGATGTTTCAAAGTTGAAAAGCGCATTTTGCTGAAGTTCAAATCCCTCTCCATGATCCGCTGTCGGCGGAATGACCAGGGCCGGTGACTTACATCGCGCAGCGCGCAAACAAGCGCGTTTGGGAACATCATTCCGCGGCGATGATGAGAGGTTCGGGTGTCGCCGAAAACAGCGATCGGCTGTTCGTGCCGCTGCCCTCGCGCGCGGTGCGTCTGGTGGTCTTCGTATTGATCAGCAATGGACCAACAAACGCCTCGACTTGGGCGCGTCCGTCGATTGAGAGGACGATAGCCTGACCCTCTTCAAAGATTTCGGACTCGTACGTGTCGACCTGGTCGGTGCCGTCGATCCACCGCATCGTGGTCGCGACGATCGCCCCGGACGCGTCGTGCAGTTCGAAGGGTTTCGCCTTTGACCTGATCCAGCCGAGCTTGGACGCGAGGTAAGGGCAGATGGTGATCGCCGTCTCGCGCAAATCCCCGAAATAGGGCTGGAAAATCCGGCAGATCAGCTTTGACTCTTGTGAATCATACAGCGGTTGGAGATTGTCCAAGGTATGAAGTCGAGGCACGTCGTCGAGATCGATAGATGTGTCTTCTATGTCGAACACGTTAGGCAAGGTAAGGCGCGTGCTCTCGGCGTTCTCGCGCCACACGCGGAGTTTGTAGTAGCGGCGTTCCGCCAAGACAAAGCCTTCGGTCACGACCGACGCGTAGAGATCTTCTTCAGCGGCAGCGAGCCAAGCGTCAGCGTCGAGGCCGCCATATTCGCGTGAGGTGGTAGCCGGGCGATGCGCCCAATCTGGGCGCGCCTGGAACCGCAGATCGAAGTCCCTCAGCGAAGGACCGCCGATTTCGTCCCACAGCAATTCAAACACTCTGGGATCGACGGCGTCCGCGTCGGCCAATTCCTTGAGCACCATGCCGAACGCTCGCTGTGCCGCCATAGGCTGGAGCTTGCGCCACGTGAGCATCAGATGAAGCCTGCGCAATTTCCCTTGAACCCAGGTTTCGGCTTCTGGACCAAACTTTTCGCGTCCGCCCAGACGCCGCAGAAACTCAGCGCAGCGCCGCCGCAGCGTCTCCATCGGCACCTCGGTATGATCCGCCAAGACACGGAAAGCGAACCGCAGCATGGTCGTTTGGGTCCAGGGATCGTCCGACCACATCGGCCGAGCGCCGCTCATCACGCCGGGCGGAAGATCAAACTTCTCGGCTTCGGGCGTGCCGCTCGGCGCCAAATCATAAAATGTCGGGAGCTTGCCTGGTGGCGCTGCCGGATGTGCCACCTGGAAATGCTTCAGAGCGCGCTGCGCCAGGTTCGAGACGACGAAATCAGCGTGCTCAACGCCGCGGCGAGCTTCGATAAGAAGCGCGTCTTTCAACGTAGCTTCGCGGCGCAGCCGATAAGCGAGCGCAATGGCTTCGCGGGAGCCGTCGGGTTGGTCGTGCAGCAGTTTGAACACGGTTTGCAAGACCGACGCGCCCCCCGGCAGAGGCGCGATCGTCAGCATCGCGGCACGCGCATGATCGAGGACGTCAGGGCAGTGGAGGGAATACGCTTCGGCGATCAGCCACGCAATGATATCGCCGTGATTTTGAACGCTAGCGTCCGCCTCGACCGGCGGCGCCAGGCGAAACTCTCTGTATTGGCGCAGGTGAGTTTCCGTCTCGGCCCACCATTCGACGTAGGGATGATCGACGCTCACGCTTTCAAGAACATCGTCGAGGTTGAGGAACAGCGAGCTGCCATACGTCTGACCGCTAGACAGTTCATCGATGAGTACATCGAAACCTTTCTCGCGGCCCTGGTCGCCGTCGAGTGTGATACGAAGGGATTGGAGCTCGAGCTTTTGACCGCCCATGAACGACGACCAATGTCCCGACTGTGCCGCCTTTTCCGCCTTGGCGAAAAAGGCCCTCGCCGCAGCGGTGTCTCCTGCATTCAGCACAGCGCGCGCGCAGGCCGCCATGAACTTCGCGTCCTGCACCAGGCGAGGGCGCTGGGTGATGAAGGTTTCGATCTCCGCCTTTGTCGCCCCGCCCGCCAGACGCTCGGCAGTGCGTGCGTAAAAATAGTCAATCCCGTCGCCATACTTGCTCGTGCCGTCGCCCTCGGCGAGCAGCTCCGACAGGGTTGTCGCATCGGATTCCTCGACGCTGACGCCTTTCTCGGCGCTTTTGTCTTCGGATTTGCGCTGCAGCATATCTCGATCTGCGACGGCGGCGGCTTGGGCGTTCGCAAATCGAGCGGCAAGATCGGGCGCGGCGGAGCTGATTTGCTCGAACAAGGCCAGCCGCTCAGATGGCGGGCAATATATCGAGGCTTGCTCAACCAGGCGATCGATCGCGGCGGCGCGATCACCGGACGGCATCGCAGCAAGGCACGCGGCGACAGCACGATCGTTGCGCGCGGTGACGTAGGGCACGACGAGTTGAGCAAAAACGTCGAGCGCAAGCACGGCAAGATCGCTCCGTTGGGCAGCGACCGCGGCCAAAACCCCATCCACGATTTCCGCCCATGAAGTCAGATCGCTAGCCATGAGGCGGCGCGCGACGCCGCCCATTACGGCGGGCGAGGTCGCGGCGCCCGCGAGGAGATCGCCGACCAAGCGCCGGGCCGTGTCGTCGCCTTCGGTTTCATCCATGCCAAGGACGAATTGCGAGAACGTGATCGCGCGTTCACCGGCATTGGTTGGATCAGCGTCGCACGCCTTCAAATAAGACCAGAGCCAAAACTCGTACTGCGGTTCTTTCTTGGCGCGCAGCCAATACCCGAAGGTATCGATGTGCATGGCGTCGAGCGAGGCCTTCGCTTTGTCGTCCAATCCGATCTCGGCGTAGGCCTTGGCCAGCGACGCGCGAAATTCGACAACCTCGTGGGGCGTACGGTCCGACCGCGCTAGCGTTTCGACGCCTTCAATGCGCGCCTGAGCGCCGGGGGCGTCCCCGTTGATCTGATAGACGTTGGACGCCCAAACCAGGCGAAATGTCTCAGAACCGTGAAAATTGGTCCCTCCAGCGGCGATGAGTTCGTCAACCAGGCCGACAATGTCGGCAAACTGGGCGCCGTGAAGCCGTCGGGTGATGCGAGCGATCCGCTCGCCGATCACCGGGATCAAGCCGTGGAACTTGTAGGCGGAGAAGTCGCCACGATCGGGTTTCGCGTTGGCGAAATAACGGATGACCGTTTTGAGGGCCAAGATATCGCCGTCGTCCGCCTTGGTTTCGATCGCGCCACGAATGCGGCCGAGCTCGATGACCTTGTCGTCGAGACCGTTGAAGAACGGGTTGTCGCGGCCGCGCGCGCTGTAGCGCGCGGGCGTCAACAAGATCGTGCTGAGCGCGGTGCGTTCGTAGATTTTGCTCGCGAACTCGCTCAAGGCGTCGCCTTGCGACCCGCTCTCCTCCGCTCCGATCGAAGGAATTTCGATGTCCTGCATCAGGCGCTTGGCAAGATCGTCATCGCCCAACTGACGCGCAACGCGCGCGCCGTAGGTTTTCCAATGCGCGTCAAGCGTCGAGAAATCGCGAAGCGCAGCGATGCTTCCGAGCAATTGCTTGGCGCGATCGAGGTCGTTGGCCGCGCGCGCTGCGTCGGCGGCGGTGATGTAGAGATAGTGCTGATATTCGTCGCGGAGTTTCAGTTGGATGCAGAGCGTTGCGATGTCAGCGTCTGGTTTGTCTTTGACGATCCCGCGTGCGACGCGATAGAGGAGGCCCTGCCGCATGAGATCGACATCCTCGTAATCATTCGCCGGTATGCGCTCGATGATCGAGACCAGCCGTTCGATCGGACGAAAACGTTGCGCACGTTCAATCCAATCGCCCGCCGTGTTGATGCCGCTGCCGGAGTGGAATTTGTCTACCCCGAAGAGCGCTTCGAGCGGCTCGTTTGCATCCAGGACGCGGCGCGCGATCGCGGCGTGGCCGTCTTCCCAGAGAACGTCGACCAGTCGGAGCCAACCCTCGCCAGGCGTGTTAGCTTCAAGGGCATGGTGGATTGCGAGATCGACGTCGCCGAGGTCGAGAAACAGCCCCACCATGTCGAGTTGGCTCACGGCCTCGCGCCGATACTCGACTTCCTTTTCGATAAGCAGCTTGTTGAGAAGGATGACGCGCGAACGCGTCGGCTTGACGGCCGCATAGGTCAGCCGGAGATCGACGTCAATCTCGCTCCTGGGTCGAAAAAGCATGAGCGAACGACGGAAATATTCAGGTGTCGCAAGCGCGAGCACAGGGTCTGTCTCGCCCGCGCGCGCGCGATAGCGCAATTCCATCCAATGCTGCGCGTCGCTCTCGTCAGCTGCGGCCGCGATTCCCGCGAGGCGCTGGTTGAATTCGACCTCGAGCGCAGGCTCGCGTTTGCCGAATCTGACTCCGGTTTGCGCGACCACGAAGAGCCGAAAACTGTTGTGAAAAATCGATAGGCGTTCTTGGCCAACGCCCGACAGCAAGAAACCGGCCTTCTTGAGAACCTCTTCCACCGTCGCATTCGAATAGACGCCGGCGATTTGCGCGGGCGTCAACCCGCCATCGGCGCGCGCCAGCAACCCAAGCGCGGCTTTAGCGGACTCATCAGCCGACAATCCGATCCAAACGCGCGCATAGATTTCGTCCAAGCTTCGACCGAGGCCATCCGTCGCCGAGAGGATGTGTTGCGCCTCGCTCGCGGACGTAACCGGCTTCAGCGCTTCGACGAAGTAGCGGGCCGTGAGAGGATGGCCCTCGGAGGCGGCGAGAAGGCCGTCGCGATCGACGTAGTCTGGGAGGCCAGCGTCGTTGGCCATGGCGAAAATGGCCGCTGGCGGCAAGGGCGTGATTTCGACACGGCGGTCCGCGCCTTTAGCCTGCTGAACAATCGATGCTTTCAAGTCGGCGAGGTCGAGCGTTTGGGTGCCAAGCACGAACAGCACGCCGTCGGGAACGGCGTGGGCGAGCGGCAATTGCTTGAGGAAGCTTTCGCGCGGATCTTCTTCACGCGGAACGTGATCAAGGCCATCGATGACGATGATCGTCTTGCGCCCGGTCTTGGCGTATCGCTCGCTTGCGGTTTCGAGCTGGTGCGCCAATTCCTTTCGCTGGCCCGCCAGGTCATCCAACGCGTAACGGCTGCCGCCGAGATCGAGGCTCATCAGCTCGGCGATCAGGTCGTTCAGAAATTCACCGGCCTCGGCGCGCCCCAAGCCATGGCGCTGATTTGGCACGAACGCGAGATAGCGTGCGACGCCATACTCGGACGTGTTGAAAAGCGCCGTCTGAAGCAGAGTCGACTTGCCCGTGCCGGGCGGCCCAACCAGACTGATATACCCGCGCGACTGCTGGCTGATTTTCTGAAGCAGTTCGTCGCGCGTCGCGTCGTTGTCTTGAAAATCGTCGGGCACTGGAAACTCGTGCACATTCCGCTGGATGACTTTGCGCCAGCCGAGTTCGCGCACGAGGTCTGCTTCGGAGAAATACGCGCCAGTCTTCCGTTTGATTATCAGCCGCGGAATGAGCTGGATAAGCGCTTCGACGCGCTGGCGCTCAAGATTGAAGAAATTGGAGGCCCGGTTGCGCATCAACTCGCCATGATCGAGCAGCTCAAGCGCGTTGAGGAACGCGCAGAACTCGTCTTCGCTTTGACCGGTCAACGCGCGCATCTCTTCGAGCTTCGCGCTCCAGGGGGCAGCTTTAAGCTCGGCGACGGTAAGGTCGTCGTGAGCTACGAACCGCGCAAACTCGGCGCTGTGTTTCTTCTGGTTCGAGCCCGTGTTGGCCAGCGCGGTGTCGTTTTGGCTGAAATAGCCGCCGAAAATGTAACGCAGCTTGACCGGCCGATCCGTGAAACGGGCCTTCAGCCTGGCCCAGGACGCGGCGATGTCCTTGATCAACGCGTTCGAAATGAGCGCGGTGTTCAAGGCGACAGATTGAACATCTTCTTGGCTTTTGACCTGGGTGGCGACGACGGCCTCGCCGGCGTGCAAGACCAAGTCGTCGAAAATGCCGGCTTCGGGCTCGCTAATGGTGATGCCGCGAAACGTTCCGTCGTTCATAACGCGGAAGATTTCGCAGGCCGAATATTCGTACTGCTTGAAGTAGCCCACGATCGCCGTTTGCTCGCCGGCGGCGGAGTTCTTTTTTTCCTGCGCGTCCATGGGACAATTCTAGCACAATTTCGCCGTCAGCGCGCCTGCGCTGGGGTTGGTTCCGCATCGCCAACAGCTATGTAAGTTCGGCTCGCGGGGAATACACCGGCGCGGAGTATTCACCTATATGCCGTCGGCTGCGGCGGCACGCCCTTGCGCATGTCCGTGTAGCCGAGCGCCAGATGCACCTTCACTCCCGCCGGAACGATCACCTTGGCGCGATCTTCCCGCTTTCGACATTCGTCCGAACGACTTCGGGATCGCTGCCAATAGGTGCGAACACGCGTCTTCCGTCGCTCAATTCGATAGCCGTCATCCCGTCAGGCGCCTGCATGAGGTTCTGCAGAAGATGCGCGGTCGCCACGCCGTTCGGCAGCGCAACGGGCGCAAGTCGAGCGCGCTTCTTCTGCGCAAACCCGACATGCCTCTCCCAAAGGATGTGCAAAGACCAAACGCTACAAGGCGGCGATTAAGACGGCGGCGATTAAGACGGCAAGATAAAGCGAACTGACGTTCGCGCCTCGCTTCGCTCGTAAAGTGTTGTCTGCACATTGGTTTTTGCAGCCTACAAATGCGCAGGCATGGCGCCGTGCGATGTGCGCCGGCTTCCGATCAAAGAGAATTCATGCTTGTTTTCAATGTCATAGACGCCGGCATTGAGGAGGCGCGACGTGGCATGTCCCGCCGTTCCTACGCTGGAGCGAGTGTTTTTGCGATCCACTAAGACTGACGCTCGAGTGCCATTGCGCAGACTGATTTCGGCGCCGATCATTTCGGAATGGCGAGCGACGACATAGACAATTTTCACGTTAGACCCGGGCGGTCCCGAGCTGGCGGAAGGAGCGGCAGTCCGCGCTCGCTTTCCTTCGTCCGGCAGGTCGAGATCGCTGTCCAAAAGGCCGGCGGCGATCCGGGCCGGATCGGCCGAGGTCCGGCGGCGGCTAGCGGCCGGAAAGGAGAAGGAGGCGGCCGGTTCAACGCGCGGGGGCGAGGCGCGAAGGTGGCGGCGTCGCTGCCGAGCGACGGCGGCGGCTGGCAGCGCGACTCCGCCGGACGGTTTCGATCGCGTCGCGTCGTCGTCAAGGCGCGCGTCGTGAAGCTCAATCCACAACGCGGCTCTCATAGTGCGAAGATGCGCGGCGCCGCGAGCAAGGCCGTCGACGCCCATCTCCGCTATCTCGAACGCGATGGCGTCACCCACAACGGCGAGAGGGGCCACGCCTACTCGGCGATCGAGAATGAGGCGGACGGCCGCGCCTTTGTCGAGCGCGGACGCGACGATCGTCATCAGTTTCGCTTCATCGTCGCGCCGGAGGACGCCAGTGACATGGCCGACCTGCGGGGCTTCACCCGCGACCTCATGCGGCAGATGGAGAAGGACCTCGACACGGGCCTCGGCTGGATCGCCGTCGACCATCACAACACCGGCCATCCCCACACCCACATCATCGTCCGAGGCGTGCTCGACGACGGCCGCATCCTCAATATCGCCGGCGACTATATCGCTCACGGAGTTCGTCACCGGGCGAGCGAGCTCGTCACGCTGGAACTCGGCCATCAGAGCGAGATCGAGCTTCAGACGAAGCTCGCGAATGAAGTAGCGGCGGAGCGACTGACGCGGCTCGACAAGATGCTGATCGCCGAGCAGCGCGAACACGGCGTCATTGATCTCAGGCTCGGGGAAGGCGCCTCTTATCTCGTCCGAGAGAACCGGGCGTTGCTGCTCGGTCGCGCGCGGCGTCTGGAACGCTACGGCCTCGCCACCGAACTCGAGACGGGACGGTGGACCATTTCCGACCGCGTCGAGCCGATGCTGAAAGAATTGGGAGCGCGCGACGAAGCGATCTCGACCATCCGTCGGGCGCTAGCCGGTCACGGTCTGGCGGACGAGCGCGGCGTCGCGCAATATGCTTGCCACGGGGAGACTGGAAAGGAGCCGATCGTCGGCCGGGTGCTGGCCAAAGGGCTGGCCGGCGACGAGATGAGTGAGCGCGTCTACCTCGTCGTCGACGGCGTCGACGGACGAGTCCATCACATGGAGTTCGCCGATCCGACCCGCATCGAGGAAGTCGGCCGAGGCATGATCGTCGAAGCCGCGCCCGCCGTTTCCGGTCCGAGGCCGGCCGACCGCAACATCGCCATCGTCGCGGAGAAGGACGGGGTCTACCGACCGAGCGCTCATCTCGAACGCATTCGCGAGAGCTTCGAGCGGCAGGGCAAGGACCCGGACGCATTCGTTCGCTTTCATGTCCGCCGGCTGGAGGCGCTGCGCCGGGCCGGGCACGTCGAACGCGTCGACGCGGACCATTGGCGCGTGCCGACGGATATCGTCGAGCGCGGCCAAAGTTATGATTTGGCCCAGGGCGGCGACGGCCTTCGCGTGCGCACGCTCTCGACGTTCGATCTCGAACGGCAGATCGCGAGCGACGGAGCGACGTGGCTCGACCGCGAACTCGTCGCCGACAAGCCGATTCCGTTAGCAGAAGCAGGCTTCGGTCGCGACGTGAAGAATGCGCTCCACCGGCGTGCCGAACGGCTGGTGGAAATGGGCCTCGCCACGGACAACGGAAAATCCATCTCCGTCCCGCGCGGCGCCATCGCTACGCTGGAGCAGCGAGAGGTGGAGCGCGTCGGCCGTCAGATGGCCGCGGAGCGCGGCTTGTCGTATTCGCCGAGCGGGCCGGGCGAATATGTGTCGGGGCGGCTGGCTGGCGTCGCCAATCTCGCCAGCGGGCGCTTCGCGATGATCGAGGATGGCCTCGGCTTCCAGCTCGTGCCTTGGCAGCCCGTTCTCGAAAAGCGCATCGGCCAATATCTCAGCGGCGTTCACCGTGACGGCGGCGGCATCGAGTGGGATCTTGGTCGCAAACGCGGGCTCGGGCTGTGACGGAGCCGCTCCGTTTCATCGTGTCGCCCCAGGCGCGCGAGGCCAGCCGGTGATGAATCGGCGCTATCGGCGCGCCGTGGTTGAGAAATGCGGCGCCGTGAGCGCGTGATGCGCTTGTCAACTCGCGAGCGCCAGATGCCGGGACGGCTCAGGAACGGCGTGGCCGAGGTCCTTGGCCGCCTCGATCCACGCAATGACCGCATCGCGCGCGTTGGCCACGGCTTCTTCCGGCGTCTCGCCGTCCGACATGCAGCCCGGCAGGTCCGGCACGATCGCGACGAAGCCGCCGCCGTCTTCCGCGGGCAGAGGCTCCACAATGAGCGGGTAGTCGGTTGGCTTGGTCGTCATGGCAGCATCCTGACCGCATCGATGAAGGCGACGAGCTTGCGGATATATATCGCCTTGATCGGCCGCTTGAAAGGAATCGTCAGCTTTTCCGCGAGCCGGGGATGCCCGACCTTATAATGCGAGCCGCCGCCGCGCGCTGGCTCACATAGGACGCCGAACTCTCGGCATAGCGCCGCCGCATCCTCTATGCGCCAGTCGGCCGCCGGGTTCCGCCGCATGTCTTCGAGCCGCCGGCTCATGGCTGTTTCTTCCGCAGCCTCACGCCGGGCCCTCGCTATTTTCGTCGACAAAGATGACGCCCGCCGCTTCGAAGGCGGCGCGGATCGCCGCGAGCGTTGAATGAATCGGCTGGCGCGCTCCCCTCTCGAAATCGACGACAGTTCGTGCGGCGACCTTTGACGCCGTGGCCAAGTCTTCCCTCGACCATTCGATAAGGGCGCGGGCGGCTCTGCACTGAGCAGAAGTAATCACGATTAGACCCCAGTTGCAAAATTTATGTTGACATGCTTCGCGAGATGTTGCATGTTTCGTGCGCACAATGCCACTGAACGCCCATAAAGCAACGCCAGAAAACCCCTTTCCGGCGAACGCCCGAGGTTTGCCCATCACCAAGGCTCGGCAAAACCGCGGTCTTGCAGGACCATGAGGAAGCCCTCGTGCTCATGCAGTTCGTAGCCCGGCTAATGAGGAATTCGGATCATGGCTGAACCCGAGATTACCACGCGTGCGCCTTCTTTCACCCGAAGGACCCTGATGGTCGCGAGCGTCGGCGCTGCCGTGCCGGCGTCTTTCGGGGAAATCGCGTCTCTCGACACGTCGCGTATAGAAGCGGCCGACGCGGCAATGTCCATGTGGACACAATGGAGGGCAGCCCAGGACGCCGCCGACGTTCTCTGCCAGAAGCAGCAAAGCTTGGAAACCCAATTGATGCGGTTGATTCGTGGGTCCTGCTCAATCGACAATTTTGATTGCGCCGAGGCGGACCGCGCCGCTCAGGAAGAGGATGAGCGCGCCCGCTGGGCGGCCGCCGATTTGGCTGTCGGCTACTCCGAAGCGAAAAAAGAGGAGGAGCGAGCCGTGGATATAGCGAAAGAACTCGCCGATGCGCTGGCGGCCACGCCGGCGGCTTCCGTCGCAGGCGTGGCCGCCAAGCTCCACGCCGTGCTCCGCGCGGGTGAATGGTGCGAGAACTGCCCCGAATTTCCCTGGCCGCAGGTCCGCTCGGCGCTGACCGACCTGATCCGGATCGGTTGCCTCGACTCGTTTCCCGAGTTTTGAAGCGGCTGGTGCCGAAGATGTTATCGCAAAATTTCGAGCTGCCACTCCTCGGCCCGGAATTGTGGTGAGGCGCTTCAATGCTGACAAAGGAGGAGCACCTGACTCATTGGATCATATTTCCGGTTGCCTAGACTGACTCATTGGAGTAGTGTCCATCATGGCTCGAACGGCTCCGATCAGCGTCGTCGAAACGCCGGAGTTTCTGTCGGCGACCCGCAAGCTCATGAGCGACGAGGAACGGGCGCTTCTGGTGGATTATCTCGCCTACAATCCGACGGCCGGCGATCTGATCCCCGGAACGGGCGGCGTGCGGAAGCTGCGCTGGGGATTGGAAGGCCGCGGCAAGCGAGGCGGGGCGCGGGTGATCTATTTCCACCACGACGCCGGCATGCCGCTCTTCGCGCTGACCGCTTTCGCCAAGAATGAGCGGGCTGATTTGAGCCAGCAGGACCGCAATGACTTCCGGCAGCTTACGACGCTGCTGGTCGAGGCATTCAAGAGGAGAACGCCATGAGCAAGGTTGCCGACAGCATCCGGCGCGGGCTCGAGGAAGCGGTGACCTATGCCGAGGGCAGGGCGGACGAGAGCGCCTATCGCGTCCATGTGCCGGAGAAGATCGACGTGAAGGCGATCCGCACACGCCTGGACATGACGCAGGAAGAGTTCGCGGGCCGGTTCGGATTCAGCGTCAACACGCTGCGTCATTGGGAGCAAGGCTCGCGACAGCCGGAAGGACCGACCAGAGCCTATCTTCTGGTGATCGAGCGCGCGCCCAAGGCAGTTCAGAAGGCTTTGCGGGCCGTGTGATGCGTGTAGAGTGTTTTGGACGCCTACGCCAGAATCGCCGTTCGCGAGTATTTTTGCGCCGCCATACGACGAACGGATTTTCTATCTTCTCATCCTGAACTTGCCGCTGCTTCATGCCCGTTTGATTTCGGAAAGAAGGCGAGCGACGGCATGGCGGATGACACGGAATCCGAGCCGGACGACCTCATACCGGCCAACGACAATCGAGGTCCGGACGGCAAACGGGATGAACCGAACCGAGAGACACGGCGACAGTTGGATCAGGTGGCGCTCACCATCGCGCGGCTGATCGGACGACGGATCGCGCGAGAGCAGTTCGCGGCGCTCGGCGCTGCGAACGACAATAGGCCCAAAAACGCGCAGAGCGCGGAGGACGAGGAATAGAAGGAACGGAGACCGCCCATGACCCGCGTCGCGCTCTATGCCCGCTATTCGTCAGACAACCAGAGCGAAAGCTCGATCGAGGACCAATTTCGCCTTAGCAGGGAACATGCTGGGCGCGAGCGATGGAAAATTGTGGGCGCCTATCACGACGCCGCCCTCTCGGGTTCGAGCATGATCCTGCGGCCCGGCATCCAATCGCTGTTGCAGGACGCGCAGCGCGGCCAGTTCGATGTCGTGCTGGGCGAGGCGCTGGACCGGATTTCCCGCGATCAAGCGGATATCGCCACGTTGTTCAAGCATCTGCGCTTCGCGGGCGTTTCCATTATCACTCTCGCGGAGGGCGAGGTCAGCGAGCTTCACGTCGGCCTGAAGGGCACGATGAACGCCCTGTTCCTGAAAGACCTCGCGATGAAGACCCATCGCGGTCTGCGCGGCCGAGTGGAGAAGGGCAAGGCGGGCGGCGGCCTCTGCTACGGCTATCGCGTGGCCAAGAAACTCGACGCCAACGGCGAGCCGATCCGAGGCGATCGTGAGATCATCGCGGAAGAGGCGGCGGTCGTCCGGCGCATCTTCCGCGCCTTCGCCGCCGGCAAGAGCCCGAAGGCCATCGCGGTCGAACTGAATAAGGAAGGCATTACCGGTCCGTTGGGCCGCGCCTGGGGCGACACCAGCATTCGGGGTCACGTCTCGCGTGGCTCCGGCATCCTCAATAATGAACTTTATGCCGGCGTGCTGGTGTGGAACCGGCAGCGTTTCGTCAAAGACCCGGCCACTGGCATGCGTGTCTCGCGGCCGAATCCGGAAAATCAGTGGATCAGGACCGAAGTGCCGCATCTCAGGGTCGTGGACGATGATCTGTGGCAGGCGGCGCGGAAGCGACAGCAGCAAATCTCGGCGATCTTCGGCCCCAATCCGGCGACCACGCGGGAAGGGCGGGCGAAGCGGCTACATCTGGCCAACCGGCCTATCTCCCTTCTTTCCGGCCTTCTCACCTGCGGATGTTGTGGCGGCAAGATCGGCATCCTGACTCCCGGCCGCTACGGCTGCCTCAACCATCATCGTCGCGGGACGTGCGACAACAACCGCACCATCCCCCGCGAGAAGATCGAGGCGCGCGTGCTGGCGGGGCTGAAGGACCGGCTTGTGTCCTCCGACGCGGTTGCGGAGGCTGTGCGCGCCTATGCCGAAGAGATGAACCGGCTGAACCATGAACGGCGGGCGCAGGCCGAGGTCGACAGCCGGACGCTTCAGAAGATCGAACAGGGGATAGCCGGCATCATGACGGCGATCGAGGACGGCATGTACCAGCCATCCATGAAGGCGCGGATGGAAGACCTCGAACGGCAGAAGGCGGACATCGTCGCGCGCTTGTCGCAGGCTCCGACCGATATTCCGGACGTGCATCCAAACATCGCCAATGTCTATCGGCTTCGCATCGATCGCTTCACGGAAGCGCTCGACGATACAGACGACGGCAGGCAGGCGGCTGAAGCGCTACGCTCGCTCATCGGCGAAATCGTGCTGACGCCCGGACAGAAGCGCGGCGAGGTTCACGCCGAGCTACGCGGCGAGCTGTTCGGCATCCTCGACTTCATCAAAGCCGATGAAAAACAACCGGGAACGAAATTCATGCCAGCGGTCGCAGCGAGTCCCCGCAACCAAGAACGACGACTGTCTAATTCACGGAATTACCGTGCAGGATTCAAAATCATCCTGCCGTCGAAATTTGTGGCGCGAAACGGCCGCGACCGTCCGGCGACCCAGTCCATCTCCCTGTCCGCATAATGCGGAGATCCGAACTGCCCAGATTGGCCGGCCGCCATCTGCATCAAGCCCTCCGACTCGCGCCCCGGCGCGACGACCATGCGCGCATTTGCTCCCGAGCTCTTGCCCGCATCCGCAAAGTAAAACCGGACACATTGCCTACATCCCGCAACGGGAACGCGCGGCATGTTCAGAACGGGAGCCAGCAACGGCGTCGCGGCGGCAAGCGGATGACGGATTTCGACCCTGTTCGCCTCTCCCCACCGAAGATCGTCGACAGGACGGCGTCCATTGGACTGCGCCAGACGCCGCGCGCTCTCCCTCAGCACGGCGCGCAAAAAATGCGGCCAATCGTGATGCGTATCGCGATCCGGCAAAAGTTCGGCCCGTCCGCTGTCGATAATGCGTTGTACGGGGACGTCCGCATTGCTCCATTCATAGACGAAGCCCGGCTCCAGCGCGCGGCATCGCGCCAAGAGCGGCGACAGAACGGCGTCGATCAGCGAGTTTCGGAATTCGACGATCAGCGGCAACCCGAGACTATTGTCCTCCGCGCGCCCGTCCCAGGTTTCGAGCGCGTGGATCAGTGCGGCGGCGTCTTTGTCGCCCTCGCTCTCGGGAGCGTTCAATGCGCGCCGCGCCAGAGTCTGATAATAGCGGTAGAATTCCGTGGAGGCGTCGAGTTGAAGCGCCGCCATGTCGCTCTCGTCGATGCGCGAAGACTCGTTCAGGCGCTGGTCGATTCGCCAGGCGCGGAAGCCGCCCGAATAGTCGTGGCCGATCTTCGGCGCGAAATCGGCGGCGCCGAGCATGCGCTGATTGGCGCTGACGATGTAGCCGGACGCGGGATCGACGATGCTGGGCAATTCTTGTTGTGAATAATAGCCGTCCCAACCGACCGAGCCGTCATCCCAAAATTCGGCGAAGAGGCCGCTCAGACCGCGTCTCTTTGGGATTTTCCCCATCAGCGTCCACATGACCGAGCCGGAACTGTCCGCAAGAAGAGCATTGAGCGGTGGAACGCCCGCGCCGCGCATGACCGGCGCGGCCTCCGCGGCGGTCGCGACGCTGTCCATGTCCATCAGGTCGAGATTGGTTGCGATCGGATCCAGCATCGTCCACCGGAGAGCGACCTCCTCGCCGAGAAGCGGCTCGGGTAGAACCGGCCCCCAGATCGTCTCTTTGACCTGCAGCACGATCTCCGGCGCGCCGCGCACGCCGATGCGCTCCACACGCGCCGAAAACTCACGCGCGCCATCGGACGTGAGATATTTCGACGGCTCGGCCGCATCTCTGCGCAGGCGGGCCAAATCGGCGAAATCGCCCTCGACGCTGGTCAGGCCCCAGGCGACGCGCCCATTCGTCCCCGTGATCACCATCGGCAAGCCCGGCAAGGTCAAGCCTTCCACCCGCCGTGAACCATAGGCGAGGTCGGCTTGATACCAGATGTTGGGCGTCTCGAGCGACAGATGCATGTCATTGGCGAGGATCGCGCGGCCGTCGCGCGTCTTCCCCCGCGCAACGACCCAGCCATTGGAGCCGCGCGGCGCACGTTCGTTCTGAACCAAGCCCGCGCTTCTCTCGCGTCCTCCCGCCTCGCGCATCAGCTGCTCTATCTCTCGCGCCGGAAGCGCGCCCGGCGTGCAGCGTTCGGGCGTTCGTGGCGCGAGCATCTCATTGTAGCAATCGCCGTCCGGCGTCAGGAAATCGACGACGGCCTCGGGCAAGGCCGCGCGCATGACGCTGGCCGCGCGCTCTTGATCTGCCGAATAAGACAAATCCGCCAGATTCAATGCAACCAGAATGCTGTCCTGCAGACGCCATGGCTCCGGCGCATACGCTAGAACAGTAAACTCCCAAGGCCATGCCAAAGCGTCGCGCATCGCTTGATTGACGCCGGCCGCATAGGCCGTCAGCGCCGCTCCCTGTTCGGCGGGAAGCTGTCGCAAGATGGCGCCTGCGAGACGTTCGAACCCCATCGCGCGGCTCCAACTGTCGTCCTTCACCAAAGCAGAGCCGAAAATCTCAGCCAATCGTCCGCCGGTCTTGCGGCGGAGCATGTCCATCTGAAACAGGCGATCGCGCGCCGTCGCATAGCCCAGGGCGGCGTAGGCGTCGGTTCGGCTCGTTGCGCGAATATGCGGAACGCCGACCGAGTCGAACTCCACCACGACAGCCTCGCCGAGCCCCGGCACAACATGCGAGCCGCCCTCCCAGGGGAGAGGCAGACGCACGACTCCAACGAGTGTCGCCGCTCCCGCCAGCAGAGCGGCGACGATGAGAACGCCCGAACGACGCATCGCCTTACGCATGTTGCAAGCGCTCCTCGCGATCGGCGCGAAATGTTTCATCGGCTCTGGAAAACGCCTCGATCTGTCCAGATGTCATGTGGAGCACGCGGTCGGCGAAGTGAAAATAGCGGTCGTCATGCGTGATCACGATGACCGTCTTGCCGAGCGCTTTCAGCTCCGGCAAAAGCTTGCGATAGAACAGCTCCCGGAACGGGGGATCCTGCTCGGCCGCCCATTCGTCGAACAAATAGAAGGGGCGATCCTCGACATAAGCGGTCAGCAGCGCCAATCGCTTGCGCTGTCCGCGCGACAGATCCACCGTGGAAAGCCGTCCGTTCTCGATACGCAGCTTCTTGTCGAGATCGAGAAGCTCCAACAGTTCCTGCGCGCGCTCCTGCGCTTTTGCGCCGGCATAGCCCAGCAACGAGTCGAAAATAAACGCGTCCGCGAAGACAGCGGAGAAATTCTGCCGATATGCCTCGCGATTGTCATGAGTGACGAGCGTTCCTCCCAGCCGAACGGCGCCGGCGTCGGGTGGAAAAAGACCCAGAACGAGCAGAGCCAGCGTCGTCTTGCCGCTGCCGTTGCCGCCGGTGACGAATATGAGCTCTCCCGGCTCGATACGAAGCGTGATCGGGCCGAGCCGATATCCCACGTCGTCATTCTCGCTCATATATCGATGCGTGACGCCTTCGAGCTCCAGAACGCCGGGCCGCGACTGGCGAAACGCCAGCGGCGCGTCAGCGGCGACTTCCGCCTCCGCCGTCAGACGCAAGCCCATCGCTTCGATGTTGCGTAGGGCTACGACGCCCTTGCCTATGTTGGGCAGCCAGCCGCCGACCAAGGATAGAGGGCCTCCGAGGAACAGGATCGCGAGGGTGAAGCCCGTCAGCGTCTCGGACGACGCTGCTTGAAAGCGCGGAACGACGAAGAGAACGAGACCGAGCAATAGATAGAATAGCGTTTCAGCCCAGCGGTCGATCAGGACGAAAATCACCAGCGCTTTGATTCTCTGCGTCTTGAGCGCGCCCGCCGTTTCGCGCAATTCATCGTCCAGAAAGGCGCGCCGGCGCCGCGCGTTCATCTTCAGCTCTTTGCCGCCTTCTGTGGCCGCGCGGAAATGATTGAACATCGCATTTTCGGTTTGCCGCGCCCGTTCCAGCCATCGCAAGGCCCATTTTTGCGGCGCTTGCAGACCGACGATGCTGACGATCACATAGATCGCGGTGATGAGAAAAAGCGGAGGCGACAGCATCCATAGATAGACGAAGACGGCGACGACCTTGGAGCCTTCGATGAACAGAGCCGGCAATACCTCCTGAGCGACCACGACGCTGTCGATATCCCTCGTGAGCGCGGCCATCAGGCGATGCGCTCCCAGAGCCTGCGCCTGACGCAGCGGCGCCGCAAGAATGCAACGGCTGAGCCACAGACGAAGGCTGTAGAGATTTTCCTGGGCGATCCGCGACAATAGGATCAGCGAGACGGCGCTCGACGCGAGCGCGACGAAGCAGAGCGCGAAAAAGCTGGCGGCGAGCTCGAACGTCCCGCGCCCCCGCTTTCGAGCGCATGAGTGATGAAGGTCAAGAGCCGAGCGCTGGTCACGCCTGCGATCAGCCCGGTCGCGATCGACAACGTCAAGGCGGTCTTCGACGCCGCGAACACGCGCCATAAATGCAGAGCGGTTGCGCGCGGCGCATCCATTTCATTACCTCCATCACTCATGCGCCGCTCCGAGCTCTCTGCGCCAATTTTGCTCGCCGGCGCGCCGGCAGCGCGCCGACGGAAGCCTCGACCCGCAGGCGACCATCATCGAGGCGGACCAATATGCGTCGAGAATGGGTCTCGCACATGAGCTCCATGGCGTTCATATTTCGAATTCTTCGAAAGCGGCGGCCGACGAAGCTCGATCGCTGTGGGATGGGTTCAGCGCCTTCATCAGATCCACGGTCTCCGCGAGGACCGCGAGCCTATCGTTCCGATACACGAGAGAAATCGGCAGACTGACATTCAGCATGTTCGACACGCGCGCGACCAATTGCATCACGGTGAGCGAATGGCCGCCGAGCTCGAAGAAACTATCGTCGACGCCGACGCGCTCGACGCTGAGCACATCGGCGAAGATGCGGCACAACGTCTCTTCCGTCGGCGTGCGCGGCGCGACATAGTTCCGGCGCGATTGCGCGTCGGGATCGGGGTCCGGCAACGCCTTGCGATCGAGCTTGCCGCTCGCCGTCAGCGGCAGAGCCTCGAGACGAACGAACAGCTGCGGAACCATATAATCCGGCAGCTCCCGCCGCAGCGCTATCTTCAGCGCGCCAAAGTCCAGCTCATCCTCGCTCGTCACATAGGCGGCGAGCCGCTTGTCGCCCGGGCCATCCGCCCATGCGAGCGCAACCGCCTCGCGCACGCCAGGAAGACGTTGCAACACCGCCTCGATCTCGCCCAGCTCGATGCGAAAGCCGCGGATCTTCACCTGATGATCGAGCCGCCCGAGGAACTCTATGTTCCCATCCCGCCGCCAGCGCGCGAGATCGCCGGTGCGATACATACGCTCCCCCGCGACGAAGGGGTTCGCGACAAAACGCTCGGCCGTCAGATCGGCGCGGCCGATATAGCCGCGCGCGAGGCCGACGCCGCCGATGCATAATTCTCCGGCGACGCCGACCGGAACCGGCTCGAAGCCCGCATCGAGAATATAGAGCTGAATGTTCGAGATCGGCCGGCCGATCGGCACTCGCTCGCTATCGTCGTCCGGCGCGCATCGATAGGCGCTGACGTCGATCGATGCTTCGGTCGGGCCGTAGAGATTGTGAAGCTCCGCCGCCGCGGCGGCATGAAAGCGCCGCGCCGCCGCAGCGGGAAGCTCCTCGCCGCTGCATATCACTAGCCGCAGCGAGCGCAGCGTCGCCATGTCGACGACGCTCGAGAAGGCCTGCAGCATCGACGGCACGAAATGCAGCGTCGTGACGCTATGGCGTTGGATGAGCTCCACCAGCCGCGCAGGCTCGCGATGATCGTCCGGCGCAGCGAGCGCGAGGCGCGCGCCGGCCTGCAGCGGCCAGAAAAACTCCCATGCCGAGACGTCGAAGCCGAACGGCGTCTTCTGCAGGACCGTATCATCGGCGGTCAGGCCGTAGCGCTTCTGCATCCAATCGATGCGATTGACCACGCCGCCATGCGGCGCGGCGACGCCCTTGGGCTTTCCTGTGGAGCCCGATGTATAGATGACATAGGCGAGGTTCTGCGGCGTGGCGCGGCGACCGAGCGCTTCGGCGTTCTCGTGCGCGAACTGCTCCCGATCCGCGTCCAGTCGCAGAAGCGGCGTCCCCACAGGAAGACGCTCCGCCAGACGCTGCTGCGTCAGCACGAGACGCGGCGAGGCGTCGGCGATCATGTAGGCGAGACGCTCGGACGGATAGTCTGGATCGAGCGGCAGATAGGCTCCGCCCGCTTTCAAAACGCCGAGCAGTCCGACCACCATCTCCAGCGAACGCTCGACACACAGGCCGACGATCGCTTCCGGCCCGACGCCGAGTCCGACGAGGTGGCGCGCCAGCCGGTTCGCCCGCGCGTTCAATTCGCCATAGGTGAGAGCGTCGTCGCGGAAGATCGCCGCCACAGCGTCGGGCGTGCGCTGCGCCTGCGCCTCGAAAAGCTCATGGACGCACAAGTCGCGCGGAAAATCCGCCGAGGTGTCGTTCCAATCGAATATAAGCTCACCGCGTTCCGCGGCGGTCAGAATATCGAGCGCCCGTATCGGCGTGGCCCGCGCCTTTTCGAGAGCGCTCGAGAGAGCGTCGAGAACGACTCGCATGTAATCGCAAATTTTCGCCGGATCGATGGATTCCGCGGCTTGGACCGTGAGCAGAAAGGCCTCGCCGAAATCATCGACAGAAAGCGTGAGCGGGTAATTCGTGCGCTCGTCCGCAAAGATCAGCTCAGCGCCCTCGATAGCAGATGAGCGCGCGTCGTCAGGATCGCTGTGACGATAATTCAGCAATGCGGAGAACAATGGCGTCGGCGCCGTCACCTTGCTGCATCGCTGCGCCAAAGTGAGCGACGCATGTTCATGCTCGAGCAAATCCGCCAGCAACAGATGCGCGTTTCGCGCGCAATCGACGACGCTTCCTTCCCCGAGCTTTATCCGCATTGGTAGAGTGTTGATGAAAAGCCCGAGAGCGCGGCCGCCGCCGCAGCTCATCCGACCGAGCAGCACCGAGCCGAAGACCACATCCTGACGCCCCGTCAGCTTGCCGAGCATTTGAGCGAAAGCGAGATGGAACAGGCTCGCCGCGCTGACGCCGAGCCTCGTGGCGCTATCCCTCAGACACTGCGCCAGGCTCGCGCAAAGGGCGAGCTTCGCCTCCGCGATAGCGCCATCGCCTTGGATGTCCACGAGCCCGAAGGGCGCCGTCGGCTCGCTGACATCTCCCAGCAGAGACGTAAAAAACGCTTCATGCCGCGAGGCGCTTACGCCCAAGCGCGCTTGCGCCACGAAATTCCGGAAGGGAGTCGGCTCCGACGCAAGATGGCTCTGCCCCGACAGATACGCCTGCACCTCCGCCACGAGGAATTGGAGGGTGGCGTGGTCCAACGCTAGATGATGCGTCAGGAGGAGGAGGAGCCAACGGCTGTTCTCTTCGTCATGACCGACCACCGCCCGCATCAGCGGCGCCGTGCGGACGTCGAGACGGGTATGGCGAGGATCGAAACGCGCGCGCATCTCCTCCGCAGACTCGACGTTCACATAGTCGACGTTCAGCGTCGCGTGACGCCAAACGACCTGCATCGGCTCCGGCAGCCCCTCCCAAAGGACCGCCGTGCGGAGCACATCGTTTCGCTCGATCATCGCTCGCAGCGCGTCGATGAAGCGTTTCGTCGCCTCATGCGACTGAAAGGCGAGCTGGACCGGCATGAGATAAGGGTCGCCGTCGGCGCTCATCAGATGATGAAACAATATGCCCTCTTGCAGCGGCGCCAACGGATAAATGTCCTGAATATTGGCGGCGCCGCCGGGAACGGATCGAACGATGTGATCGATGTCCGCTCGAGAGAGGCTTGCGAGCGTCACCATCTCCGGCGTGATGTCGCCGCCGGCGCTCGGGATGAGATTCGGCGGAACGATCACTTCGCGCCGGTCGTTTAACGCAAGCGCCAGAGCCGCTGGGGTCGGCGCGACAAATAGCATGCGGGCGTCGGCGCGCACCCCGCGCCGGCGCAACTGGTCGATCACACGGACCGCTTTCAGCGAATGACCGCCGAGCTCGAAGAAATTGTCCTCGACGCCGACGCGCTCGATGCCGAGAACATCCGCGAAGACGCGGCACAAAGTCTCTTCTGTCGGCGTGCGCGGCGCGACATAATCATGCCGCGGTTGCGCGTCTGGATCAGGATCAGGCAGCGCCTTACGGTCGAGCTTGCCATTGGCCGTCAGCGGCAGCGCCTCCAGACGCACGAATAGGCGAGGGATCATATAATCAGGTAGCTCTCGTCGCAGCGCTGTCTTCAACGCGCCGATGTCCAGCTCCCCCTCCCCCGTCAGATAGGCGACCAATCGCCTATCGCCCGAGGCGTCCGCACGCGCGAGCACGACAGCCTCACGCACATAAGAACGCAGCGCCGTCTCGATCTCGCCGAGCTCGATTCGAAAGCCCCGGATCTTCACCTGATGATCGATCCGCCCGAGGAACTCGATATTGCCGTCCGCTCGCCAACGCGCGAGATCGCCGGTGCGATACATCCGCTCTCCGGGCGCGCCGAACGGGTCCGGCACAAAGCGCTCCGCCGTGACGTCGGGGCGACCGAGATAGCCGCGCGCCACCCCTGCCCCCCCAATATACACTTCCCCGGAAACGCCCACCGGAACAGGCTCCAGCTTGTCGTCCAAAAGGAAGATTTGCGTATTCGAAATCGGACGGCCGATCGGCGGATTGCGCCAATCCTCCTCACGCAAGCGAATGTAGCTGGAGTAGGTCGTGCATTCCGATGGTCCGTAGAGATTGAACACGCCGTCGAGACTCTCGCGGCTCCCCAAGGATTCGGCCATGGCCGGCGGAAAAGGTTCTCCGGCCAGATTGACGATCCGGACGGACGGCGGAAGCGCGTCGATCCTCAAGAGCTCCGCCATGGCCGACGGCACTGTATTGATCAGATGCGCCGCGTATGCTCCGGCCACCCCCGCGATCTCGAGCGCGTTTTTCACAACGACCACGGCGCCGCCGAAGCTCAATGGCAGAAACAGCTCGAAGACAGACAGGTCGAAGCACAAGGATGTCGACGCCAGCATCGTCGACGCGCCGGGACGAATGAAAATGTCCTTCGCCCAATGCAGCATCGCGGCCGTATTGACGTGAGCGATGGCGACGCCCTTCGGCTTTCCTGTCGACCCCGAGGTATAGATGACATAGGCGAGATTCTGCGGCGTCGCGCGGCGGCCGAGCGCTCCCGCGCCCTCGTCCGCGATCAGCTCCCAATCCGCGTCCAGCCGCAAAATCTGCGTCCCCGCCGGAAGACGCTCCGCCAGACGCTCCTGCGTCAGCACCAAGCGCGGCGATGCGTCGGCGATCATGTAGCCGAGACGCTCGGACGGATAGTCCGGATCGAGCGGCAGATAGGCGCCGCCCGCTTTCAAAACGCCGAGCAGTCCGACCACCATCTCCAGCGAGCGCTCGACACACAGACCCACGATCGTCTCCGGCCCGACGCCGAGCCCAACGAGATGGCGCGCCAGCCGGTTCGCCCGCGCGTTCAATTCGCCATAGGTGAGACAGTCATCGCGGAAGATCGCCGCCACAGCGTCGGGCGCGCGCTGCGCCTGCGCCTCGAACAGCTCATGAATGCACAATTCGCGCGGAAAATCCGCCGACGTATCGGTCCAATCGATCAACAGCCGCCGACGTTCTGGCTCGCTCAGCATCGGCAACGCCCCGATGCGCGCCCGCGGATCGGCGACGATCCCTTCCAGCAACCTGCGATAATGATCCGCCATGCGCGCGATCGTCGCCGGCTCGAACAACGCCGCGGCGTATTCGATCGATGCGATCGACCCGCCCTCGACCTCGGCGAGCTCCAAGGTGAGATCGAACTTCGACGTTCCGCTGTCCGCCGCCAGAGTCTCGATCCGCAGACCGGGCAGAGAAAACACCCGCGCCGGCGCGTTCTGAAAGACGAACATCGCCTGAAACAACGGGCTGCGGCTCATGTCGCGCGCCGGCTGCAGCTCTTCCACAAGACGCTCGAAGGGAAGATCCTGATGCTCCTGCGCGCCCAGCGCCGCCTCTCGCACTCGCCCCAGAAGCTCCACAAAGCTCGGCTCGCCCGAGAGGTCCGCGCGCAAGACCAGCGTGTTGACGAAAAAGCCGATCAGCCCCTCGAGCTCCACCCGACGCCGATTGGCCGCCGGCACGCCCACGCAAATGTCCTTCTGCCCGCTGTAACGCGACAGCAGAAGCTGAAACGCCGCCAGCAGAAGCATGAACAGCGTCGCGCCCTGCTCCCGGGCCAGGCCCTTCAGCCGATCCGCGACCGTCGCCGGAATCTCGAAACGATGCATGCCGCCGGCGGTGTCCTGAACCGCCGGACGCGGATGATCGGTCGGCAGCTCCAGAACCAAGGCCGCATCCGACAACGTCCGCCGCCAATAGGAGAGCTGGCGCTCCAACAGCTCGCCGCGCAGCCAGTCGCGCTGCCAGGCGGCGTAATCGGCATATTGGATGGGAAGCGGGGCGAGTGGCGACGGACGGCCGGCGATGCGCGCATCATAGAGCGCGGCGAACTCGCGCATCAGCACGTCGGTCGACCAGCCGTCGGACACAATGTGATGCAGCGTGAAGGCGACCACATGCTCGCGAGCCCCAGCCGCATCGCCGACGCCGAGATCGATGACGAGGACGCGCAGCAGCGGACCCTGCGTCAGATCGAACGGGCGCCGCGCCTCCGCCTCGACGAGACGCCGCGCCTCGGCGGCGCGCGTGTCCGCTTCGAGACTGCTCAGATCGACGATGGGACAGGCGAACTCCAGCGAGGGCGCGACGATCTGAACCGCCTCGCCATCGACCACCGAAAAACGCGTCCGCAACGTCTCGTGACGCGCCACGATCGCATTCACCGCCCATGAAAATGCAGAGATGTTCAATGCGCCGATAAAGCGAAACGCGCCGGCGTTATTATAGGCGGCGCTCTCGGGTTGGATGAGGTCGAGCAGCCATAGGCGCTGCTGTGCGTAGGAAAGCAGCTTCTTTGCGCCGCAGGAGGCCGCGATCGGACGCTCGAATTCCGACTCATCCTTCAGTCGCGTCCGCAACAGCTGCAATTTTTCAGGAGAAAGGCGCGACAAGCGCTCGACCAGCTCAGCCATTATCGTTCTTCCAGGCTCGCGCGTTAAATCAGGATTTCGGCTCGGCCGAAGAGAAGCTCCGCGCCGACGCCCAATTCATCGCGCAGCGACCGGATGTATTTGGCGATCTCCACCATGTACACGTCGTCGTCGGCGGGAGTGAGAGCGAGGAGGTATCGCACCCAGGGCTCGCGCCCGACCGCATAGACGAATACCCACCGACAACCCACCGCGCGCGCGAGCTCCAGCGCGGCGCTAGAGTTGCAGCCATTCGAGCGGCGTCCCTGACTGTGTCGATGCTCGGGCTTGTTGGGCAAAATCGGCCCATAGACCCACGTCAACGGCGCGCCGACGCATTCCATTCCGACGAACAGTGTGTCGATGGGGCCGGTCTCACGAAGCAGATGTGCGTAGATCTCTGGATCGAGGCAATTCGAATCCGCGGCGAAAAGCAGGCTACGCGCGCCGAGACGCAGAAAATACGCAGCTTTCGCGGAAGGCAGATCATTGTGCTCCCCCAGGAATGGAACGGCGACGATCCGCCCATTGGGAATGGCGAATTCATCGAGGTAGTCCACCTCGCGGACATCTGCGAACCCGAGCTGACGCGCAAGAAGCTTCAGGGACAGATCGCCATAGAAAACGCCCGAGCTTTTCGGCACGACGAGCGTGCCGATCTTGTGCCTCAATCGCAACAACGACTCGATGACGAAATGATCGTGATGCCCGTGCGTGATGAGAACATAATCGATTCTTTCGGGCAGATCGCCGAAGCTGAAGCGTTCGACGTCATGCTGCTCGGGCCGCGCGGCGATCAGCGGATCGATGAGGATCGAAACGCCTCCGCTCTCTACGAGGGCGCAGGCATGCCCGAAGTATCGAACACGAACCTCGTCGCCGCTCCACGGGGCGCGAATGGCGCCGTCGGTCTCTCGCAAAATGGCGCGCAGCTTCGCATCCTGCGACGCCGGAGCGTCCAGCAAGGATCTGATCTCGTCGAAGGATTTCGGCTCCTGGTCCAGACGGAACAATTCGTCGATTCTGGGATCGTCGAAGGCGACGGTCCAATCGAGCGAATCGTCTCCAGACAATCTCGGCGTGCTCATATAATAGGGCCGTTCGAGATCGGTTTCCTGACGGAAGAGACGCAACGACTGCGCCTCTTTCTTGTAATACCCGCTCTTGTAGAGAAGCCCTTCGAGCGGCCGCACGATCGGCCGGTTATAGTAGTCGTAGAGAAGCTCGACATAGCCGCGCAGCGGTTCGGGAATCCTCTGGTAGCAGTCCTCGAGGCTTTCGCCCTTCGCTTCGGCGACGAGCTTGTTGTGAAACTCGATCAGCTTGCGCGCGAAAGCCAGATTGTCCGAAAACGTCTCCTCGGTCAGGGCCAAGAAGTCTCGAACTTCGGATAGGCGCGTCGCCGGCACATCGACGAAAGCGCCGCCCAAGAGCTTCGGATTGCGGCAGGAGATCTCGTGAATCGCCGGGTTGCCGAGATAGGAGCCGATCGTTTTGATCTGGTAGTTCAGGAGATGCAGGCTCTGCGTGACCGGCGCCATCACATGAGGCCAAGCCACCCAGCGTCCGACCAGCGGTTCCACACATGCGCTCTCCGCGAGAGCATAACGGATCTCACCAGACATGCTGCGGCCCTTCGTTTCCGAGGCCACGAACGACGGCGTCCAGCTCGGCGGTCGGGTCGATCTCTGCGAGCAGAAAGCTCAGCTTTTCGTTGATGGCGTCCGCGCCAGCGGCGCCCTCGATCTCCCCGGCGAGCTCGCCGAGAGTCCCTCCCTCGAAAAGCGTCGTGATCGGAATGTCTTTGCCGAACAGCTGCTGCGCGCGCGCGACGACTTGAATGGCCGACAATGAATTGCCGCCCAGATCGAAAAAATTGTCGTTGCGGCCGATCTCCTCCACGCCGAGCACAGCGCGCCAAATGTCGGCGAGAAGAAATTCGATCGCGCTGGCGTGGCCCTCGCGTTCCAAATCCTGCTCCGTGGCGACGGCCGCAGGCTCCAACAGCGCCGAACGATCGACTTTCCCGTTCGGAAGTCGTGGCATGGCCGGCAGCGCGACGATGACCTCTGGCGCCATGAAAGCCGGCAAATTCTGAGCGACATGCCGCCGTAGCGCGGATTCGATCTCGCCCGAATCGCCTTCGGCGACGACATAGGCGATCAGCCTGGCGCTCCCCTCCTTCTCTGCGGGCACGACCACTGCAGCGTCCGAAACCGAGGGATGCGACGACAAGACGTCCTCGATCTCTCGAGGGTCGACGCGATAGCCGCGCAGCTTGATCTGCTCGTCGAAACGGCCGAGAAACTCCAGCCCGCCATCTCGGCGGCGCTTTACGCGGTCCCCGGTCCTGTAGAGTCGCTCGCCACCGCCGCCGAAGGGATCGGGAACGAACCTCTCCGCGGTCAATTCAGGCCGCCCGAGATACCCTCGCGTTACGCCCGGACCGCCGATATGTAGCTCGCCGATAAGGCCCGCGGCCGACAGCTCGCCGTCCGGCCCGACGACATAAGTCCGAGCGCCGGGAATTGGCCTCCCAATGCTCACCGGCTCGGACCGGTTCTCATCCTCGGCGATTTCATGGACCGTGCTCCAAACGGAGCATTCGGTCGGTCCATATTCATTGAAGAGAGCGGCGTGCGGCAGCTTCGCAAAATGATGGTCGGCGACGTCGCGCTTGCAAGCCTCGCCAGCGACGATGCAGCACCGCAGCGATGCGCCGCTTTTCGATGTCGTCACCTGCAGCAGCGCGGAATAGAATGACGGCAGACACAAGAGATGCGAGACCGACTCTCGCTCGACAAGACGCATCAACGCGCCCGGGTCGCGGCGCATCGTCTCAGACGGGATGTGCAGCCGCCCGCCTTGGAACAAGGTCCAGAACAGCCCCGCCAATGAGCTGTCGAAGGAAATGGACGACAACAGCAGGAAGCCGGTGACGGCCTCGGCGTAATGCCCCGCGCGCGCGCGCGTCGAGGCCACCGCGTTGCGATGCGTGGCCATCACGCCTTTCGCACGGCCCGTAGAGCCAGATGTGTAGATGATATAGGCGATGTTTTCAGGCGCGACGCTCGAGACGACGGGAACGTCCGGCATAGCGTCGAGGACCTTCTGATCCAAAATTGCAATCGGGATCGAAATGTCGCCGAGCTTCGACGCCAGCTCCTGCGTCGTCAGCAGCACGCCCGCCTTTGCATCGGACAGAACGTAGTCGATCCGTCCGGGCGGATAGGCCGGATCGAGCGGCACGAATGCGCCCCCCGCCTTCGACACGCCGACGATCGCCGCCACCAGCTCGACGGAGGGTTCGAGAAGCACGCCCACAGGCACGTCGGGGCCGACGCCCAGGCGCTGTAGCCAGTGCGCGATCCGATTGGAGCGGGCGGATAATTCGCCATACGTCAGCGCCGCGCCGCACGTCGACACGGCGAGCTGATCTGCACGGGCATTTCTGCCGAGCCAGTGATGAATCAGCTCCGGCGTGACTGTTTGGAGGGATGCGCCTTCCGACATGGCGATGATCTGCGACCGTTCCGCCGAATCCGAAAGACTCAACGCGGCGATGCGCAGCGTCGGGGCCTCCAGCATGTTTTGGACAAGAGCCGTAAAATGCCCCGCCATTGCGGCGATGGTCGCATCGTCGAACAGGCCCACATCAAACTCGAAACGCAGCCGCAGCCCCGGCGCTTCGTTGAAGACATGCAGAACGAGATCGAAAATCGCCGACTCCGTGCTCACTTCCTCGACGTCGATGGTGAGATTTGAGAGCGTCAGCCGCTCGATCGGAATATTGTGGTGAACGAACGCGACTTGGAACAGAGGATTGTGACTGAGGCCGCGCTTCGTCGCCAATTTTTCGACGAGCGTCTCGAATGGCGCATCCTGGTTCGATTGAGCGCCGACGGCGGCCTCATGCACACGCGCGAGCAATGTCTCGAAGCTCGGATTGTCGTCGAGCGTCGTGCGCAGAACCAGAGCGTTCGCAAAAAATCCTACCAAGCGTTCCAGTTCTGGATGCGTGCGATAGGCGATGGTGGTGCCGACCGCGATGTCTGTCTGGCCGCTGTAATGATAAAGCAAGGTCTTGAAGGCGGACACCAAGACGACGAACAGCGTGGTGTTCGTCCGTCGGGCGAGCTCCGTCAGTCCCGCGAGCGCCTCTTGCGACAGAGTCCATGAATAGCGTGAGCCGCGGTTGGCTTGTTTGGACGCGCGCGGCCGGTCGGTCGGGAGCGCCAACAGATCGGGAAGTCCGGCGAGCCTGTTCGCCCAATAGTCGAGCTGCTTTCTGCCCGCCTCGCTCGTCATCAGGCGACGATGCCAATAGGCGAAATCGCCATATTGCACGGACAGCGGCGCCAACGGATTCGGCGCGCCCTTCATCGCCGCTTCGTAGAGCTGCGCAATTTCCTGGATCAGCAGTCCGCTGGACCAGCCATCCCATATGATGTGATGGATCGTTAGCAGCAGAACATGCCGTTCGTCCCCCAAGATGAGCAATGTCGCCCGCATCAGCGGCGGCGCATCCAGGTCGAAAGGCTTGCGCGCCTCGGCGTGTGACAGCGCCCGAACTTCACTATTTTGCGCCTCTTCATCGAGGCTGCGCAGATCGATCCGTTCGAAGGAAAAATCCGCATCGGATGAATAGAAGAGCCGCGGAACGCCGCAGTTACTCGCGAAGCCGGAGCGCAACACTTCGTGACGGCGAATAATCTCCGCGAGACTCGATTGCAACGCCCCCGCGTCGAGAGCCCCACCAATGCGCGCCAGCAGCGCGATGTTGAACAAAGCGGGATTGGGCGACACTTGGCATTGAAACCAGATGCGTTCCTGACCATACGACAATGGATTGTCGCCCGGCGGCCGAGGAGCGATATCGTTCTGAGTCATTTGCAGCGAAGCGCGCCCCCGCAAGCGAAGCTCGAGAAGCTCGCGCTTGCCCGGAGAAAGGCGTGCTTTCTTATCCTGCTGCTCTCGCCGACTCTCGATCATGTCCATGAGGTGTCCACTCCGGATGACTCGTTCCTGAAGGCGGGATCGCGCCCTCAGGCGCGAGCTTCCACCGTCTCTCGCGCGCGCCGAGACGCTTCGACGTCGCTCAGCTCTTCGATGTCTGCAAGGATCAGATCTTCGACGCGCTCGGCGAGCTTCGCCACAGTTGCGGCGTCGAACACCGCGGGCAAAGGCATTTCGACGCCGAAGGCGGCGCGAATGCGCGAACGCAATTGAATCGCGAGCAGAGAATGTCCGCCGAGCTCGAAGAAATTGTCCTCGACGCCGACGCGCGGCGCATCGAGCACCTCCGACCAGATTTTGCACAAAATCTCTTCGGTCGCGTTGCGTGGCGGGACATAGACGCGCGAGACATGGGCGGAGGCGTCGACGTCCGGCAATTTCTTGCGGTCGACCTTGCCGTTGGACGTGAGCGGCAGAGACTCCATGCAAATGAAGGCGCTCGGAACCATGAATTCCGGCAGCGTCTGCAACACATGCTCTCGAAGAGAGCTCGCATCCAGCTGCGGCGCGACGACATAAGCGATCAGCCCATACAAATTCTTGGACAGCCGGCGAGCGACGACACAAGCCTCTTCGATGCGCGGATGGGTGACGAGACAGGCTTCGATCTCCCCCGGCTCGATCCGATGTCCGCGAATTTTGACCTGATGATCCACGCGGCCCAGGAATTCGATGACGCCATCCGATCGGTAGCGTCCCAAATCGCCGGTTCGATAGAGGACCGAGCCGGGTGGCCCGAATGGGTCGGGAACGAAGGATTGCGCGGTCAAGTCCGGACGATGGAGATAGCCTCGGCCCACCTGAACGCCGGCGACGCAGATTTCGCCGGCGACGCCCACCGGCGCCAAATCGAGGCGCCGATTCAGAATGTAGAGCTGTGTGTTGTCGACAGGCCGGCCGATCGGAACGCTGAGATCGTCTCCTTCGGGCGACGACTCGATAGGATAATAGGATACGTCGTCCGAGCATTCCGCCGGTCCATAGGCGTTCAAAAGGCGAATATTCGGGAAACGCGCCATGAAGCGCCGGCATAATTCCGGCGTGAAGGCCTCCCCACAAGGCAGCAGCCACCGGAGTCGAACCAGTCTTTCGTCGTCTTCCGCCACATCGAGCAGCGCCTTGATCATCGACGGCACGGCTTCGAGTATTGTCACCTTTCGACGATCGATCTCATCGAGCAGTCGTTGCGGATCGCGCGATATATCATCGGGGAAAATCTCGACCCGCGCGCCGATGGCGATCGCCGTGAGGAACTGCCAAACAGAAATGTCGAAGCATTGCGACGCCGTCTGCGCGATGACGTCATCCGAGGTCAGAGCAAGGACGCGTTCTTTCGTGATCAGATTGTTGAACATGCCTCTGTGCTCGACCATTACGCCTTTCGGCCTGCCGGTGGAGCCCGAGGTGAAGATGACGAAGGCGAGATTGCGCGGCCCGTTGTGTCGCGGCGCTTTCATCGTCGCAGCTGCGCATGTCGTCATCGGCTCGATCAGACGCGGCCGTTCTGCCTCATCGAGATCCGCGCAGAGCGCGCTCGCGCGCGCCAGATGATTCTTCCCGGCCCAGAGCCATTCGACCTCGGCCTCCTTCAGCACTTGCAAAATACGCCCATCTGGATAGGCAGGATCGATCGGAAGATAGGCCGCGCCAGCCTTGAAGACGCCGAGCATAGTCGCCAAAAAGTTCAGCCCGCGCGTCTCCCACAAGGCGACAATGTCGTCCCGGCCGACGCCCGCCTCGACCAATGCGCTTGCGATATGGTTCGCGCGTTCGTCGAGCGCGCGATAGGTCAGCGTCTTGCCCTCGCAGGCGGCGACGATGCTGTCCGGACGCAGCGCGGCCTGCGCCTCGAAGCGTCGCACGAGATCGAGTGGCTCGCCATAGTCGTGATCCGTCTCGTTCCATTCGACTGCGGCTCGATGACCCTCCGCCGGGGGCAGAAGCTGCACGTCTCTCACCCGGCGGTCGCTCTTTGCGATCAATTTTTCGAGAGCGCGCCTAAAATGAATAGCCATACGCTCGACCGTCGACGCCGCGAAACGATCGCGGTCGTAAGTGAGGCGAAGCGTGAGCGTCTCGCCTGGAATGGCGACGAAGGTGATCGGATAATTCGTGTGGACGCGAAGCTGCAGGAGATCGATATCGAGTATCTCCTTTTCTCCGCGCAGGCTGGGGTCGATCGGCGCATTCTCGAAAGTGAGCAGATGTTGGAACAGCAGCGCGTCGGCGCGAGGTATGGAGCTCCAGCTCTGGATCATCGATTGAGAGACGAACTCATGCTGACGCATTTCCAAATTGCTGGACATTATCTCTTTCAACCAATCGATGATCGGCTGATCTGGACGGATGCGCACACGCAGCGGCAATCCGTTGATGAACAGGCCCAATGCTGTTTCTGAGCTCGGAAGATCGATCGGACGACCAGCGACCGTCACGCCGAACACGACCTCATCCACGTCGGCATATCGGCCGAGCAGCAGCGCGAGCGCGCCCTGAACATAGGTGTTGACGGTCAAGCGGTGCTGGCGCGCGAGCGCTTCGAGCTTTTTCCGATCCTCCGCCGAGAGAGTCACGATGACGTCGTCGACGGAAGCGGCGGCGTCGGCCCGAATCTCGATCGCTTTGGCGCCCACGAGTGGCGTCGGCTCCGAAAATCCGTCGAGATAGCTGCGCCAGAAGCTCTCCGCCGACGCCATGTCCTTGGTTCGCAGCCAGGCGATATAGTCCCGGAATTGTCCCGCCGGCTCGGCCTCGACGGCCTGCCCTGCCAACCCAGCCGCATAATGCTTTCGCACGTCGAGCAGCAGCGGCGATGTGCACCAGTCGTCCATGATGATGTGATGGAAGCTGCGCACGCAGATGTGCCGGTCGTCGTCGACTCGGATGATCTTGATGCGCATCAGCGGCGCAGTCGCGAGATCGAATCCGCGCTCGCGTTCGCTGCTCAGCAATTGGTCGATGTTTGACGATTGATCGGCATTGGATAAATGTCGGAGGTCGAGGATGTCGACCGGCAGAGTGGCGTGGCTGTGAACCACCTGATGAGCGCGGCCTTTCAGGTCCCATTCGAAAGAGGTCCGCAGGCTCGCATGACGATCGACCACGCGGCGCCAAGCGGCAGCAAAAGCCTCGATGTCGAGCGGCCCTCTTATCTCGTAGCGCTCCTGCATATGGTATAGACCCGTTCCCGTCTGGGACAGGGCGTGAAACAGCATGCCTTCCTGCATCGGCGTCAGCGGATAGAGGTCCTCGACATCTCCGTGCCGACGCACGATGCGGTCGATGTCATCAGCCTCCAGCTCCGCAAGAGCGAAGGGGGATGTGAATTGGGCGAGCGCGCGCTCGACATCGGATATCGGAGAGGCCTCTGCGCCGAGCGTCAATTCCGACGCCAACAGGCTCGCGGCTGGATATTGGAATAGCTGACGCGGCGTCAGCTCATATCCGGCCAGTTGCAACCGGCTCGCAACCTGAATGGCGCGAATCGAGTCGCCGCCGAGCTCGAAGAAACTATCGTCGACGCCGACGCGCTCGACGCCGAGCACATCGGCGAAGATGCGGCACAGCGTCTCTTCCGTCGGCGTGCGCGGCGCGACATAGTTCCGGCGCGATTGCGCGTCGGGATCGGGGTCCGGCAGCGCCTTGCGATCGAGCTTGCCGCTCGCCGTCAGCGGCAGCGCCTCGAGACGAACGAAAAGCTGCGGAACCATATAATCCGGCAGCTCCCGCCGCAGCGCTATCTTCAGCGCGCCAAAGTCCAGCTCACCCTCGCTCGTCACATAGGCGGCGAGCCGCTTGTCGCCCGAGCCGTCCGCCCATGCGAGCGCAACCGCCTCGCGCACATCGGGAAGACGTTGCAACACCGCCTCGATCTCGCCCAGCTCGATGCGAAAACCCCGGATTTTCACCTGATGATCGAGCCGCCCGAGGAACTCTATGTTCCCATCCCGCCGCCAGCGCGCGAGATCGCCGGTGCGATACATGCGCTCCCCCGCGACAAAAGGGTTCGCGACAAAGCGCTCGGCCGTCAGATCGGCGCGGCCGAGATAGCCGCGCGCGAGGCCGACGCCGCCGATGCATAATTCTCCGGCGACGCCGACCGGAATCGGCTCGAAACCCGCATCGAGAATATAGAGCTGAATGTTCGAGATCGGCCGGCCGATCGGCACTCGCTCGCTATCGTCGTCCGGCGCGCATCGATAGGCGCTGACGTCGATCGATGCTTCGGTCGGGCCATAGAGATTGTGAAGCTCCGCCGCAGTGGCGGCATGAAAGCGCCGCGCCGCCGCAGCGGGAAGCTCCTCGCCGCTGCATATCACCAGCCGCAGCGAGCGCAGCGTCGCCATGTCGACGACGCTCGAGAACGCCCGCAGCATAGACGGCACGAAATGCAGCGTCGTGACGCTATGGCGTTGGATGAGCTCCGCCAGCCGCGCAGGCTCGCGATGATCGTCCGGCGCAGCGAGCGCGAGGCGCGCGCCGGCCTGCAGCGGCCAGAAAAACTCCCATGCCGAGACGTCGAAGCCGAACGGCGTCTTCTGCAGGACCGTATCATCGGCGGTCAGGCCGTAGCGTTTCTGCATCCAATCGATGCGATTGACCACGCCGCCATGCGGCGCGGCGACGCCCTTCGGCTTTCCTGTGGACCCCGATGTGTAGATGACATAGGCGACATTCTGCGGCGTGGCGCGGCGGCTGAGCGCTTCGGCGTTCTCGTGCGCGAACTGCTCCCGATCCGCGTCCAGTCGCAGAAGCGGCGTCCCCACAGGAAGACGCTCCGCCAGACGCTGCTGCGTCAGCACGAGACGCGGCGAGGCGTCGGCGATCATGTAGGCGAGACGCTCGGACGGATAGTCTGGATCGAGCGGCAGATAGGCTCCGCCCGCTTTCAAAACGCCGAGCAGTCCGACCACCATCTCCAGCGAACGCTCGACACACAGGCCGACGATCGCTTCCGGCCCGACGCCGAGCCCGACGAGATGGCGCGCCAGCCGGTTCGCCCGCGCGTTCAATTCGCCATAGGTGAGAGTGTCGTCGCCGAAGATCGCCGCCACAGCGTCGGGCCTGCGCTGCGCCTGCGCCTCGAACAGCTCATGGACGCACAAGTCGCGCGGAAATTCCGCCGAGGTGTCGTTCCAATCGAATATCAGCTCGCCGCGCTCGGCCTCTTCCAAAATGGGAAGATCGCCGATGCGCGCCTGCGGATTGTCCAGAATGCCGTCGAGCAGCGCTCGGTAGCGGCGCGCCAGGCGCTCGATTGTGGCGGCGGCGAATAGCTGCGTCTTGAACTGAAACGACAGCAGCAGCTCCTCATCGACCTCGGCCGCCATCACCGCGAGGTCGAACATCTCCACGCGCTCACGCAGGGTCGACGATCTCGCTGTGCGCCCACAGAAAGAAAACGAAGGGCCATCCTCACCGAGCGCGAGAGCGGCGAATTCCGCCGGCGCCTCCGATTGCGCCTGTTGCAGAACAAACCAGCTCTGGTAGATCGGCCATTGGTTCTCATGGCGTTCGGGCTGAAGGCGGTCGACAATCAGCGGAAATGGGAATTGCTGATGCTCGAGCGCGCCTCGCACCGTTGCGTGTGTCGCGCGCAACAGACCTTCGAAGCTGTCTTGCGGCAGCGCCCGCACCCGCAGCGCGACAGGATTGACGCAATTTCCGACGAGACCGATCGTCTCCAAACCCAAGCGGCCGCTCGTGGGCGCTCCGACGACCAGATCGGGCTGCCCGGTCACGCGTTGAAGAAGCGCGAAATAGCCGGCCAGCAGCAGCGAAAAAAGACTTACGCCCTCGCGCTTGGCCAGCTCTTTCAGCCTATGGGTCGTCTCGTGGTCGAGCCGCAGCGGCGCCGATCCTCCCGCATAGTCGGGAACGGACGGGCGCGGAAAATCCGTCGGCAATTCGAGCGCAGGCAGTGGGCCGCGAAGCTGATCGCTCCAATAGCTCCAATCCCGCTCCGCGGCAGGGGAAGCGAGATAATTTGCTTCACGACGCGTGAATTCGGCGTAGTCCCCGCTCGCGGGCGGCGCAAAGCCGTCTCCCGCCTCCGGCGCGAGATAGGCCGCGTCGAGCTGCGAGACCAGAAGCAGCAATGACCACAAATCGACAGCGATATGATGTGCGACGAATAAGAGGGTCGAGCCGCCATCGCCTCGGCTGTAGACGACGATCCGAAACGGAGCTTGCGCGTCGAGATCGAACGGACGCCGCGCTTCCTGCGACAGCGCGCCCTCCAGCTCCGCCGACGTCCAGGCCGTCGCGTCCTCCCGGCGCAACCAATCTGCCAACTCTTCGAGGGGAAGCGCTTCCTGCGTGACGCCGTCCGAGCCGGAGCGATAGACGGTGCGAAGCTGAGCATGACGCTCGACGACCGACGACAGCGCCCGATGGAAGCGGGCAAAATCCAACGGCCCGTCGATATCGAGCGCGAGATGCAGATTATAGACGTTGCTCGCTGCGTCGAGCTGATGGACCGTCCACATCGCGTGCTGGCTGTGCGACAGAGCGCGCGGGTCCGGCGCCAGCGCGACCTCGCGTGCGGATGAAGCGTCGTCGTCGGCGAGCCGGGCGAGCGCTTCAGCGGCCTCCGCAAAGCTCGCATCCGAGAGCAGAACGCCGATCGGCGTTTCGATCCCGAGCGCGGAATCGAGCGAATGCTTCACTTCGATCGCCCGCAGCGACGAGAGCCCGCTTCGCGAAAGCAAAGTCGTGGGGCTGAAATCGCTTTCCGGCGCCCCAAGCGATCGCGCCACTCTGGAGATGAGAAAACGTGTGAGAAGCGCAGCTTTTTGCGCCGGCGCCAGATAGGAGAGCGCCTCGCGCAGGAACGCGTCGGCCCGCTCCGCGCTGGATTGCTCTGCCACGGCGGCGGATGACGGCGCGGCGGAATGCGCGCGCGCCAACGTCCGCAGTTCTCCAGACAGATAACGTTGCCGGCACTCCGCCCGCCGAAGCTTGCCGCTCGACGTTTTCGGGACCGAGCCGGGCTGCACGAGCACGATATCCGCCGGCTCGACATCGATCTCATTGACGACGCAAGTGCGAATGTTCCGAAACAGCGCCTCGCCGCCGCTATTTTCCAATGCGCCCAGGTGCGAGCGATCCGGCTCCGCCACGACAATGAGAGCTTCTCGATCGTCGATGGTCACGGGGAAGGCCGCGGTGGAGCCGCGCCGCAACCCCTCGATCTGTTCGTCGATCACACATTCAATGTCCTGCGGATGAAAATTGCGGCCGGCGACGATGATGAGATCCTTGAGACGGCCGGCGACGAAAATCTCTCCCCGCTCCAGGAAGCCGAGATCGCCCGTCCGCAGATAGGCGCGCCCATCCCCTTCGGCGACCGTCGCGCCGAAGACGCGCGCCGTATCGTCCGGCCTGTTCCAATAGCCCAGCGCGACGCCCGGCCCCGCGACCCAGATTTCGCCGATTTCGCCAGGGGCGCAGATGCTCGTCGATTCGGGGTCGACGATCTGAACGTCATATCCCGGCCAGCCGTGGCCACAGCCGACGACGGCCGTGGATTTGGCGCCTTGCGACGGAGCGACGCGACGCGCCTCCAATGCTTGCCGATCCACCTCGACGATGGGAAGCGGCCGGTCGCGCGTCGGCGCCGTCACGACTAGCGTCGCCTCCGCGAGGCCGTAACAGGGATAGAAGCTGTCACGCCGAAAGCCGGAAATGGCGAAACCCCGAGCGAAGCGATCGAGCGTCGACGCGCGCACCGGCTCAGCGCCGCTGAAGGCGATGCGCCAATGGCTCAAATCGAGGTCGCGCTTCTCCTCCTCCTTTATTTTGCGCACACAGAGATCGAAGGCGAAATTCGGACCGCCGCTCGTATGCGCCCGATAAGTGGAGATCGCCTTCAGCCAGCGCAGCGGCTTTTCGAGGAACGCCATGGGGGACATCAGATAGGCGGTGGCGCCGATATAGAGCGGCTGAAGGATGTTCCCGATCAATCCCATATCGTGATAGAGCGGCAACCATCCGACGAGGTCTGAGCGCTCGTCATGGCCGAAGCTCTCTTTGATGAGCGCTTGGTTGCTGAGTAGATTGGCATGCGTGACCATCACGCCGCGGGGATCGCCGGTCGAGCCCGACGTGTATTGCAGGAAAGCGATCTGGTCTGGCTCGGGCGCATGAGCGCGCCACGCTTCCGCCTGTTCGGAGGAGATCACATCGGTCGCCGTCCAAGAGCAAGGAATTCGCGCCAATTGCTCGCCGGCCTCGTTCTCGAACCGTTGACGCAGCGCCTCCGTCGTCAAGATCGCGGCGGGTCGCGCGTCGCGGAATATCGATTGCAGCCTTTGCAGATGCCGGCCGGATGGCGGATAGGCGGGGACGGCGATAACGCCTGCGTAAAGGCAACCGAAAAAGGCCTCGATATAGTCGAGACCCGGCGGATAGAGCAGCAGCGCGCGCGCGCCTGTCGGCCCCAGCGCCGTCAAATGCGTCGCGATCGCCCGCGCTCTTCGATCGAGATCCGCATAGCTGAGGCGCGCGCCCTCTCTCTCGCCATCGTCGAGAAAGACATAGCCCGGCTTCGTCGCCTGTTCGGCGGCGCGGATACGCAAAAGATCGACGAGATTTCGGGCCGCGAGAGGAAGCTCGGCCTTTCGGACGCCATCGAGAACGATCGACATTTTTCGGCGTTTCCTTTGCACTTTCCCGATCGTGGCGCGCAGCGCCGATCGGTCACGACACGTAGCTGAGATAGGATTTGTAAAAGGGCATGACGCGCTTCGACGGGACGCCTGCCCACATGCCGAAAGCGATCAGCGCATTGTAGTAGACATTCTGGAGAGGCATGCCGCGCATAGCCGCCAGCAAACCTTTCAGAGCGCTGCCTTTCGTGTGCCAATCGACGTTGAAGGACAAAGCGCAGTCGAGGCTTCTGACATGATGCAGCGTGCCGGGCGGCATGTAGAGCAGATCGCCGGGGCCGATCACGATCTCGACGCCTCGCGCGTCGCGGTAGAGCGGATAGCGCTCATGATCGGGATTTTCCACGTCCACTTTGCACCAGCGCCAATTGTAGGGGTAGCAGCGCTGCAGATCGTCGTGAGGAAATAGCGTGAAGCGCTTCCTGCCCGAGACTTGAAAGAACAAATTGTGAGTCAGCAGACAGTCGAAATGCAGCGGCGTGAGGCTGGCCGACGGCCCGAGAAACATCTGGGCGAATTTGGGCCAGTCGGCGCCGTACCAGGACGGAAAGTAGCTTTGAGGAAAGGCCGCGAGATCAGCGTTCGCGTTACGAAACACGCTGGTCAATGGAATGTCGTGCAGATAGAGCGGCCTCTCTCCGACCTGCTCGCCCGCCGCACAGCGCCTTTCATAGAGCTCCAAACCATCCAGATAATCGGCCAAAGGCATATGAGATATTTTGACCCCGGAAGCGGTCCATTCTTTCAGCGGCGTCTTCGAGCCGCCGGCGTGCCGACGGAGATAATCGAAGGTCCAGTCGGAGAGGGCCGCGCATTCTTTCAAGGCGCCTCGCACGACCACCGGCCGCGCGGGGCGAATGTAGAATTTCGCGAAATCGTCAGGCGACAGACGGTCCAGCTCAGCGACGCGGTAGGCCTTCGACATTCCCGCTCCTACTCTCTGATCTTTTGCGACCGCAGTCCGCACGCGCAATTCGCGCGTCGTCCCGAGGCGACCGTGCTCGCGACGATCGGCGACAGGACAGGCTCAGGACGCTTCCGACTGAGCTTCCGCCATTTGCCGGCGCAAGCTCAAAGGACGCATATCCGTCCACACCTCTTTGATGTAGGCGAGACACTCCGCTTTCGGGCCGGTTTTGCCGACAGCGCGCCAGCCGGCGGGAACTGGCTTGTAATCGGGCCATATCGAATATTGTTCTTCGTGATTGATCACGACCGTGTAGGTCGTGCGATCCTCGTCGTCCCGATCCATGAGCAAGCTCCTCTCGATCCGAATTGTCGTTCGCCTGCAGCGCTCACAATGAGCTGCGCACGACGCGGCCGAAATATTCCACGAACAGAATTGGCTCCGACGACATCGCGCCTCGCTGTCGCAGTCTTGCAGAAGGCTGCAACCGCGTTCGGTTCGTTCACAGAGTTAGACGGATCGGTCTCGCAAAACATGCCAACGAAATTTCAGAAATTGCTTTTCGGATGCGTGGACTTCATCGCCGCCCAGCGGCGCTCGCCGAAAGCGTCAGCCGCTACGCGGCGGAAGACGCCAGCGCGCCGCGCATCGCCTCGCGCCAGAAAGCGCGCGCGCTGTTCGACTCGTGCGTCGAAAGCGTTCTCGTCGGAGATCGGCTCGCGATTTCAGCTCGCGAAGCGCGCGCGAGGCTCGTTATTCCGAGGATCGGAGCGCAACCGATTTCGGCGCCTTGGCCGAGTCGCGTTGCGCATGAAGGCGGCGGGCTCTTCGCTTTTTCCACCAGATGTAGACGCCCGTCGCCGACAGCGCCGTGAGCGCGAGGCCGAGCGCACAGACGAAGAGCCTGTAAGGCATGCCGAAAATGCGCGCCATGTGAAGCGCGTAGAGCCAGCTCTCGATCGTATTGCCGATATGCTCGCCAGTGGGCTGCGACGCTTCGATCAAGTGGCCATCGTCGCCGTCGAACATCACCGACGTCGCGCCGCCTTTGGGCGATCGCTCGAAGAGATCGCGGCTGCCGCGGACCTCATAGAGATAGGCGTTCGCCTCTTCCAGATAGGAGAGCGCCAAGGCATTGCCGAATGTAAAGCCGCGCAGGGCCGACTGCTCGGCGATGAGCCGCTCGCCGGCTCCCTGCGCCGCAGGCCAGTCGAGCGCCGGCGGCCGGTAGGCGCGTTGCGGCAAGGATAGGTAGAGATCGATCGACGAGCGGAAATCGAACAAAGTCCGCATCACCGGCTCGTAGACGAAGGGCCGCAAATTCATCATCACGCTCGACCAGGCGAAGACGAACAGCGCCGCCCATAGCCAGAGGCCGCCCGCGCGGTGGAGATCGAAGTTCAGGCGGTAGAAGCCGGCGTTGCGCTTGACGAGCCATGCCGGCTTCCAGCGCCGCAGAAAGGACTTCGTCGTGGGCGGAAGGGTCAGAAAGAAGGCCACGAAGCAATCGATCGTCCAGATCGTCGCCACGATCCCCAATATCAGCTGTCCGACGCCGCCGAGCATGAGGCGCCAGTGGAGATCGTAGATGAAGGGCATGAGATTGACGAGGCCTTCGGAGAGATCGGCGCGCCTACGTCGGCCGAGTTCCGCGCCAGTCCATGGATCGACGAAGAATTCCGTGAAGCCGAGATCATACGGCTCGTTCGTCTGAGAATTCTGCCGCGGCGCGAAGGAAATCGAGACCTGATCGGGCTCGGCGTAGGTCACGGAGGTCACGCGGCCTCGAGGGACCTGCGCCTCGGCCCGAGACGCCAGAGCCGCGAGATCGAGCGGCGCCGCATCGGTCCGCGGCGTGGCGAAGAGCCGGGGCGCGAAAACGCGCTCCAGCTCCGTATTGAAGGCGAGCAGGCTGCCGGTCAGGCCGACGACGACGAGAAACGCCGCCATCGCGAGTCCGGCCCAGCGATGCAGAAAGACGAAAAAGCCACGCAAGGCCTCCCTCCTCTCCAGAGCCGAACGCCGCTCGTCACCACTGAAAATTCACTGATCCGATAAAGGTGCGCGGCGCGGCGTAATAGGCGGATTGAACGCGATCACTATATTCGAAATACCGTCGGTCGGTCAGATTCTTGATGTTCAATTGAAACTTGATCTTATGCCCTTCGATCACGGTGCGATAGGCGCCCATCGCATCCAGCTTGACATAGCCTGGGAGCTTCCATGTGTTGGCGTCCGTGCCCCAGCGATCGTCCGTGGCGTAGACGCCGCCTCCAAACTCCCAACCCTCCTGCACGCCCGGCGCCGTATCCCATTTCGCCCAGATATTTCCGACATGCGGCGCGACGCTGTTGAAGCGCTTGCCGGCGTTGCCATTGCCGAGATCGTCGACGATCTTCGCGGAATCGAACGTATAGCTGGCGATCACGCTCAGATTCTCGGTCAGATTTCCAGCCACGTCGACCTCGATTCCTCGACTGGCGACAGTGCCTGCGGCGCGGCTGAAGCTGGGGTTGACGGGATCCGGCTCCAGAACGTTTTTCTTGGTGATATCGAACAAGGAGACGCTCGTCGTCACCCTCCCATCGAGCCAGATCTTCTTGATCCCCGCCTCCCATTGCAGGGCTTCTTCTGGCGGGTATATGGTTCCGCCGCTCGACACGCCATTATTCGTGCCGAACGACCGGACATAGCTGCCGAATATCGATGTGTCGTCCGCGAGCTTGAACAAGACGCCGACGCGAGGCGATAGCTTCGGCTTATCGGCGAAGTGATCCAGCGGATAGGCGGTGCAAGCAGGGAAGCATGGCGCATCCGCCTCTCCATAGACATGCGAATAATTGACCTCGGCTTTGTCCCAACGGCCGCCGAGCAGGACGTGAATGCGATCGTCCCAGAAAGAAATCTGGTCCTGAGCATAGACGCCGAAGTCTCGCTCGCGGGATCGGAACAACGCATTTCCTCGTCCCGTATCGGCGAGATAATGCAAATAGCCGTTCAAATTGCCATAGGTCGGCGCATAGACGTTGAGCGGCAACGTCGGCGTGCCGGCGGCGTCGATGCCGAACGAGTCGTCCTGATAGGAATACCAGTCGACTCCGATCAAGGTTTTGTGCTTGATCGGTCCCGTCAGTATTTCGCCAGTCAAATCGAGATTGGTCGCGACGATGCGTCGCTGATACTGGTAATTGCTGAAAGTCCTCGCGACATTTACGCCGTCGAACCCGCCGTAAGAAAAGAAGCCGGTCTGATTTTCGTCATTCGTGACAAAATGGAAGCGATTGGTGATCTTCCATTTGTCGTCGAATTTGAAGGACCAGTCGTAACCGACGACGGTTCGATGCACGACATAGGGAAAGTCGCTCCACAGGGCAGGGTCGCCGACCGAGAAGCGCCTCGACAGATTCAGCGGACGATCGTTGAAGCCCGGAATGACCACGGGCCGACCATTGTCGTCGAAAAGCGTGTTGACGGGAACTTTGCCGAGCCCGTCCGGCTGCGACTGCTTCTTCTGATAATGCTCGACCTGAGTGTTGAACTCGAAGTTCTGAGTCGGCCTGAACGTCAGAAAGAGCGCCACCGCGCCATTGTCATGGTGCTCGAAATCGGTGAAAGAGTCGCCGTGATCATATGCGCCCATGACGCGGTAGAGCAGAGTTTTTTCGTCATTCGCGGGGCCGGTTATATCCACGGTGGTGCGCGACAATCCCCAGCTGCCGAACTTCGTCTCGGCCTCCGCCTTGAACTCCTCCTGGGGACGCTTGGTCACCACATTGACGAAGCCGCCGGGCTCGAGGCGCCCATAGAGCACGGAAGCCGGCCCTTTGACGATTTCGACCCGATCGGTGAAAGCGATCTCCTCCCCGCCGATGAGGCTCTGGAGCTTCAGACCATTGCGCCAGGTCGCAGGCATGTTGAAGCCGCGAATCATATAGCGGTCATAATAAGTGCCGGGCGACGATTGCACGCCGCTGACATTCTTGACGGCCTCCATCGTGCTCAGGGCCTGCTCGTCGACGATCACCTCATGCGGGATGATCTGCACCGACACCGGCGTGTCGAGCAGAGGCGCATCGGTCTTGGTGGCGCTGACGGCGGAAGACCGAGCGTAGCCGGTCTCCTTCGCCGCGGGTCCCAAGGCGCCGCGGACGGCAGACGGCTTGGCTTCCCCAGCGACATCGATTGTCGGGAGCGCCTCCTGTGCGCGGGCGGCGATAGAGGGAAGCAGAAGAACCAAGGCGGAGACGCCCCGCAAGAGGGTCGAGTCGATCATAGCTGAATTTCTCCTGGCGCGACGACATTGGCCGCGCGAAAGCCGAAAGGAACGAAGACGCGGAGCTGCCGCGCCGATCGAACTTCAGGAGAACAGGGGCGGCGCGCGTGGCGACCAAGAGCTCGCCCAGCCGGTCGGGCGGCCGCCGCGCTTGTCGACCATGGGTCTAGGGCCGCGGCCCATCGCGCCGAAACCCGGCAATTCGGCGAGAAAGGCGCTGTCGAGGTCGAACGCCAGCCGCGCCGCGTCGCAGTCGCAGGCGCCGAAGAGCAGACAACAGGCCGGCTCCTCGGCCCGGACGGGGATGTGCGAATGAGGATTCGATTTTTGCGCGACGCAATCGATAGAGGGCGGCGATGCGCCGAGCTCGTGCGACATCGAATGCGGCGACACGCCGCCGATTGCGGCGAGGCTCTGGAGGACGAACGAGAGCGCCGCCAGGCTCATAAAGAGCCGATGGAGCCTCTGCGCCAATCCTTCCAGCCGGGTTCCAGCCGCCGTCATGGCGCGAAGCCTCCGCATCTCCATTTGTCGCCGCCCGCCGACTCGACGCCGATCAACCCCGGCAAAATACGGATAAATCCTCCCCTTAGTCTCACATCCGGCGCGGCGCGCCGAATATCGGCTCACTGTATCCTCCGAGCAACAGACCGCGTTTCGATCGACGGAGCCAGCCATTGATTTATCGTAAAGTTTTCGTTCAGATCAAAGTTGCTGCGGCCTCGACGTCCAGCCCGGCCGCGAACTAGAGCGTGACCCGATCCAATCGGCTCGGATCACATTCGAGATTCTCTATTCGGGAGCGAATTCTGATCGATCGAACGATCGGAGAGCGCTCTAGGAGAGTATTTTCCCCAGGGGAAGGGTGAGATCATGCGTATTCTCCTCGTCGAGGACGAGCCGGAGATGGGGCGACTGGTCGCCTCGCTCGTCGCGGAAGCCCAATTCATCGTCGATCGCAGCGGCTCGCTCGAGGAGACGATCGAAGCCGCGGCGAGGGCCAATTATGGTCTCATTCTGCTCGACCGGCGCCTGCCCGACGGCGACGGTCTGTCGATCGTCGCCGATTTGCGCAGGCTGCGGCCCGGCGTGCGGATCATAATGTTGACGGCGCTGGACTCGCTGGACGACACGATTTGCGGGCTGGACGCGGGCGCGGACGACTATCTCGCCAAGCCGTTCCGCGGCCCGGAGCTGATGGCTCGGATCCGGGCCTGCCTGAGGCGTCCTGGAGCCGAGCCGCAGCCTTCGCTCGCCGTCGCCAATCTCGCCCTGGACCTCGCCAGTCGCGAGGTGACGATCGCCGGCCGACCCGTCGGCTTGCATCGGCGCGAGCTCGCGCTGCTCGAAGCGCTGATGCGGCGCGCCGATCGTGTCATAGCGCGTGAAGCGTTGTTGGACGAGGTTTACGGCCTCGATGCCGAAATCCAGCCGCATACGCTCGACACTCTCGTCTGGCGATTGCGCAAGCGGCTCGAATCCTTCGGCGCCGGCGTCACGATTCATCTCGCGCGCGGCATCGGCTATATGCTGACGGAATCGGCGCGATGAGCAGAGGCCCTTCGCTGGCGTTGCGGGCGGCTGCCTATCTCTTGGCCGCGCAGCTCGTCGCGGTCGGCGGGGGCTGGATCTGCGCGCTCGTTCTCGGCCTCTTCGGGCTGGAGGATTTTGCGACCTCGCTCGATGAGATCGCCTATCCACGCACACGCGAGCTGATCATGGCGTCTATCGAACGCGGCGCAGATGGGGCGCTACGAGTCGAGCCCACACAGGCGCTACTCGCCGAATTGGCGCGCAACCCAAAGTTGAAATATGCGGTGTTCGAGCCGATAGAGATGCGGCCCGCCCCAGGTTCCTCGCCCGAGCTCGTGACGGCTTTGACGAGCCTCCGCGCTCTTCATCCGAGCTGGGTTCATTTCTCGCTGGACCCGCATCAGCACGGCCGACCGACCGGTTATCTCCAATCGCGAGAGACGCCCTACGGCCCCGTGTCGATCGGCGTCCACGGCTTCACATTTCGTTGGCCGGATATATTTGTCTCGATGTTCTACGACGCCAAATGGATGAGCGCCTATTTCGGCCCCGCCATTCTCTTTTCCATTTTCACGAGCTGGTTCGCCGTGCGCCGCGGGCTCGCCCCGCTGCGCGACATCGCCGCCGAGGCCGCGCGGATCGACATGGACACGCTCGAACAACGTCTTCCCGACGCAACGACGCCCGCGGAAGTCCGGCCGCTGGTCGTCGCCTTCAATCAGGCGCTGGAGCGCCTCGACGCCGGAGCCGCGCGACTGCGCCGTTTCACCGCCAACGCCGCTCATGAATTGCGCACCCCTGTCGCGATTTTGACCGCGCGCCTCGACGCTCCGAAGCAGCCGAGCTTTCTCCTCGATCTGCAAGGCGACGCGCATCGCATTCGCAATATCGTCGAGCAATTGCTGGCGACGACCCGCCTGTCGGATAGCCCTGCCCGCTCGACAGAAGAGGTCGATCTCGTTGCCTCGAGCCGGCGCGTCGCCGCCGATGCGCTGCTGCTCGCTGTTCAGAATGGTCGCCAAATCGAATTCGATGCTCCCAATTCCGCTGTCTTTGTCCGCGGAAATCGCGCGGCCCTCGAGTCCGTTCTCTCCAATCTCGTCGACAACGCGCTACGCGCCGAGCCCGAAGGCGGATCTGTGATCGTCCGCGTCGGCGCCGACGCCATGGTCGAAGTCATCGACCATGGCGAAGGAATCGCGGAAGCGGATCGCGAGCTCATTTTCGAGCCGTTCTGGCGCAAGAGCGAGGCGCCGCCGGGAACGGGTCTCGGCCTGACGATCGCGAGAGAGCTGATGACGCGCCTCGGCGGCCAAATCGTCGTCGGCGACACCGAAGGCGGAGGCGCGACGTTCAAGCTCTCTTTTCGGCGGCTGCCGCAAGAGTGAGATGCGGCAAATTGCACCTCCGAGATATCGATGAAGGCCTCGCGCCGACCTCCGGTGAAGGCGCCGACGGATCGAGCCTCGCGCCTCGATCCGTTCGATAGCGACGCCCGATCCTTTGATTTCCGTCGCGCCGATCATCGCTCCGCATCATCGCAATTCCCGGCGCGATCGCGTCGGCTCTCATTGCGTCTCCCGCGCGCAGACCGCGTCGATGATGGATACCGCCGCGTCGATTTCGCCTTCCTCGATCGTCAGCGGAGGAAATAGGCCGACGAACGATCCCATGGCGCGGGTGAGGAGCCCGCGTTCGGCCAGCATCGCGCGCATCGGCTCCGCCTCTCCGGGGCACGCCAGGCCCTGCAACAGGCCGATGCCGCTCAGCGCCGTGAACGCCCCGCGGCGCTTATAGAACAGCTCCGTGAGCCGGTCTTCGAGACGCCAGCCTCGATTCTGCACGCGTTCCAGAAAGCCGGGAGCCGCCAGCATATCCATAAAAGCGCGCCCGCTCACGAGCGTCGACCGATCGACGAGAGGCGGGTGGCCCGGCGCTCCGCGCGCCAATCTTTGGGTGACGACCAGCGCCGCCAGCGGCGGGGCGTTCGCCGGCCGATGGAGGGCGACCATCACGTCCGGGGTCACGCCGGTCCATTCATGCGCCCACAGCATGCCCGAGCGCCCGAAGCCGCAAGCGCTTTCGTCGTAAGCGAGGACGAGTCCATATTCGTCCGCGGTCTCGCGCAATCGCGCGAGCTGCCCTCCCGGAACGATTTCGAAACCGGATTTCGTCCTCACCGGAGCGATCAGTATTCCAGCCGTCCGATTGTCGATTTCCGTGGCCAATGCGCCCGGATCGTCCGTTTGGAGCAGCACGACATCGCCATCGGCTTCCAAGCCGGGGGGCAAGCCTGCCGCTCCGTCCGAGGCTCCGACGCAAACGATGAGCCGGCGTCGCTTTGGGCGGCCGACAATCCGATGGTGACGCCGCATCATCTCGACTGCGTAGCGCCAAGCCTCCCCCTCGGATCGAAACAAGAAGACGCGATCGCCAAAAGAAAGCGGAGTGATTTGGGCGCAGAGCGCGTCGGAGAGCGCGGCCGGCTCGAGAGGCTCGTCCGATAAATCAGCTGAGTCTTCACAATTCTCGGGCGCGGCGCCGGAAAAGTCGAGCGGAGTCGTGGCCGCAGACCCGTCACTGCCGATGACGGGCTCGATTTGCTCATTGGGCTCATTGGCCGAATCTGACGATGCGCCTGACATGTTCCGCTGTTCGAGGGCGAGGCTGCGCGCTTTCGAGGCGTCGCGCCCGGTTCCAGTCGTAATTCCGCAAGCAAGGATAGAGCCACAGGCCCCGTCGCCGGACAAAGTCGGCTTTACGATACAGATGCCCGACTGCCGCCGCTTCTCTCTCGCTTCGCAAAATGATTGTCGCAAGCGCCTTTGGACCGAGCGACGAAGAAGACGGTGTCTCGGGCTTGCGATCTCATCGCGCGAGCGCCATGGCTCTTTCCCCAGAGCGCTGTCTCCGATGGGCTTGCGCCGCCAGCGTCGCCGCACCAAAGTGCGGCGAAAGGAAGCTGCGTCATGTCCAACCGTCACTTTGCTATCCTCGCCGCGGCCCTCGCCACGATCGGCTCCCTCGGGCTCGCACGCGCGGAGCCGGTCGGCTCTGTGGTCGCGGCGCGCGGGGAAGCCGCGCTGGAGCGAGCCGATGGGCGTTCGCCGGCGGAGGCGGGTGCGGCCGTCCTGCTGAACGATCGCGCCACCACTGGCGATGCGTCGCGGCTCGATCTCAAGCTCGGCGCGGCGACGCGCCTGCGGCTCGGCGCCAATGCGGTGCTGAAAGTCGACAAATTCGTCGGGAAATTATCCGCCCGGACCACTCTGGAAGAGGGAGCCGTTCTGATCGACCGCGCCAGCGGGGCCGAAAAAAGCTTCGACCTCGAGACGCCTTACGGGCTTTTGTCGGCGCGCGGCACGGTGTTTTTCGCCGGCCCCAGCCGGGGAGTGTTCGGCGTTTTCGTCCAGAAAGGCGCCGTCGACGTCGTCACGCGGTCGGGTTCCGTGCGGCTGACGGCCGGAGAGGGCGTCGATTTCCCGCCGCCTCGCGTGGTCTTCCTTCCCGGACTGCTCGACGCTGAGCCCTCGGAGCCGAGCCCGGTGACAAAATGGGGGGCAAAGCGCATCGAGGAGGCGCTGGAGTCCGTCCGCTGACGCGGCGCGTCACTCGCCCGCGAGCGTGAAGATCATCGTGTCCTCTGGCAGGCCTTTGAGCCGCAGCATGCCGAGCGGCGCCAAATCGCGCCGCGCCGCCGCCGCGGCGGCGCCCGGTCCGATGCAGATTTGCGAATCGAACTGCTTGTTCGCCTGCTCCAGCCGGGCCGCGACGATCACCGCATCGCCATAGGCCGTGTAGTTCAAGCGGCGCGCGCCGCCGACATCGCCGACGATCGCCGGCCCGGTCTCGACGCCGACTCGCGTGCGTCCGAAGCCCGCCTGCGCCGCCAGCGGCTCTTTGCGGAAGCTTTCCGAAAATTCGACGATCGCCGCGGCGCAGGCGATGGCGGCGTCGACGTGATCGGCGCGCTCCAGCGGCACGTTGAAAAAGGCGTGAATGGCGTCGCCGGTCACGCCGTCCACCATGCCGCCGTGATCGGTGACGATTCGCTCCAGGCCGCCGAGATAGACGTCGAGCAGGGCGATGAGGTCGCGCGGCGCGAGGCGGCGCGTCATGGGGGTGAAATTTTCGATATCGGTGAAGAGCGCCGTGATGACGCGCATCTCGCCCTTGCGCCGCAGACGCTCGGGGTGGGCGATGATCTCGCGCACGACGTCAACAGAAAGATATTGCTCGAATTTGCGCGAGATGAACGCCTTCATCTGGCGCGTGCGGGCGAAGGCCGCCGCCGCGGCCATATTGCCGGAGAGCAGGACGATGAGCGGAGGTCCGGCGGGATCGAGGACGATATTCTGAAAGATCAGCGCCGTCGCAGCGACGGCGATCCAGAACGCGGACAGGGCCGACTGCAGGGCGAAGGCCGTCATGGGGCCGACCCTCGCGGCGACGGCGGCGGCGACGGCGGCGAGGACGAGGGCCGCGCCGACTTCCATCGCGACCGCGTGCTTCGGGCGCAACGGAGCTATTCCGGCGAGGAGCTGCTCCGCCGCTTCGGCGTGGATCTGCACGCTGGGGGTCAGCGGGCCGAGCGGAGTCGGGCGCAGCGCTCCCGCCTGCGGCGCGCTGGCGCCGACAATGACCAATTGTCCCGCAAGCCGCTCGGGCGCGACGCGCCCTTCGAGAAGGTCGGCGGCAGAGAGCGTGCGCTGCGCCCAATGGGCGGGATCGGACCAGCGCAGGCGCAGCGCGCCGCCCTCGCCCAAAGGCGCGCGGCGCGCCCCAATCTCGAGCCGGCCGCCTTCGACAGAGAGCATGGCGACATTTTCGGCGACGCGGGTCGCCTCCAGCGCGAGGCCGGGAATGAGCCGATCGCCGACCGAGAACAGCAGCGGCGCCCTGCGCACCACCCCGCCCTCCTCACCGAACAGCGACGACACGCCGAGGCCCAGAGCCGAGGCCGCGAGCGGCTCGTGAGGCGTGAGCGCGCCGGCGATCGGCCGCGCGGATTGCGGTCCGGTCGGCTCTTCGGCCTGCACGAAATTGAACGCGGCCGGCGGCGCCGCGCCGCCCGCCAGCGCCGCCAGAATCGTCTGGCCACGCTCGAGCGTCTCGCCGAATTCGTGATCTGGATCCGGCGCCTGCGCGAGAATCGGCGCGAGCTCGGCGCGCAATTTCGGATCGGACACGCCCTCGATATGAGCGCGCAGGGAATGTCGATCGGATCTGTCGAAGAAAATGTCGAAAGCGAGCGCCGCGGGACGCCCGTCGAGAATGCGCGCCGCGAGCCGCGCCATGTCGTCGCGCGGAAGCGGCCAGCCGCCGGCGCGGACGACGGTCGCCGAGTCGATATCGACGACCAGCACGCCGGCGCGCCCTGTCTCACGCGGGGCGACCCGCTGTAGCGCGTCGATCGCGCGCTCGCGCAGCACGCTCGCGAATCCGTGGAGATCCGTGGCCGAGAGGGCTGCGAAGATCAGCGCGCCGACGCCGCCGACGACGGCCGGCGCCGTGAGAAGGCGTTTGAGCTGGCGTCGCCGGTCGATCATGCGATGCGGGCCTTTGACGCCGACTGAGGAAAGAGCGAGCGCCGACGCCTTTTGCTACAGCGCTGGCGCTAGGGTCAATCCGGCGTCGCCATGGCCGAGCCGGCGTTCGGCGCTCCCCGAGAGCGAACGCCAAGCCGCCGCGGCGCGATCTCAGGTCGCCACGCCGCAGCATTTTTTGTATTTTTTGCCCGATCCGCAAGAACAAGGGTCATTGCGTCCCGGTCTCGGCTGCCGGATGACCGGCGCGCTCTTGCGGCCCGCGCCCTCGACGAAATACCAGCGCTGATCGGCTTCGTCGAAGCGAAACAGGGATTTCTCACGATGCGTGAGACGCAGGCCTTCCGAAATATAATGTGCGGTGAATTCCACATGGCCGGTGGCGTCGCCGGGCTGGCCCGCCTCCGTCGCTTCTATGTCGAGGCCGAGCCATTGCGATTTTTTCGACCAATCGGTGGCCGCCGCGCGGTGGAAGCTGGCCCGACGCTCGGGCGCGAGCGTATTCTCCAGATAATCGATGCGGCCGAGAACATAGGCCGTGTAGCGCGAGCGCATCAGCGCCTCGGCGGTCGGCGCGGGTTTCGCCCCTTCGACATGAGGGCCGCAGCAAGCGGAGAGGGGCGCCGGCTCGGCGTCCTGGGCGCGGCAGGGACAGGGCTGATCGGTCATTCGAGGACGGCTCATTTGTTTGCTCGGACGCGTTCCGATCGACGGAATTCGTGTCCGAAGAGAGAATCCAATGCGCTATTCATTTAGATTGCATAGCGAATTGGAAGTGGAATCTTGGCGCAGTAAGCAGCCTGTGTCTCGAGGTTCAACTGTTTTTTCAGCGCCTGATTCCCATCCCCCTGATGTTTGACAGGGACCAGGACGCGGCTCAGCAGCTCGAGGCGGCCGGCCCAGGGGCCGAGCTCGCGCGCAATCGCGTCTCGAAATAAAGCGCGCGAGGCGCATCCTGTGGCGACGCCAGCACGCGAGCCCCGCAAACATAGTCTCGCAGCGAAACCGCTCTGTTGCATTTTCGTCCCGACGCCCTATATCTCCTAAATCGAGTTTCGGCCGAACGAACGAGCTTTCCCGCCTTTTGGCGCGTCGGCGTGCGACTTTCCTCCCAGAGCTTCGATCTACATGCGACCGCGCGACCGCGGCCGCCCAGTCTTCGCGCGAGAGAAGGAAAACGCATGCAAACCGGTATCGTGAAGTGGTTCAACTCGCAGAAGGGCTTCGGCTTCATCCAGCCGGACTCCGGCAGCGCGGATGTGTTCGTCCACATCAGCGCGGTGGAGCGCGCAGGGCTTCGCGGCCTCGCCGAAGGCCAGAAGATTTCCTACGAGACCGTCATCGACAAGCGCAGCGGCAAATCTTCGGCCGACCAGCTGCAGGTCGCCTGAAGCCCGAATTCTCGACCAAGAGGAGAAGGCCGTGGCGAAAGCCGAACTTGGCGCGAAGCGCCGATGCCTGAGCTGTGGCGCCGCGTTTTTCGATCTCAATCGCGAGCCGATCACTTGTCCCAAATGCGCGGCGATCTTCCAAGTCGTGGAGCTGCCGCGCTCGCTTCCGCGGAGGGCTCCGTATCGCTCCATGGCCGGCGACGCGCGCATCGGCGACCAGCCTCCGAGCGACGCCATTTCATCGTCTGAAACGGAGACGGAAGCCGAGGCGGAAACAGAGACCGAGGAAGAGGTGGACGAAGACGCAGAAGCCGACGACAGCGTCCCGCCGCCGATCGACGACGACGACAAGATCGAGGAGATCGACGACCTCCTCTAGAACGCTATTCTCCGTTAGAACGCTATTCTCCGTTCGATCGGAAGCGCCATCTAGCGGGACGCGCGCGAAGCAAATAATATCGCGCCGACCAAGCTCGCTTCGGCGGCCCCGACCTTCCAACGAGCCGATGGCTCGACGAGACCCGTTCGAGCGCGTATCTCTCGCCCATTCTCTGCATCGCCCACTCGCCAGGCAAGCTCACCCGTGACCTTCCCGAACGCCCGCGCCCCGCTCGCCAAAGCCTTGGCGGAGCGCAATTACAATTCGCCCACGCCGGTTCAAGCGGCGGTGCTGTCCGCCGAAGCGCAAGACGGAGACATTCTCGTTTCCGCTCAGACCGGATCGGGAAAGACGGTCGCCTATGGCTTGGCCATCGCCTCGACGATTCTCGGCGAGGCGGATCGCCTGCCGGAGCCGCATGCGCCCCTCGCGCTCGTCGTCGCGCCGACGCGCGAGCTCGCCTTGCAGGTCGAGCGCGAGCTGGGCTGGCTCTACGAGCACGCCGCGGCGCGAATCGTCTCTTGCGTCGGCGGCATGGACGCGCGCCTCGAGCGCCGCAAATTGACGGAGGGCGCCCATATCGTCGTGGGAACGCCCGGACGTTTGCGCGATCACATAGAGCGTGGCGGGCTGGACACGACGCGCATCGTCGCGGTCATTCTCGACGAAGCCGACGAGATGCTCGACTTGGGCTTTCGGGAGGATCTCGAGTTCATTCTCGAGGCGACGCCGCAGGATCGACGCACGCTGCTCTTCTCGGCCACCATGCCGAAGGGCATTGCGGCTCTGGCCAAGCGTTATCAGCGCGACGCGCGGCGGATCGACGTGGCGCGTGGGGAGCGCGGTCACGGCGACATCGACTATCGCGCGGTTCGCGTCGCGCCGAAGGAGACGGAGCTCGCGACCGTCAATCTCTTGCGCTATTTCGAGGCGCCGACTGCGATCGTGTTCTGCAACACGCGCGAGTCTGTTCGCCATCTGCATGCGATCTTGCTCGAACGCGGTTTTGCGGCCGTGCTGCTGTCGGGCGAGCTCGGCCAGCACGAGCGCAACCACTCCATGCAGGCGCTTCGCGACGGGCGGGCGCGCGTCTGCATCGCCACCGACGTTGCGGCGCGCGGCATCGACCTGCCCAATCTCGATCTCGTCATTCACGCCGATCTGCCGCATGACGCGGAAGCGCTGCAGCACCGCAGCGGTCGTACCGGACGCGCCGGGCGCAAGGGCGTCAGCGCGCTGCTGATTCCCTCCGCGAGACGTCAGCGCGCCGAGCGTCTGCTGCGAGACGCGGGCGTTCACGCATTTTGGAGCGGGCCGCCCTCCGCCGAGGAAATCAGCGAGCTCGATCGCAAGCGCATGATGAGCGACCCGCTGCTGCTGGAGCCGCCGAACGAGGAAGATTTCGAAGCGGCGAAGCTGCTTCTCGCGGAACAATCGCCCGAGCAGCTCGGCGCGATGCTCGTTCGCCTCTATCGCGCGCGGCTTCCCGCGACCGAGGCCGTCGTCGACCCCGGGCAGGAGCCCGAGCGCCGGGAACCTCGCGAGTCTCGGGAGCCCCGAGAGCCCCGCCCCTCCCGGGCGGCAGGCGCAAAGCCGGCCAAAGAGCCGCGTCCGTCCCGCTTGCCCGGCGGCGCCGTCTGGTTTCGTCTCGACATCGGCCGAGCGAAGAACGCCGATCCGAAATGGCTGCTGCCCATGCTCTGTCGCAAGGGAAATCTCACGCGGCAAGACATTGGCGCGATCCAGATCTTCGAGCATGAGACGCAGGTCGAGATCGCCGAGCCGGCGGCGGCGCAATTCGTCGTCGACATGCGCCGGCCGGGCGGCGACAATATTCGCGTGGATCGTCTGGACGGCTATTCCGAGCCGAGACACGTCAAGCCGCCGCGCAGAGACGCCCCGCCGAAGCACAAGCAGAAGCCGCGGCGGGAAAAGCAGCCGCGGGGCTGACGGCTTCGGCTTCTTTGCGCTGCGTTCGGCGGGCGTGACTTTCTGACAGTCCGCCAGATGGCGACGCCCGACCATCGATAGCCGCCGCACCCACTGCGCAAATATTTTCGTGACATTCGTCGCCGAGCAGCGACCGCAGGCTGCTCATCGTCGACGCTCCCCCAGGGCGACGCGCGCGCAGAAAATTGTTTGGCGCCTTCGTCCGACCTCGCACGTCTTTGTCAGCAGGAATGCGTACGCCGACGGAATGGTCCGTCGTCGCGGGGGCGCCGATGGGGTGCACGATGTCCAAATCGTCAGATGCGTTTGCGAGCAGCCGCGCGCCGTCGACCGCGCCGACCGACCCGGAATTTTCGAATGCGAGCGTGCAGCTCGTCGATCGCCCTTCGGACGGCGAATTCCCGAGTTCCGGCGCCGAGAACCTCCATGCCGCATATCCGCTCTATAGCGCGTTCGGCAATCGCTATCTCGCGCGCCAGGCCGATATCGAATCCAATGCGAGGACCTATCCGCGAAGCCTGCCGATCGCCCTCAGAGCAGGCCGCGGCGTCATCGTGGAGGACACCGAAGGACGTGAATACATCGACTGTCTCGCGGGAGCGGGCGCCTTGGCTCTGGGCCACAATCATCCGGTTGTCGTCGAGGCGATCCGCGCGACCTTGGCGGAGCAGGCGCCGTTCCAGACGCTCGATCTGCCGACGCCGCTGAAGGATCGGTTTATCCGCGAGCTGTTCGACAGTCTTCCGCCGACATTCGCAGAAGACTTCAAAATACAATTTTGCGGCCCCTCCGGCGCGGATGCGGTCGAGGCGGCTCTCAAGCTCGTCAAGACCGCGACCGGGCGGCGCGGCGTCGCATCGTTCCAGGGCGCCTATCATGGAATGACGCATGCGACCCTCGGCGTCACCGGCGAGCCGACTCCGCGAAGGGCCGTCGGCGGTCTCGGCGGCGAGGTGCAATTTCTTCCCTACCCTTCCGATTATCGCTGTCCCTTCGGACTCGGCGGGGAGGCCGGCTCGGACATTGGCGCGCGCTATATCGAGAATCTCCTCGAGGATCCGAACAGCGGCGTGCTGCCGCCCGCCGGCATGATACTCGAGGTCGTTCAAGGAGAGGGCGGCGTAAATCCGGCGCCGGACGACTGGCTGCGCAAGATTCGCGACATCACCAAGCGCCGCGGCATTCCTCTCATTCTCGACGAGGTGCAAACAGGTCTCGGACGCACCGGGCGCATGTATGCATGCGAGCATGCCGGCGTGACGCCGGATGTGCTCGTGCTGTCGAAAGCGATCGGCGGCGGGCTTCCGCTATCGGTCGTCGTCTATCATCGCGATCTGGATATATGGAAGGCCGGCGCGCATGCCGGGACGTTTCGCGGCAATCAGCTCGCCTTCGCATCGGGCGCCGCGACGATCCGCCATATCATGCGCGAAAGGCTCGATCTCAATGCGGAGACGATGGGCGCGCGTCTTCGGCGCGGACTGGCGTCGATCGCCGAAGACGCATCCTGCATCGCCGACATTCGCGGACGCGGCCTCATGGTCGGCGTGGAGATCGTCGACGACCGCGCGCCGGATGGAGCGATGCGGCCGGCGGCTCCGGAGACGGCGCGAAAAATCCAACACGAGTGCCTGCGTCGCGGCCTCATTCTCGAGCTCGGCGGCCGCTTCGCATCGGTTGTGCGCCTCCTGCCGCCACTCATCGTGAGCGACAGCGACATCGGCGCGATTCTCGACAGATTCGAGGCGGCGTTGAAGGCCGTCGAGCGAGGCTACGCTTCCTCCGCGAGTCGCTGAGCGCGCGTTCCGCTCAACGCAACGGGTGGTCGTCGTCGAGCGGCGGCGTCATGGCTTCTTCGCGCCGATAACGACAGTCGCCGTGCGGCCGGCGATCATGGCCACGTCGTCGGCCGTCGGATCGAGCGCGATGCGGACAGGTATGCGCTGCGCGAGCCGCACCCAGCTGAATGTCGGATTGACGTTGGGCAGCATCGTCGTTCCGGCGCTGCGCTCGCGATCCTCTATGCCGCCCGCTATTCCTTCGACGCGTCCGAAGATCGTCTTCGTCTCGCCCATCAAATGAATCTCGGCGCGGTCGCCGACGTGAATCATCGGCAGCTTCGTCTCCTCGAAATAGCCGTCGACATACAGGCTCTCCGCGTCGATCAGCGCCGCGACGCCCTTGCCCGCCGTCACATAGACGCCGGGCCTCAGGTCGAAATTCGTCAAAGGCCCGCTGACGGAAGCGCGCACCTCCGATCGATCGAGGTTCAATCTGGCGACATCGCGGTCGGCCGCCGCCTGCCGCAACGCCGCTTGGGCCTGCGCCTGCGCGGATATCGCCGCGTCGAGCTGCTGCTTGGAGACCGCGATCGTCTTCGTCGCCTCGAGAGCGCGATAACGCGCCAGATCCTTCGTCGCGACGTCGAGCGCGGCGGCGCGTCCCTCGAGAATCGCCTCGGCCTGTCGCAGCGCGAGAACGAAGCGCTCCCGATCGATGCGGAACAGCGCCTCGCCCTTGCGTACGAATTGATCGTCGTGAACGAGCACCTCGCTGACGAGCCCCGACACATCGGCGGCGACGGCGACGACATCGGCGCGCACGCGCCCGTCCCTGGTCCAGGGCTCCGCTTCGTAATATTCCCAAAGGCGCCAGACGACGAAGGCCGCCGCCAGGGCGAGCGCTAATGTCGTCGCGATGCGAAGGAAGGTGAGCAGCTTCGTTTTCACAGACGTTCCGGGGATAAGAGAAGAACGCAAGCGCCGAGCAGACAGACGAACATGGCGAAATTGAACAATGCCGGGTGCCAGACGAAGCGGTAGAAGCCGATGGTTTCGAGCGCTCGCTCGATCACGACCTCCAGAACGAAAGCGACGAGCGCAAAGGCGAGCAGCGACGATACGAACACGCCGAAGATGCTGATTTCCGCATTCATGCGACTTTCGCCTCCAACAAGGACTGGTCGGGCGGGGGCTCTGCGGCGAAGAGACAGCGCCGCAGGCCGACCAGAGCGAGCAGCAGGCGCGCGTCGCCGGCGTTTCGCGCCATCGCCATCGCGCGGTCGATCGCATGCAGAGCGGCCCGAGACGGCGCCGGCGCACCGATCTGGAAAGAGCGGGTGAGATGCTTCAACAACGCGTCGATCCGTCTTCGGCGAGAGCCGACCAGCGTGTTTCGCGATCGGCGCGCATCGAGAATATTCAGCCCGGTTCTCAAATCGCGCAGCGCGTCCGGCAGTTTGCCTTCGACCGCATGGGCGATGGGCGCGAGCAGAAACAGACGATCGAGCATCAAGCCCATGAGGCGCACGTCGTTTCCCGCGCGCGGATCGGCCGCCTGAACGAGCGCGTCCCGGTTGGCGCGCGCATAGCGGCGCGCGCGCCATTGCGCGCCGGCGCGGCGGATCAAGGCCGTCGTGACCGCCGTCAGCGCCATGCCGGCGGACATTGCGAGACTCGTATTCACGAAATTCTCGGCGTCCGCGGAATAGAGCTCCTGCACGGCCATGGCCGTCGGCGTGACGATGGCCAGCGGCAAGCCGATGCGAAAGGTCTGCGGCGAGGCGATGAGCAAGCCGAAGGCGAGGTAGACGGGAGCGAGCGCCAGCGCCAGCGTCTCGAAATTGTGAATGCGCGGCAATATGACAAAAAGGTAGACGCCGGCGATCGTCGTGGCGACGATGGTCCATTTGGCGAAGCCGGCGATCGACGGAGTGGGATCGTCCTGAGATGCGTAGAGGCTTCCGACGATCGCTCCCATCATGGCTGCGACCGAGCCCTCCGGCCACGCCGTGGCGATCCAGAATAGGCAGCAGGCGAAAATCGCGCAGCCGAGCGCGAAGGCCGCGTGCAGGGCGGCGCCATGGTCGAGATGGCGGACGCGCGCCACGCGCGATTCGACCGTGAGGCGCAAGGGCGCTGGCTGAACCGACCCGTCGGCGAGGGCTTTCGTCAGCTCGCCGCAGTCGAACAAAATATCGAGCAGCTCGCCGATACGCTGGCAGAGGCTCGCCTCGATGAGCGCGCGCCAGTCGGCGTCCGCGCTCGCGGCGGCAGCCGACTCGAGGTCGCGCCGAAGCTCGGCAGTCGTCTTCTCCGAATCTTCGGCCCCGACGACCACGGCGCGCGCGCGCTCGACGAGCGCGCCAACGCGTTCCGAGGCGCCGCCGAGGTCGGCGAGCGCGGCGAGGCGATCGGAGATCGCCGACAGAACGGGAAACAGCATGAGCATGCGTGGCGTGATGCGACGGATGCGGTCGAGTGATCGGCGTTCGACCGCAGGATCGAAGGAGAGATGGGCGGCGAGCGTCTCGATCTCCGCCACATCGGTCACGAGGCGTAACCAATGCGCGTCGTTCGGCGCGCTCGTTTGCGGATCGAGCGCGTCGCCGGCGGCGTCGCGTCCGTGCCGCAGCGAGATATCGAGCCTTTCGGCGACGACGGCGCCGACGGAGCGCGGGAAGACGAGGCTCGACACGAGCGAAGCGCAAGCGATGCCGACGAGGATTTCTTCGGTTCGCGACAGAGCGAGATCGAAGACCGTCGACGGCGCGTCGACGGCCGGAAATCCGACGATCGCCGCTGTATAGCCGGCGAGCATGAAAACATAGCCGCGCGGCGTGCGGTCGAGCAGCGCGAGATAGAGGCAAAATCCCGACCAGATCGACATGGCGAGCGCCAGCACGAGCGGGGCGTCGACCAGATTGGGAACCATCAGAACCGCGCCCGCCGCGCCGATCAATGTGCCAGCGGCCCGATAGACGGCCTTCGACATCGTCGCGCCGGCGAGCGGCTGCGAGGCGATATAGACCGACGCCAACGCCCAATAGGGCCGCGGCAGATCGAGCCAGAAGCTGACGGCGAGGGCCAACATCGCGGCGACGAATGTCTTGACCGAGAACAGCCAATGGCTCGAGCCGAAAAAAGTCATCAAGGGGTTCCGGAAGCGTCGGCGACCGCAGCGAAGCGCTTGCGTCTGGCCGGGGTTTCGATAAAAATGACCACTTGGTCATTTTATGTCAAGCCATGATCCGGCGGAAAGACACGAGAAGAATGGCGAAGCGACCGACAAAGCCCACGAAGAGCGTGGAGCCGCGGCGGGCCGGTAGAGGGCCGAGCCCAGAGAAGACCGCGCAGACGCGCCGCGTCATCATCGACGCCGCGCTCGGGGAGTTTCTCGAGAATGGCTACGCCGACACGACGATGGACGGCGTCGCAAGACGCGCGGGCGTCGCCAAGGGTACGTCCTATCGATACTTTCCGGCCAAAGAGGCGCTGTTCGAAGCCGTGGTGCGGGAGAAGATCGCAGGAGCGTTGATCGACGCCGACCCCGCCAATCGCCGACCCGACGAGCCGGTGTCGACATTCATACGGCGCACCATGCTCGTGTCGATACGCGAGATCGAGCGCAATGGTCGCGCCGCCATCGCGCGACTCGTGCTCGTCGAAGGCGCGCGCTTTCCGGAGATGACGGAGATCTACCGCCGCGTGATGTTCGAGCCGCTCTTGAAGCAGATCCGCGATTTGGCCGCGACCGCGCGAGCCAGAGGAGAGCTGCGCCGTCCCGAGCTCGAAGACTATCCTCATCTGCTCATCGCGCCGATCTGGTTCGCGATCATTCACAATGGTCTGCTCGATCGCGCCCACCCTCTGGACATCGGCGATTTGTTCGAAGCGCATCTCGATCTCGTGTTCGACGCGTGAAGCCAGCTCCGCTGGCGTCGGCGGATTTGCATCGAGCGCCCGACTTTTGCCCACTCTCGTCATTTTGGAATCGTTTCACGCCGAGCATAGGGCGCCGAGCGCCGCTCGATGACGGACGACAGCCGCAGCTGTCGCAAATTTGCGACAATCGGAAGCGCGTCCCTTGTTCGTGATCTGGCGCGCCACGCCCATTCGATGAATATCGATCTTCGAGCGGCGTTGCATGCGACCGCTGCATGAGCGCGCGGCGGATGGCGCACGGCTTCCCGGGCTCGGCGCCGTCCGCCGCGCATGAAGGGCAAACGAGAAAATAGCCGGCTGCGGAGGAAATGAAATGCAGATGAGGAAACTTCGACTGTCGATTTCGATCGGCGCGCTTGCGCTCGCGGCGAGCGGCGCCTTTGCGGACACGCTGCTCGACCTGCAGAAGGACGCGCGCCAATGGGTGTCGCCGACAGGCGATTACGCCAATCTTCGGCATTCGGCGTTGAAGCAGATCACCACGGCGAATGTGCATAAGCTCGCAGTCGACTGGCAATTCTCGACCGGCGTCTTGCGCGGACACGAGGGCGCTCCGCTGGTCATTCACGATGTGACGATTCCCGCCGTCATCGAGAAAGACGGCAAGACGACGAAAGCGGCCTATGTCACCGACGTGATGTATCTGCACACGCCATTTCCCAACAATGTCTATGCGCTCGATTTGAGAGATCCAGAGCACAAGGTGCTTTGGAAATACGCGCCACAGCAGGATGCATCCGTCGTTCCTGTGATGTGCTGCGACACGGTCAATCGCGGCCTCGCCTATGGCGACGGCAAGATCTTCCTCGCCCAAGCCGACACGACTCTCGTCGCGCTCGACGCAGCGACGGGCGCGTCTTCCGGCGAGGGCAAGGACAAGCCGATCTGGTCCGTCAAATTCGGCGATCCGTCGAAGGGCGAGACATCCACGGCCGCGCCGCATGTGTTCAAAGACAAGGTGCTCGTCGGCAACGCTGGCGGCGAATATGGCGTGCGCGGCCATATCTCCGCCTATGATGTGAAGACCGGCGCGCTATTATGGCGTGGCTATTCGACCGGGCCGGACGACGACACGTTGATCGACCCCGAGAAGACGACGCATCTCGGCAAGCCGGTGGGCAAGGACTCCGGGATCAACACTTGGCAAGGCGATCAGTGGAAGCTCGGCGGCGGCACGACATGGGGCTGGTACAGCTACGACCCAGAGCTCAATCTCGTCTATTACGGCTCCGGCAATCCCTCGACATGGAATCCCCTTCAGCGCCCTGGCGACAATCGCTGGTCCATGACTTTGTGGGCGCGTGATCTCGACACGGGCAAGGCAAGATGGGTCTATCAGACGACGCCGCACGACCAATGGGATTATGACGCGGTCAACGAGCTGCTGCTCGTCGATCAAGAGATCGACGGAAAAAAGCGCAAGACGGCCGTTCATTTCGACCGCAACGGCTTCGGCTACACGCTCGATCGCGTCAGTGGCGAATTGCTCGTCGCCGCGAAATTCGATCCCGCCGTCAATTGGGCCACGAAGATCGATCTCGACAAAACGTCGAAGACCTATGGCCGTCCGATCCTCGACGAGCGCTTCTCGACCGAGGCGCATGGCGAGGACGAGACGACGCGCGGCGCCTGTCCGACGACGCTCGGCTCCAAGGACGAGCAGCCAGCGAGCTACGACCCGAATACGGGCCTCTTCCTCGTGCCGACCAATCACGTCTGCATGGATTTCGAACCGTTCCGGGTCAGCTATTCGGCCGGACAGCCCTATGTCGGCGCCACCGTCGAGATGTTCCCCGCCGATCGCGACAAGGGTGAGACGCATACGGGCAATTTCATCGCCTGGGACGCCAAGACCGGCAAGATCGTGTGGGCGAACAAGGAGCAATTCTCCGTCTGGTCGGGCGCGGTCACGACGGATGGCGGCGTGACCTTCTACGGCACGCTCGAGGGCTATCTGAAGGCCGTCGACACAAAGACCGGCAAGGAGCTGTTCCGGCGCAAGACGCCTTCCGGCATCATCGGCAATGTGATCACCTATGAGGTCGGCGGAAAGCAATATGTCGCTGTGCTTTCGGGCGTCGGCGGCTGGGCGGGAATCGGTCTCGCGGCGGGATTGACGAAGAGCAGCGACGGTCTCGGCGCCGTGGGCAATTATCGTAGCCTGTCGAACTATACGGCGCTCGGCGGCGTGCTCACAGTGTTCGCCCTGCCGGAATGAGCGCCTGCGCGCGGCGCGCCTTCTCGATGGCGCGCCGCGTGCGTCGGCGGACCCCACCGACGCTTGTCCCGAGTTCACGCTGGAGGCGTCGACTCGCGTGAAGAACCCGTAATCGCAGGCTTTCCAAGCTGAAGGCGTATTGGCGCAAGAGCGCCGAGCGAACCGTCGCCGTTCTGATGCGGCCCTCGAAACCTGCGCCGACATCTTCAAACCTTCATAATGCGCAAACTCTTTCGCCGCTTACGAATTTGATCCGCCTCGATCGGAGCCCACGCTAGGCGCTCGTGTGTCCCACCAAGGCATCATGTCTTTGGACGCAAGCTGATATTAGAAAGCTGCTGCACGTCCTCCACACTCAGTGTCCACTTCTCGGTCTGATTGGTCAATTCGTCGAATGTTCGATGTAGCTCATTCTTCGCGACCTGAACCATTTCAGTATCGTCAAATTCTTTCATCTCGAGAAGAATCGGGATTTGGAAAACCAAAGGCTCGCGCTCGACCTCGAATGTTATCTGAACACGGTCTCCTTTCTCATTCGGCGCCGCCGCCTCGATGCGCGCTACCTTGATCTTGAACTCGCCCATATCATCTCCCTCATAACCGCTTCGCGGTCCAATCTCTCTCCGCATGATTGCATCGACGACGCGTATATTTCATCTCGCTATCGCTAAAGCTCGATCGTATTTCCGATGGACCTTTTCGACAGCCTGCCGGCAAGACCCGCCTGCAGTACGTAGGGCGGTGAGACTGGATCGACGTCATCCGGTCAACGTGAGCGGTGACGTTTCTTGGTTCTTTCGACGCCGTCGACGATATTCATCGAGGGCTTCGCTCGAGCGGAGCGGCTGAGGTCGGCGGCGTTCTTGTTTACCCTGCGGGCGCGTCTCATGCCGCCGCTGCCGCTGACGAAGGAACGCCGTCAGCCGCTCCTCCTCGTGAAATATGATATATTCGCCCGTGAAATAGGCTGCTCGGCATTGCTACGTTACTGATCAGCGTGACATCGAACGCCTCGAAGCGCATATAGAGCCGAGGTGAAAGGCGCTGCCGATGAACCCGGACATATCGTTTCCAGTCGTAGGCGTCGGCGCTTCCGCGGGCGGCATCCAAGCGCTGGAGAGTCTGTTCCGCGCCATGCCCGCCAATCCAGGCATGAGCTTCGTCGTCATCATGCATTTGGCTCCGGATCGGAAGAGCCTGCTCACGGATATTTTGGGGCACCATGCCAAAATGAGCGTCGAGGTCGCTCGCGACGGTCAGCGCCTCGAGAAGGATAAGATATATGTTATTCCGCCGGCGACGGTCCTGACGATCGCCTCCGGGCGGCTTCGGCTGATAGCGACCGACCCAGCCCATCACGAGCGATCGCCTATCGACGTATTCTTCAGCGCGCTCGCTCGCGACCGCGGCGAAACCGCCATCGGGGTCGTCCTGTCGGGGAGCGGCAGCGACGGCGTTCTCGGCATCAAGGCGATCAAGGAGCACGGCGGCGTCACCATGGCGCAGGCGAGCGATGGGTCGGGTCCGGGATTTGCTGGAATGCCAGGCAGCGCCATCGCCAGCGGACTGGTCGATTTTGCGATTCCGGTCGATGCGATGGCGGAAAAGCTCGTCGAGATCATACGCGATCTCGACGAGCCGGACGATCTCGCCTCGGATCGGCGAATGAACGACGACAGCGGCGTCGTTCTCGAGGCGCGCCAAGCCATCTATTCGATCCTGCGTGATTCTGCGGGGCACGACTTCAGCGGCTACAAGACCAAGACATTCATGCGCCGGGTCCGTCGCCGCATGCATATCCAGCAATGCGAACAGATCGCCGACTATGTGGAGCGCCTGCGCGAGGCTCCCGAAGAGGCGACGGCGCTCTTTCGCGACCTCCTGATCAATGTCACGAGCTTTTTTCGCGATTCGGACGCATTCGACGCGCTCCGAGAAAGCGCCGTTCCGCGGTTGTTCGAGGGAAAAGGAGCGGCCGACACGGTGCGGGTCTGGGTTCCGGGTTGTTCCACCGGCGAAGAAGTCTATTCGATCGCGATCACTCTTCGCGAGCATATGGACGGATTGAGAGTCGCCCCGCGAGTGACCATTTTCGCGACCGATATCGATGACGCGGCTCTGACGATCGCGCGCGCCGCCCGCTATCCCCTTGCGCTGATGGACGGGGTCTCGGACCAGAGACGCAAACGCTTTTTTACCGCCGAGTCCGGCAGCTATGTCGTCGTCAAGGCGGTTCGCGACCTCTGCGTCTTCTCTCCGCACAGCATTCTGCGCGATCCGCCTTTCTCGCACATGGACCTGGTGTCCTGTCGCAATCTGCTCATCTATCTCGGCGCGGATGTGCAGAGGGAAGTGATTCCCATCTTTCACTATTCCCTCCGAGCCAGCGGGATTCTTTTTCTCGGTATGTCCGAGAGCGTCGGCCAGTTCTCCGATCTCTTTACACCGATCGACAAGAAACATTGCCTGTTCGAGGCGCGCGATCCCGGCCGGCGCGTGCGCATGCCGCATTTCACGGCTGGCTTGCGCGCTGTCTCCTACCCGGCTCCTGTGTCCGGCAAGACCAACGCCGGATCCGCATCACAATTGCGGCGCAGCGTGGAGGCGCGCGTCGCCGAAGGATTCGCGCCTCCGCATGTCGTCGTGACCGAGGACGGCGACATCGTTCATTTTTCCGCCCGAACGGGCAAATATCTCGAAGCGGCGCCCGGAGCGCCCGATCGTCAGATCTTCGCGATGGCGCGCAAAGGTCTGCGCCTCGATTTGCGCAGCGTGCTGCGCGAGGCGATCGAGACACGCCGGACAGCGACGCGTCAAAACGTAAAAGTAGAAGCCGATAACGACCACACGGAACTCGTCTCGCTGACTGCCGAGCCCCTGCTGGACCGGGAGGGCGGCAAGGCGCTTTTCTTGATTTTGTTCCAAGCGAGAGAACCATCGACAGCGGACATGATGTCGACCTCTCCGACCGAGCCGGCAGGCGACGCGATGCGGCTCGAAGGCGAGCTGTTCGAGACCCGCGAACGACTTCAGGCGACGATCGAGGAATATGAGACGGCTCTCGAGGAATTGAAATCAGCGAATGAAGAGCTGATCTCGATGAATGAGGAGACGCAGTCTACCAATGAGGAGCTCGAATCCTCGAAGGAAGAGCTGCAATCGCTCAACGAGGAGATGAGGACCGTCAACCATGAGCTGGAAAGCAAGATCGACGATCTGGACCGAGCCAACAGCGATCTGAGGAACGTGTTCGCGAGCACTCGCATCGCGACGATCTTCATGGATCGTAATCTCGTCATCCGAACCTTCACGCCTGCGGCGTCTCAAATCTTCAACATCATCCCTTCGGACGCCGGGCGACCGCTCACCGACCTCGCGGCGAAGCTCGACTACCCCGAATTGACCGCCGACCTTCTCGAGGTGCTGGAAAGCGGGACCTCGATCGAGCGGCGCGTGCACAAGAACGACGTCGATGCGCCCTATTATCTCGCCCGCCTCACCACTTATCGTGGAGGCTCTCAACAAATCGACGGAGTCGTGGCGACCTTCATCGATGTGACCACCACGACGCGCTCCGAAGAGAAGGTGCAAAAACTGCAAGCAGACCGATTGATCTCCATGAAGGAAATGGGCACGGGCCTCGCCCATGAGATCAATCAGCCGCTCTCGGCGGCCGCGACCTATCTCCATGCGGCGCAGCGCTCGTTGAAAATACCGTCGGAGCGGCGCCCGGCGAGCATCGAAAGCATTTTGGGAAGCGCTGTCGAGCAGGTGATGTGGGCCGCGCAGGTGGTCGATCACTTGCGAGAATTCGTCTCCCGCGACGAGCCGAAGAAAACCTTCTCGAGCGTGCATAAGCTGATCGAGGAGGCCTATGAGCTCACCCTCCCGACTGCGAAACAGTCCGGAGTCCGTGGAACAATTCGTTTGAATGCGAAGGACGATCGCGCGCTCGTGGACAAGGTGCAGATCAAGCAGGTCCTGATCAATCTGATGCGGAACGCGATCGATGCGATGAGCGCGTCGGATAAGCGCGAGTTGACGATTTCGACGTCCTCGGTCGCGGGAGAAATGATCCGCATCGATGTCGCCGACACCGGTCCCGGCGTGCCGGACGAGATCAAGGCGAAGCTGTTCGAACCTTTCGTCACGACGAAGGCGCGCGGGATAGGCGTGGGATTGTCGATTTCACGCAACATCGTCGAAGCGCATTACGGAAAGATTTGGGCCGAAGCCAATCCGGAAGGTGGAGCGATCTTCAGCTTCACGCTGCCTCTGGAAAAGTCGGCTGTGGGCTCAGGCGACGAGGCTCGAAGCCCAACGCAGCCATGAGAAGCCGAACAAATCGATGCTCATCGACCGGCTGTCGCGAAGCCGTGCCGGCAATCGTGAATGTCGCATGTCCGCGCATCGGGACAGGGCCGAGTCTTTGCGGCCGTCATGCGCCGAGTCCGACGCTATGTTCCCGAGTGCGAAAAGCGATGGAACTGCGTCGCGCGCCAAGCGGAGGATCGTCGCGTGTCGACGAGACCTACTCTGTCGCGCTGATCGTTGCGCTATCGTGTTCTTCGGAACAGTTGGACCAGGAAAGCGCAGCCCCGGTCGGCGTCTTTGATTTCGACCTCGAACCCATGGAGCCGAATAATTGCGGCAACCAGAGTCAAGCCGAGTCCGCTGCCTGCGGCGTGTCTCGTCTCCCGAGATCTGTAAAATCTCTTGAAGACTTGGTTTCGTTGATTGGCCGGTATACCGGGGCCGGAGTCATGAATTTCGACGATCGGCCCCTGTAACGTGCTCATCACGCGGATTTCGACCATCCCTCGCTCTGGAGTGAATTTGACGGCATTGTCGATCAAATTCGCGAACGCCTCCAGCAACAAGTCCCGATCGCCGCGAGCAAATTCTTCCGTCTCATTCCGAACGACGAGCTCTATCGCCTTGCATTCGGCCGCAGGCTGGTAGAGCTCGACCAGCTCTTGCAACATTTCGGAAACGTCGAATTCGCTGAAGTGCGTATCGGTCGATCCAGCTTCGAAATGAGCCACACGAAGCAACGCCGTAGTCGCATTCAAGCTCTGATCCAGGTTGTTCAGCGCTTGCTCGATCCGGCCTTGCGCTTCGAGAGGCAAGACAAAATCGGACTGCACTTGCTCGAGGTGGGCTCGTACGCGGCCAAGCGGTGTTCTCAAGTCATGGGCGATATTATTGCCGACGTGTTCCAGCTCGTGCATCGCCGCCTCGAGCTGAGCGAGCATCTCGTTCACAGAATGCGCCAAGCTGTCCAATTCGTCGTTCGAATTGCTGATCGTCAAGCGCTCGTGCAAGGCGCCTCTTTTGATCTCGTCCAATTGCTGCTGGGCTGCTCTGAGCCGCCCACTCATCTTACGGCTGCTGAAGGCGCCGATCATCAAAGCGACGAGCGAGAACGGAAAAACGCCCTCCATAAAGACGCGCTTCACGGCCTCTTCGAGAACGGCGACCTCGGGCGTTTCTCGGCCGATCACGAGAATCCGCTGATCGGGAAGCCGCGTTCCAACGAAGAGGGTCTGTGTCGCAAAACCGCGTTTAGAGCGCACATTCGGGTCGAGTATGAGATGCGCCTTGCCATCTAAAAGCAGGCTCGATGGAATCTCGTGCAGATTCCCTTGCGCGTAAGACCCATCGCGTTCGAACAGGCCAGATACAGACAATCGATAGGCCTGATTATAGGCCTTGTCCTCTAGGCTCAGGTTCTTCTGTCCTTCGAGATACGCGGAAATTCCCAATGCCTGAAGCTCCAAAAGGGAGCGAAATCGTCCAACTTCCCAGGTCGATAAGTTCCAATACAGAAAGCCAAATAGCACGAATGTACCCATGACGTAAGCGATCACGGCCATGATCGCTCGGCGGAACGATGGCCAGGATATTTTAGCCGTGGTGGTCAAATATATGTCCCTGACCTCTGACATTGAGGAAAAATCGGCTGGTGCTTCCCCCTTCGATTTTGTGCCTCAGCTTGCTGATATGCTGGTCGACGACGTTGGTTTGCGGCACAAAGTGGAATTTCCATACATCCTTGAGCAGCATTTGCCGCGTCACCAGCCGGCCGGCGTTCGACATGAAATATTCGAGCAGTTGGAACTCGCGTGCCGACAGCTCTATCTTTTCGTCGCCGCGAAACGCCGTGCGTCGCAGCAAATCGAGCGTCAGCGGGCCGACTTGAAGCTTGGTGGCGCTGCTCTGCAACGGTCTTCGCAGCAGCGCATCGACCCTCGCTCCCAGCTCCTCGAGACTGAATGGCTTGATCAAATAGTCGTCTGCGCCAGCCTCGAGACCGAGAACTCGCTCGTCGACGGCGTCTAGCGCGCTGATAATGAGAACCGGAACGTTGAAATTTTGTCGGCGTAGCTCCTGAACGATGTTGATTCCATAGACTTCGGGCAAGATGCGATCGATGACGAGGATGTCGAAGCCTCCCTCGCCGACCTTGGAGAGGCCTTCGCTTCCGTTGCAGATATGCAGGACCTCATATTGTCGCTTTGCCAGCGCGTCGATAATAGCGCCCGCGAGCTCCTCGTCGTCTTCGACGAGCAGCACTTTGGCGCGCGGCGAGAAGCCTGGCTGCGAAGCTTTATCGACGCTCAACGCTTTTCGTCCCCTTCCACGATCACTGGCGCTCGCGGAGCCGCTTCCCAGACGTCGCATTGGCGCTGTCCCGGACGCTGTCGGGGGAAGACGGCTCGGCATTGCACTGGCGACATCGCTCTTTCGATGCCAAAGAATAAGCTACGTAACATGCGACATACCGCTACACAAACAAAATATCTAATCACATGTGCGCCCCGTCGCCGCGCATTGCGCGGCGAATGGCATGGTCAAAGCCAGGATATTGCTTAGACATGGCCGTAACCAATATTTACATAGATGATCGTATCGCGTCATTCTGGCGCTCCATGGCATGTCATATGCAACTCTATGCGTTTTCATACGTAGGCCTGTGTTGCGTTTACATATGAATGCCGAATATCGAGCGCACGCCAAATTGCGCCGAACCCGCAGATCAGCGGGCCTCGCCGTCGTAGCAGCCGTCACTTTCATGAGTTGCGCGCCAGAAGGCCCTGTTGCCCGGCTGGGCGTCCGGCGACGGCGCAGTGCGAATGCAGTGCCCGGCGTGCGCCCACCAGTCCTGCAGCTGATCTTTGCGATCGAGTGGGTTTATTCCTTGCTTCGGATGTCGCCAGTGGACACAATCTCCACAGGATAAGGCCGCGATTGGACGATCTGGGCTCCATTCGCCACATGCATCGTCTGCGTGGGTGCGCGGCCAATGCGCGACTTCGTCGCAGCTACTGCTCGTGCTCGGAGCGCGTCGGTGGCAGCTGCCACCGTCTCTCTCCATACGCCTCCAAAAAGCGCAGCTGTCGCAGCGCGGCTGCGAGCGTAACCGAGCCGTCATGGCTCGCCTCCCGTTTTCCCATTGCTGGACAGAGCGGCAGTCAGCGGATTGTCGAAATGCCGAAGGTCGGCGGACGACCAGCCGCCACCGAGCGAGAGCATCAGCGCAATCGCCGCCTGGAGCCTCTTCCCTTTGAGGCTCAGCAAAGCGTCTCGCGCATCCAGTGCCGCTGTCTGCGCTGTGATCACATCGAGATAATTGGTGGCGCCGTCTCGATAGAGGACGAGCGAGATGTCGAGAACTTTTTGAGTCGACGCCACGGCCGCGCCGATGCTTTTCTCTTGCTTGGCGAGCCAGCGCAAATTCGAGAGACTGTCCTCGACCTCTTGGAAGGCTCGCAGCACGGTCTCCCGGTACTCGGCGACGGCGTGAGCATGACTGGCCTTCGAAGCGTCCAACTCGGCGACGCGTGCGTCGCCGTCGAAAATCGGCAGGGTGATCGCCGGGCCAACCGACCAAACGCTGTTTTTGAAATTGAGCAGACTGAGGCCGGTGTCCTGCGTTCCGCCCGAAAGATTGATCGTCAGCCGCGGGAAAAACGCGGCCCTCGCCACACCGATCGTCGCATTCGCCGCCGCCACTCGTCGTTCGGCGGCGGCGACGTCGGGCCTGCGCTCGAGCAAGGTGAGCGGAACGGCCGAGGGAATCGTCGGCTGAGCATTGGATCGAGACGAAGGTCGAATCGAGAACGAAGATGCGGCTCTGCCGACGAGTGTCGCAATCGCGTGTTCATACATTGCCCGCTTCGCTTCGAGCTCGGCTCGACGAGCGCGCGCGACCTCGAGCTGCGCCATCGCCCGTGGCTCATCGGAAGGGGCGCCGACATTGCCTTTTACAAGCGTCTTCGTGAGATCGAGCGCCAACGCATAGCTTGCGACGACGTGATCATATAGGGCGATCTCGCTGTCGACGGTTCGCAGCGCCACGTAGTCGCGCGCTACTTCCGCCTGAAGGCTGAGACGGATCGTTTCGAGATCGGCCGCGCTCGCTTGCACTTGCGCTTCTCGCGATGCGATCGAATTTCTGACCCTTCCCCAAAGGTCGACCTCGTAGCTCGATTGCAGGCTCAGCAAATTGTTTCCGTAATGGGATGGCTGATCGAATGGCCGGCCATCGATCAGCGCCTGCTCGAGTCCTTGCGGCGACGCCACGCGATTGGAGTTTCGAAGCGGTCGATGCGCAGATTGCTTGTTCGACGAATAGCTGTTGCTGAAATCGATCGTCGGCATAAGCCCGGCTTCGGCTTTTGCCGCAAAGGCGCGTGACTGATCCAGTAAGGCGACAGACGCCGCCAAGCTCTGACTGCCGGTGTCGATTTGCGCTTCGATCTCGTTCAGCGTTCTGTCGTTCAGGACGCGCCACCAGGGTCCTCTCGACTGGTCGTCGCGCGGGCGTGCTTCGGCCCACGATTTGTTCTCCTTGAATTTTGCCGGCGTTTCCACGTCAGGAGGGGAATAGTCCGGTGCGAAGCTGCAGCCAGAAAGGGCAACGGTCAGAAAGGACAGCATCGGCAGCAGCCCAGAACGAACATTCATTTTCTCCGCTCTCCGCGGACCGACGACGCTTCCTGGCCGTCGACCGTCGGCTGCGAAATCTCGACGACATCGCCGTCTCTCAGCAATTCGGACGGATAGTCGATGATCTTATCCGTCGCCTTGACGCCGGACGTCACCAGAACCTCGGTCCCCAGATCTCGATCCACAAAAAGTTTCTTGAACGAAACTTTGTTGCCCGTCCCGATCGTGGCTACCCGCAGCTCGTTGCGCCGGAACAGCAGAGCGGTCGCGGGAATTCGGATGACGTTGGGGTCTTCAGGAATCTGAAAATGAACCTCGGTAAACGAGCCGGGCAATAGCGCGCCATTGCTATTGTCCACGAGCAGCTGAACGAGCAGCGTCCGCGAGCTTCCGGCGATTGCGTCGGAGGTGGCGACCACGGAAGCGTCGAACTTCCGGTCGGGATATTGTGAAAGCGTCAAGGTCGCCGTCATCCCTTGCTTGATACGGTTCGCGAAAGATTGCGGAACGCGCACATAGACGCGCATCTGATGAATGTCGGCGATGTCGAAGAGCTCGATCGGGTTTCCCGGGCCGACCAATACGCCCACGTCGATTTTTCGCGCCGTCACAATGCCGGAGAATGGGGCTGTGATCGAGGTGAAGCCTTTCAGCGCCTTCAGCCGATCCATATTCGCGCGAGCGGAAGCGACATCGGCCAATCTCGTGTCGACTTCCCCTCCCTTTTCGTCAACGCTCTGTTGCGACACCGCGGCGGAAGCGCGTAGCGCGGCCCATCGCTTCGATGTCAATTTGGCAAGCCGCGCTTGCGCCTCCGTTTTTTCCAACTCGCTTTTCGCCTGCTCATATTGCTGATCCAGCTCCGGAGCGTCGATCGTCGCGAGGACCGCGTCCGCCTTCACGCGAGCGCCGATGTCGTAGTTCCAGCTTTTCAAATAGCCGCTCACCCGCGCGCGAATTTGCGCCTCGTTGAACGCCTTGACTTCTCCGGGCAGGATCAACGCTTGCCCGCCACTCGCCGCCTTGATCGTAGCCAGTTGCACCGAAGGCGCAGCCTGCCTCTGCGTCCAATCCGCCAGTCGCGCTTCTTCGCGCCAGCGCAGAGCTATGCCGCATGCGCCCAACGCCACCGCCATCAGCGCGCCGAGGATCGGCCACAGCATGCGTCGTCCCATGGTCATCGGCGCGGTTGCCGAGACATGTGTAGGCCGATCCGATATCCATATGGGTTCATTACTCATCCGATGTCCTCGAGCCGCGTGTTTCAGAGTGGATAAGCGAAAAAACGACAGGAACGAGGACAAGCGTCGCGACCGTCGACCACATGAGTCCTCCGATCACCGCGCGTCCGAGAGGCGCATTTTGCTCGGCGCTGAGCGCCATGGGCGCCATGCCAATCATCATCGCGAGCGACGTCATCAAGACCGGTCTGAAGCGGGAAAATCCGGCGTCCACCGCTGCCGTCAACGCTTCGGCCCCTTCCGCCAAGCGGCCGCGGGCGAAGCTCACCACCAGAATGCTGTTCGCCGTGGCGACGCCCATGCACATGATCGCCCCGGTCAAGGCCGGAACAGACAACGTCGTAAAGCTCAGGAACAGGACCCAGACGATCCCCGCCAATGCTGTGGGAAGTGCGCACACTATGACGAAGGCGTCGAGCCAAGACTGAAAATTTACGACGATCAGAAGGTAGATGAGCACGATAGCGAGAGCGAGCCCGCTATAGAGCTGCGCATAGGTCGCCGTCATGGTCGAGACCTGTCCGCGCAACGCGACAGTCGAGCCCGCGGGACGTTGCGCCGCCATCTCGTCGAGAATTTTCTGGACGTCGTCCGCGACCGCTCCCAAATCGCGTCGGTGAACACTAGCGTAGATGTCGATCGCTTGCTGAACATTATAGTGCGAGACGACCGCCGCGCTCTGCCCGCGGGAGATGTCGGCCACGCCTTGCAAGATTTGCGGGCCTTTGGAGGACGACATCGGCGTCGTCCGCAGCGCATCCATGCTATTCAGCCACATCTGTGGCGTCTGCGCGACGATAGGATAAGAAACGCCATTCTTCGGATTGAGCCAAAACGTCGGCGCCGTTTGCACGCTTCCCGCCAAGTTCACCTGCAGAGTCACCGCGATATCACGTTCCGTCAGTCCGACGTCGAAGGCGGCTGGCCGGTCGACATCGACGTTGAGAGTGGGCGTGTTGAAGGCTTGCTGAATGCGCGCGTCCGCGATGCCAGGAATTTTGGCGATCCTGCGAAACAGCTGTTCCGCGTAGGCGCGGTTGGCGTCGACATTGGTCCCGCTGATCTGCACATCGATGGGCGCCGGCAATCCGAAGTTGAGAATCTGCGTCACGATGTCTGCCGGGAGAAAAGCGAAAGAAACCCCCGGGAAAAGTCTCGGAAGCCGTTCTCGGAGGAGCTCGGCGTAATGTTCTGTTTCCTGCTCTTGGCCCTCGCGGAGCGTGATCATGACGTCCGTGTCTGCAGCGCCGATCGTTCCGGAGTTGCCGTACGCGAGATTGATGCCGCTGATCGGCAGTCCGACGTTGTCGACAATCGACTCGAGCGCGGAAGGTGGAATGAATTGGCGGATCGCCCCCTCGACTCTGTCGCAGATTTTCGTCGTCTCTTCTATCCGAGCGCCGGTCGGCGCCCGAAGATGCAGCTTCAGCTGCCCGGCCTGAACGGTGGGAAAAAAATTACGTCCGAGGACTGGCGTCAGAACGAAAGAGGAAAGGACCACCGCCATGAAGGCGGTGACGAAGGCGCGTGGCCGCAACAGAGCTGAATCGAGAAATCGCTTGTATTGCGCCCGAACCGCTTCGAAGCGGCGCTCGAAAGCTTGCTGGACACGCGCGAGCGGATTGGCCGATCGCGAGGCTCGTTCGTGATGGTTGACCGGGGTTGAGAGCAGGTAGTGCGCGAGAGTCGAGACGAGCGTCCGCGAAAGGACGTAAGAAGCGAGCAGCGCAAAGAGGACCGCTTCCGCCATCGGCCTGAAGAGGTAGCCGGCGACGCCGCCGAGGCCGAACATAGGAAGAAACACAATGCAGATGCATAGCAGAGAGACGGTCGCCGGGATAATGATCTGGCGAGCTCCGTCCATGATCGCATCCTCGATCGCTTTGCCTTGCTCGAGATGCGCATTGATGTTTTCGATGGTGACAGTCGCATCATCGACGAGAATTCCGACCGCCAGCGCCAATCCACCGAGCGTCATGACATTGATCGTTTCGCCGACGAGCGAAAGCGCGACAATGGAGGACAGGATCGCCAGCGGAATCGAAGTGATGATGATGATGGTCGAACGCCAGCTACCCAGAAACAGCAAGATCATAAGCCCCGTCAGCGTGGCCGCCATCAGACCTTCGGTAATGACGCTCGAGACAGCGGAGTTGACGAATGTAGACTGGTCGCCGACGGCGACGAGCTGGATTTCTGACGGCAACCCTTCGCGAATCTTCGGCAGCAAGGAATTCACGCCATTGATGACGTCCAATGTCGAAGCCGAGCCGGACTTTTGGATGGCCAAGAGGACCGCCGCTCCGCCATCGACGCGAACGACGTTCGTCTGCGGAGGGCTTCCGTCGTGGACAAACGCGACATCTCTTACGAAGACAATTGCGCCATCGGCCGCCTTGATAGGGAGATCGTTGAGCTCCTCGATCTGCCGAGGAGCGTCGTTCAACGACACGACATATTCATAGACTCCGATTTTTTGGGTGCCGACGGGCAATATCAGATTCTGGCGCGCTATCGCGTCGACGACGTCCTGCGCCGACAGCCCGTAGGATTGCAGCTTACGTGGATCGATATCCGCCTGAACTTGGCGAACCTTTCCGCCATAGGGAGAGGGAACGGCGGCTCCGGCCACGGTCGCGAGCTGCGGCCGAATGAAGTTTTGCGCATAATCGAACAATTGTGTCTCGGACAAAGTTCGACTCGATAGCGCGAGCTGGATGACCGGAACGCTAGAAGCGTTGAACGTCAGCACGTAGGGGGGCGTAATTCCGGCCGGAAGAAACTTCAGGACAGTCTGCGACGCCGCCGTCACCTGCGACAGAGCCGTGTCGATTCTCGCGGTGGGCTGGAAGTAGACTTTGACGATGCCGTATCCCGCTAGAGACTGCGACTCGATATGCTGAATGTCGTTGACCTGAGCGCTCAGCGCGCGCTCGTAGAAATATATGATACGACCGGACATGTCTTCAGGCGGCAGGCCATTATAGGTCCACACCACGCTGATCACGGGAATGCCGATGTTCGGAAAGATGTCGGTCGGCGTGGACCTCCATGCCTTCACGCCGAAGATCAATATGAGAAGAGCGGCGACGACGAATGTGTATGGACGTTGTAGGGCGACGCGAACGATACCGAGCATAGCAGCTTGCATACCGGGCGGAACTCCGATGATGGATCGTAATGATGGCGGAGCCACACGGCCCGTTGAGGTGAGGCCTCTGTGAGGATTTGCGGTTCATTCGCAACGCCAGTTTGAGACCCGACAGCAAAAGGAAAAGCGCTCTTTTCCCGTGGGTGAATGTCGGCCCAAAGCAGCCAGGCTGCAAGCAATCAAATATAAAAAAGAAATTAGAGATCAGAGAATTGAGAGCGATCGGCAGAGCGGCCCGACTAATTTTTTTTTTAATAACCCGCAGCGAGGGGGTTTGCTAGGAAAGCATATGCCTAGACAGAGCCGAATACGACCTGTTTTGGCGGCGGCGCGCGTCGGGGGAGCGAGTGACGCCAGAGTGCGCGAGCAGTCGAGCTGCGGCTTGTGCTGAACAGCGTGTCCGACGCGACCCCTCTTGTAGGCGTCGGCTTTCGGAAGGAAACGTCGGCCGGCTCAGAAGGTCTAGGTCCGTCGAAACGGGTGACGGAGCATAGCGGTAGATCGCTATTTCCCTCGCCAATGCGCGATGCGGCCTCTGCCGTCAGGGACGATCTACGCTCACAATGCCTGAGGGGGTCATCATGAGTTCCGATATTCGCTCGAAATTCGCCTATACGCCGGATCATTCGAAGATAGATGCGGAAGGGCCGATGAGCGCGGCAAATCCGAACAGCGTCGAACGGCTTTTTATCGGCGCCAAGAAGCTCATGGATCAGGCGGCGCGCGCTTTCGAGCGGCAAGACTACGCGCGCTCGAAAGTGTTGCTCCTCGACGCTCTCGGCGACTGCGAGGCGTCGAAGCAATCTGGTCATCGCGATAAAGTAGATATTCTGCTCCGTCTGGCGTTGACCGAAGGCAAGCAAGGAGATTTGGACGAAAGCAGAGAAAGCCTCCGACGCGCGCTCGTAGTCTTCGAGGAGAACGCAGGGACGGACAAAGTCGAAGTGGCCGAGCGCTTTGCTGAAGCGGCCATCGTGTTGCACTCATTGAATGAGCGCGTCGATGCGAAGATCTATAGCAAACGCGCATTGGCGATTTTCAACGAGCTGCTGGACGAACAGCACCCCGAGGTTCTCGCCTGCCTCGACGGGTGTGTCATTATTCACGTTTTATGTGGGAACCATAAAGAAGCGGCGAAGCTGCTCGAGCGCGCATTGGCATACCGCGAGCAGGCTGTAAATGTGACGCGAAAGGACATAGCGGCGTTCCTCGATCAGTTCACGGATCTCTTCCATACGCATGGCGGCGGCGGCGAGGTCGAACCGTTTTTGCGAAAGGCGCTGTCGATCCGTGAGACATTGCTCGGTCCCGAGCATCTGCATACGTTGATGACCTTGAACAAGCTCGGATTGGCGCTGTTCGAAAAGGGAGCTTACACGGACGCTATGCTGATATTGGAGCGCGTCTATGCGACCTGCGAAAAGACGATGGGGTCCGCGCATCCGGACACGGCGACGTGCTTGAGCAATATCGGCGATCTGCTCTGCGCGACAGGCCATCTGGCGGAAGCGCAGCTTTGGTTCGAGCAAGCAATCAGCGTGCTCGAAAGGGTTCTGGAGGTCGAGCAATCGACCCGCAAGCGGATGCCACGAAATTTGAAAAGGCTTAATAAGAGCGCGGATCAAGAAGAATATTCGGGTCAAGAAGGTCATTGAAGCTCGGATCGTCGAGCAGACGAACGACGATGTAGCTCACCCATGCTTCAATGACGTCGGACGTCATTTCTTTTCATGTCGATCCATGAAATCGCATGGAAAGCGCAGGTCCGCTTGTGCCCACAATATCGCCGAATGCTGCGTATCCCTCCGGCGGCGGCCGCCTGGCGTTGATTGCGGTTTTTGAGATAGCTGCCTGACAGGTGGCGCGATGATCGTGTCCGCTTCTATTACAAGTGGACACTATCGCCGATGTCGCGCAATGATGATGATCCCCCAGCTCTCCGGCGCCGATCATGGTCTCTCGAAGAGAAGCGCCGGATCGTCGACGAGAGCCTCGAGGTTGAAGCTTCGATCGCCGAGGTCGCGCGGCGGCACGACCTCAACACCAACCAACTCTTCACCTGGCGTCGGCAGTTCGGCGTCGTCCCGACCGCGCCGCAGGATCTCGCGCCGATCCTGCCCGTCACGATCACGTCGGACACGACGACAGAATGTTCCCCTCCAGGGCCGACCGGCCAGATGGAGATCGTTCTCGCCGAGGGGGATCGGATCCTCGTGTGGGCCGATGTCGAGACCGCCGCGCTGTCGCGGGTCGTGAAGGCGCTGCGTCGATGATCCCGCTGCCGGCGGGCTGCCGGGTCTGGATCGCCACCGGCCACACCGACATGCGGCGCGGCATGCAGGGGCTGGCTCTTCAGGTGCAGGAGCAGTTGAAACGCGACCCGCACGCGGGCGACCTTTACATTTTCCGCGGGCGCCGCGGCGATCTCGCGAAAATCCTCTGGCACGACGGGGTCGGCCTGTCGCTTTACGCCAAGCGGCTCGACCGCGGAAAGTTCATCTGGCCCTCGGCGAACGCGGGCGCCGTGTCGATCTCGGCCGGGCAGATGGCCTATATGCTCGAGGGGATCGATTGGCGGAATCCGCAACTCACCTGGAGGCCGCAAAGCGCCGGGTGAGGCCGAAAAAGCTGGGGTCGGCTGCATTTTGGGGCGCCACAAATCGCGCGTTTTGTGATTCACTTCGCCTCATGGACGCCGCCGCCCGAGCCCTTCTCGACGAAAACGTCGTGCTGAAAGCGCAACTCGCCGTCGCGCTCGCCAAGGCGTCGGAAGACATGGCGCTGATCGCCGCGCAAAAGCTCCAGATCGCCAAATTGCAGCGGCAGATCTATGGGCAGAAGTCGGAGCGCTCGGCGCGGCTGCTCGATCAGTTGTCGCTGGAGCTCGAAGAGCTGGAAGCGAACGCGACGGAAGACGAGCTCGCCGCAGAACAAGCGGTCGCCAGAACGACCACGGTCGCCGGCTTCCAGCGCAAGCGGCCGGAGCGCAACACCTTTCCTGACCACCTGCCGCGCGAGCGCGTGGTGACCGAGGCGCCGAAGGCCTGCGGCTGCTGCGGCGGTTCGCGCCTGCGCAAGCTCGGCGAGGATGTGACGCGGACGCTGGAGACGACGCCGCGCCAATGGAAGGTCATCGAGACCGTGCGGGAGAAGTTCACCTGCCGGGACTGCGAGAAGATCACCCAGGCGCCGGCGCCGTTCCATGTCGTCGCGCGCGGCTGGGCGGGCCGAGCCTGCTGGCGATGATCGCTTTCGAGAAGTTCGGCCAGCATCAGCCGCTCAACCGCCAGTCCGAGCGCTATGCTCTCGAAGGCGCGCGATCGCCTTGTCGACCATGGCCGACGCCGTCGGCTCCATCTGCGCCGCACTCGATCCGCTGCGGCGTCTCGTCGAGGCGCATGTCCTCGCAGCCGAGCGGCTGCACGGGGACGACACCACGGTTCCCGTGCTGGCCAAGGGCAAGACCGACACAGGCCGCTGCTGGGTCTATGTGCGCGACGACGCGCCCTTCGGCGGCGCCGGGCCGCCGGCGGCGATGTTCTATTACTCGCGCGATCGGCGCGGCGAACATCCGCAGGGCCATCTGGCGAACTGGTCCGGCATCCTGCAAGCGGACGCCTATGACGGCTACGGCAAGCTGTATCTGCCGGGGCGCGAGCCCGGCGCGATCTGCGAGGCCGCGTGCTGGGTCCATGCGCGGCGCCCGTTCTTCGCAATGGCGGACATCGACGAGAATGCGCGGCGCAAGGCGGCGGGGAAGAAAGAGATTCCGCTCTCGCCCATCGCCATCGAAATCGTTCGCCGGATCGACGCGCTGTTTGCGATCGAGCGGTCGATCAACGGCAAGAGCGCAAAAGAACGTCTCGCCGTCCGGCAGGCGTCGAGCCGCCCGCTCGTCGACGCGCTGGAAAACTATCTGCGCGAACAGCTCGCCAAACTCTCGCGTGGGCACGATCTCGCCAAGGCGATCCATTACATGCTGAAGAGGTGGCCGGCCTTCACGCTGTTCCTCGAGGATGGGCGCGTGTGCCTGTCGAACAATGCCGCCGAGCGCGGACTGCGCGGCATCGCCCTTGGCAGAAAAAGCTGGTTGTTCTGCGGCTCCGACCGCGGCGGCCAGCGTGCCGCAGCGATGTACAGCCTGATCGTGAGCGCGAAGATGAACGGCGTCGATCCGCAGGCCTGGCTCGCCGACGTTCTCGCCCGCATCGCCGCCCACCCCGCGCATCGGCTCGATGAATTGCTGCCGTGGAACTGGCGAGCGTCGGCTCCGCGCGCATCGGCGCTGGCGGCCTGAGCATGCACGTCAACAAGGTCGATCATGTCACGACCGTCGAACGCGTCGCAGAGCGCCTCGGCGAGAGCGTCGACTTCATCCACGACGTCGCTCTCGAAATGGACACCGAGGACGGCGTCATCTGGGTCTACGGCATCGGAGACGACGGCGTTCTCGCATTCACCGACTTCGGCATCGAAACTCTCGTCGAGCTCATCGAAATCCACAAAGACCTGAAGTCGCGCGCTGGCGCCTGACGCTTCAGCCCATCGCCTGCGGCCCACGCCGGATGCTTACAATGCTGCTGGCGTGCGGCAAGAAGGCGATCACCGCCATCGCGCGCGAGCTCGTCGGCTTTCATTATGGGCGATCCACGCAACAAGTCGAACCGAAGACCAGTGACGCGTAACGCGCACACAACGACATCGAGGCAGCGGCCAGGGCTTCGGCGCCGTTCAAGGAATCCTCCGCCGAAATTATGAGCGGCGCGACCGAACTCCGCGTGTCAGACCGAGGCTCCCCTACGACGAAGGCTTCCGTAAATGCGGCGTCCAACCTGCGAATGAGAAACGGTTGGACCGTCGAAATCACGCGGGCGTAACGTGTCTGCCTCGCCGAACATGTTCGCCCTCGCCTCATAGGAGACGGGGTGGATCGCAGATAGCGCTTGAAACGGTCATAAGAATTTTGACGCCCGATTGACAGCGCGGTCGCCAATTAGGCGTTGAGCAGCGCGTGCCGGCGATGAAATGGCCGCGGATAAGACTGGCGGCGAGGAACAGGCTTTCAATCAGCGTTTGGGAAAGCGGAGGAGAGTTTCAGCCGCCCGGTCGTGACCGGGCGGCGTTGGTTCGTCGATCGCGCCGCGTGCGCAAACCGAGGCCCCTTTGCCTATGTGTGAACGTGACGTTTTATTGCTTTGCATGAGAGGCAGGGGCTCTGGGCGAGCGAGGACGCGGGCTCTCAGTTGAACGGCATGTAGCGGAGGCTCAGGAAGATCATATTCTCAGTCGCCTTGGGCGCGCCTCCGACGCCGATGAACGAGTCCTTGATCGTGTAGGAATATTGGGCGCCGACGCGAACTTTTCCGCCCGGGCCGTCATAGAAATTATGCCAAACGCCGCCTGTCAGCTGGCGTAGCGATTTGGTCTGTCCGACGCAGGAGCCGATGAGCCCGTAGGGACCACCGGTGTAAGAGCCCTCGACGCTACAGCCGCTGTTCACAAAGCCGGGATTTCCGTAGCCGAACGAATAGACTCCGCCCGCGAGATACGCCGTTTTCGGCAGGCTGACGGTCGAATATTGGGCGCCGGCGAATTCACCGCCCGCAAAGGCGTAGACATCTGTTTTCGGAGTCGGATGGACCGTCACGCCGACGAGCAGCTGACGCTCGTGAATGGGTTGCGGCGCGCCCGTCCAGTCGAAAGTGGCGTCCGCGATCGAGGCCGAGCCGTAACGCCCGTTGGCGCGTCCCGTGATGCCGGACAATTGGAAATCGACCAATTTCGGAATCACCGGAACCGTCACGCCGATGAAGCCGCTGCCCGCCCAAACATCGTGGTTGCCGCCGAAGGTGCGATCATTGAGGTTTCGCAACATGCCTCCGCCTTCGATGTGTATCTTACGATCGAATAGCGTCGGATCCCATGACGCTTTCGTCATCAGATCCGGAACATGGTTGAAGGTGACCGCATTGAGGCTGTTATAGAGCGACCCCCCGATCGGGTTTTGGGAATAGGCGCCGGGATAATATGTTCCCGGGAGCGTTTGCGACACGCCATTTGCGGGAATGGGCGCCACCGTGCCGGTAAAGTTCATGCCCGGCGCCGCGAAGTTCGTGTAAGCCGCCTCGGCGCCCACGGCGATTTGCAGATCATATGGGAGATCTTTGCTGATGCGCACGCCGGGCTGGCGGGACCATGTATAGCCGGGCAAATACTGATCGTCGATCACCGGCGGAACCAGAAATGCGTCGGGAGTTGTGCCGCGGGAGTTCAGCGATGCGAGAGAATACATCTGACCGGCGGAGACGTGGAGGCCGTAATCGGAACGGTCCAGGCTCGTGTAGAGCTCACGGAAGCGCAAATTGAACGAGTCGCTCTGCGTGAGATTCGCAGTTTGCGCCGCCGAGAGGAAGTCGGCCGCGAAATACAGTCTCGCGTGCGTTTCGTCGTCGAGATTGGCGTCGGTTTGCAAAGTGAAGCGGCTGCGGCGCGCCGTGAATCTGGTTTCGCCGTCATGGGAGGTCGGATTATTCGCGTAAGGGATGTTGCCGAAAGGCGTCGCGAGGTCTGCGCCCATAAATCGATCGCGATGCACCGCGCCGAATTCGAAAAAGCCTCCGGGCTTGAGAGTGACATTCTTGTAATGGAACACGTCGGGCCATAAGGCATCCGATTTCGCAGAACTCGCGTCGCTCTTTGTGACGCGCTCCACCTCGCGGTTCGTCCCTTTTCGATCTTTCGTTTGCGATTCGAGGCGATGCTCAAGGCGTCGGACTTGCGCCTTCAAGGCTTCCATCTCCGCTCTCATTTCGGTGTCGGAGGCGGAAGCCACAGAGTTCCACGAGGTGAACAATACCGCCAGCAGGACGGAGCGAGGATCTCTTGCGAGGCGCTGGCGAGCATTGCTGCTTCTCGAGTATTCGACTGTCATTGCCGTGTTGATCACTTTTTTCATCCGAGCACCTCCCGACTTAACCGGCGCCGGACTAACGGCAAGCGAATGACGCTCCAATGAAGAAATATTAAATTATTTTTTAATAACGCTTGCGAAGCGCGTTGTGTAATACACTACTTAATGTGGCGCCGGCTCATGGCCTTGTGAATCTATTGTGGCTGGAATCGTGGGCTATATGCTGTAACGCTGCGCTCTAATTGTCGCAGTTATAACTAGACACAAGGCTACAATACATGGTTATGCTAGAAAATCGTGGGTGCGCTCGCGCAGAGGTCGACCGCGATACACGTAGCTTCCCGATTGTCAGCGTCGAGCGAGCGATCTTCGAGGGATCGTTATCGCAGACGCGACTGCAGGTAGGATGACGTTCAAATCTCTGTAGGTCGGTTGCTTCCACCGCGCACATACGCCATATCCCCAAATAGATATATAGTATCTATTTGGGGATATGGCGTATGTGCGCACTAATGTTCGTATTAATGCTTATATAGATATCGTATTGGCTAAAATAAAAGCGCAATGATGAAATATATATACCTGTTGTACATTTGCAACTGCATGTCACAAATCCGCAGATGTCGCGCTCTCAACGGCAGAACGGGCTTCTCGTCGATATGGTGACGAAATATATTACGGCATGGCGCCGTGCAGGCTCGTCGGAATCTCCCAGAGGATCGCCGGGCAAACGATCGGCGCATCGCCGCTAGATCGGAGATGAGAAAATGAAAAATGGATCGAGATTCCGCTCCCACCTCGTAAATGAAAGCGCCCTGCTGCTCACGCTCGCGGCGAGCGCGTTGGTCGCGCAAGCCACACCGGCCGACGCCGGGCAAGAGTCCGCAATTCGATCTGCGCCCGAACCGGAAAACGCGCCTTCGGCGCCTGTGCCTCTCGGGGTGTTCGGTGACAATTTGCCGGAGCCCGGTCGAGTGACGCTTTCGATCATTCCGAAGTTCGTCACCAACGCCAATTCGCTCATCGGCACGAAACGCGTGTCCTCGCAATATATCGCGGGTACGATTCCTTGGTATTGGAATCCATTCGCCGCGACCTTGCGCATCGTCCCGCAATATCAGTTCATCGAATCGCAGACGGTGACCCTGGCCTATGGCTTCGCCAAGAATTTTTCGATCGTGCTGTCCGCCGGCATGGTCGAGAAGCACTCGCATCTGATGACATTCGACGGGGCGTCCGGCGTCACGCCACGCAGCATGAGCTTTCCCGGCACGGATAGCCTCGAGGATATGACCGCATCGGTCGTCTGGCGGGCCTATCAAGATCCGATCAACCGGATCAAGCTCAATCTCGGAATGTCGTTCCCGACCGCGAGCACCTATAACCAAGGCGGCGTCGTGTCGAGGACCGACGGCACCTACAACATCGGTCGGGCGTTCTATGGGATGCAATCGGGGACCGGCACATTCGATGTTCTGCCGGGCGTTCTCTACGCCGGCGCGATCGCTCCCTGGTCATGGGGCGCTTCATATCGCGCGCGCCTTCCCCTCGCGGTCAATAATGAAGGCTATATGTGGGGCCATTATCAGGAAGCGAACATTTGGGGAGGCTACAGCTGGCTCCCCGGCCTGACGACGACCGTGCGCGCGAATTTCAACATTCAGAGCCCGATCGACGGCAAAGACTATTGGATGAGCGGAAAGCTCCAAAGCGCCAATCCGAATTATTACGGTGGCAAAAGGATCGAGATTTACGGCGGGGTCGATATCGATGGAAAGCTGTTTGGGGCGCCGGGCTATTCCGTCGGCCTCGAAGGCGGCCTCCCGATCTATCAGAATCTCAATGGTCCTCAGCTGGCGCGCGCCTGGCAGGCCGCACTGGCGATGCGTTGGAAACTCGGTGAACATGGACCCACTGTCGCCGCCGCCCCGGTCGGCGCGCTGAAGCGTCCTCTCGCCGCCGCCGCCACGCCTGTCGCCGATTGGCGCGGCTTCTATCTCGGTGTGAACGGCGGCTACACATGGGCCGGCGACACCGAGACGAGCTTCACTTATAGAGGCGCCGGCGGATTCGCCGCACTGGCGGCGGCCGGCGCGCTGGCGCCCAATGTCCATCTCGACAGTCACGGCTTCATCGGCGGCGTTCAGATCGGTTATAACCTCGAGCCGGGCGACAAAACGCTTGTCGGGTTCGAGGTGGATCTGCAAGGCTTGACGGTCGGCAACAGCACCGTCAACTCGTTGCGCGGATCGGGCGCCGACGCGGCTTTCCTTCAGGCGCAACGCAATCAGCATGACCTCGGAACGATCCGAGCCCGATTCGGCTATCTCGTCACGCCCACCATTCTGGCCTATGGCACGGGCGGCCTCGCGTTCGGCGAAGCCGTTCTCAACCCGAGCTATTTCAGTCCTCTCCGTTCGCCGGTTCTCAACTTCGGCGTCGGCAACAACGGCTTGGTCGGTTATGTCGACATGCGTTTGGGATGGACGGCCGGCGCCGGATTTGAATGGATGCTCAGCCCCTCTTGGAGCGTCAAGACGGAATATCTGCGTTACGATCTCGGAACGGCGAACACCGCCAATATCGGCCCTCTGTATTATGCCGATAAAGCGGGGCTCTCGAGCGTCGCCTGGAAGGCTCCTATCAATGGGAACGTTCTTCGGGCCGGGCTGAATTATCACCTCTGACGTCGCGTCGCGGCATTCTCCCGTTTCGGGTGAAACGGGAGAATGGCTCGCGTTCTTTTCGCGACCGAAAAATTGCGGACCCGTCAGCGCAAATCTGTTCCGAAAAGTAAGGCGAGCCTCAAGGAATAGACAGTCCTTGGCCTTCTGAGCGGCCCCCGCCATTGTCCAAGATCTCGCCAGCGCCAGGGATATGCTCGTTTACGACCTCGGAGGGCTGGGCGGCATGAGCGGAGCGTTCGTCGTCACGGAGCAACCGGATCCATTTCTGATGCCGAGAGCGCTGATGTGGATGGCAAGCGGCCCGAGCATATTGTCCGCCCGTCGTCGAAAAAGCGATTGCAAGCGCGAGGATGATGTTTACCATGACGTCGCCATCCTATGGTGTTTTGTCCGCGCATATACAATATAATGGCATGATATCTGCGTAACCATATATAGTGTGATTTATATACACAACACGCGCTCGTAATATCGGCTTGTTATGCAAGCATAGTTGCAATGCTTGCATTTGTGAACCGTTTGTGATGCTAGCAAACGCAGCTTACACGAATTTAGCCTCGTAGCGGCATGTTAAGTTGGAATGTTTATTAAATTATATTTTAAGAAGCTGGCTAGCACGAGGAAATGCAGATCGGTCACGAAGCGGTCTCTCAAACCCAGTTCGTTCAGGGACGCGGGAGGACTCCGACGTGAATTGACCGCGCGCCTCAGAACGGCGAGAGCGTCGCGCACACCATGCGCGCGCGTGGTCAAAACCAATCTTTCGTTTCTCCCGAGATCACGACCAGCAACCGTCCGGCCGAGGCTGAAGACACAACCGCGTCAGTTCATTGAGAGGACGATCTGATTCTCGGCTCGAACAGTTCCGCTATCGGAACTCTCGTCTTGAGGACGACGCGCTTTACGTTACTGCGGCGTCTGTTATTCAGCGTGCAAGTTTGGCTCTGACTCACTTCTGATGCACTTGCGGCGCCGGGTGGCGCTGGTTTCACAGGGAATCAGCGCCATGACGACTGCTCTGCGTCCTTCGGCAATCATTCCGTCAGGGTTCCGCGTCGACCGCGTTTCGATTGAGGGTGAGATGACGACGATCGAGGCGCGCGCCATCGCCGCGACGAGGACATGTCCGGACTGTGGTTCGATTTCCAGGCGCGTTCACAGGCACTACTCGAGACGGCTTTCGGATTTGCCGCTCGCGGGGCGCGTGGTTCGCATCTCCCTGACGGCGCGGCGCTTCCGGTGCATGACGCCGACATGTCGCCGATCCATTTTCACCGAGCGGTTCGGTGATGACATTATCGCGGCCCGCGCCCGACGAACCGCCCGCCTCGAAAACGTCGTCCATCATCTGGCCCTCGCGCTCGGCGGCCGATCGGCTGCGGGTCGAGCCCGGCGCCTCATGATGCCGGTCAGTAACGATACGCTGCTCCGGGTCGTGCGCCGCGGGGGTCGGCCGTCGTCGCCGCCGCCGACCGTAATCGGCATCGACGACTGGGCGTGGAAACGCAATCAGCGCTATGGGGCGATCATTTGCGATCTCGGGCGCCGTCGTCCGATCAAGCTGTTACCCGATCGGGAGCCGGCAACAGCGCAGGCATGGCTCGCCGGACAGCCGCAAATAGCCATTGTCGCGCGAGATCGCGGTGGCGGCTTTGCGCTCGCCGCCAGCAGGGCGCTTCCCGGCGCTCTTCAGGTTGCCGACCGCTGGCATCTGATGGAAACGCCAGCGCCGCCTTCCTCGGCGCCGTGCGCAAATCGATGCGCTGCATACGATCCGCGCTCGTCGCTCTCGAAATGGACACCGAGGACGGCGTCATCTGGGTCTACGGCATCGGAGACGACGGCGTTCTTGCATTCACCGACTTCGGCATCGAAACTCTCGTCGAGCTCATCGAAATCCACAAAGACCTGAAGGCGCGCGCCGGCGCCGGGGGGGGCGTGGGGCAACCCCCGTCCTACCGCGACCGAGCCGCGTCACTCTCGGATGCCCGTGTCGCGCCCGCAGACAAAATTTGCGACGCAACCGGCGCTCGCGCGCCCCATTAATCGAAAATTTAGTTGCCTATTTTTTCACGCGAAGACATTCATCCCAGAAAGTGATCCGGGGCGGCGATCCCGACGATCGCGCATCGTCTGACCGCGACGGAGGGGCGGCGAAAAGTCGAGAAAAGAGCGCCGAGGAGGTAGAGTGAATAGTCCTAATGCCGGCGCCTTCGCCATAGTGGCGGCTCTGTCCTGTGTCGGACTCATCGAGGCGTCAGCCCGCGCTTCCGAAAAAGCGATCGCCGCCGAGCGGGCGGAAACGCCGACCCGAGATGCGGCCAGGATCGCGCCCGATATAGACCGGCTCCCAGACGATTCTTGGGGCCGCGCGGTGCGAATGGGCCGAGCCCTCATCGTCGAAACTTATAAGCATATCGGACCGGAGAGCCGCGATCCGCAGAGCCGATTCGCCGGCAACAATCTGTCTTGCCAGAATTGTCATCTCGAAGCCGGCGCGAAGCCGCATGGGCTTCCTTTGGTCGGCGTCTTCCGCGAATATCCGCGCTATGCGGCGCGTGAAGGCGCGATCGAAACGATCCAGGACCGCATCAACGGCTGTCTGACACGCAGCCTCGACGGTCGACCTCTGCCCGTCGACTCCAAAGAGATGAACGCGATCGTCGCCTATATCGCTTTTCTTTCGACCGGCGCGGAGAAAGTAGGGCGCGGCGCTGGCCAAATGGCCGAGCTGACGCGCCCGGCCGATCCGAAGGAGGGCGCGAAGGCCTTCGCCGAGAATTGCGCCGCATGTCACGGCGCCGACGGACTGGGCAAGCGCAGAGGCGTCGTCGGCGACGCCGAGGGCTATGAGTTTCCGCCGTTATGGGGTTTGGACAGCTTCAACGACGGCGCCGGCATGGGACGATTGATCGCCGCGGCGAATTTCATCCACGCGAACATGCCCTTCGGCGCGACCTATGATCATCCGGCGCTGACGGTCGAGCAGGCTTGGGACATAGCGGCCTATATGGCTTCGATGGATCGGCCGCACAAGGTCGGCATAGACAAGGATTTTCCCGTCGGCGTCGAGAAATTCGTCGACGCCGGATATGGACCCTATGTCGACGGGTTCTCTCTGTCCCAGCACAAATTTGGCCCATTTCAGCCGATCCGCGACAAGCTCGAAGCGATGAAGCGTTCGAAGGCCGGCGGACAGACTGGTCCTTGAGCGGCCAGGCAGCGTCGAAGGGCCGATAGGAAGACGCCGAACGCCGAGGTCGAGAACAGCGAGCGAGAGAATGATCGGGGGAGGCCGAGACGGCGCGATCCGTCACGACCCTCCGCTGTCACGCGCGTTCTTCGGCGCGCGCTAGGACTTCGTCGCGGCCTGCGTCGCCATTTCGCACGGAGCGCAGGGCGACTCCGCGACGGGGGGCGGAGAGACCGGGCGGCTCCAACCGCCGCCGAGCGCTGTCATCAGCGACAACGCCGCCTGCAGGCGTCCCGTGCGCAATGCGATCGCCTGACGCTGCGCGGCGAAGGCGTCGGACTGCGCCGTCACCACCTCCACATAGGTCACGACGCCCTCCTCATAGAGCTTCAGCGAGATATCGAGCGTCTTATTGCCGGCGACGACGGCTGCGGCGATATCCTTTTCCTGACGATCGAAATAGCGAATGAGCGCGAGCGCGTCCTCGACTTCGCCGTAGGCGCGCAGGACGACGCTCCGGTAATGCGCCACGGCCTCGAGATAGGCGGCCTCGGCGTCGTGCAGATCGGCCGAATGCGCGCCGCCGTCGAAGATCGGCAGCGTCACGGCTGGCCCGAGCGACCAGAGGCTGTTGCGCGCGTTGAAGAGGCTGAGACCCGTGTCTTGCGTTCCGCCGGAAAGATTGATCGTGAAGCGTGGGAAGAACGCGGCGCGCGCGACGCCGATCGAAAGATTGGCGCCATAGACCCGCCGTTCGACGGCGGCGATGTCGGGGCGGCGCTCGAGCAGCTGCGACGGAGCGTCGAGCGGAATCGTCGGAGCAGCGACGCGCGTCTGCGATGACGGCAGAGAAAAGCTCTCCGGCGTGTGGCCCGCGAGAATGGCGACGGCATGTTCGAGCAGCGCGCGGCGCGCCTCTATCTCGGAGAGCTGCGCCTTCGCGAAGCCGATCTGGGTCTGCGCGCGCGTCACGTCGGCGGGCGAGGTGATGCCGCCGCCGACACGTTTCTGCACGAGGGCGAGCGAGCGGCCATAGGCAGCGACGATGCGCTTCTGTAGCGCAATCTCATTATCGGCGCCTTGCAGGTTGATATAGTCGCGCGCGAGCTCGGCGTGTAGGCTCAAGGCGACGGCGGCGAGATCGGCTTCGGACGCCTGCGCCTGCGCGACGCCTGCGGCCGCAAGATTACGGACGCGCCCCCAAAGATCGATCTCATAGCTCGACTGCATCGATAGCTGATTGTCGCCGTAAAAGGTCGGCGCATTTATGGGCAGGCCACGGGACTGCGCCGATCGCGCGAAGTCGGAGCCGCTCGGATAAGAGTTGGCCAATCGAAGCGGGCGGTGCTGCGATTCTTTGTTCTCGGTCAGTTGGCCGCTCGCCGTCAGGGTCGGCGAGAGGCCCACGGCTGCTTTCGCCGCCAATGCGCGCGCCCGGTCCATCGCGGCCATGGCCTGGCCGAGATCTGGATTGAGTTGGTCGAGCTCGCGTTCGAGCGTGTCGAGGCGCGTGTCCTGGAACGCTCGCCACCACGATCCTCTCGGACGTAGATCGGCGGGATCGGCGGCGGACCATTGCAAGCCGCCATCGCTCGAGAGGGCGCGCTTTTTCTCGGCGAAAGCAGGCCCGCCTCCTTTTGCTTCCTTGAAGCTCGCCGGGGTCTCCACCGTGGGCGCGACATAGGACGGCGCGAGGTCGCAACCACTCAAAGATACGCACGCCGTCATCAGGAGGAATCGACGCAAAAATCTCATCTCGCCTGCGTTTCCTTCCTCTCGCGGTCCTTGATTCTCACCGCGATCCCGTCATGCACGGATTGCCATGGCGTACGGATCACGCGGTCGGTCTCGGAGAGCCCCGCCGATATTTCGAGCGAAGGTCCGAGATCGCGAGCGATCTTGACGGTCTTCATGCGCACGACGCCGCGCTCGTCGACGGTCGCCACTTGCGGCGACGCATTGACGAAGACGAGCGCGCTCGCCGGCAGAAGCAGCGGCGCCCCCTCGGGAGGAAGCGAAATCCTGATTTGTCCGAACGCGCCCGGCAGCAGCGCGCGATCGGGATTGTCCGCCTCGAATTGCACGAGCAGGGTTCTGGAGCTCGCGGCGATCGCGCTGGCGGTCGTCATGATCTTCGCCGAAAATTCCCGCGTCGGATATTGCGGCAGCGTCAACCGCGCGGTCAGCCCCGGCGTGATCTTCGCCGCATAGGCCTGCGGCGCGCGGACATAGATGCGCATTTTGTGAATGTCGGCGACGCGAAACAGCTCGCGCCGACCGGCGCCGGCGTCCACTAAGGCGCCGACGTCGACATTGCGCGCTGTGATGACGCCGTCGAAAGGCGATGTCAGATTGAGATAGGCTTCGAGAGCGACGAGCCGGTCGAGATTGGCCTGAGCTGCATTCTGCGAGGCGGCTGCCGCCTCGAGATTTCCGGTCTTTTCGTCCGCGCTCTGGGGCGAGACCGCCGCCTCGTTACGGAGCGTGGTCCAGCGCTTCGCCGTCGCGCGCGCAAGATTTTGCTCCGCCTTGCTGCGCGCGAACAGGCCTTTGGCTTGCTCCACCTGCTGGTTGAGGTCGGGCGCGTCGATGACGCCCAGCACGTCGCCGGCCTTGACCTGCGCGCCGATGTCATAGGCCCAGCTCTTCAGATATCCGTTGACGCGCGCATAGATTGGCGCGTCGACAAAGGCCTCGACATTGGCCGGCAGCACGAGTTCCTGGGTGGCGGTCGAGAGCGTCGGCGTAATTAAATCGACAGTAGGAACCGCCGCTTCCTGTGTCACGCGCGCGAGCTCGGCGTCGCGTGCGCGACGCGAGACGACGCCGAAGGTGGCGAGCGCGAGAATGACGCCGATGGCGACGAGGACTCTCGGACGCAGGCTACGCAAAAGCTCCGCCTGCGCCAGTGGGTCCGGCGGATGGAGGTGAGGCGGTTCAGGGTGCGACATTCGCTTGCTCCAAGTGCGTGTTCTCCGGCTTGTCGCCTTGCGTGCGCTGCGCTCTGCGGCGCATGAGGAAGCCATGCGCGAGACTGAACATGACCGGCAGCAACAACAGCGTGCCCATGGTCGCGAAGGTCAGCCCGCCGATCACGGCGCGACCGAGCGGCGCATTCTGCTCGGCGGAGAGCGCCATCGGGGCCATGCCGATGATCATCGCGAGAGCCGTCATGATGACGGGACGAAAGCGCGTCACGCCCGCCGCCGCCGCCGCATGGAGCGGAGTGTCGCCGTCATCGAGCCGCTCGCGCGCGAAGGCGATGACGAGATTGCTGTTCGCCGTCGCGACGCCCATGCACATGATCGCTCCGGTCAGCGCCGGAACGGATATGGTCGTCTCGCTCAAAAAGAGCATCCAGACGATGCCGGCCAATGCCGTCGGCAGGCCGGAGACGATCAAGAACGGGTCCAGCCAGGATTGGAAATTGACGACGATGATGAGGTAGACGAACACGATCGACAGGACGAGGCCGAGCAGCAGATCCGCATAGGCGCTGCGCATCGTGGCGATCTGGCCGCGCAGCACGAGATTGGAGGCCGCCGGCGCTTCGTTGCGGGTGTCGTCCAATATTTTTTGAACGTCGTCCGCGATCGCGCCGAGGTCGCGGCCGCGCACGCCGGCGTAGATGTCGAACGCCGACTGGCTGTTGAAATGCGTGACGACGCCCGAACTCCAGCCGCGCCGAATCGAGGCGACGCCGCTGAGAATTTGTTGTCCCTCGCCTGCCGCCACCGGCTTGCTCGCCAGCGCGTCGAGGCTCGTGTTCCAAAACTGCGGCTCCATCGTCACGATCGGATAGGAGACGCCGCTCTTGACGTTGAGCCAGAAGGCCGGCGAGGTCTGGAACGAGCCGGCGAGCATGGTCTGCAAGGAGACTGTCACGTCGCGCTCCGAGAGTCCGACCTCCTGCGCGAGCGTTCGATCAACGTCGACGTGGAGCGTGGGCAAATCGCCCGCCTGCTGCATGCGCGGGTCGGCGACCCCCGGCACGCGGGCGACTCGCTCCAATGTCTTTTGCAGATAGGCGAGGTTTTCGTCGCGCTTGCTTCCCGAGATCTGAATGTCGAGCGGGGCCGGCAGGCCGAAATTGAGGATCTGCGTCACTATGTCTGCCGGCAGGAAGGAGAAGACGACGCCGGGAAAGGCGCGTGGCAGACGCTCGCGCAATAATTCCGCGAAGGGCCCCGCATCGGCGACCTTCTCGGGATCGAAGCTCAGCGTCAGATCGGCGTCGTTCGTGCCGATGGTGCCGGAGTTATTGTAGCTCAGATTGATGCCCGAGATCGGCAGACCGATATTGTCGACGATGCTCGTCAGCGCACCATGCGGCAGAGCGTCGCGGATTTCGGCTTCGATCCGGTCGCAGAGAACGCCGGCCTGCTCGAGACGCGTTCCCGTGGGGAGGCGGACATGCAGCCGCAAGGAGCTGCTTTCCGTCTCGGGGAAGAAATCGCGTCCGAGAAAGGGGGTCAGCGTGAATGAGAGCGCGACGCCCGTGAAGAACATAGCGACGAAAGCCTTCGGGCGCGCAAGCGCCAGTTGGAGCACGCGCGCGTAAGCGTCGAGCAATCTTTCGAAGCCTCTTTCGAACGCGATTTGCGCGCGCGTGAACGTCGCGAGGACGACGCCGCGCCGGGCCGGGCCGTATTTCGCCTCGCGCAGCGCCTCACGTTGCTGCGCGCTCAGGAAATAGCGGGCCATCGTCTCGACCAGAGTGTAGGTCAGAAAGTAGGATGCGATCATCGCGAAGACGACGGCTTCGGCGAGCGGACGAAACAGATAGCCGGCGACGCCGCCGAGAAGCAGCAGCGGCGCGAACACGATACAGATACAAAGCAGCGACACTGTGGCGGGCGTGATGATCTCCTTTGCCGCCTTGATGATCGCGTCGTCGATCGCCTCGCCCGCCTCCATGTGACGGTTGACATTCTCGATCGTGACGGTCGCGTCGTCGACGAGGAGGCCGACGGCGAGCGCGAGACCGCCGAGCGTCATCACATTGACGGTTTCGCCGAGCGCCGACAGCGCGAAGAGGGCGGCGAGAATGGAGAGCGGGATCGAGATCGTGATGATGATCGTCGAGCGCCAGCTGCCGAGAAAGAGCAGGATCATGAGGCCGGTGAGTGCGGCCGCGATCGCCGCCTCGCGCGCGACGCTGACGACCGCTCCGCTGATGAAGGCGGATTGGTCTCCGATCACTGTCATTTCGATCCCGTCCGGGAGCGCGAGCTTCAATCGTGGAAGCATCGCCTTGACGCCGTTGATCACGTCGAGCGACGACGCCGATCCAGAGGTCAGCACGGGCAGCAGCACAGCCGGCGCGCCATCGACGCGCACGAGATTAGTTTGCGGCGCGTTGCCGTTGTGGACATGGGCGACGTCGCGCAAATAGACGATCGCGCCATCGGCGCGCTTTATCGGAAAATCGTTCAGCGCGGCGATGTCTGCAGGCGCGTCGTTGATCAGGACGGCGTATTCATAGTCGCCGATTTTCTGGGTGCCGGCGGGAATGATGAGGTTTTGCCGTTCGACAGCGGTCACCACGTCTTGCGCCGTGAGGCCGAGCCCGAGCAGCTTCTCCTGGTCGAGGTCTATGCGCACCTGCCGCGATTTGCCGCCGTAAGGAAAAGGGACCGCAGCGCCGGTCACCGTGGTTAGCGGCGGCCGAATGAGCGTGTAGACGGCGTCGGCGACCTCCGCCTCGGTCCGCGTGGCGCTCGAAAAAGCGATTTGGATGACCGGCACGGTCGATGCGTTGAACAGTATGACCTGTGGCGGCTGCACACCCGGAGGGAGCAGGCGCAAAACGGTCTGGCCTGCCGCGCCCACCTGCGCCAGCGCGAGATCTATTTTCACCTTCGGCTGAAAATAGATCTTGTTGACGCCGATGCCATTGTAGCTCTGTGATTCGACATGATCGATGTCGTTGACGAGCGCCGTCAGCGCCAGCTCGTAAGGATAGAGGATGCGGGTGGACATATCGTCCGGCGAAAGCCCGACATAGGTCCAGATCACGGACACGACAGGAATGCCGACCGCCGGAAATATGTCGACCGGCGTCCTGAAAATCGCCAAAGCGCCGAGTATGACGATGAGAACCGCCGCCACGACGAAAGTGTAGGGGCGCCGCAGAGCAATCAGCACGAGTTGGAGCATTTCGAAGTCCTTGTCGGACAAACGGCGGCCTGCGCTGGGCGGCCGACGGATTCGACGCTTGGGCCTATCGGCGACGCGACGCCTCCGCCCGCCGAGCGGATCGAATCCGTCCGGCGGCTCGGCGAGCCGTTGAAAAAAGCGTCGACGCCGCACCTTGACCAGGGGCAAGCTAGCACCGACAATTTTGCCTTGCCAGAAGTGATTTTGCAGGAGCAGTCTGCAAAAATGCAGAATCTGAATTGGGACGATCTTCGCTATGTCATTGTCCTGTCGCGGACTGGCCGTCTGGCTACCGCGGCGCGGCAGTTGCACGTCGACGAAACGACGATCGCGCGCCGAGTGGCCCGCGTCGAGCGCGCTCTGGGCTCGCGTCTGTTCGAGCGCGCCAATGGGCAGTTGCTGCTCACGGAGACGGGTCACGAGGTTCTCCGGCACGCCGAGCAAATCGAAATGGGCGTCTGCGGCATCAAAAGCGTCGCGACAGGCCTGGACGACAGAGCCGCGGGAACGGTGCGATTGACCTCGGTGGCTCTGATCATGAATCGGATCTTGCTGCCGGCGCTCCCGGAATTTCTGCGGGCTCATCCTCAATTGCAGCTGCACCTCGTCTCCGAGCCGAGAAACTTGGATATCGGCGATAGGGAGATCGACATCGCCGTGCGCTTCGCCCGACCCGAGCAAGACTATCGCCTCGTCGCCCGCCGCATCTGCGAGCTCCCCTATGGGGTTTTCGGAGCCGTTGGATACTCGACGGAAAAGCTGCCCTGGGTCACTTACGAAGAGAGCCTGTCCGCTTTGCCGCTCGCGCGCTGGCTGGCCGAGGCCGTGAAGCAGGAGCCCGACCTCGGCCCGGGCTTGATCGTCAACGACTCCGATCTCGCGATGAATGCCGTGCACGCCGGCTTGGGTCGCTCGCTCATGCCGATCTGCGTGGGCGACCATGACGAAGGTCTCGTACGGCTCAGTGGAGCCGAGTCCGTCCTCACGCGAGAGCTCTGGCTATTGGTTCGATCCGATTTGAAGCATCTCGCGCGCATCAAGCTCGTGATCGAGTGGATCGAACGAGTCTTCGCAGAAATGGAGGCTCGGTGCGGCGAACGGGCGAAAGCCATGAAATGATGCGTGACACGGACGTCGTCCGGGGCGCATCCGCAACGGCGTTCGGAGGCCACTCTCGCGCGGGGGAGCGCGCTGGTCACCGCGCTGGTTCTGGTGCACATGGCGTGAGCGCGACATAATCCTTCCGTGGGCGAAACCGGACGCTGGGGTTAAGGGCGATGCTGAGCGTGGACGATCTTTTTAAAGGACTCCATTTCGATCGCGAAATCATCGGTTTCTGCGTGCGCTGGCATTTGCGATACAAGCTCAGCTTCCGAGATCTCTTGGAAATGATGACGGAGCGCGGTTCGTCGTTGGCCCATACGACCATTATGCGCTGGGTTCAGCGCTACGTTCCGGAGTTCGAAAAGCGGTGGAACCATTTCGCGCGCCAAGTCGGGGGATCGTGGCGCGTCGATGAGACCTACGTCAAGATCGAGGGGCGGTGGGTCTATTTCTACCGCGCCGTCGACAAGGCGGGAAAAGCAGTGGATTGTTTGCTGCGCGCGAAGCGAGATGTCGCCGCCGCCAAAGCGTTTTTCCGTCGTGCATTCGCGAACCACGGACGGCCGCCGTGCAAAATCACGCTCGATGGATATCAGGCGTCACATCGTGCGGCGCGCGAGCTTTTCGCTCTCCCGCTCCAACTGCTTCCACACCTTGCGCACTTCATGGACCTGGAAGTTCTCGTCGAAGACGCGCCGTCTCCTTGCGAAGGACCGCGTCCCGGCGCGCTCTGGCCGAGGCTTTCGCAGGGTCGCGTCGGCGCGCCGCGTGCGCCCAATAGGTGGAAGGGGTGATCGGCAACAGCTTGCAGATCGGCTCGACCCCGTGCGCCTCCCGATGAGCGTCGATGAAGGCGATCATTGTTTCGTGCGGCGGTCCTACTCCGCCGCCGCAAAATAAGCCGACGCCTTGCGCAGGATCTCATTGGCCTGCCGCAGCTCGCGGTTCTCCCGCTCCAGCGCCTTGATCCGCTCGCGCTCATCCGTCGTCGCGCCACGGCGGGCGCCCGAGTCGCGCTCCGCCAGGCGGACCCAGTTCCGCAACGTCTCGCCCGTGCAGACGATCTTCGCCGCGATCGAGGCGATCGCCGCTCATTGCGACGCATGATCGCCCCGGTGCTCCAGCACCATCCGAACTGCCCGTTCTCGAACCTCAGGTGAAAATCTGTTCGATGTCTTCTTCTTCGTATCCATGGCCCCATCCAATCAAGAGTTGGCGCCTCCGGCAATCCCGGCGCGGTTCAGCTGATTCGGTAGTCGACATACCAGCGCACGCCCCACGGGATCGCATCATGTTCGAAGTGGCTGACCTAGAACTCGTTCATCCCGCTATTCCGCGCGGCCCGCTTCCAGTCATTATAGCCCAGCCCAGATCCGCATCAAAAATTTGCGACAGAACCCTGCCTGATCCCCGGCAAGATGCCGAACCTGATCGCTTGTCCTTTCCTCAATTTGCACCGCAGCCGAACGAACGACGATTTCGAGCCGCGCCCCGTCTATCGCTTGCGCGAAATATTCCACAAGGCGGCTCCCCGCTTCTGGAGCGCCGGGGAGCCTGTCTGTCGACCAATGGTGCAAGTGAGCTCGGCAATGATACGAATTCCGGATTCGAATAAAGGAACAGTCGTACGTAGCGCCCTGATTTCTTCGCGATGTTGCGCGATCGTTCCTCGCGCCGCTCGAATGACCTCAGCCATCCAGCGCTGCGATTCGGCGGCGAGCAATCGGTGTTCATCGGGGCTCAAGCAGTCGTCGCGGACGAGCCCTGGGCGCAGGAGACGGTGAACGAACTCCCGGAACTCTTCTATGCCTTCCGAAGTAAAGGCGTGAAGTTCCGGGTCGGTCAACTCGGGGAGGCATTCGTCGGCGAAGCGCCACGCTAGAGACCTGTCCCGCTCGGCATAGCGCCTTATCTTCGCGAGCCTTTCCGGCAGGCTCCGGAGCACGTTGTTGAAATGCGCAAAAAACACTCCATCGGGAGCCTGTCCTAATTTCGATGGGGCCTCAAAGCCACAGCTATGTATTTTTTCGACGTAAGAAACTTTGGCCGCCTCCCATAGGCGGGCCATCCCATTGAAGTGAACTCCATCGGAGATATCGGTTCGAGTCGGCCACTGCGAATAGACCAGTTCGCCCTCGAAGCAGCTCAATTCCCGACACGAAATCGACCATGCTGAACAGCCCGCGAAATTCGATTTGTTCCCTATCCAGTTCAAAAGGCTCCGTGACGGAAATTCGTCGTCATCGAAGCGCAACACCCAGCGCGTTCCCGCGCTCCTCGCGCCGAATTCGATCATCCCGGCTTCCGCAAAGTCGTCAGAAGGCAGGAATTCGATGACGTCGGCTCCTTTTTCACGCAAGATCGAGAGCGTCCGATCGGCGCTGCGAGAGTCGACGACATACAAAGGCTCGACGCCGGCTTCGCGATACGCGTCCAGAAAGCCAGCAATCCACTTTTCGCTGTCGCGAGTCGGTATGAAAATCCTCACATCGTCCATCAGTTGAACTGTCTCCTCGGGAACTCTGCCCGATTTTGTCGCATATTTTGATTATGGACGCGACGAGCGTGTAATGAATGACACAGCTTACGCGGCGATCACTGCGCTATTCCGGCTGCTCTGTTGCCGGTGATCATAACCATTAGAAATTTGCGAGGGAGCCGGCCGACGATACGGATCGACTCTCAGCAATGCCACAGTCGATCGCCGAACTTCGTCAGCGCCGCGAGGCTCATCGAGCGCCCCATCGTCAAGAAAAGCTCCGCCAAAGGTCGTATCCAGGGTCGCGGCGCGCGTCTTTTCACCTGGACTCGCCGCTTGCGGACGCGTTTGACGCTCGTCGATAAGTGTACAAACGCTTCCGGTCCGAGGCAGGCGCGAATTGAATCCGCCCGCGTCTCTAGTCGCGTTTCGATATATCGCACGAGACTCTCGAACTGCTGAAAGTCTGGATGGTCCGCATAGGAGTTTTGCAAGCAAACGAGCGCGCCGACATAGCGATCCACGCCCAGGCGCTCCGCGAGCTCGTCGACGTGGTCGATCAGACGATCCACGACGGCGCGCCAAGCGAAATACTCGGCCCTGAAAGCCTTGAAGGGCGCCGCGCTATGGACTCCGCAGAGTTCCGCATGGCTCGCGAATCCGTTTCCGCCGTGGATTCGATAAATGGTGAGGGGCGCATCGATGAGCGCGGCGCCGTTCAGAAGCCGCACGCCTTTGTTCAGATAAGTATCTCCGTGGAATCGAAGATCCATGAGAGGACCATCGCCGAGAAGCAACGTCAGAGCGTCTCGCCTGAAACAATTCCCCGACGTCGGCGCATAGACCCAATCCTCCGAACTGAGCGGGCCCACGAAGTGCACGCGAGATTCGACATCGTCGAGTGGCGCGTGCTCGAATGGCCAAAGGTCGCTCGCGGCGGTGTCGATACGACGCAGGCGCTCTTTCCGCAATCCGCGCCCTGACGCGACGTAATCGCTGAGGGTGGTCCAGGACGATCTGACGATGCGACCATTGATCGACTGGAACATATCCGACGAGGTGAAGCCAACCGCGATCCGTAGCGAGAGATGAACGTAGAGATGTGTCTCGACGAAGGCTGGAAGGAGCATATCGTCGGCGTCCAAAAATACGACGTATTCGCCGGAGCTGGCCGCGAGGCCCGTTCTGAACGCGGTTGTCTGCCCCAGATTGTCCTTGTGGGATATGATGCGAACATGCGGTTCGTGGCGACGAATGCTCTCCAGGACGATATCGCTATCGTCGGTCGAGGCGTCGTCGACGATGAGGCATTCGATATGCGGATAAGTCTGAGCGAAGACCGAATCCAACGCTTCGCGCAGGAATCGCCCATAATTGTAATTGGTGATGATTATGCTGACCAACGGCAAGAGGCCGACGAGATCGTGGCCGGACGCGCGCGGGTTCGAAAGATGGCGCATTTTGTTGCCGCCATCTTCTACCTTCTGGAATTGCGCAAAATTCTCCAACATGACCAACTCTACCCTTCAGATTGCCCCCGCCCGGATCGCGTCCGGCGTCCATGCGAGAGCAGCGACTTCAACGTCGCAACATCGGCGATCCGGCGCTGACCGTCGGCTCGCGGTAAGGGACAGCCGAAATTCCGAAGTTCCGCCCATACTGCTGGCGTATGGCCGGCAGGTTGACGACGCCGGTCTTCAGGTCGGACGATCGAGCGTCTACGGGAGGCGCCTCGATGATCGGGCGGACGCGCTCGACGTCGCGCCTCAGCCGTCGATTGAGGCAGCCGAAAGCCAAGTCGCCGCCGATTTGAACGTCGACGCAGGTTCGAGCCTCAGCCATCGGCGACGCTGCGCCGCCGATGATGATTTCTCCATTCGGCGCCGCGACGTCGTTCGCATGACACGGCGCGACGAGCGGCATCATCAGAATAGCGAGACCGAGACATCTCATGCTTCGTCCCTTCGAACGATCGATTTTTAGCCACGGCCGCCGACGAGAGGCCTCACCGCAACCGCACGGCGTTTGCGTTCGCTTGTATGACGATATGATCGAGGCGCGTGTTGATCGCGTCGAAATCGAGCTCGGCGCGGCCAGACGCCGCGAGGCAATTTCGACGACATCCGACGACGAGCGCCGAGCGGAGTCGAGACGGCGCCGCGTCGCCGAAGGTAGCGATCGGAACGATTCCGGCGACCGGATAGCCACGCGCCATCAGCTTGGCCCGCACGGCGAGGCAATAATCGACGGAGCGATGCGAAAAGCGCGTCTCTCCATGGCCTGCGCGATATTTCATGACCGCCGTGCAGAGATCGCCGCCAGCGAGCCGCCAGGCGCCCGCGAGATATTTCACGCCATAGCGAATATTGGTCTCGGGAACGGCGAGCCGCTCCATCCGACCATCGAATCCCAGCGCTCGCGCCGTCGAGGGCAGCACTTGCATGAGGCCGATCTCGCCGACCGAGCCTAAGGCGCTGGGATCATAGCCGCTCTCGACGGCCATGACGGCGTCGGCGATCTCGCCCGGCATTCCGGCGCGGCGCGCTTCGCTTTCGGCCAGCGCGCGATAGACGGCTGGCGAGCCCGGCCGCGCCGCCGCCGGTTCCGGCGCCTTCGCCGAGCCTCGATCGTTCGTCTCTTCGGCCGCGAGAGGCGAGGCGACCGCGAGCGCGCCGAGCATCGCCGCGGCGAGCAGGCAAGCCGCGCGCGCTTCGGCCGCGCTCCGACTATGCGTCCCGCCGCTCAATTCTTCGCCTGCAGCGATAGTTTCAAATGCAGCGGCTGCGACATATCGGCCGGCGGCGGCGCGCCCACCTCCTGTCGCGTCAAAAGCGCGCGCAACGCCTCCGCATCCGCGGGATCGAATCCCTCCAAATCGACGCGCTCGACCGTCCCATTCGCCAAAATCCAGAGACGCGCCACGATGGTCGACGACGAGGCGTTCTGCTGCGAGCGCGCTTCCAGAGACATTCGCAGCCGGCGGGTCTGCTCGCTGTCCTGGCCGAGCCAGTCCTGAACCCGACGCCCCACGAGCAATGCGTAATCCCGCCATGCGGCGGGAGCGCCGTCCGCCGAGTGGTAGGCGGCGGCCTGCGCCGGCGCAGCCCCGTGGAGCAAGGCGCTCGCCGCGACGAGCCCAAGGCCTAGCCGTTTCGCGAGAGCTTCCGTCAATCTATAGAGCGGCGATCGTCTGTGTTGCGACATTGCGACTCTCGTCGTCTCGTGAATATGCCCACATGCGGGCGCGATCTATTCACGAGACGATGCACGAGAGCCAAACCCGAAGCGTCACCGTAAAATTTCTTTCGAAAGTTCAGCGCTGCGCATTCTTGCGCGCGGTCTTCGTCGTCACGCGCCTCGTCTCGAACATGGCGAATGTCTTGCTGCGCTCATCCTGCCCAAAAATGATCCGCGTCGGTTCTATCCGTGTTATTTTCCAACCATTTATATCGTCGCCGACGCGAGCGGCGCGAACCTTGTCCATCGGATTGGGCCGGATGAAGGCGCGCGTTCCTCGCGCGTCGGTCAGCACGCCGAGCAGCACGACGGTCGGCGGCTCGGGCGGGGGCGGCGGCGGCTCGGCCTCGCGATGCGCCGTCGGAGTCGGCGGCGGCCGGCGGCTCGGCGAGAACAAAGGGCGGTCGCGCGTCGCGGCAAAACGCTCGAGCGGCTGGCGCGCCAGCGGATTGGCGTCGACGCGGGCCGGCGTCTCCTGCGCGGGGACATGCGAGGCGGCGAGAAGGGCGAGAGCGACGAGCGGCGAGCGTCTCATGACGCCGTCCGGCGCCAATGGGCGCGAAGGTTCAAGGTGACGCGCAGAAGCGGCTGCGAGCCGCCGCGTCGCGCCCCGTCCAGCGGCTGGAGCGAGAACGCCTCGACGAAGACATAAGGCGTCCCCGCCTCCAGCTCATAGAGCAGCGCCTGCAGCGCCGAGAGCTCCATGTCGAAGGTCGCCTGCAATTGGACGGCGTCGGCCGCCTCCTTGCCCATCGGCGGCGGGGCGTTGGATGAGGTCAGAGCGGCGTGCTGGGCCGCGACGAGGCGCGTGACATAGGCCTGCAATTGCGCGCCGGCGAGCGCCGCGGTCGGCGCCGCGAGAAACGCCGCCTCGGGCGCGACAGCCCGGTCTCCCGGGCCGCCGGCGCGCTTTTGCGCCGCTTCGAGCCGCGCCAGCGCGTCGCGACGCTGGGCGTTCTCCTCGGCCGCGCCGCCACGCCCACCGAGCGCGAACAGCGCCGCCGCCCGCAGACGAGGACGAGCGCCGCCAGCGCGCCGAGCGCCGCGCCTTCTTCGCGATTTATCGGAAGATCGAGCCGCATCGCATCATCCTCCCGCCGGAGTGAGGCGCGCGGCGACACGCGCCTCTATGCTGAATGTGAACAGCCTGCCGTCGGGGCCGCGCGTGGTCGGCGCAAAGAAGCGCACCTGCGACAGCGGCCCGGAGGCTTCGCATGCGGCGATCAGCGCCGGCGCGTCCTCGGCGAGGCCGATGAGCCGCAGCTTATCGGCCTCGAGCCGAAGCTCTGTCAGGTAAGCGCCGTCCGGCAGGCTGCGCGATAGCGATTCGAGGAGATGAACGGCGGAAATCGATGTTTCCTTGCGCGCCCAGGCGCGCTGCTGTGGCGGGAGCGCCGCGATGATCCGCGGGTCCTCGCCGGCGCGCGCCTGCTTCTGCATCGCGCGCGCGCGCGCCGTCAGCGTTTCATTCTCGTCTTGCAGCGAGACCGCGGAGATTGCAGCCCAGAGGCCGACGATGGCGCAGATCGCCACATAGGCGGCGACGCCGCCGCCTATGGCGAGGCGCAGACGCCCCCGGCCCTGCGCCGCCTGCCGCATATTGCGGGACCACAGGACCACGGAGGCCTCGCCTTCCTGCGTCGCGACGACCCTGTCGACCGTGAGGCCACGCGCGGCGAGTTCCGCGCAGGCCGTGTCGATCTCGCCGCGCGAGACGATAGAGACGCGCACGTCGAGGCTGCCCGGCTGCGCGCCGGGCGCGGCGGCGAGCCCGTAGACGATTTCCGCGACCGGCCAGGGCGACAGGCGATCGAGCCGATTGTCGACGACGCCGCTCATGAACTCCCGCGCCTTTTCCGGCAGCGTGATGCGGCGCGTCACAATGCGCTCCTGCGGCCATTCGAGCAGCACGATCTCGCTGCGCGCGCGGCGTTGGATCTCCTCGGGAAAGGCGCCCGCCTCCGCGGCGATGAACACCGACGCGTCGGGGTCCACGCCGGAGCGAAGGCGAAAGCCATCGATCTCGCGGGAAACGAGAAGGGCCCCGCGACCGCGCCAAATCTCGTGCAGACGTTCGGCGAGCTGCGCCAGCACGTCGATCCAATGAATGAGGAAATCTACGCCGAACATGAATTTCACTCGAAAAATCGGCGTTCGCCGGCGTCGATCGGCGTCGGTTTCTGCTCGAAGAAGAGCACACGATAAGGCTGTCGATCCTTCGGCAATATGACAATGACCGCTTCCGCCGCCGCCGCATATCCATCCGCGAGGGCGACCGTGATCCGCAGCCGCGCCACCGAACGGGTCGCGAGCTTGGCGTAGCGGGCGGCCGGCCCGAGAATCTGCTCGATCCGCGCCGGCTCGATCGGAGAAGCGCTCCGCGCTTCGAGCAGCTGCTCGACTTTGGCCTCGGTCATCTCGGGCAAGGCGCGCAGGATCTGCGGCGGCGCCGTCGCGGCGTTCACCGTCGCGGCGCCGAAGACGGTCACATAGGGGGCGACGAGGCCCACATGGGCCGGCGTCACGGCGGGGATCTGGGCCAATTGGTCGACATTGGTGAAGACCTGCTCCAACTCCTGCTTTTCCGGCGGCTTCTCGCCCGGCTGCGGCTTCGCCGCGCTGGGATTTTCGCCTTGCTGCGGCGGCGGTTCGGCGGTCTCTTTCTGAGCGGCCGTCTTCAGCTGACCGTCGCGCCACAGCACGATGGCGCGAGCGACCTCATTGGCGTCGGGCGCGCCGACCTCGGCGAAGAGCGAAGCGAAAACCTCCACCGGCGCCTTGTTGATGTCGATCCTGCCGAGCTCATCGCCGAGCCGCACGCGCGCGGCGCCCGTCGAAAGGGAGATGCGCGTCTCCACCGGCCTCAGCGGCCGCCCATGATATTTGGCGAGAAGGTCCGCCCCGGCTTCCAACCCCGCGGTGAACAGCGCCTCCGCCTGCACGCGATCTCTATCGACGGCGAGAACGCCGGCGAAACCGCGAAACCCCGCCCCCGCCGCCATCGCGAGGGTCGAAAGCAGCGCGATCGTCCACAACACGGCGACGAGCACGACGCCGCGGCGCGGATCGAGGCGGGAGCCGCTTCTCATGTCGGTTCCTTCGCCGGTTCTGAAGCTTTCTTCTCGCTCGGCGCAGCGGTCTTGCCTGGCATGCAGTCGCCCCCCTCGCGCGCGCAGGCGGCGGGCGCGTCGGCCCATAGGACGAATTGCGCGCCGGCGGCGAGATCGGCGCCGGTCACCGGGTCGGCGAGACGCAAGCGCACGACGCGCGGCAATTCCGTCTCCTCCGTCCATCTGTCGGTCCAGGCGAGCGCGCCGCGTGCATCCATGCGCGCGAAGTCGAATGAAATGTCGTATCGGCCTTCGAGCAGCGCCACTGCGTCTCCCGCCGCCTCGGCGACAAGGCCGGCGCGCGGACCGAGCCAGACGGAACGCCGGCGCACCAGCCGCGTCACGCCGTCGCGCAGCGGCTCGACCTCGAGAGTCAGCGCTTCCTCCCGCGCAGCGCGGGCGCCGACGGCGCTCCCGGTGACGAAGACGATGCGCCCCGGCCCGCCCTCGAAAGCGACGGGCGCCGCCCTTTTTTCCTTGCCCTTCGGCATTTCGATGCTCCCCGCGACGAAGCGCGCGGCGCCGAAATCGCGCGACAGACGATCCATCGCCAGCGCGAAACGTTCCGCCTCATTCACGCCGAGCGCCCCGCGATCGAAATAGAGCGCCACATGATGGACGAGCGCCGCCGCTCCGAAGATGATGGCGGCGGCGACGGCGAGCGCCGCCAGCGTCTCCACGAGGGTGAAGCCGGCGCGACGCCCTCTTTCCTCCAGCGAGCGGCTTCTGGCCATCATGCGCTCCTATCGCTCTTTTGCGAGACGGATCGTCTCGGCGGCGATCGACTGGCCCTCCCCCCAGGAGACGCGCGCCGCGACCCGATAGGCCGCCCATTTCGGCGCGTCACTCTCGTCCTTTTCCTTCGCTTTCTCGTCCTTTCGAGGAGCCGGATCGTCGAAGACCGGCGTGTCGAGAAAGATCGGCTTTGCGTCGATCCGCCAGCGAAAGCCGCCGGTCTCGCCATCCTGCGTTTTTGCGCCGCCCTCGCGGTCGAAAGGCGCCTCGATGAGTGAGCGCAACAGAAGCGCCGCGTTCACCCGCCCCTTGCCGCTCGCCAGAATGCGCCGCCCTTGAAAAAGATGCGGGCCGAGCGCGCCGGCGAAGGCGACGAGCACAGCGAGAGCGACCAGCGCCTCGATGAGCGTGAAGCCCGCGCGCAGGCGCTTCGCGTCACGGCGCATGGATCGACACGCCGCCGGTGAACCAGTCGATGCGCACCTCATAGCGGACGCTTTCCCGCTCGAAGGCGAGCGCCGCGCCCGTGGACGCGCCATCCGGCTCGAAGCGGACCACCGGCCGCAACGAGCCCGCGCCGCCGTCGACGCCGAGCAGCGCCACTGCGACATCGGCGGGGACGCGCACCGAGCCGCCGCTCTCGCCCAGCAACGCGCGCTTCTCGCCGTCCAGCGCCACATGACGGGGCCTGCCGCTCATCATCGCGCCGAGCCGCTCGCGCCGCAGCAGCGCCGCCACGTCGATCGCCAGCGCCTTCAGCCGCGCCCGGCCAGACGCCGGCGCCAGCGTCACGGCGAGAGCCGAAATCAGGGCGATGATCATCATTACCGCCATCATCTCGATCAGCGTGAAACCGGCCCGCCGCTCAATGGTCCGCATTGGCGACATTGGGATGTTCTATGTTCGAAATATCGGCCGCGGTTCCGACGCCGCCCTCCTGGCCGTCAGAGCCCAAGGACATGATTTCGTAAGGCGGATTATGGTCGACCGGGAAGCGATATTGATAAGGCTTGCCCCAGGGATCATTGGGAACGCGCCCGCCTTTCACATATGGCCCGCTCCACACGTCGACGTCGCTCGGACGCTGGACGAGAGCCGCGAGCCCTTCTGAAGCAGACGGATAGCGACCGGCGTCGATATAGAAGAGATCGAGCGCGGAGGCGAAGCTCTCGATCTGAAGCTTCGCCGTCTTGACACGCGACTCGCCGAGATAATTCAGCACGCGCGGCCCGACGAGTCCGAGAATGAGGCTGATGATCGTCAGCACGACGAGCATCTCGACGAGAGTATAGCCGGGACTCGCAGCGCGAAGCAGGCGTTCCGCGCGCTCAGGAGGACACATTCTCTTCATAGGGCGAGCTCCGTTATGCTGAGAAGCGCGCTCATGATGGAGACGACGAGCGCGCCGACAATGACGCTGACGAAAATAATGGCGATCGGCCCGATCGCTCCCATGAGACGGTCGAGGCCGAGGTTTAGCCTATGCTCGTAGAACTGCGCCGCATGGGCGGCGATCGAGGCGAGATCGCCGGTCTCCTCGCCAACGCGCAACATTCGGACGGCGAGCGAAGGCAGCAAGTCCGTCTCGGCGAGCGCCTCCGCGAAGCGCCGACCGCTGCGCACCTGCGCGAGCACTTTGTCGATCGCGGCGATCGCCGCCGGATCCGCGACGATGTCGCGCAGGATTTTCAACGCCGTCGGCAGTGGCACGCCATTGCCGACGAGAAGACCGAGAGCGCTGATGAGGCGCGTCGTACGTGCGTCTCGCATCGGCCCGGCGACGCCCGGCGCTCTCGCAAGAACCGTGATCGCCCGGACGCGCGCTTCTTTTCGGCTGAAGATCAGCCAGAGAAAAAAGGCCGAGGCCGCGCACCCGGCGAGGAATGAATAGAGATTGGCGTGCAGCCACGCCGAAGCCGCCAGCACAAAGGCCGCGCCGCCGTTGAGACGATCCCCGATGTCTTTGAAGACAGGCTCGAATTGCGGCACGACATACACCAGGAAAAAAAACAGGATGAGAATAGCCGAACCGATGAGAAACAAAGGATAGCGAATGGCGGAATTGATCCGTTCGCCGAGCAGCTCCTTGCGGGCGCGATCCTCGACGATGGCGCGCAGCACGGGCTCCAGCCGGCCCGACGCCTCGCCCGCCCGCACCATGGCGACATAAGCCGGTTCGATGATCGCGGGATGACGCTCGAGCGCCTCGGCGAAACTATCGCCCGCGGAAATCGTCGCGCGAAGCGCCTCCGCGAAACGCATCATCGGCTTGCTCGCGTCCTCCGCCAGCGTTTGCAGCCCCGCTTCCAAAGTCAGGCGAGAGCCGATCAGCAGCGCCAATTGCCGAAGGAAGATCGTGACGTCGCGCGGCGGCGGAGGTTGGACGCCCCCCGAAAGCGCAGTGAGCCGCCCTTTGGCCGCGAGCTCCGCCTCTATGGGCATATGGCCGAGATATTCGATGCGACGAAGCACTTCCTCGCGAGTCGGGGCCTCGACTTCGCCCGAGACCACCTCTCCGGCCGACGTCACTGCGCGATAACGAAACTGCGGCATAGGCTTACATGCTCATGGTGACGCGGAAGACTTCGTCGATGGTGGTGAGACCGGCGCGGCATTTGGCGACGCCGTCTTGCGCCATGGACGTCATGCCTTCGCCGCGCGCGACCGCCTCGAGCTCGCTCGCATCGGTCTTGGGTCCGATCGCCGCGCGCAGCGTGGGGGAGGCCTCGATGACCTCGAACACGCCGCGGCGGCCGCGGAAGCCGGTGTAATTGCACCATTCGCAACCTTTGGGACGGTGCAGCGTCTCGCCTTCCACAAAGCCGAGCGAAGCATAGCGCGCGTCCTCCGCAATATCCTGCGCCGTCAAGAGATGCGGCTGCTTGCAATCTGGACAGAGGATGCGCACGAGGCGCTGGCCGATGATCGCGCGAACGCTCGAGGCGAGCAGAAAGCTCTCGACGCCCATGTCGATGAGACGGGTGATCGCGCCCGCCGCCGTATTGGTGTGCAGCGTCGTGAGCACGAGATGGCCGGTGAGCGCGGCGTGGACGCCGATATGCGCCGTCTCGGCGTCGCGCATCTCGCCAACCATGATGACGTCGGGGTCCTGGCGCAGAAAGGCGCGCAGCGCTATCGCGAAGGTCAACCCGATACCGGGATGGACCTGCGTCTGATTGACGCCGGGAACCTGATATTCGACCGGATCCTCGATCGTCAGAATTTTCCGCGTCGGCTCGTTGATCTCGGCGAGCGAGGCGGCGAGCGTCGTCGTCTTGCCGGAGCCGGTCGGCCCGGTCACGATGATCATGCCGAATGGCGCCTGGAGATTTCGCTTCAATATATCGCCGTCGCGCTGCGACAAGCCGATCTGATCGAGCGCGACGACGCCCGAGCCCTTGCGTAGCAGACGGATGACGGCGCCCTCCCCATAGAGGGTCGGCATCGTCGCGACGCGAAGATCGATCTCGGCGCCGGCGACGACGATGCGCGCACGCCCGTCTTGCGGCAGGCGCCGCTCCGTGATGTTGAGCCCGGCCATGATCTTGAGGCGGGAGAGCAGCCCCTTGGCCATGCTCATCGGCGGCGCCGGCGTCGCTTTCAAGAGCCCGTCGATGCGCAATCGCGCCTGCAATGTTCCGGCGAAGGGCTCGATATGCAGATCCGTGGCGCGCTGCTCTACAGCGAGTCGCAACAGATCGTCGAGAGCGCGCACCACGGGCGCGCCGCGCGCGAGATCGCGCAGATCGTCGAGATCGTCGGAGCCGGCCTCGGCGATCTCCGTCGCGGACGCCGCCTGCTCTTGCCCGCATGCCGCCGCGAGCGCGGCGTCGATCTCGTCTGCGGTCGCCACCGCGATTCTTGCCTTGCGCTCCAGCGCGGTCTCGATGGCGAGCAGCGTCTCCTCCTCCACTGGCGCGGCGACGGCCAACAGAAGACCGCCGTCGTCGTCCGCGAAGGGAAAGAGACGCTCGTCCTTCAAAAAACGACGCGAGAGACGCCCACCGGCGAAATCATCGGCCGGGAGCTCGCCGCGCTTGATACGCGCGCAGGCGTAGAAATCAGCGAGTTCGTCAGCGAAGTCGGAAGGAGTCAAACGGGTGAGGCTCGCCCAGTCTATCTCGCCGGCCATGTCGCGACCGCGCGCGCTTTCGAGCGCCTCGGCCTCACGCACGACGCCCTTTCGGGAAAGATGCTCGAAAAATGCAATTTGAGACATGAAAGACCGCCGAAGTCAGTGCATCGAGCAATACGCTCAAGTAGAGCCTCGAGTTTTGACGGCGGCATGACAGCCGCGCGGTCAGACGCCAGACTCCGGCCACGGTTTCGTTGCCCCTCTGTCACACAAGCGTGCGATTGCATTGCAACGTCAGCGAAAGCGCAAGTTTATTGGTAGTCGAATTTGTCGATCGGAGTCGCGTTGTGTTTTGTCGTACCAAGCGCCGGAGCGCCGGTTCATTTTCTTCCGCGGCCCGGCGCTGGCTGGTCGCAGCGGCCCTGACGATGTCCCAGGGCCTGCTGCAATCTTGCTCATCGCCCGAACAATTGACCGGCGTCGGCCCGGGCGACAGCGTCGACTCCATCCGACTCGCCGATTTGACCGCACGCTTTCCGCTTCTCGCCGATTACTCTCGGCGAGAGTCGCAAAAACCACCGATGCTCTTTCCGGCCCAAAAGGGAGCGACGAAGGCCGCCGAGCCGATGGCCTCCGCATCGCCGGCCTCCGGCGCGACCGAACGCGGCGACGGCGTCGAGATCAACTTCGATCAGGCAGATGTCCAGACTGTCGCAAAGGCCCTGCTCGGCGACGCCTTGGGACTGAATTTCGTCGTCGACGCGCGCATCACGACGCCGATAACGCTCGTCGCAGCAGCCCCGATCGCGCGCAAGGACGTTCTGCCCGCATTGGAGAGCGCTCTACGAATGTCCAATGCGGCGCTCGTGCGCGACCACGACGTCATCCGCATCATGCCGATCAACGAGGCCAATGGCACTGGCCCAGTCACATTCGGCGCGGATCAGCTGGGATTTGGCGTCACCATCGTCCCGCTGCGCTATACGTCCGCAGCCGCGGTGGTAAAGGCGGCCGAAAATTTCGTGAGCCGCCCCAACATGATTCGCGCCGACTCGGCCCGCAATTTCATCCTGGTGCAAGGCTCGACGAACGAGCGACACGCGGTCCTGAGCATGATCGCTGGCCTCGACGTCGAGTGGATGCGCAACCAATCCGTCGGCGTCTATCCCCTGAAATCGACGTCGCCAGCGACGCTCGTCCGCGAGCTCGAGCAGATTTTCGAGACGGGGGAAGGCGCGCAAGGCGCCGGCGCGGTGAAATTCCAACCCATTTCGCGCATGAACGCCGTTATGGCGATGACGCAAAGTCCGCGAATGCTGGAGCGCGTCACGCTATGGGTGCGGCGTCTCGATCGTTCGGACATGACCGGCACGACAGTGCGCATCTATCGTCTCGAAAATGGCAACGCCACCAAAATCGCCAAAATTCTCAATGAGATTTTCGTTGGCAAGGGCGCGGGGTCGTCGACGAGCGATACCGCGACCAGCCAGATCGCTCCAGGCGCGAGCGCGGCTCAATCCAAGCTCGACTCTGTGTCCTCAGGTAGCGCTTTCGGCAACAGCAACAACGCCAACAGCTCTAACGCGCGCCAAGCCAGCGGCGCAGGCGCAGGCCAGGGTGGCGGCCAGATCGCCGCCGCCTTCGAGAATTTCAACGAGAAGAAGGAGGCCGACGCAGAGACCAAAAACGATGCTTCCTCGCCCGGCAGCCTACCCCGCGGTGTTTTTCAAAATGTCCGCATCACGGCCGACAGCAGCAATAATTCGATTATCGTCTACTCCAACCAGGACGACTATCGTGTCATCGAACGCTCGCTGCGCGAGCTCGACAGGCCACAAATGCAGGTGGCCATAGAGGCGACGGTCGCCGAAGTCTCGCTGACGGACCAGCTGCAATATGGGGTGCAATATTATCTCGGCAACGCCACCAGAGCCAATGCGTCGCAGGCCAATTCGTCCGCCTCCTCGACATCGACCTCGAGCTCGTCGTCGTCCGACACGACGTCCAGCTCCTCCACCGCGAGCGTCGTTTCGAACCTCGTCCTCCAGCGCGTCCTTCCCGGCTTCAATCTGGTGCTCGGTCCGGAGGCGCGACCTCACCTCATTTTGAATGCGCTTTCGACGCTCACCAGCGTCAAGGTTCTGTCGGCGCCTTCGCTCGTCGTCGCGGACAATCAACCAGCGCTTCTCCAGGTGGGCCAGGAAATCCCGATTTCGACCGGCACGGCGAATATCCTCACGAACGCCAACACTGTCGTCAATTCCTTTCAGATGCGCGACACCGGCGTGATCTTGAAGGTCTGGCCGCATGTCCACGGCAATGGGACGATTCAGCTCGAAGTCGAACAAGAGATTTCCAATGCGACGAGCACTAGCCTGACGCCGACCATCTCCCAACGACGCGTGCATTCGACTATTTCGGTAACGAGCGGCCAGACTGTGATGCTCGGAGGCATGATCAGCGAGCAGGATAACAGCACATTGGACGGCCTCCCGATTCTACGCCGCATCACCTATCTCGGCGATCTGTTCGGCAATACGGACAAGTCCAAAAGCCGGCAGGAAATCATCGTCTTCGTCAAGCCTCAGATCATTCGCAACGGCTTCGACGCGCAAGGCGTCTCGGAGGAATTCCGCTCGCGGCTCGAGTCGATGCGCAGCGTGGCGGCCGTCGCGCCCGCCTCCGAGCCGTCGCCCGCTCGTCGTATCCGCAAATAAACGACGCCTTTCATCCGATTAAGGCGTTCCCTGAGCCGGACGCGTCGGCGTCGTATCGGCGGCGGCCTTGTGCTCGCGAACGAAATTCCATCAAATCGGCAAAAATCGCGCGTCTGTCATTGCCGGGTCATCAGCTCGACCTATCCGCATGCGCATATTCGAGACGTCGAGGCGCGCAGCCACGATGGAAGCGGAGCGTGTTCGATGACGATCGAAACCAGCCGCGCGACTCTGATCAATTTGCTTCTTACGGGATATGAAGATCTCAAGCGGCGCCTATCGCGTCGACTGGGCTCGACGGATATCGCGGCGGACGCCCTGCAGGACACGTTCTTGCGGCTGCATTCGAGCGTCGAGATCGGTCCGATCAAGCGGCCGAAGGCCTATCTTCTCCGCGTCGCCACGCGGCTCGCCGCGGATCGGCGTCGAGCCGAATTGCTCGGCGGCCCGCCGGAATCAGAATTCTTCCTGAATATCGTCGACGACGCGCCGGATCCGGAGCGCATCGTCGAAGCGCGCTCCGAGATCGAGGCGCTGAAACGCGGCATGATGGAAATGCCGCAGCGGCGACGCGACATATTGCTCGCTGTCTCCATCGACGAAGTTCCTTCCTCCGATCTCGCAAAGCGTTTCGGCGTGACGAAGCGCACGATTCAAGCGGAATTGAAGCTGGCGCTGATCCATTGCGCGAAGCACCTCGATCGCGACATCGGCATACGTATGCCGGCGCGACGAAGTCGGATATCCCCCAGTTCTCCCGGTGACGTAAATGGGAACGCAGAGGTGAGAGGGCTCGACGACGGAAGCGATTCGAATTTGCGTGATTTTCGTCCTGAAGACAGCGATTCGCGCCCCCAAGACACATGCTTCAAAGACACACGCCCCGAAGACATATGAGCGCGAGTCGAACGGCGGCGCTTCGTTCGTCGATCGATCGTTCTCGCGCCGCTCTCGGCTCTCGCGCAGATGGGAGAGAAAACCGGCGCGCGTCTGTTACGCGGCCTTCGTCCGATTTTCGAGCAGATGCGCGACTTGGAGGACATGAGCGGGCTCGAGCGGACATGCGCCTACGAGGACGCCTGCCCGTTCCCCTTTCTCAATTTGGCGCCGCCCGAGTTGTTTCCGCCGACGCCGAGCGCCTCCTATGACGTTTTCGCCAAAGCCGCGGCGTGTCGGAGCGCGATTTCTGCACGATCGCGCATGCCCATGGCTTCGAGCGCCGTGCCGAGCGCCGCATAGAATTCGGCCGGTCGATTCTGATCGAGAAGAATGGCGTGGTGAAAATGCGGGATCGATTCTTTCGGCGCGCCCGTTCGTTGCAAAGCCATCGCATAGGCGGCGCGCGCATCGGCGTTCCGCGGCCCCACCTCGATCGCTATCTCGAATTGCGCACGCGCCTCCTGCTCCCGGCCAGCGGCGACGTAGGTCTCGGCGAGCGCGAGACGCGCGGGCACGAGCTTTGGATCGGCGGCAATCGCCTGCTCCAGCAGCTCCACGGATCGGCGCAGATCGCCCGAGACGCGGCGGAGCGCGCCTAGATTGCAGAGAGCGAAGGCATGCGTCGGCGCGCGTTTCAGGACGCACTCGAAAATGACCGCGGCGCGCGCCAGATCGCCATCGCGCTGGCGCCGCGTTCCCTCTGCGAAGAGCGCGTCGCAGAGGATCGCCTCGTCCTCGGGCGACAGATCTTCGATCTCGCGCCTCTCTTCCGTCTCCGCCTCGATGGCCGCGGCGCGGGTCGAAGCCTCCGCATGATCGGGCGAGAGGACCAGCGCGTCCGCGATATTGTCCTTCGCGCGATCGACGAAGCCCAAACGATGAAATGCGACGGCGAGCGCTACATGCCAATCGGGATTGCGCGCATCGAGCGCGAGCGCCGCCGCGAAGGCCGCGGCCGCCGCGACCGGCCGTTCGTCGAGCAGCAACAGGCCGAGCTGCGCATGCGCCTCCGCATTGCGGGGATTGGCCTCGAGAGCCGCTTTGAAGAAGAGCTGCGCCGCGGACTTCTCCATGAGCCTGGCCGCGATGACGCCGCGCAGATGGGCCGTCACCTCGCGGGCGCTCGGCTCTTCGCTCAATGTCGCGAGAAGCACCTCGGCGCTCTCCAGCCGGCCCTCCGCGATCATCTTTACGGCGCGATCGAGAATGGCGCGGATATAGTCCGGATGCCGCGCGCCGGGAATATTCTGCTGCGTCATGTCGTTCACCCGAATACAATTCGATTGCATTGAAAAAGCGGACTCGCCACGACCGCGCTCATGCGGTCGCGCCCACGCCGGCTGCATCGCGCGCGCGGCGCTGATTGCTCCATTGCGTCCAGAGACGAGACAATTCGTTCGAGAGATTCTGTCCGAAACGGACCGGATCATTCAGCGGCGAGGCCGCGACCTTGTCGCGCAGGCCGGCGCGCAAGGCCGCGAGATCCTGAGGCCGCTTCGCCCAATCGACGGCGAGCGCCACATAATCGTCGATCGAATATGTGCAGAAGTCCGCGAGGCCCGCAGCCGAAAGATGCGTCGCCGAATGGCGGCCGGCGAAAGTGTCGCCGACGAAAGTGACCGTCGGCACGCCCATCCACATGGCTTCGAGCGTCGTGACGCCGCCAGAATAGGGAAACGGATCGAGCGCCAGGTCCACCCTGTTTGCGTAGGCGTCGAGCAATATGGGCTGCTCGGCGCCGCCGACGAGCTCGACATGCTCGCGCGACAGGCCACCCTTCTCGAGAACGTCGTAGAGCGCCTTCTGCGTGGCGCTCTCGTTCAGACCGCCATAGACCATGAGGATGCGCGCGCCGGGCAACTGCTCGACGATGCGCGCCCAGGCGCGCCCGACCTCGGAATTGATCTTGGCCGGACGATTGAAGCAGCCGAAGGTGATCGCGCCCTTTTCCAGCGCCGGAAGCGGCGCCACATCCGGCGCATTGGTCGGCGGATGATAGCAGACGTAACAATCGGGCAGGCGAATGACAGGCTCGGCGTAGAATTCATCGTCCTGCGGCGGAATCTCGACCGGATCGGCGATCACGCCGTCATAGGTGTCGAGACCGATGGTGCCGACATAGCCTGCCCAGCTCAATTGAATCGGCGCCGCGCGTTGCGCGAAGACGGAGAGGCGATTGCCGGCGGTATGTCCGGCGAGATCGAAGAGAATGTCGATTTTGTGCTCCTCGACCAGCGCGGCGAAAGCCGCATCGTCGAGGTCGGAGACGTCGCGCCAGAATTTGCCCGCGGCCTTGAAGCGCTCGCTGAAATCATCGTCCTCGCGCTTCCTGTCGGTCTTGTAGCAGAAAATCTCATAGCCGAGGGCCGCGAGCTGCTCGAAGGCGCGCAGCGTCAGGAAGGCCGCCGCATGGCGGTGCATGTCGGCGGAGACGAGGCCGAGACGGGGCTTGCGCGCTGGATCGGGATCATTGCTGAAAGCGACCTTGTCGCGCGGCGCCGCCGGACGGTAGAGCGCCGCCCATCTCTTATGCGCATCGAGCAGGTCCTGCTTGGTGACGCCCGGATAATGCTGCAGAGCAAACAGCAGCGTTCCGGCGATTTGAGCGCTCTCCGGCTTGAGCTCTCCGGCCCGCCGATAGGCCGCGACCGCCTCGTCGATGCGCCCCTGTCCGAGCAGGCCGAAGCCGCGGCCGACATAGGGCTCGGCTTGCAGAGGATCGAGCTCGATGGCGCGATCGACATATCGGAGACCGGCCTCGAAGAAACGATGATTGATCAGGAAATTGCCATAGACATATTGCGGCAGCGCGATATCCGGCGCCACTTTCGCCGCCATCTCGAACAGGCGCGCCGCCTGCTGCTCTCGCGCATTCGCGCCGAGGCTCATGCCGAGATCGAGAAGCGCGCGATGGTTCTTGCTGTCCAGCGCGGCGGCCGCTTGCAGATCGTCGACGGCCTTGTCGTGCTCGCCCTCCATCGTGAGGGCGAGGCCGCGCATGCGATAGGCGTCCGCATAGGCGCCGTCGTAGGTCAACGCGGAACTCAGGGCGATGATCGCGTCCTTGGGCCGACGCTCGGTCAGCAGCGCGAGGCCGAGGCTGAATTGCGCCAGCGGCAGATGGGGAATTCGCGCGAGGCCCCTCTGCAAAAAGGGAATGCCCTGCCGGGTGCGCCCCGTCCGCGCGAGGCAGGTGCCGATCTCGGTCAAGGAGGGCGCATGTTCCGGCGTCACTTTCAATTCGAGCTGAAACGCGCCGATCGCCTCGTCGAACCGATCATGGCGACATAGAGCGACGCCATGCACATAATGATAGTTCGGCTGATCGGGCGCGCAGCGCGCGGCCTCCTCGAAAAACCGCAGCGCCTCGCGCCAGCGGTCAGCGCGCGCATGTTCGACGCCGCGCGCATATTGCTTGCGCGCGCGCGCGAGCTGCGGGGGCGGCGTCGGCGCGACGACCTCGTTGCCGGCGGCGGGCGTGACGGGACGAAAGGCCCCGAGTTCCATGCGCGCCTGCGCGCGATAGGTCGGCGGCTGGAAAAAGCCTGGAGTTTCGGCCATTTCACAAATCTCCCGGGAGATCAATCAATCGAATGACCGACGAAATATAAAGAGGCTCTGCGTTCGCAGCGACTCCTTTTTGCCAAAAAATCCGCAATTTTTTTCTTCGCGATCGACCGGATTTGGCCGTCTATAGGGTGTAAGGCGGCGCAATAGCGACAAAGGACGAGAAAAGAGGCCAAGCGTACTAAGTATCAACTACGCCTCTATATCATCTACTTGTCGGACAACTGTAACGAGAACGTCATTTTTGAACAGGGATCGGGCGGCCCCCCTCTGTGGGGGCCGACCCTTTCGCGCAGCCCTACGCGATGATCCATTAGGAGAAGCACATGTCTGCTCTTTCTTTCAGCAAAGCTCTGCGTAACGGAAGCTCGGCTCTCGCGCTTTCGACCCTCGCGTTGATCGGCGCCCAGCCGGCCCTCGCCACCGACGGCATCTTCGGCGGCGGCAGCACGCTCGCCTCGCTCGCGGAGCGCCAGCTCAGCGCCGATTACTACACCGCTTCTAGCTCGAGCGTTCTCCTCCTCTACGCCGGCATCGGCAGCGGCTCGGGCCAGCGCGTGTATATCTCCAACGACCCGTCGCAGGGCTTCCGCGGCGCCGGCCTGGATCCGGCCGCCAACCCCGACTACACCCTCGGCTTCACCTCCTACCCCTATCCGCGCATCGACTTCGGCGCGAGCGATTCTCCGCTCCCCTCGAATTTCGTGAGCGGCTACACCACCACCGTCTATCTCTGGGACCAGATCAACCACACGACGGCGGCCAATGGCTCGACGAGCTTCCCCACGGCCGACGTCGGTGATCCGATCCAGCTGCCGCTGTTCGAGGCGCCGGTCGCCATCGCCGTCAATCTGCCGGCGGTCGATCAGTCCACGGGCACGACGACGGCCGGCGGAACGACCTGGACCATCAAGTCGCAGTTCTCCACCACGGCCGCGGGCGGACGCATCCAGCTCTCGACCGCGCAGGTCTGCGCGATCTTCTCGGGCCTCGTGACGGATTGGAACTCCACCGCCACCATCCCGACGCTCTCGAGCACTGGCGTGGCGGGCACTGAAGGCTTCGCCGACGCCAACACCTGGCACGCCGCCAGCACGGCCGGCACGCCGGGCACGGGCGGCGGCACGGCCTACGCCAGCGCCAGCAAGCAGATCAAAATCGTCTATCGTTCGGACGGCAGCGGCACCAGCTTCATCTTCACCAACTATCTGAAGACGGTCTGCCCGCTGCTCGACCCGAGCAACACTTACGGCTATGTGTCGATCTTCTCGACGAGCGCCCTGCCGAACAACAACTTCACGCAGCTCATCAACAAAGTGACGGCCTATGGCCGCAGCCTCAACACGACTGGCGCCGACGGCAGCGATGCGGTCGCGGCGGCGATCGGCAACACCTCGGCGAACTACGGCTATATCGGCTATCTGAGCAACGACTTCGTCGCGCCCTATAATCCGTCCACCGCGACGACGATCCCGCACGCCGCCAGCCTGCAGAACGATTATCAGCGTTCGGCCGGCGTCACCCACCCCGGCGTGTCGTCGACCAACTTCATCGCGGCGACGCCGACGAGCGCCGACGCGGCTTGGGGAGTTCTCTCGCTGCCGGCCAGCGCGAACTTCGCCGACTGGAACGTCTATGCTCAGACCTTCCCGGCGACCACCTATCTGCCGGGCACCGGCGTGTGGGTCGACATCACCGGTCGCTCGAAGCTCCCGCTGGCGCCGGCGACGGGTGCTTATTCCCTGGTCGGCACGGCCTATCTCTATGTCTATAGCTGTTACGGCGACGGCCGGGATTCCACTCCCGCCGCGACCCGCGTTTCCGATCTTCTGGGCTATCTGAAGTGGCACTATGGTCTGACGGCGGGCAACGCCGCGACGATCACCGCCAACAACGGCTTCAAGGCTCTGTCGACTGGGGCCGGCAGCTGGGCCCAGAAAATCGGCGACACCTATCTCGGAACGGCGACCAGCTCGGCGACGATCACCGCCTATGACGGGTTCTTCATCGACGGTTGCGCGAGCGTGAGCGGAACCGGCGCGCAATAAAAACTATCGATCTCGATCGAACCGCCGGACGCGCCGAAAGGCGCGCCCGGTTTTTTTTTTGCGACGGGATTCTTTCCGGCGATCGCGTTTTCGACCGTCTCCGCTTTCGGCGCGGCGAGCCGGCCCTTGCCTGTTAGACGAGATGTCGCCGGCAGCATGTTTTTCGATTAGCAAAGGAACGCTTTAGAGAGATTCGGTCGATCGCGCCGGCCTGCTCCCGATCAGGCGAGCGGCTTCTCGCCTCTTCTCATGCCCTGCATTCTCATGCTTCGACAAGCGAGCCTTCACGCTCGCTCGGAGCCGCGTGCGCGTTGGCGGGTCGATCCGGGTTCGGATCGACGCCGCGCGGCTCACCTCGAGCGCCGCGCCCTGTCGCTCTGCGAGCTGGCGCCATTCGCTGGCGGCGGCGTCTCCGGCGAACCCGAGCCGGCGCTCGTCGGCGTCACGCTCGCGCCGCCGCCCGCCGGAGTGTCTCCGTGATCGGAGCCGCCATAGCCCAGCACCTCGACGGTGATGATCGAGGGCGTGTCGGAGCCTCCGGCGCCAGCCTGCGGCGTCGCCACCGCCTTGGCCGCCGCGCCCGCTGTGTTGGAGGCCGAGGTCAGCGCGCCGACATTCGGCCCCGTCGTCACCGTCGTCAGGCCAGAGACGCTTCCGCCGACCTGCGCATTATAGGCGTTGGCGACATGTTGCGCGACAATGGTGAGATTGCCGGCGGCCCGCACGCCCGCCGCGCCCAGATCCACCGTGCCCTTCGGCGCGGAGAGGAAAGCGTTGGAAAGGCTCGGGTCCTGCGTCGGCAGGGTGACGATGGCGCCGATGCCCGCGCCAGTCACGAGGCCTTGCGGATTGACCGAGCAATAGCCGGCGATGTAGTTGCAGACCTCGCTCAGCACCGGATTGGCGACATAGGTCTTCGGCCCCGAGCCCGCGCTTATGTCGCCATTCCCACTGAATATCTCCACATTGCCGCCCTGCTGCGTCATGATGCGGCTCTGGTTCAAGAGCACGGTCTGGTCCGTGTAGATGCGGATCGAGCCGCCGCGCAAAGTCAATATGCCTTCCTGATTGGGCTTCAGCGTATCGCGGCCGGCCGAGCCGACGCGAATGCCGCCATTGGGTCCGATGATATTGATGTCGCCGCCGGCCTGCGTCTCGACCAGCGAGAAGGGCATGACCAGCCTTCCGATCGCCGAAAGATCGGAGCCGCCGCTGCCGTCGTTCGCATAGCCGAGTCCATTCGGGAACAGCGTTCCAATCGCCTCATAGGCGCGGCCATATTTGCCGTAATAGTCGCTCGAGGAATTGCGATAATCCGTCACCACCTGCGTGAGGAATTGCAGGAAGGCCTTGTCGACGAGGAGATGCTGATGCGTCTCGTCGAGAGTCTGGAAGCTCGCCCAGGCCCGATCGCGCGACTGGCCGAGGCTGGCGGCGATGAAGGAGAGGAAGTCTATGCCGCTCGTTCCCGCCGAGGCGGGATCGACATAGGCCGATATCGCCGAGGCGTAATCGACGCCCTTGGCGATCCCATAGAGCATGGTGATGTCCGCGCCATCTTCCGGCAGATAGCTCTTCAGCGTCGCGAGCTGGCCGGCGGCTCTCCCGCCGCCCGAGCCATTGCCGATCGTGTTGACGCTGAAGGAGGCAAAACCGCTGCTTCCCAGCGGCTTGCGAATATTGCGGCCGGCCTCGAGGAGGAGCGCGCCCGGGCCGTAGAGATAATATTGGCCCGAGAGATCACGGCCGGCGACGACGCTCGTCACATCCGCATCGGTGAAATTAAGGCCGGTGAAGGTGAACTGCGTGTCGCCTATGTCGTGGCCCGCGAGAATCTGCGCCGGCCGTTCGACGGTGAGGGACCCGTCGAGGTTCATGCCTGCGCTGACAAGGATCGGCGCGCTGTTCGTCAGCTCCGTCGAAGCGAGCGTGTAGAAGGAGACGCCGAGCGGATTGACGTATCCGCCGACACTGCTGTCGATCGCCCTCGGCGTCGGAGCGCCCACGGTAAGATCGATATTGATCGAGCCCGCCGCCGCGAGCGTCAAGCTCGCTGTGTTATGTCCCAGGCTGTCGGTGGGATAGGCGAGGATCGTCCCTCCGCGGCCAGTGATATCGCCCTGCAACGCCGCGATCTCGAGGCGCGGCGGCAACAGGAGGGACGGGAAGAGCCCGACGGCCGCCACTGTCACCGCCTTCACATCGCCCGTAATGCTGGTGAGTGAGAGACCCGCCTGCGCGCCATAGCTGGTGAAGACGTTCGCTAGGCCGGAGCCAGGCCGATAGTTGGCTTGGCCGGGAGTCAGGCTCTGCACATAGTCATTACCAACGCCATTTTCTAAAGTCGTCGTCGGATCGAGCAGCGCGCCGAGCGTTAGATCACCCTTGGCGATGACGGAAATATAGCCGTCCTGCGCGGCGAGCAGCAGCGGATAGGGCGCCGCGTCCTTCGCGCTGGTGATCGGATTGTCGGCGGTCTGCTGCACATTGCCGCCGACCTCGATGAGGCCCGCGCCGCTCCCGACCAGAAAGGCGCTGGAATTGAGATTCCCGCCCGCCTGCACGAGCAGATTGCCGCCGCCGTAATAAATGGCGTGAGCCGGATCGGCGGCGGTGAAGCCTCCGGCGACGACCATCGTCTCCGGCAGGGAGGCGGAAATATCGGTGATGTCGCGTCCGGCCCGCAGCGTGATGTCGCCGCCGCCGAGCGCGCCGAAATTCTGGAAGAAGGTCGCATAATTGACCCAGGCCGCCGTCTGGCAGGCGGTGGCGCCGGTCGCCGCGCAGCCGGAGAAGGGCGTGCTGTCGCCGTCCGACGAGCCGTAATGAATGAGCCAGTCGGCCCAAGTCTCGCTCTCGGTCGCCGCGGCGACGCCGATGATGGAGCCTCCCGCCACGACGGTGATCGATCCACCGCCTGTCCCCCAGGCCGGCGTCGAGACCAGCCCGTTGGGATTGGCGTTATAGGCGCTCGCCAGGGTCGGCGCATTATAGTCGGCGGGCGTCGTCGTTGCGGCGCCGGCCGTATAGACGGCGCCTTGAACGATCGGATCGGTGAACTCGACATTGCCGGCCGCCGTCAGCGTGATCGATCCCGTGCCGGTCCGCACGATCGTCGGTATGGAGATCGTCTTCGTCGTGTCGAGCGGGTCCGTATAGGAGGTGTGGCCGTTGATCACGATGCTGGCGGTCGGCGCCTTGGGGTCGATCGCGCCGCTCAGCGCGACGACTGCGTTGGGATCGACGGAGGAGGCGCCGCCCACACCGAAATAGGCGCCAGCGACGAAATCATAGGACGAGCTGGCCCCGAAGCTCGCCGGCATCAGGCTCGCCGCCGACGTCGTGTTGTAATCCTTGATCGTCACCGCATTGCCCAAACTATCCGTCGTGACATTGCTGGCGGGATTATTGGCGATGGCGTTGGCGGGGCCCGGCTGGGCACTCGAGGCGAGGACGATCGGCGGCGTTTCCGAGGTGGTGGGAAGATAGGGCAGAACGGCGAGCCACAGGGCGGTCTTGCCGGTCGTATTCGCGGCGCTGCCGGTCACATTGCCCGGCTCGACCTTGTTGCCGTTGTAAAAAAGTATAAAATTGTAGTACGCGGAAGATGTTCCCGTGGCGTAGTTGGTCACATAGTCGGTGGTGAATTGCGATGCGGTCTCGGTCGCGCCGCCGGAATAGACACTGCCGTAGACCGGCGGTATGGGCGCGAGAATGGTCGAAGGATAGGTCCTCGGATCGACGCTGCTGTTGACCGGCGCTTGGCTATATATACCATAGTAGGTCTTGAGATATGTCGCCAATGCGGCGGAGTAGGTTTTATAGGCGGAGACGTAATTGGCGTAGCTCGTGTAATGGGTCGGGTTATTGTCGAAATTGGTCAGATTTTGCGTTGTTCCATTCGACGAGCTTGCCGGCGTCGAGAATGTCTGGGTCGCCTCGTTCGCGATGCCTGCGACGCCGGTGACATAGCGCGAGCCCACATAATAGGTGTTATAGGCGGCCACATAGGCGGCGTAGGATGAATAATGAGTGGGATCATTGTCGAATGTGCCGGAGCCAGAGGCGTTGGTCGTGATATAGAGCGAGCTCGCGCCGCGACCGAGAATGTTGATATAGGGAATCGTCGTATTCGCATAGTAATAGTAATACTGCGCATACCATGTATTTTGCGCGACCGTGCCATAGGAAGACGGAAACACGGTGGGGGGCGCATAGATGGATGTCATCCCCGGCATATAGGCGGCCGTCCCATACAGGTTCCTGCTCGTGTACCGGGTCGTCGCCAGGGCGAGAGATGGATCGTTGCTGGCCAGGCTGCTCGCCACCGCGGCCGCGAAGAACGGATCGCTGGTTTCATAGAAGCCGTCGCTGATCGTAGCGTTCAGCTGGATATTATTCGCGGCCCGCAACGTCAGCACGCCCGGCTCGCCGCCATTGGTCGTCCGGTAATAGAGCGAGAAGGCGCCCGTCGCCGTATTGTAGACGCCGGCGCCGAGGTTCCAATTGGAGGCGACGGTCACATTGCCGCCATTGATGCTGCTGGACGGATTGACGAGATCGACCTCCGGCCGCAGATGCAGGGAGGTCGAGGGCAAGGCCGTCGCCGGTCTGTCGCCGACCTGCAATTTGGCCTCCGCGAAATCGGCCGCCACCGCCGCCGCATTGCCGCTGAACGGATTCTCGACGAAATTGAGCAGCGTGTTCTGATAAAAGCCGACATGCGGCAGATAGGCGCCGCTGGCCGGCGCCGCATAAGTCGAAGAGGGATAGAGGCCGGACGTCGCCGAGATGATCTGCGCGCCCGCTCCGCTGAAGAAGCCCGCCGGATCGATGATCCCGTCGAAATGCTGCTGCATCTGCGCCTTTTGCGCCGCCGTCAGCGCATTATATTGCGCGACGGTCGTGATCGAGCCGCAGCCTCCCGAAATGAGCGTGCAGGAATCGGTCGTGCTCCACACTGCGAAAGCATCGAGGACGACGCCCTGGCCACTGGCGTTCCCGCTAGAGTCCGCATTGGTGACGACAGTGCCCTTGAAACTGACATTGACATTGTTGTTCGTCAGGATCGGCGCGCGCACGACGACGGCGCCGCCGGTATTGTCGACGCCGTCCCCGCCCGGACCGCCGCTCACGTCGAAGATCGCGCCGCTCTCCACCTTGACGGCGCCCGAGCCCGTCACATTCTCGTAGCCATAGGTCGCATTCAGCGTTCCATTCGTGGCGCCCGTCGTGCCGAGGGTGATCGTGCCGCCGCGCTGGCTCTGCGCGCTCTCGCCATTGGCGTAGCCCGGATCGTCCTTCTCCGCCGCGACATAGTGGGCGTCGAGCTTGGCGGTGGAGCGAATGATGACGCCCGTAGCGCCGGGATCGGTCGCGGCCAGCGTCGTCGTTCCGGCGCCATAGAGCGCGATGCTGCCGCCGGTCGGCCCGCTGGCGTCGATCGTTCCATTGACGATGACGCTGCCCTGATTGGCGACGAGCAGCACCTCGGTCGAGCTCAGCGTCACGCCTGTCGGCACGACGATGTCGCCCGGCTCATAGATCGCGGCCGCGAAGCGGCTGGTGAAGCCGCCCCACGGAAGATCGCCGACGATGGTCCCGGTGCTGAGCACGAAAGCTCCGCCCGCGTCCTTATAGGCCGCCGAGCCGTCGAGCGTTCCCTGAAGCGTCGTCGTCCCATCATTGGCGGTCGTGATATAAATTCCGCCCGCATAGCCGTTGCCCGAAGATCCGTCGGCATTTTTGGCAGCCGAGACGTCCACCTTCGCGCCGCTCGCGATCGTCACATTTCCTTTCTGCGAGACGAGCTTCACCACGCCGCCGGGCGAATATTCCGTGCTGTTGCCGAGCACGATACGCGTGCCAGCGGCGTTTACGATGGCGCCGTCGGCGAGAGTCACGTCGCCCGTCGTCGCGGTCAGCGACAAGGTTCCCGCCTGTACGGTGATCGCGCCCGAATCCGCGATGCTCGCGGCCGTCAGCGACAGGCTGCCGCCGATCTCTGTCGGATCGACGGCAGCCGCCGCGCTCGTCGAGAGAATGGTCAAAAGGCCGCTCGTCGTCAGCGCCTGCGCCGAGCCGGAGACGGCGATGACATTGGGCGAGGAGAAGACGAGATCGGCGACGCCCGAACCATTGCTCGCCGTCAGCGAGCCCGTTCCGGCGAAGCGGATCGCCTCTCCCGACTGCAGCGCGATCGTCGAGAAGCCGTTCGCGGTCATCGTTCCGGCGCTCTGGGTGATCGTCTTGCTCGCGACGAGGGTCAGCTTTCCGTCTGTCCCCGAAAGCCCATTGGTCGTCGTCGAGGCGCTCTGCGTATTCGTCAGCGTGATATTAGAGGCGTAGACGCTGGTCTCGCCCCCCTCGCTGTAGAATCCGCCGCCGTCGAAGGTCAACAGGCCGATCGGATGGGCGGAGTCGCCGATGGAAAGGCCACCGACATCGTGAAAATTGAAGGCCGAGGCGCTACGCAGGCGAACCGAATCCGCGCCGACGAAATTGGCGATGATCGCATCGGTCAGCGCGAGGCCGGCAGAACTGCTATCGGCGCCGAACTCGATCGCCTTGGCGGAAAGATCGAAGGCTTTGGCGATGAGCGCGGCGTTGGGGCCGACGCGATTGACGCCGCTCGAATCGAGGGTGAGGGCGGCCGCCCCGTCGATGGAGACATTGGCGCCGATGACGAGGCTGCCGGGCGTGGCGGCGGGGGTCGGCGCGGGCCCGGATCCGGTGTAGAGACCCGGCAGATAATTGCGGGTCACGGTGACCATCGCGCCAGTAGAGACGCGCAGCAGCGAGCCTTCCCCGCTCACGCCCGCCGTATAGGTCACGACGCCGCTGCTGTTGGTCTGCGCGACCGGATCGGCGCCAATGACGATCGCCCGGTCGCCTCCGCTCGGCACGGTTCCGATCGCGGCGATGGCGCTACCGTCGTCGACGAGAATGCCGCCGCCGCCCGCCTTGGTCATGATGAGAAGCTGCGGCGCGCTCAGCGCGTGAGCGGCGTCGGTGGCGATCTCGACATCGGTGGCGACGCCGGTCACGACGAGATTGCCCGACGTATCGACGACCGACGAGCCGCCGATCAGCAGAGTGGTCGCGCCGACAGTGTCGAGTTGATCGGCGTAGAGCTTCAGATAGCCGTCCGTCCCCGCCGGGGCCGCCATATCCTTGGAGCCGAGCACGAGCACCTTGGCCGCGCTGATCGCCAATTGCCCGCCGACGCCGGCCACATCCGGCGCGAGCGGACTGGAGCCCGCGGCGAAGCCGAACAGGCTGCCCGCGTCGATGGAGAGCGAATTGCGCGCGGCGAAGGTCAGGGAGCCGCCGTCCACCGGGAGAAGCGGAATGGCCGTGCCGGCGGTGAGCGCCAGATTGCGGATGAAGCTCGTTCCGGAGGTGATGTCGATCTGCGAATATTGCGACCAGGTCGATTGCGACTGCAATTGGAACAGCACGGTTTGCGAGGATCGCGTCCCGCTGATGACATTGGCGAAATTGCCGGTCACATAGAGCGAGCCGTCCATCGACGTGTAGCTTTGCGCGGCCGCGCTCTTCACTGATGTGGAGGCGACGGTGACGCGATAAGCGCCGGGCAAGGTCGCATACATGCCGGGCATCAGAGTGTAATAGCCGGCAGCTATCCCATTGCCGCCGGCGATATAGATCGCCGTTCCGGCCGGCGCGTTCAGCAGGCTCGAGGCAAAAGCCGCCGAGCCGATATCGGAATTGGTCGCAGCGAAAGTCGGATCATAGGCGGCGACCTTGGCGGAGGAGGTGGGAACGAGGGCGTAGACCGTGGAGCCGGCGAGCACATTGCGGCTGCCGCCCGTGCCGGCGACGAATTCGCTGGCGTAGATGTCTCCGCCGCCAGAGAGATCGAGCTTTGCTCCGGCGGACGTCGAGACATCGGCGCCGTTGAGCGTGATCGCCTTGGTCGGGCTCGCGGTGAGGCTGGAGCCGTTATAAATAATAGTGGCCCCGCTGCTCGTGGTCGTTTGTCCGACGTACCAAACCTCGCCGTCGACAGTGTAGCCATAAGGAATGAGCGAGCCAGCTCCCGAGACGGAGGTGAGGCTGCCGGCGCCGAGCGTGACGCTCTGCGTCGTCGTCGTATTGCCGAGCACGATTTGTCCAAAGGGCGCCCAGAGCGTGCCGTTCTGCACGATGTTCGTGGCGTCGACGATGATCGTTCCGCCGGCCGACAGCGGCGCGCTGGCGACGCCATTCTGCTCAATGTCGATCGTGCCGGTCGCCTTCAGCGTGAAGCTCGTTCCGCTGGTCGGATAGATTTCCGCCGCTTTCAGCGTCAGATCGCCTGCGACGCCGAGCGAACCAGTAAAATTATTGTTATTGCTCGTAGCAGTGTTCGCTCCCATCAGGCGGATCGCGTCGGCGCTGTTCAGCGTGACGGAGCCGACATTACGGAAGTTGACTCCCGAGCCAGCAGCGCCGGCATTCGGATTGCCGATGTCGATCCATTGCGCCGAAATATTTATCGATCCATCGCTCACTGTCGCAGCAGGCAGGACAGCTCCTGTTGTGATCTGACCGAGCCACACATAGCCCGAGCTCAAATCCACCGTCGTATGGCCGATCGAGGGGGCGCTATAGGTCAATGGATCGCCGCCACTCGCCGGCAGCAATGTGAGGTCGCCGCCGAGGATGAGCGATCCGCGCATCTGAATCGACTGCGATCCGACGAAGGCGACCGTGGTCGCGGCGTTCAGCTCGATCGAGTCGAAGCCGCTATTGTTCAGCGTGTCGACGCCGATGAAGGCATTGCCCTGCAAGGTCGTGTGCGATGCCAACGCGGCGTCGATGATGCCCGCCTGCTCGACGACTATCGTGCCGGGAAGCCCCGCATAGCCGTTGGTCACGCGGCTGGAAAGAAGGCTCGGCGCGCTGGACGCCGGTATTCCGATGCGGAACAGGCCGCCATTCGCGAGCTCCCCGCCGCCATGCGCGCTGACCGAGCCGGCGAAATAGAGAGAGGACGCGCCGATCTGCAGGACGCCGCCGTCGCTCCATATATTTCGCGTCGCGAAGCGCGGCCCGAACAGTCCCGCGCCGGAGGGAATCTCGACCTCCGCCGACGTCCCGTCGAGAAGGAAGCGCGAGCCCGTCTGCGCAGTGACCGAATCGCCGAACAGCGTGATCGTTCCGGCGTCGAGCGCGCTGCCTGTACGATAGGCGGTCACGGTCGGATCGGCAATGAACACACCACTCACGTCCAGCACGGCGTCGGCGCCGATGGTGAGCTGCATCGGCGCCACCGTCTGTGTCGGCCCGGTCGAACCGTTCGAGACGCCTGTATTGGCCAGGACGATGTCGCCGCCGGGCGCGATGATCTCGCCGAGCACGGTGACCGGGCCGGCGGCCGCCAGCGTCACCGTCGCCTGCCGCGTCGCATTCGCTTCCGCGATGATTCTGGCCCCGGCGTCGAGCAGCGTTCCCGCTGTCGTGCTCGGTCCCGTCCCGCCGTAGATGTAGCCATATTCCTGCAGCGCGAAGCTCACGGGATTGCGCAATCCGTCGGGCGCGAGTCCGACCGTCGCGACGTCGCGCAGCACCGCGCCTGTCGGCAGCGATAAGAGCGCATCGTTCGCCGCGAGATAATTCGCCTGCCGCAAGAGCACGGTCGTGCCGGCGGTCACCGTCGAGCTGCCATAGACGCTGGTCAGCGAATAGTTGGAAAATCCATTGTCGGTGAAGAAGCTCGCCGGCAGGACGATCTCGCCGGATCGCGCGCCGGAGGTATAGGTTGTGATCGCGCTCGCCTGCCCGTCGATAGTGATCGTCGGGGCCTGCAGCGTGAAGGTTCCGCCCGTGTCGAAGCCATTGGAATAGATCGCGCCGCCGAGAACCGCCGTCGCCGTATTGGGCTGATTGCCGTTGGTCGGTGGCTCGTTGTAGGGTTGATAATCACTGTTGAGCCCGACGAATCCGCCCGAATAAGTGACCAGCGAGAGGCTTCCGCCCTTGCCGACCGGCAGACCATCGGAGCCGAGCTTCAATTTGCCGTTGGAGCCGACATAGCCGCCGCTCGAAACATCGATGATGCTGCCCGGCGACAGAATGATGCTCTGCGTCGCGTCGACATTGTCGGTGTCGGCCCGCCCTCGGTGATAGGTTGCGGCCAAAGTGGTGATGCTGATCGAGCCACCGTCGATGAAGGCGGAACCCTGCAACCGATCGCCGACGGCCCCCGAGTCGTTGATCCACAGCCCGTGGACGTCGAGAAGCGCGTTCGATCCAATCACCAGATCGGCAGGAATCGACGCGGCTGTCACGTCGCTATTGTAGATATGGCCGGAGAGCGTGATCTTGCCGGCGGGCGCGATGATCGAGCCGTCGATGGTCTCGACATTCGTCAAGGTGACCGAGCCGCCCGAGGCAACCTTCAGAACAGCGCCCGTGGCCATGTTCACTGTCGGCTGACGGGTGCCGGAGCCTTGGATCGTGATTGAGGCGAAACCGGTCTCGGACAGCCGATCCGTCAGAATGGGCAAGGTCGAGGGCGCGCGCCAATTCGAGCCATAGCTATACGAGGCGAGCCCGTAAGAATCGTCGCCGGCGTCCGCGCTCGATTCGAGCAGATAGCTCGACACGAAGGCATTGGACGAGGTGATCGTCAGCGACGCGCCGGCCGGCAATTGCGCGAGCGATGTCTGAACCGCCGTTCCGCCGCCCTGCGCATTGGCGCGCTGGCGCAGCCCGGTCACTGTCTCGCCGAGAATCGTCCCATCGAGAATCGGCGCCGCCGCGATCGACAGAGAGCCGGCGCTGGCGCCGGCGAGATAGCTCGCCTCGTAACGCGACCTGTTCAATAGCGGGTTGACATAGGTCTCGGTCACGCCCCAGCGCGAATGATCGACCGTGAAGCCGCTCCCCGCCGTGACGCCGACATAGCGGATCGTCGGATCGGCGCTGCCGATGTCGTAGAAGCGCCCGTCCGCGCCGACGAGCCGCGTCGTGTTCACCGCCGAGCCCGTATAGGTGACATAGCCGCCAGAGAGATCGACGATCGAGCCAGGCTGTTGGATAAAATTCGTCCCCGAGACATTGACCGACCCGCCGACCGTCAAAATCTCGTCGATCGACTTGGGAATGAGCTTGGCGTAGCCGGAGGCGTCGACGATCGGCGAGCCAACCCGCGTGTCGATCGTCACCGTCTTGCCGACGAGGGCGGCGGCGAGCGGCGAATCGGCGATCTCATTGGGCGTGACGACGAAGGTCACGAGGAAATTGGAGATCGGAACCTGCACATCGGCGAGACCCGAGACATCGATTGTCGCGCCGGTCTCGAGCAGCACCTCGGGCGCAGTCACGTTCACCGCTGCGCTCGGCGCCCGCAGCAGCGCGCCGGATTGGAAGTCGACGCCTTTGAAGGCCGTGATCGAAATTTGCGGCTGCAGGCTGCTCGCGAAATAGTCGGTGGTAGCTGTGCCGCTCGGAACCGAGCCGCTCCCCTCGTCCGGCAGAATGGCGGTGACGCTGTTCGGCCCAAAGACGACATTGTCCGTCGAGTAGAGCGTGATCGAACCGGGGCGCGTCACGCTCGTCGTCGCCGCCGACACGCCGAGTTGCTTGATCGGTCCGCCGGCGATCGTCACATTTCCGCTCGGCGCCAGCAGCAGGCCGTCGTTGACCGCTGCGCCCTGATAAGAAACGGTGAAGGTCTTATTCGTCGGATTCGTGCCGGCGGAAAAGTCCTGATCGACGACAATCGCCGTGCGCACGCCCGTCGCTGTCGACTGCGGCTCGCTGAGCAGCGCCGACCCCTCGGCGGCGAGGATGATCTGGCCGTTCTTCGTCGTGATCGAGCCGGAATTCGTGACATTGGGGGCGAGCAGCGCCACGTAGCCGCCGTCGCCGGTCGAATTGACCGAGGTATCGATCGACGCGCCTTTTTCGACCACGACCGCGCCGATGGTCTGCCCGGCGATCGTCCCCGTGGAAAAACGGGTGGAATTGCCGATCGTCGTCCCGAGCGCCGTCGCGATCGGGAAAAGTCCCTGCCCCGCATCGGCGCCGACGAAATTCGTATTGGCCGCGACCTCGTTCGACGGCGCATAGGCCGCGATGTCGCCGAGACCGTCGATATGCAGCGTCATCTTATTGTAGGCGGCGGCGCCATTGAAGACGCTCGACGAGGTGGTTCCGTCCATGTCGAGCGAGGAGGCGATCAGCGAATGAACGTTGATCTGCGCGCCGGCGCCGAAAATAACGCCATTCGGATTGATGATGAGAACCGTGCCGTCGGCCTTGATCTGGCCGAGGATTTGGCTGGGCGTTCCCGTCGCATCGATTCGGTTCAGCGCCACCCAGCTCGGATTGCCCTGCTGGTCGTAGACGACAGTCGTATTGGGCGAGACATTGTAATAGGCCCAGGTTATCACCGCCTGCGCGGCGTTCTGCTTGATCGTTACAGTGGTCTTGCCACCGGTCGCCGATTGCGTCGGCAGATCGGCGTTGATCCAAAGCCCGGGAGTCGTTCCGACACGCGGATCGACGACGAGCCCCGGCAGCTTGCCATTGCCGCCGACCGAGAGACCATCGGCGATCGACGAATTCGTAGCCCCTGCCGCCGCCGCGCGCGCGGCCGCTTGCGCCGCTTGCATGGCCTGAATCGCCTGCGTCGCGCGCAACAGCGATCCCTGGCTCTGCTTGGCTATGGCCGCGGCCCGCTGCGCCTCTGTCGTTGCTGCGTCGACCGCGACGGTTGGCGCCGAGGTCACTCCGGAAGCGCGCCCGAGCGGCCGAGCGGCCGCGCCACCGAGCCCTTGCAAGAGTATGAACGACAAAGCGATCGCGCTCGCTCCCGCTAGCAGAACACGCCGCGAGGATCGCGCCTGTGGCCTTGCGAGCCCTAGCGCCGATGCTTTCGACTCTCGGCGGGCGGCCGCGCCGCAGCGATGTCTACCGGATATCGGAGCGTGAACGCGATGTGTCATGTCGGTGCCATGCATCTTGCGAGAGAATGTCAATGTGACGTGTGCGTGCCGAATCCCGTCGCCGGATCGTCGCTCGCCGGAGCGGCCACATCCACCTCCACGCCGCGACCGGTCCCATTCGCTTGCGGTCCTCGCAACCGATCACGCAAATAGACGATGAGCTCCTGCGCGAGCTGGTCCCAGATTTCGACATGCGCCCGCAAATGGCTTTTCGTCACGCCACCGACAACGGAAATATCCATGCAGAGCGCGAGGAACGGCCCGCTCAACTGGAGGCGCGAAAACCGTCGCGCGACGTTCCAGTCGTTGACGAGGTCTCGCGGCAACTCGCCATTCACTTGAAGAACGGACACGAACGCCATATCGGCGAAACGCACGCTCTCATCGCCGACCAAGCGATTGCCAGGTCGAATATCGAAGGAGAGACCGCTGGTCGCCGAGCGCAAATAAGCGACATTCGCGACCGGATCGGTCACCGCTTCTACGCGGTAGCCCGCCTGCTGGAGAAGATCTCGCAGATCGTCGAGCGTCAAGGATGTGACGAGGATATCGGACATGAACGACCTCCCAGATGAAGTTACTTGCGAACGCTGTCGAGCAGATTCGACAAAGCGATTTCATTGACGACAGCCGGACGCTTTTTCAGCAGCTCGGCGACATACGCGCGGCGCAACACATTCGCCCGCTCGGTCCGCATTTGTTGCGCGAGCTGCTCGCGCGCTTCGGCGAGCGAACGCGTGTAGGACGCCTTCGTATCGATCAGCTTGACGATGTGCCAACCATCGTCCAAGCGGATCGCCTCCGAAACCGCCCCTTTGGCGAGACCTGTCACACGCGCGCGGATCTCAGGTCGAATCTGACCTTCCGACAACCAGCCGAGATCGCCCCCGTCGCTGGCGTCATTTCCGGCGCGCGCCACCGCCATGAAGTCGGCCCCCGCCGCCTTCAACTTGCGCTCGATCTCTTCGAGCGCCTTCTTCGCCTTATCCTCGGTCGCGCGGTCGGCGTCCTTCGGCGCCGAGACGAAAATATGGCCGAGCTGAAACTGCCGCGGAACGACGAAGACGCTGCGATTTGCGTCATAGGTCTTCTGCAGCTCCTCCTCGCTCGGGTAATTCGCCGGAGGTATCGAGACCGACTGCAGATAGAGCTCTACGAGCGCGCGCTCCCGCAATTGCTCGAGCTGGACCGCGACATGCGGCTGCTGGTCCCACTTCTTCGCGATCGCCTCCTGCAGCACGACACGCTCATTGAGCATGAGACGCACCATCTGATTGAGCAGCGCCGGCTCTTTGGCGATCGCCGCCTGCTCGCGCGCGCCGAGCGTCGCAACATAGGCGCGCAACTGCGCAGAGGTGATGTCGCTGTCGCCGACATGCGCGACGACGTCCTCACGCGATCTACCGTCGACGTTCACGGCCTCCGGAGACGCTTTCGGCTTGCTCGCCACCTGCGGCGCAGGTCTGAGCTTGGGAGCGACGGCGCCGCCGGGGGGCGCTTCCGCCAGCGCGCCAACGGTGAAGCCGATCGTCCCCGCGAGACCGACGGCGCACGTCACTCGGAGAAGGCTCGTAACGCGGAACAACACATGACTCATGGCTTCACCTTGTGATCGAGGATCTTGTCGTTGTAATCTTGCAGGAGATTTTGGATTTCGATGCGCCGCACGCCCGTGAGCGGCTCGCTCGCCAAAGCGAGATCCGCGAAATTCGCCGCCTCATAGCGCTCCAGCAAATCGCGGCCGACCTTCACCAGCTCGACATTCTTCGCGTTACAGCTCTTGACGTTCGCCTTGTATGCTGCGGCCTGCGCTTCGAATTTGGCGCGCTCCGCGTCTTTGGCTCGCGCAACATCGGCGGCCTCCTCATAGGCCGCCTTCCACTTCTCTAAGGTCTCGTCTCGCTCTACGAGGCGTCGATTGAACTCCTCAATTGCTTCGCGATTCTGCTTCGCGACTTGCTTGACTTCCGCCTTGGCCGCGCTGGCTTGGTCTTTGAGTCGCGCGCGTTCACTCTCCGCCTCGGCGAGCTTGGCCTGCAGCGCGGCGCGCTGATCTTCCAGCGCGCGCTGTTGCGAGATCGCACCGCGCAGAGCCTCGCGAAGCCGATCCGCTTCCGAATCCGCTCGTGCGCCCGTGATCATCGACGCCGCAAGCGACACGGCGACAAAAAACGTCGGAAATCGCATCATCAGAACTTCCCGTTGAGATCGACATGCAGAACGTCGACGGCGTAAGGGACGCCGGAGATGCTATTCGCACTCATCCAGCGCAGCGACAGCCACACATTCTTGCCGACTCCGAGATTTCCGCCGACGAAATAGCCCTTCAGATTCGTGCCGCCGAGTCCGAAGTCGGCGTCGACGAACGCGTCCACCATCGCATCCGACCCGAGATATTTGTAACCGGCAAAGACATTCCAATCCCAGAGACGACGAATTTCCCTATGTCCGACAGTTGCGCTCGCGAGATAGCCATATTTCCCGCCCACGTAATTGCCGGGATACCACTCGTTGGCGCTTATCTGGAATGCCCCGGTCAGATTGTTCGCGAGAATATCCGGCCTGATCTTTCCGTCGAAAGCCGTGTTCACCAGATACTCGCCATTCAGAACGACATGTACCGGATCGAAATGTCCGAAGTCGATCTCTCCGGAGGCGACGAACGGCCGAAACTGCTGGGCGAGTCCGAAATATTGATATTGACCGGTTGTCCCGCCGCTGTTCGACGTGTCGCTGATGATCGAGCGCAGCGGCATGTAGGTGTTGCCGCGCTGCGCGAAAGACGGCCGCGTCAGATCCGTGTTACACCCGTCTGATGCGCTATAGACGCGGCACGGGCTCGACAATTCTCCCTGCACCTTGCTGAAATCATAATAGGCGGCGGCGATCTTGAACGCATAATCATCATTGAGCTTGGCGGAGACGCCGAGCTGCCCCGCGAAGAGCCATTTATCGTGGCTCGGCAGCTTCGTCGGAGGGCCGCCGTCATAGGCCGGCAAATTGATTCCCGCGTTCAAATCCGTGTTGAAGACCGGAAAGGCTCCGCCGGCGACGAAAGAGGTAATGCCTTCGGCGATCTCGTATTTGCCCCGCGCAGCGAAGCCGTCGAATCCTATGTCTCGATACCAGACGAGATCGGTCGGCGACCAAAATGGATTATCCATTCGCCCAGCGGTCAGAGAAAATTCTTCGCGCGGCTGATATTTGAAGAAAGCGCGATCGATCCATAAGGAATATGTCGAGAAATTGCCGCCGCTCGCGCCGAAGGTCTGGTTCTGCGACACGGGCGAATTATTCTCGCCTCCCGCAAAGCGCAGGCTAGCCGAAAGGCCATCGTGAAGATCGGCGACCATTCCGAGTCGGCCGCGGAAGCGGAATTGATCGCGATTCTGCGTGACGTCATAGGTCGGATAGTAATAGGGGTTGGTCTTGCTCACATCATAGGGCGAACCGGTGTTGATCGCATTGAAATTGACAGCGTCGTATTGATCGTTTCCGCTGGGATAGTAGATTCCGCGATATCGCAGGCGCATGTCGCCATAGAACTGGATGCGCGACGCCCATTCCGGATATTTGCCGGGCGAGGCCCAATTTTCTTTCTCGGCCTGAGCCATGACCTCGTTCTTGATGTCCTCGCGCAATTGCCGCTTCACCACCTCCGGCACATAGGTCACATGTTTGACGCCCGGCGGCGACGCGGCGGCTGCTGCGGCCGCGACTTTCGCCGCATCGCCCGCTTTCACGGTCGCATCCTTCGCAGCTTGGCGCTGCACATAGGCCTCATTGGCCGCCTGCTCGACGAGCGACTTCGCTTGCTCCTCCGTCAGCACGCCCTGCTTGACGAGAAGATTGACCAGATTGATCGTCGCATTGGGCGATAGCGGCTTGGCTCGCGACACTCTGGCTGGCTTCGGCTCCGGGGTCTTTCCCTCGTCTGCGGCATCTTGCGCGACAACCGGAGCCGAGCCCGCGCATGCGCAAAGAGACGCGACGAAGACCAACGAACTGCGACGCGCTCCCGACTTTCTCTCGAACATGAAACTCCCCAGCACTCTTCAGCCTCGATGCGTGGCTTCGATTGAAACTATCTGCGCCGATCAACTCGGACGCTGCTCGGTGATCCGAATAATCATCGGCATCGGCATGCCTTTGGGCGGCGGCTCGCGCAGAGTGAGATTACCGAACACCTCATTGCGGAGAACCGCGTCGAGCTCGGCGTCGCCGGTCGTTCCGTTGAGCTGCACTCTGGTCACGCGACCGGACTGATCCGCCCACAAGCGGATATTGCCGCGCATCGTCGCTTTGCGCGTCCGCTTATGCGCCTCGAGAGCGGAACGGAGCTGGGATTGCACCATGGACGCATACCAGCCCCACCCGCTTCCGCCGCCGGAACCGCCATAAGCATTTCCCCCGGGCTTGCCGCCGAGATTGAACAGATCGCCGGGTCCCTGCGCTTTGGCGTCGAGCGAGAGTGGTCCAGGAGGCTGATCGTTCTTCGCATCCTTGATCGGCGCCTTCTGCGGCTCGTCGACCGGCTTCGGCTCTTGGAACTCCGGCTGGTCCACCTTCGTCTGCTCGATCATCTTCTGCTCAGGCGGCGGAGGGGGTGGAGGCGGAGGGGGCGGCTGAAGAATATTGACGATCGAAAGCTCGTGAATTCGGCGAGGCGCCGGAAGATCGTCATGTCCAGAAAGGACGACGATAGCGATGATCGACAGAACCGCGCCGCCGATCGCAATCGTCGCCCTATGGCGGCGCAGCCAGCCTCTCACAGACGCGTCATTGCGATGCTGGAAAGCTTCACGCTCCGGCCGACGATAACTTTGTCCAGTCGACGAATTCATGACGCCTTCTCCGAATTTCGCGCGCGGCAGCTCACTTCACCAACGGCTTGGTGGCGAGCCCCACTTGCGTGAGGCCGATACGCGACAAGAGATCGAGAACATCCATCACGCTTTGATATTGCGCCTGCGCGTCGCCGCGCAGCACGATCGGAAACTCCGGCGTCAACGCCTTCTGCTGGATGAGCCGCTGCTCGAGCTCTGGCAAGGTGACGGGAATCGTGTCGAGAAAAATCTTGCCATCATTGGCGATGGTGATCGCTTTCGTCGTTTGCGTGGCGAGGCTCGGAGCGGCGGAGGCCTTCGGCAGATTGACCTTTTGGCCCTGCACCGTCGCTGTCGTCATGATGATGAAGATCACTAGTAGAACATAGGCGAGATCGAGCATCGGCGTGATGTTGATATCGTCATAGGGCTTGGCTTCGTCTTGCATCTTCATTGGCGTCACTCCCCCGCAATTCGCCGCTCGACGACCTCGAACCGGCCTTCGGAATAGGATTCGGCCATGCGCGTCACGAATTCGTCGACGAAAACGTGAATGTCGCTCGTCAGATCTTTGATGCGGGAGATGAGATAATTGTATCCGAACAGCGCGGGGATCGCGACGCCGAGGCCGGCGACGGTCGCCACCAGCGCCGCGGCGATACCCGGCGCGATCGCATTGACATTCACATCTCCGCTCGCAGCGATCGCCGCGAAGGTGATCATGACGCCGACGACCGTGCCGAGCAGGCCGAGGAACGGCCCGCCAGAGATCGCGATGGTCAACACGACCATCATCCGATTGAGCTGTTGCGTCTCCTTGACGACCCCACTGTCGAGCGCCGCCCGGATCGCCGCGATCGACGGTCCGGAAAGCGCTCCCCTGCGCACGCCGGAGGCGACGAAGCGATGACGGATCTCCGAAGCGCCGATGTGATAGATTCGGTAGAGCGATGATGGACGCATGCTGTCTGCGTCCCGCTCGCTGATGCGGCCGCCCAAAGTCGCCACATCCTCATCGTCGCTGTGATCCAGCGCGGTGAGATCGGTCGCGAGCTCGCGAAAGCTCTTCATGAATTGCGCATTGGCCTTCGCCTGCCTGTTCAAATAGGTCGCGCGGTCGATCATGACGAGCCAGCTGATCGCCGCCATGATCATCAATAGGCCGATGATGATCCATCCATCGAGCGTCACCGATTTCAAGATGATCACCATATAGCCGGACAACCAGCTCGCGGTTTCTTCGTCCACGCTGAAGGAGATGAGCTTGGATGGATCCGGCCCCTGTCCGATCGCAGCGAATTTGATGAAGCCGGCCGAACGGGCACTCTTGGCGATTTGCAATTCGTCGATATCGCCGACGAATCCGGGAGCGCCCGCTTCGCCGCCGATCGCAGCGCTCGTTCGGAGCTCTGGAACGCTGGCGTCGAGCGTCGCATAGACGCGGCCGTCGACATAGAGCGAGAGGCGCCCCGCGCCAGCGACAACGGCGAGATGCCGCCAAGCATTCGCAGTCCAAGGCGCTCCGACGGCGCTGCGCGCGACGGCGCCGGCTGTCGTCACCTCGATGTAAGGCGCACCGTTGTCGAGGCCTATCGCCAATGCATCGGCGCCGGCGCGGCGGCTATAGAGCGTCGCATCGGACGCGAGCGTCGCCGGTTTGACCCAAGCCGAAAAGGTGAAAGCGTCGCCAGCGGCTAGCGCCAAGGACGGAGACGCGGGAATAATAAGAGGCGTGCGGCCGTCGAGCCGCAAGCCGCCGCCGATGATCGCGCCATCGGCCGGCTGACCGACGCTCGACGCATTGTTGCCCCACACTGACGAGTCGAGCGCCGGTGTTCCGCGTTCCGCGAAATGATAGACGAGCGCGGCGTCCGCATCAAAGGTCCCTTTGGGATCAGCGGTCGAGACGGCTTTTTTGTCGCCATAGTACAACCATATGTCCGTCTTTGCGCCGGGCTGCACATTCGGCGCGGCCACCCATATCAACGCCTCCCCTAGAAGGGGATCGAATTTCTCGATGTGATGCTTGAGCGGCGTCTTGTCGTCGCCGGCTACGAAGCGCAGATCGCCGCCATCCTCTTTGGCTGCGGAAAAGCGGAAATTGCCTATGTGCAGTCGCACCAGCACCGGCGTCGCGCCGATAGGATCCGTGATATTGGCTCCAGAGGCGCTAACGTCGATGGTGATTTTTTTGCGCAGCTGCCACTCGTCGTTCCACCAGGCGAATGCGGAGGACGACCACAATGTCATCATCGTAGCGACGCAGAAGAGCATCGAGGCGATGCGGAAGCGGCGGCGCGCGAACTCGAGCGCCAATTGACGGCCTCGCAGCTCGGATAGAATGGGTATGTCGAACGTCATCGTCGTCATCAGAATTCACCCCAGACACGAAAGTTCAGGCGCGGCTCCTTCGCCTGCGTATAGAGTTGGCTTATCATTGGCATCGAATAGACGAACATGCCGCTCACATGGTCGAGCAGCTTGATGCGCGCCCCGAAGCCATAGCTCCACAAATTGAAATGCGCCTGCTGCTCGGCCAGCGGGTGAATGACTTCGACGACCCCCTTGTCGACGAAGCCGAACAGCCTCCACTCGTTGAACAGGCTCACTGGCAGGCGATCCGCGCCGGCTTCTCGTTTGAACGCATCCTGCAGAATTTCGCCCACGTTGGGGCTGCGCAGTTCCACTGTGCCGGCGGCTCCGGTGTCGCCGAGGACCTCGGATTCGAGATAGCCCCTCACCGTGTCGAGACCACCGACGCTGATCTGCTCGCTCGAGGCCAGTGGGCCATCGGCGATCTGGCCGACGATCCGGCCATAGCCCTGGAAGCCGCCCGGCAGCTCCTGCAGATGAGAAACGTCTAGATTGAAATGGGTGAAGCTTCCCGACGCGTAAGCGCGTTTGTTGTCGAACGCTGTCTCGTTGCTGCCCGCCGGCCGCATATTCAAAGTGAATGACGCATTGAGCTGCGTGGTGAAACTTTCGGTCTGATAGGTGGCGTTGTAAGTCGCGACCAGGGGATAATAGGTGATCGGCGAGGAGGATGAAGTTTCGGTTCCGATCCTGACGACCTCGCCGTAGTGCTTATAGTCGAGCCCCACCGAGACGGAATGATACAGATTCTCGATCGCCGGCAGCGACATCACAGCGCGCAATCCGACGGTCTGGCCGGGCCCGACGACATTCACTCCGCCGACAGTGGCGACGTCGCTCGTCGATGTGAGTCCATATGCGAGCACCGCCAGCCAATCGACGTCCGGCACGCGCGCGAGATAAGAGGCGGAGAAAACCTCGGCGTCGGAACGTTTCTGCGGCGCCGACTGATAGGTGAAGCTCAGCGAATGACCGAGTTGCCAAAGATTATCGTAGCGCACAGTCCCGATGATGCGCTGAGGCGTCGTGTTGGGCGAGCGACGATTGTTGAACTCCATATTCGCATGGAGCGGAAGCTTGTCTTCGACTTCGAGATCGACATCGACCGTGCCTGGCGCGACACCGGCGCGTAACGCGGGCGTCACGCGCCGGTCGGGCCATTGGTTGAGCGCGACGATGTCTTTCGTCACCTCGCTGAAATTCGGCACGGTGCCTTCCTTCAGAGAGGCCGCCTTGGCCTTGATCTGGTCGACATCGAAAAAGCGCGCGCTCTTCACGCGCAAGCGGCCGATTTTGAGCTCGGCGACCTTGAGGATAATGACCCCGCCTTGCGCATTTTGTTGCGGAACGGATACGGCGACCGTCTGAAAGCCTTTGTCGTGATAGGCTTTTTCGAGGGCCGCGCGCGCTTTTTCGACATCGGCGGCAGTGCGACCCGGGCCGACGAATGGATAGATCGCCTCCTCGACCTCGAGCTGCGTCAGTCGATCGGCTCCGTCGACGACGAAATCATCTATATCGAAACGCGCCGACGACGCGGAACTCTCCGACGCGGCTTTCGCGGAGGCGGGCGACTTGGGCGCTGTCGTTTCCGCGACCGCTTTTCCCGGGGACGTCGCCTCGGCGGCGCCTTCGGCCACCGCGCTCCGCGCTTTTCCGATGCACCAAGCGGACGTTGACGCCGACAAACCGCCGCACATCACCAGAACCACGACAAAGTCACGACCTACATCGCTTCGAAACTGCAGATATGCACGACTGCGCGACCCACTACTGGACATGACCATTCGGTTCCTCACGAACGCAGGAAGCGCGCACCTGGCAGTCGATCGCTGCCCGATGCGATGATCAAACGCGCTCCCTCGTTGGAAAGACGATTCGGTTAGCCCGGACCCGAAAATCAAATTGCGAAAAAATACGGAGCCCTCACCTCGCGGAATCGGATCGGCGAGAATTTCGAGAGGATCTTATTTGCGCGCCGTGGTGCGGCGGCCGGTCAACCGAGAAGGACGACGCCACCCGGAAGCGCCAGCGCGCGGGCTCCGAACAGGCGCTGAACCTGCTCCACGAGAACCTCGAGCCGATCGACGCGAAAAACGCCGTCGACGATGCGTCGGCTCAAATCGGCGTTGGCGATGATGATCTTGCCCGGACGGTAGCGATTGACCTCTTCTATGACCTCGACGAGCGGCGTGTCGTGAAAGAGCAGCAACCCCTCCCGCCAAGCAGTCACTCGGCGCGGGTCGACGCGCGAGGATCGCATGACGCCGTCGGCGCCGTAAGACACTTGCTCGTCCTTGCCGAAGCGCAACGTGAATTCGCCCTGCGCGACGCTTACCGAGCCCTCGAGGCAGCTCACCGAGACAACGCCGTTGATGCAGCGCGCGTCAAAGCGCGCTCGACTCGCCGTGATCTTGCTCCCGGCCGCAAGGACGACGAGCGGCCGGGTCTGCGGCAGGTCGACGGAGACCGCCGTCTGTCCGGAAACCAGCTCGATCTGCAACGCGGACTGCGTCGGTTTAACCGCGATGCTCGTCTGGGTGTTCATCTCCAGCGAAACATCGGGAGCGAGGGCCACCATTCGCCGCTCGCCTTTGCCTGTCCGGTAGTCGGCTGAGAGTTCTTGGAGTGAGGGCCACAGATCGAGCGGCGGGTGCAAGACAGCGACTCCGGCAACCGAGGCGGCGATCGCGCCTCCGACAAACACGCGACGCGACAACGCCCTGCTCTGCGACATTATTTGCGGCGGCGATGCATTCTTCTGGCTCGCTTCTTCGGCTAGCTCGCGGCCGGCCGTGCCGACGAGACGCCAGACGCGCACGGCCTCCCGAAACGCCTCTTCGTGAAGAGGGCTCTGCGCGCGCCAATGCTGCAGTTCTTCGAGATCCACGGCGGAGGGCTCGCCGGCTTTCAGTCGCGCGATCCAGCCGAGGGCGTCGTCCAGCAGGGCGCGAGGCTCGCACGTATCGGCCGGCTCAATCACGGATCGAGGCTCGTCATCGGCGCCAGCCACGCCAGAATCCTCCGTCAGAAGGCGAGAGCGTCGCGTATCTTTATGCGATTCTATGGGTTTGGAGCAATCTTCTCGCATCGCATCTTTCGGTCCTGCGCGGAGCCGTCCGATCGGGTCATCACCTAGACCGAAGCCGCTGCAAACGAGACAACGGCCGCTCCTGTCGTCGAAGCTCCGCTCGGACGCTCGCAAAAGCGTCCGGTGCTCCTGAACATCAGACGACTGGCTCGCGCCTATCCCGAAGCGCGACGAAGACCAAAGTGAGACGATTTTGCGGGAGAGCTTTTGGACGGCGCATAGCGCGCCGATCTCTTAGAGCGCATCGTCACGGCGCATCCGCGTCATTATGACTTCGGCCGTGGCCCCCCCAGACGGACCACACGCGTGCGACTCAGACGTTCCGCGCAATGCGTCAAAGCATATCGGAGATCAGCCTCGACCGTTCGGGTGGTGACATCCAGACTGATTGCGACCTCTTGCGCTGTCCGACCCTCGACGGCGATTTTCCTCAGCACTTCACGGCGGCGCGGCGACAGCTCGGCCATCGCGCGCGTGAAAGCTTCGATCTCTGAACGCGCTTCGGCGATCTGAGCCGGTCCCGGCGCTTCATCGCAAATGTCGAGGATCGCGTCCACCGCAGCAGCGCTCACGCGATTACGCCCGGCTTTCTTGTGATCCTTGGCGATATTGACGGCCGTGCGAAAAATATAATCCTTCGGGCTTCGAACGTCCGCCGCCTCGCCCACCCGGTCCAATCGCAGGAATGTCTCGTGAAGCGTTTCGTAGGCGAAATCCGCCGAGCCCAATCGCCTCGTGAGTCGTCTCAGCAATTCGTCGTAGCTTTCGACGAGCTGACTGCACAAACGCGCACGATTGGTCTGTATCACGGAACTCGGGCCCCAACGACGCCGGCCCTCGAGACCTCGAGAGCGTGCAGTCACTAACGGTGTTGAACGACGAATTTATGACAGCCCCGCTCGAGGCGTCGTCGAATATCCTTTATGCGAACTCGGTTCCGTCGCTGCGGTGACACGATCTCGACGGTTATGACGAACAGCTGCGTCTATTTGAGCGATTTGACGACGACCAGGACGCGAACGGGCAGCGGCAGATGCGTCGGCGCATCCCGGCTGATGAGAAGCCCTTGCAGAGAGGCGCTCACCGCAGCGTCCCGCTCGCTGTCGCCGGTCGACTGGAACAGTTGAGCGCGTTCGACCCTGCGCGCATCGTCCACCCAGAGCTTGACGCCGATACGATAGTTTCCCGAGCGCGTCCGCGCATTTTTGCGTAGAGCCCTCTCGATGTCGCTGCGGACGGCGTCACTATAATCTCGCAAGAGCGCCTGTTCTTGTTCGCCGTCCCTAGACGCCTCAACTTGCAGCGGATCGAGAGACATATCAGCAGATGCGAGAGGATGAGCAGGCGGCAGATCAGAGAGGGCCGCAAGCCGCTCGAGCGTGATCGCATTGGGTCCGACATAGCGAGCTTTGATGTCGGTTCCCGCCAGAAGGCGCTCGAGCGCGGCGTCCGCCGTGAAGCTTCCATGCAGCGGCGCAGATCGGCGCCCCGCCGCAGAGCGGCTCTCGAAGAGCACTTGCACGCCGGCCGCCTGGCCATAGGCCTCCAGCGCGCTCGCGAGCGACTGTGCGGGAATGTCGAAGAAGCGGGCCGACTCCTCCCGTGCGCCCTCGTCCTGGGCCGACGCCGCATAGGCGAAAGCGGCGACCCACGCCATTACGAAAAACGGTGGCAGGAACGACGCCCGCGCGGCGCGAATGCGATCGGCCTCGCCCACGGAAGCCCTCGGCCCGGTCGCAGAAACCCGTTTGACCGACAAATCGATGCGCATGACTCTCAACTCTACGATCCGCAACGACGCTGCCGCATCGCGTTCCAATCTGCGCTCGCATTCCTGCGATGAATGGTCCGCGCGTCAGAGCATATCAAAAGCGATCGGCGCGAGAATCGTCAGCCGGTCGGGCAGTTCGCGGGGGATTCTCGGCAGCGGCTGCGCCCGCCGGATCGTTTCGGCTGCCGCCGCATCGAGAGCGCTCTGGCCAGAGCTGGTCCGAATCTGCACATCGGTGACGGCGCCGTCCCGCCGCATGGCGAAGAGCACTTGCACCGTTCCCTGCTGTCCCGCTCGCCGAGCCTCTTCTGGATACCGCCGAAACCGGGCGATATGGGCCAGCAACGCCTTTTGGAAGGCGATCGCCGCTCGATTATCCGAAGTGAGCATTCGGGTCGAGGATGCAGCGGGGGCCTCTGCGACAGACGTTGTGTCGACGGTCCGTTCCCGTGGCGTTGGCCTCGTGTCCGGGGCGACAATGGTCGGCTCGGATCGTTCGACGGAGCGCTCGGACAGCATAGCGGACGCCGTCCCGTTCCTCGGCGGAGCCGGCTCCTGCGGGCGGTCGACGTGCTCGCGCGGAGGAAGCAAGCGGACGTCGATTACAGAATCCTGCGTCCTCGAATAGATCGACGACGGCGTTTGGCGCAGCAAGTAGACACCCACGGCGAGCAGCGCCGGCACCATCAATGTTACGCCGACCAGCCATCTCACCTCGAGCGGCTGGGCGACAGCGAACCAAGCCGCCCCCTGCCCGCGCTCGGGAGTCGGCGAACCCTGATCCGACATGCCAGCTACCCCAGTCCCACGCGACGAAAGAGCAAGACATCCGCCAACGGACGTAATCCCGACGCCCACTAGCGAGCGAGCTTACAGTCGACCCAATACGGCATTTTGTGACCGCAACGAGGCGCACTCGGCCCATTTCCGCGCCGCCTTCCGCCTAGATCGCCCCATTTACATGCGATAAATGTCTCCGTTTGATGACAAGCCGCCGCCAAGTTGGCTGTAGGGTTGCGGTACAAATGTTAGGAATGGCCGCTCGATCTGGTTCGGAATTTCGTCGGCGACGAGCACCGTCTCCAAATATCAGGCGCTGTTCGTCCAGCGGTTCTAAATTTGCTCAGTGCGAATTGACCTTTCCTGATCCGATGCATGAGCTCTATCCCGGCGATAGTGACCGACGCGCGCCGAAATCGCTCGAGCCCGAGCATCGCCCCAAGCGGAGCTTGATCGCTCGATGATCCTGTTCAATGAGATTGTTCAAATATTTCGACGATCGTATTTTGGTTCGAGCGCCGCCTCGATGCTCTCCGAGGACTTCACGCGCCGCTCTATACGAGGCCTGATAGCCGTCGAACGTGATTTTGCGTGGCGCGCGACCTCGGTTCGCGAATGCCCCGACGGAAAAACGCTTTGGCCGCGGCGACGTCTCGCTTGGCGCGCAGAAGAAAATCGACAGTCTTTCCTGCCTTGTCGACGGCGCGGCAGAGATAGGTCCAGCGGCCCTTGATCTTGACATAGGTTTCATCCACGCTCGGCCGACTGGGCGAGCGAAGCCGTTCCACCGCCTTTCGAAATTCTGGAACATATCGTTGGACCCAGCGCATGATCGTCGTATGAGCGAGCGACACTCCACGTTCGGCTATCATCTCCACGAGATCCCGAAAACTGAGCTTATAGCGCAGATACCAACGCACGCATAGAATGATGATCTCGCGATCGAAATGGCGGCCTTTGAAAAGATCGTCGACGCTCAACATCGGTCCTCATCCGTGCAACATCGCTCCTCGTATCGAGCGAGTATGCTCGCCCCCTCCGGCGCGGTTGGCGAGCGCTCTCGATAAAGGAACGCTCATTGTGCCTCCGGGCCGACTTTTCCTGCCGCCGGAGCTTGCGCCTTGCTCGCCGTCTGAAGGATTTTCGCGCGCCGATAGGTGAGCCTTTCTCTCTCCTTGCGGCTCAAGTTGGATGAGGTCGCGGCGCGATCACACGCCTCGATGATCGCCTGGACATTCCGATCCGTCACGTCTTCTTTCGTGAAGCAGGCCTGCCAGCTCACCAGGAGCTGCAGAATGTTCGAGTCGGCATCGGCGTTTCCTCGCGTCGTCTCGATCACTTTGTCGTGACAGCCGCTCCCATCTCCAATAGCCGGCGCGGGGCAGCTCACTGTCGGTTCGAGCGCGAGCGCAGTGTATGCGGCGGCGAGCCCCAGCATGACGCCTCCGGCGCCGACAAAAGCCGAGCATGCTCGGCTGCGTGCGAAAACAACGCCTCGGAACGCTCTGCGAGCTGGCGGGATTTTAGGAAGCGGGCTTTTTGGGGCTGACATGGCTCCTCACGGCACGACTTTGGCCATCGACGCGTAAGCAGGCGACGAAGGTGGGACTTCGCGCCGATCGAGACAGCGCGCGCGATCGAGGGAACGCCTCAGAATTGCTTCGGAATCCGCGCTCCCATCGACTGATCGCGATGCGATGAAGCCGTCGGGGCGCACGAGCAGAGCTCCGCTCGGTCCGAGCCCGGTTCGCGAGAGAAATGCACCGGTCGGATCATCGACATCTACTCCGATCAGAAAGGCTCTCAACGGCGCGTCTTCGCCGTGAGAGAGCGCTCGCGCGGCCTCGATCCATGCGGATCCGGAGGGACCGGCCAGCAGCACAAATCCTTGTCCCACGAGATCGTGCGTCGAAATCTCGGCGCCGTTTCTGACGAGCGGAACATGCGCGAGTCGGGACCCGGGCTTTCCGCTCGGATGCAGCGTATCGTCCGCCGGCAGTCCATCGTCCGGCTCGTCCAAGGAAATAGCCGGCGATCGATAGCGATAGCTCATCGCGGCGTCGAGATAGTTGACTCGACCGAAGGCGTCAGAGAGATCGGAACGGTCCTGACGTAGCCGTTCGACATAATTCTCGGTCGCACGCGCGATCGAGAGCTGCGCGACGGGACGGCGCTCGGCGTCATAGGTGTCCAGCAAAGCCGGGCGGGCCTCGCCTTTGATCACCATGGCGAGCTTCCAGGCGAGATCGGCCGCATCCTGGATCGCGGTTTGACCGGCGAGGCCTCCGACCGGCGGCATTATATGGGCCGCGTCGCCGGCGAGAAACACTCGGCCGAGGATCATTCGTTCGGCGAGCAACGCCGACATCCGCCAGGGAAGGACGTTCAGAATCTGGACGTCGAGATCGGATTGACCCAACGCCGCGCGCACGAGTTTCTTACATCGCTCGACATCGAAGTCCGACACGGTTTCGCGAGCCGCGTCATATTCGACATTGAGCTGCCCTCGGTCGGGATCGTCGCAGCTGACGAAGGCTCCCGTGAAGTCGCGATGACGTAGGTAGCAGAGAAGGAAGCCGCGCTTCCCCATCGCGATCGACAGATCGGCTTGGAAGAGAATGGACACTGCGTGAGACACGCCGTCGAGTCCGATCATGTCGACGCCGAGCGCTCTGCGGATAGCGCTGCTGCTTCCATCGGCGGCGACGAGATAGTCGGCATGGACCATCGTCTCCTCTCCACTCTCCGTGTCGCGCAGACAGGCGCGGACATTGTCCACGTCTTGCGAGACACGGATGAGCTCGGTCGAAAAGCGAATGTCGGCGCCATGCGCTCGCGCATGGCGAAGCAGCACCGGCTCGACGCGATCCTGGCCGGCGCTGCAAAGCATTGCCGGCGAGAGCGGGCGCGGATCGAATCCGCCCGGCGTCGCCATTATCTTTATGGGCGAGCTCGTGACCGTCTCAGCGACCATGATCGTCGTGTCGCCGGGCGCAGCTCGCGTGACGAGGCGCAGGTCGTTTTCGAGGCCAGGAACCTGCCGTAGCAGCTCGAGGCTGCGAAGATTGAACCCGTGCGCTCTGGGATGATCGGAGAGCGCGGCGCGGCGCTCGATGAGCCGGCACGGAACGCCGCGGATGGAAAGCATCAGCGCGGCCGTCAGCCCCGCATATCCGCCGCCCACGATCAAAACTGGCGCATGTTCGGATGGCATGGTCCTGCAACCTCCTGCTCTCTCGCGTCGCGTCTTCTCTCGGCGCCCCTCGCGGATCATGGCTTTTCAGAGGGCCGCGTTCGCGCGCACGCTGTTCCTGGGCAGTGTGAGACGCCGCCAGAGCCACAGCGCGCAGATAGCCTCAGGGACGATCAGCGACGTATAGGTCAACGGCGGCGAATCGGCCGCGAGTCCCAACGCCAAAAGAGGCACGGCGCAGGACCAGAGCGCGACGCTGTCCGCTTTCGCGACCTCGGCGAAAGCTCCGCGCGACAGCAGCGCGGCCCTCGTCACATTGGCCGCGTGTCGAAGCGGTAGTGAAACGGCGAGCGCCACGATCAGGGACGACCACCAAGGCCCCTGCTGACCGTACAGATCGCCGAGCAGATCGCGGCTTGTGAACAGCACGAGCGCAGCGAAGAAAGAGACGGGCGCGCCGCGAAGCCAAAGCGCGCGGACGAGCGGCGCGATGACGTCGTCCCCGACGCGCGCCAGTCGGAAAGAGAGAAAGCGCGTGAGCGCCAGCAATGGCGCGAAGACAAGGAGCATCAGCGTCTGTCCGGCGGCATAGGCGCTCAGCCGAGAAATGTCGTAATGTCCGAGCCAGGGGGCCGCGAAAAGCATGACGCCGACCGTTACCGCGAAATGCACCGCGACAGTTCGCTGCGACTCCCACGCCGTCGAACGAAAGAAACTCCTAGCCAAGGAACAGCTCGGAATGTGGAACGGCGCTGCGTGACGCGAAGAGAGGATGCGCCAACACCATATGGACGAGACGATCGCAACGACGAGCCCGCTCGCGAAGCAGCCCCGAAGCCCCAAGCCCAGAACGCCGATGAAGAGGAGATTGCCACCGATCTTCAATGCGCCTTCGATCAATTTCCAGCGAACGATGGAAACGCCTTCGTCCAGCGCATGGAGAATGAGAATGGCGGCGGTGACGGAGAAGCGCAGGGGCGTGGCGACCGTGTACAGGTAGATAGCCGTCTCGATCTGCGCCGCGACTTCGCCCTCGCCTGCCACCAACGCAGCCAATCTGGGATAGAACATGAAGCCGAGAAGCCCGCAGAACAGGCCGCCGATCGCCGAGAGGAACAGCGCGCCGCCGATCGCTGTCGCCCCGTCGGCTGTGCGTCGCCTTTGCGCGACGATGGTCGAGGCGACCGTTCCCATGGCTGTCATCAGCACGAGATCGAGCAGCGCCAGACGCGTGAGAAGAACATAGGCGCTCTGCGCGTCGCCTCCCAGCCACCCCAGCGTGACGATATCCACCTGCAGCACGAGCTGCGTGGAGCCGATACTGACGAGCAATGGCCAATATCCGCGCCAGAAGCCGCTTTCGATCATCGCGGTATCGGCCGCCAGCCGGGAAAATGGCCGAGTCTGAGACTTGGCGTGAAGAAATAGCCGAACAGGCCGTCCGGCGCCGGAAGCGGCTCCTCGAACTCGAGGCGCTCCACCTGGTTCAGGCCGCAATAGACGCTGTCCATCTTCCAGCCGACCACCACTCCATCGATCAGAGGCGTGCCGATCACGACGCCGAGGTCATCGACATTGCGATCATAGCCGAGCCAGCGAGCGGCGGAGGCCGTCATCATCGACAACAATAGTTCCTCGCTCAGCCGGTCCCGAAACTCCGACTGCGCCAGCCATTGATAGACCCACAGAAAATAGGTCCAATCGAAGGACAGCTTCTCCTGTCTGGCCCAGGCCATGAAAGGATGGAAGATCGACGCTCCGTCCGGGCCGGACAGATCGAGCAGCAATGGGCAGGTGTCGAACAGCGTGTGCCAATAGGCGCGAAGGCTTATGTCGATGCGGATATAGGAACGTGACTCGCGTGGATAGGTCGCGAGCCGCGCAGGGTCGATAAGATCGGCATAGAGATCGGCGTCGATTCTAGCTGGCGCAGGCGACAAGATCGGCATGCTCGAGCTCCTGAGTGTGGGGGAATATCTCGCGCAGACGCTGCAGATCGACTGCAATCGAATCATAGTCGATGTTGATGTCGCGCTCGTAGGTGATCGTCGCGCCGGGCTTGTCGAATGACGAGCGCATCGAGGACAGAAATTCGATCGTATCCGGCGCCATCTCTCGATCATGCGCGTCGACGATGACATGAGGCGCGCTGAATGACTGCGCATAGCCCGCGACATGAAAATGCTGCGTCGTCTCGACGATATCGTTCCAGAGGTCGAGCGGCGCGCCGCAATTGTGCTTCGCGCAGACGGCGTTCGATGCGTCGAAGAGAACGCCCGCGCCGGTCTCCTTGGATAGGCGCCGATAAAAGGCCGGCGCATCCCATCCGCCCTCCATGATCGATGGAAAATTTTCGAGATAGAGGCGACGTCCGAGCAAATCCTGCCACTTCTCGACGCGCCGTCGAACGGCGTCGAATTGCGTCTCGTAATCTATTTCGCCCAGGTTGTAGAAGCATCTGCCTTCATGTGTAAAACGTAGCAAATGGTCCGACACGTAGATCGGGTTCAATGCGTCGATGAGAATCCGTATCCGCTTCGCCAGCTTGCCGAGGACCTCGTCGTCACTCTCGAGAAATTTCGAGAACATGATATGAAATGCGATCGGGCAATCGAGAGTCGTCTCCAGCTCTTTTGGGGGGACATGGAGAAAATTGTCGATCAATAGCTCACAATAGTCGATCTGGCGCGCCTTGATCATCCGCTGGACCATGTCGAGGGTCGCGTTGAGCGTGAAATTGAAGCCGATCAGCATATCGAAACAGGCCTCCAAGAAAATGACCGTAGGTCTCGAGACGCCGCCCCCGGCGAATGCGACGGGGGCGGCCTGCCGATCAGGGGCAGAGCGGGCCGCACATCGGGCACGAGCTGCACATCGCGCCCAGACGACCGACGACCGGGAGAACTTCCTTCTTGGAGATCTTGATAGCCATTGCTTCCTCCTGAAAAGCGCCGAGTTAAGCCGGTCTGACTGTATTATACAGAATAGACAAAGCATCGCATCCGCGGCGTTCAGCAATGCGATGAATACATAATAGCTGAAAATTCTCCTATGGCAATACAAAATCGCTTATTTTTCTATCTTCGAGCCGAAAATAGTTAAGTGTAAAAAATATATACATTGCGTACGTAGTATAGATTGCGTCCATGCCTGTTCGCGGTCCGCGCCTCCAATGGTTCGGAGACGCGCGCCGAGAGACCGATCCTGCGGCAGCGCTGCGCGTGATTATCGATGAACTCTTCGAGCGTCGCGGTCGTCCCGTCATGCATGCAGGGCGACCGCGCCAATTTGTTGCGGTGGGGTCGCCGCCGCGGCGATATCGGCTACGAACGCGAGAGAAGCGGCGCGCGTTTCATTGCTTGCCGCCCACGATCTTCGCCGGCTTGGCGGCGCCGACCTTGAAGACCGGCGAGACGCCGGGCTTCGTCCGCTTGCCGGCATCGCCAGCGCCTGGAGCGCTTTCCGCGAGATCGAGACGGAGCGCCGAGACGATCGGCGTGGCATTCTGGATCGTCCAGCGCGGTCATGCGGCAGATCGCGCCACTTTTGTCGACCGGACTCCGACCGTGAGAGCTGCGATCAGCAGCGCCGCGAGCTTCGAATTTTGTTCCCGCATCGTTGGTCGCTCCTTCCAGATGGGCTCGCACCCTCGTCTTCGTCGGCCGCCGAATTCGCAGACAGACTTAGAACTCCACGCGCAGAGAGCCGAGGAAAGTGCGCGGCGTTCCGGTCTGGATGGTGTAGCGATCGGTCGAGGTCGGATAATAGGTCGCGTCCGTTATGTTCTTGACGTTGAGCTGGCCGGTGACGGTGTATCCCGCGATCTTCGTGCTGTAGGCGACCATGCTATTGAGCAGCGCATAGCTTGGCAGAACGAAGGTATTGGCGGTGTCGCCGAAGGAGCTCTCGTAGACGGACACCCCGGCGCCGAGGCTCAGCCCGAGCAGATCCCCATCGGCGTCGTATTTCACCCAGAGATTTCCGTAGTTCCGAGGGCTCGCAGCCAATTTCGAGCCCGAGATCGCGAGCTGCGTCGTGATGAGCGTCAACGGATTATAGGAACTCGCCCCCTGCATCGTGCGCACATCGTCATGTGTGTAATTGGCGATGACGCTCCAATTGTCATCGATGCGGCCCGTCAGATCGAACTCGAATCCCTGGCTGCGCGCCTTGCCGATCAGCAGCGTGTTGTTCGAATTGGTCGGATCCGTATAGGGAATATTGGTCTTAAAAATATCGAAATAGGCCATGGTCAGCGTGAGGCGCTTGTCGAGCAGCTCCGCCTTCACGCCGCCTTCGAATTGCTCGCCCTTCTGCGGCGCGAGCGGCATGAGCGCCGTGGTCGTGCCATTGTTCGCTCCGAAGGACTGGGTGAAATTTCCATAGAGCGACAACCAGGACAGTGGCTGATAGACGACGCCGACGCGAGGACTGAAAGCTTCGGCATGGACACTCACATAGGAGGTGCTGGCCAAATAGGCGGAGGAGGAGATTCTGTTGGAGCCATAGTCGGTCCAATCATAGCGCCCGCCGAGCAGCACATGGACGGAATCGTCCAGGAACGAGATCATGTCCTGACCATAGACTCCGGTCCACTTTTGGCCCGCCACGCCGTAAACTGGCTTTTGATAAGGGTTTTCCAGCCGCGAATAACCAGGAGCGTAGATGTTGATCGCGCTCGTCGGGTTGTAGAAATAATAGGTGTAGGTCGGCAGGAAAGTGGCGAAATAATCGTAGCCGAGCAATATCGAATGCTCGAGAGGGCCGGTTGTAAATTTTCCCTTCAGGTCGAGATTGGTCGCGAAGCTCCTATCCGTATAGCCGGGAAAATAGTTTAATGCGCGGTTCAATACGCCCGTCACCGCATTGAAACTCGTTCCGGTCACATTCTCGTTTCTCGTACCGACATTATAGTAGCTCAGTCGATTTGTCAGGCTCCAGTCGGGAAGGAAGTCGTAGGTCCAATCATAGGCGATACGCTTCCTGTCGAAATGGTCGGGCATCGTCGTCATCACGGTCGGAGCGCTGAGATAGCGGCTGACTGGAATATTGGCAGGGCGTCCCCCGACCGCCGGCAGAACGGGATAATCGTCGACCCAGGTCTTGTTCTGATATTCGAAATCGATGTTCATCCGAAACTGTTCGACCGGATGAATCGAGATCGTCGGCGCGATGAAGACATTCCTGTCGCGGACGAAATTGCGATAGGAATCGGTGCTGTAGAATTCGCCGTTGAAGCGATAGAGGATCGATTTGTCTTCGGTCAGCGGTCCGGTGGCGTCCAGCGTCGTGCGCGTTCCACTGAAGGACTTTACTTGCTGCTGCAACGAGTAGTAGGGCGTCTCCAGCGGCCGCTTGACCACCATATTGACGACTCCGCCGGGTTCGCCACGGCCGAATAGCATGGCCGCCGGGCCTTTCAACACCTCGATCGACTGCAGATTGGTCGTGTCGAGATTGCGGAGCCTGTATTCCATGAGGCCGTTCTTGTAGACGTTGCCAACAGTGTTGAAGAAACCGCGAACCTTGAACAGATCGAAGACATTCGCCGCCGGCGTCACGCCGCTGACGTTGGATAGCAGCGCATCCCCGACGGAGATCGCCTGCTGATCGTCCATCGTCTGGCGCGTCACCACCTCGACCGCGATCGGAGTCTTCAGTAGCGGCGTGTCCGTCTTCAGCGTCGAGGGCGCGCGGACGGCGTTGTAGCCGGTGTGCCGATCTCCCGGCCCTTGGCTGCCTGCGCCCGAGCCGGGGCGGCTTGTCGGACGATTGGGCTCGGAGCCGATATCGATCGTCGGCAGAGGCGTGGCGCCGCCAGCGCTCGCATCGTTGCGAGTGTCGCCGGCTTGAGCCAGGACGATCAGCACCGACTTGCCGTTGGGAGACAGCTCATAGCTCAGCCCCGTTCCCGACAGGACTTCCGACAGCGCCGCCGCGAGACTATGCGATCCCGAGACGCCTCTCGTCCGATACGAGCGGGTCAAGCGTGAGTCATAGACGATGCGCACGCCGCTCGCGTCAGCGACGCTGTTGAGCGCAGTCGAGATGGGGCCGGCCGGAATGTCGTAGCTTCGTACGATCTCGGCGATTTCCTTCTGCGGCATCTGCGCATGCGCTTCGGCGCGATCCGCGTTCGATCCGAATGCGAGAGCGCCCATCGCGGTCAGGATGGCCGTCGCCCCCATCATCCCACCCTTCGCTGACTTGCTGCCGTGAGGAATCCGATCCGACATCTCGTTTTGGTCCTGTCCCGTCTCCTGGCGGCAGACACCACGCCTCCCACTCAGACAAGGACGAACCGACCCCTCCCGCGGGGAGGTCGACGAGCAAAAAAAATCCTCTCTTATCCCGTGAGCACGACGAGATAGCCGAGATCGAGAGCGCGAAGGCCGAGAGCCTTCTCGATCGCGGAGATGGCGGCGATCGGATCTGCCGCGTCGAACACGCCGCTCACGCGCCTTTCTCGGATCGATGGATCGAGAATGAGAATATATCCGCTCAGATAATGTCCGAGCACAGAGACGACCTCGGCGAGCGGCTTGTCGTCGAATATCAGCTTTCCGCGACGCCATGCGGCGACATGGTCGACTTGCACCCGGTATGGATCGACCGCGGCGACGCCCGGCCCAAAAGCGCTCTGCTCGCCTTCATCGACGATGATCGCCGGGCCACCCGTCATGACGCGCACCCGATGCTGAGCGACAGTGATCTCCGTTCGCTCCCCCGTCGTCGAGATGTCGAAGCTCGTGCCGAGAGCCGTCACCGAGCCGCGGGCGACCAGAACGGAAAAGGGCCTGCCGGCGTCCGGCGCGACGTCGAACCAAGCCTCGCCCTTCAGGAGGGTCACATTGCGCTTGCCTTCGTCGAAATCGAGCGAGATGGCCGAGCGAGGGCCGAGCTCGATCCGCGATCCGTCGACGAGCCGAATGGTCCGCGTCTCCGCGACGCCGGTGCGGGTCTGCGCCCTCAACATGATCCAGGCGTCGTCGAAAAAGACATAGGACAACAGCGTTATGGCGAGCCCCGCGAGGACGGCGGCGACGCGAACGCGCCGCGTTCGGCGCGGCGGAAGCACTTCGAAGGCGTCTATGAGCGGCCGCAGGTCTTCGAGATCGCCCCAGATGCGGCAAACCTTCTCGAATGCCTCGCGGTTGGCCGGATCATGCGTCAGCCAAACGACGAACGCCTCGCGCTCCTGCGGAGTCGGAGCGCGACTGTCCAGGCGCGTCCACCATTCGATGGCCGCTCTCCGACGGTTCGCCCGATCACGGGGAGCGTCATCCTCCTCCATCTCCGCGCCAATCTGCCTCTTACAGGGCGTTATCGCCGCCATTGATCCACTACTTTAGCAGGACGGATGCCGACAGTGATATAAGGTGAGCGTCTCGATGCGAAAATTTAGTCGAGCGCCGCATGGCACCTCTCCAGCGCCAGTCGCAGATGCTTGAGGACCATGTTTCGGGAAATGCCCAGCCGTTGAGCTATTTCGTCCGGCGAAAGATCATGGAAGCGACGTAAGATGAAGACTTCCCGACACTTAGGGGGCAGGCCTTTCATCGCGGCGTACAGCAAGCGGGCGCCTTCCTTCGCCTCGCAAACTTGTGACGGATCGAGTCCGGTCTCGGCGATCTCGGCCGGGATGTCGCCTGGCGCGACGTGCTTGGCCATGGTCTTGGAATGACGGGAGAAGTCGCGCGCGAGATTGATCGCCGTCGTTCGTAGATAGGCGTCCTCGTCGGCGATCGGTCCGACTTCCCGACGCCGCAGCATCCGCACAAAGGTCTCTTGTAGAAGATCGAAAGCGTCCTCGTAACCGACGCGACGCGTGAGACAGTCGAGAAGATCGCGCTTGTTGCGCTCGAAGAGCTCGCCGATCGAACGGCCATTGGTTCTGAACATGATGTGGCTTCCGCTGGAGCCTCGAACTCGCGATGGCGGCGAAGCGAGAGGCCGCCCGAGCGGGCCCCGCCCCGAACGATTTTCCCGCTCCAGAGCGGGAGAAGCGTTCAGGACAGACGCGGCGGAGCGCGGGAAGAGTGAGAACTCGTCCAGGTCGTAAGGTGACGGTCGATGTCGTCGACGCACGTATCGGCGACGTCGGTCGAGGTTAGAGGGGCGAGAAAATCGGAGACAACGCCGAGGAAGAAAAGCAGAGTAGGCTGATCGTCACGACCACCCGATGCGCAGAGAAGGCAGCATTGATCGGCGGTATGGTGGTCCTGGATCGGCGCTTTTGGATCCGACGCGGAGGCGAGTCTGCAAATCTCATAATTTCCAGACTCGAAAGCGGCGGAGGTGTGAGAACGGAGCGCTTCCACATTGCGCGCATAGGCAAAACTGCTCTGCAATGCGACGAAACAGATCAAAGCGCCGATAATGGCGCTCGCCGATAGTTTTCGCTGTGCGCCCCAGTTCATCATGCGTGATTTGTAAGCCCGCCCCTTGTCATTGGTCAAGTTTAGGAAGGACCGAGAAAGTTCCAGCGCGATCGTCGAGCCGAGCGGACTCGCGAGGAATGCGGCAGGGACAAGAAAAATGCCGCCGGGGGCATGGCGACGGTCGTCGCCGACGCAATGACTGACGCTCGCAGCGACATGCCGCGGTCGACGGCATCGGACAAAGCGGCCGCCGCCTTACCTGACGATGAAGAGAGACCGAGCCAAGAGGCCCACGATCGACACGCGGGCGATTCCATTCGGCCAGATCGCGATCGCCGCCTTGTTTCCCTCGGTCTTTCTGAACATCTTCGGACACCCGCGCCGAGCGCCCGTCTTCTCCTCCGCCTGACCGCCTCGACTTCGACCCTAGGCGCATTGGTAACTTCCGACGTGAGCTTGTCAACGCCGCGAAAGGAAACGTCTGGGCCGGCGGACCAGCAAAAGCTCTTTGTCTGTTGCAGAATCCCAACGTGGCGAGAGGTGCGGACTTTTCCAGCGGTCTTTCCCCCCGACCCAAACCAAGAGCGTCCGTACGTTACGCCCAGTGACGCCGGATCCGGGAATGTCAGCTTCCGGCGTAACCAGACGTTGGCCCTGCGGGCGCGACGGGGCCGCAATGGGTCACAGTTCCTCCTTCGCCGCCGAGAAGGGGGAACTCGCGCCATAACCGGCCATTCGTCACAAACGTCCAGAGGGACCGCTTTCCCTGGATTTCGCGGACGTTCGCGCCACCGGATCGGCAGGGCATAAAGATCCGGATCCCCTGGCTCGGCTGAAGTTCTCGTGACGGTCGCGGGGTTCGCTATTCCACGTCGGTGACGCGCGAACGAGTGACCCGCTGGACGGGCTCGCGTAGCGGCTCAGACCTTCGCCTGGGGGGCGGTCTTGGCGAATCCCTCATCGTATCGCTTGAAATGCGAGTTTGAATGTCGCTCCTCCGCCCGGAGTCTCCTCGATCCAGATACGTCCCCCGAGCTTGTCAAAAAGCTCCTTGGTGATGGTGAGCCCCAGTCCCGTTCCGGGGACCGCGTCGCTCTTCCGCCAAAATGGCTCGAAGGCCGTCGCCTGATCGGACTGCGAGAGCCCCTCCCCATGGTCGATCACCTCGACGACAGCGTCGGAGCCGACCCGCACGAGCACCGTTCCTCCAATCGGCTCAGCCCGCAAGGCGTTGTCGACGATGTTCGCGATTATGCATTCGATCGCGCGAAGATTGCCTCTGACTTTCGGAGCTGGGTCGCTTGTCTCGAACTCGATGAAGCGTTCACATCGCAATGCGAGCAGGACATGACGGGACACGGTCTGACGAACAGCCTCGGCGAGATCGACTATCTGATCGAGTGGAAGCTGGCTCTCGGCCAAACGAGACGCGACGAGCATCTGCTCGACCACCACTTGCAGCCGACCAGCGTCGCGCAGGAGATCGCTCTTGAATGTCGGGGCGTCCTCGCTGTCCTCTATGCGCGTGCGCAGAATCGCCAGAGGCGTGCGCAGCTCATGCGCGGCGTTCGCGATATAGCGACGCAGTCGGGTCGCGCTGGCGTCGAGGCGCGACAGCGCCTCGTTGACGGCTCTGACGAGGGGCGCCGCCTCCGAGGGAACGTCTGCGGTCGAGAGACGCGCATCGAGCGATTCCAAATCGATGCGCGAGGCCTCCTGTGACAAGGAGCGCAGCGGAGCCAATCCACGCCGCACGGCGAACCAAGCCGCTCCCACCGATAGCAGAGTGGTCGAAACGAAATCGACCGACGACCATCGGAATTCTTCGCTGATGGCGTAGAGAAGGTCGATCCATTGAAATTTCTCCCCATAGACGGCGATTTGAAAAGTTCCATAAGGCGTCGTTCTGGCGTCGGCGTATCCGTGAGGGACCGACTTCGGATCGGAAGGAAGAACGAAATGCGTGTGGGTGGAGTTGACTCTGATCGCGCCAGACAGCGTTTCCGCGAGTTCTGGGGAGGAGCCCGGGAGCGCCTCGTAACTTTCGACATCGAAGGCCGCATATTTCAAGCCGGGCGAGCGCTCGAGCTCGGCGCGCAGCGCCTCGGTCGGCGCGAGCCGCATTTGGCCGTCCGCTCCTTTGGTCAGCGAGTCGATCACCATCCGTCCGACGCGATGGATGGCGAATTCGTCGACGCTCGTATCGACGAACCACAAATGGGTCGCGCCGAGGCCCATGATCGACAATTGCGCGACGACGAAGGCGACGAACTGCGCCGGGACCAGATAGCAAACGACGCGCAGCGCGAGCGAGCGGCCGATCGTCATTTCGGTCTCTTGGGCGCCGCGTCCGTTATCATATACCCCAAGCCTCTGGCCGCATGAATGAGAACGCCGGCGTTCAGCTCGGCCAGGCGCGCGCGCAGCCGGGAAGCGAGCTTCGTCAGCGCATGCTCTTCTATGTCTTCGTCGAGCCCGTAGATCGCCGAAACCAGCGCCTCGCGCGAGACGATGCAATCGACGCGCCGGATCAGCGCGTCCAGAAGAGCAAGCTCACGGCGAAGCAGCACGACCGGCTCGCCACCGACAAAAGCCGTACGCGTCTCCAGGTCGAACGAAAGCGCGCCCACTTCCACTGGCGGCGCGCGCTCGCCGCCGGGCCGTCGCAAGCTCGCGCGAATACGCGCCATCAGCTCCTCTATGGCGAAAGGCTTGACGAGATAGTCGTCTGCTCCCGCGTCCAATCCCTCGATGCGGCTGTCGATCGCGTCCAGGGCCGTCAGCATCAATATCCGGCTACCAGGATGCTTGCCCCGGATGCGCGCCACCAGCGACAGTCCATCGCCGTCCGGCAGGCGGCGGTCGAGCACGGCGATTGCATAGGATTGCTCGTCCAACGCCGCATCCGCGTCGCGAATGGTGCCGAAAGTGTCGATGGCGTAGCCCGCCTGTCGAATTCTCCTGGCGACGCTGGTCGCCAGTTCCGGTTGATCCTCGACCAATAAGATACGCATGGGCGCCGCTCCCAAGATCCCCAGCCCGCGTGAATGGGCCGACCGCCATTCCATAGGGAAGCGTCCAAAAGTTGCAAGAAAGCAATGGCAGGACATCGGTCCTATCGTTGACTGTGTCATTTGTATCACGATCGCCCTGAATTTTCGGCAATTCTCGCCGGGTCATCTTCGCAAGACGTTCGTGCCTTATCGTGCATCGACCGCGACCGTGGTCGAAAAGGCCGAATTGTCCTGGAGGTTGACCAGAGCATGATGCGAGCGAGGACGACAGGGCGGGAGACCGCGCGCCGTCGGTCCGCGAACCGGCTTCGCGTCGTCGTCGCTTGTCTCCTGGCCGTCGCGATCGCTCTTCAGGCTCTTACGACAATCGGTCTGCCGTTTCGGCCCCGGGGCCAGCCGAACGGCGATACGGCCCTTCTCGCTTCGGGCGCTTCCATCGCTTGCGCGAAATGGGGGCTCGGCGGCGGCTCCGGCGACACGCGACATCATCTCGACGACTGTTGCATCCTCTGCGGTGGATGCGACGCCGATTGCGCAACGGCTCTTCTCGCCCTCGTGGACAGCGAGCCTGTCGACGCGAACGGCGCCCGATTGTCCCGGATTCCTGCTTCCGCGCAAGTCAGACCGCCTGCGGGCTGGGCGAGCGCCTGGTCGTCGCGCGCGCCGCCGCATTTTTCCTGATCCGATCCATCGAATGGTCCGAACGGACCGCACTCGCACGATCTCGGTTCAAACGGCCGATAGCGGCCGCATCAGGGACAAATCATGACGCCTTCTCGACTGCTGCGCGGTGTTTCCGCTGGCGCCTCCACCTTTGTGTTCATGTCCGCCGCGTTCGCCCAAGAGGCGCTGCCGACGATCGACGTCGGCGCGGACAGCGCCGCGCGCGCCAACGCGACCGTTCCCTCACGAGCTACTCCGGGCGACGCCATCGGCAGTCCTAGCTACGCCGCTCCGAACGCGAGCTCGGCGATGAAGACAGACACGCCGATCTTCGTCACGCCGGCGTCGATTCAGGTCGTGCCCCGCGCCGTCATCGACGATCGCAAGGAGAACTCCGTCCGAGAGGCGCTCCAGAACGTCAGCGGCGTCTGGTTCGAGCCGGCGCTCGGCGGGAATGCGGTCTACAATATTCGCGGATTCCGTACCTTTTCGATATTCCGCAATGAGCTGCGCGCCGGCCCAGGCGCATTCGTCTTCCTGGCGCTCGGGCCTTTGGACACCTCTAATGTCGAGAGCATCGAAGTGCTCAAGGGTCCAGCCGCCATGCTCTATGGCAAGGGCGATCCTGGCGGCATGATCTCGCTCAACACCAAGAAGCCATCGGCTACGCCGCACTATTCGGTCGAGCAGCAGATCGGCTCGTCGGCGCTGTATCGAACGCTCGTCGACGCCACAGGCCCGCTGAATGACGATAAGACGCTGCTCTACCGTTTCACGGGGGCGTTCCAGAGCTATGATTCGACCTCCAGAGACTTCGTCTCTGGGGATGGCTTCGACTTCGCGGGCGCGGTGACGTGGCGACCATTCGAGCAGACCGAAATCACTTATGAGGTCGAGGTCTCCAAGCAGCGCTTCAAGCAGGAGTCCGGCGTCATTGCGTTGGGAAATCGGCCGATCCAGATCCCCACCACGCGGAACCTGCAGGATCCGAACCTGCCCTACAGCAATTTCCTGACGCTTTTCAACGGCGTCAGCGTCAAGCACAAAATATACGAGAACGCAGACATGTCATGGACATTCAATGGTCGCTTTCTCGCCCGCAATTACAAGGACGATGACATCAATCTCGTCCCCGTCGACGGCTTCGCCTATTCTTCCGCCTTCGATCCCGCGACCGGTGTCTTGCACCGCAATGTCTTCGCGCAGCACTACCACGAGCGCGACTGGGCGTGGAACGCCGACGTGATCGGCAAGTTCGACACATTCGGCGTCGGGCACGAGGTTCTTCTGGGTTACGACTTCAATAAGGTCACGGGCGAGTACCGGACTTATGGCGGCGGATATGTCGCCGACCCGGACCTCGACGTCAATGTATGGGCGCCCTGGCGCGGCGTTCCGTCCTGGAAATTCACCCAAGCGAACCTCGACTCCTGGTGCGCCCAAGTCAGCGGCTGCCAGCCAGGCCGGCTCAAGCAACAAAATTCCGGCTTCTATGCGCAGGATCATATCACGCTGTTCGACAGGCTCCATATCATCGGCGGCGGGCGGTGGGACTACGCCGTGCATGGCTACGGCTATTCGGATTTTTTTGGAAATCCCCCGACCACGATGGAGCAGGTCAATGTTCCAAAATACGGCGAGCATGGATTCAGCCCGCGCGCGGGCGTTCTATTCGAGGCGACGCCGTGGCTCGCGGCGTTCGGAGACTGGTCGAACTCTTTCGGAGTCAACAACGGCAAGGACGCCAACGGACAACCTCTCCGCCCACAAATTTCCGAGCAGTGGGAGGGAGGACTCAAAGGAAAATTCTTCGACGATAGGCTGACGGCGACGCTCGCCTTCTATCAGCTCACCAAGACGAACATTGCGACGGCGGACCTCAGCACGCTCAACACCTCGATCACCGGAAATGTGCGCAGTCGAGGGATCGAGCTCGACATCTCCGGCCGCATCGACGATCATCTCAGCGTGATCGGCAATTATGCGCATACACGGACAAAGATACTGAAGCTCTCCGATTACAGTTCTGATCTCGGGACTTATGTCGATGTCTCCGGGCGGTGGTGGCCGAATGTGCCGCGCAATTCCGGTTCGATCTGGGCGAAATACGACTGGAACGGCTACGCATCCAAGGAAGGCGCGAGCTTCGGCCTCGGCGTCCGCTATGTCGACATCCGCCAGGGCGACAACCAGAACACGTTTCAGCTTCCCGCCTACGCCGTCCTCGATGCGATGGTCGGCTATAAATGGAAATACGAAGGAACAAACTGGAATGCCCAGCTCAATTTCAAGAATCTGACCGACACCAGATACTATCAGGGCGCCGATCAGTTCACCAATTTCGACCCGCGTCTTTCGATCTTCCCCGGCGAACGCTTTCAGGTCATCGGCTCTCTCAAGGTCGAGTATTGAAATGATCCGCGCAGCGCTCGTTCGGCTGCATCGCTGGGCCGGAGTCGCCATCGCGGGATTTCTGATCGTCGTGGGTCTAACCGGAAGCCTTCTAGCGTTCTGGAACGAAATCAACCACTGGATCACGCCCGATCTCTATCCCGGCCCCCACGCCGGGATAGAGTTGGACGCCGCCATTTTGGCGCGTCGCGCCGAAGCGCTCGCGCCACAGGCGCGAGCAACGCAGGTCTACCTCGGTTACATAGGCACAGCCTGGGTGACGATGGAGGCGCTCGAAGGGGCGCCTCCACTCGCTTTCGACCAGATCTATCTCGACACGGTGACAGGCGTCGAATTGGGCCGACTGAAATTCGGCGTATTCCCGACGCGCCGCGCAGAGGTCATGCCCTTCGTCTACAAGCTTCATTATGCGCTCGCTCTCGACGATCCGGGTGGGTGGATTCTCGGTGTTGTCGCACTCGTTTGGACGATCGACTGCTTCGTCGCCTTCGCGCTCACATTGCCGCGCGCACGCGGACGCTCTCGCAAGAGTTTTTTCGCTCGATGGAAACCGGCATGGCTCGTGAAATGGAGCGGCTCGCTCTACCGTGTCAATTTCGATTTCCACAGAGCGGGGGGGCTCTGGCTGTGGGCTATGCTGCTGATTTATGCATGGTCCAGCGTGATGATGAATTTGGACGTCGTCTATTCGCGCGTCACGGGCTTTTTCTTAGTGTCGGTCCGAAGACAAGTTGAATCGGATGAATCGCTTGTGATTCAATGAGGCGGTCTGATTCTCGCGGAGACCGCCGATGTGGACGAATGAAAATCGCGCGCGCTACGATCGTAGCAAATTGCGCTATCCGAGCGACGTGACGGATGCCGAATGGGCGCTCGTAGAACCGTTAATCCCACCTGCGAAACGGGGTGGAGGGAAGCGCACGGTCGAGATGCGCGCGGTCATGAACGGCTTGATGTATGTGCTCTCGACCGGTTGCCAGTGGCGCGCGATCCCCAAGGATTTGCCGCCCAAGAGCACGGTCCACGGCTATTTCGATCTTTGGACATACGACGGAACGCTCGATCGCATCCATCATGCTCTTTACGTGAAGTGTCGCGAAGCGGCAGGGCGCGAGGCCAGCCCAACAGCCGCGGTCATCGACAGTCAAAGCGTGAAGAGCGCAGAAAAAGGGGGCATTGCATCGATCCGCATGGCTACGATGCCGGAAAGAAGATCAAGGGCAAGAAGCGGCATATTCTCGTCGATACGATAGGCCTGCTGCTTCATGCCCTCATTCATCCCGCCGACATTCAGGATCGCGATGGCGGCATTCTCGTCCTGCGCACGATGTTCGGCAAATTCCCGTTTCTGCAAAAGCTGTTCGCAGACGGCGGCTATCAGGGCCCGCAGTTCCGCGACGCACAGAAGAAGGCATTGCCATTTGTCGACACCGAGATCGTCAAGCGCTCGGATGCGGCCAAAGGCTTCGAGGTTTTGCCCCGCCGCTGGGTCGTGGAAAGAACCTTTTCTTGGCTCGGTCGCTGCCGAAGGTTGGCCAAGGACTTCGAAAACCTCAACCGTAAGGCATTGGCGTTTCTTCACCTCGCCTCCATCCGCCTGATGCTCAGAAGGCTTTGTAATCAAGCATGAAGTTCGCGGACCGACTCTTAGATTATCCTCGTCCTAGTCTCGCAGCGCGCCCGCTCCCCGTCGAAGGCCGCAAGCCTCTCGAATGGGAGGAAGCGCAGTCAATCGCATCGAGGCGGATGGCCGAACAGGCGAAAGCGCTGAATTTCACGATCGAACGTCCGATCGCGCTCTATCATCTGCGCGAGAAGGGAGTGTTCAACTATCGGGTACGCTCGAGCCTGGATATAGGCGAAAAATACGGCGCCACAGGAATCGACATAGACGTCTATACCGGCGAATTACTGAACGTCTCTCTTCCGACTGGCGGACATAGCGGCGTGACTGTTTCGACTTGGCTCGCCGAATTACATTCGGCGAATGTGTTCGGCCCTGCCTACCAGGTCGTGGTCAGCCTATTCGGCGTCACGGTCGCCGCTCTTTCCGCGAGCGGCGTCTACATCTGGTGGAAAAAGAGAGGGGCGCGAGGCGCGCTCCATGCGCCGAAAACCAACCGCCGACGGTCCGCAATGTCTGACGTCACGCCGAGCTGACGGCGAACGCAGCTTCTCGCACCGATCTTCAAGAAACCGATCGGGCGCATCGAAGCAGCAAAAGCGCCGACCTTTCGCTTGAGGAGGGCCGGAGCGCGCGTGTCGCGCCGACGGGGGAATGTCGGCTATCGGCGGAACCAGTCGTCGGCTCTTCGTTAGGGACGCGGCCGCTTCGGGTCAGAGTTTCGCGTTCGCCGTCTCGAACGGCCAGGTGGCGCCAGAAAATGGACCTTCGGCGCGCGGGACCGTAGGTCCGGTTCCTGGATACTCGGGGACGTTCGCGGTGTGGGATCGGCCCGGCACGGAGTTCCAGATCCGGCGTGACCCAATCCCCTATGACGAGATTCCCGACGGTCGTGGTTTACTATTCCAAGTTGGCGACACGCGTTTGGGCGCGCTCGCTGACCGAGGTTCGCGACGCTTCGACGATATCTGGACCACGGCGCTGAACGTCATCCGTCGAAGTCCAAGCGAAAGCGACGCCGTCGACTCGCTTCGCGAGATGGTATATCTGTGGCGCTATCCGATTGACGTCGTAAGGTTTTGATAATGAACGCCGTCGGCGCGGCCTTATTTCATAGGACGAATTGTATGACGAGAGAATTGCTCGCTGCCCAAGCGATCAGCCCGCTCTTCCGAGAAAACGCCGATCGACCGCTTGTGCAGATCGTCGATACCACGAAAAGCTTCGGGCAGAAGCTTGCTCTAGATCGAATTTCCTTTTCGGTTCTTGGAGGACGTATCTGCGGCCTGCTCGGTCCGAACGGCGCGGGCAAGACGACGTTGTTCCGCCTCCTCATGGGGATACTGAAGGCGACAGACGGGCGTCTCCTCGTCGACGGATTGGACGCATTCGAAGACAGAGTGGAGGTCAAGCGGCGGATTGGCTTTCTCCCCGACGAGCCGGTCTTCTATTCCTATCTCTCGGGCCGTGAAACGCTCGAATTGAGCGCGGCGATGCATGGGCTCGATGTCGTCGAGGCGATGGCTCGTCTGGCTCCGATGATCGTGAGGCTGCGCCTCTCGGACGAGATCGACGGCTATGCCGAGGACTATTCGAGGGGCATGAAAAAGAAACTCGGCCTCCTTCTCGCAATTCTGCATCGGCCGAAACTGCTCGTCCTCGACGAGCCGACCAATGGGCTCGATGTCGAGACGACGCATTTTTTCTACGATTTGATATTCGATCTCGCGAACGACGGCGTGACGATCCTGTTCTCGACGCATCTCATGGAGCATGTCTTGAAGCTCTGCTCACATGCGGTGATCCTCGACCGAGGACGGCTCGTCTTCGAAGGCTCATTGGCGCAATTGCGCGACGAGCATGGAGGAGAAGGGCTGGAGGAGATTTTCCTCGCTCTGACGCGCCGGGCGGCCGAGCAATGACGAGCGCGCCGCTCTCGACGCCGCCGGGATTCTGGACGACCCTTCGCCTGTTGCTTCTCACGGCGCGAAAACGCGGCTTCGGCCGAGGCAGGAGGCAACGCGAGCTCTTCGGCCAGAAGCTCGGCAAGAAGGGCGCGGACTGGCAAATCATTCTCGTGTTGGTCGCCTTCGTGGTCGCCGCGCTCGTAAATTCGGTCGCCGCCTTGTTCATCATAGATGCCACCAAAGCAGGCCAGCGAATCGAGATCGAGCGACAAGGCAAGCTGGTCGTCGACGAATGGTTCCTGTCGAGGCTACGCTGGGCGGAGAAGGAAAGCCGAAACCAAAGCGAACGGTTGGTGAATCTCGAAAAGCGCATGGGCGCCAACAATTACGACATCGAAGCGCGGACCATTGCGACGATTTGGGGCGGCGACCGCGAGGTCATCGCGACGCGCCTGCGTGACGCGGCGCAGTTCAGCGGCGCCGAGGCGTTCGTCGGCACGGACGCTCCGGTCTTCGGCCTCGCCGCTCTGCCTGCGTCGGGTGCACTCGCGGCCGTGACGGGCTCGTTGGCGCTTCTGTGCTGGTGGATGATGGTGGCGTTTCAAGGCGAAGGCGTCGAGTTCGACATCACGCGGCGTCGACACCCGATGTGGGAATGGCTGTTTTCACACCCGGCGCCGGCGGGCGCGATCTTTCTCGCGGAGATGTTGGCGCCGATCGCCGCCAACCCGGTCTATTGGTGCGCGCCCCTATGTCCGGCGATTCTCTATGGCGTCGTCTATGGCGCGCCGACAGGCGTCGCCGCCGCATTGCTGATCGGCGCGCCGCTCGTCGTGGCGGCGGCCTGCGTCAATAAGGCGTTCGAGATAGCGGTCGTCTTGCGGCTTCCGCCGAGATCGCGCGGCGCGGCGCTCGGCCTGACCAGTTGGATCGGCCTGGCTTCGATGGCGTTGATCTGGGCGAACGTTCTGATGACGGACCGTCCAGTTACCGTTCTCGCCGAGCTGCTCGCGCCGTTCACGCCGCCGAAATGGCCATTGCTCGCCCTTTTCCTCGGACAACAATCCGACGGTTCCTTTTCGTTCCCGATGGGGCTGCTCTTCTGCTGGACGCTGGCGGCCTGCGTGATCGCCGGCGCGGTCTCCTTCAGCGTCTGGGCGCTCGAAGCGGACTCGCCGGCGGCTTCGGCGCCGTCGACAACGCGCCGCCGAAAGGCCAATACCGGATCATCCGCTTCGGCGCGGACCCTCTCTATCGCAAGGAGACGCTGTGGTTTCTGCGCGATCGCGGCGCGATCGTGCAGGCCGTGCTGATCCCGGTGACGATGGCCGGTTTCCAGCTCGTCAGTTGGAGGCAGCTTATCACAGAGGCTGGTTCGGCGTGGAATATCCTCTGTGGCGGCGCCGTGCTGTTCGGAACCTTCTTCTTGACGGCGCTCGGCCCACGGTCGCTCGCCTCCGAGGGACGAGCCCTCTGGATCACGCTGACGTGGCCACGCGGTCTCGAGAGTCTGCTGAAGGCGAAGGCGAGGCTCTGGTCCCTGATCTCCTCCGCCCTGATCGCGCCGATCCTGCTCTATGCGGCTTTTCGCTTTCCGGGATTTGCATGGAAGATAGCGCTCGTCGGCGTTCTGTGGCTGCTCTTTGCGCGTAGTCTCGCGGAAAAATCCGTCACCTTGGCGTCCCCCACCCCGGAGTCTGGCGAAGCGCAGAAGATTCCCATGGGTCGCCATTGGGCGGTGTATCTCGGCGCGATGACCTTTGCGACAGGCATCATGACGCAGCAATGGTCTGCAATGATCACTGGTGTCGTCTATTCCGTCATGACGGCGGCGGCAATGTGGGAGAATTTTCGCGCACGACTGCCATACCTCTACGACCCCTGGTCGGAGAAGCTGCCTCCGGCGCCGACTCTGATGCATGCGATGATCGCGATCAGCGCCATGGTCGAAGGCGGCGCCGCCACATCCGGCGTCGCGACGCTATTCGCCCGCGGGGACGGCGCGTGGATTGCGATGGTAGCGGGATATGGCGTCAGCGCGGTGATCGTGTCCGTTTGTGTGGCGAGTTTTCTGGCGAACCGTGGCGTTCCGGCGGAAGAGATTTGGTTTTGGCGAGCGCGATCGAAGCTCCAATGGAGCGAGATGGCTTGCGTGGTTACCGGGGTTGGGCTCGGGGTGTCGCTCGGGATCGCGGGACTGGCCTATATCTGGCTGCTCCGCCATTTTCCATTTACAGCGGAGGCGCTCGGCGAGGCGGCTCTCCGGACGGCCGCGATCCCGCATATGAATGCTGGTCTGTTGGTGATGTCGGTGCTGATCGCGCCGATCGCCGAGGAATATCTGTTCCGCGGGCTGCTCTACAGAGCGCTCGATCGCGAATGGGGCGGCTGGCGCGCCGTTTTGGGAAGCGCGGCGTTCTTCGCGATCTATCATCCGGCGATTTCTTGGCTGCCTGTGGGGCTCGTCGGGGCAGCCAACGCTCTCCTATTCAAGGGAACCGGCCGTCTAAGCGCGGCGGTGGCGCTTCATTTGGTCTACAATTGCGTGCTCGCGGCCCGTTCGTTTTGACCGATGAATGTTCGCCGTTCCGAGGAAGGCCGCGCCGATCAAATGGAGCGCCGAGATGATGTCGAGAAAGGGAGAGAGAAAGCGTTCGACATTTGCGCGCTGCGCTCCCGTACTGGCTCCACAGCGCGGTCAAGACGAATGCATATATCACTCTCGCGCACAGTGATTGATCGACATCCAAAGACATAGGAATGACGTAATCGTCAGCGGGTTCGATCGGGAATTCCAGCCTTCATTCTTTCGCATGCATGAAGGGCCGGGTTGGGCCTTCCCCATGACAATCGAATGTCTGCTACGGGCGCAATCTGCCGTTGGCGATTCCGGCGGAATGGGTCCATTGAGGGTCACAGTTCCCCCTTCGCCGTCAGGAAAGGGGAACTCGCGCCATAACCGGCCATTTGTCTGGGCGACCCGGAGGTCCGCTTTTCCTGGATTTCGCGGGCCTTCGCGGAACGGATCGGCTGGCTATAGACACCCGAAGCCTGCGCGGTCCGGCTAAAGGTCTCTTGGCGAGTTTGTGTCCCCGACGGCTGGCGGCGGCCGACTTTTTCGAAACCGGTCCAAATGTGCCGTCAGGATTTCCGGATCCAAAAGCCTCATCGCCGGATTTGAGCCACCACGAGCCTCGCGGTTTCTCGTAAGTTATTCCTCCGCGGCGAGCTGCCGGGCGTCGGAGAGAGCCTTGACGGCAAGTCCGGCAACTCCAATCGCGGCGAGGACCAGAATCGCCGTATCCCGCCGAGCCGCGGCGTCATTCGTGGCCGCGTCGATGCCCCCAGCCTGCGCAACGAAGGGCCACGCGGCCATGAGAATGCGAAACTCGGTCGGTCCGAGACCGATGTAGCTCATCGGCCGCGCGTGAAGCGCGATCGTGCGCACATAATTATAGGCCGAGAACAGCAGATAGCAGGCGAGAATGACCAAGGAGGACTGGAGCGATAGAAAGGGCGACACGCCGAACATCACGATGAGAAGGACTTGCGACAAGAGGTCGTTGGTCTGGCCGATGACGTCGAGCCGCCGATCGGTCTCATTGCGGCGACGGGCGAGCGGCCCGTCGAGAGCCATTCCGCACCAGTTGAGGAATATTCCGGCGACGAAGACCGGCAGCCACGCAGGCGACCAGCGGCAGCCGACGAGCGCCGCCCCAGCGACAACGGCGCCTATGACGCCCACCTTGGTCAGGCGCAGTGGCGTGACCGAGTCTGGAAGCGCCGCGATGATGACGTCGGCGAGCTTTTGTTCGGTCGCGGCGAGGAATCTCCGATCGAATTCTTCTCTACGATCGCTTATGAGATACGCCACGCTGCACTCCATATGTTCTTTTTAGGCGCCGATCTTTCCTTCGTTCGACTTATCGCCTGACGCCACCTTCCTCAGAAGGTGAACCCGACCTGCAACAACCCCTTGGTGTGCCGGTCGTAGGCCGTCGCGCCGCTGTTCGTCCCATAGGTGTGCGCGGCTTGCGCCTTCAGCACCAGAAGACTGCCGCCGCCAATGTCATAGGTCGCGTAATAGCCGATGCCGAGATCGTTCACGCCTGTATAGCTGCGTTGTGTCGTCGTATAGGAGCCGTTCTCCAACCACACCCCTCCTATATCGGTGAAGACGCCCAGCGCATGACGATAATTCTCGATCTGCGGCAGCGCATATTTCAATTCCGGCGTGACAATATAGCCGCTGTCGCCGGCGAGCCCTTCGTCGAAGGAGCGCACGCCCCAAAAGCCGCCGAGACTGAATTGCTCGCTGCTGTCTAGATTGCCATAGAGCGCCTTTTGCGCGCGAAGATAGGTCGACAGAGAGAACTTCTCATCGAGCGCGATCGTCGCATTCACCGAGAGATTGATGCGATAGAAATTGCCGACCGTGTCGGCGCCGGCGCGGTTCTGAATCTTCTGCGTGACGTCGAGATAATTCACATAGCCCGAGGTGAAGGAGAGCGTCGAGCTCGTCGCCAGCGGCAGGCCGAACAAATCCTGCGCCGTATCGCGCGTCACGCCCAAAGTGCCGAGCGCTATGTTGCGATTGGCGGTCGATGTGTCGGCGATCTTGTCGTTCAGCCATTTATGCGTGAAATTCGCCCAAATGGAAATGCTCTCCTCGCGCTGACGCTGCAAGGCGTAGCTCAATGTGGCGGTGAGCGCATAGGCGCTGCCGGTCGCATCCAAATCCTTATAGGTTCCGCCGAGCGCATAAGTGGTGCGATAGGCGCCGATCTCCGCGCGCAGACCATCCGGCCCGAGCGGGAAGGAATAGGCGACGCGGCCATTGGCGAGCGCAGCGCGCTCGGAGACGATTGCCGAGCCCGACAGACGATCGCCGAAGCCGAGCGGCGAATTAATGTTGAAGCCGCCGTTCAGGCGATCGCGGCCTGTGTAGGGCGAGCCGAAATTATCGCCGAGCAGATAGCCTTCGACGCGTTTTCCTTCCGGCACGGCGAATTGAAAGTCCGACGTCTCCTGCGCCTTGCCGGGCGAGACGACGATGCGCGGCACGCCGGCGCCGGGGAGATCGGAGACGAGCAGCAGCGCGCGCTCCAGCGCATCCTTGTGGATGAGCGCTTCATCCTCGAGCGCCGTGTCGACGACGCCTTGCAGAAAGTCGGTGTCGACGGCCGAAGAGTTCTTGACGAGCACGCTGCCATATTTGCCGATGACGAGCTTGATCTTCAACGATCCGCTGCGCGCATCCTGCGCCGGCACATAGGCCTTGGCCACGAGATAGCCCTTGGCGCGATAGAGCAGCGTGACTTTATCTGCGGCGCCATAGATATCGCCGAGCGTGAGCTTGCGGCCTTCATAGGGCGCGAGAATCTCGCGCAGCTCGGATTCTTCGACGAGCAGCGGCCCCTCGACAATGAAATGCTTGACGAAGAGCGTCTCCTTGCTCGCGAGGGTGAAGCGCGGCTCGGCGAGCTGGGGCAGCACGGGCGCGCTCGGACGCGGCGCCACAGGCCGCGACTCTTCCGCCTGACGGACAGCGTCGCCGATATTATAGGGCAGAATGGGCGTAGGCGCGCTCTGCGCGAAGGCCTGCGGCGCGGCGAGGAGGAGGACCGGCGCGGTGACGCGGGAGAGAAGAAGAACACGAAGTTTCATTTGGATCGACTTTTCTGATGGAAGCGGTTCACTGGGCTTTCGGCGCGGGCGCGAGATCCCTGCTATTGGGACCGAGGTCGAAATGCTGTCCGTCGACCTCGATGCTGCGGATGCGCGCGCGATAGCCGGCGCCGGGCGAAGGGGCATGGGTCCCGCGCGCGCCGCCCGCGGTCGCCGCGGATGCATGGCGCGCCGGCGCGTGCGCGGCTGGAAGCTGCGTCTGCGTCGACTCTTGGCCCGTGAGATTATCACCGACATTCGCCGAGGCGACGGCGGCTTTGCCGGCGGCTGTCGAGGCCGCCGCATTCTGTCGCTTCGTCGCGGCGACTTCCGCGGCGTTGGCGATCACATTGCCGGCAGCCGCGGCCGTCCGCTGCGTCGCGGCGCGCTGCGCGGCGGCGCGCTGCGCGGCGGTGCGCGCCGCCGCCTTCTCGTCACGATAGGTGCTGTTGGTGACCGCGCCCGTGCTGGTGTTGCTGCCGATCAGCGATCCGCCACCTTCGTTCACGGTTCCAATTGCGCTAGAGTTGCTCACCGTGCCAATGCTCAGCTGAGTGGAGCCGTTGAAGCCGATCAGGCCGCCGACAGCGCTCACTCCGAAGACGTCGCCCGACGCAAAAGCATTGCTGACGCCGCCGACATTCATGCCGACAAGCCCCCCGACCTGGTTTATTCCTGTCACATTGCCGCTCGCGGACACGTGGTCGAGCGTGCCGCCGTTCGTTCCCGCGAAGCCGCCGGCCTGTTGTCCTGCGGTGGTCTCCGCGGCGGGGCCGCCGACATCCTTCGCCGTGACATCTCCGCTGGCGGTGGAGTTGCTGATGACTCCGCCGGCGGCGGCGCCGGCGAAGCCGCCGACGGCATATTGCCCCGTCACATTTCCGGTCGCGCTGGAGCCGGTGATCGTCCCGAAGTTGGTGCCGACCAGCCCTCCCACCTGGGTGTAGCCGAAGACATTTCCGGAAGCGCTCGAATTGGTGATCGAGCCTGATCCCAATGCGGCCAGTGTCGAATTGGGGACGAGGTTGCCGCCGACCAGACCGCCGACGTTCTGACTGCTGTTGACGGCGTTTCCCGTCACATCGCCGCTCGCGTAGGAGCTGTCGATCTTTCCGCCGTAATTATAGCCGACGAGCCCGCCGATATAGTTGCCGGGTCCCGAGACATCACCCGTCGCATAGGAGTTGACGACCGTGCCGATATAGCTGCCGTTCACCCCGTTCTGGCCGACCAGCCCGCCGAGGGCGCTGCCGTCCACGACTCCGCCGTTGTTCGCGAGGACGGCGTCGGTCGCTCCGAAGGCCACATCTCCCGTCGCATAGGAGCTTTTGATCATACCCCCGTAATTGAGCCCGACGAGGCCGCCGAAAGCGGTGCGCACCGTGCCGGCGGGAGCGGTGCGGGCGGTCACCTCGCCCATCGCATAGGAATTGCTGATGACGCCATTGGTCGCGCTATTGGCGTAGTTCGATCCGACCAGGCCGCCGACGTTGTACCAGCCGGAGACGTCCACATCGGCCCAGGAATCGGTGACATATCCATATTGGTTGCGCGCGACGAGGCCGCCGACCGGCGAGGTGCCGATGACCGTGCCGGTCGCATAGGCGTTGCTCACAGTGCCCCAGCTGAGCCCGACCAGCGTCGCGGCATAGCCGGAGCTCATATAGACATTCGCATTGACGAGGCCGATATCGCGCACCGTCGCCGATGTCGCAGAGGAGGAGCCGAGCGTGCCGATGAGCGCCGCGAAGCCAGTCGCCGTGGTGTCGTTGATGGTCAGATTGCTGATCGTATGGCCGAGGCCGGCGAGCGTGCCGGTGAGCGTGCCGATCACGGCTTTGGAATAGGTCGTGCCGGAGGCGTCGATATCCTGCGCCAACGCATAATATCCGGTCGCTGTTACGCTCGAATAGGCCGCCAGATCGGCCATGCTGTGAAACAGCGTGTAGGCCTTGCCGTTGATCGTGAGACTCGCGCTCGTCCCGCTCAATGTCACCTTCGCGCCATTGTCGATGTCGACATAATAATTGGTCCCCGAGGTCGCGCTGCCGGCCGAGGCGTAATTGCCGTAATTCATCACGAGGCCGGCGCTCGTCCCGGTCGCGGTGATCGGCGCATTGACGTAGATGTTGTTGGTCGCATTCAACGTGAGGATCGTGTTGCCGGACCAGCTCACCGCGCTATTGACGTAGATATTGCCGTCCGTCCCGCTGCCGCTCGTCGACCAGAGCGTGATATTATTGCTCGCGAGCAGGCTGCCGAGCAGCGTTCCGGTGATGTCGCCGCCGGTCCCGATGGTGAAGCCGTCGGGATCGATGATCCACGAGCCGGTCTCGCCGGTGGAGGAGGCCGTCGTCACCGCGGCGCTGTCGGCGATCGTCACCTTATTGCCGGAGGTCTCGATGGTCCCGCCCTTGCCGCCATTGGGAGCGGAAGCGTCCAGCGTGCCGGAGACCTTGGTCGTGCCGCCCTGCGCCAGCAGCTTGATCTTGCCGATCTTCACGCTTCCCGTGGATGAGGAGCCGCCGGTCAGATCGGCGAGCGTGCGCGCCTGGATGATTCCGCTATTGTTCACCTGCGCCGAGAGAACCGCATCGGCCGCCTTGGCGGTCATCACCACATTGCCGCCGTCGGCCTTGATCAGTCCCTTATTCTCGACGAGGGCGTCATAGGTTCCCTTGTCGATCGTCACATCGAGCAATGAATCGCCGCTGAAATTGAGCGTGATCGCATCGCCCGAGGCGAGCGCGATCGTCCCCAATTTGGCGTTGATCGTCCCTTCGTTGGAAACCGTCTTGCCCAGCAGGGCGACATAGCCGCCGTCCGCGGCGCTGATCGTCCCCTTATTGACGACGGAGGCGGCGGAGGAGCCGGAGAAAGTGTAGTTTCCGGCCATGAAATTGGAATTGGAGATGTCGAGCGTGGAGGCGACGAGCCCGCCCACATTCACCTGGGCGTCCTTGGTGAACATAATGCCGTTGGAATTGATGATGAACACCTTGCCATTGGCGTTGAGCGCGCCGGCGATAATGCTCTGCTCATTGCCGACGACGCGGTTGAGCGTGACGGCGAGCGCCGAGGGCTGATAGAAATTGACCGTCTCGCCCACGCCGATGGAGAAGGTCTGCCAATTGATGATGGCGCGATTGGTGGATTGGGTGACATTGGTGACGCTGGTCGTGGAGGAGATGGTCGCCGCGCCGTCGACCACGACGCCGCCCGTCGGATTGGCGAGCGCCCGAGGCGGCGCCATCAGAGCGGCAATCGCCGTCATCGTCGCGAAAGAAACTTGCATGCCTCGCGCGCGATCGGAAAACGGCGGCCGGCCGGCCAATCGCGATGGGGATGTCGCGGCACATGACTTGCTCTTTTTGGGGATCATCGGGGCGTCTCGGGATTTCGACAATATGTATCTGTGTTATATTATGAATGGCGAAGCCTCAGTCAATTAAAAAAAATCAGCTGCGCGTGAGATTCGCGTGACAACCATGGAGCATGGACGCAAATAATCGAGGGCATATTGCAAGCGCGAAAGCGTTTGCATCTATTTCAGGCGGCGCTGGGCCAATGCTTGACTATCACGCAGGCCTTTGCCTGTTTCGAAGTCGGCTCTTGACGCATTTTAATTCAACCCGGGCCGCGGATTTTTGTGCGTAAATATAGTATGGATAAATAGTCCGGTGGCGCGCGTCGATTATGGAGGTCTTCGCGTTCACATAGCCCGAGCCATATTTCGGCGTGGCGGCGTTTCGCTGAGACTCGACGCTAAAAAGCGCCGCCGTAGCTCGACTACGACGGCGCCTCTCGTCTCTCGCGACCGCTCGGAAACAGCAGGCGGTTCCTCGTTGATCCGATTACGGGAGAATATAGCAATATTGAGTGATGTAACCTTGAGCCGTCGATCCCGTCAGATAGCTGATGAGATTGGCCAGCACAGTGTCCTGGGCGGAGGTGCGGCTGCTATTCACGACGCCGACCGCATTCTGGACGATTTGACTGTACGGATGAGTTGTGTCGTTGTAAGGATATTCTTTGTATGAATAGGTATTTCCTGTCGCATTGAAGGTATATGTGTTCGTCGAAGCATCATATCTGCAGACCTTCGATTTTGCGATGAAGCCTTGCTTGTTGGTGCCGTTCGCCACGGCCGTATAGGTGTTGTCGATATTGGTGGCAAACGACACGTTGCAGCACGGGAGCGAGCCCGATGATATGCTCCACGGAGATTGCGACAGCACGGTGCTGGCCGCGACGCCGTAAGGCGCTTTGCTCGGGTCGGCGATCACCAGACTGTGTGGGAAGCTGCCAGATACCAGCGATTCGAGTCCCGCGCTGACATTCAGACTGGAACCGGCGTTGGTGGAGGACCATAGCAGAATTTCGCCCTTGGCGTAGGTGAACGGCGTGCCCGTCGCCCATCCGGCGGACGCGACGGTCGCAGGATATGATGTGTCGGCAGACAAGAACAGATCATATCCCGGGCTGTTGCCGGACGTGATAGCGGTGGTGATGACTCCCGAGGATGCCGAGGTGATGACGAAAGTGTCTCCCGGATAGTCGCTTTCGAAGGCGGACTTGATGTCGCTCAAGGTTCCGGCGAAATTCGCCGCCACCGCCACGTTGATCGACGTCGCATTTGCCGACGAGTCCATCGTCAGTGTGAGAAACGACACGCCGAGGGCCAGCACGGCGCTATATTTGCTAGGCATATTGCTACCTCTCTCGCGATAAAACGTTCACGACGACGATATGTGTCGCCGCAAAGTTGTCCAATATGTTTTGTAATTGCCCGGTTGCGACAGATTTATCGCTGCCGTCGAGCAATATATAACTACGATACATTACGCATATCTGTCAAGGCGAGCATTTGGGCAAATTTACAACATCGGGGCGACAGCCTCGCTCGGAGACCGGAGCCGCAGGACTAGCGCCTCCAGTGTGGTAGATTTCCTATTCACTCTCGGCATTCTGGCGACCGCTGAATGAGACCCTGATAGGTCGTTACGTGCTTATCTCTCACCAGTCCCCTCATATAACGCCTCGTGCTGCGTGGAAGAACGATACTGCAGCATAATTGTAGTTATATTAATTCATTACACTGTAAATATTATTTGGTGTGTATTCCTAATGCGCCACAGAAAATTTATTTCTGCTCCCGCTCGTCGAGGCATATTCTAAGCTGTCGTCCAATATAATGCTCACTATATTCGCAGATCGTCAGCGCGGGTGCCTGTTCGCTCGGCAGATGATGCACGCTATTTTTGTTTTTGCAGGGACGCCATGACATATAACAGCGCTGTATATCGTTTGGGCGTCTCGGCTCTTGAGAGACGCCGGAGAAGGCGGCCGCGCCTCTAGTCGCCGTCGAGGGGCGGCGGCGGCGGCGTCGAAGCTATTCGTGAAGAGTGGGATCGAGGCAAGAACAGCGCAACGGCATGGATGCGCGCGTTTCGTTCGAACACGATGCGCTGCGCTGCGATCTCCAGCACTCGCCATCCTTCGATTTCGTCGCCGCGCTGCAGGCTGCGCACCTTCGCCGGCAGACCTGTCTCGACAATCGCGCGATGTCCTTTCTCGTCGTTCACGACGCCGACCAAGGTGAGAGATGGCGGCGACGGCGGGGGAGGCGGCGGCGTCTCGCGACTCGGAGCCGCGGCAGGAGCCGGCGGACGCCGCGTCGCGGCGAACAGCGGGCGCTGCAGCGTTGCCGCGAAATCCTTCAGCTCGTGGCGCGCGAGCGGATTGGCCGAGGTGCTTTCGCCGGTCTGCTGCGCTTCGGCGACGGCGCAGGCCGCGATCAGGGCGAGCGTGTGGTAAAGCCATCGCCTCATATCCGAGTCCTCCGCCAGAGAGCGCGCAAATCCAAGGTGACGCGCAGCGCGGGCGGCTCGGCGCCCTTCTGGCCGCCGCCTTGTGGCGAAATGGAGAGCGTATCGACGAACACATAGGGCGCGCCGGTCTCGAGCTCGTAGAGCAGCTTCTGCAAGGGGGCGAGACCCAAATCGAAGGTCGCTCGGAGCCGCACCACGTCGGACGTGTCCTCACGCGTCGTCGGTTGCGTGGCCGATGTCGTGACGCTCGCATGCTGCGCGACGACCAGCCTCGTGAGATGGGCCTGCAACAAGGCGCTCGCCTGGCCTTGCGTCGGCGCGGCGAAAAAGGCCGCCTCGGGCGCGATCGCTGCTTTGCCGCCTCGGGCGCCGCCGCGGCCTTGCGCCGCCTCCACCTGCGCGAGAATAGCGCGCCGCTGCGCCGCCTCCTCGGCGGCCTCGCTCCAAGAACCGAGGGCGAAGACCGCGGCGGCGGCGAAGCAAGCCACGAGAAGGGCGAGCGCGCCGAGCGCGAGACTCTGTTCGCGATCGAGCTCGAAATCGAAATCGCTCCGCATGGATCACTTTCCCTTTTTCGTGGCGGCGGCGAGCTGCGCCTCTATGCCGAAGCGAAACAGCCTGCCGTCGGAAGCGCGCGTCGTCGGAGCAGAAAAATGCGCGTCGAAGAATCGTCCGGTCTTTTCCAGAGCGTCGATGAGCGGCGGGGCGTCTTCGGCGAGCCCGGATATGCGCAGCTTGCCGCCCTCCAAGCCGAGGCTCTCGAGAAAGGCGCTGTCGGGAATGGCGCGCGTGAGCGCGTCGATGAGAGCGACGGCGGGCGTCGAGGCCTCTTTCCAGACCCAGGCGCGCTCGGGCGGCGGCAGAGCGGCGACGACGGCTGGGTTTTTGGCGGCGTCGGCGCGCTTTTGCAGCGCATGGGCGCGCGCCGCGAGCATCGACGCCTCTTCCTGGAGCGCGCTCGCGGAAAGCGACGCGCCCAGCACGGTGAGCGCGCAGAGCGCGACATAGGCGGCAATCCCGCCGCCGACGAAAAGCCGCATGCGCCGACGCTGCGCCGCATCGCTCTGCGTCGCCCCCTTCGACCAGAAGACGATGGGCTCGCGGGACGCGTCCGCGACGGCGGCGACGCGATCGACGGAAAGCCCCATTTCGGCGAGCGCGGCGCGCGTGGCGTCGATATCGGCTTTCCGCGCGATCAGCACCCGCGCCGTCACACGTCCGGCCTCCGCCGGCGTCGCTCTATAGCCGTGCAATATCTGGCCGACCGGCCAGGGCGAGAGACGATCGAGCTGATTGAAGATGACGCCGGCCAAAAACTCGCGCGCTTGCGCCGGCGCCGCCAGAGTGCGCGTGACGGTCATCTCGCGCGGCCATTCGAGCAGCACGAAGCCGCCGCGCGCATGTTGCAGGATCTCCTCCGGCAAGGTCGCGCCAATCGGGGCGGCGGCGAGTGGCTGCGCATCGGGATCGGCGCCCGAGCGAAGCAGAATTCGATCGCCCGAGCGTGTGACGCGCAACATATTCCGGTTGCGCCGCGCGTCCGCGAGACGCAGGAGGAGGCCCGAGAGAATGTCCAGCCAGCGGACGAGAATGTCGAAATTCGGCATTTCAGCGCGCCTCCGAAAAGCCGCCGGCATAGGCCGAAGCCCGGGGCGATTGGCGAAAGGCGAGCACTCGATACGGCTCGCTGTCCTTCGGCAGCGTGACGATGATCGCCTCGGCTTCGGAGGCGAAGCCGTCGGCGAGCGCGGCCGCGATCTCGAGCCTCGCGACGCTGTGGTCGGCTGGTTTCGCGTAACGCGCAGCGGGACCGAGAATTCGCTCGTAATCTGCCGCCTCGAGCGACCGCTCCGCGCGCGCTTCCAGCAGGCGTTCTACGCGCGACTGCGTCATTTGCGGCAGAAGCCGGAGCGTCTCCGCCGGCGCGGTCGCGGCGTTCACCGTCTCCTCGCCGAAGACGGTGACATAAGGCGCGACGAGACGCGCATATTCGGCCGGAATGCCGGGAATCTGCGCCAATTGGTCGACATTGGTGAAGCTCTGGTCGAGATGACGTCTTTCGGACGATTCGGGCTTTTGCGCCACCTTTGGAGCGGTCGCTTCGGCCGACTCACGCTGGCGCGAAATCGCCAGCGCCGCGGCCTCTGCGTCCGGCGCCCCGAGGCCGGCGAGCAGAGAAGCGAGCGTCTCGACCGGCGCCTTGTTGATGTCGATACGGCCGAGCTCGTCGCTGATCCGCACGCGTCCCTCGCCGTTCCGCAGGGAAAAACGCGTCTCGATCGGAAGCAGCGGCCGTCCGCGATATTTGATCAGCAGATCGGCGCCCGCCTCTATGCCGGCGGCGATCAGCGCCTCCGCCTGGACGCGGTCGCGATCGATCGCCAGCAGTCCCGCAAAGCTGCGCAGGCTCGCCGAGGCCGCCATGGCCAGCGCCGAGAGCAGAGCGATCGTCCACAAGACGGCGACGAGGACGACGCCCCGACGCGAGCGGAGGCTCCGAAGGGGCCTCATGTCGGCGCCCGCCGCGGCGCCGGCGACTGCGGCGCTTTCTTTGCCGCCGGAAGGCATTGCGCTTTGGCGCTCGCGCAGCCGGCCGGCGCGTCGGCGCGCAGCAGAAATTCCGCTCCCGGAGAGAGGCGCTCGCCGGTCTCCGGGTCGCGCAGATCGAGGCGAAAGAGGCGTGGCAGCTCGCTCTCGCCGCGCCAAATGTCCCTCCAGCTCGCAACGCCCTTCTCGACGCGCGCATAGGCGAAGGAGATGTCGAAGCGCCCCTCGAGCAGCACTACCTCGTCTCGAGGCTGCCCTCCATCGAGCCCGGCGCGTGAGCCGAGCCATGGCCTGCGCCGACGGATGAGACGCGCGCTCTCGCCGGCGCGCTCGATGGAGAGCGTGACGATCTCCTCCAGCGCCGCTTGCGCGCCGATGGCGCTCGCCGTCACGAAGACGACGCTTTGGCCATCCCCGTCGAAAGCCACCCGAGCAGGCTGCTCCTCCGGCTTTTTGCCGGGCGCGCTGGCCGGCGCCGGCGCTATGGCGCCGGAGGGCTTCAGCGCGACATGGCTCGCCGCGCCGAAGTCGCGCGACAGACGCTCCATAGCGAGGGCGAAACGCTCGGCTTCGTTCACGCCGCGCGCCCCATGGTCGAAATGAGCGGCGACATGATGGGTGAGCGCCGCCGCCCCGACGATGATCGACGAAGCCACAGCGAGGGCGGCGAGCGTCTCGACGAGAGTGAAGCCAGCGCGGCGTCCGGTCCCTGCCCTGCTTCGCAATGTTTTCCTCCCGTTAAGGGGCGAGCGCGAGGCGGATCGTCTCCGCCGCGATGGATTGACCACTGGAGCCCCAAGCGACCCGCGCCTCCACGCGATAGGCCGACCATTTGCGTTCATCGGCGCCCTCTTTTACCGGCGTCGACTCCCGGAAGCTCGGCGTCTCGAGAAAGATCGGCTCGACGGCGACGCGCCAACGAAAGCCGCCACGCTCCCCTTCCCGCGTCTCGAGAGGGCCGGCGCGGTCCAACGGAGCCTCGATGAGCGAGCGCAGCAGCTGCTCCGCCACGACTCGCCCCTTGCCCTTGGCGAGCGCGCCACGCGCGTGAAACAGCTGCGGGCCGAGCGCCGCGGCGAAGGCGGTCAGCAGGGCGAGCGCGACCAGCGCCTCGATGAGGGTGAAGCCGGCGCGGCGGCGGGCTCGGTCACGGCGCATCGACGGACACTCTTCCGCTGAACCAATCGACCCGCACGTCATAGCGCGCGCGCTCCTTGGCGAAGGCGAGGACGGCGCCCGTCGAGGCGCCGTCCGGCTCGAACCGCGCGACTCCCTGCAAATTGCCGTTCGGCGCTTCTGCGGCGAGAAGATCGAGCGAGACATCTCGGGGCACGGCGACCTTTCCGCCGCTCTCGCCGATCAGCGCCCGCGTCGAGACATCGAGCGCGACGTGACGGGGATGGCCGCTCAACATGGCGCCGAGCCGTTCTCGCCGCAGGAGCGCCGCAGCCTCGAGCGCGACCGCTTTCAGCGTCGGTCGGCCCGAACCGAAGGTCCATGTGACGACGAGAGCGGAGATCAGCGCGACGATCATCATCACCGCCATCATCTCGACGAGCGTGAAGCCTGCGCGCCGCTCAACGTTCGACATTGGAGATATCCGCCGCGACGCCGACGCCACCCTCCTGCCCGTCCGAGCCGAGCGAGACGATTTCGTAAGGCGGAACCTGATCGACGGGGAAGCGATACATATAGGGCTTGCCCCAGGGATCATTGGGTAGGCGCCCGCCTTTCACATAGGGACCGTTCCAAATATCCACGCCGCTCGGCCGCTGCACGAGCGCGGCGAGCCCCTCGGAAGAGGAGGGATAGCGCCCGACGTCGATGTAGAAGAGATCGAGCGCCGAAGCGAAGCTCTCGATCTGCAAATGCGCCGTCTTCACGCGGGATTCGCCGAGATAATTGAGCACGCGCGGACCGACGAGGCCGAGGATGAGGCTGATGATGGTGAGAACCACCAGCATTTCGACGAGCGTGTAGCCGCCGCGCCCGCCCTTCGGGACGCGACTGAGACCGCGATGCGGCGTGCAAGCGAGGGTCATTGGGCGAGATCCGTTATGCTGAGAAGAGCGCTCATGATCGAAGTGACGAGAGCGCCGACGAGAACGCTGACGACGACGATGGCCGCTGGGCCGATCGCGCCCATGAGCCGATCGAGCCCGGCGCCGAGCCGATGCTCGTAGAATTGCGTCGCATGGGCTGCGATCGCGGGCAGATCGCCGGTCTCCTCGCCGATCCGCAGCATGCGGACGGCGAGCGGCGGAAGCAGCCGCGTTTCGGCGAGCGCGTCGGCGAAGCGGCGGCCGCTGCGAACCTGCTCGTGTATCCTGTCGATCGCCGCGACCGATTGTGGCTCCACCACGACATCACGTAAAATTTTCAATGTAGTCGGCAAGGACACGCCATTGCCGAGGAGAAGGCCGAGCGCTCCGATGACACGCGTCGTGCGCCAATCCTGCATAGGGCCGGCGACGCCCGGAACGCGCCCGACCGCGGAGATCGCCGCGGCGCGCGCGCCCGGCCGCGAGAAGGCGTAGAGCAGCCCCAGCGCGAGCGCCGCGCATGCGGCGAGAAAAGAATAGAGATTGGCGTGCAGCCAGGCGGAGGCCGCGAGCACGAAGGCGACGCCTCCATTCAACCGATTGCCGAGATCGTGAAACACGGGCTCGAACTGCGGCACGACATAGAGCAGAAAGAAAAACAGCACGAGCAGCGCCGCGCCGATGAGAAACAGAGGATAGCGAATGGCCGAGCCGACGCGCTCGGAGAGCAGCTCGCGCCGCACGCGATCCTCGACGATCGCGGCGAGCACCGCTTGCAGCTTGCCGGAGGCTTCCCCTGCCCGCGCCATGGCGACATAGGCGGGATCGATGATATGCGGATGTCGCTCCAACGCCTCCGCGAAACTCTCGCCCGAGGAGATCATCGAGCGTAGCCCGGTCGCGAAGCGCTGAATGGGCTTGCTCGCATCTTCCGCCAGCGTCTGCAGGGCGGCGTCCAGCGTGAGCCCTGCGCCGACGAGCAGCGCCAATTGCCGTAGAAAGATCGTGACGTCGCGCGCCGGCGCACGCACGCCTCCAGTGGAGGCGGCGCCGAGCGTCTTTCGAGACGCAACCTCCGCCTCTATGGGCAGATGACCGAGATATTCGATGCGTCGCAGCACTTCTTCGCGTGTCGCCGCTTCGACCTCGCCGGCCACCATTTCTCCGGTTTGCGTCACTGCGCGATAGCGAAATTGCGGCATTCTAGAGACTCGTGGTGACGCGGAAAATCTCGTCGATCGTCGTCAGGCCGGCGCGGCATTTGGCGACGCCGTCCTGCGTCATAGACGTCATCCCCTCGCCTTTCGCGACATTCTCCAATTCATGACCATCGACTTTCGGCCCGATGGCGGCCCGCAGCGCGGCCGAAGCCTCGATGACCTCGAAGACGCCCTTGCGGCCGCGAAAGCCTGTGAAATTGCACCATTCGCATCCTTTCGGACGATGCAGAATCTCGCCGGCGCGGAAGCCGAGCGCCGAATAGCGCGCGTCGGCTTCCAGGACGGCCTCGGTGAGCTCGTGCGGCTCCTTGCAATCCGGGCAGAGGATGCGCACGAGGCGCTGGCCGACGACGGCGCGCACGCAAGAGGCCAGCAGAAAGCTCTCGACTCCCATATCGATGAGGCGCGTGATTGCGCCCGCCGCCGTATTCGTGTGCAAGGTCGTCAGCACCAAATGGCCGGTGAGCGCCGCGTGAACGCCGATATGGGCCGTTTCGCCGTCGCGCATCTCGCCGACCATGATCACATCCGGGTCCTGGCGCAGAAAGGAGCGCAATGCAGTGGCAAAGGTCAGGCCTATTCCCGGATGGATCTGCATCTGATTGACGCCCGGGATTTGGTATTCGACCGGGTCCTCGACGGTGAGAATTTTGCGTGTCGGCTCGTTGATCTCGGAAAGCGATGCGGCGAGCGTCGTCGTCTTGCCGGAGCCGGTCGGCCCGGTGACGATGATCATGCCGAAAGGCGCCTGCAATGTTCGACGCAATATTGCGCCGTCGCGCTGCGACAGGCCGAGCTCGCTCAGCTCGACGACGCCGGCGCCTTTGCGCAGGAGACGCACGACCGCGCCCTCGCCATAGAGAGTGGGCGAGGTCGCGACGCGCAGATCGATCTCCGCGCCGCCGACCACGATACGCGCGCGTCCGTCCTGCGGCAGGCGCCGCTCGGTGATGTTCAGGCCCGCCATGATTTTGAGGCGCGACAGCAGGCCCTTGGCCATGCTCGTCGGCGGCGGCGGCGCGGGCTTCAACAGCCCATCGACGCGCATGCGGACCTGCAACGCTCCGGCGAAGGGCTCGATATGCAGATCTGTGGCGCGCTGCTCGACCGCGAGGCGCAGCAGATCGTCGAGCGCGCGCACCACGGGCGCGCCGCGTGCGAGGTCGCGAAGATCGTCGAGATCGTCGGACGCGGCTTCGGCGCTGGTTGTCTCCGCGCTCTCGGTCGTCGTCCGCTCCTGCACGGAGCCGAGCGCAGCCTCTATCTCCTCCGGCGTCGCGACGGCGATGCGTGCGCTCCGTCCGAGGGCGGTCTCTACGGCCGAGCGCATCTCGTCCTCGAGAGGCGCGGCGATGACGAGAACCAGCTCGTCGTCACGCATGAAGGGAAAGAGGCGTCCTTCCTTGAGAAAGCGCGTCGACAAATGCCCGCCGCCGAAGGTCACGCCAGTGAGCCCGCCGCGCGTGACGCGCTCGCAGGAGTAGAACTTTGCGAGCTCGTCGGCGAAGGCCGACGCCGATAGCTTTGTCGCGCTCGCCCAATCGAATTCGGCGGACGCCTCGCTCCCATTGGCGCGCCGGACGGGCTCGAACCCGTCAGCCTCGCGAAGCCCACCCTCATGAGCGAGATATTTCAAGAACGCTTCGCGGGACATCGAATTCACGTCGCCAGCCAATGCAAGATTCTTGCGCAACCGTCATATGGTATTTATACATAGCGAAGCCGTGGCGCAAGCGAATTAGCGGCGCGAATCTTGCACGACAAGGCTTGTCGAGTCCTGCGCAATATATGAAAGCTCTATAGTTGGCGGTGTCGGAGTGCATAGAGTGACGCGAGTTTTTCGGTTTCGGACGGCGCATCCCAGGAAGCTTCTGTTCCTGATCGCGGTCTTGTTGCAGGCCTGCTCTTCTACCGAGCAATTGATGGGGATCGGTCCCGGCGACAGCGTCGATGTCGCCCGCATGAAGGACTTCTCCGCCTATTTTCCGACGACGAGCTCTGGCGGCTCGCGTCTCGACAAGAGCGCCGCCGGACCTGCTCTCTATCCTGGCGCGGCGGACGCTTCGCCAAAGCGCTCATCGGGCGAGGCGCCGACGGAGCCCGGCGTGACGTCGCGCGGCGATGAAATAGAAATGAATTTCGAGCAGGCGGAAATTCAAACGGTCGCCAAAGCGCTGCTCGGCGACGCGCTCGGCCTCGACTTCGCCATCGATTCGCGCGTCCATGGCGCGATCACCATTGTCTCGGCAGGCCCCATCCCGAAAAAAGACGTTCTGCCCACATTCGAAAATGCGATCCGCATGTCCAACGCCGCGCTTCTCCGCGAGGGCCGGATCATTCGCATCATTCCGCTTTCGGAAGCGAATGGCGCCGGGCCGACCGCGATCGGTCCCGTGCAGCCGGGCTATGGCGTCACAATCATCCCGCTGCACAACACCTCGGCCGTCGCGCTCGCCAAAACGGCGGAGAATTTTATCGCGCGCGCCGGCGCCATCCGCGCCGATGCTGCGCGCAATCTTCTTCTCGTTCATGGAACTTCGAGTGAACGCCAAGCCGTCGTCGACATGGTCTCCGGCTTCGACGTCGAATGGCTGCGCAATCGTTCGGTCGGCATATATCCGCTGAAATCTACCTCTCCCGACAACATCATCCGTGAGCTCGAGCGAATATTCGACACGGGCGAAAACGGCCAGGGCGCCGGAACGATCGCCTTTCAGCCCATGCCCCGGATGAACGCCGTTCTCATCGTGACCCGCAATCGCCAGCTTCTCGAACGCGCGACCCTATGGCTGCGGAGGCTCGATCGATCGGATGTGAGCGGATCGACGGTGCGCGTCTATCAGCTCGTCAACGGCAATGCGACGCGCATCGCAAAAATCTTGAACGAGATATTCGTCGGCAAGGGCGCGGGCCAGGCGGCGGATTCTGCCGCAAGCCAGCTCGCGCCTGGAATCAGCGCCGCCCAAACCAAGCTCGACCAGCTTTCGACCGGCAGCAGCTTCTCGGGAAACGGAAGCGCTTCGGCGACTGGCTCACAGAACAGCGCGAACGGACAACAGTCCGCCGCCGGCTCCGGCGGAGGCAATCAGATCTCGGCGGCCTTCAGCAATTTCGCCGAGCAGAAGAACGCCGACAATGAAGAGAAAAGCAATGGCGTCGGCGTCTCCGGCTCGCTGCCGAAGGGCGTATTCCAAAACATGCGCATCACGGCCGACAACGCCAACAATTCCATTGTCGTCTACTCGAGCCAAGACGACTATCTCGTCGTCGAGCGGTCGCTGCGCGCGCTCGACAAGCCGCAGATGCAGGTTTCGATCGAGGCGACGGTCGCGGAAGTGACGCTGAACGACGATCTGCAATATGGCGTGCAATATTATCTCGGAAACTCTTCGAGAGCCAATGGATCGTTGACGAACGCGACGACCGCCGCCGCGACCTCCTCGTCCTCCACCACCTCCTCCACGACGGATGTCGTATCGAACCTCGTCCTTCAACGCGTGCTGCCGGGCTTCAATTTGCTGCTGGGACCAGAGACGCAGCCTCATGTGGTGCTGAACGCCTTGACGACGCTGACCAGCGTCAAAGTGCTGTCCTCCCCCTCGCTCGTCGTATCGGACAATCAACCGGCGCTTCTGCAAGTGGGCCAGCAAGTCCCGATTTCGACCGGATCGGCGACGGTGCTGTCGACTTCCAACACCATCGTCAACTCGATTCAAATGCGTGACACCGGCGTCATTCTAAAAGTGTGGCCGCATGTGCACGGCAATGGCGTTGTCCAGCTCGAGGTCGAGCAAGAAATCTCCAATCCAGTGAGCTCGAGCCTAACCCCGACGATCTCGCAGCGGCGCGTGCATTCGACCGTCTCGGTCCGGAGCGGGCAGACAGTTCTGCTCGGCGGCCTGATCAGCGAACAGGAGAATAACATCAAGGACGGCATTCCTGGCCTTCGGCATCTCACCTATCTCGGCGATCTGTTCGGCAGCACGACCCGGAACAAGGATCGCTCTGAAATCATCATTTTCATCAAGCCCCGCATTATTCGTGACTCGCTCGACGCGCAAGGCGTCGCCGAGGAGTTCCGTTCGCGCCTCGATATGATGCGGAGCGCGCCTTTGGTGGTCACTGGCAATGATGCGACGAGAATTCGCAAGTGAGCCGGCCTCGAAGCATGTCCGCCAGCCGGCGCGCTTTCGGCGGTTGCGGACCGCGACCTCCGGCCTATTCGTTCGCCGAGGCGCAGCCGGAGCGAAAGCAGCGGCTGTCGCGTTGTCAGGCGAGGTCGTATTCGTAGCGCAGATAGCCGCCTTCTTCACGCGTCGCGCGCAGGCCGGGCGCTTCGGCGAGACGGCGAGTCGCCGCTCGCGCCGAATCGAAAGCGATGGTCACGCGGCGTCCGATCGGCGCGAATGACCAGGGACGGTCATCGGGAACAGCGGCGCCGCGGCGAAGAAAACGTTCCACGGCGTCGCGATTGGAGTCGGGCGCGCGCAGCACGATATTGCGTCCGTCGAGGCCGGGAAATTTGCCACCGCCGTCGGCGCGATAATTATTCGTCACCACGATGAACTGCTGCGCTGGATCGACAGGCCGGTCGGCGTAACGCAGATCGACGATTCGCGCATTCTCGGGGCGACGCTCGCCATTCGCGTCATAGCGCGCGGGCGCCGTGACGTCGATGCGATAGCGCAGTCCGGCAATCACGTCGAAATTATAAGAGGGCGTGCGCCGATCGACGAGGAGCTGCGCTCCCTCGCTGTCGCGATCGATGCGCCGGAACACGCGCGCCGCGCATTCCAGCCATTCGCGCAGCTCCGCGCCGGTCACGCGCACGGCTGTCAGCGTGTTGGGGTAAGGGTAGATATCGGCGACATGGCGCAGCGCTACGGGACCTGGATCGAGGTCGATATAGGCGTCCGGCGTATAGCCCATGCGAAACGGCGCGACGGCAGAGAGCAGTGGAAGCTCGGCAAAAGGCGTTCCCTCCAGCAGCGGCCGCGCATAAGCGAGTTGCGCGGCGTTGACGAGAGCGCCGACCGGATCGACGCCGATCCAGGCGAAATAGGAGTAGAGCGGAGTCGCGATCTCGCCGACAGGGGCGTCGACCCGGCGCTTCGTGGCCTCATGCTCGGGCGCGACGATCGTCTCGATCTGCGGATCGACGCCAGCGAGCGCGACGATCTTGCCGGTCTCGCGCCGATAGATGGGTCGCGCCTGCGAATGAAACCGATCGATGATCCATCGATCGCCGTCGCGTGCGAGAGCGAGGTCGATCACGCCGAGATGACTTCCCCAAAAGCCGGGCATTACCGCGGGAATGCCGGCGAGCGCGCCGCGCTCGGCGTCCGCTCCCTCGACGCCGGCGTAATCTGGTCCGGGAAAGACCCGATGCGAATGCCCCAGCATGATCGCGTCGATTCCGGGCACGGCGGCGATCTGCAGCGCGGCGTTCTCCGCGCCCACGCCGGCGTGCGGGTCGATTCCGCAATGGCACAGCGCGACCACTATGTCGCAATTCGCGCGCAGAACCGGCACATGACGGCGCGCTGCGGCCACCATGTCGCAGCAGCGCAGCCTGCCGTCGAGATTGGCCTTGTCCCAGATCATGATTTGTGGCGGCGCGAAGCCGATGACGCCGACGCGCAGCTCATGCGCGGCGCCGCCGTCATCGGTGAATCGACGCGTCAGAATGTGGAAGGGCGGAAGGAAGGCGGAGCCGTCGGCGCGTTCTATATTGGCGCCGACATAGGGAAAGGCGGCGCCCGTCAAGGCGCGCTCGAGAAAGTTCAATCCGAAATTGAATTCGTGATTGCCGGGCGTCGCCGCATCATAACGCAGATAGTTCATCGCGCGGAAGATGGGGTGGCGCGCGCCTGCGGCGAGGCCGCCTTCATGCGCGACATGGTCGCCGAGCGGGCTTCCCTGGATGAGATCTCCATTGTCGAATAGCAAAGCGTTCGGCGTCTCCTCGCGCGCTCGCGCGAGGAGACTCGCGATTTTGTTCAGTCCGACGGTCGGTTCCCGCTGCTCGCGATAATAGTCCCAATCGAGCGCGAACATGTGCAGGTCGGACGTTTCCAGCAGGCGCAGCCACAATCGCGGCGCGGCCCGCGCGATCGTCGGAAAGCCGGTGGCGAGAGCCGTTCCTCCTGCGAGCAGCGCGCGTCTGGTGATCGGCATCTTCGCTCCTCCGGTCGGTCGGCCCTTTTGCCCCGATCTCTCTCCAACGCCGAGCTGGCGCTTATTCTGCGGCTGCCGGGAAGCTGTCGCGGGTGGCTGCGAGCAGCGCGCTCTTGAAGCCCTCGATGAGGACATCTGCTTGGCGGTGCAGCAGATTATGGGCGATCAGCCCGACCAGCGCGGTGCCGATGCCGACAGCCGTCGCGACGAGCGCGGCGGCGATGCCGCGGCTCACCGCGGCAGGATCGGAGACGCCGCCCGACGACAGCGCGTTGAACGTGTCCATGATGCCGAGAATGGTGCCGAGCAGGCCGAGCAGCGGCGCCGCGGTGACGATCGTGTCGAGCATCCACAGGCGCGCGCTGACCTTGGCGTCGACGCGGATGAACAGCGCCGAGGACAAATCCTCGACGCGGGCGCGGGTGCAGCCGGGCATGTTCTGCGCGGCGACATATTGGGCGAAGCTGCGGCTGAGCTCGTCGTCGCCGAAAGGATTCGGCGTCGTCGAGGTTCCGAGCGCGTGGGCTTTTATCGCGGCGCTGATCTTGCGGGAGCGCAGCGCCAGCAGCGCGTAATAGACGAGCCGCTCGATCAGCACGAAGGCGAGTAGAACCAGACATCCATAGAGAATGTCGATGCAGATCTCGTGGAAGAAGGCGTGATCGATCTGCATGGTCAAAAGCCCATCGAAAAGGTCGCCGTCGCCGAGAAGCCCTGGCCGACGTAATAGGTCGGCGCGCTGGCGGAAACGACGTTGCCATAAATGCCGCGTGTCGCCACGGCATTGTTCTTCACGCTATTGGGGCCGGTCAGCGCATGCGTGTTGGTGATGTTGTAGAGGTTGACGCGCAGCTCCGGCTTCTTGCCGAAGGCGATGTCGTCGAAGCGATAGCCGACCATGGCGTCGATACGGGCGTAGGGCGAGATGGATTCATCGTTCATGAAGGTCGAATATTGGCGGCTCGTCACCTTGGCGGCCAGATTGCCGAGAATATGGCCGTCGTCATAGTCGACGCCGAGCGCGCCGGTCCAGGTGGGGGAACTCGGCAGATGCTTGCCCTTGGTCGGCAGGAAGTCGTTGATCGACGAGATGGGCGAGCCGGCCGGCGTCGTGCCCGATGTCGACAGATTGTCGAGAATGCGTGTCTGCAGGTAATTGGCCGAGAGATAGGGCCGGAAATTATAGATCGGCCGCGTGCCGATCTCCGCCGCGACGCCCCAGAGATCGACCGCGCCGGCGTTGATCGTCGTGCTCACGGAAGAGCTGGAGTTCGGCAGGAACACGGAGGTGCTGATCTGATGGTTCTCGTAATGCGAGCCATAGAGAGACACCGACGTGGCGAACAACGGGCTCTGATAGCGATGGCCGAGCTCGACGGTGACCGCCTTTTCCGGGGCGAGACGATTGGCCGGCGTCAGCGCGCCGCTGCTGGTGTTCACCGTGTCGGCGAGCGCGAAATTCGGCGTCGAGCGGAAGGAGGTGCCGACCGAGCCGAAGATTTGGTGGTAATCCCAGAACTTGTAGCGAAAGCCGGCCTGCGGCAGAGCGACGAGATCGCTCTGTGTGTTGAGCGGCGTCACGCCGGGCAGGAAATTATAGACCGAGCGATGGATGGACGCGACCTTCACGCCCGATTCGATCGTCAGCGTGTCGTCGAGCAACGACCAAGTGTCGCTGACGAAACCCGTATTGGTGACGGTCTGGGTCAGCAGATCGCGATACTGAGGCGCGCCGACGCCTGGAATGGTGATCGCGCCGGAGTCGAGAAAGGGGTCGACGATCGAGCCGTCCGCGTTGAGGAAGGCGTAAGGCGCGGTCTGGCGGTGGTTCGCGTATTCGAACCAATAGCCGAGCATCAGCTTGTGATCGCCGAGATCGAAGGTGAATTTGTTGATGAGGCCGGGGCGGAGCGTCTCGGTGATCGAGGGGTTGTAATACATCCCCTTGTCGTTCTTGGTGACGACGCCATTGTTGTTCCAATCCGCCGCGCCGATGTTGAAGCGGCCGTAATAGAACGAGCTTCCCGACGTCGTCGCGTTTTCGGTCACCGAGGTCACGCCGCCGCCGCTTCCGTAGCCGTACCAGAAATAGGGGATGGCGTCGTAAGTGACGTCCTTGCTGATGGCGAAGGTCGAAGGCGCGCTGACGATCAGATTGCGGAACGGGTTGATGCGCCATTTGTAATAGAGGTTCGCTTGATTGGCGGAGCGGTCCCAGGCGCCTGCCGACGGCACGAAATAGGAAGCCGGCAGCGCGTTATTGTAGCCGACCGACCGCGCGCCGAGCGTATTGTAGCTGCCGAGCGTCGGATATTGATAGAAATTGTTCAGCGCGTCGTTGAAGATCACCGAGAGGCCGACGCGATTGCCCTGGCTCGGCTCCCACACGCCTTTGAAGTCGACATGCTGGCGCTCGTTCGAGCCCGGACCCGACCAGTGATTTTCCGTGTAATGCGAATAGGACACATAGCCGCGGAAGTCGCCGATCTGGCCGGTCTCGGCGCGGGCGAATTCGCGGGCTGTGCTGTGCATGCCGTAGGAGAAATCGACGAAGCCGCCGCGCGTCTTCGACGGATCGCGCATATAGATGTTGATGACGCCGCCAGAGGCGCCGATATGCGGGCTGTCGAGATCGGGCGAGCCTTGCGCGATCGAGATCTGCTCTATGTTCTCGCTGTCGACATATTCCTGCGGATAGAGCGCGTAATTGCCGGAGTCGTTGACCGGCATGCCCTCGATGGTCAGGCCCAGCTGATCGCTGTTGTAGCCGCGGATACGTATGTTGCCGCCATTGAGGCCGGAGTTGTCGGTGCTGGTGATGACGACGCCCGGCAGGAGATTGATCATCTGATAGGGATTGGCGGTCGGCGACATTTTGGCGATGGCGTCGCGCGTCACTGTCGAGCGCGTCTTCACCGCTTCTTCCTCGATCATATAGCCGCCGCCCAGATCCTGGCGGTTGACGCCGTCCGGCGCCGGCTGCGCGGCGCCGTTGCCGTAGATGTCGACGCGGCCGAAATCGGTCGGCGCCGCGGTGAGGCCGCTCTGCGAGCGGCTGTCATGCGCGGGCTTTTGCGGCTCGCCGGCCGATTGCGCCAGAACGAGAGTCGGCGTCGAGACGCCGGCGAGCAGAGCGAAAGTCAGGACACGGAACTTCATCGGTGGACCTCTGTTGCGACTATCTCGGGTGAAAGACGACGACGCCGCTGAGCGAGCCTCCGCCCGCTGCGGACGCGCAGGCGACGGCGCGCGAGCGCGCGGCGGAATCGAGGAGGGCGGAGCCGGAGCTGTGGGTGACGGAGGCCAAGCCGCCAGAGACCGCGATGCCGACGGCGCCCGAGGGCTTTTGCAGCCGCGCGTCCTTGGAGGTCGGATAGGGCGCGCCGGCGAGACAGGCGCGGAAGGCGGAGGCATTGCCGGAGGCGCGCGACGTTCGCTCCGCCCCGGCGGTTTCGCCCCGCCGAGCGGCGGCAGGCTTTTCGGGCGCTTCTTTTTTAAAATCGGCTTTGGACTCGCGTTCCTTGCGCGGACGCACTTCGGCTTTCGGCTTCGGCTTTTCGGGCTTTTGCGGCTTTGGCTGCGCGGCTACGGGCGCGGGCGCATCGCTCGGCGGCGGCGTCTCCTCGAGCGTCTGCGGCTGCGGCGCGTCAATGGGCGTCTCTTGAAGCGGCTCCGGCGAAGGGGGCTCGGACGCCTCCGCCTCGACCGGCAGATCGAGCGCGATCTCCATCGTCTGCGCGCCGGGGTCGGCCGGCGAGACACGATTTGTCTCAGGCGCCATCGTCAGCGACAAAACGAGCAGCGTCAGCGCGCCGGCGAGTCCGGCGGCGTTGCTCGCGACATCGAGCCTGTCCATCGCTGGTCTGGCCCGCACTATTGCGGCCTCGTGACGATGGAGGCGCTCGCGACCTTCGCCGACTTGAGCGCGTCCAGGACGGAGACGAGACTCTGAAGTCCCGCGCCCTCGTCGCCGCTGATGACGACGGCGAGTGGCCTGTCCTCGCTCGCAAGGCCGCGCAGGCGTTCGGGGAGTTCGGCGAGCGAGATCGGCTTGCCGTCGATATAGGTATCGCCGGCGCGATCGATGCCGATCGTCACGCGTGTGCGCTCGACGACCTTGTCTGGATGTGCAGAGGTCGGCGGCGTGACTTTGAGCCCGAGCGCCGGAAGCACATTGATGCTGATCAGCACGAAGAAGACCAGCAGGAACATCATCACGTCGATCATAGGAATGATTTCGATGCGCGCGTGTCTTTCGCGGCGCGCTGGCCAGTTCCGCATCGACGATCCCCTAGGTAGATTTCGACGTCGATCTACTCATGAGGGAACCATTGATTCAGGTTCATGACCGAAAAAGTCATCTAAAATTCAGAAAATTGACGCGTTTCCGCCTTGATTCTTTGGGGAAGCCCGATCTTCTTAGGAGAAACACGTATCGCGGCGCGGGATGCGTGATTGTTGCGCTTATGCCACAGGCGCAGAGAAATCGACGCTATGCGCTCGCTCCACGCTCGTGTGGGGGCGAGTTTTTGTCTGCGGAGGCGATTGGGGGCTTTCCACGGCTTCGACCGCTGTCGAGCGCCGTGCAGCATGCGACGCGGCTCGACATGTGGCTTTGGTGCTTGGAGTGCTTAACCCGCTCGGTGTCTTCGCCGCGGCAGCTCGATCTGCTTCTCGCTAGAAGCTCGGCGCGAAAATTCCAGCTCCGCCCATCGGCCCGGTCGCCTCGGCGCCAAAGAGCTTGCGCTCGGCCGCCTCGACGGAGCAGCCGAGGCGCAGTCTGCTCAGATGATCGACGACATCCGAGAGGAAGAGGTTTCGTTCTCGCTTCTGCTCATTCGTGAGCTTTACGCCCTCCTCCTCCAGAGCTGGCATGGTGAGACGAAAGACTCCGGTGAATTGGATCGGCGGCGCGCAAGGGCGACGCGCTGTTCGTGCCCCCGAGCGAACTCGGCGGCTCTCTCGGCGCCTTGCGCAATTCATTCACGAAAACCGATCGCAATTCCGCCGCCGATCAAAGCCTGTCTACTGCACGTCCAGTTCGAGACCATTCATCCGTTGCTCGACGGCAACGGCTTTTTGGCGATGTTGTTCCTTTGCGCAAATGACGTGCTGCGCGCTCCCCTCCTCTCTTGGCCACTATCTGAAGACCCATCTCGCAACGTTGATCTATGAGGGCGGGGTCTTTGTCCTCCCGCGCTACGGCGCGCCGTTCGCTGAAGGAGGCGCTCTGTCGAAGCTCTCGGGCGCGAGCATTTTTTGCCGCCGTACATGTCATTACGGCGGCATCCGTCTGTCGACGCGTTGACGGCCGTAAAATATCGAATAAAGCAACGCTAATTCAGTTGGATATGCGCAGGCCGCCGAGTTCTGCGAGCAAGAGCGCAAAAGCCCGAGAGCTCGAGGGCGTTAGGATTTTGGTAATCCTATTGTTCTTGCCAGCCTGAGAGAATCGCACATAATGGCGCTAAATCTGCAGGAACGGTCTTCCTGGCGCTATTTGACGACACTGGGCAATAACGCATGCTTCCGACATTCGAATTCGACGATAAGATACTCGCGCAGGGCGCCGAGATATCGCGGAAGCTCAACCAGCTCCGGCTGGAGAAGTTTCCTCCCAACGCCAAGAAGACTCTTCGTCAATTCTCGATGGCCGAGGTGGCGCATTACCTCGGGGTAAGTCCAAATAATCTGAAGCGGCTTCACCTCGAGAAGAAGGGGCCGGAGCCTACGATCGCTGCTGGCGGCCGCAGGTTCTATCTTGCGGAGCAAATGTTCGAGCTGAGGCAATATTTGGACAAGAATGGTCGCTCGGACGCCAAGAAATACGTCCCACACCGAAAAGTCGGAGAGAAGCTTCAGGTTATCGCGGTGGTTAATTTCAAAGGGGGATCCGGCAAGACAACGACGGCCGCCCATCTCGGGCAACACCTCGCTTTGACCGGGCATCGGACGCTGGTCATCGACCTGGATCCACAGGCGTCTCTTTCCGCATTGCATGGATTCCAGCCAGAAATCGACCGCAATCCGTCACTCTACGACGCCATTCGCTATGACGAGGACAAGAGGCCTATCCATGATGTGATTTTGGCGACGAACTTTCCTTCTCTCGACATTATTCCTGCCAATCTTGAGCTGCAGGAATATGAATATGCCACGCCGCTCGCGATGCAGGGCTCGAAGGAAGGCAAGCGGTTTTTCGTCCGGCTCGGGAACGCTCTGGAGGAGGTGGATGACCGGTATGACGCGGTCATTATCGACTGCCCTCCCCAGCTCGGATATCTGACCTTGACTGCGCTCGCCGCCGCAACGTCCGTATTGATCACCGTGCATCCGCAAATGCTGGACCTGATGTCGATGAGTCAATTCCTGCTCATGCTCGGCAATATCACCCGGACCATCAAGCAGGTCGGGGCTCGCGTGCAGATGGACTGGTTACGATACCTCATCACGCGTTACGAGCCGACGGATGTCCCTCAAGCTCAAATGCTCGGGTTCATGCAATCCATGTTGGCCGAGGAGATTCTAAAAAGCCCGATGCTCAAGTCGACAGCGATCTCCGACGCCGGGCTAACGAAACAGACATTGTATGAGGTGGAAAGAGCGAATTTTAACAGAGACACCTACGATCGAGCGATCGAGTGCATGGACGCCGTCAATTTTGAAATCCAAGGCCTCATTCACCAGGCGTGGGGGAGGCTCTGATGTTGACGGCCGTAAAATCAGCGAAAACGAGATTTGTTTTCAATAAACTAGATCAGTGAGGAGAGTGGATCGTGGCTCGAAAAAACCCGTTCGCCAACCTCATGGATCAAGGTGGCGTGGACGAAAAGACCCCTGCCCTCGATTATGCGTTGAAAGGCGCATCTCGTTCGATTTTGAGCTCGATCGACGAGTTGGCCGCCCGAGCGGACAAGCTCATGGAAGGCGAGACGGTCGTCGAGCTCGACCCCGACGTCGTCGATGTTTCGTTTGTTCGTGATCGTCTCGCCGAGGATGATCGAGAGTTCGATGAGCTTTTGGCGGCTATTCGTGAGCGCGGGCAGGATTCTCCGATCCTAGTTCGACCAAATCCTTCTAAGGCCGGTCGCTACATGATCGTATTCGGCCATAGACGCGCGCGGGCAGCAAAGATACTCGAGCGAAAAGTTCGCGCCGTAGTCAAAGACCTTGGGGATCGGGAGCACGTCGTCGCGCAAGGGCAGGAAAATTCAGCCAGAGCAAACCTGTCCTTCATCGAGAAATCGCTCTTCGCCGCAAAGCTCTCGCAGCTGCGTTATGACGAAGACAGCTCGACGATCCTCACGGCTCTTGCAATCGACCGAAGCACGCTCTCCAAAATGCTCTCGGTTGCGAGCTTGCCCCAGCGAGTCCTGGAAGCGATTGGGCCAGCAAAGGGGGTCGGACGGGATCGTTGGTATGAACTCAAGGCGCTTCTCGAAAGGCCCGGTTCGATCGATGGCGTGCTGACAGCAATCGAGGACGCTAGCTTTTCTGGCCTTTCCAGCGATGAGCGATTCAACGCCATTGTGGCTCGGCTCAAATCCAAAAAGTCGATGAACCGCGTAAGAAACGGACATCAGCTGCAGTGGGCGTCCGAAGATGGATTGTTGGCCGCTGAAATGAAGGCCGAAGGCAAGCGGTATACGGTGTCGCTAAAAGCGAAGGGCCCTGACGCAAAAGCGTTCGGAGAATATCTGTCGGAACGACTGGCCGACCTGTATCAGGCGTTTCGGCAGGAAAAGACAATCGGCAATAATGGAGATTGACCAGCAAAAGAAAAAGGCCCCCGAAACGTAACGTCCCGGAAGCCCTTCTCAAAGTTCGCACCTAAGAGAATCACACTTCCGCGAATCGCTGTCAAGCATTTTGGCGCCGTTTCGGTGAGCGGATTTCTTTTGCCTGAATGAGGCAAAGGAACATGCAGACACGTCCAACGACGCCCTTCGGGCGGCGGCCGTTGTCGCTCGCCATGGTGGCGAGCCAGACCGCGACCGAAAATTTCGCCGCAAAGCCGGGCGCATCCGAGACCGTCGTCCACAAATGGCGGCTGTTTCGCGCGCTCACCGAAGCCAAGGAGCCGCTCGGCGTCACCGAGCGCGCGCTATCCGTATTGCACGCGTTGTTGAGCTTCCATCAGGAGACCGCGCTCAGTCTGCCGGAGACCAATGCAAAGGCGGCGGAAGCCGGCTCAGCTGGCGGCGGCATCGTCGTGTTCCCGTCGAACAAGGAACTGTCGATCCGTGCGCATGGCATGGCGCCGGCGACGCTGCGGCGGCATCTCGCCTGCCTGGTCGACGCCGGGTTGATCATCCGCCGCGATTCCCCGAACGGGAAGCGCTTCGCCAGAAAAGGGCAGGGGGGAGCCATAGAGGACGCATTTGGCTTCGATCTCGCGCCGCTCGTCGCGCGCTCGAGCGAAATCGAGAACCTCGCTGAGGAGGTGCGGGCCGAGAACCGCGCGATCGCGCTGCTGCGGGAGAAGATCACGCTCACTCGCCGGGACATCGTCAAGATGATCGAGACTGGATTTGAGGAGGGCGTTTCGGGCGACTGGGACGGTGCGCACCAACAGTATGCGACGCTCTCGGGGCGCTATGGGCGGGGGATTTCGCGCGCCGATCTGGAGGCTTTGGCCGGCGAACTCGTCGCATTGGCGACGGAAATCCACAAGCTGTTGGAAGCGCACATAAAAGCTCAAAATATGAGCGGCAATGAGTCTCAAACTGAGCGTCACATACAGAATCAAACCACAAACTTTTCTGATCTTGAACCTAGCCTTCAAGAAGGCAGGGCCGAGCCATTCCAGCCAAACCTCGAACAGAGCAGGGGGCCGATCGTTCGAGCGCCGGAAACCTCCTCGGAACGCTCTCAAACTGTCGATTCCAAGCCGGCGCTTCGAGCCTATCCGCTCGGCATGGTGCTGGAGGCCTGTCCAGACATCGTCGATTACGGCAGAGGCGGCGAAATTTCCTCATGGCAAGACCTGGCGGCTGCGGCGGCGACGGTGCGCTCGGCGCTCGGCGTTTCGCCAGACGCCTGGTCGCAAGCCTTGGACGTCTTGGGCGAGCATGACGCCGCGATCGTCATCGCCGCGATCCTGCAACGCGGCGATGAGATCAAGAGCGCCGGCGGTTATCTCCGCGTCCTGACCGAAAAGGCGAGGGCAGGGGAATTCTCGCTCGGGCCGGTGCTGATGGCCCTGTTGCGAGGAAAGGCAGCGAAGGCGGCGAGAGATCGCAAGAGGGCGGGGTGATGTCGGAATGGATTTCCGGACGAGCCTCGGCAGTCCGCTCGATCACCGTGTTTCGGCGCCGAGCAACCGAAGTTTTTCCGCGCGGTCGAGCAGGCTTTTGACGGAGGAGGGCGCCCAGCGGGCTCCGCCGCGCGGCGTGCGCTCATACATGGCCTCGAGCTGCGCGCCGATTTGTGCGAGCGTCAGATCGGGATTGGCCCGTTTGATCCCGGCGACGAGCGTGACGAGGCGTTCGCTGCTGACTTTTCGGCTAGCGGCTTGATGAAGGAGTCTGGGCTCGATCAAACCCTCGGCGACGAAGCATTTGACTGCGCGCTTCAGGCGCTCGACGGTCCATTGGGGCAGGGGAGCGCCGCTGACGCCATCGCGCTTGGCGTTGAGCACGCGCACGACATCCTGCCAGCGGTGATCCGGGCGCATTTGCCGGACGACCGGTAGCCAATGTTCGGCCGTTCGATTGACGCGCTCGAAATAGTTCGCCGCCTTGGCGTCGACGATGTGCTGGATGGCGTCGCGGTCGCCGGCGCGGAGTTTTGGATTGCCGCCGATGCGGCCGCGCTTTTTGGCGGCGCGCAAGCCGTCTTTGGTGCGCTCCTGGATCAGCGCGCGCTCCAACTCGGCCACGGCGCCGAGAACCTGCAGGGCGAAACGGCCCTGCGGGGTAGTGGTGTCGATGGGATCGGCGAGTGATTTGAAATGCGCGCCCTTGGCGTCGAGCTCGGCGATCACGGCGAGGAGATGCGACAGTGAGCGGGCCAATCGGTCGAGCCGCGCGACGACCAGCACGTCGCCGCGGCGCACCCGCGCCAGCGCCTTTGCCAGCTCCGGCCGCGAGGCCTTGGCGCCCGACATATGCTCGCGAAAAATCTCGACGCAGCCGGCCGCCTTCAGCACATCGGTCTGCGCGTCCGTGACCTGGTCCTCGGTCGAGACGCGGGCGTAGCCGATCAGCCGTCCCTTGATGTTCGAATCCGTCATCGGGAGGCGACTTCCGATCCGCCGCGGTCGGAGAGAAGCGACAGCAGGGCAGGGTTCGTGTAAATTTTCTCCCTGCCTGCCTCAATTTCCTGGAGGAGCCCGAGGGACACGAGGGCTTTCAGATAAACGGAAGCGGATTGGCGCTTGGCGATGCCCGCGCCGACCAGATCGGCGATTCGGCAATAGGGATTGACGAATATGATCTCGGCCAATTCGCGAGAATAGATCTTTGGCAAGTCGCGCCGAATTCGTTCGGCGGTCCCGTCGAGCAGGTTACGGATCGCCCATATTTTTGCGGTCGACCATGTCGCGGTTTCGCGTATGGCGGCGAGCATGAACAAGATCCATGGCTCCCACGCGTCGCCCGTCGTGACGGCGAGCAGTCCATCGTAGTAGGACTTTTTATTATCAATGATATAGCGGCTCAAATACAGGACGGGAATATCGAGCAGCCCTTGTTCGACGAGGAACAGCAGATTGAGAACTCGGCCCGTGCGACCATTGCCGTCTGTGAACGGATGGATCGCTTCGAACTGGTAATGCACGATGGCGAGCCGGATCAGCGGATCGACGCCGTCATCCGTGTGGATGTAGCGCTCCCAATTGGCGAGTTTGTCGCGCAGCAGTCCGGCTCCTTCGGGCGGGGTGTAGACCACTCGGCCGGTCGCCTCGTTCAGCAGCGCCGTGCCCGGGGTTGCGCGGATATCGAGGTCCACTCCTTTGATGGTCCGACATATCTCGATGGCGCTCCGCGTCGAAAGCGGGCGGTCCTTCAGACTCTCGAAGCCCTGATAAAGCGCCGTGCGATAGCGGAGCGCCTCCTTGGTCGCAGGGTCGACGCCGGTTTCCGGCCGGTTGGCGAAGCGGAAGAGCCTGTCCGTGGTCGTGACGATGTTTTCGATCTCGGAGCTTGCTTGCGCTTCGAGGAGCGGAATCGAATTGATCAGAACCGACGGGTTGGGGATTAGCTGGCCCGAGATCTTGAGTTCCGCCAGCGCCGCGCGGCCCCCGACGCAGGCCTTGAGAATGGCCTTGGTCTCGACGTCGTGGCGCGGCGGCAGAGCCGGAAGGTCATTGTAAGGGCGGGCAGGGTCGAACAACATGTCGAAGAAGCCTGTGTCGATCGACAGATTGCTCCCGACATGTCGATGAGATCGACAAATGCCGGAAACGTGTCGATGATTCGAGTTTCTATCGACATGCAAGCTCCAGCGCAATAGGCAAATACATAATTGTATGTGACAACAAATCGGTCGTTTGAAACCGCATCCGAATGCCGAAGTTCGCCGCCGCGACATAGTGGTGAGCAGAAGAAAGGCCCGAAAAACAGCCCATTTCGCCGATCTGTGGGCCGAAAGCTCGCCTCTGGAGCCGTTCCGAGGCTTGCTTTCGGCTGCTACGGCGACGCATTTCGATCCGGCCGACGAAAGAGAAAAAGTATCTTCTATCACTAAAGTTAAATTCGAGATAAGTTGATACGTGTCTTGATTCACACGGAATTAAAATGAGATTTTATCTCCCAGGCTCTGTTTCATTCGAGCGCCTGCAAGCCCTTCGCTAGTCTGCGGGGCGCGTGTCGCGACCTCACGGCATTCTCCTCACGGCGACCGCTGCCGGCGCGGGCGCCCTCGAGGACGAAGACGCGGCGGTGGATGAGCTCGAGACCGTGGAGCGATCCTCGTCGGGGAGTTCGACGAAATCGACGAACTACTGGCGCGAACGTCGCGTTTGGCAGAGTGCAGTCACGCTGCCAAACGCGACCGCTGGTCGTGCCAGTCTGGATTTCGTCTGGGACCAGATTCGACGATCCCGTCGAGAAACGCTTCGACCTGCCTTTGATGCTGGCGATTTCGCGCGAATAGGCGAGCGCGTCGCATTCGGCGTTGTCCATGAAGGCGGCGAGCCTTGGGAGCGTCGGCCGGAGCTGATCGGCGACGTGGCCGCCAATCGTCTTAGCGGCGCCTTCGTCCATCCACAGAGGCGTGGGCCTTTATGTCCGCACTCCATCTTGACAACCGACGTCGCGAGCGATGATATTTAATGAAATGATTAAATGTTCTGAGGCGACGCTCGACACGGTCTTTCACGCTCTGGCCGACCCGCACCGCAGGGCGATCCTGCGTATGCTGACCGAACACGAGCGCAGCATTGGAGAAATCGTTCCCTCGTTTCCGATCTCCTTCGTCGCTGTCTCCAACCACTTGAAGGTGTTGGAACAGGCGGGTCTCGTCATCCGACGCAAGCAGGGCCGTCATCAGATGTGCAGCCTCGACCGCCGTGGTCTCGACGCCGCCCGGAACTGGCTCGATGCGCATGAACGCTTCTGGAGCGAGCGGCTCGACGCCCTGGACGCCGTGGTCGCTCAGATGAAGGCGGAGGACACGGGCCGTTAGAGTCCGGCGCCAACCGGTAGAAACAAGATGGAGGAAGCGCTTGACCCAGAATGCCCTCTCGAGCGAACGGGCTACAACGTCCGTGCCCGCGCCCGCCGCCGACCAGGCGGCCGATCCCGGTAGCCTGCGCCGGGTGGTGGTGGCCTCCTCTCTCGGAGCCATCTTCGAAGCTTATGACCTCGTGCTCTACGGGCCGATGGCCGCGATCGTCGCCGCCGAGTTCTTCTCCGGGCTCGATCCCGCCTATGCCTATATCTTCACCTTGCTCTCCGCCGCCGTGACCTATGTCGCCCGCCCATTCGGCGGGCTGGTGTTCGGCCCCCTCGGCGACCGGGCCGGGCGCAAATTCACCTTTCTGCTCACCATCCTGATCATGGGCCTGTCGACCGTGCTCATCGGCTTGCTGCCGAGCTACGCGGCCATAGGGGTCGCCTCTCCGCTGCTGTTCATGGCGCTGCGCATCCTGCAGGGCCTCGCCTATGGCGGCGAGTTCGGCGGCGCAGTCACCTATATCGCCGAATATGCCCCCGCCCACCGGCGCGGCTTCGCCACCAGCGCGATCGCTGTCACCGCGGCGAGCGGCCTGGCTCTGGCGATCCTGGTCGTGCTCGCCTGCGAGCTGGCGCTCGGAAAGACGGCGTTCGAGGCCTGGGGCTGGCGCATTCCATTCCTACTTTCCGCCGTGCTCATGCTGGTCTCGGTCTATATCCGGCTGCGCCTACAGGAATCTCCGGTGTTCCTGGCCATGAAGCGGTCGGGCGGCGGCTCGCGGACGCCGCTACGCGAGGCGTTCGGCCGCTGGGACCATCTGCGCGTGGCGCTGCTCGTCCTGTTCGGCGCCGCCGCTGGCCAGTCGGTCGCGATCGCGACCGGCTCCTATCCGATCTACCTCCTGGCGTTGAACCTGAAGATCGATCCCTTCCTGCTGCACTACACCATCCTCGGCTACAGCGTGGTCTTCATCGGCGCGATGATCCTGGCGGGCTGGCTTTCGGACCAAATCGGCCGCAAGCCGGTGGTGCTCGCCGGCTTCATCGGCACGGCGCTCGCCGCCTATCCGGTGTTCCTCGGCGTCACCCACTATGCGCATCCGCGCCTCGCGGCGGCGATGACCACGCATCCGGTGACGGTGGCGGCCGATCCGGCGACGTGCAGCCGCCAGTTCGATCCGTTCGGCCTCGCCGAGTTCCGCAGCCCCTGCGACATCGCCCGGCGCGCCGTCGCCAAGCTCGGCGTGCCCTACACGAATCGCGCCGAGTCACCGGGCCACGTCGCCCAGGTGGAGATCGGCGCCGCGGTGGTTCCCGCCTTCGAGGGCGCCGGGCTCGACCGGGCGGTCTTCACGCAGCAGGCCAAGGCCTTCGACGTCGCCCTCGCGGCGGCATTGGCCGATACGGGATATCCTGCCCGCGCCGCGCCGGAGTTGACCAATGTGTCGATGCTGATCACGCTCATGGCCGCCCTCAGCGTCTTCGTCGCGATGGCGTCCGCCCCGCTCTCGGCCTGGATGGTGGAGATGTTCCCGACCCGCATCCGCACCACGGCCTTCGCGATGTCCTACAATATCGGCGGCTGGTTCGGCGGCTTCCTGCCAGCAATCTCATTCGCCGCCTTCACCGCCACGGGCGATCTCTATGCGGGTCTGTGGTACGCAGTCGGCGTCCTGCTGGTCGCGCTCGTGGTCGGAGGACTGTTCCTGCCCGAGACGCGCGGCCGCGCCCTGGACCGCGTGACGTTGGAGCGCGTGACATGACCGGCGCCGCGGGTCGTTCGGTCTCGCTCGTCCTGGTCCGCCGCATCAATGCGCCGGCGAGACAGATATTCACCGCCTGGACGGACCCGAAATGGCTGGTCCGCTGGCTGATTCCCGGAGCCGGAGCGCTGCGGGAGGCGGTTATCGACCCGCGTCCGGGCGGCGCCTACCGGCTGGAGGGCCTCGATCCGGATGGAACGCGCTATCGCCTCTGTGGCCGTTACATCGACGTCGCGACGGAGCGGCGGATCGCCTTGAGCTGGGAATATGAGGGCGCCGCAGCCGGCCTATGCGGGCCGCCGACGCGGGTCGACGTCGATCTGCGCCCACTGGGCGCCGATGCTTGCGAGCTGACGCTCACCCACGGCGAGCTCCGGGGGGAGGAAGCAGCCGCGACGCACCGCATATTGTGGACGATCTGCCTCGACCGGCTCGTCTGGTCGCTCGTTCCGCCGCCGGACGAGCCCGCCTTTCGCCCGTCGCTCGGGGCGATCGCCGAGCTCTATGGCGAGTCGCACCGCTTGCTGCAGGACGCCTTCGACAGCCGGCCGTTGGCCAACACCTTGCGCAAGATGATGGTGACGAGCACGCTGACGACCGAGCACAAGGCCTTCATCGCCGGGCGGGACATGGTGTTCCTCGCCACCGTCGACCATCGCGGCTTTCCGACCTGTTCCTACAAGGGCGGGGCGCCGGGCTTCGTGCGGGCGCTCGACGACCAGACCCTCGCATTGCCGAGCTACGATGGCAACGGCATGTATCTCTCCGCGGGCAATGTCGCCGCCAATGCGAAGGTCGGACTGCTGTTCATCGATTTCGAGCAGCCGCACCGGCTGCGCATCCACGGCGCCGCGCGCCTCGTGCGCGACGAGGCGGAGCTCGCAGCATTTCCCGGCGCGGAGCTTTTGCTGGTGGTGAAGGTCTATGAGGCCTTCGTGAACTGCCCGCGCTATGTGCATCGCTATCAGCGCGCGGAAACATCCCCCTTCGTGCCGGGCGAGCCGCGCGGGGACGAAATGGCGCCCTGGAAGAATCTGGACGTCCTCCGTGACGCCCTCCCGGGCCGGGATCGGGTTCGGCGCGAGGAGGCGGGATCAAGGTCCATGACGCGCGAGGAGTATCTGGCGCGCCTGAAGCGCGGGGAGACCTGAGTGTCGGTCCGAAGACAAGTTGAATCGGATGAATCGCTTGTGATTCAATGAGGCGGTCTGATTCTCGCGGAGACCGCCGATGTGGACGAATGAAAATCGCGCGCGCTACGATCGTAGCAAATTGCGCTATCCGAGCGACGTGACGGATGCCGAATGGGCGCTCGTAGAACCGTTAATCCCACCTGCGAAACGGGGTGGAGGGAAGCGCACGGTCGAGATGCGCGCGGTCATGAACGGCTTGATGTATGTGCTCTCGACCGGTTGCCAGTGGCGCGCGATCCCCAAGGATTTGCCGCCCAAGAGCACGGTCCACGGCTATTTCGATCTTTGGACATACGACGGAACGCTCGATCGCATCCATCATGCTCTTTACGTGAAGTGTCGCGAAGCGGCAGGGCGCGAGGCCAGCCCAACAGCCGCGGTCATCGACAGTCAAAGCGTGAAGAGCGCAGAAAAAGGGGGCATTGCATCGATCCGCATGGCTACGATGCCGGAAAGAAGATCAAGGGCAAGAAGCGGCATATTCTCGTCGATACGATAGGCCTGCTGCTTCATGCCCTCATTCATCCCGCCGACATTCAGGATCGCGATGGCGGCATTCTCGTCCTGCGCACGATGTTCGGCAAATTCCCGTTTCTGCAAAAGCTGTTCGCAGACGGCGGCTATCAGGGCCCGCAGTTCCGCGACGCACAGAAGAAGGCATTGCCATTTGTCGACACCGAGATCGTCAAGCGCTCGGATGCGGCCAAAGGCTTCGAGGTTTTGCCCCGCCGCTGGGTCGTGGAAAGAACCTTTTCTTGGCTCGGTCGCTGCCGAAGGTTGGCCAAGGACTTCGAAAACCTCAACCGTAAGGCATTGGCGTTTCTTCACCTCGCCTCCATCCGCCTGATGCTCAGAAGGCTTTGTAATCAAGCATGAAGTTCGCGGACCGACTCTGAGAGTTTGCCTGTGAATCGGCTCGACACCGCGCCGGGAAAGTAACGACGCGATGACGCTCCCTCAAGCTTCTCTGTTGCGCGTCGCGTCAGCCGATTGGCTTCCTATCAACGGGTCGAAGCCGAACTTGCGCGTCATTCGACCGGAGGAATCTCTGCCTCCCTTGCCAAAGCAGCGCGGACGGACGCCCGCGCGTCGATCCGCTGCATGTAGAGCGCAATCGCCGGCCAACGGTCGAGATCGATCGAAAACCCCTTCATCCAGCCGAGCACGGTGAAGAGATAGGCGTCGGCGACCGTGAAGCCGTCGCCCACCAGATAATCCCGAGGTGCGAGGTTCACCTCGATGAAGTCGAGGCGCCGGAACAGCCGGTCCCGGAAGATCACCAGCGCCTCCTCCGGCAAGGCTCGATTGAACAGCGGGCTCGATCCGGCATGGACCTCGCTGGTGATGAAGTTGAGCCATTCCTGGAGCCGAACCCGCGCCAGTGTACCGGCGGCTGGAGCCAATCCCGCCTCCGGTTTCAGGTCGGCCAAATACTGAACGATGGCCGGTCCTTCGGTCAAAACCTCGCCGGTATCGAGTTCGAGTGCCGCGACATAGCCTTTCGGATTGATGGCGAGAAAGTCCTCTCCCGTGGATGTGCGTTTCGTCCGGTTGTTCACGCGGACGAGTTGGTAGGGCAGTCCGAGTTCCTGAAGCACGATGTGCGGCGAGAGCGAACAGGTGTCGGGGGCGAAATAGAGCTTCATCGTCGGGGCCTCGCGGAGGGGATAGATCGCCGCCCACATTGGCAGGCCTTGTAATATAATAAAAATTACTGGCACATTTTCTTGGTATAAGTTCACCTACTATGAACCTGACCCAACTCCAGAGCCTGATCGCCGTCGCCGAGGCCGGCAGCTTCACCGCAGCCGCGGACAAGCTCGGCGTCACCCAATCGGGGATGAGCCAAGCCTTAGCCGCGCTCGAAGAGAGCCTGGGAGTGAAACTGCTCGTCCGCCAGCCACGGGGCGTCGCGTTGACCGCCTTCGGAGAGCGCGCGCTCGACCATGCGCGAACAGCCTTTTCGCATCTGGAGGCAATCGAAAGGGAGGCAATGGCTCTGATCGGCGAGGAGACCGGCGCCGTCCGTCTGGCGGGGTTCCCGAGCGTCTTCGCCACCGTCCTTCCGCCCTTGCTTCGGCGTTTTCGCACGCTCCATCCGGGCATCGACCTCGTGCCGCTCGAAACCGACGACCTGGAAGTGGAGGCATGGCTCGCGGCGGGATCGATCGACCTCGGCGTCGTTCTCAACCCGTCTCCTGCCAGAAATGCCGTTCCGCTCGGACGGGATGCCTGGGTTCCGATCCTACCGGCGGCGCATCCCCTGTCACGACGTACTTCGGTCTCGTTGGCCGAACTGGCAGCCGCGCCCTTCGTTCTCGCCACCGGCGGGTGCCATACGAACGCCCGCTCGCTTGCCGACGCGGCTGGATTGACGCTCCAGAACGTTGAGATCGAGGTGCGCGACTGGTCGAGCGCGATTGCCCTGGTGCGGGAGGGCGCGGGTGTCAGCCTCATGCCGGAATCCACGTTGCCGGAACAGCACCGCGGCTTCCGGGTTTCGAAGCTCGCTTCGCCGTTGCATCGCGAGTTCGGACTCGTCGCTTCGCAAGTGCGACCGCTCTCCCGGGCCGGAAACCTGTTCGTCGAGGTGGCACGTCGCTCGACCACGCCGACCTCGGCATAGCGCAAGACACTCGGACGGGCTGGCCGTCTGGCTCCAACCTCATGACGCGCCATCGACATCTTTCCTCCTCCCGAAGGTGAAGAAGCTGAGTGCGGCCAGCACCCAGACGCCGATGGCGCCGTAGAGCATCACGTCTCCAAAGCCGCCGGCCAGTGCGGCAGGACCGATCACCTTCGACGCTCCCAGGGCGGCTTGATCTAGAGCGGAGACATTTCCGGCCGCGATCTGTTCGGCGACGTGCCGGAGTTGCGTGGCGTCGAACGATCCTGAAGCCGCACTCAGGCGCGTCTGGACGCCCCCGAGCAAGACGAAGCCCATCAGCGCGATGTTGATGGCGAGCGAGATCATCCGGGCGCTCATGTCGATGCCGGACGCCATGCCGGCTCTGTCGCTCGACACGGATCCGGTCGTGGTGTTGGTGACCGGCGTATTGGTCGCCCCGAGGCCAATCCCGGCCAGCAACGCGCCGACCAATGTCGTCGCCAAGGCCAGCGAACCACCGCCTGCTCCGATCTTCATGATGAAAAAGCCGAGACCGATCACGAACAGTCCCGCCGGGATGACGACGCCAGAGCCAAGGCGCAGCGAAAGGCGTTCGGCGAATGGCGGCACAACGAGCGTCGGCAGGGTGTAGGTGAGCAGCGCCAAGCCGGCGGTCAGCCCATCGAGTCCGAGCCCCGCCTGAAACCAGATCGGCAGATAGATCATGAACGGCCAGAAGCTAAAATTCATGCCTATCGAGCCGAACAGCGCTCCGGAAAAGGGTCGGATTCGAAACACCGAGAAATCGAACATCGGGTGCGGCGTGATCTGCTCGACAATGACGAAAGCGATGAGGCTGAGGGTGGCCGTGGCGACGATCGCCAGCGCGATCGGGCTGGTGAGGCCGAGTTCGCTGCCCTGGGTGATGACGTAAGCGACGCAAAAGACGGCCAGTGACAAGGTCGCGACGCCAGCGAGATCCAGCCGCCGAGCCTTCGGGTCTTTCGATTCCCGGACAGCGCTCCAAGCCAGAACGACCGTCGGCGCTGCGATGAAGCCGTGGATCAGAAACACCCAGGCCCAGCCCATGAGGGCGGCGATCCCGGCGCCGATCACCGGGCCGAAGCCGAGGCCAAACCCAGTAACGATGCCCCACCAGCCGAAAGCCCGGGCGCGATCGGCCGCCGTGCTGAACTGATGCGAGAGCACTGCGATCCCACAAATCAGCATGGCGCCGCCGCTCGCGCCTTGGAGCGCGCGCCCGACGATGAGGATTGTCATGTCGGGGGCAAGGCCGCACAGGAGGGACGTGCCGCCGAACGCAACAATGGCGACGATGAGGAGACGCTTGCGCCCGAAGCGATCCGCCAGTGTGCCCGCAGCCATGAGAACCGTCGCCACGGCGATGGTGTAGGCATTCATCGTCCACTGGAGCTGCTGGAAGTCGGCGTGCAGAACTTTCTCCAGCGTCGGCAGGATCGCCGGAACGCTTGATATTTCGAAGCCGAACATCAAAGCCGACAAGCAGATGGCGGCCAAGGCAAGGTTGCCTTGCCGCGAGGAAGTAAAAGACATGATTAGGCCTTTCAAGCGCGAGATCGCTCGGCGTCCCGCGCGCGGCCGTTCACCCACAGCGGCTAAGGCCGGGGCGCCACGGCAGTCCTGCGAGCGACTGTTGTTGATGAACCTGATCGTAGGCGAAACTTGACGATATAAGCATGGTATGGCTGAGTATTTTAGAGACAACAAATCTGGATGATTGAAATGGCATCCCTCGATGTCGAGTCGGTACAGGCTTTCGTGGCCGTCGCTGACCTGCAAAGTTTCACGCGAGCAGCCGAGGCCCTCGGCTCCACGCAAGGCGCGATCAGCGTCAAGCTGCGTCGCCTGGAAGAGCGGATTGGCCAAAGGCTGATCGAGCGCACGCCGCGCCACGTCCGGCTCTCCGCGCATGGCGCCCTCTTTCTCGACCGGGCTCGCGACTTTCTTGCCGCGCACGAAGCCGCGCTGTCGGCGCTCGCGTCCACGACCCCGCGCCGCTTCGGGCTCGGCATCGCCGCACATGTGGCCGGACCGGAGCTTCCGACCCTTCTGGCGCAACTCAACGCGCATGATCCGGGCCTGCGCATCGAAGTCCGCCTGGAGAATTCGCGCACGCTGCTCGACGCCTTCGATCGCGGAGAACTGGACGCCTGTATCATTCGTCGCGAAGACGACCGGCGTGATGGCGAGGTCCTCGGCCCCGAACATTTCGGATGGTTCGCCGCGCCGAATTTCGAGTATCGGCAGGGCGAACCTCTGCGATTGGCGGCTTTGTCGCCTTCCTGTGGCGTGCGCGATATTGCGACCCGCGCCCTCGACGAGGCTGGCATCGCCTGGACGGAAGTGTTCCTCGGTGGCGGCTCGTCGGCAGTGGCGGCGGCCGTCTCCGCCGGATTCGCAATGGCCATCTTTTCCTGTCGCCTTGCTCCGCCCGGCGCCATCGAAATCGGCGAACGCCTCAGGCTGCCGCGCCTGCCTTCGTCGGAGATCGTGCTGCACTCGACGCTCACCGACCCCAAATCGCGTGCCGCGCTTCGCACATTGGCTGCGGCCTTTCGGGAGCACCGCGCGATGGCCGGATAGCGGGCGCGGGACAAACGCCCGCAGCCGGCGACGTTTGTCGGACAGTGTCGGCGGCCCCCTCATGACGTTGCTGAGGCCTGTTCTGGCGCGAGCTGATCGACGACGGTGAAGGTCAGGCCCGTCCAATACTCGCCCCGCGTCGGCGGTCGCGATGGATCGTTCCGCCTCCTCGATCACGGCGTAGCCGTCGGACAGCAGGGAACTTTAGACGTGCGGTTGCGGTGCAAGTTTTGCGGATGGCCACGCGAAGGGCTGGCGTTTCATGAAGGTCAGGCAGTCAGCACTGCGCTCCAGATTTCGGGTGCAGTTTGCCTGCTCGCACCCCAGAACCAGCCCACGCACATCACTTCTCGTCCACGCGAATCCTAAGCTGAGCCTGCGCTCGATAATCGGATGTGGTCATGCGCTTTTGAACCGAAAAAAGTGCGACGCTCCTTGACGACTGGCCCGAGGGCAGCATGTTCGGCTCTAACCGCCCGAATTGAATGCGCGATCATCGGCAGCTCCCTTGGCTGGAGCTGAGCCATGACACGCGTCTCACCCGCGGATTCCGAAATCGAGCAAAAAGCTGCGGCAGCGCGCTTCTCTACCATATGGCGAAGGAGGGTACGATGTCGGCTGACGAAGAAGATTGCTCCCGCATTCATGCTTCTTCCGGCTCGAACGCCCCTCATGTGAGGCGGATCGGTGATGTGGCCCACATAGACCGTCGCAATCTATTGCGCGCGGCGACCACTGGCATTGTCGGAACCATTCTCGGCGCACGCTCCGCCGATGCGGCTGGACTTCTTTCTAAACTCCTGGGAGGCGCCGATCCTCTCGTTCCTTCCGCCGCGGCAGCAGAAGCCAATGCTTCACGCCTCGCCACCCTGGGGGATTATGTGTGGCTCACGCCGACAAAGCTCGGCGGCGGCGCTCAAGCTCAGGATCTCGCCAGCGGCAAGACGATGGCGTGGATCGAATATTGGAATTATGGCGACAGCTGTCCAATCGCGCATCATCTCGCGGCCTTTCCTTCGGCGGACCCACGAAAGGGTTTCGAATTCATCAATTCGACGCAGGGCGGCCAAAACGTGCTGATCTACGGCATTCCCACGCAGATTCGCGAACATGGCATGCTCGATCCGTTGTGGGGGCAGGGCAATCAGATCTACCGTGTCGGCTTCGACGGCCGGCAGATGAATTTGCTCGAGAACATCGCCGAAACCACGGGCGTCGGCCTCGGCGTGCATACGGTGATTTTCCCGGACGCCACAGGCTTCTCCGTATCTGACGGCCAGAAGGACGTCGTCGCTTTCTTCAAGCGCGCCACCGGAAACGGCAAGACCGAGGTGATCGATGCATTTCGATTCGACTGGATCGGCAACGAACCCAACGGTCTTCTGGAGGATAATTGGTTCAAGGGCGGCAAGATTCGTATTTTCCGCCTCGTCAAGGCGCCGGAGACAGGTCTCTATGATTGCCGGGGCACGAAAGGCAACAAGCTCGATTGGGAAATGGTGCCGATGGGCGAATATCTCGCCTACACCGGCCAGCTTCCCGGGGACGGTGTGAAGTCTCTGACCGGCGCCGACAATTGCGTCCACCACCCGATCCATCCGCTGTCACTGGTCACGTTACGCATGTTCGCCGTCGGCGTCGTTTTCGACCGCACGACAATGGAGCCTCTCGCCTGCATTTCCTCGCCAGAGGGAACGACGAAGGACGCGATCGCGGTGACGAAGATCGCCGACGGCATTTGGGAGATCACGCTCGATCATGTTGTCACATCCGGCCATGAGTGCGGCTTCGGTCCGCAAGGCAAATGGTTCACCCTGACCAACAACACGCGGCAGAACAGCATGGGCGTGTTCGATTGCGAAGATCGCGACCCACGTAAATGGAAGCGTATCGGAGACTTCAAGGATCCGCATTGGATTGGTTCGACGCCGAGCCCGTTCCATATCACCTATTCGATGGACGGATCGAAGATGTTCGTATCCGAGCTGCACCAGAAGCCGGCGAAAAGCGCCATCGTCGTCGTCGACACCAATAGCTGGACCACGATCAAGCGCTTCGAAAATGTCGGCGTCGACACGCAAACGATGCATGTCACCTATGACGGCAAATATGTGCTGGCGATCTTCAGCGGCTTCCAGCGGCTCGAAGGCGGCACGTTCATCTTTACGCAAGATACATTGGAGCCGGTCGGCTATATTCCGAATTTCGGCGGACACCATGATTGCGTGATCGTTCCACGCAACAATCGAGAGCTGATCCACAGCCGCTGCACCACGGTCTGACTAGCGACGTTCGCGAGTGTGCAATGTCCTTTCTATCCAGCGTGCATCTGCTGCTTCGGCTTGCCGCGCAAAATGTCGGACGGCGGCTGCTCCGAAGCCTTTTTCTTGGTCTCGCGATCATGATCGCGGTCGGGGTCGGCTTCGCTGGGGCGGTGCTCGGCTGGTCACTGCACAATGGCGTTCTAACGAGCTTCTCCCGCATGGGCGCCGATCTGGTCATTGTGCCGCACGGTGCGCTGATCAATCTCACCAGCACACTCCTCACCGTTCAGCCAACAGAGCTGGAGCTCGACGAATCGCTCGGAGAAGCCCTCCGCCGCGCTCCCGGGGTCGTCGTTGCAGCGCCGCAGCGTCTGGTGCGCGCCGGCGTGGAGGGCAGGTCGATCAGCCTCATCGCTTATGATCCGCGCCGCGATTTCACGATCGAGCCATGGCTTCCACAGGGCCTCCGGAGCTCGCTCGGCGCCGAAGAATTGCTGGTCGGCGAACGTGTTCCACAAAAGCCCGGCGAAACGATTTCGATCTGTGGCCGAACGCTTACCGTCGTCGGCAGATTGCGCCACACAGGCGTCGGGCCTGTCGACGAGTCCTATTTTTTGACTTTTGCCGGATTGGATGGGCTGATCGCAGCTGCGCCCCGAGCCGCGGTCGCGCGAGCTCCCGACGCCGAAGAGCTTCATCATCGCGAGCCCCTTCACGCTCATCACTCGGCGTCTCCAGCCACATGCCTTCCCGATCTCGCGCCGGACAAAATGTCCGCCTATCTGCTACAGCTCTCTGCGGGAGCGTCGCTGGAGCAGGCGCGCTTTGCGATCGGACAAATTCCCGGGATCAAGGTCGTTTCCGGCAATCCGATTTTCACGACTGCTCGGCAGTCGCTCGGCAGCCTGCTTTGGGGCGTCGGCGCCTTCGCCGCGCTACTGATCTTGGCGCTGCTCTTTGTCGTCACACTGCTCTTCTCGGCGATCGTGCAAGAGCGCTACCGCGAAATCGGAATGTTGCGCGCCATGGGCGCGCGTCCGGGCCAAATCATCGCCATCACGCTACTCGAATCCGTTCTCATCACGGGAGCAGGCGGCGTCGCGGGCGTCGCCTTCGGGGCCTTGCTGATTTTCTTCGCCGCGCGATCGATGGGCTTTTATTTCGAGTCGCTCGGCGTTCCTCTCGATGGACCTCCGGACGAATTCATCGTCGTAGCCGGCGTTGTCTGCCTTGTCTTCGGGCTCGCGCTGGGCGTCGTCGGCGCGCTTTTCCCAGGACGACGGGCGATACGCCTCGAGCCCGCGCAGATGATCCAAATGGACGGCGCCTAATGATTCTCCGCGCCACTCATCTGAACAAATCCTACCAGGATGGCGACCGATGCATAGACGCCGTATCGGACGTTGATCTAATGGTTCGGGCGGGTGAGCTCATTTCGATCGTTGGTCGGTCGGGATCTGGAAAGTCGACCTTGCTCGCTATGATCGGCGCGCTTACGAAGCCGACGAGCGGCGACATAGCCATCGCCGGGGAGCGCGTTTGGGAGCTTTCTGAGAAGAGGCTCGCAGACATTCGCCGCAAAGAGATCGGCTTCATCTTCCAATTCTCGAGCATGCTCTCTAATCTTCGCGCAGTCGATAATGTCGCGCTTCCGGCTTTGCTCGGCGGCGAAAGCGCGCCGGAAGAGATTTACGCGCGGGCGCATGATTTGCTGACGCGTGTCGGCTTGGCGCGACGCGCCTCCGCTTTTCCCTGTCAAATGTCCGGCGGCGAGCAGCGGCGCGTCGCCATAGCGCGCGCGCTCGTCAACGCGCCGCGACTGCTTCTCGCGGATGAGCCGACGAGTGATCTCGACGAAGAGACGGAAGAGGAGATCATCGCGCTGCTCGAGGCGCTCAGGGCCGAAGAAGGCTTCGGCATGGTAATGGTCACGCACAATCGGGATCTCGCGGCGCTGGCGGACCGCACCCTGGAAATGCGGCAGGGCGTTCTTGCGCCCATCGATGCACGGGGCGCGGAGGCTCCACGTCCTATTCGCCCGATCATTCTGCCTGCGCCAGCGAAACACGAGCCGCCGGCGACCGCGGTCTTCGAAGGCGCGCGGGCCTTGCAACGTCTCGGCGCAAATCTCTGGAGGATGGTTGGACGCGGAGGCCTCGTCGCCGCCCTATTCTTCGGAGTCGCTCTCCTCTCGAATGCAGGCATTGCGCGATATCAGCAATTCGAGATCGAGGCGCACCGCACGCGTCTCGCGGCGCTCGAAGAATTGGCGACGTCGACCTTGAGAAGCGATATCGCCTCGATCGCCAGCCTCGGCGGCGATCGCTATGAAGTGACGGTCTATCTGGAGAACATAAAGCGGGAGCCGCCGATCTATGTCATGTCGCCGAGCGTGCGCGCGTTCATTCAGGTGGGAACGGGATGGCAGGAGACGACGCTCTCGCCGGTCGCCGATGCGACGGCAGCGGTTTTGAAGGTAACGGGCCGGCAGCTCTATCGTTTCATGCTGGAAACGCGCGTCGAGACGTTCACCGAGCTATTGCCGCATTACATGCATGTCCGCTTCACCAACGACATGCTCGTCAGCCCGGAAAGCACGCCGAAGGACGAGCTGTTTCAACGAAGCGATAATTATTTCGTCTATCTCAAGCCGAAGGATGTCGCGGATGAGACAATTCTCCGCGACGTTCGCTTTCCAGGCGCTCCGCCCTTGTGGATCTGGATGCCGCCGCATTGAGCGCGGTAACGCCCTGGCCCGTCAGCGGCGGCCGGAAGTGTCCTTTCCATGTGACATGGATCTCGTCGCGGAGCTTCAGCAGCAGGTCGAGCTGCTCAATGAAAAGGGCGTCATAGTCCTGCCATGGCGAGGCCGAAGAGAGAATAGGCTTCGCCGAAGGGTTGCGGTGCAATTTTTTGCCGCTCGCCGTGCGATGGGGGCCGACATTCGTTGGGATTAGGCCGCGAGCGCCGCACGCCATATTTCGGGCGCGGTTGTCCCAACCACTCCAAATTTTGCTCAGCGCAAATTGACCCTTCCTGATGCGATGCACGAGTTGGACGCCAGCGATGACGATCGCGGCCCACGATCCGCCGACCCGGCGCGCGAAGCGGTTCCACCGCTTATCGAATTCGGGAACGTAACGCTGAACCCAGCGCATGATGGTCGTGTGAGCCAAAGACAAGCCGCGTTCGGCCATTATTTCCATGAGATCGCGAAAGCTGAGCTTGTATCGCAGATATCAGCGCACGCACAGAACGATGATCTCGCGGTCGAAATGGCGGCCTTTGAAAAGTTCGTCCGCACTCAGCATCAACCATTACCCCAGCGTCCGGTTCCGCTCTCACGGATTATGTCCCGCTCACGCCGTTTGCACCAGAACCCAGCGCAGCCGTTCTATGCCCTCGCAGCGTGAGCCGCGTCACTCTCACACGCCTGCGTCACCTCCGCAGATAAAATTTGCGACACAACCGTCAATCGCTGCGCAGCTTCGACTCGACGAGCGAAGCGATGTCGCGAAGGTGCGGATCGGCGCGTCGTCGCGGACGCGCGACGTCGATTGCGACGGAGGCGCGAACCTCGCCCGGCTTGCCGCCGAGCGCTATCACGCGCTCGGCGAGATAGACGGCTTCGTCGATGTCGTGCGTCACGAAGAGGATCGTCTTGCCGGTCTCACGCCAGAGCATGAGCAGATCATCCTGCAAGCGTTGCCGCGTCGGCGTGTCGAGCGCGGAGAAAGGCTCGTCCATCAGCAGCACGTCCGGCCGCACCGCGAGCGCGCGCGCCAGGGCGACGCGCTGCCTCTGTCCGCCGGAGAGCTGATGCGGAAAGCGCTCGCCAAAACCCTCGAGACCGACGCCGCGCAATGCTTCCACCGCGCGGACGCGGCGTTCCTCTTTGGAGAGCTTCGTCTTCTCGAGGCCGAGCGCCACATTGGCCTCGACGCGCCGCCAGGGAAGCAAACGCGCATCCTGGAACACCAGCGCCATCGCGCAATCGGATCGCGAGTCGAAACGCAGCACGCCGGCCGAAGGCGCCGCGAGGCCGATGAGAACGCGCAGCAAGGTCGATTTGCCAACGCCAGAGGCGCCGAGAATCGCGATGAATTCCCCACGCGCGATGGAAAGATCGAGCCGTTCCAGCACAGCGACATGAGCGCCGTCGTGCTCATAGCCGAGCGCCAGCTCCTCGATCTCGATGAGCGGCGGCGACGGCGGCGGCGTTACGCCTTCCATGTGAGAAGCCTCGATTGCGCGAAGATGAAGGCCATGTCGATCAGGCCATAGAGCGCCGCCATGGTCAGCATGTAGACGACGACGATATCGGTGGCGAGCAGGCTGGAGGCCTGATTCATGCGCTGCCCGAGGCCGGCGACCCCGAACAATTCGGCCGCGACCACGGCCATCCAGGCCTGGCCGAGCGAGGTGCGCACGCCGACGAGAATGCCGGGCAGGCTCGCCGGAAACTGCACCTTCACCAGCTTTTCCCAGCTGGTTCTGAAGCCGAATGCGGCCGCCACCTCGATGAGATCGCGATCGACATTGCGAATGGCGCCATGAGCCGAGAAATAGACGATCCAGAACACGCCGACGGCGATGATGAACATCGCCGCCTTCTCCTCGACGCCGAACCAGAGAATGGCGAAAGGAATCCAGGCGAGTCCGGGGATGGGACGAAGAATGCGCGTAATCCATGCCGTCGCCCATTCGAGCGGCGGATGCGCGCCGGCCGCCACGCCCGCCGCGACGCCGAGCGTCACGCCGACGAGCAGCCCAGCGAGATAATGCGAGAGGCTCGCGCCGACGCAGGCGAGCCAGACGCCATTCTGCAGCTCGCGCCAGAAGGCGCCGGGCAATTGGCTGGGCACGGGCAGAAGCGCGCGCGCTCCCGGCGTGAACAGCGGAACCAGCTCCCAGGCGCCGAGGAATAGCGCGAGGCCCAGCACGGAGGCGAGGCGCCGTCTCACTTCGCCTCTCCTGCGTTCGGCGCGTCGCCGAAGGCGATGAATAGCGCCGACGACCACACTTTCGCGTCGTCGCGCTGACGGCCGAACAGATAGATCGGGCGGAATCCGAACGGGCCGTTGCGCGGGTCGAGCGTGAAGCGTCCCGCGATGTCGCGTGGAAGCGGCGCGTCGGCGAGACGCTCGAAAGCAAGGAACAGCTCGGCCCCGCCGAGTTCCCATCGCAGTTCGCCCTTCTCGAGCAACTCCCGGCCCGTCGCCTCGAAGCGAAACTCCGGCGCATGAACGAAAGGCGCCGGAAAGCGGGGATCGCCGACCTTCACGAAGCCGCCGATCGTTCCCTCGACGAGAAAGCGCGCGGCGGAAAGCTCATCGAGTTCGAGCTCCAGCGCGTCGGAGTCGCCATAGGTCTCCGAGCGAAAAGCGATGTCTGTCGCCCCGGAGCGCCAGGCGCTCTCCTCGTCATGCTCGAAGCCGACGCTCGCGAAGCCGCGCACGACGGCGCCCTGCACGCGCAGACGGCCGTTCCAGCTCGCCCAGCGATAGCGATCCTTTATTCGCGCGCCGCCCCAGCGCAGCCGCACACGCTTGCGCGAGAAGCCCAGCTCGGCATGGAGATTTCGGCGCCAGAGCAGCCCCTCATGGTCGAAGGCGGCGATCTCGTCGAAGCCGGCGTCGCCGAGGAAGCGATAGTCGATCTCGGCCGGCCCTTGATGCTCGAAGGCGTCGCCTTGGAGGCGATCGCCGCACCGGACGATGAGCGCGAGATGTTCGCCGGTCGTCGCGAAACTATGACGCGCGCGCAAGGCGCGGCCGATCGTGACGCGGTCGAGGCTTTCGGCGAAAACGCCGGTCAGCCCGCCGCGCACGCCGAACACTTGTACGCCGGGCGCGCCGCCGCCCGGCCGGCCGCGATGCTCGTCGCTGTTCGCGCAGACTCCGAGCCGATAGCCGCGGGCGATCACGTCCTGATAGAGCCAGGGGAAATGCCCCCAGGCCGAAGCGATCTCGACGAGCCGCTCGAGCTCGGGGTGGTGCCAATCGGCGATATAGCGCCGCCCGCCGACATGCGGCACGACGAGATGGGTCTCCGGCGAATGGCCATAAGCGTCCCACAGCTCGTTCACCGGCCAGCGGCCGAGCTCGACCTTCGGAGACTTCATGTCCTCATTCCAGGACAGGGTGCGATTGTGCCGCCCTTGCGCGTCATACGGAAAATCTGGCTCGTCCTCGCCGAGGAAGATCACCTTGTGATCGCCTCCCGCCGTCGAGCTTCCACACCATTCCTGCACCGGATAGGTCACGAAGCGCCCGGGCGCGTCGAGCGCGTTCACGGCGGCGACGCCGTCATGCCAATTGGCGTCGGTGATCTGAAAATCATTGGCCGTGTAGCCGAACACGTCGACGCCGCCGACCTCGCGCGCGAAGGCGGCGTTATAGGAGGGGCTGTTGGTGCCGACCGTGTCATGTGCATGAACATGCAGATCGGCGTAGAAGCTGCGCGGCGCCGGCGCGTCCGCGAAGACCGAGAGATAGGCCCGAGCCGTGGGAATCGCGTGCGCCTCCGGCTCGGCGGCCAGCGTCACATCTCCGCGATCGGTCGGAACATCCTCTATTGCGACGCTCGCCCAGCCCTTTTCTGGAAAGACGAGCGCGCGGGAGGCGATCGTGTCGGCGCCCGCGAGAATCGAAAGACGAATGCGGCCGGGAAAATCGCTGACGATATTCCCCCAGCGATCGAGCGCCGAGAGCCGGAATGCCGCGCGAGCGCCCGGACGCGCGAAACGCGGGCCGACCAACGACAACCGCGCCGGCGCGCCGGCGACGATGCGCAGCGAGACGTCGCCCGGCACGGCGACATAACGCGACGTGCCGAGCGGGTCGACATAGGCGCGAAAGCGAAAATCATCATCGACGAAGGTCTGGACCCGCGTGCCGGGTCCGCCGGCCCGGCGATCGCCCAGTCGGATGACGATATGGTCGCCCATGTTGAGATAGCCGTCGATCACATCGACGATCACGGCCTTCTGATAAGGCCGCTCATGTCCTTTTTGATCGAAGCGGACCGAAAGATGCTGCACGCTCGCCGGCGATTGTCCGGGCGCCAGCGGGCCGGCCTGATATTCGACGCTGAGATAATCGGCGCCTTTCGGATCGACGGTCTGAAACAGCGCCCAGTCCGAATAAAATTTGAACGTGACCTTGAAGGTCGCGCCATCGGCGACGCCGCTCGCGCCCACTTCATAGTCCAGAAGGATTTCCCGCCAGGATCCGGCCTCCGCCGCTTCATCGAAACTGCAAGCGAGCCGGCCGGCGAACGGTGCTCGCTTCATCTTCTCATTGAGCCCTTCCGGCGCGACCGGCGCCGAGGGTCGCGATCCCGATGGCTGGGTCCGCGCCCGATCCTTCTCATCAGACAATCCGGCGCTCCTTCTGTTCTATATCAACCATAGACTAAATCATCATACTGACGCAAACTCACGCCGTCACAATTCGAGACGGAGGAAAATCAGTGTCGAAGAAGCTCGTCGCGATGGCCATCGCCATCGCCTTCCATGCCAGTTGCACCGCGGCCGAAACGGTGACCGCGCGCGTCGGGGTCATCCCCGTCATCGGCGCGGCCCCCCTGTTCGTGGCGGAGAAGGAAGGCTGGCTCCGCGAGAGCGGACTCGATCTGCAGACCAAGGTCTTCGAGAGCGGCCCCAATATCGTTCAGGCGGCGGCGAGCGGCGGCATCGACATTTATATCGGAGGCGTCGCGCCTGCCGCCGCGGGACGAGCGAAAGGAATCGACCTGCGCGTCGTGGCGGCCCTCGCCGTCGATGAGAATGTGCTCGTCGGCGGCCCCAAGCTCAAAACGTTCTTCAAAAAAGGCGTCGCGCCGGCGGCGGCTTTCAAGGCATTCCGCGCCGCCAATGGCCGCCCGGCCAGAATCGCCACCCAGCCGCCCGGCTCGGTGCCGGCGGCCAATCTCCAATATTGGCTCCGCGAGGCGACGCATACCGATCCCTCGGACGTCGAGATCATCTCCATCGGCATAGACGCGACGCAACAAGCGCTGCTCGCGAACGCCGTGGAGGCCGCGACGGTCCGCGAGCCGACGCTGACGATCGTGCAGAAGGCCAATCCAGAGATCGCGCTGATCGCCGGAGGCTCGGCGCTGTTTCCGGGTCAACCGGGCACGGTGGCGGCGGTCTCGAAGGATTTTCTCGAGAAGCACCCGCAGCAGACGCAAGCGCTGGTCGACGGGCTCGTCCGCGCTGTGGAGGAACTGCAGAAAAATCCCGATCGCGCCGCGCCCCATGTCGAAGCGGCGCTGTCCAAGGGCATCGTCGACGGCGCGACCATTCGAAAATCGCTATCCTCGCCAGCCGTTCATTTCGTGGTCGATCCGAAATCGATCATAGAATCGACCAAAGCGCTTCTCGCCTATCAGGTGAAGCTGGGCGTGGCGGACAAGGCGCCGAGCGTCGACGGCCTCTTCGATTCGAGCTTCTTCGACGAGACGAGCGAGAAATCCTCGAAGAAGTGAGCCGAAGTCCCATCGCGAACGATCGGACTCTGTTTCCGCGCCAGCGCATCGATTCGGCGCACATCACGCTCGATATCGATGACACCTTCGACGCCGTCCGCGGCGGCCAGCCGTTGCGCCTCTTCAAAACGTGGCCGGATCGAAGCCCATTCCGGCGACCGCGTTACTTCTGGCCTTGGGGAGCAAATTTTGGGGATGGCCGCACGAAGGGAACTGGCAATTCCTGAGGATCAGGTAGCGAGCTCCCTCCGAAGGATTATGTCCCGCTCATGCCGTTTGTACCAGAACCATTTCGGCGTGATTCGACGCTCGATCTTCGGGAGCGATAACGCCTCGTCGCAACAGTTGCGTAGCCTCCTCGGCAGGCACAGGACGACTGAAGTAGAAACCTTGAACGCTCTGACATCCCGCCTGAACCAGGAAATCCAGTTGCCCGACGGTTTCGACGCCCTCGGCGAGCATTTCACATCCGAACTCTTGCACGAGGCCGATCGTGGCGCGAACGATGGTCGCGCTGCCCGGATCGTGCGGCAGTCCGCGCACAAATTGCTGTGCGATCTTGATTCGGTTCACGCGATAGGTGAGCAGATATTCGAGCGAAGAGTACCCGGTGCCGAAATCGTCGATCGCGATGCGAACGCCCAAGGCGCGAATTCGATCGATTGCCGTCGTCTCTCCGCGGGAGGATTGCATGAGAACCGATTCTGTCAGCTCGATCTCGATCGAGCTCGGATCGAGATCACACATGTCGAGCTCACGTGCGAGATCGGACTCAAATCGCGACGCAGTGAAGAGCTGGGCGGCCGAGACATTGACGCCGACGATCGGCGGACAGATTCCGAGATCGCGCCAGAGTCGGGCCTGGCGACAAACATTCGCGAGCGCCCATGCGCCGATCGGCGTGATGAGGCCCGTCCGTTCGGCGAGCGGTATGAAAGCTCCCGGTCCCAGCAGCCCGCGACTGGGATGATTCCATCTGAGCAGCGCCTCAACGCCGATGATCCGTCCGGACGGCCACTCGACCTCCGGCTGATAATGGAGTTCGAACTCCTCCCTTTCGAGCGCCGAGTTGAGCTCCTCGAACAGGGTCACGCGCTCACGCACAGCGCGGTCGTGCGCCTCCGAATAGAAGCGGCGCTGATTATATCCCGCAGACTTTGCTTCATAGAGCGCGAGATCGGCGCGCCTCAGCAATTCTTCTGGCGCGACGATAGTCGCTCCGAATATCGAAACACCGATGCTCACTGAGACGTGGACTTGCTTTCCCATTATCGTGAACGGCGCCGCCACAGAACGGATTATTTTTTCCGCGACCTCATCGACCGCCTCTCGCCGCGCGGCGTCCTTCATGAAAATCCCGAATTCGTCTCCGCCGATGCGCGCGATCGAGGCTGTATTACGTATAGCCTGGCCGATTCGCTCCGCGGCGGCCCGTAGCAACTCGTCTCCGAACGAATGACCGAGCGTCTCGTTCACTTCCTTGAAGCGATCCAGATCGAGATACAGAACAGCGAATGACGCGCCGTCTTTTTCGCCTCCACGAAACGCTTCCGTCACCCATTCCTTGAAGGTCTCGCGATTGGGCAGGCCCGATAGGAGATCGGTGCGCATCGCGCGCGCCATTTCCTGCTCGGCCTTTTCACGAACCTCGATCTGCTTTTCGAGGTCGGCGGCGAGCGCGGCCTGCGCCAGCTCGCGTCGCGCCAACGATACTATCCAACGATTGGCGCGCACGCCCAATAGCAGAAGCGCCATGACAAAAGCCGCGGACATGAGGCCCATCGTGCCGGACGTCGGCTCCGGCCGGGCGAAAAAAGCCAAAATGGCCGGCATGGCCGTCGGCGCCCCAAAGCCGAGCATAGCCGGCAGAAACGCTGCGTCGATCGTCACGGAGCCCGCGATCATGCCGCCCAGCACGAAGGCGATGAAGACGTGAAAAGATGGATCGTCGGTGAGCAGGAGGATTGATGCGGACAGCCCCCATAGGCAACCCGTCGCCGTAGCCCCGGCAGTGAAGCGCAGCGCCCAGCGGCGCGCGGCGTCGTCCGGCTGCGGCTCGCTCTTGTAGAGCCATGAATTGTAGAGCCGCAAGGAGACGATGACGGTCAGCGAACCCACCCAGAGAAGCAAAACCCATCTCGGATACAAACTCTGCGCTACCCAGGCGGTGAGGACGGCATTGAGCAGATTGACGGGCAATACCGCCGTGCTTCCATAAAGGACCCGAACCTGTTCGCTCAGGACCGCCGGATCGAGCGCTCTGGGATCGGCGACCTGCGCCCGCTCTTCGTACGTCATTCGTCCTCCGCCAATTCGACCGCCCCCTTCCAAAACCGTCATTTGTCCGGCGAATCCTCGTGGCGGAATCGAAAGGCGCTCGTCGAGCACACGTTACTTATCTTTCATGGAAACAACAACTCCGTCACACGACGACGGCGCTAGAGTATATCTATAGTTGTAGGCGATAAACTACTATCGCCGCTCGGAGGCTCTTCGCTGCGCGGCGATGACAAGAATTGGGTCATCCTCACTTTCCGTGCTCGGCGATTGACGAAAGCGGCGACATCCGCGCGCGCAGGAGTTCGGCGCCTGCGCGGCCATACATCGAGCGCTTGAGAGTTTTCAGCCGATTGATTTGTCCCTCTGTTTGTCCGTTGCTCCAGGTTTCTGTCACTCCATTCTTGACGGTTTCGATGTCGCGTCGCAACGTGCGGACGAAACGCTGGATTGCGAATAGGCCGCAGCGCTGCGCGTCGTTCAGCCAAGTTTCGAGCCCCTTGACGTTCTTGCTGCGAAGAATGCCGCGAAAGCGCATGGCAAGTCCGCGCATAATCACGAAGTCCGGTGAAGCGTCTTTCAGAGCTGCCGCCTTCGTTGTCTGAGCCGGCGTCAGCTGACCACGCGGCTTCATGCGGAGCGCCGCCGCGACAATCGGGGAGATCAGCCACCCGGTCGCGGGATCAACAGCACGAGGCGTCGCTGGCGTTTCGGCAAGGACGTCCCCTGTTGTCGTTGGCTCCGTTTTCGCGAGCTTTGGCGCGAGCACAGAAGATGACGACCGTGCGCCACGTTTCGTGAGTCCCAATCGTGCGAGAACGCGCTGCATATTGGTCGCGAGGACCCACTTTTTCGGAAGTCGGCGCATGTCCTGGCTGCAACATGCGGTCGACGCGCCGGCATAGCCGATATATCCGGAGCCTTCTGGATTTGCCGGTCCAAGGATCTTTGGTCACCGTAAAGCTCCATACGAGCCGTTGGCGCTGCCTGAACGACGAGTGTGACCGCCAAACATTCTCAGAGCAGCTATCCGATATTGCGAGGCCTTACGCGCGTCAGACCGAGAGGGTCGTCGAGCTCATCCGGCTGTTCGGACACGGCGTCCGCGGCCGGCCGGCCGAACGGTTGATGAAGCGCCTCGGCCTTCCAACGAGTGACGACACGATCCTGAGACCGGCCGCCCCAGCAAGTCGGCAGCACGGAAAGTGAGGATGACCCCGTTAAAGGCAATTCAGTTGCTCCTAACGCAGGATTCGCGGAGTTAAAGGCAACGCGACAGCCGCTCTGTGGCGCGCGGGCGAATTCGTTCCGCTCGAGGATCTCATCCTTCATGACGCCGGGACGGACGCGCATACTCCGACATACCGGCTCGTGCGGGCTCATGCCGTTCTGCTCGTGCGCCGCATCGCCGATCGCGAACCGGGTTGGCCGCTGACGATCGAGGGACTTGCTAGTCTGCGTGGCGTGTCGCGACCACACGGTATTCTCCTCGAGGCGACCGCGGCCGGGTCGCGCGCCCAGACGCGGCGGAGCATGAGCTCGAGACCGTGGAGCGATCCTCGACAGGGGAATTCGACGAGATCGACGAACTATTGGCGCGAACGTCGCGTTCGCGAGTTGACTGGACGAAGGCGATACAGGGCTTGGGCTGTTATATGAAAGTGTGAAGGGATGGCCATCATCAGGAGTCATGTGTGATGGTTGGCATGTATGAATCGCCGATGGGATTCGACGTTGATTGGCGTTCTAAACCGTTGAATTTTTGCGCTCCGCGGGGGCAAAACCGGGTGTTTGTTCAAGCCAGATCCCGCACGGTGGGCGAAGAGCCGACTTCCGATTTTATGATCGCGCGACGAACCGAGCGAACGGAGTATCTCGAAACGTTGGAGAGAGAGGCGTCGAGGCCGGTTACGAGACTACTTCCTGATGATGATGGCGAGGCTCGACCGGAGCATCGAAATCGCGTCGTGGGCCGATTGGAACAACCCCACTCGGATTCAGCCAGGGATGGCTGCCGTAGTAATGACCCTTGATGTGACCGAAATCGACGGTCGGGCGGATTGCCGGGTGCTGGTAGAGCGCCCTCGTGTAGCGCCAGAGAGCGGGATAATCGACGAGCGCCCGCAAATTGCACTTGAAGTGACCGTAATAGACCACATCGAATCGCACCAGTGTCGTAAACAGCCGGATATCGGCTCCGGTCAATTGTTCGCCGACCAGGAAGCTGCGGGTCTCGAGGCGCTGCTCGAGCCAGTCCAGCGTCTCGAAGACATCCGCGACGGCGGCCTCATAGGCTTCCTGCGTCGCGGCGAAGCCGGCGCGGTAGACGCCGTTGTTGAGGCCGGCGTAAACGCGCTCGTTGACGGCGTCGATCTCGCTGCGCAGCTCGGCGGGATAATAGTCGCCTTCCGCCGCGCCTATGCGATCGAAGGCGCTGTTGAACATCCGCAGAATCTCTGCCGATTCGTTGGAAACGACTTTGCGGCTGTCCTTGTCCCAGAGCACCGGAACGGTTACGCGCGAGCTGCAGTCCGGCTCGGACAATGTGTAGAGCTGATGCAGCCATTGCACGCCATTCACAGTGTCGGGAATGACGCCCGGGCCTGGCTGGAACGACCAGCCGTCCTCGCCCATCAGCCAATGCGCGACCGAAAGGCCGACGAGCTCTTCCAGTCCTTTCAGCCGGCGCATGATGAGCGTGCGATGCGCCCAGGGGCAGGCGAGCGAGACATAGAGATGATACCGGCCCGCTTCGGCCGGAAAGGCGGGCGCTTTGTCGGTTTCCGTCAGGCCGATCCAATTGCGGAATACGGCGGGTGGGCGCCGCAGCCGGCCGTCCTCGAGGAGCTTCTCGACGCCGCCGCGCCGCCACTGGCCCGCGATCAACTCACCCATGGAGCTTCTCCTTCGTCGCAGCGCGGATCATAGGCGCGACCTTTGCTCCGAGAAGCTCGATCGAGCGGCTCATCGCATCGGTGTCCAGCATCGCCGCGCTCATTTGAAAGGTGAGCCGCGAAACGCCGCCCAGAGCCTCGCTCGCTGCGAGCGCACGCCGGGCGACGGTCTCCGGGTCGCCGATCAGAAACGCGCCATGGGGCGAGCACATCGCCTCGAAGCCGGCGCGCGTGACGGGCGACCAACCTCGTTCACGGCCGATCTGCGTGAACATATAGGCCCACCCTGGGAAGAAAGCGTCCTTGGCGGCTTGGTCGGTGTCGCCGACGAAGCCCATTGCGTGAACGCCGACCTGGAGCGTCTCCTCCGCATGGCCGGCGCGGCGGCCCGCCTGCCGATAGAGATCGACGAGCGGGCGGAAGCGCCGGAAGTCGCCGCTGATGATCGCGACCATGAGTGGCAGGCCCAGCGCGCCGGCGCGGATGAAGGATTGCGACGTGCCGCCGACGCCGAGCCAGATCGGCAGGCGGGCCTGATGCGGTCTGGGGAAGACGCCCTGGCCGGTCAGCGGCGGCCGGAAGCGTCCTTGCCATGTGACATGGATCTCGTCGCGGAGCTTCAGGAGCAGGTCGAGCTTCTCGGCAAAAAGTGCGTCATAGTCCTGCATGGCGAGGCCGAACAGCGGATAGGCTTCGCCGAAAGATCCGCGTCCGACGATGATCTCGGCGCGTCCTTTCGCGATGAGGTCGAGCGTCGCGAATTCCTGAAAGACGCGGACTGGATCGGCGGCGCTGAGCACGGTGACAGCGCTGGTCAGGCGGATTTGCCGCGTCCGCGCGGCGGCGGCGGCCAGGATCACAGCGGGCGCCGCGTCGAGAAATTCCTCGCGATGATGTTCGCCGACGCCGAACACATCGAGCCCGACGCGGTCGGCGATCTCCACTTCGTCGAGCAGACGCTCCATCCGTTCGGCGGCCGAAATGATTTTCCCCGTCGCAGGATCGGGGATAATGGCCGCGAAGCTGTCGACGCCGATTTCCATGTCGCTTCCTCGAAAATCAGGCGCTCCAGAGAGCACGTCGCGTGCTCGCGCCGCTCAAGGCCGTCGATGGCGTCGAGTAGGAGAGAAGCCTTCTCGACGCCGAGCGCATGATCAGGCTCGGAGGCGGCGGCCGTCCAGGCTGAACGAGCCGGCGCCGAAGGCGGCGATCTGAAGAAGGCCGCCGACGATCGCGACGTTCTTCAGAAAGTGGATCATCTGGTTTTGATCGGCGAAGTTCCTGTGGAAGAGCACAGCCAAAATAAGCGTGAAGGCCGCCAGGACCAGGCTGACGAGTCGCGCTCTATATCCGACGAGCAGAAGGAGGCCGCCGCCGGCCTCGACGATGACCGCGACTGCCAGACCGAGAAGCGGGGCCGGCAATCCGACCGAGGCGATATAGCCTTGCGTGGCCTCGGGGGCCGCGAGCTTGCCGAGACCGCCAAGGATGAAGAGCGCGGCGATCAGCAGGCGGCCGACAAAGGCGAAGGCGTTGGTCTGATTCATGTCGATAGAGCTCCAGAGGTTCGGCGATAGGGGGAGGGTGTCGTCGCGGGTCAGGCGGCGAGCGATGCGATTTGGGCTTTCGCCCCGGCGATGGCTGCCGCCTTCGGCTCTTCGCCGAGATTGAGGCCTTCGGCGCGGATGATGGTGACGTCGATCAGGCCGATGAAGCCGAGAACGCCGCGCAGATAGCTCTCGTGATGTTCGAGCTCGGCGGCCGGGCTGTCGCCGGTGTAGACGCCGCCCCGCGTTGAGGCGATGACGACCTTCTTGCCCTCGGGCAGCAACCCTTGCGGGCCATTGGGGCCGTATTGGAAGGTGCGGCCGGCGACGCAGACACGGTCGATCCAGCCCTTGAGCTGTGAGGGGACCGAGAAATTATACATGGGCGCGCCGATCACGATGATGTCGGCGGCGAAGAGATCGTCGATATAGGCGCCGCCGAGCGCGAGATCCTGGCCGAGGGCCGCGCTCGTCACCTCGCCGCCCTGGAAGACCGCAATATGCGCATCCGAGAGATGGAGGGCGGACTCGGCGACGAGGTCGCGGCGGATCACCCGCGCGCCCGGATGAAGGGCCAGCTCTTTCGCCACGACCTCCGCGGTGAGCGCGCGGCTGACCGAATATCCGCCGAGGATGCTGGAATCGATGTGCAGGATCGTCGTCATTGGGAACTCCTCCGAGCCGCCTGCGTGAGGCGTCATAGCTTTGCGAGCGAAGAGGTTTTTCAGAGCGCGAAACATCGAGTGAGTAAGTCGCATGGTTGTGCGAACAGGAGAAGCCGGCATATCTTTATACTTACCATCGGAGAATCCGATGGATTGGAGACAGCTATGCTGGACGGGGTCTCTCTGGATCAATTGCGCGCTTTCCTCGCCGCTGTGGACGAGGGCAGCTTTTCCGCCGCGGGGCGGCGGCTGTCGCGCACACAATCGGCCATCAGCGAAGCGATCGGCAGCTTGGAGACGCATCTGGGTGTCTCTTTGTTCGATCGCAGCGGGCGCTATCCCCGGCTGACGAGTGAAGGCGCTGTCCTCGTCGCCGATGCGCGGCAGGTCCTATCCGGCGTCGATGGCCTGAAGGCGCGCGCCAAAGGAATGGCCGCCGGGCTCGAGGCCGAGCTGGCGATCGCGGTCGACGTCTTCTTTCCGATCGAGGCTCTGGCCGGGGCGGCGACCCAATTCCGCGAGCAGTTTCCCCGCACGCCGCTACGGCTCTATGTCGAGGCGCTCGGGGCGTCGGTGGAGCCGGTGATCGACGGACGCGCGAGCTTCGGCATCGCGGGACCCTTGCCCATGCTGCCTGGCGGGCTCGTCGCCGAGCGCCTGACCCACGTGCGCTTGATAATGGTCGCCGCAGCGAACCACCCGTTGGCCGCTTGGAGCGGCGTCATTCCGAAGGAGGAGCTGGCCCGGCACGTCCAGCTGGTCCTGACCGATCGCTCCGCCTTGACGGCCGGGCGTGAGTTTGGAGTCATTGCGCTGACCACCTGGCGCCTCGCAGATCTATTCGCGAAGCACGCCTTTCTTTTGAACGGACTGGGCTGGGGCGGAATGCCTCGTCATACCGTCCAATCCGATTTCGACGCCGGCCGGCTGGTCGAGCTTGCGATCGAGGACATACCTTCTGGCGGGCTCGCCTTACCCATGTCCGTCGTCTATCGGGCGTCCGACCCGCCGGGACCGGCGGGCCGCTGGATGATCGAGCGTCTCGCGGCCTGTCCGGTGGGGATGGGTGGCAAGGGCGCGATCGACCCCGTGTGCCGTTGAGCAAATGCGCTCGCTCAAACGTGAAGAAGGCGCCCCGGTGGGACGGCGCAAGCGGTCCCGCAAATGGCATATGCCTTGAGAGTGGCGATGCGCCTGCGGCGAATAGTCTTCCCGCTCGCGCCGTAGCCAGCCGGTCACCGCGCCGGAAAAGCGGAGCCGGGCCGCCTCGGCTCACGAGAGCCGATGCTCAATATTTCGGCGGAGTGCATTATTTATGTAATTGAAATACATAATGCGTCGACTTCAGATGCGCCGGACGCCGGTCGAGATTCCCCGCCACCGGATCGGCGACGATTTGGAGCGAACGCAATGGGCCAAAGAGCCGGCATTTCTATCGAAGGCCCCCGCAGACGCGCTCGACGCGTGACGCCTATGCTCTTTGCGCAGAAACAGAGACAATTCGGCGCGCTCGGCATTTCCGCGCTCGGCGTGAGTCTCGCGGCGCTTTCGATCTCGGCGGTTCGAGCGCAGAACGCGCCGACCGAGCTCCCGACCGTCGATGTCGCCGCGACCGGCGCGCCGACCAGCGCCGCGACCGTCGAAGGCGGCTATCGAGTCAAAAACGCCTATGTCGGGCCGTTCGGCGACAGGGCCCTGGTCGATACACCGCTTTCGATCACCGTCGTTCCGCTCGATCTCATGAAGAACCAGCAATTGCTCAGCCTGCGCGAAGCCTTTCGGCTCATTCCCTCGGTGCAGGGCGAAAATATCCGTCCGCAGACGCGCGGGATGCAGGCGGGAGTGGTGCAGAACACGCGCGTCGACGGGCTGAATATCGCGGCGACGACCGATTATCCGCTGGAGCAATTCGAGCGCATCGAAGTGCTGAACGGCTTGTCGAGCGCGATCTATGGTCCGTCCAATCCGGCAGGCACATTCAACTACATCCTCAAGCGGCCGACAGAGGCGCCGTTGCGCGAATTCAATTTTTCCTATCTGTCGCAAAGCGCCTGGCTCGGCCACGCCGATCTCGGCGGCTTTCTCGACCCCGAACGCCGATTCGGCTACAGACTGAATCTGCTAGAGCAGAATGGCGATACGTATGTCGACGGCAGCCAGTCGAAGCGCCAACTGGCGAGTCTCGCCTTCGACATTCATGCGACGCCGAGCACCGTGCTCGAAACCAATGCGAGCTTCTACAATTTCGTGACGAAAAACCTGCCGGGCACATTCACGCTCGGCCGCAACGCCACGATTTTTCCGGCTGCGCCCGATCCTTCCCGGCAGGGCTATGGGCAGACCTTTGGGGCGACGACAATCAGACGGCGATCTTCAGCGGCAGGCTGCGTCATGATTTCGATCAGGACTGGCGTCTGACATTGGGCCTCTTGCGCCAATCCAACGATCGCGCCTCGACTGTTCCGACCAATACGCTGACCGACAATTTTGGAAATTATACGACGACGGCCGCGACGACCACATTTTCCTTGGACACGGTGCTCAGCAATCAGGCCGCCCTGAACGGGCGCTTCTTCACTGGACCTGTCTCTCATGATGTCGTCTTCGCCAATAATGGCTTCATCTGGGACCGCTATCGCCCCTATGTGCTGGGCGCCGTCACGCTCGGCAGCGCCAATCTCGCCAATCCGGCGCTGTTTGCCGCCCGTTCTTTTCCCGATTTCAAGAATCGCTTTCTTTCGGTCGAAACATTTCAGCAATCGCTCACCGTCGGCGACGTCATTGGCTTCGGCGAACATTGGGGCGCGCAATTCGCTCTTTCACAGAGCTGGATCAACGCGCGAAACCTGAACAGCGCCGGCGTGACGACCAGCGCTTATGACACGAGCGGCGTGAGTCCGACGGCGAGCCTGTTGTTCAAGCCGATGCGCAATCAGACCGCCTATCTGACCTATTCGGAAAACCTGCAGCAGGGCGACACGGCGCCGAACGGCGTCGCCAACGCCGGGGCCGTTCTCGCTCCCTTCCGCGCCAAGCAATGGGAGCTCGGCTATAAGATCGATCTCGACCGGATCGATCTGCGAGCGGCTCTGTTTCAGATCGAGCGACCCTACGCCTACACGGTCAACAATGTCTATGGCGTCAACGGCAAGCAGATCAATCGCGGCGTCGAGCTGACCGCCTCGGGAAAGGCGACCGACGACCTCACCATTTTCGCCGGTCTCTCCTTGCTCGATCCGAGGCTCTACGACACCGGCTCGGCGCTGACGAACAACAAGCAGATCCTCGGCCTGTCCCATGTCGTATTCAACATTCTCATGGATTATCAGATCCCGTTCGCGCCCGGCCTCGCCGCGAACGCCAACATCAATTTCGCCAGCGACAGGCCCGGCAATTACGCGAACACGACCTTCGTCGACGGCTACACCGTCGCCGACCTCGGTCTACGTTACAGCGCGCGTCTGCTGGATCGCGCTGTGACATGGCGCCTCAACGTCTACAATGTCGCCAATGCGCATTATTGGGCCAATGTCACGCCGACCGGCCAGAACGGCTACAACAGTACGGACTTCGGCTCGGGCACACTCGGCGCGCCACGCACGCTGCGTCTTTCCATGCAGATGGAGCTCTGATCATGTCGATCTCACGAGTCCGGCGCATCGTCGCATTGTCACTCTTTCTTTCTCCGTTCCCGCCATGCGTGGCGGAGGAGGCTCCTGGCGGGCCTCCGCTTCACATTCATGCGGCGGGCAGCCTCGGCGGCGCCCTGCGCGCGATTGTCGCGCGCTACCAACAGGAGACGGGCGAGACGATCACCATGGTTTTCGGCCCTTCGGGCCTGCTGCGCGAGGGCATAGAAAAGGGGAATGAGGCCGGTCTCTTCCTTTCCGCGGATCGGCAGCATCCCGAGCGGCTCGCTGCCGAGGGAAAGGCTGCGCCGCCGGTCATTTTCGTCCGCAACACGCTCTGCGCCACGGCGCGCGCCGATCATGCGCTGACGACCGACCGGCTTCTCGACCACATGCTTGATCCCGCGACAAAGATCGGCACGTCGACTCCCAAAGCCGATCCCGGCGGCGATTACGCCATGGCTCTGTTCGCCAGGGCCGAGAAGGCGCATAAGGGCGCAGAGCAAATCCTGCGAGCGAAAGCGAGAGCCCTCGTGGGTGGAGCCCCGCCGGAGCCATCGGCAATGCAGCCGAATGCGCGAGCCGGACAAAGCGCCCCCGCGCCGACAAAGAAGTTTCTGCTCGATGGAACGGTCGATCTCTTCATCGGTTATTGCAGCCGGCGGGAGACGCATCCCGATCCAGATCTCGTCAGCGTGCCGGCGCCGGAGGCGCTCGCCATGCGCGCCGATTACGCCCTGGCGCTATTGCGCGACAAAGCGCCCGAGCAGCAGGCCGCGGCGGCCCGTTTTGCTCTGTATCTAATGACGCCGCGCGCGCAGGCGATCTTCGCCGATTACAATTTCATCCCCATCGCCGCGCCCTCGGAGCCTTGAAATTGACGGGCTCTCGAAACTGGAAACGACAGCTTCCGGTTCAAGGACAGCTCGGCGAAGGCGGACAAACCTGCAAAGGAGAAGACCAAAACCTGACGACCGACTGACTCGCAAGCCATCTTCAACCCGGGTCATGTATGGATGACCCCGTTCACGCAAGTGGTCTTTGATCGGCGCCGGCGTACGATCGGGTGCGGTCATGTATCAGGCCTTTACTTGCGGCCGGATGCAGACCGCTGGCCGGTATGGAGAAGCGCGGACCTAGTGCAGATCAGTTCTGCGAGCTTTGAAGCTCGATGACTCGCATGCTTTTCCAGGCCCGCCCTGACCGATCGCTTTGCCCTTACCGTTCACTGACCTCCTCGCACGCCGACGTGCCCGGACCGGATCGTTGCCGATCAGGCCGGAACGGGGTCTGCTTGTCTGTAATCCTCTTTCCTGGTCAGCATGGCCCAGACCGCCTGCGCCTTCTTGTTGGCCAACGCGATCGCCACCAGTTTGCGTGGCTTGCGCGCCTGTCATTCGGCGCGCCACGTTGACCCCCAATCGGCGTGGAGGCCACAAGAATATATAGGAACAGGCAACGGCTTGGTCTTGTGCCCCCTTGCCGATTGGGGGTCAAGGCGTCGAGCCGATTCACACATCACGGCGTAGCGGCGCAGCGCTTCCAGCCGAGCATCGGCGAGGCCGTTGGCGCGCTTGCCACCGAAGAGCCAGCCCAGCACGACACGGACGAACGCCGCCCTTCCGGCCGAAGCGGGAAGGACGGCGCCGCGTCTGCAATGCGCCGATTGTGTTGAAAAACTCTGGCGTTGCCGGGCGCCGGGGCTCGTGATTCACTTCCTCTGCTGATTTGCGGAGGATGTGGCGATGATGGGGACTCAGGCAGCAACCGCCCGGTTTTTCTACGATTTCTGCCTCGATGACCATGTGCCGAAGGACCATCAGTTACGCGGAATCGACCGGCATCTCGATCTCGACGGCATTCGCACCGCGCTGAAGCCGTTTTACAGCAGCACCGGTCGTCCTTCGGTGGATCCGGAGCTGATGATCCGCATGCTTCTTGTCGGCTACTGCCTGGGCATTCGTTCGGAACGCCGCCTGTGCGAGGAAGTGCATCTCAATCTCGCCTATCGCTGGTTCTGCCGCCTCGGGCTGGACGGCAAGGTCCCGGACCATTCGACTTTCTCCAAGAACCGGCACGGTCGCTTTCGCGAGAGCGACATTTTGCGCCAGCTCTTCGAATCTATCGTCGAGCGTTGCATGGCCGAAGGCCTTGTCAGTGCCGGCGGCTTCGCCGTCGATGCAAGTCTGATCGCTGCCGACGCCAACAAGCAACGCTCCGTTCCGAGCAGCGAATGGGACCCCGCCGAAATCAAAGATGACGCGTGCCGCGCGGCGCGCGAATATCTTGCGACGCTCGATGACGCCGCATTCGGAGCTGCTTCGCCCGTGACGCCGAAGTTCATCGCGCGATCGGACCCCGCGGCGCAATGGACCGGCGCGCATAAGGGCCACGCCTTCTTCGCGTACGCGACCAATTATTTGATCGATACGGATCACGGAGTAATCGTGGACGTCGAAGCGACGCGCGCCATCCGACAGGCCGAGGTCGGCGCTTTCGAGAACGATGGTAGAGCGCACGGAGGAGCGCTTCGGGCTGAAGCCGGGTTATCTTGTCGCCGACACTGCATACGGTTCGGCAGACAATCTCGCCTGGCTCGTCAAACACAAGCGGATTACGCCCTACATTCCCGTTTTCGACAAGTCGACGCGAACCGGCGGCACGTTCTCGCGTTCGGACTTCGCGTTCGACGCCGAGGCCGACTGCTATATCTGTCCGGCGGGTAAAAAGCTGGTCCAGTTCCGGCGCACCTACGCGACGCCGCGAACCGGAGTTGCGGCAGACGGCACGCGCCGCTACCGCGCTAGCAAAAAGGATTGCGACGTTTGCGAACTCAAAGCGCAGTGCTGCCCCAACGCCGTGGCGCGGAAGGTTCCACGCGATCTGCACGAAGATTCCTGCGACGTTGCGCGAGCGCTCGTTGGGACACCTGAATATGAAACGGCCTGTCAGAGGCGGAAGAAGGTCGAAATGCTGTTTGCTCATCTCAAGCGCATATTGCGCCTTGGGCGCTTGCGGTTACGCGGACCGTGCGGCGCCAAAGACGAGTTCCTGCTCGCCGCGACCGCACAGAACTTGAGAAGGCTCGCTCGACTGAGGCCGCCGACCATGCCGATGGCGGCATAAGCCGCCCACGATGGCGGCCCATGCCGCCATCCCGCCGAGGATCGCTTGCCCAAATCTTGAAAAACGCCTCGAACGGAGGTCGCCGATGCCGTGTCGCCGAGTTTTTCAACGAAATCCGCCCAGGCCTGCCGCTCCGGCCGGAACGGCGGGAGTGGGGATTTAGATGCGCACGAGATTGTGCATGGCGAGCACGCCGAACGGCAGGGAAGCCAGCCGACCACCGACATCCAGCGAGCCGAGATCGATCGCCAGGAAACCGATCGTCTCCAGGATGCCCCGAACCTGTGTCTTGGCGTCGGCATCGTCACCCGAATAGAACAGCACGCGCTGGCCACCGGCGGCTTCCGGCTCGGACAGGACGTTGACGTCGAGATGGTTGAACGCCTTCACCACGCGCGCGCCGGGAACCAGCTTCGCGACCAGGGCGCTCGAATGGATATCGCCCAGATCGACGGCCTTGATGCCATAGGCGGCCAGCGGATTGGTGGGATCGCTCGCTTCAGCCGAGCCGGGTTCGAGGAACAGGACCGGGTTGGTGCCGTCGATCACGATGCGGTTGTTCCAGGCGGGCAGGCCGCCGAGCACGTCCTCCAGCGCGACCCAGGGTATCGCCAGCACGACGATGTCGGCGCTTGCCGCCTCGGCCACCGTGCTAGCCGTGATCGTCTCGCCCAGTTCTGCGACCAGCGCCGTGAGCGAATCCGGACCGCGCTTGTTGGCGATGATAGCCGGGATGCCCTTCTTGGCGAGGGCGCGGGCGACGTTGGAACCGAGTGCGCCCGATCCGATGATACCGATAGTCATGTCATGTCTCCTGAGGAAATGGGGCATGCGAAAGGGGACGGCAGCGCCCCATGGGCTGGCCGTAACCGAAAGCTGAAAGTGTAAGGGTCGCGCCAGCTTCTACTGGCAGATCAGCCCCATTTGAGCGGGACTGCGAACTTGCCGAGGCGGGCGACGTCGGCGGCGATGTCGGCGATCGTCACCCCGGCCAGCTCCGCCTCCATGGCGGTGCGGGCGCGGTCGAGCACCGGGCGGATCGCTTCCTGGATATTCCCGCCCACCGCGCAGCCGCCCAGCGGCGGCATGCGGTGCAGCGTGAACAGCGTGGTATCCTCCACCGCTGCATAGACATCGAGCAGGCGGATCCGGGATGCCGGCTTCGCCAGCAAGGCTCCCCCGCCGGCGCCCAGTTGCGAGGTGGTAAGCCCCGCCTGATGCAACCGGGACAGCAACCCCCGGATGACGACCGCGCTGGTATTGGCCGACGCCGCCAGATCCTCGGATCGCAGCGGCGCGCCGTCGCCCACCGCCATGGCAGCAAGCGCGTGGACGGCAACGACGAAGCGGGAACTGGTTGGCACGCGACCGACCCTTTCGATGGTGTGTAACATTCACAATTACCGTTTTACTGGGCAAGACGGCGTCTTCGGCTTCGGTTCTGCGGAAATCGAAGCGCCGCCGCTCCCTGCCGAAACCCAGATCGCACGCTTGCGGCGGCCGCGGCAGCCTCTATTATTCGATCGAAACCATCGAATTTCCCGATGGTGGGAGTGTGCCGATGATCGACGCCATTTCGCTGGGCCAGTTGCGCACGTTCATCGCGGTGGTGAACGAAGGCAGCTTCTCCTCGGCGGCACGCGCGCTGCGGCGTACCCAGTCCGCGGTCAGCGAATCGATCGCCAATCTTGAAGCGCAATTGTCGGTGGCGCTGTTCGATCGCACCGGCCGCTACCCGCGGTTGACGCCGGAAGGCGCGGCGCTGATCGCCGACGCGCGCGCGGTGGCGACTGCGCTCGACAAGCTGCGCGCTCGCGCCAAGGGCATGGCGGGGGGACTGGAGCCCGAACTGATCGCTGTGATCGACGTGTTCGTGCCGATCGATGTCGTGGCGGATGTGGCCGAGCAATTCGGCGCCGAGTTTCCCTCCACGCCACTGCGGCTTTATGTTGAGGCATTGGGCTCGGCGGTGCAGCCGGTGCTCGAAGGCAGGGCGGGCTTTGCTCTGGTGGGTTCGTTGCCCGTGCTTCCGCCTGATGTCACCGCCGAACGCATCGCCGACGTCAAGCTGCTGATGGTCGCGGCGGCGACCCATCCGCTCAGCCTGCATCGCGGCGTGATCCCGCCGGAGGAACTGGCGCGGCACACGCAACTCGTCCTCACCGATCGATCCAGCCTGTCCGACGGCCAGCAATTCGGGGTGATGGCGCCATCGACATGGCGGCTGGCCGATCTCGCCGCCAAGCACGCGTTCCTGCTGCGCGGTCTCGGTTGGGGCGGGATGCCGGATCACACCGTTAGGCAGGATCTGGAGGAAGGCCGGCTGGTCGAACTGTCGATCCAGAATATTCCGCCTGGCGGCGCCTCGCTGCCCATGTCGGCGATCTATCGCGCCGCGGACCCGCCGGGGCCAGCGGGACGGTGGATGATCGAGCGCCTGAAGCGTTGCACCCAGAACGCCGAATAGTGCGGCGATGCCCCATCGGGTACTCCGATGGCGGCAATCGATTATCAGAGGCTTCTACGATGGCGTTCGCTGCGGCATTTCTTGCGCATCGCTCCCGAGGCGCAATGAAAGGAATGCAGCCATGAACGCACCCGCCGCGATCTCCACGCACCGCCGTGTCCGCTACAAGACGTCGGGCCAGGGCCACCGCCCGATCATCCGCTTGATGAGCCCCGGTGATCTCGGCCAGATGCTGAAGCCGTTCGTGTTCCTCGACCTGTTCTCGCCCGAGGCCGCATCGATCGGCGACATGCCGATCCACCCGCATTCGGGCATCGCCACCGTCACCGTGCTGACCGAAGGCGACCTGCATTTCGACGATCCCGTCGCGGGCTCTGGCTCGATCGGCTATGGCGGTGTCGAATGGATGCGCGCCGGTGGCGGCGTGTGGCACGGCAAGGAAATGTCGAAGGGCAGTTCGCCGCAGATCAAGGGCTTTCAGCTGTGGCTGGCGCTGCCGCCCGAACTGGAAAACGCGGCGGTCGACAGCCAGTATATCGAGGCGCAGGACATGCCGGTGGTCGGCCCGGCAACGGTGATCCTGGGCGAACTTGACGGCGCCGTCAGCCCGGTGCGGGCGCCGGCCGGGATCAACTATCTGCTGGTGACGCTCGCGCCCGGCGAACGCTGGACCTACACGCCCCCGGCCGATCACGACGTGGCGTGGCTGGCGATCAGCCACGGCGCGCTGGTGGGCGACGTGGTCGTCCATACCGGCGAACTGGCGCTGCTCGAGGGTGTAGGGGCGATCCCGCTCCAGGCATCGGCCGAAGGCGCCCGCTTCGTTGTGGCATCCGCTATCGAGCACCCGCACGTTCTGGTGACCGGCTATTATTCGGTCCACACCAACAAGGCGGCGCTGATCCAGGGCGAGGCGCGGATCGCGGCGCTGCGCGAGCGGCTGCCGGCACAGCGCGGCTCCGGCCCGACGCCGGTGTTCCGCGGCTGATCCGCTCGCTTTCATAGATTGCCGGTCGATGGGAGCATCCGCACGCCCGTGTGGATGCTCTTTTCGTTTGTACCCGGGGCAGTTGTTCCGGCCGGGAATAAATGAAACAATGCCGGGCCCATAGCTGATGGGTCGTCTTATCGCGGTTTCCGGGCTCTGCTTCACTCTCGGTGCAAATTAGAATCCTGCAAAGGCGGCATCCGCGCACCAAGGAGTTCGATGCTCGCGCGTCCGTACATGGAGCGCTTGAGCGTTTTCAACCGATTGATCTGCCGTTCTGTCTGTCCGTTGCTCCATGGCCCCACCACGGCATTTTGCACGGCGTCGATGTCTTGTCGCAGAGTCTTCGAAAAACGGCGCATGGCGTAAACGCTGCAAGAAGTCGCGTCCCATATCCACTCGTCCAACTTTTCCAGCGAGCCGCCACGAAATAAGCCGCGAAATCGCATCGCGAACTGGCGCATCACCGCGAAGTCCATCGACTCCGCCGTTAGCGCATCGACAATGCAGATTTGCCGCGGCGTCATTTGTCCCCGCGGCTTGACGCAAAGCGCGGCTGCGGTCAGCGGAGAAATACGGCGACCATTCATTGGATCGATTGCGGGCGCCTTCGCGCACGCGTTGAAGTCTGACGCCGCCGATTTTGACGGTGATGAAACGAAAGGCGCTTCGGCGACGACGTCGAGCGATCCGTCGGGATCTCTCCATGCCGCGAGAAAGCGCGCCAGATTGCTGTAGGAGCCCGCGTATCCCTGTTGCTTGATTTCTTCGAACAGCTGGCGGACGGACCTGCACGCTTCGGCCCAGCGCCGCGCCAGAAATGCCTCGAAACGGGCGGGCGTGCTCGCCGTGGGCGCCATGACGTTGCGCTCCGGCAAAACAAGAAAGCGCGTCCAACGCTCCACTCGCCGGCGCCCAAGCCCCAATTCCCTCGCGATCGCGGTGATTGTCTTGCCAGCCTCGAACAGAACTTTGATTTCTTCGAACCTGGCCTCGCGAGCGGCGCGCGCCGCTCGCTGTGTAGAGCGCCGATGCCTCTCGCCGTCGGAAACGGTGCGAGAGCCATTCTTGGCATTTGGCCCCGTCGAACCATTCGCGTCAACCTCGCTTGCTCTTTTCAGCGGCGGTCCAGGGTGGATCAAATGCCTTTCGACCGCCTCACGGAAATTTTGCAGGAGGTGAAAGCGATCGGCGACCTGCCGTGCTTGCGGGGCTCCTTCGTGCGCGCCCTCGGCATAGAGCCCGGCGCGATCGCGGCTTATGATCTCGATAGTGGGATGTTCCCTGAGCCACGCGGCGGTCGACGCCGCGGAGCGATCAGGAAGAACGTCGACGACCAGTCGCCGCTCGAGATCAACCATCACCGTTCCGTAGTTCGTGCCTTTCTTCCATGCCCAATCGTCGACGCCGACGACTTTGACATGGGCAGGCGCAGCGCCCGCGCGTGCGCTTCGCTTAATCTCTCTCAAAATCGTGGTGTGACCGACCCGCATGCCGAGGCGGCCCATCAGCCTTTCGGATGGCCGTCCGCCGACGCTATGCCCGAATAGGCGAACAACTCCCGCAAGGCGAGTTGTTTGTCGCGCGAACGGGGCTGCGGGCCCTGGAATGCGTTCGGCGAAGATGCGCCGGTCGCAATTTTGATTGCGGCATCGCCAGCGCGTCAAGCGAACTCGAACGTCGATTGGCGTCCCCTGCGCGGGAAGATCGCGGAGCTTTCGATGATAGGAACTATGCCGCGAATTCGATTGCACCCCGCATGCTGGGCATATTGCATGCGCGTCGGCGGTCAGAGAGACCGCCCATTCCGCCTCCAAACGCTCGACTGTCAGAATCTGCAAATTTGGCGCAGGAGCCCAGCGAGTTGATGTTTTCATTCCGAAAGATGCGACATCTCAAGCCAAACCGCAACAATCCGCTAATTTGCACCGAGAGTGAAGCAGAGCCCAGTTAAGAGCAACGTGACAGGCTGGACACCAACCCCGTTACGCCGCTCTCCTCACGCCGTCATCACCCACTTTCCGGCATAGCTCCTCGCACGGCATCGACTGGTTTCCTGATGTTTCGCGGCCACCAAGAATGCGGCCGTGTCGAGAGTCGTATCTAAATGAGGGATCCTCGTCAGGTTGTCTCGAGCGCAGTGCGGAGCTCAACTGGTTCGCGCGACGCAACTGGATTTGATGGCAGGCTTCTTAGCTTCCGCCAGAGGCAACTGCAGCCGGATATGTGTGCCTATCCACGCGCCGTCGAGGATTTCGATGGCGCCGCCGTGCAGGCGCGTAATCTCGAGAGCGAGGCTCAGGCCCAGACCTGCACCGCTCGAGCGCGGGCGTAGTCGATAGAACGGATCGAACACGCGTTCGCGCTCGTCGAGAGGGATTCCAGGTCCCTCGTCGTGGACTTCCACTCCGCCTGTTTCGTCGACCACGACAGTGATGCAGCCCGAGCCGCCGCCGTGCTCAATGGCGTTGCGCAAAAGATTGGCCACGGCGCGCTCGATCTGCTGCGGCCGGACGCAGACCGGCGCTTTGCCGTCGGACGGTTCGAACGAGAACTCATACCCGGCCTCCAGCACCAGCGGCGCGAAATCGGCGGCGAGCATCCTCGCCAGATCGACCAGATCGACCACGTCGCGCGGGCCGGTAGAATGATCGAGCACCTGACGATCGAGCAATTGCTGCGCTAGATGCGACAGCCGCTCGATATCCTTCAGCAGGCGCCGGCTTTCCGGATCCTCGCGCAGCAATTCAGCGCGTGTGCGCAATATGGCGATCGGAGTGCGCAGTTCATGTGCAGCGTCCGTGAGGAAGCGATTGCGCTTCTCATAGCCTTCGCCGAGGCGGGCGAGCGCACGGTTGAATGCCTGCACCAGCGACGCGATCTCCTGCGGCACGTCCTCGGTCCGCAGTTGCACGGCACGATTGTCGATGTCGATGGCGCCGGCTTCCTCGGCGGTGGCGACAAGCCCGGCGAGCGAACGGCGCACGACCGCCGGCGTTGTCAGCAGCGTCGTGAAACCCATGACAGTGACGATCGGTAGCAGCGCGACGAGCGTGACGATGACCAGGATCGGCCCGACGCGCAGCCAGTTGGTGCTGCCATCAGCGTTACGGGCGAGATCGATATGCAGGTCGACATTGATCTCGACGCCCGTATTTTCGTCACGTGAGGCGATAGTAGACGCCAGCACGCCTACTCGCCCCGCGGGCGAATCCAGATTGGCGTAGGAAGCGGCAGGGTGCGGGCATTCCGGCTCGAAGGTCAAGGTTGCACGATCGACTTGTCTGAGCAGCTCGTCGCCGCCGCTAACATAGGCGGCAGGGACATTGCCTCGCCTGAGCTCCTGGCTCTTTTCGTCTCGCACCACGAACCAAAGGCCGGGGAAGCTTTTGCGGAAGCTCTCGAGCTCAAACGTGTCGCGCAAAATGAGCCGACCATCGCCGTCTCGGCCCAAGGCGCCCGCCACCAGCTGCGTAGCCACCTCGTTATCGACAGCAAGACGCGGCTGCGCGATGAAAAACACCAGAGTGAGCAGGCCGAGGAAGACGAGCAGCGTGGCTGCCTGCAGCAGGATGAGCCTGCGCACCAGCACCCATTGCAACGAATATGGATTGGACTTTTTCATGAGGTGGCGCGCAGGAGATAGCCGAGATTGCGGATCGCCCTGATCTCGACGCCGGCGCGGGCCTCGTCGAGCTTGCGGCGAAGCCGTGAAAGATGAGAATCCAGCGCATTGGAGCCGATCTCGTCATCCATGGCGTAGACCGATTCCTCCAGCGTCGCGCGTAGCACCGCCCTGCCTGGGCGGCGAACCAGCGCCTCCAAGGCCAGTTGCTCGCGGCGAAGCAGTTCCAGTGGTTTGTCGCCGACCAGCGCCTCGCGGTGGTGAAAATCATAGGTGAGGCGGCCTATCACGATCGTCTCGGAACGCAGGTTTGCTGGCCGGCGCTTCAAGGCGCGGAGCCGCGCCATCAGCTCCTCGACGGCGAAGGGTTTGGTCAAATAGTCATCTGCGCCGCCATCGAGGCCAGCGACACGGTCGTCCAGGCCGCCGAGCGCCGTCAGCATCAAGATCGGCGCATCGACATGGCTGGCCCTCAGCTTTGGGATCAAATCGAGCCCCTCGCCGTCGGGCAGGCGGCGGTCGAGAACGAGCGCGTCATAGAGACCGAAGGCGGCGGCCGCCTCGGCGTCGGCGATCGTCGCCACATGGTCGACGATGATATGGCGGCGACCCAGCGCCGATTTCAGCACGGAAGCCATCTCCGGCTCGTCTTCGAGCAGCAGAATGCGCATTGTATCCCTCACGTCTCGTCACGCGCAGGCGCCGCCCGTAGCGGATATCCGAGGCTGCCTTGCGGCGATTTTCCGACAGGCTCGAACGCCTCACTCACATTCGAGCCTCGGCTTGCGAAAGCTCGTCACATACCAATCCTTGCCCCCGCCGCGTGCGTAAAATGTGTAGAAACATTCCCGCTCCTGGACATAACCCGGTGTCACCGTTTCTTCGTAGCGCGCGCCGCGCCAAGTATTCTTGATCTCACCGCTGGTCGAGCCGGCCACTACATCGGTTGAAACCTTGCGCCATTGATATGCGCGCTCGTCACGGCCGAGTTCGAGCACGGTGGAGGGTGGGCCGTAATCGATGATGACATCTTCGACCGGCCTGCCGACATAATTCTTCATGATGTCGGAAGCGCAGCCGACAAGAAGGGTTGTCGAGGCGAGCGCGGCGGCCGCGTATGCAGCGCGAATGGTATCGGAAGACATGGCGGATCCCGTTTAGCGTCACTGCCCGGCTGCTGGCGGTTGGCAGCGCGTTGGCGTGTTATTCGGCGAGCAGATTGCGGCCTTGCTCAGACGAGGCGATGTCGCCTGTCGCTATGCGACAGAAGTGTGCGTCCCCAGCCCCTTTGCAGGCGGGCGCAGACAAGGCAAAAAGCGGGGATGGCGGAACAGAAAAGATTGCGCATGACGATCCTCGAGCGAACGGGAGAAAAATAATGTCTGCATTAAAAATCTATCTGACAAGAGATTTTATTATGCAATCGACGCTGTCGCTGCAATGTTCATGCAATCTAGCAAGCATAGACTTCATTTAGCGGTCAGACCGCACATGCCTGGAAGGTCCGTTACGCATACCTACTCTCATCTTCTCCACCGAGAACAGCAGATGACATGTAAACACCGCTTCACCGCCCTGGTCCTGATTTTCTGCACGACGGCCGCCGACGCCGCTGATTTGCCGCGCAGCTACTTCGTCCCTCCCCCGCCTGTTTTCGTTCCCCCGCCGCCTGTCTTTCTGTTCGAAGGCTTCTATGTCGGCGCACAGATCGGCTATGCGCGGACTGCGACCCGCCTGCGGAATGTGTTTGTCCCGACCGGAGCGACGCTCACGTCGAGGACCATTCACGGCGACAGTTTAATCGGTGGCCTACACGCAGGCTATGATTGGCACAGCGGTCCGCTTGTGTTCGGCCTCATCGGGGATATCAATTTCGCGAACGCCCGCAGCTCGGCGGAGACGGTCTTCGGCGACAGCGTCGTGGACAGGGTCGGCCTACAGGGGTCGATGCGTGGCCGCGTCGGCTATGCCTTCGATCGCATTCTCTTCTATGCAACAGGCGGATTGTTCCTCGCGGATGTCTCGAGACATTACTACTCGGGCGCCTTTGCGGCTCATCGCAACGATATTGTCGTCGGCCCTACGCTGGGCCTCGGCGTTGAATATGCGTTAGACGACCGATGGCGCGCCAAGATCGAATATCGCGTCGATGGTCTACCGACGCAACGCGAATATTTCACGCCGATTTCACCCGGCGTGAAGTTGAGGCGCGAGTCCGGCGAGGGAGAAATCAAGCTCGGCTTGAGCTATCGCTTCGGCAATTGATCTGTAAAGCACGCATGTGAAAGCATGCGCCTCGAGGGCATGTCGGGCTCCTCCATTCGGGTCATGGCGCATCGGGGCATGAAGTCGTTCCGCTTTTTCATTGAAACGGCGGACGACTCGGCTTCTGTTTCGATACGTTTCCGACACAAAAACCGCGTCCACGTCGGCTGGCGCCGCTCTACATGCACGTCGAAGTGGATGCGAAGAAACGCTCGGCGTCTGGACTCGTGTGGCATGGGCGAGCAGGGCTGTTCAACGCTCTATACTTTGTCTGATGAATTGATGTTATTTTTCGCTTTTCATGCCTGGAAGTGTCTGAATCTATGGGGAGCAACCCGAATCAGAGGTTGCCCCATGACGACGATCGATCTCGCATCCTGCCTTGCCGCCATCCCGGATCGGCGGCGCGCCGATATTTTTCGCCGCTACGGCGCTGTGTTTCGCGCGGCGCAAGGCGCCCGGCTGTCGCTCGACCAACGCCGCGCGATGGCGGCCATCGAGACGTGCCGGACGGCGGCGCTCGGTGGGCATGTCGAGCGGTGCGAGGACTGCGGCGAGGTTCGCGTCTCGTACAACAGTTGTCGCAAAGGCATTGCCCCAATTGCCAAGGGCTCGCGCGCGCGCAGTGGCTCGTCGATCGTCGCGCCGAGCTCCTGCCGGTTCCCTATTTCCACGTCGTCTTCACCGTGCCGGCGCCGATCGCTGCGATCGCTCTTCAGAACAAGGCGCTCGTCTACGATATTCTGTTCAAGGCGGCGTCCGAGACGATCCGCGTCATCGGCGCCGATCCGAGACATCTCGGCGCCGAGACCGGCATGATCGCCATCCTGCACACTTGGGGGCAGACTCTCACGCATCATCCGCATGTCCTTTGCATCGTGCCGGGCGGCGGCCTCGGGCCGGATGGAGGCTGGGTCGCTTGCCGGCCCGGCTTCTTTCTGCCCGTGCATGTTCTGTCCCGGTTTTATCGTCGCTTGTTTCTCGAGCGCCTGACAGCAGCATCCGACGCCGGCGATCTGACGTTCTTCGGCGATCTCTCGGCGCTGCGAGAGCCGGCTGCGTTCGCGCGATATCTCGCCCCGTCGTACGACATCGAATGGGTCGTCTACGCCAAGCGCCCGTTCGGCGGCGCGCGACAGGTCCTTGAGTATCTCGGCCGCTACACGCATCGTGTCGCTATCGCCAATGGACGGCTGCTGGCGTGCGACGACGGCGCCGTGCGCTTTCGGTGGAAAGATTATCGCGCCAGCAACAAGTCCAAGGCAATGACCCTCGACGCCGGCGAGTTCATGCGCCGCTTCCTCATGCACGTCCTGCCCAAGGGCTTTCGGCGCATTCGTCATTTCGGCTTTCTCGCCAACGCTCGCCGCGCACAGAAGCTCGCGAAAATCCGCGCCGCTCTCGATATTGCCGAACCGCCGCTGGGCGCCGAGCCCGCCGATTATCGCGAGCGCTACGCCACGCTCACCGGCAAGCGCATCGACATCTGCCCCTGCTGCGGCGGCCGCATGGTTGATCTCGGCCCTCTGCCGCGTCCTTCGAAGCCGCGCCACTCGACGCAAAGATGCGACACCTCATGAGGCCGATGGATCACCGCTCGTCCGTATCCGCGAACTTCGACGGACGCATTCCCGCGCCGAACGGGAGCGATCGCCGCGGCGCGCGTTTCGATGCCGCCATCCAGAGATCGCGAGCGCTCGCGTCACCGCAAATCGCGCGTAACTCCGGCGTTATCGACTGTCGTTCCCCTTTCGGCAGCTCGTTGCTCGATCCTCGCGGCGCCTCAAACCTCCGATGGCGCCGTCCAAATCCGGCCCGGCGCATCAGCCTGACGGGCGACTACCTCTGGACCGAGCCGGATATCTCAGGCGACGGCTTCCGACCCCTCAACCTTATCGACGAAGCAGCATAATCGCGGGTGTTCACGCTCTGTCCAAGTTACCGTACAAAAAATCACAAACCTTGAGCTGACCTCCTTTTCGGCGAGGTCGACGAGTTCGTTCGGTGTTCCGCAGCCTTTCAGGGCGCGCATCAGCACACCGAAATTGCGCATCGCGGCGCGGCCGACGCCGAAATTCAGCCACGCGCGAGTGGCGCAGACAGCGTCGCGCGACGCTCCGTTGTCGTACCAGCGCAAATAGTCTGAACCGCGGTTCATGCACACGCCGACACACGAACTCGTGCGGGCCCACGCCGTTCTCCTTACGCGCCGTCGCGTAGCTGATCGCCAACCGGCGGGGACGTTGATGGAAACGACGGCCTTCCATTTCGCGCCGATCGTCGAGCGCATGAGCGCGCTGATGAAGCGGTCTGGCCGCCTGTTCATGGCGAGACTTGGGCGCCGGCGCTCGATCCCGGCCGCGGCCGGACGAAGACGGGCTATCTCTGGGCCGTTCTGCGCGACGACCGCGGGCACGGCGGCGCCCGGCGAAGAGATGATTCTTACGCCCGAGGTGCAATCACCCGTTCATTCTGTCCGTGTTGGAGACGAAGTCGCGGTTCATTCGCGGCGGGACCCTTCGGCGCGGAATCGACGCCAGACCACGTGAAGCGCCGACCTTCGCAATCGTCTCAGTCGCCGATCCAACGGCGCAGCAGGCGCCGCCGGTCGCCGGCAAGCTCTCCGCGACCATGCAACATACGCCTGTTGTCGATGATCAACACGCTTCCCGGGCGTAACGCGATGGCGACGCCGTGTTCCCCGGGAAAGTCGCCGAGCGCCGCGAGCACACGGCAGGCAGCCGGCGAAAGCGACTCCTCGACAATCAGCCAGGGCGCATAATTGACGCGCCAGCCGCCATGTCGATCGCCCGAAAGAAGCGGCAGACTCCCGGCTCCATGCGCGCCCTCGATCGCCGGAAACCGCACCGCGACGCGATTTAAGGCGTTGATTTCCGCCGGCGTCGCGCCGTCGAAAACATGCTTCGTGTCCTTGAGAAGCATTTCGCCGCCAATATCCTGCTGCACGAGGCATAGCCAAACGACGTAGCGGGCGAAGGGCGAGTCGGTATGATAGGCAAGAGGTGCCTCCCGTTTGAAATAACTCGTCGCTCCCGCCTCGACTCGAATTTCGCATTCGTGGATGATCGGCCCGAGCTTGTTGCAGATGTCGTCGTAATCCGCGTCGTCCACGCGATCGGGCGCGAAGAAATAACCGTGGTCGCGGATCTTTTCCCGGATCGCGTCGAGGGACGCCAGCGAAGCGGCCGCCGGAATCATCGCCGATGCTCCGCGGCGAGCGCCTTTGGAGTCGCGCCGATGGCGCCGACGGGGAGACAGCAAATGCGCGCCAGAACATTTTCGAGGACGCGCGACGGGTCCTCGTCCTCGCTCGGCGAGCGCCAGGCGATATACCCGTCCGGTCGCGCCAATAATGCGCCGTCCGCGCCGAGCCCGACCTTATCGAGAAATGTTGCGGACGGGTCGTCGACATCGACGTCCAGGCGGAAACAGTCGAGCGGCGCGCCTCCCTCCGCCGAGCGTCGCGCGGCCTCTATCCACGCGCCGCCGCGCGGACCCGCGAACAGCACGAAGTCACGCCCAATGAGATCATGTGTGGAGACGCTCAGGCCGTTTCGGCGCAGCTCGACATGCGGCAGGCGCGTACCGGGCGAGCCCGACGGCTGCAGCGGGTGTTCCGTCGCCGCGCCGTCGTCCGTCGCATCGGAGACGATGGCGGCGGAGCGATAGCGATAGCCGAGCGCGGCGCTCAGATAGTCCGTTTCATGCGCGCGTACTCTGATCTCGTCCCGATCAGGTTGCAGGCGTTCCACATAATTGGCGAGCTGGCGGGACAGGGCGATATGGGCGACGGGAAGGCGCTCCGCCTGATAGGTGTCGAGAAGCGCCGGCCCTGCGTCGCCCTTCAGCACATAGGCGAGCTTCCAGGCGATGTCGGCGGCGTCCTGAAGCGCGGTCTGACCGCCGAGCCCGCCGACGGGTGGCATGAGGTGGGCGGCGTCTCCGGCGAGAAAGACGCGACCCTGCGCCATGCGCGACGCGATTAGCGCCGATTTTCGCCAAAACAGAATATCGATCACTTTCACGTCAATGTCTCCGGCGCCCAGAGCGGCCCTGACGAGCGCCGCGCAGCGCGCCGCATCGAATTCGTCGGGCGACTCCGCCGCGGGATCGAAAGCGATGTTGAGCTGCCCACGATTGGGATCGTCGCAGCTGACGAAGACTCCCGTGAACACCGCATTGCGCAGATAGCAAAGCACGAAACCGGCGCCGGGAAGAATCGTCGCCAGATCGGCTTCGAACAGAATAGACACGGAGTGCGAGATGACGCCGCGACCCCGCATCTCGATCCCGAGTTGCTCCCGCGTCGTGCCATTCGCGCCGTCCGCCGCGATCATATAGTCGGCGCGCACCTCGATGTCGTCCTCGGCAGCCACGTCGTGGAGACGCGCGGTGACGCCGTCCCGATCCTGAACGAATTGCGTGAGCATCGTCGAAAACCGCACATCGGCGCCGAGCGCTCTCGCATGCTCGAGAAAAATGGGCTCGACCCGATCCTGCCCCGCCGTGCAGACCTGCGCCGGCGAAACGTTGGGGCCGTCGAAATCGCTTTTGGCGATGAGCGTTCGGATTTTCGGTCCCGTGACCGTTGCCGCGATATAAGCGAGAGCGTCGTTCGCCGCCGCGCGGGACGCGCCGAAGAGATCTTTTTCCAGGCCCGGAACGACGCGCAGCAGCTCCATGCTGCGCCGATTGATGCCATGTGCCTTGGGATGGCGGGAGGCGGCCTCGTGGCGCTCCGCCACGAGGCAGGAGATTCCGCGCCACGCCAAGAGCATTGCCGCCGTCAGCCCCGCGTAGCCGCCTCCGCGAATGAGAACTTGTGTGCGAATGCGTTCGACGCTCATTGCGTTTTCCTTTTCATGGTCGCGCAGTCAGCCATCGCGACGATTTTGCGCGCCGCGCCCGGCGGGCTCAACATTGCAAAGCGGGTTGGGGCGTCGGCTCGCGTGGGTCCGAGAGGCGTCTCCAAAGAACGGCCGCGCAAATCGCTTCCGGCGCGATCAAGGCGAGATAAGCGACCGCCGGCTCGTCGAGATGCAATCCGAGCGCGGTCAAGGGCAAGGCGACGAAACAGGCGACAAGGCCGTCGACCGCCGCCGCGTCGGCGAAGCGGCCGTCGGCCTGCAAGGCCCCGCGCATGACGTTCGTCGCAAATCTGATGGGAAGCGACAAAGCGAGCGCGGCGACGAATGTCGACCACCAGCGTCCCTCCTGCTGGTATATGGCCTGTCCGATCCAACCGCTGCTCAACAGCAGGATTGTCCCCGCGGCGATGGCGACGGGAATTCCCTGTCGCCACAAATGAACGATTTGGGACGCAATCTCCGGTCGCGGCCAATCCGAAAGACGCAATGCGAGAAATCTAGTGAGCGCGGTGAAGGGCGTGAAAAGGAGCAGGACGAGAATTTGCCCGGCGGCGTAAGCGTCCGCGCGCGCCGGTTCGAAACGCCCGATCCATGGCGCGGCAAAAAGCGCGAGCGATGTCAGGACGAGAAGTTGAGGCGACAAAACTCTCGCCGCTTCACACAGCGATTGCGCGAGAAACGACCGCGCGAAGGCCCAGGAGGGAAGCCGCGGAGCCGCGTCGTGATCCCGGCGCGCCGCCGCAAACGTCACAGTCGCTCCGGCCGTCGCGGCGACCAAGCCCGCGATGAAACATCCCTTGAAGCCGAAACCGAGCGGATAGACGAGCGTATAGGCGGCCACCGCCTTGAGGACGATCTCGAAGGATTTCCAGCAAAGCGCGACGCGCCCGCGCTCAGTCGCGAACAGGATGAACAGGCCGACGCCGGAGAGGACGCGGAATGGGATCGCGGCCAGATACCAGCCGAGCGCGGATCGAGCGAGACGGACGGCGTCAGTCGTTCCACCGATCAGGGTCAGCCCCGACGGATAGGTCAAGCAGCCAATCGCACCGGCGCCCCCGCCGACAACAAGCGCCACAACCCATAATTGCGCGACGATTCTCGACCTTCCGCAAGTGTCGTGCTCCTTGGCGACGATGACGGAGGCGACGCCCCCCACCGCCGCGACGAGTACGGCGTCGAGGAGGGCGACGCGCGCGAGCAGGGCATATGCCGCCGGCGCGCCGGCGCCTAATCTTGCGATCATCGCCAAGTCGATCTGAAACGAAACCGGCGCGATGGACAGGGTCGCGAGCAAGGGACAAAATCCTCGCCAGAATCCCCTTCCGTTCATAGCGGGAGGCTCCGCCAGCCGGGGAACTCCGCAATCTCCGATCCGGGAGTGGTGAAAAAGCCGAAAAACGCATCTCCGACGGCGATTGGCTGGTCCAGTTCCACCAATTCGACCTGACGGCCCGCGCTCAGGCTGCGGCATTTCCACCCAACGACAAAAGTCGGCGTGGCCGCGCAGCCGATAGCGAGGCCATGCGCCGCGCCGCGGTCTCTAATCGCCCAACGCGCGGCCGAGGCGCCCATGAGCGAAATCAAAAGTTCGTCGCCGAGGCGGTCGCGGAACACCGATTGCCGCAGCCATCGATACAGCCAGAGATAGTAAGACCAGGTGAAGCGAACGCCCTGCTCGCGCGCCCACTCCATGAAAGGCGCGAAAATCGTCATGCCGTCGGGACCAGACAACTCCAGCAGTTCCGGACAGATATCGAAAGTCGAGTGCCAATAGGCGCGCAGACTGACGTCGATCCGGCCATAGGCGCGAGAATTGGGTGGATAGTCCAATATCCGCGAAGGAGATGTCAGAACGTCGAACAACTCACGATCAGTTCGCGCAAGCGATGGCTCGTTCATCCTGCCGCTCCTCGGTCCCGCTGGTGAAAATTTCGCGCAAGCGCCGCAAATCGGCGATGATCGAGTCGTATTCGATATTGCCGTCGCGCTCGTAAGTGATCGTCGCGTCCGGCTTGTCGAAAATATGCCGGCGTCCGCGAAGGAAGGCGAGCGTATCTTCTGCCAACTCTTCCGCATGCGAGTCGTGAACAATATGCGGCGGGTTGACCGCGCGGCTGTAGCCGGCGACGTGAAAGTGATTTGTGGACGCGATCACCTTGTCCCAGGCTTCGAGAGGCGCGCCGCAATTGAGATTGGCGCAGACCGAGTTCGATGCGTCGAAAAGCGCGCCTGCTCCCGTGTCCTGCATCAGCCGCTCGAAAAAGCGCGGCGCTTCCCATCCTCCTTCCATGATCGATGGATAATTCTCGATGAAAATGCGTTGGCCGAGCATTTCCTGCCAAAGATCGACCCGCACGCGCACGCGATCATAATCCCGCGCGTAATCCAGTTCTCCCAAATGAAAGAGATTCACTCCGTGATGAGTGAAGCTCGCGCCATGGTCGGAGACATAAAGCGGCTTCATGTCGCGAATGAACGGACGAAGGCGTGTTGCGAAATTTTCGAGCGCGTCGAGATCTTCGTCGATGAACTCCGAAAACATGATATGAAATCCTGTCGGGCAATCGAACGCTCGCGCCAGCTCCGCCGGCGGGACGCAAAGAAAATTATCGATCAGCAATTCGCAATAATCAATATGTCCTTCGGCGATCATGCGCCGAACCATTTCTGTCGTCTCCGTGAGTGTGAAATTGAATCCGATCCGCATCGCATTCACCTGTGCCAGCGCATGAAGAATGGAATGTATCGTGCGCCGCCCGAAGGGAGGACGGCGCACGATACAGCTGCGATGCTTAGCCCCAGCAAGCAGTGCCGCAGTCGGCGCCGGTGCGGCCGTTGACGACGAGAGTGGTGCGCTTCACGATGTTGATAGCCATGATAGCCTCCTTGGACGATCGGTCGATGTCGCCGCATCTGTCATTGGAGCGGCGGGTCGGTCGCCTGCGCGAGCCTTCCGAAAAACTGAGACGGTTCTCCATGGGAAAACCCGACATGGAATTCGAATTGTTTGTTTCTGGCGCGCGCCTCGATGCGGTCGTCGTCGACTTGCGTCCGAGCCGACCGAGTAAAAATTCGCGCGCCTTGACCAGATTGCGTTCGACGGTTCTCGTGGCGACGCCGCAGCGCGTCGCGACTTCCGTTTGATTGAAATCGTCGATGTGGTAAAGCAGGAAAATTCTTCGACAGATCGGCGGAAGCTCGGCAAGACATGCGAACAACAAGCGCAGCTCGTTTGCGCTTTCGAGCGCGGTGTCCGCATCCGACGCATGGGCGTCCGACATGAGAAAGAAATCGATTGCTTCGTCGTAGCCGGAATGGATCCGGACCTTGCGGATCGCGTCCACAGTGAGATTCGCGACCGTTCGAAAAAGATAGGCTCTTGGATGCTCAACCTGCTGCGTTTTGGCGTGCTGGAGAAATTGCAGAAATGCGTCCTGCACGATGTCTTCAGCCTGCTGCGCGCCGATTCGACGGCGCGCGAAGCGTCGCAATTCCGGAGCATGGGCTCGATAAAGACGCCCGAAGTCGCCGATCGGGCGCTCGGGCGATGGCTCGATAGAATTTATCAAAAGAGACATGAGCTGGGCTCCATCGTTAATACTGGGCATGGGTGGTCGATTGGAGCGGCGTGGTGGAATGCCGCGAAGCTTATTGTCGGTCCAAGTCGAGATGACCCGTTTGCAATTCGATCTGGCGGCGGAAAGCGAGCGGGCGGCGCGAGATGCCAGCGTTCGGGTCCCGCCGCTTCAGCCGCATCTCGTCCAGGCGCATCCGGGTGAAAATGCGTTTAGGCGGCGCGCGGCGGTCCTCGCGCTCGAAAACACACGCCGACGCGTAACGCGTTCCCATTCGAGGATTCGTCGCGCCAGGGCGTCAGCCGCGTCGACGCCAACGGAGGCGACAGGGTCGCGAAATAGACCGGCACGTCTATGCCGCCGCAGGAAAAGCCGGCGAAGATGCAGCAGAGCCGGCAATCTTGAAAATCTGCCGGCGTCGGCGCGCGGGACGGGTCCAAGGCGCAGATCTGGCGAGGCGAAAGGCCGAATGCGCCTCCCCCCGCGGCAACGGGAAGAAGCATGTGAAATAGCAGCCATGCGATCGCCGCGATGCGGAACGCGGCGTGCCTCGATAACATGTCGACCTCGCCGCTCGGGTTTGAATGTTACCCGATGAATGGCCGCGGCTTGCGCCGATCGATTGCCCGATCCGATCGTTACGCTGATTGCCGGAAACGACATTCGGATACGGCGGTCGTCGAGCGTCGACGAGAACACGGCTGACTTCGATGACCGGACGTATTCAATATTCGAAGCGCAACGATCCCAATATGCTTCGCGGCGCCCCGAAGGAGCCGGCGAAACGGCCCGGAAATTGAGACGTTAGATGTAGGTCGAGTTGAGCAGATTATCGACGTTCACTTGCGCCGTGACATGGGTCGGGCCGAGCGCAAAGCGGTAGGACGCCATGGCGCGAAGCAATGTGTAAGCGGGGGCGATAAAGCTGTTCGCCGGATCGACCCAAGCCGTGCCGACCCGCGATGCGCCGATCGCCCCGCTCCATCCTCGGAACGCGCCGTCGGCGTCATATTTCACCCAGAGATTTCCCATATTCTCCGGAACGGCGGGGAGGCGCTTGCCGGCGACAGGCGCCTGCGTGACGATATCGAAAGGATCGCTCGCCGGCAGCGTCGATCCTTTCGTCACATGCGTGTTCATATGCAAAAAATTGGCGATGACGCTCCAATTGTCGTCGATGCGGCCCGTAACGTCGATCTCCACGCCTTTGCTTTCCGCATCGAGCAGATCGTACACGAAGCCTCTCAACGCGCCGGCAAGGCCCGGCGTGTTCCGGGCGATATTGTATTTTTTAATATCGTAATAGGCGAGCGTCACCGAAAGGCGCTTGTCCAACAGTTCGGCTTTGACGCCGCCTTCCATCTGGATCGCGGTTTGCGGGCCGAGTGCCGCGCCGGCGCGCGTGACGCCGTTGTTGAGACCGAAAGACTTCGTATAATTGCCGTAGAAGGAGAGCCACGGATAGGGTTGCACCGAGAGCGTCGCAGCAGCCGATCGAAATGATTCGAAACCCAACATCGGCCGCGTCACTCGCTTCACCGCTCGATGGTCCTGTTCGACAATATTATTGAGATATTTGATGCGGCGGATTTCGATGTCAGCTTCATGCTCCGCTTTGTAGCGTTCGATCGCTGCCGTGTTGGCGCCGCTCTTGTCGATCGTGATCTTCTGCGGCTCGCCACGCTGGCCGATCGCCTTGCGCAAAAAGAGCAACGCAGCTTTGTAGTCCCTCTTGGCCGTCAGCAGAAAATCCACCGTCGCGCCTGCCTTGTCGACAGCCCGATACAAATATTTCCAGCTGCCTTTGACTTTCACGTAGGTCTCATCGAGTCGCCAGCTCGAACCGACCGGGCGCTTGCCAGCACGAAACCGCTTCTCCAGCAAAGGGGCATATTTGACGACCCAATGGTTGAGCGTGGAATGGTCGACATCGACGCCGCGCTCTTCCATCATTTCCTCGAGTTGGCGATAGCTCATCGGATACGCCACATACCAGCGGACGCCCCACAAGACCACGTCGCGTTCAAAATGGCTTCCCTTGAAATCGATCATCGCACACGTCCGCCAGCTCCACTGCCACCGATCATAGCCCAAACCGACCAGCGACAAAAAATTCGCGACAGAACCCGCGCGCGGGCATGGTTCCAAGAGGCGGCCGCCGCGACCCGCGGCGGCCGGAGGATCAATATTCGACGCGCAGCGAGCCGATGACGGAGCGCGGCGCGCCGGGCGTGCCGGCGAAGCGGCCGGGGAATTGCGACGTGCCGTAGTAATAGGTGGAGTTGGTGAGATTGTCGGCGTTGATCTGCGCCGTCACGAAGCTCCCCCCGAGCTGGAAGCGATAGGAGGCCATCGCCTTCAGATTCGTATAGGCGGGCGCGAGAAAGGTGTTGGCGGGATCGACGAAGGCATTGCCGACGCGCGACACGCCGATCGCCCCGCTCAAGCCGCGCAAATAACCGTCCGCCTCATATTTCACCCAGACATTGCCCATATTGTCCGGCACTGCGGGCAGACGCTTACCGACAATGGGGGCCTGAGTCGTGACGTCGAAGGGGTCCGTCGCCGAGGGAATCGAGCCCTTCGTCACATGCGTCGACATATGGGAGAAATTGGCGATGACGCTCCAATTGTCGTCGATGCGCCCTGTCACATCGAGCTCGACGCCTTCGCTGCGCGCGTCGAGCAGATCGAACACGAAATTGCGCAGCGCCGCCGGAGCGCTCGGCGTCGCCTGCGCGATATTATGCTTGTCGATGACATAGTAGGCCGCCGTGGCGACGAGGCGCTTGTCGAAGAGCTCCGCCTTCACACCGCCTTCCCACTGGATCGCGCGCTGTGGGCCGAGCGGCGTATTGTTGCGCGTGACGCCATTGTTGACGCCGAAGGACTCCGTGTAATTGCCATAGAAGGCGAGCCAGGGTAGCGCTTGGACCGAGAGGCCGACGCGCGGGCTGAAGGCGTGATCGGCAACGCGCACGGCGAGATAATTGGCGCGCATCAGCGCATTGTTCAGCACAGCCGAGGTCGAGGACTGGCCCGAGCTCACGGCGCTGGCGAAATCATAGCGGCCGCCGAGCAGAAGATGGACGCGATCGTCGAAGAAGGAAATCATGTCCTGCGCATAGAGACCCTGCCATTCCTGCTTGCGAATGAAGGCCGTGCCATTAGCCGGCGTGATGAAGCGCGAGATTCCGAGGCCGCTATAGGGCGCGAAGCTCGCATCGTAATAATTGGGCGCATAGATGTTGAGCGATTGCGCCTGGTTCGACTGATAAATGTCGCCGACCTGCGAATAGCTCATATGATCCGTGCCGATGAGCACGGAATGATGCAGGAATCCCGTGTCGAACCTGCCCTTCACATCGAGATTGCCGGTGATGGTGCGATAGCTGACCGGGCCCCAATTCAGCGAGACATTGGATTGTCCAACCGGCCATGACGTCGGGCACCAGGCCGCCGGCGTGTTGTTGAGCTGGCCCGGCTGATTGGCGCAGACGAGGAAGAAGCTCGTCTGAATGGCGCGGCTGTTGGAATAGAGAAAGCGATTGGTGACGCTCCAATCCTGGTCGAGATCATAAGTCCAGTCGAAAGCCACTTGCCGGCGCATGTCGTGGCTCGGATTGTCGACGGTGATGCTGGGATCGCCGAGATAGCGGCTGATCGGAATCGGCGCGGCGTTGTAGCCGATGGCGGGAATATTCGGATTGTTGTCGACGCCCTTCACATCCGTATATTCGGCGTCGACATTGAGCTTGAAATGCTCGCTCGGATGATAGGTGATGGTCGCCGAGCCGAACCAGCGATCATCGGTCACATAATCGATGAAGGACGGATTGTGGTTGAATTCCGCCGTCACGCGATAGAGCCACACTTTATCCGGCGTGATCGGGCCGGTGGCGTCGATGGTCGTGCGCGCGCCGCCGAAGGAGCTTCCCTGCTGCTGCACGGAATAATAGGGCGTCTCCAGCGGGCGCTTGATGATCGTGTCGACGAGGCCGCCGGGCTCGATGCGGCCGTAGAGCATTGCGACCGGGCCTTTCACCACCTCGATCGATTGCACATTGGCGGTGCTCGGACATTTTTGCGCCGGCAGCAGCAGGCCGTTGCGATAGGATTGCGAGAGCTGGAGATTGCCGGTCGGAAAGCCGCGGATGATGAGATTCTGGAACAATGTGCAGCCGGTCGGCATCAAGGATGTGCTGCTCACCGCGCCGACGACGGCGTCATTGATGGAGATGGCCTGCTTGTCGTCCATCGTCTGGCGCGTCACCACTTGCACGGCGATCGGCGTGTCGAGGATCGGCGCGTCGAGCTTGGCGGAGGCGGCGCTGGCGGCGGCGTAGCCGGTCACGCGGTCGCCCGATCGCGCGCTGCGCGGATCATCGGCGCCGGCCGGGCGGCGCGCGGCGGTGCCGATGTCGATCGTCGGCAGCAGCTCCTGCGTCTGCGCGTGAGCCAGAAAAGCGAGGGATAGCGCCGTGCTGGCGAGGGCGCGCCGCGCCGCGCGTGAAACAATATGCATTGTGATGGTCTCCGGCCGCGTCTTCGAGGGACGCGCTTGAAGCAGACAGATCATGCGGCCCGACGGCTGCGCTCGATCGGCGGAGAGACGGGCGGCGGGCCGCGGGCCGAGGCGGAGCAGGCGCAGGCCGAAGGCGCGCGAGGCCCTCCGTCTTCGGCGCGGGCGGCGCAGCCGGAGGCGCGCGGCTCGGGAAATGGCGCGCGACTGGTGAGAATGGCGAGCAGATCGGCCTGCTTGTCCGCGCGGTCGACCGAACAGATCAGGCAGCAATCGGCCGGGTGCGGCCGCCCCGGCGTCGTGCGGCCCTGTGGCCGGCATTCGCCTGAGGCCGCGCCGACGCGGCCCATCCCGACCGCATGCGCGGCTGCGGCTTCGCGGCCGAGGCCCATAGCCAAGCCCTGCATAACGAGCAGAAGCGCGAAAACCCGAACCAGACGCCGCAAAATTGCATCCTCACGCCAGATGAGGACAATTCCTCTAACAAAATTCGCATAACGGTAGCGTAACGACAGCCCCGGCGATGGCCGGGCGGCGCGAATTCGCTGCGACCTGTTGCAAAGATACGACACCGGCGGCTAGGCTGTCGTTCGGCGGCGGGGCGGAAAAGAATAGATGCGGATTTTGATCGTCGAGGACCAGCCGGAGCTGGCGATGCTCGTCGCCGGGCGGCTCACCAAATCGGGTTATGTCGCCGACAGCGTCGCGACGCTGGCGGAGGCGGTGGAGGCGGTCGCGCAATTCGATTATCCGGTCGTCCTGCTCGACCGCCGCTTGCCCGACGGCGACGGCGTGTCGATTCTGAAGCAGCTGCGCGCGACCAAGCCGCGCTCGCGCGTGCTGCTGGTGACGGCGGCGCGCTCGATCGACGACAGGATCAACGGGCTCGACGCCGGCGCCGACGACTATCTCACCAAGCCCTTCGACGTCGACGAGCTGCTGGCGCGCATAAGAGCCGTGCTGCGACGTCCACAGGGCGCCGCTCTGCCGCCGGTCGCGCTCGGCGAATTGTCCTTCGATCTCGACCAGCGCGAGGCCTTCGTGCGCGGGAGCCCCCTGGTCCTCGCCAAGCGCGAATTGCTGCTGCTCGAGGCGCTGATGCGGCGCGCCGGACGAGCGGTCAAGCACAGCACCTTGCTCGACGAAATCTATGGGCTCGACGACAATGTGCAGCTCGACGCGCTCAAAATGTCGGTCTCGCGCCTGCGCCAGCGGCTGAAGGAATGCGAGGCCGGCGTCGAGATCCATACGCTGCGCGGCATCGGCTATCTCATCGAGATATCGCGCGCGTGAGGCTGCTTCGCTCGCTCTCCTCCCGGCTCGTCTTCAATTGGGTCGTCTTCTCGCTCATCGCCTTCTTCACCGTTCCGGCGACCGTGCTCTTGCCGCTGGCGGCGTTCGGCGTCAACGATGTCGGCTATGTGCGGCTCGAGGGCCATACGGTGAAGCGCGCGCGCGTCATCGTCATGCACGCCGTCCGCAAGACGCCGGAGGGCCGGCTTCGCATAGAGCCGACGCCGGAGCTGCGAGACTATTTGGCGCGCAATCCGCGCTTCCGTTTCGCGGCTTTCGACGCGCAGACAGGCGAGGCCTTCGCCGGCTCGTCGCAGCAGCTCGTCGATTATTTCAGCAGCCAGCTCGGCAAGCTCGAAATGCTCGGTGCGACCTTCCACATATTAGGCGACGCCGACCCCGACTCGCGCGGCTCCGCCCGAATGGTGCGCACGCCCCTCGGCCGTTTCGGCACCGTCGTCTATGGCGCGCAATTCCATTGGGACGATATGCTGTTCTGGCTCTACAACTATCCCACCACGGCAAATGTCCTCGCCTATATTCCACTCTGCGCGGTGCTGTCGCTGGTCGCGCTCGTCGTCGTGCGCAGGAGCCTGACGCCTCTGCGCGTCAGCGCGGCCAAGCTCGCCGAGATCGACCTCGACTCGCTCGATCGCCGCGTGCCCACGGCCGACATGCCCTCCGAGGTCCTTCCCTTCGTCGAGGCGCTGAATGGCGCGCTCGAGCGCGTCGACGCTGGCGTCGCCCGCCAGCGTCGCTTCATCGCCAATTCGGCGCATGAGCTGCGCACGCCCATCACCATTTTGCGCACGCGGCTCGATCAGCTCGACGACACGCCGATCAAACGAGAGCTAGAGCGCGATTCGCTGCGCATTCAGACGATCCTCGAGCAGCTCATGGTGCTGGCGCAAGTCGAGGAGCGCGCCAAGACTTGCGCAGCGCCGCAGCTCGATCTCGGCGAGGCCGTGCTGACCGTCACCGCCGATTACACGCCGATCGCGCTCCGCGCCGGCCGCCGCCTCGCTTTCGAGCCGCCGCCGACGCTGGTCGTCGCGCGCGCCTATGAATGGGCGCTGGAGAGCGTCGTCGGCAATCTCATCGCCAACGCCGTGCGTGCCGAGCCTTTGGGCGGCGCCGTCGTCGTGCGCGTGACCGCCGACGCCGTGGTCGAGGTGGAGGATCATGGCGAAGGCGTGGAGCCCGCCCATCGCGACGCGATTTTCGAGGCCTTCTGGCGCAAGAGCGAGGCGACGCCCGGCGCCGGCCTCGGCCTCGCCATAGCGCGTGAATTGATGGAGAAGCTCTCCGGCCGAATATGGGTGGAGGAGACGCCGGGCGGCGGCGCGACCTTCAAGCTCGCTTTTCAGAAGAACGACTGAGATCGCCGCCGGCGGTCTCAGGTTGAACACGGCCGTGCGACGTGAGAGTTGTCGATTGGCGCTTCAATCCGGGACTCGGGATGAATGTTACGATTTGCGGCACGCCATATGAGACTTTTGCGTGCTGAGTCTCGATTGAAAGGGTAGGCGGCGCATGAATTCCTTGGGTGAAGCGGGCATCGCCCTCGAAAATGCCTCTGTCGATCGACCGGTCGACGAGTTCGATTTCGAGTGCCCGGAATGTCCGCGCCAGTCTCGATTGAACTGTCTGGGCGGGCACTTCGGTCTCAGCTATCTTGTTGAGATCATTTAATGGGCAAGTCCCGGATTGAAATGCAAATTGACAACACTCGCGATTTCTCGGGTCGATCCCATCAAGTCCGATAAGGTTGGTTTATCGGACATAATCCCACAGCCCTGGATTTCCGGGCGATCGAGGCGGTTTCCGCGCTCGGGAGTGCTCCGCGGCGTCGGATTTTTGGCATCCGAGTGTGCCCGCGGGACGGCCCTTGGACAGGAGAGAGATCTTCGAGCGCTTCCGATGACACGACATCCATGGCCCCAGCCCCGTCCGGCCGACGCCGCTCTGCCTGCGCCGAGCGGCGAGCGCGGGGCGCCGATCGGCCGCGACAGAACGCGTCGTCGCCGTCGCTGCGGGAGATCTTCGGCGTCCCGCCATCTCGGATTTGCCAGGATCTCGCACGTGATGCGTCGGAATTCGCCCGCCCCGCCGTCGCTATACACGTGCGCCGAGCGAAGTCCCGCCGGAAGACCTCGCAACGGCGCGGGGGGCTCGAAGCGCCTCGACAGGGTCGGTAACCAGATCGAGAACCGCGTCCGCCGCGTTGAGCGTCGGGATGCGCAATCGGAGCGGTGAGCACCCGAGCGAATCGGGGGAGCCGATGACGTTCCGGGCGTCGCCACCTGCTGGCGCTGCGCAGCGCCAGAATCGGCCGCGCAATCCCCAGAATGTCGAGCTGCGCCCAGAGTGTCGCCAGGGCCGGGTCGCGCCGCGAGCGGCTCTCCTGTGCGCCGTTCACGATCGCGCTGATCCGATCCTGAAACAAAAGCGGCGCGTCGACGAGAGCGCCCCCCTCCTCCCGCGGCCGTCGGTGGTGCGCGTGGCTCGAGAACCAGGCCGACGGATGGCCAGGGTAGCGTCGCGACAGTGTCAAGCGCCGCAAACGCGCCGGAACGACGTCGCCGGCCCGCGCCCAAGACGTGAGGCGCTCTCGCGTCGCGCAGCGTCGTCGATCGGATCGCGCGCATCGCCCTCCGAGACGAGGAGGTTGATCAAACCGGCCGCATCGAGCCCAAAGGCGAGCAGCCCGCTCAAATCTGATTTAACTCGTGACCATTTGCGGTCGATACGAGTTCGCGCATCTCAATTCGCCTTATCGCCGCTCGTGAAGCGCGAGCGACAGGCGCCTCGGCGACACCGGGGCCGAGAGGACCCGCCACTGGTGTCGCGTTGCCTTTAACTCCGCGAATCCTGCGTTAGGAGGGTCTTCCTCACTTTCCGTGCTCATACTGTCGCGCGAGCCTGCCGAAAGGTATTGAAAGAATGGACAAATGTTAGCCACTCGAGCGATCTTGTTACTCCCGATTTTTCAAGCGGCGCGCATTTCAATATCCCATGTGTTTTCCGAGTGTTACGAATTCGAAGCGGCTATCAGCAGCACGGAAAGTGAGGAAGACCCCCTTCAGACGCGACTTCTCTCTGAAATCGGCGAACAATCCCTTGTCAGAGCAATAAATCAATCATATGATTGATTTATGCCAAGCCATGACCAAAAGCAGTCCTATATTCGCAAAGACGAACGCCGGACGATGATCGCTGAAGCCGCAAGGGCGCTGATCCTGGAAAACGGGTATGCTGCGTTACGGACCCGAGACGTCGCGGCGCGTGTCGGCATCAACATTTCCACCTTGCATTTTCATGTACCAAACAAGGCCGCATTGGTTGTGCTGGTCGCTGAAACCACGCGAGATGACTTTCTTCGCAAATTGCCGCCGCCCCCCGATGCGGAGAGGCCTGCCGGTGCGCAGCTTCGTGCTGAAGCGCAGGCATATCACGACAGTCTTCGCGACAGTCCTGAGTTGGCGGCTTGCTTGGCTCAACTCAGACAGGTCGGTCGATCCGAGCCAGAAGTTGCGGCAATGATCGATTCCTTCACACAGGAATGGTGCCGCCGTTACGCGGAGATCATTACGATAGGGCAGCAGCAAGGTGCGTTCCGCTCCGATCTGACAGCGCTACCCGCCGCGCTGGTCATCACCGGTGCATTGACGGCCTTTGGCGCTCGTGAACCTCACGACTTGGAAATGTTCTGGCCCGTTTTCGACGAGCTGGAGCGAGGATTTTTGGCTTGATCAAGAGCAAAGGGAAAGCAACAGTGAAATTTTCCAGTCTGGCTGAAAGGCAAATTCTAAAGGCTCAAATCGAAGGTCAATTCGATAACCTAAAGGGGGCAGGAAAACCCCTAGATCTGAGCGGTGGTAGCAGTGTGGACGCCATCGGCTTCCGCATCATGTCTGAAGCTGGAGCCTTACCCCGTGAAATCGAATTGCGTAAAGCCGTCGAAGAGCAGACCCGCGTATTGCGCGCTGCTCCAGACGAAGAAGCGCGTAGACGTGAAATGAAAAAGCTTGCGGACTTTCAGTTGCGGCTCGACATAGAGCAAGAAGCCAGACGGCGCTTCTATGGCGGTTAACGGCTCTCAATGCAGTCCCCGACCTAATCGAAAAAGAAAGTCTTTCAAACTGGGAGGGCTGAAAGATGAGGTATAAGCTGCCTGGTCAAAAAAGAAGAGGCCGCAAAAGCATCATAAGTTTGGCGAAATACTGAAGACAGCGAAGGATAATATTTCTGCGGTCGGCCTTGCGACAACAGCCAGCCGATCCATACGAAATATTCGCGACAAGTGGTTACCCAGGGGCCAAGCGCGCATGTGCGGACGGACAATCCTGCGTTATCGACGGTGATGTGATCTCCTCGGCGAATTTCAGCCGGATGGTCATCGATTACTGAACGGGTCGCGGTCAATCAACTCTCCGCGGCCGCCACATGCTGCTTCACGACGACGAAGCTGTCGGGCGTCACCGACACAGAATGGATCCCGCATTCGACCAGGAATTCGGCGAAATCGGGATGGTCGCTCGGCGCTTGCCCGCACAGGCCGACCTTGGCTCCCGCGTCGCGCGCGGCGTCGATGACGGTGCGGATCATCCATTTCACCGCCTCGTCCCTCTCGTCGAACAGATCGGAGAGCTCCGCCGAGTCTCGGTCGACGCCGAGAGTGAGCTGCGTGAGATCATTGCTGCCGATCGAGAAACCATCGAAGCGCTCCGCAAAGGCGCGGGCGAGAATGACATTCGAGGGAATCTCGCACATGACATAGACCTGAAGCCCGTTCTCGCCGCGTTTCAACCCATTGGCCGCCATGACCTCGAGCACGCGATCCGCCTCTTTGACCGCCCGGCAGAAGGGGATCATCACGATGACATTGGTGAATCCCATTTCGTCGCGAAGACGGCGTATGGCGCGGCATTCGAGCGCGAACCCTTCTTGATAGCGCGGAGAGTAATAACGCGACGCGCCGCGGAAGCCGATCATCGGATTTTCTTCCCTCGGCTCGAATTGGGCGCCGCCGACCAGAGAGGCATATTCATTGGTCTTGAAATCGCTCATGCGCACGATGACCGGCCGCGGATGAACGGAGGCGGCGATGCGGCCGAGCGCCCGCGCGAGCCCTTCGACGAAATAATCGCTCTTGTTCTCGTAACCGACCGTCGCCTCGGCGATGATCTTTTTGGCCGCCTCATCCTTCAGCGAATCATAATGGACCAGCGCCATCGGATGGATCTTGATGTGATTGTTGATGACGAACTCCATCCGCGCGAGGCCCACTCCGTCGGAAGGGAGACGCCACCAGCGAAAGGCCGCGGCGGGATCGGCGAGATTGAGCATGACCTCGACGCGCGTCGCCGGAACGGCGGCGAGATCGAGCTCCTCGATCTCGATCTCGGCGACGCCATCATAGACGAATCCCGTGTCGCCTTCGGCGCAGGACAAGGTGACGATCTGTTCGTCGTGGAGCAGTCGCGTCGCATCCGGCGCGCCGACGATCGCCGGCAATCCGAGCTCGCGGCTGACGATCGCCGCATGCGAGGTGCGTCCGCCATGCTCGGTCACGATCGCCGTGGCCCGCTTCATGATGGGCGCCCAATCCGGATCGGTCGTGCGCGTGACCAATATGGCGCCATCGACGAAACGACCAATGTCGCGAACATCCTCGATGACGCAGACCTTGCCGGTCGCCACCGCGTCGCCGATCGCCAATCCCGTGCAGATCCTGCGGCCTTTCTTGCCTATGCGATAAGACTTCAGCGCGCTCGCCTCGCGTCGCGATTGAACCGTCTCCGGACGCGCCTGGACGATGAAGAGCTCGCCGGTCTCGCCATCCTTGGCCCATTCCATATCCATTGGCCGGCCATAATGGTCCTCGATCAGACAGGCCCAGCGAGACAGAGTCAGAATGTCCTCGTCTGCGAGCACGAAGGAGGCGCGCTCGGCCTTGGACGTCGGGACATTGCGCGTCGGCTGCTCGCCGCCCTGTGCATAGATCATCTTCACCAGCTTGCCGCCGCGCTTCTTCTCGATGATCGGCGACAGCGCCGCATTGGAGACGAACGGCTTGAACACGACATATTCGTCGGGGTCCACCGCGCCCTGCACGACATTCTCGCCGAGGCCCCAAGAGGCGTTGATGAGCGCGACCTTGTCGAAGCCCGTCTCCGTGTCCAGCGAGAACATCACGCCCGCGCCGCCTGTGTCGGACCGGACCATGATCTGCACGCCGACCGACAGCGCGACTTTCATATGGTCGAAACCCTGCGCCTTGCGATAGCTTATCGCGCGATCCGTGAAGAGCGATGCGTAGCAGCGCCGACAGGCGTCGAGCAACGCCCGCTCGCCGCGAATGTTCAGATAGGTCTCCTGCTGTCCTGCGAAGCTCGCATTCGGCAGGTCTTCGGCGGTTGCGCTCGACCTCACCGCGACATCGGGCGCGTCCCTGCCGATGCGCCGACCCAGCTCGCGATAGGCCTCGACGATGGCGCTCGCCATTTCGCTCGACCATTCGCCGCGTAGAATGGCGTTACGAATTGTTCGACCGGCGTCGGCGAGCGCGATGCGGCCGGATTCGAGGTCGTCGAGCGTCGTAGCGATGACATTCCGCGCGCCATTGCTGTCGATGAAGCGCCAATAGGCTTGCGCTGTCGTCGCAAATCCAGAGGGCGTCCTAACGCCTTTTTCTGTGAGTCGGGAAATCATCTCTCCGAGCGAGGCGTTCTTTCCGCCGACGCTCGGAACATCGTCGCGCGTCACTTCCTCGAACCAGACGATTTGCCGCGCCGCGTCGATCATGCGACTTCCCTCGCTTCGAATCTCGAAGTCCGCTCTTCTTGTCGTCGGACCACGACGTCCGCGACGACCATCTATGGCTCATTCTAGCGAGTGCGAGTAGAGCGACCGAATGTCACTTCCTTCCACCGATCTCGTCGATGTGGAACAGTAGATCGGCGGGATCGTCATAGACGCGAAACGCGCCAGACTGCCGCAGCTCGTCGGATCCGTAGCCCCCACTCGAAAGGCCGACGCCCAGCGCCCGGCATCGGGTCGCGGCGAGCATGTCCCATATGCTGTCGCCGACGACGAACGCCGTCGTTATGGGCGCGTTCAGCCGTTCGGCTGCAGCGAGAAAGAGGTCTGGGTCGGGCTTGGCGTGCGCGACCTGGTCGCGGGTGACGACCGGCGTGCGGGCGGGATCGACGCCGAGCGCGGCGAGATTGACGCGCGCCGTCTCCATGCGACCGCTCGTCGCGATCGCCCAGGGGACGCCGGCGTCGGTGAGCCATGCGAGGAGCTCCCGCGCGCCCGGGAGCGGGCGCACGCCGTCGGCGATCTCGAGATAAGCGGAGGCGTGGGCGGCGCTCAAACGGCGCACGCGCTCGGCGTCGATTTCCATGCCCGTCTCGCGCAGCAGCTGGTTGACGAACAAGCCCCCGCTCATGCCGACCTTACGATGAATGCGCCAGACCGACAAATCGATGTGCTCCGCGTCGAGCGCCTTTTTCCAGGCGAGGACGTGCTGATAGACGCTGTCGACCAGCGTGCCGTCGAGGTCGAATAGGAAGGCCGGGTCGATGCGCATCGGGAGTTCACTCCATCTTCTTCGGATAGCCGATCGTCTGCGACAAAAGCACCTGATGGTCGTGGCTGAGCCCCAGCGCCTGCGCGATCGCCTCGCGATCGATCCAGGCGCGGATCACAGTGGCGAGGCCCGCGCTCGCCGCGAACAAATACACATTCTGCGAGATCGCGCCGGCCGCGAACGAGGCGAAGCTCTCGCGCTGAGCGACCGGCACGAGCGCCATTCTCGTATGGTCGGCGACGAACACCAGATCGAGCGGCGCTTCGTCGACGAAATCCTGATAGCCGGTCACGCGCCTCATGTCGCTCGCTGCGACCAACCCCAGGGTGTGCGCCGCGGCGACGTAGAGATAAGCGCCCGAGGGCAGCGCGACATAGACGTCGATTTCCTGAGCGTCCAAAGCGGAGGGCGCGGTCCGTCCGCCTTTGGCTCGATTCACCCCGTCCGCGGCCCACAGCAGGTCGGACAGGAGCTGCAAGGGCAGCTCGTCCGGCGCGAATTCTCGGGACGAACGCCGCTCGGCGATCGCCTCCATCAATGGCATGCCGCCTTCCTTATGCGGAGGGGGAAGCGCGATCTGCGCCGCAGCGGCGTCTCGCGCAGGTTTCGGACGCAGCCGCCCCATCATGCCGAGCGCGAGCTTGGTCAGCGTGCTCATTGCGACGGCCTCCTCGTGAGACCATGCAATATCGTGGGGGAATGTAGATTTTCGAGGGCGGAGAAGAAATTTGCACATTCGGCGGAGGAGAGCTCCTTCAGCATTGAGCCGATCCTGTTCCATAGGGCGTCGACGGTTCGCTCGGGGGCTTTCCGGAGCAGAGCTTTGAGCTTGGAGAATGGCTTCTCGATCCGATTGAAGTCGGGACTGTAGCGCGAACGAGCTCGAGCGCCGTTCTCTTGCTTTTTCGTCGTTTTGTGAAGCTGGGGCGATATGTAGCGTGATAAAGTCCACGCTCCGCCAGTCGCCGAGGCTTCGGTGCGCCGAGTCGGGGGAAGCCGGAAGCGTGGAGCGTGCGATTTCGCCGCCAGCGGCGTCGAGCGAGGCAAGTCGATGACCCGAATACTCGCCGCAGCCTTGTCGAGCGCGCTCCTTCTCGGGAGCGCTTCGGCCGAGACATTGAAGGACACTCTTCCGCATATTTCCGTGACGGGAGAAGCCTCGGAGGAGGCGCTTCCCGATCGAGCGATCCTCCACCTGGACATTGTCGCGGATCGGCTCACCGCGACCGAGGCCGTGACCGAGAATGAGCGGAAGACGCGCTCCTTGTCGGAGGGCTTCGTCCGGCAAGGCGTGCCGATCGACGACATTCGCGTCGTCGGCGCGACGCTCCAGGCGGTCGCGGCGGAGGAAGCCGCGGCGCGCGGCGCGCATGGAAAGCGCGTCTCCAGGGGCTTTCGGGCGCGAAGCGAGTTGAGCGTGACGGTGAATTCGCTCGATGAGGCCGCGTCTTTGCTGTCTCGGGCGATCGACGCCGGCTCGAACGACCTTCGCGGCGTGGAATTCGTCGTCAGCGACGAAAGGACGCGCCTCGAACGACTGCGGATCGCTGCGGTGAAAGATGCGGAACAGCGGGCGAGAAACTATGTCGAGGCCGTGGGCGCCAAGCTCGGCCGTATCATCGAAATCGATCATCAGGAGGCGGTTTCGGCCACAGAGGCGAACGGCCGAACGGAGCCCTTGGCTTCCGCGAGCGGAGCGGCGTTTCTGCGTCTTCGGCCCGGCGCGCGACGGCTCACCGCCAGGGTCTCGGCGACTTGGGCGCTTTCGCGCTAGAATGTCCAGGATTTCGAACCAATCGGCGAGATGCTCGATCGGCGTGCAAATGAACGAGGCGGCTTCTTCTCACACGAGCGCGGCGCGTCACGGCACGGTCTCGGCCGTTCGCGGCGCCGTGATCGACGTGCGCTTCGAGAAGGGCGAATTGCCGGCGATCGAGGACGCCTTGCTCGTCGAGGCCGACGGCGGACGTGAAATCTACGCCGAGGTGCAGGCTCATCTCGACCGGAACAGCGTCCAGGCCATCGCTCTGCAATCGACGGTCGGCCTGTCGCGCGGACGCCGGGTGAAAGCGACCGGCGGGCCGATCGAGATTCCGGTCGGCGACGCGACGCTCGGACGGCTGATCGATGTGACGGGAGCGATCGGCGACAATGGACCGCCGCTGCCGGCGGACGCGCCGCGCCGGCCGATCCATCGCGCGCCCCCGCCGCTGGCCCAGAGGCCGAGCGGCGGTGAGATTTTCGCGACGGGGATCAAGATCATCGACCTGCTGACGCCCATCGCTCAGGGCGGCAAGGCCGCCATGTTCGGCGGGGCGGGCGTCGGCAAGACCGTGCTCGTGATGGAGCTCATTCACGCGATGGTGACGGGCTATCGGGGCGTATCGGTGTTCGCCGGCGTCGGCGAGCGCTCGCGCGAGGGCCATGAGCTTCTGCGAGACATGGGCCGCTCCGGCGTGCTCGAGCGCACGGTTCTGGTCTATGGCCAGATGAACGAGCCCCCCGGCGCGCGCTGGCGGGCGCCGCTCGCCGCTCTCACCATCGCGGAATATTTCCGCGACGAGCAGCGCCAGAACGTGCTGCTGCTGATGGACAATATCTTCCGCTTCGTCCAGGCCGGGGCCGAAGTGTCGGGCCTCCTGGGGCGATTGCCGTCGCGCGTCGGCTATCAGCCGACGCTGGCGAGCGAAGTGGCGGCCCTGCATGAGCGGATCGCCTCGGTCGGCGGGGTCGGCGTGACGGCGATCGAGGCGGTCTATGTTCCCGCGGATGATTTCACCGATCCTGCGGTGACGACGATCGCCACCCACATCGACAGCATGATCGTACTCTCCCGACAAATGGCGGCCGAGGGCATGTATCCGGCGATCGATCCGATCGCTTCCTCCTCCGTGCTGCTCGATCCGCTGGTCGTCGGCGAGGCGCACGCCGAAGTCGCGACCGAGGTCCGCCGGGTGATCGAGCATTATCTCGAGCTGCAGGACGTCATCGCCTTGCTCGGCGTCGAGGAGCTCGCAGCCGAGGACCGCAAGATCGTCGGGCGCGCGCGGCGCCTCCAGCGCTTCCTGACCCAGCCTTTCACCGTCACCGAGGCCTTCACCGGAGCGCTTGGCCGCTCGGTTCCCCTCGCCGACACGCTCGCCGGCTGCCGCGCTATTCTCTCCGGCGCCTGCGACGATTGGCGAGAGAGCTCCTTCTATATGGTCGGGTCCATCGACGAGGCGGAGCAGAAGGAGAAAGCTGCCGCGCGCATGGACGCCGAGGCGGCGGGAGGCCGGCCGTGAGCAGAGCATTGCGGCTCGCCATCACCACGCCGAACGCCGTGCTGCTCGACGAAGCCGGCGTGCGATCCGTCCGCGCCGAGGACGAGAGCGGCGGTTTCGGCTTGCTGCCGGGCCACGCCGATCTGCTGACGGTGCTGCCGCCTTCGGTCCTGCGCTGGCGATCCGCCGACGGCGCCGAGCGCTATTGCGCGATCCGGGGGGGCGTGCTGACCGTCAGGGGCGGAGAGAGCGTGTCGGTCGCCTGCCGGGAGGGACTTCTCGGTCGCGATCTGCGCAAGCTCGACGCCGAGGTGCGCGCCGCGCGCGCGGCCGAGAAGGACGCGGCGGCGCGCGCGCGCGTCGAGGAGACGCGGCTGCACGTCAGCGCCGTGCGTCGCCTCGTCCGTTATCTGCGTCCGTCCGGCGCCTCGGAATTGTTCGGCGATGGAAAGGACGCGCCATGAGCGAGGCCGGCCCCGAACGGGAGCGCGATTCGATGGCGGAGGCCTCGCAACTGGCCGCCGAGCGGCGCGAGATGCAGCGCAGGAACGCCGAGCCCTCGCTCGGACGCCGGCTGGGGCAGATCGGCGTTCTCGGCTGGACCATCGTCCTGCCGGCGCTCGCGGGGCTGTTCCTCGGACGTTGGCTGGACAAGATGTACGACATGGGCGTCTTCTTCTCCGCGCCTCTCGTCATGATCGGCGCCGGAGCCGGCCTCTGGCTCGCCTGGAAATGGATGTCGCGCCAATGACCGTTTCCGCCGCCCCGCTCGCTCTCCAGCTCGTCCTCGGCGCGGGCGCGGGATTCGCCGCGGGCCTCGCTTACTTCCGGGTCCTGCGTTGGAATGTCGCCCTCTTCGAGCAGGGGGTGACGCCGAAGGCCATTCTCTTGCTCATAGCGCGCTTCGTTGCGCTCGCCGCGGCGCTCGCAGCCCTCGCGAAGATCGGCGCCCTCGCTCTGCTCTCCGGCGCGCTGGGACTGCTCGCGGCGCGCCGCGTCGTCCTGCGTCGTCTGGGAGGTCTCGAATGAAATCCTCGCCGCTCGCGCTCGAGCCCGGCTTTCAGCTCGGACCCGTGCCCGTCAGCAAGCCCGTCATCGTCACTTGGGCGCTGATGGCGGCGCTCGCTCTCGCGAGCCTTCTCGTAACTCGGCGGCTCTCGTTGCGGCCGGGGACCGGACAATCCGCGCTCGAGCTTATCGTCGAGACGCTCGACCAGCAGATAAGAGACACGATCGGCGTGGACCCAGCCCCCTATCGCGCCTTGCTCGGAACGATCTTCCTCTTCGTGCTCGTCGCCAATTGGTCGTCGCTCGTCCCCGGCGTGGAGCCGCCGACGGCGCGGCTCGAAACCGATGCGGCGCTGGCTCTGATCGTCTTCTTCGCGACCATCTATCACGGCCTGCGCACGCGCGGCCCGCTCGGCTATCTCGCGACATTCGCCGAGCCGAGCATCATCATGATCCCGCTCAATCTCGTCGAGCAGATCACGCGGACCTTCTCGCTGGTCGTCCGCTTGTTCGGGAACATCATGAGCGGCGTGTTCGTCATCGGCGTCGTGCTGTCGCTCGCGGGTCTGCTCGTGCCGATTCCGCTGATGGCGCTCGATTTGCTGACCGGCGCGGTTCAGGCCTACATTTTTGCGACGCTCGCCATGGTGTTCATCGGCTCGGCGGTCGATGGACACGGCTCGCGGGCGCGCGGCTAGACGAGAGCGAGGAAGAATGGACGACATTCAATATATCAGCGTGATCGCCGCCGCCGTCGCCGTGTCCTTCGGAGCGATCGGCCCCGCCCTCGCGGAAGGCAAGGCGGTCGCGGCCGCCATGGAGGCGATCGCGCGTCAGCCGGAGGCCGCCGGCGTCCTGTCGCGCACTCTGTTCGTCGGCCTCGCGATGATCGAGACCATGGCGATCTACTGTCTCGTGGTCGCGCTTCTGCTTCTCTTTGCCAATCCTTTCGTCAAATAGGGCGTTCGCAGGCATGCAGATCGACTGGTGGACGCTCGGTTTGCAGACCGTCAACGCCCTCGTGTTGATCTGGCTGCTCTCCCGCTTCCTTTTCCGCCCCATCGCATCGATCCTCGCCGAGCGCGAGGCGATGGCCCGGCGGCTCCTGGACGCCGCCGCCGCCGCCAAAGCCTCGGCCCTGACTCTGGAAGAACGCGCGCGCGCCGCCGTCGACGCGATGGCGGCCGATCGCGCGGCGACGATCCACGCCGCCACGACGGAGGCGAAGGACGCGCGAGACCGGCTGCTCGAGGTCGCCAGGGCCGACGCCGATCGCATGCGAGCGGACATGCGGACCGAGATCGAGCGCGCGGAACGATCGGCCCGTCGCGCCGAAGCCGAGCGCGCGAGCCTGCTCGCCGTCGACATTGCGCGGCGTCTGCTCGAACGCTTGCCTGCATCATCCCGCGTCGCCGGCTTCATCGACGGTCTCGCGGACGCGGTCGCGGCTCTGCCGGAATCCGCGCGCGCCGATTTCGCCGCGCGCGGCGAGCCCATACTGACCGCGCCGCGTCCGCTCACCGCCGAGGAGGACGCGCTGTGCCGCGGCAGGCTCGAAAGCGCTTTCGGCCGCCCGCTGAAATTCGAGCTTCGCGTCGATCCGACATTGCTCGCCGGCCTCGAATTGGAGAACGCCCACACCGGCATTCGCAACAGCCTGCGCGCCGATCTCGAGCAAATTTCCGCGACCTTGCTGACGGAGCCGGAAAATGAGCGATGAGCCGGCCGTCGCCGAATGGCTCGCGCGCGGTCGCGAGGCGGTCGCGAGGATCGATCTCGGGCCCAAGGTCGAGACGGTCGGCCGCATCGAGAGCTATGCGGACGGAATCGCCTTCGTCTCCGGCCTGCCGCAGGTCGCGCTCGACGAGCTGCTGCGTTTCGAGACCGGCCAGCTCGGATTCGCGCGCGTGCTCGAAGCGGATCGGGTCGGCGTGGTGCTGCTCGATCCGGGCGACGAGATCGAAGCCGGCGCGCGCGTCTTCGCGACCGGCGAGGTCGCGCGCACGCCGGTCGGGGAGGGGCTGCTCGGGCGCGTCGTCGATCCGCTGGGCCGCCCACTCGACGGCGGCGAGCCGATCGCCGCCGCCGCCTTTCATCCCGTCGAGCGCGACGCGCCGAGCATCATCGCGCGCGATCTCGTGACCGAGCCCGTCGAGACCGGCCTATTGGTCGTCGACTCCATGTTCGCCCTGGGGCGTGGTCAGCGCGAGCTCGTCATCGGCGATCACGCCACCGGCAAGACCTCGATCGCCATCGACGCCATCATCAACCAGCGCCGCTCGGACATCGTCTGCGTCTATGTCGCCGTCGGCCAGCGGACGACCTCGGTCGAGCGCGCGATCGAGGCGGTGAGGAGCGGAGGAGCCGCCGATCGCACGATCTTCGTCGTCGCGCCCGCCGCTTCGCCGCCTGGCCTGCAATGGATCGCGCCTTTCGCGGGCTTCGCCATGGCGGAGTTCTTCCGTGATCGCGGCGGCCATGCGCTCGTGGTCATCGACGATTTGAGCAAGCATGCGGTCACGCATCGCGAGCTCGCCCTGCTGACCCGGGAGCCTCCCGGACGCGAAGCCTATCCCGGCGATATCTTCTACGTCCATGCGCGACTCTTGGAGCGCGCCGCGAAATTGTCGAAGGCGTTCGGCGGCGGCTCGCTCACGGCGCTGCCGATCGCCGAGACCGATTCCGGCAATCTCTCGGCCTATATTCCCACCAATCTGATCTCCATCACCGATGGACAGATCGTGCTCGACCGCCGCTTGTTCGCCGCGAACCATCGTCCGGCCGTCGATGTCGGCCTCTCGGTCAGCCGAGTCGGCGGCCGCGCGCAGCCGGACGCCTTGCGCGACGTCTCGGGACGATTGCGTCTGCAATACACGCAGTTTCTGGAGCTCGAGATGTTCTCGCGCTTCGGCGGCATGTCGAACGCCCGCATCGAGCGGGAGCTGACGCGGGGCGAGCGCATTCGCGGCCTGCTGACGCAGCCGCGCTTTTCGCCGCTGCGCCTCGCCGATCAGGTCGCTCTGCTCGCGGCGCTCGACGCCGGCGTTCTCGATTCCCTTCCGGCGCGAGCCATTCCTGCGCTGACCGCGAGGCTTCCCGCGCATCTCGACTCGGTCGCCGCGCCGAGCGTCGCGGCGATCTCCCGTCACGCCCCGCTCGACGACGCCATGCGCGCGGATCTCGTGGCGCGGGTGCGCGATCTTTCGACAGAGCTCGCGGCGCGTCCCTCATGAGCGAGCGCTCCGCCGACATCAAGGTCCACATCGTCGCGACCCGGCAGCTCGAGAGCGTCATCACGGCGATGCGCGGCGTCGCCGCCATCCGAACGCGCGAAGCCCAATCGCGTCTTTCCGGCGTGCGCGCCTATGCGGGGACGTTGGGCGACGCCATCTGCGCGGCGCTGGCGCTGAGCGAGGAAGCGCCGCCTTCGCGGCTCGTCTCGGAGCGCCGGCCGGCCGGCGGCCATATCGTCCTGGCGTTCTGCTCGGAGCGCGGCTTCGTCGGCGCATTCAACGAGCGCATCCTCGACGCGGCGGCGCGGTTCGCTGACGGCGTCGAGCGGCCTGCTCTGTTCATCATCGGCGAGCGCGGCGCGACGCTCGCGCAAGAGCGCGGATCACGGGCCGATTGGACTCTGCCAATGGCGTCGCGCGTCGATGACGCGCCGTCGCTCGCCGACCGCATCGCGCAAGAGCTTTATGGACGTCTGGGGGAGGGGCTCGCCGATCGCGTGACGCTCATCCACGGCGCGCCGGGCGCGGCCGGAATCGAGATCGTCGCGCGCTCGCTCGTGCCGCTCGACCTCGCCCGCTTTCCGCCGGCGTCCGCCGCGGTTCCGCCCCTCGTCACATTGCCGCCGCGCGCGCTCGTCGAGGGCCTCGCGCAAGAATATGTCTTCGCCGAATTATGCGAGGCGGCGGTGCTGTCCTTTGCGGCGGAGAACGAGGCGCGAATGCGCGCGATGATCGAAGCCCGCGACAATGCGCACAAGACGCTCGAGCGACTGGAGGCGCGGCATCGGCAAACACGTCAGGAGGAGATCACTGAAGAGATCATCGAGCTCGCGAGGCCCGCGCCCCGCGGGGCGCAGGCTCGTCGAGGCGACGACTAAAGGGGTGTCGATTTCCGTCGAGATTTGACCCAGGATTTCCGTTGAGAACCGACCCGGGTTGAAGATGGCTTGCGGGTCAGTCAGTCGTCAAGTTTTGGTCTTCTCCTTTGCAGGTTTGTCCGCCTTCGCGGAGCTGTCCTTGAACCGGAAGCTGTCGTTCCCGGTTTCGAGGATGTGGCAGCGGTGAGTGAGGCGATCGAGCAGAGCCGTCGTCATCTTGGCGTCCCCGAAGACGGCGGCCCATTCGCCGAAGCTGAGATTTGTCGTGATGATGACGCTGGTCCGCTCGTAGAGCTTGCTCAGCAGATGGAACAGCAGCGCCCCGCCGGAGCCGCTGAACGGCAGGTAGCCGAGCTCATCGAGGATGACGAGATCGGAATGAACGAGCCGCGCCGCGACTTGGCCCGACTTGCCCTGGTGCTTTTCGGTTTCGAGCGCGTTGACGAGCTCGACGGTGGAGAAGAACCGCACGCGCTTTCTGTGATGCTGGATCGCCTGGATGCCGATCGCTGTCGCCAGATGCGTCTTGCCCGTACCAGGTCCCCCGACCAGGACGGCGTTATGCGCATCCTCGAGGAACTCGCAGCGATGAAGCTGGCGCGCGAGCGCCTCGTTGACCTCACTGCTGGCGAAGTCGAAGCCGGCGAGATCGCGATAGTTCGGGAACCGCGCGGCCTCGAGCTGGTAGGCGATCGATCTCACCTCCCGGTCGGCGGTCTCCGCCTTCAAGAGTTGCGACAGGATCGGCAGCGCGGCCTCGAAGGCCGGGGAGCCTTGCTCGGTCAGCTCGCTGACGGCTTGCGCCATGCCGTGCATTTTGAGACTGCGCAGCATGATGACGATGGCGCCGGCGGCGGGATTATGACGCATGGCGCGCCTCCCGACCTTTGCGCAGCGCGTCGTAACGCTCGACATTGGCCTGCGGCTCGGTGGTGAGCGTCAGCGCGTTGGGCGGCTTCACGGGCGGCGCGTCGACCGGCTTGCCGTCCACCAAGCGATGCAACAGGTTCAAGATGTGCGTCTTGGTCGGCGCGCCGGCCTCCAGCGCCAATTGGACGGCGGTCAGCACGGCCTGCTCGTCGTGCTGTAGGACCAGAGCCAAAATCTCGACCATCTCACGGTCGCCGCCCGGCTTCTCGAGCATGCGCTGTTGCAGCGTCCGAAAGGCGACCGGCAGTTCGGCGAAGGGCGCGCCGTTGCGCAGCGCGCCCGGCTTGCGCTGGATGACGGAGAGATAATGCCGCCAGTCGTAGACGGTCACGCTCTTGTCGTTATGCGACCGGGCGAAGACGCGGGAGTGCTCGCACACGATCTGCCCCTCGGCGGCGACGACGACGCGCTCAGGGTAGACCCGCACGCTGACGGGGCGATTGGCGAAGGAGGCCGGCACGCTGTAGCGATTGCGGTCCAGATGGATCAGGCACGTCGGCGTGACCCGCTTGGTGTGTTCGACGAAGCCGTCGAATGGCCGCGGAGGCTGCATCAGTTGCGGAACCTCCTCGCGCCAAGCCTCCGCGGGATTTGGCCTCCGCGATCGTCCCCGGCTGCGCGCTGTGCCCAATCTCGGTCCACAGCTCGCGGCATCGCGCCTCCAGCCAGTCGTTGAGCGCCGCCAGCGACGGAAAGCTCGGGATCGGCTGCCAGAGGCGATGACGAGCATCCTGAACGTTCTTCTCGATTTGCCCCTTTTCCCAGCCGGAGGCCGGATTGCAGAATGCGGCCTCGAACAGGAAGTGGCTGACCATGGCGGCGAAGCGGGCGTTGACCTGGCGTTCTTTGCCGCGCCCGACCTTGTCGATCGCCGCGCGCATGTCGTCGTAGACGCCTCGCCGGGGCGCGCCGCCCAGCACGCGGAAGGCGTGATTGTGGGCGTCGAACAGCATCTCATGCGTCTGTTGCGGGTAGGCGCGGAGGAAGAATGCGCGGCTGTAGGAGAGCTTGAACTGGGCGACCTGCAACTTCGTCCGTTCGCCCGCGATGATCGCCCAATCCTCCGACCAGTCGAACTGGAACGCCTCGCCGGGCAGAAACGTCAGCGGCACGAACGCGCCGCGCCCACAGGTCTGCTGCTCCCAATGCCGCGCCTCCTTCCACTCGCGCGCGAAGGCCGCCACGCGATTGTAGGAGCCGTCGTAGCCGAGGGCGACCAGATCCGCGTGCAACTGCTTGACCGTCCGCTTCTGCTTGCGCGATTTTGCGGCCTCCTGACGCAGCATGTGCGCCAGCTTGTCAGCGAACGGGTCGAGCCGGCTCGGTCGATCGGGCGTGGCGAACCGCGGCTCGACGCTGTCCGAGCGCAGGTATTTGCGCACCGTATTGCGCGACAGCCCCGTGCGTCGCGCAATCTCCCGGATCGAAAACTCCTGCCGATATCGCCAGCGTCGGATGACGCTCAATAACTCCATGTCGATCACTCCCAGGTCCCCCGCGACGCTCGAGGGGGAAAGGTTCGAACATGGGTCAGTTCTCGGTGGAAAAACTCGTGCTGCCTGGGTCAGCTCTCAGTGGAAATCAACACTCCGTAGACAAAATTTGCGACACAACCTTTTTCGACGTTCTGCACCCGTTGAACCCTGCGACGAGGTTCAGATAATTGTCGAGCAGCTTCAAACCATGCTCGGTCAGAACGGATTCCGGATGGAATTGCAGCCCCCAGATCGGCAATTCGGCGTGCTCTAGCGCCATGATCTCGCCGTCGCGTCCGTCAGTGCAATGCTCGCGCGCCCTGACGACGATGCAATCGGGCAGATCGTCGACGACGAGCGAATGATAGCGGCCGACCGCGAAGCCTTGCGGTATCCGGTGAAAGAGCCCGCGGCCATCGTGCGTCACCTTCGAGACTTTTCCGTGAACGACTTCTGAGGCTCGTCGAATAGAGCCGCCGAACGCCACCGAAATGCATTGATGTCCAAGGCAGACGCCGAGCATCGGCAGCCCGCCGGCGAAGCGGCGGATCGCCGCCACGGACACGCCGGCCTGGCTCGGCGTGCAGGGGCCCGGAGAAATGATGAGAGACTCCGGCTTCAACTCGGCGATCTCGTCGAGCGAGATCTGGTCACTGCGACGAACGACGACCGAAGCGCCGAGGATGCCGAAAGATTGAACGATGTTGTAGGTGAAGGAGTCGTAATTATCGATCATGAGGTGCATTTGCAGTTATCCTCGAGTCTGCCGAGTCCGTCCGGCGGCTCGGGAACTGCGCGCTTCGCGCGGGACATCGAATCGCCTCGGCGAGCGCGGCCGCCGTCGTGAGCAGCCGGCCTTTCTCGATCGTCTCCTGCCATTCCCGCCGCGGAACGGAATCATGGACGATGCCTGCGCCGGCCTGCATTTGCAGCACGCCGTCCTTCAGCACGGCCGTGCGAATGGCGATCGCGAAGTCGGCGTCGCCGTCCCAGCCGAGATATCCGATCGCGCCGCCATAGACTCCGCGACCGCAAGGCTCCAACTCGTCGATGATCTCCAGCGCCCGGATCTTCGGAGCGCCGCTCAGCGTGCCGGCCGGAAAAGCGCTTCGCAGCACGTCGACGCCGTCGAGCTGGCGAATCGCCCTTCCGATCACGGTGGAAACCAGATGCATCACATGAGAATAGCGCTCGACGACGAGCTTGGAGGCGACCTCGACGCTGCCGACCTCGCAGACGCGGCCGAGATCGTTGCGCGCGAGGTCGACCAGCATCATATGCTCGGCGTTTTCCTTCGGGTCTGCGCGCAGCTCGACCTCGAGCCTCAGATCTTCGACCGCATCCGCCCCGCGCCGCCGCGTTCCGGCCATGGGGCGACTGACGACGGCGCCGTCGCGGAGACGGAACAGCGTCTCCGGCGACACGCCGACGACCCGAGCGTCGCCGAGCGTCAGCAAATAGCTGTAAGGGCCGCCGCAAACGCTCGTCAAAGCGCGGTAATAGTCGATGCCCTCGCATCGCAGCTGTCTCGTCGAGCGCTGTGACAGCACCACCTGCATGATGTCGCCATCGGCGATATAGTCTCGCGCCTTCTCCGTCGCCGCCTCGAAAAGCTGTTGTGGAAAGACATAGGTCGGATCATTCGGCTGTCGTCGATCGCCCTCCGGCCCGATCGCTTCGTCCTCGAAGTCGACGTTCTCCAGGCGCTGACACAGCTCGTCGATCCGCGCCAGCCCTTCGTCTCGACGACGGGCGATCTCGCTTCGCGGGAGGCCGCCGATCGCAAGGTCGATGACGATCTCGACATGGCGGCTCGAATGATCGAACACGATCGCGTTCTCGGCGATCAGAAGTGCGATTTCCGGAAGCTCGTAGGGCTTCGGCTTTCTCGGGCGACGGTCGAGACGCGGCTCGATCATCCGCGCCGTCTCGAATCCGAAGTAGCCGAAGAGTCCGCCGCAAAATTCCGGCGACCCGGCGATCCGCGGCGCCCGCCGGCTCGCCAGGAGCCGTTGCAGCAGAGCGAGCGGATCTGCGTCGCTCGTTTCCTCGAGGACAGTGTCCCCACGCCGTCTGACCAGACGCTTGCCGTCGACTTCGATACGTTCGCTGCATTCGAGCCCGATCACCGACATGCGTGGCGACCATGTCTCGCCGTCGTCTCCGATGCGCTCGCGCGTCTCGAACAGGAAATGATCGCGACTATGCGCGAGAGCTCGGTAGATCGCCGATGGCGCCGCTCTCGGCAGCGGCAGGCGCCGCGACAACGGCGCCCGCGCGTAGCCTGCCGCGGCATAGGATGTGAGACTATCGACGTCGAGCATGGCTATACGCCCTCCCTCACCAGCGCGCCCGCCTCATTCGCGAAGGCCGCGTTCGCCCGCTCGCTCAATGCGCGGCGATCGAGCTTGCCATTGCTCGACAGGGGCGGCGCCCCGCCGAAAGACAAGTAGAGCGCGGGACATTGATAGCTGTCGTAATTGGCGCGAAGCAGCGAGGCGACGCGCTCGGCGGCCGCGTCGAGCGAAGAGCCTTCGGCCCGCAGGAACAGGACTGGCCGCAGTTCCCCGTCGCCGCCGCGGCCGGGAGCCAGAACGACCTCGTCGAGATCCGGAAGATGTCGCGCGACGAACGCCTCGATATCGCCGGGAATGATCCAGCGCCCGTACACCTTGAAGCGATCATCCTCGCGACCATGGAAGTGAAGGCGGCCGGACGCATCCTGGCTGAAGAGATCGCCGGTGCGGAACCAGCCTATTCCGAAGCGAGGATCGTCGAAGCGCTGGACGGTCTCGGCGGACCGGCTCCAATAGCCGAGCGCGCGCGCCGAGGATTGCACGAGCAGGACGCCGATCTCGCCCGGCGCCACGACACGCTCGTCGGCGTCGACGATGACCGATCGCCAGTCGCCGACCATGCCGCCGAGACCGTCCATGGCGGCTGAGTCGGGATAGGTGGTGGCGAAGATATGGAAGAGCTCCGTCGCGCCGATGCTGTCGTGAACGGGCAGGCCGAAATGCGCGCGCCAGGCCGATCGAATGCGCGCGGACAAGGGAGCGCCGGCGGACAATGCGAGACGAAGCGCGCAATGCGGCCGGTCGGCCGCGAGCAGCATTCGAAAGACCGTCGGCACTGCGAATAGCGCCGTGACGCAATGGCGCGTCAGATTCTCCATCACGGTCTCCCGTGTCGGCCAGCGCGGGTCGAGCACGGCGGTCGCGCCGACATAGAGGGGAAAGAACAGGCTGTTGCCCATTCCGTAGCCGAAGAACGTCTTCGACACGGAATAAATCACATCCTCCGATGTCAGGCCGAGGCGTCGCGCCGCAAGCTGCTCGCAGGCGGCGAGCGCTCCGCGGCTCGAATGCGCGACGCCCTTCGGGCGCCCCGTCGTGGTGCCCGACGTATACTGAATGAGCGCTGTCTGCTCGACGTCGCGATATACGAAGTCGCGCCAATTCGGGTCGGCTTCGGCCGGTCGCCAATCGATATGGCCGCGCTCGCCGGGGGCGGCGACGAGCGCGCGCGTGCGTCCGCCCGTCGACCAACAGGCCGCTTCGAGTGTGTCGAGGTAGGCGGGCTTGCAGAACGCCAGAACGGGCGCGCAGTCGTTCAGCACCTCGACTGAGGATCTGGCGTCGAGCTTCGGATTGAAGACGACGGGGATCGCCCCGATCGCGAGGCCGGCGTAGAAGATCGTCGCCAGCTCGAAGCCGTCGTCGAGCGCGATGAAGATGCGGTCGCCGGCGCGCGCGCCGAGCAAGGTCAAAGCCGATGCTGCGCGGCGCATTTCCCGATCGAGCTCCGCGTAGCTCAATTCGCCCTGTGGGCCGACGAAGCAGGGCTTGCGGCATTCGTGCTTCTCCGCGACCAGGCGGGCCGCGAGATTGATCCATGGCGACGTGGCGGCGACCGCGGGCGACGCCGCGGCTTCATGGCCCGCTTCGGCGCTCGGACGCGAATATTGAGCGAGAGTCATTGCGGTTCTCCGACGATATGCGCAAGCGGAGCCGATCGGCCGAATCCACCGACCGTGCGTTTCCGATGTCGAGGCGATGCGCGTCGTGGTTTGCTTACTCGGCGGCCGGCGCGAGTTCTTCCCGCAGCGCGATCGAGCCGAGATTTTGCAGCAGGGGCGCGTTCTCGCAGGCGACGTAGACGCATTCGATCGCGCCCGTGTTCACGTGCTGATGGGCCGCCCAGACGGGAACATAGACCGCGTCTCCGGCCTTCCAGTCGACGACGCGCGAACCGATGCGGGAAAATCCCTGCCCGGCGATCACATAGATGACGGTCTCGTAGTTGTGACGATGCATGCGCGTCGATTGCGACGGATCGAGACGTCCGATCGTCATGCTGATCGTGTGCGTGGGCAAATCCACGATATGCACCTTGTGATTGCGCTCGTCCGAGAAGCGTGACGATCCGGAATCCTGCTCCGCGATCACCGAGGCATGTCTCAGACGTTCGTGCGCTTGCGCAGACAGCTTCGGGGGGACGCGCCAGAAGTCGGCCGAGGACGAGCGGCCGATCGTCCCGGCGGGCTCATCCGCCGCGGCGCCGCTCTGGATCTCGTTCCAGATCGCGTCGAACATCTCGGCGCGCCGGTCGATCACCTCGCGCCCGACGGACCTCGCCCGCGCATGGGCGGACGGCCGATTCGAGGTCAGTCTTTCGAGAATAGCGAATATGGCGAGCGCATGCCCTTCGTCCTCGGCGATGTGCAACCGGAAAAATTCGAGCGTATCGTCGTCGAAGCCCTGCGCCGTTAGAGCGTCGGCGATCGGGCTGTAGAGCAGAGGCACGATCGACTCCGCGCCGAGGCCGAGCGCGGCGAGACCGTCGAGAGGATCGACCGAGCGGCAATGGCGCAACATCGTCTCGATGAGCGCGTTCGTTTGCGGAAGCGGCGTAGCCTTGTGTGTCTCGGCGCCGATCGATCGAAGCGAGCGCTGCAGCAGCTCGGCGTGAGTCAGCTCGCTTCCGCCCTCCACGCCGAGTTCCTCCAGCAGATTCTCGGTGAGGCTGCGGACGTCGTCGAAGCTCGACAGGCGGCTGATTAGAGCCGTCAGATAGCGCGTGAAGTGTCGCGAATAGAGATGGTGCTGAACGAGCAGGATGCGCAGGCCGCGAAGATCGATCTCTCCGGCGCGCAGCGCGACGAGCAGCCGATGCTCGGTCAGGCTCTGAAGGTCGTCGGCCTCGAGCCATTCGGACCATATCGGCGCGGGTCTCGTTGCGCGGTCGTGGGAGCGCTCGATGACGTTGTCGACGTCGATCTGTGTCATGTCGTGAAGCCTCCAAATGATATGTGACGATGTCGTTTCCGAGCCGCGCCGGCCAGTCGAACCGCTTCGCGGGCATACGCCCTCAGCGTCGAACCCGCTGGCGCGGCGCCTCTGCGAGCATTTATGCTCGGTGTCGTTCGAGGTTTTACTATATCTGCGAAGTGAAATCTAAATTCTTCACGTCGCATTTACTAATACAGGCTCTGCTCTGCGTATAGAGACATGAATGAGTTTTTCAACTAGGCCAAGTTCTCTGAGGCGATCGATATGCGTGATAATACGGATATCTGGGCCGCGCATTCTTGGTCCAATCGATTTGAAGCGTCTTGGCCATATACCTAGGCGCTGGCGGCTGCGATGCTCATGCGTAAAATGCGGAGGCAGCATGTGTCGCATGTCGAAAATGCGCGGGCGGCGCAGGTGGCAGGCTCTGGGCCTCATGGCCTGCGTCATGGGCGCCGGGTCGCTCGTCGGCTCTCCCGATCGATTGTTTTCGTCGTCGTCGAAGCCTGCCGGGGCTCCTGCGGAGGCGGCGCCTCCAGTGGTGACGGTCGCCGCGCCCGTCGCTCGCGAGGTGGTGGATTGGATCACGCAAACGGGGCGCTTGCGGGCGGTCGACCGTGTGGAGCTGATCGCGCGCGTCGGCGGCTATTTGACGGAGATTCGGGCGAAGGACGGTCAGATGGTTCGCAAGGGCGACCTCCTCTTCGCCATCGATCCGCGGCCGTTCCAGATTCAGCTCCGAAAGGCGAGCGCGCAACGCAAGATCGCCTCTTCGCAGCTCGATCTCGCGAGAAAGAAGATCGAGAGGAGCTCGGCTCTTCGGCGCACACATTATATCTCCGAGGAGGAGCATGATCTGCGCCTGCAGCAATTGAGGGATGCGGAAGGCGCCGTGGAGCAGGCCGAAGCGGCGGTGGAGGCCGCGCAACTCGACTTGGAGTTCAGCCGCGTCACGGCGCCCTTCGACGGCCGCATCGGAGCGCGGCGGGTGTCGATAGGAGATTTCGTCAATAGCGGCGGGGCCGAGGCCACGCCTCTGGCGACCATCGTGTCGCTCGATCCGATCTATCTGGAATTCGATCTGAGCGAAGCGGATTATGTCGCTTATCTACGCTCCGCCGAGAGCCGGCTCGATCCCCTCGCGGAGATCGAGGTCCGCGCCCGCCTGATCGACGAATCCGAATGGAGTCGGTTGGGCCATCTCGTTTTCGTCGACAACAGCCTCGATCGGAACACGGGCACTATTCGCATGCGCGCGACCCTCGACAATCGCGACCATTCGCTCACGCCGGGCCAGTTCGCGCGAGTCCGCCTGCCCGCTTCGAGGCCGCATTCCGTCATGCTGGTCTCGGACTCTTCCCTATCGGCCGATCAGGCGGGAAAGACCGTGCTCGTGGTCGAGGAGGGAGGAAAGGTCGTCGGCAAAAAGGTGGAGACCGGACCGCTCGTCGACGGCCTGCGGGTCATTCGCCGCGGGCTCGACGCGAGCGATCGCGTTATCGTCGAAGGACCCAGCCGCAGCCGGCCAGGCAACAGAGTCAGCGTTCGGGACGGGCGGATCGAAGCGACCGCGCATTGAGCAGAGTGTGATGACTTTCTCTCATTTCTTCGTCGAGCGGCCAATTTTTGCGATCGTGCTCGCCACTATGGTCACGATCGCCGGGACGATCGGCTATTTCCGGCTGCCCGTCACGCAATATCCCGACATCGTCCCTCCCACGATTCAGGTCAATGCGAGCTTTCCCGGCGCGTCCGCGGAAGTCGTCGGCGAAACTGTCGCGACTTTGCTGGAGGAGCAGATCAACGGCGTCGAAAATATGATGTACATGAACAGCCAGTCGACCGGAGACGGCCGGCTGACGACGACCATCACGTTCAGATTGGGGACCAATCTCGAAATCGCTCAGACGCAGGTTCAAAATCGGCTGGCGCCGGCGCTCGCGCGTCTTCCAGAAGAGGTGCGTCGGCTCGGCGTGACGGTGAAGAAGGTTTCGCCGGACATGCTGATGGTCATCCATCTCTTCTCGCCGAGCGGCGCGCTCGATCGCTTCGCGATCTCGAATTATGCGGCTCTGCAGATAAGAGACGTCCTCGTCCAGATCGAGGGCGTGGGCGAGGTCCAGCTTTTCGGGGGACGGAGACTGGCGATGCGCGTCTGGCTCGATCCGGACAAGATCGCGGCTCGCGACATGCTCGCGAGCGAGGTCGTCGCTGCGATCAGGGCGCAAAATCTGCAGACGTCGGCCGGGCTGCTCAACGGACCTCCGACCAGTTCGCCGAGCGCATTCCAGATCAATGTCGAAGCGACCGGTCGGCTCGTCGAGCCGCGACAATTCGAGGACATCGTCGTCAAGAGCGACGGCGCCGGGCGCATCACGCGTCTCGGGGATGTCGCGCGCGTCGAGCTCGCGGCGCAGGACTACAGCACGACCGCCTATCTCGATCATCTCGAGTCGGTGCCGCTTTGGATATTCCAGCAGCCCGGCGCCAATGCGCTCGCCACCGTCGATCGGCTGAAAGCGAAGATGAAAGCGCTATCGGCCTCCTTTCCGGACGGGCTCGGATATTCGATCGTCTATGATCCGACCGAATACATCCGGCAATCGATTCGCGAGGTTCTAAAGACGATCGCGGAAGCCGCGGGGCTGGTGACGCTGATCGTAATCGTCTTCCTTCGGAGCTGGCGCACGTCGCTCATCCCGATCGTGGCGATTCCGATATCGCTCATCGGCGCGCTCGCGATTCTGTCGGCGGTCGGCTATTCGCTCAATAATTTGTCGCTGTTCGGGCTCGTGCTCGCGGTCGGTATCGTCGTCGACGATGCGATCGTCGTCGTCGAGAACGCGGAGCGCCACATCGCTCGCGGGCTCACGCCGAGGGAGGCCGCGCATCACACGATCGACGAGGTCGGCGGCGCGCTCGTCGCGATCGCGCTGACGCTGACAGCGGTCTTTCTGCCGACGTTCTTGATGTCGGGGATATATGGGCAGTTCTTCCGCCAGTTCGCGGTCACCATCGCCGCATCGACCTTGATCTCTCTGCTCGTCTCGCTCGTTCTCAGCCCGGCGCTCTGCGCGCTGCTGCTCGAGGCGCGCGTCGCGTCTCCCCGGGCGCCCGCCGTGTCGTCTCGCCGGATGCTCGAGCGCATGTCCTCGCGTTTCGACAGCGGGTTCGACGCAATGTCGTCCGTCTACCGACGGATCACGGAACGGATGGCGCAATCGGCGCGTCCGACGCTGGCGATCTATCTCGCGCTCATCGGCCTCACCGCGTGGAAGTTCGGCGGCGCGCCGACCGGCTTCATTCCCGATCAGGATCAGGGATATCTGATCACACTCGTGCAATTGCCGCCCGGTTCGACTCTGGACCGGACGGACGCCGTCATGCGCGAGGCGACGCGGATCATAGGCGGCGTTCCGGGCGTTCGCCACGGCGCGCCCTATGTCGGGCTCGACGGCGCCACCTATACGTTTCCCCCGAACGCCGGCGCGATCTTCGTGGTGCTCGAGCCGTTCGAGGAGCGCCTGGCGAGAGGTCGCGACACGAACAAGATATTGGAGGATCTACGCCTGCGGCTGTCCAAGATCGACGGCGCGTTCATCGTCACCATTCCGCCGGCGCCCGTTCCCGGTCTCGGCGCGGCCGGCGGATTCAAGATGATGGTTCGAGACAAAGAGGGGCATGGCCTCGTAGCGCTCGCCGCAGCGGCGAGAGACCTCGCCGCCGCCGCCGATCGAAGCTCCGAGTTGGCCGACGTCTTCTCGCTGTTCGACACGCGCACGCCGAAGATCTTCGTGGATATCGATCGTAAGCGGTCGGAGATGGTCGGCGTGCCGGCGGACGCCGTCGCGGACACGCTGCAGATTTATCTCGGCTCGGTCTATGTCAATGATTTCAACTATCTCGGCCGAACGTTTCCGGTCGTCGCGCAGGCCGATTCGCCGTTCCGGACAGACAGCGCCGATATCGGTCGGCTGAAGGCGCGCAACAAGGGCGGCTCGATGGTTCCGCTCGGCTCGATCGTCGAGGTGCGCGAGACGACCGGGCCTTATCGCGTGGCGCGTTACGATCTCTATCCCGCCGCGGAGATTCTCGGCGGCGCGGCCAAAGGCGTTTCGTCGAGCCGGGCGCTGCTCGCCATGGAGACGTTGGCGCGGGAGCGCCTCCCTGCCGGCTTCGACTTCGAATGGACCGATCTCTCCTATCAGCAGAAGAAGGATGGCGATACGACGCTTCTGGTGTTCGCGGCGTCGGCGCTGTTCGCTTTCCTGACGCTCGCCGCGCTGTATGAGAGCTGGACGTTTCCGCTGGCGATCATGTTGATCGCGCCGATGTGCCTTCTGGCGGCGCTGACAGGGCTCGAGCTGTGGCAGATCGACGTCGACATATTGGCGCAGATCGGTTTCGTCGTCCTGGTGGGACTCGCCGCGAAAAACGCCATTTTGATCGTCGAATTCGCGCGACGGGCCGAGGCGGAAGGCGTCGAGGCGCATGTCGCCGCGGCCCAGGCGGCGGGAATGAGGCTGCGGCCGATCCTCATGACCTCTGCGGCTTTCGTCCTCGGCGTGCTGCCCTTGGCCTTCGCGACCGGCGCCGGCGCGGAAATGCGTCAGTCGCTCGGCGTGACCGTGTTCGCCGGCATGATCGGGGTGACATTGTTCGGCTTGATCTTCACGCCGCTCTTTTATGTGGCGATCGGCAGGCGGCGCCCGCGCGCTGGCGTCGGCGGAGATCGCGTGGAGACATGTTGAGGCGGCGGAGCCATGCCCGCCGCGCGGTCGATGGCCGCTCAATTCGCTTCCTGCGGCGCTGCGCGCTCGATCCCGATCGGCGGGAGATCGGACAATGCGTTCTCCAGACGGCGGGAGGCCGAGAGCGCGGACGTTTCGGGCACATTGGCGAAGGCGATGAGCAGGCCGCGGTCGCTGGCTCGCGTCAGCGAGAGCGACGACAGGGCGACGACCGACAATCCCTTGTGGGCGCAGGCCTCCGCCGCCGCGACGTCGTCGAAGCTCGGCCCGAAGCGAATGATGATGTGCAGTCCGCCCATCTGCAGGTCGACGGATATCCGGTCCTCGAAAACGATCTCCAACGCGCGCGCCAGCGCGGCTCGCCGCGATGCATAGAGCGAGCGCATGCGATGGAGATGGCGCGCGAAATGCCCTTCCGTCAGAAAATCGGCGACGACGGCCTGCTCGAGCGGCGAGCGACCTGCGTCGTTCAGGCTGATCGACCGGAGGAACGGCCCGACGAGCTCGTCGGGCGCGACCAGATATCCGAGGCGGAGCGAGGGAAACAGGACCTTGCTGAAAGTGCCGGTATAGATCACGCGATCCTCGCGGTCTGCGCTCTTGAGCGCCGGCAGCGGCTGTCCGACATAGCGGAACTCGCTGTCATAATCGTCCTCGATGATCCAGGCGCGCTGGCGGGCGGCCCAGGCGAGCAAAGCGCCGCGCCGCGCGAAGGACAGTGAGACGCTCAGCGGGCTCTGATGTGCCGGAGTCACCAAAGCGAAGCGCGCATTAGGCGCTATCTTTATGGCGTCTTCCACTCTCATACCGTCGTTGTCGACGGGAACGGGGACGATCGAGGCTCCCATCCCCTCCAAAAGCTGTCTCGCCTTGTGATATCCCGGATCCTCGAACCAGATCTTGTCGCCCGGCCGCATCATCATCTCGGCGATCAGATGGAGCGCGGCCTGATAGCCGCCCGTGATAATCACCTGGCCCGGCGAGCAGGCAATCCCGCGTGAGATGCCCAGATAGGCGCTGATCGCATACCGCAGCGCCGGCAGGCCGGCGATGTCGGGATAGACCATCGACGCGGCGTGGATGCGTCGCGCGCGGCGGGCGCACAGGCGAGACCAGAGCGCCCGCGGAAAGACGTCGACCGCGGGAAGCCCCATCTGGAAAGGGAGTGGGGAACTGGCGGCGCCGTCGAAAGCGTCCGTCCATTCGGTCTTGCCGGCGTCGGCCCGATTGGATGAGGCGTTGGCGACCGTGGCCAAGGGCGAAACGATCGTTCCTCCGGCGCCTCGGCAAACGACATATCCTTCTCCTGAAAGGAGGCGATAGGCGGTGTCCACGGTTCCGCGAGCAATGTTCAATTGTCCAGCGAGCGCTCGCGAGGAGGGAAGCTTGGCGCCGACCGCGAGGCTTCCGGACAAAATCGCTAATCTTATGCGTTCGTAGATCTGCCGGTAGACGCTCTCGCGATCCGAGCGATCGACGACGAATTCGAAAATCGGCCCCATATCGTTCATAGCTTGGACTACCTCGATCGAGATGTCTTGGCTCAAGACAAATGCGCCGACGCATTTAAAGTCTACGTCGGCTCATCGAGCAGCAGTGACATTAGAAAGACAAATCATGTCCGCAAAACGTCTCATCCCATCGGAAGTGTCACAGGAAATTTATCGTTCTGTCGCAAATATAGACGCGCTGATCCGCAAATCTGGATTTGAAAGCGATTTGATCGAGCTCGTCAAGGTTCGGGCGTCCCAGATCAACGGCTGTGCTTTCTGTCTCGACATTCATACCCGCGACGCACGCAAGAGCGGCGTGAGCGAGCAGAAATTGTACGTGCTCGCCGCATGGGAGGAGTGCGATCTCTTTTCGCCTCGCGAGCGAGCGGCCCTCGGATGGACGGATGCGCTGACGCTGGTCGCGACAACCCATGCCGATGATCGACACTATGAACCATTGGTCGCGGCGTTCAACGAGAAAGAGATCGTCGACCTGACCTTCCTCATCGGGCTCATCAATCTCTGGAATCGTCTCGCGATCGGGATGCGGTATGTCGTTGCGCCCGAGCCGGAGACGAGGACGTGACGGCCCTCGAGTTCCACGACGTCGCCGTCGGCGACGAGGCATGCCTCCGGCTGATGCGGGAATTGCGGCCGCATCTCGGGGAATGGGCCGCCTTCCAAGGCCAGATGGCGCGCCAGCAGAGCGGTGGCTACCGCCTGTGCGGAGCCTTTCGAGGCGACGCGCTGGTCGGACTGGCAGGGTATCACTTGCGGGAGAATTTCGTCTACGGCCGCCATGCGCATATCGAGGATCTGGTGATCGCGGAGGCCGATCGCGGCAGGGGAATCGGGAGGGCGCTGATCGACTCCGTCGGCGGCGTCGCCGCGCGCGGCCTCTGCTCCAGTCTCGTTCTCGAGACGGGCAGCGCCAACCGCGCGGCGCAGGATTTCTACGCTCGGTGCGGTTTCGCCACGGTCGCCTTTCATCTGACGAGACGCGTCGGCGAGCAATGACGCTCGCTTCGCCGATGATGTCCATCGCCGCTCTTTTTTCTCTGTCGATCGTCCGACCTCGGGAGTTATGAAAATGACGGCTTCCGCTCCATCCCTCAGGGACACTCTGCTGCGCTATGTCTTGAACGATCCGACCGCCGGCGGCGGCAATTTCATCTATCGATTGAACGCCGCCGTTCCGAGAGAAGCGCAGCGGAGCGCGGTGGCGCTGCTCGGCGGGGAGGCGGGGCGGGATGTCGAGCTGACGATCGGCGATATCGTCGACGCCACCGATCGTCTCGCGGCGGCCTATGCGCAGGAGGGGATACGGCCGAGGGAGGTCGTCAGCCTCCTGCTGGACGACAGTTTCGACTATTTTCTCCATTTCGTCGCGCTGACGAGCATCGGCGCCACGGCGTCGCTCGTCAACAGCGGGCTCGATCTCGACACGGTGCGGGGATTCATCGGAATCGTCCGGCCTCGCCTGCTGGTGGTCGAGTCCCGACGTCATGCGACCAACCGCGACGCCTTCGACGTCATCGCCGGGGAATCGCGGGCGATCTCCGTCGACGCTCTCGTCGCGGATCCCGCTCGCGAGCGGCCGCCGCTCTATGAGCATGAGGACGACGACGTCATCATGCTCGGCCACACGTCCGGAACGACGGGTCTGCCGAAAGCGGTGATCTTCACCCACGAATCGATGTTCCACGGCGTGAGGCAGCAGGTCGAGCGTCAACTCGGCAGCCATGTCCTCTCCGCTCTGCCGCATTCACATGGCGCGGCGATTTCGCTTCTCATGCTGTCGCTGACGCGCGGGGCGCGCGTCTCCATCCTCGGGCGCAAGGAGCCCGCGTCGATGCTCGAGGCGATCGAGCGGATCGGGCCCGATGTCGTCATCGCCTTTCCCAAGATATTCGTCGATCTTTGCCGCGAGAGCTTCGAGGGCCGAGATCTCGGCTCCGTGCAATATTGGATCGCCACTGGCGACGCCAATCATGAGCGGCACATACGCAAGCTCGTGGCGCAGGGGCATCACATCGACTCCGAAGGCAGGCGCAAAGCCGGATCGTTCTTCGTAGACAATGTCGGCTCTTCGGAGTTCGCCTTTGCGGCGTTCCGCAATGTTCACGGACAGGAGAACGATCGTTACGATCGCTGCGTCGGCCGGCCTTTTCCCTGGGTGGAGACCGCGGTGTTCGACGAACATGACCGTCGCCTGCCCGCCGGCCGCGTCGGCCGCCTCGGCGTCAAATCGAAATCCGTGACCAAGGGGTATTGGAACAATCACACGCTCACGGAGCTCAACAAGATCGCCGGCTATTGGCTCACCGGCGATCTCGTCTTCACCGACGAGGAGGGCCTGTTCTATCACGTCGATCGCACGAGCGACGTCATCGTCACGAAATCGGGGGTCCTGTACAGCTGCCAGGCCGAGGAACTGCTTCTCAAGCACCTTCCAGAGCTGTTCGACGTCAGCCTCATCCTGCGATCGGAGGCCGGATCGGAGCGCGTCACGGCCCTCGTCGAATTGTCGGAAGACGCAGCTTCGGCGGATGCGAGCACGCTGCTCGTCGAGATGAACCGACTCTTCGCGCAGCGCGGCTGGCCTTCGATCGACGAGCTCGAAATTCAATCCGCGCACGAGCATGTCGGCGCGACCGGAAAGAAGCTGAAGAGAGTGTTGCGGTCCATTCCGGCCGGCCGGGCGCCGGAGGCGCGCCGGACATGCGACGAAAGCCGGCTTTCGGTCGAGGAGCGCGCGCTATGAGCCGGCTGTGCCTCGTCACGGGGGCCAATCGCGGAATCGGCTTCGAGATCGCTCGCTCGCTGGCTTCGCGCGGCCATCGCGTGCTGATCGGCGCGCGGCGGCAGTCGGACGGCGCGCAGGCCGCGGAGGCGCTGAGGAAGCTCGGCCTCGACATCGAGGCGATCAGGCTCGACGTCACTGAGCCCGAATCGGTGAGCGAGGCATCGCGCGAGATCGAGCGCAGAGAGGGGCGCCTCGATATTCTGATCAACAACGCCGGCATATTGATCGATTCGACGAAGCGTCCAGACGATATCTCGCTCGATGAGTTCCGGCGAACGATCGACACGAATCTCGTCGGGCCGTTTCTCGTGACGAAGGCGTTCGCGCCGCTGCTCTTGCGCTCCGACGACGCCAGGATCGTGAACATCTCCACCGACTTGGCCGCGCTCGGCCAAGCCTCGAACTCGGACTCTCCGTTCGACGCCGTCCTCGCGCCGAGCTATCGAGTATCCAAGGCGGCCCTGAACATGCTCGCGCTGACATGGGCGAAGCGCCTGCGCGACACCAATGTCTCCATCAGCGTGTGCAGCCCCGGCTGGTGCCGCACGGGCCTCGATTCCCTCATCGACTCGTCCAAGGCGCCCTACAGCGCCGAGGAAGGCGCAGACACGGCGGTGTGGCTGGCGCTCGACGTCGAGCGATCGGCGCAGCACGGAAGGTTTTTCGCGAAGCGGCGGGAGATCGCGTGGTAGGCCGCCGTATCGAGGGCGGAAAAAGCGATCGGTGATCGCAGGCGCGGACGAAAGTGAATCGAGTTCGATTTCAGAGAAGGAAATTGTCCATGCTCAATGTCGCACCCGCTAGAGCGCCGGATCCGGCTTCCCTGGACCAGAATGTCGCGGACGAGCTGGTCGAGCGGGCTCGAGACGCTCAGAACGCCATCGACGCGTTCGACGACGCGCGACTGGACAAGGTCGTCCGCGCGATCGTCGGAGCCTTTTCCAAGGATGTCGAGGGCTGGGCCGAACGCGAGCTCGCCGTCACCCGAATCGGCAACCGAAAAGACAAGACTCACAAGCTCGGTCTCGTCCTGACCCGCGTCTTTCACAGCCTCCACGGCGTGAGGACCAGAGGCCGGATCGGCTACGATCAATCGCTCATCGAGTATGCGAGCCCCATCGGCGTGATCTTCGCCGTGGTCCCGCTCACCAATCCGGTTCCCAATTCGCTGTTCAAGGCGCTCCTCTGCATCAAGACGCGAAACGCGCTGATCGCGAGCTTTCCTCAGAAAGCCGATTCCGTCGGCGCGCAGGCGTTCGATCTGATCCGCGGCGTGCTCGCCGAGGAGGGGCTTCCGGCGGATCTCGTCCAGCGCTGCGCCGAGCCGTCGCATTCCCGCACGAAGCTTCTCATGAGCCATTCGGGCGTCGCTCTGGTTCTCGCCACCGGCGGCAGCCAATTGGTCGGCGCCGCCTACAGCTCCGGAACGCCGACGATCGGCGTCGGCCCCGGCAATGTCCCCGTTCTCGTCGCATCCTCGGCCGACGTCGGCCGCGCCGCCCGCGACATTGTCAAGGGCAAGGCCTATGACAATGGCATCGTCTGCGGCTCGGAAAGCAATATCGTCGTCGACGAGCGCGTTCGCGCGCCATTCCTCGAGGCGCTGACTGCGGCCGGGGCCGTCGTCGTCGAGGGCGATGCGCGCAGTCCGGTGATCGAGGCGCTGTTCGATCCGGAAACACGCCGGCTGCGTCGCGAGCTGCTCGGCGTCGACGGAGACGCTCTGGCCGCCGCCGCCGGCCTCGAGGCGACGCGTCGAGTCGCCTGCCTGGTCCTCGCCGTGGAGAGAGGCGAGTATCCATTCATCGCGCAGGAGAAGATGGCTCCCCTGCTCACCCTCTTCACAGCGGAGCAAGGGAGGGGCGTCGATGACGCGGCGGCGCTGCTATGGTCCGAGGGAGCCGGACACACGGCCGTCATTCATAGCTCGGACCCCGTGGAGATCGACGCATTCGCGACGGCGATGCCGGCGGGCCGCATCCTCGTCAACACCTCGGCGACGCACGGAATGCTGGGGGAGACCTCGGACCTCCCCGTGTCCTTCATGCAGGGTTCGGGAAGCTGGGGCGGCAATGGAACGACCGATCCGATCACGTGGCGTCATCTCGTCAACATTAAGCGGCTGGCTTTCGGCCGCGGCTGAGCATCCCCACTGACGCCCTTCGACCATCAAGGACGCGCTCAATGAAGAAGATCGTGTGCATCGGCGGCGGCCCCGCCGGTCTTTATTTCAGCATATTGTCGAAGCGGGCGCGGCCCGACGTCGACGTCGTCGTCATCGAGAGAGGAGCGCCGCGCCAGACCATCGGGTGGGGGCTGATCCTGAGCGAAGGGCTCCTCGATCGGCTCGTGCGCCAGGACCGGGCCAGCGGCGAGGCGATCCGCCGACAGATGTTGCCGTGGACGGGCATCAGCATCGAGCTGCCCGGCCGCTCGATCCGGTCGCGCGGCCATTCGTTCCTCAGTCTGAGCCGTGTCGGGCTCATCTCCGTTCTGCAAGAGCGCGCCGAGGAGCTCGGCGTCGAGCTCGTCTACGATCATGCCTTCGACGCCGAACGGGAGCCGCTGCCGGAGGCCGATCTCGTGGTCGTCTCGGAAGGCTCGCGAAGCAAGGTTCGTGACGCGCGCGCCGCCGATTTCGGCGTCACCGCCGAGGAGCGGCCCAACAAATATATCTGGCTCGGGGTCGCCAAGAGCATGGGCGATCAATTTCGCTTCATCTTCGAGGAGACGCCGGGCGGATATATCTGGGCGCATTGTTATCAATTCGAGGACGGCTATTCGACCTTCGTCGTCGAATGCGCCGAGACCGTCTGGCGCGCGCTCGGCTTCGACCGCGGCGGGCTCGAAGAGAGCGTCGAAGCCTGTAGGCGCATCTTCTCGCGGCAGCTCGAGGGCGCGAAGATTCTCGCCGGCGACGGGCGGCGCAACACCTCGTCCTGGACGAATTTCAAGAAAATCGACTGCGCGAGATGGAGCGCGGGGAATATGGTTCTGCTCGGCAATGCGGCCCATAGCGCGCATTATTCGATCGGGTCCGGAACGCGCCTCGCTCTGGACGACGCCGCCGAGCTGTCGCGCGCGCTCACGCTGGACACGCTTCCGGTCCCGGAGGCGCTTGCCGCCTATGAGGCGAATCGCAAGGCGGCGGCCGCGCATCTCCACGACGCCGCGAACAGGTCCATGCGCTGGTTCGAGACGCTCCCGACCGAGCTGATCGCTCGCGGCCCCGATCGCTTCGCCTACGGCCTTCTCACGCGCTCCGGGCGGATCGGTGCGGCGGAGCTGCGTCGTCTCGATCCGGAATGGTTCGCCGAGTTCGAAGGCGGCGTCGAGACGCAGCTCATCGCTCGCGAAATGGAGCCGGCGCCCGGACGGACGCGCGCCATATCGGGGGAGGTCGAGATATGATTTCGGCGAATTTCACATTGGCGGCGCGACTGGCGCTCGCGGCGGCTTTCCTTTCGGCTGTGGCCGACAGATGGGGCCTCTGGTCGATCATCGGCAGTCCAGGCGTCGACTGGGGCAGCATGGGAGGCTTCTATCCGGCGGTCGCCGCGCTCAATCCCTGGCTGCCGGCACATCTCGTGCCTGCGTTGGCCTGGGCGGCGACGCTCGTCGAGCTCGCTCTCGGAATCTTTCTGATCGTCGGCGTCTGGCTGCTGCCGGTCTATCTCGCGAGCGGCGTTCTGCTGACGATTTTCGGAGCGGCGATGGCCCTCTTCACGGGGCTCAAATTGCCGCTCAATTACAGCGTGTTCAGCGCGGCCGCCTGCGCCTTCCTGCTCTATGCGATCGAGAAGGCCGAAGCGGCCGGCCGAGCGCGCGCGCCGCACGAGCATGCGGCGGACGAGGCTCGATCGGCGCTCGAACAGCGAGCGCCGTGACGCTCGGGATGAAGTCTGGATTTCGTCAATGCTTATGTTCTCAAGGGTAATATTATCATGAGGATTGAGCCCATGAAGCCGCTTTTTGTACAAATAAAATGTTCGAAAGGGCAGACGTTCGACGTCTCGGAGAAGATCGTCGACCATCTGGAGGAAACCTCAGAGATATATTCGATTTCTGGTCAATTCGATCTGTTGGCGAAATTCTACCTGCGCGACGACGACGACGAAGGGTCTTTCGTCGTGAACAAGCTTCAGAAGATCGACGGCGTTTTGGACACTTATACATTCGTCGCTTTTCGACTGTTCCGGCTTTCGCCCGGCGCAAACTACAACGCGATGGGCGCCTTGTCGATTTCCGTCGAGATTTGACCCAGGATTTCCATTGAGAACTGATGGAGTGGATGCCCCCGCGGACGGCAGTATAGGCTTTCGGAGAAAGGTGACGCGAGGCCAGCTTCTGGCATTCCTGGGCATTGTGCCGCGTTGCATCGTGGCGATGGAAGCCTGCGCGACGGCGCACTATTGGGCGCGGGAGATCGATGCGCTGGGGTCCTCGGTTCGGCTGATTCCTCCGATCTACGTCAAGCCGCTCGTCGAGCGCTAGAAGAACGCCGCCGCCGATGTGGAGGCGATCGCGGAGGCGGCGGTGCGGCCGACCATGCGGTTCGTCTCCGCCAAGACCATCCGGCAGCAGGCCGGAGCGATGGTCTCTCGAACGCGCGACCTGTTCGTGCGTCAACGCACGCAGCTGATCAACGCCCTACGGGTCCATCTATCCGAGCATGGCGTTATGGGCTCTGTCCCGAATTTTTTTCTCGCGGGCCGGTTGGGGCTATGATCGCGGGGCTGGGGCAGGTGGAATAGAGGGGAAATGATGGAAGAGCGAGGCGTCGAAGTCGACCACTCCACGCTCAACCGCTGGGTCGTCAAGTTGCGCCTTTGCTGGAGAAACAGTTCCGTGCTCGCAAGCGCACGATTGGATCCAGCTGGCGTCTCGATGAGACCTACGTGAAAGTCAAAGGCTGCTGGAAATATCTGTATCGGGCCGTCGACAACGCAGGCGCGACAGTCGATTTTCTGTTGACCGCCAAGAGGGATCGCAAAGCCGCGTTGCGTTTCGGAATCGCAGCGATGCATGAGGTCGACGCCGGCTATGGCGATAGCCACATGTCGAAATCGCTCGAACCCGAGGATGGAACCCAAACGATGCTTGATCGCTCGAAGATCGAATTGGAGTCCGCGCGCCACCTCGATGCTGCGCGACAGCTCACGCGCCGCCCGATGGGAGCCTGATTGCCGTCGAGGTCGAATGGAAGGCCGGGTCGATGCGCATCGGGAGTTCACTCCATCTTCTTCGGATAGCCGATCGTCTGCGACAAAAGCACCTGATGGTCGTGGCTGAGCCCCAGCGCCTGCGCGATCGCCTCGCGATCGATCCAGGCGCGGATCACAGTGGCGAGGCCCGCGCTCGCCGCGAACAAATACACATTCTGCGAGATCGCGCCGGCCGCGACCGAGGCGAAGCTCTCGCGTTGAGCGACCGGCACGAGCGCCATTCTCGCATGGTCGGCGACGAACACCAGATCGAGCGGCGCTTCGTCGACGAAATCCTGATAGCCGGTCACGCGCCTCATGTCGCTCGCTGCGACCAGCTCGAGGGCGTGCGTGGCGGCGACATAAAGATAAGCCCCAGAGGGCAGCGCGACATAGACGTCGATTTCCTGAGCGTCCAAAGCGGAGGGCGCAGTCCGTCCGCCTTCGGCTCTATTCACGCCGTCGGCGGCCCACAGCAGGTCGGACAAGAGCTGCAACGGCAGTTCGTCAGGCGCGAATTCCCGGGACGAACGCCGTTCGGCGAGCGCCTCCAACAATGGCATGCCGCCGTCCTTGTGTGGAGGGGGAAGCGCAATCTGCGCCGCTGCGGCGTCTCGCGCTGGTTTCGGACGCAACCGCCCCATCATGCCGAGCGCGAGCTTGGTAAGCGTGCTCATTGCGACGGCCTCCTCGTTTCATTCGCGCACGCTAGGCTCTATGACGTCGCTCCGGCAAGCCGAATTATGCGATCCGCTCGCGTCCGAGCCGAGGCGCCGTCCAATCGAAATTCTCGATGTCTCGAGCGCCGATATTGCGCGCGTCTGTCGCGGTAGGAGCAGCCGCGTCAGCTTCGTCACGGACGGGAGGAAGTGCGAGGCGCCGGCGCCGATCACGACACTCACCAGCCGCCGCCCAGCGAGCGATAGAGTTGGATCGTCATGGCGGATTGCGCCATCTGGGTTTCCAGCAAATCGTTCTCGCGCTCGAAGACGTCGAGCTCTGCATTCAGCACGTCTCCGAAAGTCTTACGTCCGCCTTCGTATAGCCCTCTCGATATTTGATGATTGCGTCGCGCGCCGACGAGCGCGACGTAAAGATGCTCGCTGCGGCGATCCAATCCGCGGCGTCTGCCATAGGCGTTCTCGACATCCTCGAGCGCATGCAGGACGGATTTGTCGTAATCGGCGACCGCCGCTTCGAGGCGCGCGTCACTCGCCGCTATATTGGCTTCGATGCGCCCGGCGGTGAAAATCGGCAAATGCGCGGTGAGGCCGACTAGGCCGCCCGTGCCTTGAAGTCCAGGGATTCCCTGAAAATGCAGCCGGCCGTCCTGGCCGAGGAATTCGATCTGGAAGCGCGGCAGCAGATCCGTCTTCGCGCTGGTCAGGCTGGCGACGCGTGCGCGCACGGCGTCGACGCGTGCGCGCACATCGGGGCGACGCTCCAGCACCTCGCTCGGGAGCTGTCCTTGCGGAGGCCGCGGGACGAAGAAAGGCCCGGGCGTCGGCAGCGGGACGGGTGGCTCCGGCGGGCGGCCGGTCAAAACCGCGAGCCGGCGTTGTCGCGTCTCGAGCGCGGAAAGGAGATCCGGCCGCTTGCTTCGCTGGGTTTCCAATCGTTCGCGAACCAGCGTCACGTCATAGGCGACCGCCTGCCCGGCGTGGTAACGAGCCTCCACATAGCGAAGAAGTTCGCCGAGAGTCTCGATGGAATGGTCGAGAACGAGAAGCCGCCGCTGCAGCCCTCTGGCGTCTTGATAGTTTTGGGCTACCTCGGACACGACGATCATTCGCGCGCCGTTCGACTGCTCCTCGACGCCAGCGGCGTTGGCGCGGGCGGCTTCGGCATCATAGCTGCGGCCGCCGAAAATATCCGGCTCCCAGCTCGCCGCGAGGCCGCCGATATGGGCGTCGACACGGCGCGCTTTGCCGGGGATGAAACCGACGACCGGATTGCGCCATTTCACATCCGCTTCCCAGAGACCGGCGTCGGCGCCGAGCGTCGGATAGAGAGCCGATTCCGCGACTGTGACCAAAGCGCGCGCCTCCTCGACTCGCGCCTTCGCAATGCGCAGATCTGGGTTGCCGGCGAGCGCCTCGTCGATCAGGCGGTCGAGCAGCGGATCGCGCCAGACTGTCCACCAATGGGCGAGGTAAGGGGAAGCGGAGGGCGCGCCGATCGACGACGTCTCGTCGAATGCCGACGGCGCCACGACGGTCGGCGACGGCGGCGTGACGTCGAGCTCGCGACAGCCGACGACGAGAAGGGATATGACGATGGCGGCGCGCTTCATCCCTGCCTCGCCAGCATGGAGCGGAAGCGCGACAGAGCGAGCGACAGAAACATCGCCCCCGAGGCGATCACCACCGCGATCTGCGGCCAGACCGTATCGAGCCCGGCGCTGCGATAGAGGACCGCCTGGGTCATCGAGACGAATTGCGTGGTCGGCGCGAATCTCACGATCGCCTGCACTGCCTCCGGCATGCTCTCGACCGGAGTCGCGGCGCCCGAGAGGAGATAGGCGATGGCGTAGACCGGGACGGAGAGCAGACCGAATTGCGGCATCGTCGGAGCGAGCGTCGCCAGCCACATGCCGAGCGAGGTGACGGAGAAGAGATAGAGCAGAGCGCCGAAGGCGAAGAGGCCGACCGAGCCCGCGATCGGCACGCCCAGCCATTTCTGCACGACGAGCCAGAGCGAGAGCATCGTCGCCGCGAGAATGACGAGGCCATTGGTCATGATCTTCGCAATGGCGATCTCGCTCGCCCGCACCGGCATCACCAGCAGATGCTCGATCGTCCCATGCTCGCGCTCACGGATCACGGCGGCGCCGACCAGGATGATCGACAGGACCGTCAGATTGACGACGATCTGCATCACGGAGGTGAACCAGAAGGAATCGGTGTTGGGGTTGAATTCTATGCGGCTGATGACGCGGATCGGCAGGCTCGACTCTATGCTCTTCGCGCCAAGGAACTTCTGCGTCTCGACGACGAAGATCTCGTTCAGATAGCCGGCGCCGAGGCCCGCCTGCGTCATCGCCGTGGCGTCGACCAGAACCTGCACGACGGGCCTGCGTCCCGCGAGCACGTCGGCCTCGAAACGCGGGGGAATCTCGATCACGAAAATATAGCGACTCTGGTTCATCGCGGCGACGACATCCTCCCTCGCAATTTCTTCGGGCGCGATGAAATAGGGAGGAAGGATCGCATCGCGCAGCCGCCGCGACAATTCCGAATGATCGCCGTCCATGATGGCGACGGAGGCGTGCGAGACCTCCGCCTTCACGCCTTCGGACATCAGATGAACGGCGGCGGTGAAGGCGAAGACGATGAGCGCCATCAGCGTCACATCCTGCAGCAGGCTGCGGAGCTCCTTCCCGCTGAGCAGAGCGACATTGACGAGCCAGCGTCCCATGGATCGCTACGCCTCCTGCTTGCGGAGCAGAAGCCGCGCGCCGATGAGATACAGCGCCGCGAAGCCGCCGAGCGCGAGATAGTTCGGAGCAAAGCTCGACAGGCCGAGCCCCTTTGTGAAGCAGCCGAGGCTCACGATCTGGAACCAGGAGGAGGGAAAGCCGACGCCGACGGCGTAAGCGCCGCCGGTGAGCGTCGAGATCGGATAGAGCAGCCCGGAGAAATTCACCGAGGGGATGAGGCAGATGATTGCCGTGCCGAAGATCGCCGCGACCTGCGAGCGCACAAAGGCCGATATCAAGAGGCCGAGCGCCGTCACCGCGAGAATGAACAGCAGCGCGCCGAGCGAGAGCGCCAGAAAAGAGCCGTGCAGCGGCACGCGGAGGATGAATACGGTGATGAGCGTCAGGCTCACATAGGAGACCATCGCCACGCCGACATAGGGCAATTGCTTGCCGACGAGAAACTCGCCGATCGTGGCGGGAGAGGCGTAGAGATTGACGATGGAGCCGATCTCCTTCTCGCGGACGACGCCGAGCGCCGTCAGCATCGTCGGGATCAGGATCAACGCCAGCATGACGACGCCGGGCGTGATCGCATAAATGCTGCGGAACTCCTGATTGTAGATGAAGCGAGGCTCGACGGAGATCGGCAGCGAGCTCGCGGCTCTCGCGCGATCGAGATTCGTGACATATTCGAGGACGACGCCCGTCGCATAGGCGCGAATGTTCGAGGCGGTGAAAGGCGCGGCTCCATCGATGAAAAAGCCGACCTCGGGCTGCCGGCCGGCTTCGAGGTCGCGGCCGAAGGAGGGCGGAATCTCTATGGCGAGCTGGGCTTCGTGGCTGCGCAGACGCGCCTCCATATCCGCATGACTGCGCGAGGGCGCCATCTCGACGAAATAGCGCGAGCCGGCGAAGCTGCGCAGGAATTCCCGGCTGGCGAAGGTCTGATCGCTGTCGAAATTCGTGAAGCGAATATTCTCGACGTCGAAAGAGATGCTGTAGGCTGAGACCAGCAGAAGAACGATCGGGCCGAGCAGCGCGAAGGCGAGACGAGCCGGATCACGCGCGAGCTCCATCGTCTCGCGGCGCGCAAAGGCGAGGATGCGTCCCGCCCAGCCGGTCGCGCGATCGTCGAATATCTCGGTCGGCGCCGGCTCGGGCGGCGATGCTTCGCCCGGTGATGGCGAAAGGCGCGGAGCTGCGGCCGACGCGCTCGCCTCCGCCTGCTCGAGATAGAGGATGAATGCATCCTCCAATGTCGCCGCGTCCTTCTCCCGCCGCAGCTCGTCCGGCGCGCCGACGGCCAGAACCTTTCCGCGATGCATGAGCGATATGCGATCGCAGCGCTCCGCCTCGTTCATGAAATGCGTCGAAAGGAAGATCGTCACCTGCTTCTCGCGCGAGAGGCGGATGAGATGACGCCAGAACATATCGCGCGCGCCGGGATCGACGCCGGACGTCGGCTCGTCGAGGATCAGCACCTCCGGCGAATGCAGGCAGGCGGCGGCGAGCTGAAGGCGCTGGCGAATGCCGAGCGGCAGAGAAGCGGGCGAATAGTCCGCATGTTCCGCGAGCGCGAAATCGACCAGCGCGGCGTCGACGAGCGCCTGCGCGCGATCGCCTCCGACGCGATAGAGCCGCGCGTGCAGGGTCAAATTCTGCCGCACCGTCAATTCTTCGTAGAGGGAGAAGGATTGCGACATGTAGCCGACGCGCAGCCGCGTCTGCATGTCGCCGGCGTCGATCGTTCGGCCGAGCAGCTTCGCCGTCCCGCTCGTTGCGTCCAGCAGGCCGGTCAGCATTTTCATCGTCGTCGATTTGCCGCAGCCGTTGGAGCCCAGAAAGCCGAATATCTCGCCGCGACCGATGCGAAAGCTCACATTGTCGACTGCGACGAAATCGCCGAAACGACGGGTCAGCGCCTCCGCCTCTATCGCTGGCGCGCCGCCGGGGTCGCGATAGGGCGGGATCTCCACGCCCGACGCCTGCGCGCGTCGGCTCTCCGGCAGCAGCGAGACATAGGCTTTCTCGAGCGTCGCCGCGCCTGTGCGGGCGAGCACATCCGTCTTGGCGTCCGCGATGAGAACGCGCCCGTGATCCATCGCCACGAGATATTCGAAGCGCTCCGCCTCCTCCATATAGGCGGTGGCGACGATCACCGTCATCTGGTCGCTTTCGCTGCGCAGCTCGTCGACGAGCTCCCAGAATTGACGGCGCGACAGAGGATCCACGCCCGTCGTCGGCTCGTCCAGGATCAGGAGCTGCGGGTCATGCACGAGCGCGCAGCAGAGCGCGAGCTTCTGCTTCATGCCGCCCGAGAGTTTTCCCGCGGGCCGATCGGGAAATGGATCGAGGCCCGTCGCCCGAAGCAGCCGGCGAATGCGCGCGTCGCGCCGCCCTGCGCCGAGGCCGAAGAGGCGGCCGAAGAAGTCGATGTTCTCGTAGACGGACAGCGTCGGATAGAGATTGCGGCCGAGCCCCTGCGGCATGAAGGCGACATGCGGGAGAAAGGCCTCTCTCTCCCGTCGTTCGCGCAGATCGGCCCCCAAGACGAGGACCGCTCCTTCCTGAATCTTCTTTACCCCGGCGATGACGCCGAGCAGCGTAGACTTGCCGACGCCGTCCGGGCCGATCATCCCGATCGTCGCGCGCGCCGGCAAGGACAGTGAGACATTCTCGAGCCCGCGGACGCTCCCATAGTCATGGTAGAGACCCGAGATCTGGATCGCGGGCTGCGTCTTCGTCTTCTCCGCGCCCGTCATTTGGCGTGTCCGAGAGCGAGCGAGGACGGCCAGCGGCCTGTCGGGTCGACGCGCACATAGCCATTGCCGGTCATGCCGGCTTTCAGCCTGCCGTCGAGACGGCGGGCGGCCTCGACCGGAATTCTGAGCTTCACGCGATAGACGAGCTTCTCGCGCTCGCTGGCGGTCTCCACATATTTCGGCGTGAATTGCGCTTCGGCCGCGACGAAGGAGATGATCGCCGGCAAAGGCGGCCCGTCGAACGCGTCCAGGGCGACGCGCGCCTCGTCGCCGATCGTCAGCCGGCCCGCCACCGCCATGGGGAAGAAGACGGTCATATAGACGTCGTCCGTCTCGAGCAGCGAGGCGATTCGCCCGCCGGAAGGAAGAACCGCATCCTTCTCCACGATTCGATATTCGATGCGCCCGTTCACCGGGGCGCGTATCGTCGTCTCGTCGAGAATGACCTTCAATCGGGCGATTTGCGCCTCCGCCTCCGAGAGCGCGTTGCGCGCCTCCTTCACGCCGGCCTCGGCGGCGGCGGCGCCGGCGGCTTCCGCATCCTTCGCGATACGGCGCCGGTCGAGTTCGACCTGCGAGACGAGCGCCTTGCCGCGCATTGTCGCGGTCTCGGTCATCTCGAGGCCGGCGAGCCGCAGATTGTTGCGGCGGACGTCGAGCTCCGCCTCGGCGCGTCCTATGGCGCTGATGGCGCGCTGACGCTGCGCTTCGGCGCCGGCGATCTGCGCTTTGATCTCTGCCGTATCCTGCCGAGCCAACACTGACCCCGGACGCACGACATCGCCCTCACGGATCGGCAGATCGATGATGCGCCCCGCATATTTGACGGCAATGTCGATGCGCGTCATCTCCAACCGCCCGTTCGCTCGCGAGACATAGGCTGGCAGAGCGGGCGTACGGCTGCGCCACCACCAATAGCCCGCCGAGGCCGCGCCGATGATTAGCAGAGCCAAAACAATTCGGGCGATCTTGCGGTTCATCGAGAGTATCTCAACCGTTCCTCCGGTGGCCGGGCGGCGTCATGGTAGAGCCCGGCGCCTCTCGATGAAACCTGCGGCCCGGCTCTGCGCCACGCATCGGTATACTCATGTCCACACAATGATTTCGAGCATAGCGGGAGGCTGGAGGGAAGGCGTCTGACGGACGTTGGCCGAAATTCCTGTGGAAGCCGGAGGGCTCTGCCTCAGAAGGTGTTTCAGCAATCGCTGAAACGCTTTCTCTGACGGTTCATCGAGCTCGCCCAGTTGCTTCCAAAGGAAGTGAAACAAAAAAGATCGAGCCTCTTCCCTCACGGCTTCTCACTTTAATGACGCCACCGTGTAATTCCACGACTATCTTTGCCAGGTAGAGGCCGACGCCGGTACCCGTGATACTGGAAACATTGCTTGCCCGATAGTATCTCGAAAAGATACTATCGACATCACGGCGCGGGATCCCTATTCCGCTATCCGTGACAAAAACTTGCAAGGCAGTCCGCCTGCCGCGGACCTCAACTCGCACCGTGCCTCCAGGAGAGGAGTATTTGATCGCATTTCCGATTAAGTTGCTGAATACCTGACAAATAAGATTCCTGTCCCCATAAAAGGGCAGTTTTTCAGCGCTGTATTTTTCGAGCACTGAGACGGTGGACGAAATTTCGCGATGCAGATCGCAAACTTCCTTCAGCACCGCGGACATGTCGAGGTCGGTCGGATGGAAGTAGAGACTCGGACTCTCGATCACACGACTGGTTTGCAACAGTCCTTCGATCATGACGCTCATCCGCCTCACGGCGGCGCGGATCTTGTTGGCTCGCTCGATAACCACCTCGTCCCGAGGCGCAGGACGAGCGTTCAACAAACGCTGAGCATGCCCATCGATGATCGTCATCGGCGTTCGAAACTCATGCGACACCATCGAGATGAAATTGCGCTGATTTTCGCTCAGACGCCGCTCATGCTCCAATTTCTCCTCGAGCATGGAGGCTTCGGTCGCAAGGGCCTGCTGATTGACCTGAAGCTCGATCGCATTGTCACGAAAAACCACGACGGAGCGCGCCATTTCTCCAAGCTCATCAGGTCGCTCGGTGCTCCGGATTTGAATATCGGTTTCGTTCCTCGACAGACGCCGCATGCTGGCGGCGAGTTCCAATAGAGGGTCGGTTATCTGTCGAGTTACGTAAAGCATGATCCCGAGGGCCATAGACGCGCCGAGAAAGGCGGCGGCGATAATCAACGCGCGAGCTTCTCGAATGGCGTGGTCGGAGCGCTCGCTCGCCAGGCGAGCTTGCGTGTTGGTTCGGTCAGATATCCTCCCGAGGGCCTCACTCGTCGAAGCAAATGCGTCCCTGGAGGCCGACATGAAGAGATATCCCGCCGCCGCCTTGTCTCCCTTCGTCATGACCTCGAGCGTGTGTTTCGCTTCACCATGATATAATTTCCAATTCTTCTCGAAGAGCCGGTAATCCGCCAATTCGATCTCGTCGTGAAGGATGCTCTCATATCCTCTCTGCGCTTTCGAAATCGTCTCGTCGAGGGACTCCATCTCTCGTTCTATGGCGATGGCGTCGACGTCTCTCGCCGCTATGAGAAAAGCGCCCTCCGCTGCGCGGAAATCCGATGTGAAATTGTCGAGGTCGCCGATATATCGTGTGCTCTTCAACCAACGATCACGGATGTCGGACCATTCGTGATTGACTCGTTCGAGACGACCCAACCCGAAGATGCTGATGCTCGCGATCGTAGCGAACAAGAGCCACAAGGATGCGACCATCCGGAATTTTATCGATTGCGTCAGTTTCATCGTTCTAAGGCTCGATCAATCCGACGAGCGTGGCTTTGACCGCCGCCTCGATTCGAGTCGCGACGCCGAGCTTGTTGCGTGCGTTGTCTAGATGATAATCGACAGTTCGCTTCGTGATGCTCATGATCGATGCGATCTCGTCGGATGTCTTGCCGCGCGCAGCCCACAGCAAAGTCTCGACTTCTCTTTCATTGAGCTCGTGCAGTGGAGCTTCTGATACGAAAAATCGCACGCCGCCTCTCAGTCTGGCGTCGATGATCGCATGCAGCAGATCGAAGTCGATCGGTTTGGAAACATAATCATCGGCGCCGAGTCTTCTTCCTTTGAGTTCGGTCTCGCGGTCGCTCATGGCGGTCAAGAACACGAAAGGCGTTCTCGCGATATGGGGGGCAGATCGCGCGAAATTTTCCAGCACTTCGAATCCGGACATCGACGGCATGCTGATATCCGAAAGAACGAGATCTGGCCGAATGTCCGGCAGAAGTGACAATGCCTGTTGTCCGCTGCTCGCGAGAACGACGTTGAAGCCGCGGTCCTCGAGCTCTTCAGCGATCAACGAAGAGGTCTCGAAGTCGTCGTCGATGCAGAGGATCGTCGCCCGGCCGTCGGTCGCAGACATTTTTGGTCTCCGAATTCTCGCTCTCTCTGAGAGTCCGTATTATAGGCTGGAACACATCGCCGTTCCACCACAGTCTGACAATGGGCGTGCGCACAACGAGATGTAAATACGGCATAAACATGGACGCCGCTGTAGCCGATCTCTGTTTCGGCCTCCTCGAAGCCCACAACGCTGTCAAAGTCCGTCACGGCCTCGGCCAGGATCGTAAGATCGCTTTTTCGTTGGCCGAGCCCCACCAATGCAATCCCCAGAGTTCCTCTGGGCGGCGTCCAATCGGTGGGGCTCCGATGGCGAGCGCTGACGCTTTGAGAGCGGACGAATGACACGACATCGAAGCGCGCTCAGTGTCGCTGCTCGAACATTAGTCATTGCTCAATCGAACGCTGGCATCAGGCCGGCGTTTGCCGGCGTGCTCAACTTCTCGATCTGCTCCTTGGTCGGGCCGTCTGGTCCGTTCGGCGGGAGGTCCCGCAGATTTTCGTCTTTCCAACCGCCGCCCAGAGCGATGAACAGCCCGGCTGTGTCCGATAGACGGTTCCCTTCCGCGACGACGCGCGCCACTGAGGCCACCAGATAGGTGTTCTCGGCGTTCAATACGGAGAGCACATTGACGGCCCCGAGACGCAGCTCGGCGCGCACGATGTCGAGGCTCTTCTTTGCCGTCGCTTCGCCGTAGGCTGCGGCTTTCACCGCTTTGGCGTCCGCCTCGAGCGCGCGCAACGCATCGGCGACATTCTGGAATGCGACAATGACGGTCGAGCGATATTGCGCGTCCGCCTGGAGGACGCTCGCCTCCGCCGCCCTCTGCTTGTTGAGAAGCGAAAAGCCGTCGAAGATCGTATGTGTGACAGCCGCCGACGCCGTATAGAGCTCAGTGCCGGGCGTGAAGAGTTGTGCGAGGCGATAGGCGCTGTACCCGCCATTCGCGCTCAACGTGACATTCGGAAGCCGCGCCGCGATGGCTACGCCGATTTGCGCGGTAGCTTCGTGCACATTGGCTTCGGCCGCCCGAATGTCGGGCCGCTGCCGGACGAGTTTCGATGGCAGGCTGATCGGCAGTTCGTGCGGCGACGAAAGTGAACCGAGATGAAAGGTCTCGGCGATCTCGTTCGGCGCATATCGGCCGGCGAGCGCGGTCAGCAGATCGCGTTGCTGCGACAATTGCTTTTCGAGCGGCGGCAAGAGCTGCAGTGCCTGCGCGAGAGCCGCTTCCTGGGTGAGCACGTCGGCCTGCGCGGCGTAGCCGGCCTCGAACTGCTTGCGCAGCAGTCCCAGCATCTCCCTTTCCATCGCGATCGATCTGCGGACTGCCTCGATCTGTCCCCGTAGCGCGGCTTCTTGGATCGCCGCCGTCACCACATTGCCAGTCAAAGCCAGATAGGCGGCCTCCAGCTGGTAGCGCTGCTGATCCGTCTGCGCCTCAGCCGCCTCGACGCTTCTGAGATTCTGCCCCCAGATGTCGAGCGTGTAGGCGACGGTGAGCTGCTTCAACAGCAAGCCATAGGGCGAATTCGGAGGACCGATGTTGGTGGTCGGCGAAGTCATGGCCTGGTTGAAGAGGCTTTGATTGATCGTTTCGAGCGATCGATTATTGGACTGGAGATTGAGACTGTCCGTGGAGTTGAAAATGGCGGTCGGGAGAAACGCGCCCTTTTGCGCCTCGGCGTTGTGATAGGCGACCCTTATCGCGGCTTCGGCCGACTGCAAGGTCGGATTGCTTTCGATCGAGGCTTCGATCAGCCGATCGAGGCCTCGGTTGTGGAAAACCTGCCACCAGCGCTTCGGGATTTCTGCGCCCGGGACGAATCTTGGTCCTCCGGCGAGAACCGGAGCCTTATTCGACGTTGATTTTTCTGTCGGCGGCGGGGAAGGCGATACGAAGTCCGGCCCGACCGCGCAACCCGCCAGCGCGGAAAACATCGGCAAGAGCGTGAGGAAAATCCGGCGCCCGCAGTGCGTTTTCGAAGTGGACGAGCCGAAGACTTGCATCTCTATCCGAGTTTCTCTTCCGCGAGCATGCTCTAATCGAACGTCTTCGTTCGCTTCTGTCGCTCCGTGATAATGGGAAGACAGGAGCGCTCGGACCGCGTGACTTCATAGTTAGGTAGTTCTCCTGCCGTCCAGGGTCTACTGTTATAAATCACAGTAGACCGATCGACTGCCGCGCCCCATAGAAAGACTGGGATGATTGGAATCGAGACATGCGCTCTCGGTCCCGAGAGACCGTTTCACAAGGCCGTCAAATGCGTCTGGGCAAAAAACTCATCGAGGGGAGCGCCTTCGCTGCGGCGGTCCTCGTCGCCCTCGCCCTCTCGAATTGGGCGTTCCGTCAACAAGACGACGGATATCCACGTCCGAAGGTGAGAGCTTCAGCCGAAACGGAAATCGGACTGAACGATAAACAGGCCGGCGCGCTCGAGATCGAAAAGGTGGACGAGCGCATTTTCGGCGAAGAACGACGAGCCGTCGGGAGCATCGATTTCAACCAGAACCGCCTCGTTCAGGTCTTCACGCCCTATCAGGGACGGATCATCGACGCCTATTTCAATATCGGAGACCGTGTCGAAAAGGATCAGGTCCTCTTCACCATCGATAGCCCGGACCTATTGCAGGCGGGGTCCAATCTGATCGCCGCGTCTGGCGTGCTCACGCTCCAGACGCGCTCGCTCAACCGTGTCAAGTCGCTGGTCAAGATCGGTGGCGTTTCGCAACAAGCGGTCGACCAGACGATCTCCGATCAGCAGACGGCCGAAGGTACTCTGAAGTCGGCGCGGGACGCGGTTCGCATCTTCGGCAAGACCGAGGAAGAGATCGACAAGATCGTCGCAGAGCGGCGCGCGGATCCGCGCCTCATCGTGAAGAGCCCGCTCGCTGGCTATGTCACGGCTCGGGCCGCGTCGCCGGGCCTCTTCGTCCAGCCCGGCGTCGCCCCGGCGCCTTATGCAGTCGCCGATACGTCGACCATGTGGATGCTGGCGAATGTCGTGGAGAGCGACGCCCCGCTGCTGCGTGTCGGACAGGACGTTCATGTCAGCGTCGCCGCTTATCCGGATCGAGAATTTCATGGAGCGATCACCGTGCTCGGACCCTCTGTCGATCCGACCACCCGGCGCATGTTCGTGCGCTCGGAGATCAAGGACCCCGATCATCTGCTTCGCGCCGGAATGTTCGCCGACTTCGTCATTCGCGTCGGGGCGTCGTTTCGCGCGCCGGCGGCTCCCGAAAGCGCAATCGTCCGCAAAAGCGACGGAACCATGACCGCTTGGATCACGCAGGATCGCCGACGCTTCAAGCAGAGGACAGTCAAGATCGGCTTGCGCCAGAACGGTTTCGACCAAATTGAGCAAGGCCTTTCCGTCGGCGAGCTCATCGTCTCGAAAGGCGCTGTCTTTCTCGACAACCTCGCCGCGATCGGCGCGGCTGAATAGCGCGCCGCTGATCGAACGAGGTTGCCCCGTGCTGAAATCCATTCTCGAATTCGGGCTGACGCGTCGCGCGGTCGTCGTTCTCGCGGTCGGCGTGTTCATTGTCGCCGGCGTGACAGCTTTTACGCGGCTCAATATAGAAGCCTACCCAAATCCGGCGCCCGTCATCCTCGAGATCACCGCGCAGGCGCCGGGCCTCTCCGCCGAGGAGATGGAAAAATATTATACTATGCCGATGGAGATCGCGCTCTACCCGACGCCGCGCGTGACGAACATTCGTTCGACCTCCTTCTACGGCCTGAGCTTCGTTCGCGTCACTTTCGAATATGGGACGGATTATCATTTCGCCTATGCGCAGGCGGCGATCGCGCTGCAGCAAGGCGCATCGCTTCCGAACAATGTCTCGCCCGTCATCCAGCAGTCGAGCCTCGTCGGCGAGATTTTCCGCTATCAGCTGGTCGGGCCGCCGCATTTCACCTTGACCGATCTTCGGACTGTTCAGGACTGGATCGCCACGCGGCGGCTGCTCACCATCCCTGGCGTCGTTCAGATCAATTCCTGGGGCGGTACGACGAAGCAGTTCGGCGTCGAGGTCGATCTCGGCAAGCTCGAGGCCTATAATGTCACCATTCCACAGGTCATCGCAGCTCTCGGCAACGCAAATGTCAATGTCGGCGGCCGGGAGATCGAGCTTGGCCAGCAATCGGTGAATATTCGCGGCGTTGGCCTCATCGACGACGGCGGCAATGACGATCTGACGAAAGGCTACCGAACGGACGACATCGAGAATGTCGTTCTCACGCAATCGAACGGCGTGCCGGTTCAAATCAAGGATGTCGCGAGGGTCACTGTCGGACATGTTCCGCGTCTCGGCATACTCGGACGCGACCACGACGACGACGTTGCTGCGGCGATCGTCGTCATGGGCCGCACGCAGCACACCAACGAGATTCTGCCGAAGGTCGCGGCCGAGGTCGAAAAAATCAACTCCGACGGGTCTCTTCCGCCCGGCGTGAAGCTCGTCCCTTTCTACGATCGCGGCTCGCTCGTCGCCGTCACCACGCATACTGTCCTTCACAATCTCGTGTTCGGTTGCCTGCTCGTGTTCTTCATCCAGTGGATTTTTCTCGGTGATCTGCGTAGCGCGATTATCGTCGGCGTGAATATTCCCTTCGCCCTGTTCTTCGCGATCATTCTGCTCGTGGCGCAGGGAGAGGACGCCAACCTCCTGTCGCTCGGGGCGGTCGATTTCGGAATCATCGTCGATTCCGCCGTCATCCTCGTCGAGAACATCTTTCGTAATTTCCAGGCGGATCGCCCGGCGCGAAATCGTCTCCTGCAACATCTCACGGAAGGCTTTTGGGGTCCCGATCCTACCGCGGCGACCGGTAGCCACGGCAGCGTGCGCCGCTGGACCAATCGGCTCCGGCTCATCTTCGTCAGCGCGCTACAGGTCGACAGTGCGGTCTTCTTCACGGCGGCGATCACGGTCACCGCTTTTCTACCCTTATTCACCATGACGGGCGTCGAAGGGCAGATCTTCGGACCGATGGCGAGAACCTACGCCTATGCGCTTGCAGGCGCTCTGCTCGCGACCTTCACCGTGACTCCCGTGCTCGCGTCGATCGTCCTTCCCACACGCGTCGCGGAGACAGAGACAATCATTGTTCGCCGGATGCGTGGAGCTTATACTCCGATGCTGCGATGGGCGCTCGACAATGTCGGGCTCGCAATCGGCGCCGGCGCGCTGTTCCTCGCGCTCGGTCTGTTTCTGGCGACACGTCTCGGTAGTGAATTCCTGCCCGCGCTCGAGGAGGGCAATTACTGGATTCGCGCCTCTCTCCCTTCAACCATGTCGCTCGAATCCGGCGTCGAATCGACCCGCAAAATGCGCGAGATTCTTATGCGCCATCCCGAGATCATCACGGTCGTGACGCAACATGGGCGTCCCGACAATGGCAGCGACGCGTCGGCCTTCTCGGACGTGCAGATTTTTGCGCCGTTGAAACCGTTCGATGAATGGCCGCGCGGTTTCACGAAAGAAAAGCTCACGGCGGAGCTCCAGAAGGAGTTCGAAGAAGAGCTGCCGGGCGTCGTCTTCGGCTTTTCGCAGTATATTCAGGATAATGTCGACGAAGCCCTGTCTGGCGTGAAGGGCGCCAATTCGGTGAAAGTCGTCGGCTCGGATCTCGTGACTCTCGAAAAGCTGGCCGAGAAGGTGCGCGAGCAGATCCGAACCGTCGCTGGCGTCGAGGATCTCGAGCTTCTCCACACGCTCGGGCAGCCCAATCTCAATATCAAAGTCGACCGTCAGCGCGCGGCGCGCTACGGACTCAACTCGGGTGACGTCAATACGATCGTGCAAGCCGCGATGGGCGGAACGAACGCAACGACCGTGCTCGAGGGCGATAGGCAGTTCGCGGTCGTTGTGCGCCTCGCCCCGCAATATCGGACGACGCTCGCTGCGATCGGAGACATCAAGGTCGGCTATACGCCTCCGGGAAGCATGACGAACGCCTATGTTCCGCTGCGCGAGCTCGCGGCCATTTCCCTCGATACCGGCGCATCTTTCATCTATCGTGAACGGAGCCGCCGCTACGTCCCACTGAAATTCAACATCCGTGGCCGCGATCTCGCCTCGACTGTGGCGGAGGCCCAGGCGAAGGTCGCGAACGCAGTCGCGCTTCCGCCAGGCTATCAAATTCTCTGGGCCGGCGAATTCGGCAATCTGCAACAGGCCAAGACGCGCCTCGCCATCGTCGTGCCTTTGTCCTTCCTGCTCATCTTCTCGCTTCTCTACAGTCTGTTCAATTCACTTCGCGACAGCCTGCTGGCGCTCGCGGGCATTCCCTTCGCGATCGTTGGCGGCGTGATCGCCCTCTATGTCTCCGGTGAGAACTTCAGCGTCTCGGCGGCGATCGGCTTCATTTCCCTGTTCGGCGTCGCCGTGATGGACGGAATATTGAACATCACTTATTTCCGAGAGCTGACGATCCAGGGGATGGAATTCCGAGAAGCGATTTTCCATGGCGCGGAGCAACGCATGAGGCCGCTGCTGATGACCGCGTTATCGGCGGGCGTCGGCCTCTTTCCCGCCGCCGTTTCGAATGGCATCGGCTCACAGGTACAGCGGCCATTGGCGACTGTCGTCGTCGGCGGCATGCTGCTCGGACCGATCATGCTGCTCGTCGTCGCGCCGGCGCTTCGTCAGAAGTTCTCGAGGGCTTATCATCCAGCGAAGGAGTCTCGAAATGTCGACGAAACGCGTCTCGACGCTTAGCAGGCGAAATTCCGCGGCGATCGTCTCTCTGGCTCACGTCCAAAAATCTCGGGCCGAAGGCGATCGATCCAGTTTGATACGACGCTTCGTATGATTTCACTCTTGGACTCGAGAGAGAGCATCGCAGCTGTGTCGTGAAAAATGAGTCTTCTTCGATGAAAACGACAATGCGCTATTCGACGGCTGGAATCGTTATCACTGCGATGCTGAGCGCGGTCGGACCCGCTGGCGCCGCCGATGCGCGGACTGCCGTTCCTCCGGCCTTCTGCTGGGCAGGCTTCTATTTCGGCGTCAGTCTCGGGGCAGGAGTTCCGTTGCATCGGACCGAACGATTTCGATCCGTGAGTCCTGCGGACAGCAGTCTCTTCGACCTCTACCCGCAGGGTCGTGAGCGCCCCGGCGCAACTTTCGGCGCGCAGGCTGGCTACAATTGGCAATATGGAAATTGGGTCTATGGGATCGAAACTGAACTGAGCTTTCTCGATGGCCGACGCGGTCCGATCGGAACTTTTCCTGCGCCCCCGGTCTATTTGCTCCGGGGAGTCGGCTCCTACACGCTGACCGCAGATCCGAGCGGCGCCTATTTTGGGAGTTTACGTGGAAGGCTCGGTTTTGCGGTCGACCGAATGCTTTTCTACGCCACTGGAGGCGTGGCGAGCGGCGGCTGGCGTGGGGCTTCCACACTGACACTCAATGGCGGCGCGCCGGGCAATGTGTTCACGAGCGGTCTCTCGGCTTCGTCGCGAACGAAATATCTCTTTGGCGCTGGCGTCGAGTACGCCCTCGCCCCGAACTGGTCAGCCCGCGCCGAATATTTGTTCCTGAATCAATCGCACAACAGCGAGGTCTTCGACAATGGGAGTGCTTTCGATTACGCCTCCCAAAGGTGGGCGGAAAGCCACATCCTACGCTTTGGCATGAGCTATCGATTCGGAGATATGAACCTCACCGCAGAGCCGGACGAGCATTCGATTTCCGCCGACGAACGGGATGATCCGAAAGCGAACAAAAAGTCGAAGAAGAAATCAGCTGGCTCGGAACGTGAGAAGGACGAAAAACCGGCGGATACTCCCGAGCAATATAGCGTGCACGGTCAAATTACCGGCGTCGTGCAAGGCTATCCGAAATTCCGCGCCCTTTATTCGGGAACCAATAGCTTGGCCCCGTCCGGCGGTCAGGCGCGCGCCACCGTATCTGCGACCGCTTTCCTCGGCTTGCGTTTGTGGCAAGGAGGCGAAGTCTACGTCGATCCGGAGATAGACGAGGGCTATGGCCTCAGCAGCACGCTCGGTATCGCCGGCTTTCCCAGCGCCGAAGCCTATAAGGTCGGCCATGCGCGACCGTATTTGCGTTTCCAGAAATATTTTCTGCGCCAGACAATCGGCCTTGGTGGAGAGAGTGAGAAAATCGAGGCGGGCCAAAATCAGCTAGCCAACTCGGTCGACACGAACCGTCTCACACTCACAATCGGCAAATATTCCGTTGTGGATATCTTCGACGACAACAAATACGCTCACGATGGCCGAAGTGGATTTCTGAACTGGTCTGTCCTCGACATGGGCGCCTTCGACTACGCCGCCGACTCCTGGGGCTATACGCATGGGGCGACGGCGGAGTGGAAGCAGGACTGGTGGACGGCGCGCGCCGGTGTTTTTCAGACATCCCTCATTCCCAATGGCGAGGCGATCGAGCCCGCGCTTTTTCGTCAATTCATGCCCGTCGTCGAATTCGAGGCGCGCCATTCGCTGCTCCTTGGTCAGGAAGCCAAGATCAAATTCTTAGGTTACGGCGACTTGGCGTATCTCGGAAAATATGACGAGGCTGTGGCTCTCGGCTTGCTCTCCGGAAATACGCCGGACATTACGGCCGATCGAAAAAAGCGCTTCAAGGCGGGCGCCGGCTTGAACATTGAACAGCCTCTCGCGGATGATCTGGGCTTGTTCCTTCGCGCGAGCATGGCGAACGGCCGATATGAGTCGATGGAGTTCACCGAGATCGAACGATCGCTCTCCGCGGGCGCGGTGCTCACGGGAGGCGGATGGGGTCGTTCCAAGGATGCGATCGGCGTCGCCGGCGTCGTAAACGGAATATCAGGTAGCCACATCCGCTATCTGGCGAACGGAGGATCGGGCATTCTGCTCGGCGATGGCGCGCTCGCTTATGACGGCGAACACATTTTGGAAACATACTACAAATTCAATATCCAGGACGGGGTTCATCTCACCGCCAACTATCAGTTCGTGCATAATCCCGCTTATAACCGCGATCGCGGATCCGTTTCAATCTTCGCTGTGCGCCTTCATGGAGAGTTCTGAGGCGGCGACGCTGACCCGATCGTGCGTCGCGCGCCTCGACAGGCAAAAAGACAAGCTCGCGGTTTGGCTCGATCAGCTCGATACACGGATGCATCGAAACAAGGTGATCGTCGCCTTGGCCAATAAGATCGCCCGAATGGCTTGGGCAGTGCTCACGCGGACGGGCAATCTCTACGAGCGGGTCGATCCGGCGCACGTCTGATCGGGCGCTCGGCAGCAGTTGCCGGGGGAGAAGGAATGATGTCGGAGCAGGCGATCCACGCATCGTAAGCTCGATCAAAAAAACGGGCTCCCGAGCCCGTACCATTTAGTGGGAACGATGCGCGCGAATCTCATCATGACCTGGCCGCAACAGCGGCCCACTCGCGAGAGGCCGGATTCATTTACGCTAACTGCGTCCGACCGCAGTCCAGACGACCCTTGCAATGCCGGGGCGGACCATACATAATTTTGCCAGGAGTTCGCCGCCGCATCGAGCATCTGATCGGCCAAGAGTTTCTTCAGACGCGCGTTTTCCTCCCAGCGCCTTCAGCCGCTTGGCCTCGGAAATGTCCATCCCGCCGAACTTGGCCTTCCAATTGTAGAGCGTCGTCTCCGAAACCGCGTATTTGCACGCGAGGTCCGCCGCCTTCGCGCCGGCTTCCTGCTCCCGCAAAATCCCGATGATCTGCTCTTCCGTGAACCGTTTCTTCTTCATCGTATCCGTCTTGCAATCGGCCGGACTCTAATCGATGCTGGTGGGATTTTTCAGGGGCACGTCACCAGGAGCGACGACGAACATCCTCGAGGCGTTCGTCACGAATCAAATAGCCGTCGACGAAAACCTCCTCGAGCAGATTCTCCTCGCCGTCCCGACGCTGCTCCGCGCGAATGGTGCGCGGCGCGCCGTCCCTGTGAACCAGCGCGAGGCGGCCTTTTTTCGAGGCTTTGCCAGGATCGCCGATCGGCTGCTTGAACACGTCGATCCACTCACCGCCGATGCGGATGGCGCTCGTCTTCATCGCGAATTTGAGCGTGTCCCGATCGAGCTTCTGCAGCAGCGCGCCGCCCATGCCGAACGCGATATTGTCCGCAGCGAAACCTTTCGCGCGCAGATTGGCGAGGATCGCCATGATCGAGCTTTCATCGACGCCGTCGCCCTGAATCACGCGGACACAATTCGGCAAAAGGCGGAACCCTTTGCTATTGGTTCTGGCGCCGAATTTCTCGGCGAGGATTTCGACGATCTCCACCGGAGTCGTCGTCGGATCGCCGGAGTCGGGCCGCACGACCAGCGTTCCGCCCGTTTCGCGAACCTGCGAGGCGAGGCTGCCGCCCCAAATCTCCGCCGTCGCGCGATAGACGTCATAGCTGTCGGAGACGACCGCGACGACCTTTCCCGGCCCGCCGAAATTGCGCAGCATATTGGCGTAGGCGTCTGTCTCGCGCTCGCGGCCCCATGAGGTGATCGTCGAATGCTCGGCGGCCGGGATCGAGAAGCCGGCCATGGGCTCGTGGTAGATGCGCCGCGCCAGGGCGAGCGCCGCGAGCGTGTCGGTGCCGCGAAAATTGACCAGATGGGCGAGGCCGCCGATCGAAGCGCTCTCGCTGCTCGATGCCCCGCGCGCCCCGAAATCATGCAAAGCGAAAACCAACCGCTCCTGCGGCGCGTCCGAAGTCTCACGCCAGGCGGCGTCGATGATCTTCTTCAAATGCCAGGAGCGCGTCGCCACCGTCGTCGGATACCAGACGGCCCGCAAAAGCGCGGTCTCGAGATAGGAGACGATCCACGGAACGCGCGGGTCCGTGTTGACGATCTGCACGAGCGCATTTCCGGTCGACAGCACGCTGCCCTCGCGAACCGCCTCGATACGCACGGGCATATGGCCGCCATGGGCGTTCAGCACATGGTCCCAGCCGGCGCGATTGAAAGGCTCGCCATGCGCGAGCAGCATCTCCTCCGCCTCGTCTATGTCGGCGCGCGTGATCGGCTGCGTCAGCACATCCTTCAGATAGATCTGCAAGCCGAAGAACAGGCTCTGCGCAAAGGCGCCGCCGCGCGACTCGATATAGCTCGAGACGAATTCCGTCCCGGGTGGATATTGAAGAAAATGGCTGGCCTTGTAGCTGTCGGCGTCGAGAATTCTGCTGATGCGAGTCATGTCTGGAATCTCCTCCAGCGCGAAACCGGCGCCCGGACTCCCCGGACGCCAAAGTAAAAATCAGTCGATCAACGCGCCCGTCATCTCGCGGATGATGGCGGCGTGGTCCTCGAAAAACTGGTCGGCGCTCAGACGGCCGAGCTCATGCCAGCATGCGCTCGCCGCATCGTCGTCACCGCGCACCGAGAACATCGGCTTGCGCGCCGGAAGGTCGAAGAGAAAGGCCTGGGTCACGACGCGGCCGCGCTCGGAGCGGTCGGGATGGTCGAATAGCCGCGTCTTGGTCTCGTCGATGAAGGAGGCGAGCATGGCCGGAGGGATTTCTCCCTTCTGGTCGGAGATTTTGGTCTCCTCCTTCAATTCCCGCACAGCCGCGTCGCGAAAGCTCTCATTGGGATCGACATGGCCGCCGGGCAGGGCGAGCAGCCCGGCGCCGGGACGGCGAGCGCGCTCCACCAGGAGAATATGGCCCGACTGAACGACGACCGCATCGACGCAATTGATGAAGACAGGGTAGGGCGTCTTGCCCCAGGCGGCCTTGTAATCGCGATAGAACTCCGTCTCCCCGACCAGCCATTTGAAGGCGTCGGTCAGCATGAAGCGGGTGAGAAACTCGCTGGTCTCCGCGGGACAGAGCGGCGCGTCGGGAATGCGCGGCGCGCGGCGCAGATAATCCTCGCGCAGATCGGTCGAATTGAGCGTGCCATGCTGCGTCCGCACATCGACCGCGTCCCAATTGGGGAACATGCGCAGATAATAGGAGGACTTGTCCTTGCTGTGGCCGATGAGGCCAACCGAAGCGCGTTCCGAGCCGCCGTCCGCGGCTATGGCCTCGTCGACGCTGCGCTGGACATGGGCGATCCACGCGCGATCATTGTAGAGAAAATCTGGCAGCGGCCGAACGAGAATGCGATCGGGCGCAGCCTCGATCGCGCCACGGGCGGCCAGGATCGTGTCGCGCCGCTCCTCATAGGTGAAAGGGTTGCGCGGCGACCGCGCCGCATTCGACGAGCCGACCAGCACGATGAGCTTGCGCCCGGCGGCGAGCGCCTGGCGTATGACATGGAGATGGCCATTGTGAAGGGGCTGAAAACGCCCGATGAACACGAGATAATCGTGCTTTTGCGCCGATGCGCTCATATTCAGGTCTCCCCTGAAAGATTTGCTGTCTTGGACTCCCCGAGACATGCCCAACCTAGCGAAGACTAGGGCGACGGTCAATGGCCTTGTCGCGACCATCGTCTCGACTCGATGGTCGCGCGGCAAAGCGACGGAGCAGCTCTGGAGAACGAATTCCGTCGCGGGCGCATCGTCGGTTCGGTCGCTGTCGGCCGCGCCTCGGTTGACCACGTATGCACTGCGCTATATTCTCCTGAGGACAACCGAGGCGCCGATGAAAGCTCCATCTTCGCACGAGACCGCCTTCCGCGACGCCGCGAGCGCCGACCCTTTGCGCGAGGCGTTTCTCCGTCGCTCCATGGACACCATCACGCGGATTGCCGCGCATGCCGATCTGAAAATACTCTCCGAAGCGCTCGCCGCCTCCACAGGTTTCGGCGCCCTCGCGCGCGTGCTGGCGGACGCCGCGACCGCCGAAGCCTCGCTTGTCGATCTAGACCCGCTCGCCCCGCTCGTGGCGCGGAATGCGGAACATCGCGTCCAGATCCTCGAAGCCGCTGGAGGCACGCTTTCCTCGACCGAGGTCGCGCAACAGCTCGGAGTCAGCCGGCAGGCGATCGAAAAGCGCCGTCGCGCCAATACGCTGCTGGCCGTGCGCATGGGCGGCGATTGGCGCTATCCGCGTTGCCAGTTCGACGAGGCCAAGGGGACGGTCGTCGCCGGCCTGCCGAAGCTTCTCGACGTCTTCGCCAAAGCCGGTCCCTGGGTCGCGATGGATTTTCTGTTGGCGCCCGACGATGCTCTCGGAGGCGAGACGCCGATGCAGAGGCTGCGGCGCGAGGGACTGACCCCGGAGCTGGAACGACTCGCCCGGATCGAACAAGGCGACGGCTTCGCGTGAGCCCGGGCCGAGGCCCTTCGGGCGTCGCAACTTTCCCACCAGCCGCTCTCGCCACTGCGGCGCTTCCGATCGAGGTTTTGCCCGGTCGGACGGAGCTCCACCGCGTGCATCGGATGGAGCATCAGCCGATCTTCTTCGGTCCGGGTCCGGGAGCGCCGCCGACCTATCGTTTCGATAGCGCTTCCGGCTCATTTGGCGTGCTTTATGTCGCATTTCGCTTCGCCGGCGCGCTGGTCGAAACATTGCTGCGCAATCCACACAGGAAAATGATCGCTCAAGCCGACATCGAAGCGCGTGCTTCGAGCGTCCTGCGCTGTCGGAGCGCGCTGCGTATCGTTCAATTGCACGGCGCCGGGCTACAGATTCTCGGCCTCGACAATTCCATCTCGACCGGACCTTATGCGCCTTGCGGCGCCTGGGCCGACGCGCTGTGGGCGCATCCTGACGCGCCGGACGGACTCGCCTTCCGTTCCCGACACGACCCCGACCAGCTATGCCTAGCGATTTTCGAGAGGGCAGGGGCCTCCTTCGAGGTCGAACCAGCCGTGCGGCTCGTCGACCAGCTTCCAGAGGTCGCCAATATAATCGGCGCATACGGAAAATCGCTCGCGCCGACGCCGCTCTGACAAAGAATGGGCAAAGCCAGACCGTCTTTGCCAAGCAGGCGACGCCTCTTGTCGAACCGACCGGCGTGGCATCCATCTGATTGCCGGACTGTCGCCCACCGGGCCAGCCCTAAATTTGCCCACAACGCCCCGTTTTCGAGCACTACTTATCCGGCATCATAATATATTTCGTTTACATAACATAAGCATGGCACGGAGCGTCGGCGCCGCCTTACCGCGACGACCGATGCATGGGTTCCGTCCGCAAAAAGGGCAGATCGATGCGTTTCAGCCGCAATGTGGGACGGAAGACGGAATCATGGGCGGCTGTCTCGACGTCGATATCATCGCAGCGGCATCGCGCCGATCTGCTCGCTCTGCGCGGCGCTTTTTCCACCATGACGGCCATCGCCGCCGTTCTCGCCCTGCCGCGTTTCGCCCTGGCCAACCCGACGGGCGGCGTCGTCGTAGACGGCGCGGCGACCATCGCTTCGGCTGGCAGCGTCACCAATATCACGCAGGCGACCAATCGCGCTATCATCAACTGGCAGGGCTTCTCCATCGGCGCCGGGGAAACGGTCAATTTCCTTCAGCCGACGGCCACGTCGGTGACGCTCAACCGTGTCGTCGGCAATGAACAGAGCGTCATCTCCGGCGCGCTGAACGCCAATGGGCGCGTGTTCCTCGTCAATTCCGCCGGCATCCTTTTCGGCAAGGACGCCCAGGTGAATGTCGGCGGCCTCGTCGCCTCGACGCTCGATATCTCCAACTCGAACTTCATGGCCGGGAACTACGTCTTTTCCGGCTCATCGAACGCCGCCGTCGTCAATCAGGGCAAGATCAAAGCGAGCGAAGGCGGCTATGTCGCATTGCTCGGCAAGACCGTCTCGAACGAGGGGACGATCACCGCGAAGCTCGGGACGATCGCGCTCGCTTCCGGCGAGCAGATCACGCTGAATTTCGGTGGCGATTCTCTCGTCGATGTGACGATCGACAAAGGGACCTATGACGCTCTCGTCCAGAACAAGGGGCTGATAAAAGCCAATGGCGGCCAGGTCGTGCTGACCGCGAAAGCGGCCGACGATTTGCTCTCGGCGCAGGTCAACAATAGCGGGATCATCAAGGCGCGAACGCTCGCCGATCTGACCGGCGGCTCGTCGTCGAGCGGCGGTTCGGTGAAGGTCGGAAGGATCAAGCTGCTCGCTTCGGGCGGAACGGTGAATGTGTCCGGCAAGCTCGACGCCTCGGCGCGCAAGGGCGGCGACGGCGGAACGATCGAGACCTCCGGCAATAAGGTGACGGTTGCCGATAGCGCCGTCGTGACGACCGCCTCGACGAGCGGGGCGACAGGAAGCTGGATCATCGATCCGGACGGCTTCACGATCGGCATAGGCGGCGACATCACCGGCGCGGCGCTGACGAGCCAGCTCGCTTCGAACAATGTCACGATCCAGTCGACGAGCGGACACGGCGCCGACGGCAATATCTATGTCAATGACGCCGTCAGCTGGTCGGGCAACAGACTGACGCTGACCGCGACGAATAATGTCTTCATCGACGCTGTGATGACGGCGACGGGGACAGCTTCCTTCGCCGCCAATTATGGCGTCGGAACCAATGCCGACGGCACGCCCAAAGGGCTCTATGCCTATCAGGGCGCGACCAATGGCGTCTTCGCCGGAAGGCTCGATTTTTCCAGCGCCGGGACGTTCACGCTCAATGGCGCCAATTACACGGTCATCACCACTGTCGCCGGATTGGACGCCGTCAAAAACGACTTGGCCGGCAATTATGTGCTCGGCGCCGATCTCAGCGGCTTGAGAGCGCGCAATTGGAGCGGCCCGATCGGCGCCACGACCGCCTTCACCGGCAATTTCAACGGTCTCGGCCACTCGGTCATCTCGGCCCAGCTGACCGGCTCGGGCTTGTTCGGAACGATCGGCGCCGGAGGTCTGGTCAGCAATTTCGCCGTCGCATCGGCGTCGCTCAGCGCGGGAACGACGAGCAGCGCCGCGGCCGGCCTGCTCGCCAATGTCAACCAGGGCTCCATCGTCAACAGTTTCTCCAGCGGAAACGTGGTTCCACGGGCCGCGGCCAATCCGACAGTGACGATCGACAGCGTCGGCGGTCTCGTCGGCGTCAACTCGGGCCTCATCGCTCAGAGCTATTCGCTGGCCAATGTGGCGATAACGAGCGTCGGCGGCGGCTTGGTCGGGACGAACGAGGCCAGCGGCCGGATCATCGACAGCTCGGCGCGGGCGTTGAATCTCTCGACCAACACGCAGCTGCTCACCAATACCGCTTTCGGCGTCTCCAACCTTTCTTATGTCGGCGGTCTCGTCGGGGTGAACGCCGGAAAGATCGATCGATCCTATGCAGGCAATCAGATAAGGCTATCCAGCGCCGATACGACGTCGATCGCGGGCGGATTCGTCGGCAAGAACACGGGAACGATCGATCAGTCCTATTCCTATATGGAATATGCCGCTACGGGAAACTTCTACAGCGCGGGGCCTCGTCTCGCGGGCTTCGTCGGGCAAAACACCGGGACGATCACCAACGCCTATACGACGTCGCTCAATGGAACCAACGCATCGTCCAATTGGAGCGCCGCCTTCGCCTATCAGAACTCCGGGACGATCAGCAACGCCTATGCGACCTCCTATTCGGTCGGTGGCGCGCAGCCGCAATATGGTTTCGTCGCGGACAACACCGGCGGCGCGATCACCAACGCCTATTGGTATTCGAGCGGTTCCCCGGTAACCGACAGTTCCGCAGCAAAGAGTCTGACCGCCGCTGAGGCGCCCAGCTTCGCGAGCTACGCGGGTTTCGACGCCGCCATTTGGGCGGCTTCGAAATCCGGCTATCCCATTCTCGCAAATCTTCTGATCTACGTCAGCACAAGCACCATCCCCACCTATGGCGTCGCCACTTCGACGATAAGCACGCTGTCGCTGTCGGTGCTGGGCTTGCAGGGAGGCGGAGGGTCAGGCTTTTCGAAGGATGACGTGTCCTCGACGACCCTCAATCCCTTCACCGTCGCGACCAGCAATGGCTATGTCGACGCAGGCATGCAGGCCGCCTCGAGCGTGTTGTCATCGGTCTATAAGAACGTCAAGGGCACGGTCACGGTCAATCCGAAAGCGCTGACGATCTCTGGCGTCGTCGCCGACAAGGTCTATGACGGAACCACCTCGGCCACGCTGAACAGCGGCGTAGCGAACAGCGGGCTCATCGGTCTCATCGGCGATCAGACGCTGAATGTCGCCTATACGTCGGCGGCTTTCGCCGACAAGAACGCCGCCGTCGGCAAGACGGTGAACCTCGCCTATACCGCGGCGGACGGCGCCAATGGCGGCAAAGCGAGCAATTACACGATCGCCAACACGACCACGGCGACAATCGGGCCAAAGCCGATCAGCGCCGCCGCCACTGGCGTGGACAAGGTCTATGACGGCGCGACAGTCGACGCCATATCTTATCAGCTGCCCGGCAAGGTCGCGGGCGACAATCTGTCCCTCTCTTATTCGATGGCGCAATTTGCCGACAAAAATGTCGGCCAGAGCAAGGCGGTCGCCGTTTCCGGGCTGGCGCTGACAGGGACCGACAGCGACAATTATATTCTGCAAAACGCGTCTCTTACGACCACCGCCAATATCACGCCTTTGGCGCTCAGCCTCTACGGGACCAAGTCGGCGGATGGGAGTGTCAGCATCGGCGCCGGCAATCTCGCTGCGATGAATGTGGTGGCGGGCGATTCGGTGAGCCTCGGCGGCTCCGCCAAAATAGCCGGCTCCGCCGCGGGCGTTCAGTCGATCACCGACGTGACCGCGCTGACCGTCAACAACCCCAATTACACTGTGGTCGGCAGCGTTGGATCGGTCGTCGTCGGTAATCAGAGTCTCGCTCTCGATCATGTGGCGAGCGGCGCCGCCACAATTGCGACCTCCGGCAATACGACGACGATCACGCAAACGACGAATTCGGCGATCATCGACTGGTTCCGCTTCTCGATCGCGGCGGGCGAGACCGTCAATTTCGTCCAGCCTTCTGTGACCTCCGTCGTCCTCAATCGCGTGACCGGCAATGAGAAGAGCGTGATCGCCGGCGCTCTCAACGCCAATGGCCGCGTCTTCATTCTCAATTCCGCCGGCGTGCTGTTCACGGCGGGGTCCAGCGTCAATGTCGGCGCGCTCGTCGCCAGCACGCTGAGCATCAGCGACGCCAATTTCAATGCGGGCAATTATCTCTTCGTCGCCTCGAGCGGCTCCGGCTCGGTGGTGGCGGCCGGCGACATCGTCATCGTCGACGGCGGCTTTGCGGCGCTGGCGAGCAATAATGGCGTCGATCAATCGGGAACGCTGACGGCGCGCGGCGGTAAGGTCCTGCTGGCGTCGGCGAACACGCTGAGCCTGACGCTGAGCACCGCCGCCAGCGGATTGAGCAGCTATATCGTCGGCAATCTGGCGGGCAAGACCAATGTCAATGGCGCCGTCAATGTTGCAGCGGCGAGCGGCAATGGCGGACTGCTCGAGACGGCCGGCGGCAGCGTCGTCACGGGAAACAGTTTCGCGCTGAACACAGGGGTCAATGGCTCCTGGTCGTGGAGCCAGCCGGACATCATCGTCGGCGCCGGCGGGACTTTCAGCGGTCAGTTCGTCAATGGAAATCTCGCGACGCGCAATTTCGCCCTCAATGCGATCGGCGGCAGCGTCACTCTGAACGACGCCGTGAGCTGGTCGTCGAACAATTCGCTGACGCTCTCGGCGACCAATAATATCAACGTCAATGCGCCGGTCGCCACCACTGCGGATCGCGGCGCGCTGACGCTGAATGCGGGCGCGGACATCTACATCAATGACGCCGTGTCGCTGTCTGGCGCCCATGGCGCGCTGGCGATGAGCTATGGCGGCGACTATCACATCCGCAGCAAGGCCAGCTACGCAGGCGCGACGCTCGACGCCAACGGCAGTCCTATCGCCGTGAAGGATACGAGCGGCGGCGTCTATGGATCGATCAGCCTTCCGGGTGACACCGCCACTCTCGCGATCAACGGGCAGAGCTACACGCTCATCCATTCGATGGACCAGCTCGCTGCGTTGGACGACGCCACCGGCACGGCCAGCGGAAAATTCGCACTTGCGACAAACCTCGACGCTTCGCAGTGGAGCGCCGCCCATCTCGGCGCGGCTTCGGTCGTCTCGGCGATCTCTGGGACCTTCGCGGGTCTCGGCCACAGCATCGGCAATCTGACTCTGAAAGCGCCGAGCACGTCATCCGATCCCATGGGACTGATCGGCCGGGCGGGAGCGGACGGCAGCGCCTCCACCATTCGCGATGTGGGAATCGTGAATGTCGACATCAGCAGCGCATCCTCCTCCAGCGGAGGGGGAGCGCTATTGGGAACCGGCAATCTGGTGACGCTCGCTCAAGTCTACAGCACGGGGTCGATAGCCATTGCAGGTGGAGGTCTGGCTGGAGGAGTGACCGGCTCGAACGTGACCTACGCCTATTCGGATGCAAAGGTGTCGGGAGGCGGCGGCGGCTTGTTGGGAAGCGCCGGGAGCTATTTCAATACAGGCTCGACAATCTCGCATTCGCATGCGACCGGCGACGTGGACAAGGGTGGAGGAGGGCTGGTCGGCGGCGCGACCGCCACGACGATCGACTATTCCTACGCGACCGGCAATGTGAACGGCAATGACGCCGGCAGCGGCAATGGCGGCCTCATCGGCTACGCCACGACCATCGGCACAAATTCATTGAAGGTCACGAATTCTTTCGCGACCGGCAATGTGCGCGGCGGATATAATATCGGCGGACTTATCGGACAGATAAGCGGAAGCGCGCAGTCTGCAGGCGGCGATGTCATTATCGACAACACTTATGCGACCGGCAATGTGACGAGCAATTTTCCGGACGACGCGCCGCTTATCAACGGAACCGGCGGATTGATCGGAATGGTGAGCACGACAGGCGCGGGCGTAGGTATTCTCATCACCAATTCTTACGCGACCGGCGATGTGACCGGCACAGGCGCCAAAAATACCGGCGAATCCATCGGAGGCCTCGTCGGATATATATCGACTGGCGCAAGGGGCGGCGTGAGCACCATCGCCAATTCCTATGCGACCGGCAATGTCTCGACGACGGCTGGATGGTACGCAGGCGGATTGCTCGGCAGCTCTCAATCGACGAAAGCCGTCAACATCGACAAATCCTATGCGACGGGCGATGTGACCGGCGGGACCATCGCGACAGGAGGCCTCGCCGGAACCAGCGCCGGCGCCATCACCAATTCCTACGCGACGGGGAATGTCACGACGAGCGGCATTCAAGCCGGAGGACTCGTCGGATTCAACAGCGGAAATATTACTGGCTCATCGGCTTCCGGGGCGGTCACGGGGACCGGGGCCAGCACTTGGACCGGTGGGCTGGCCGGTCGCAACACAGGCGCTATCGCAGATTCATATTCACAGGGTCTCGTGCGAGGTCCTGAGGGCCTCACCGGAGGAATCTCTGGTGTTTCCTACTCGAGCGGGAGCTCCGCCGGCTCCATCACGAACAGCTTTTACGACTCCGAAAGCAACCCCGGCTTGGCGATGACGAATACGCCCGACGGCCGCTCGGCCGGCGCCGTTACCGGGGGCGGCGGATTGACGAATGCGCAGATCAAGGACGTCCCCTATTACATCAATGGAACGATCGGCAAAGTGTTGGCGGATCGGGCCGCCGCAGCAGCACAACTCGCGCAAACGCGGCAGGCGGCGACGAGCGCCGGCAATGTGGTCTCCAGAGAAGCGAGGGCGTCGTCTTCGAATGGCGCCGAGGCGTCGCGCGCCACCGCGGGCAGGGCGGCGGTAGCCGCGGCTGCCTCGGCCGATATCGACGATAATATGCAGGGTGGCGAGGCGTCGCAGACTCCGCTACCGGCTCCCCGCATGCGCGCGTCGCACGTTGCGGCGACGTCCAGCCGAGCGGCCCACAAGGTTCATGCGTCCTCGCCGGGCGCCGGCTACCGTGCGCGCATCCGCAGCATCGAGGTAGACGGCCAGCATTTCGATCTCGGCACGGACGGCAAGAACAACGCTTCGGAGCCCAAGGCGCGATAATGCTTCCCGTATCAGAAGCGTCGCTCCTCAAAATGAAGATCAGCGCGACGCTGACGACGCAGCTCGCCTCGAACAATCATTCTGGATTCACGGAATCGAAGGCGACGCGACAGCCTCCGGCGTGTCCAGGCCGATCCAAAGCTCTCGTATCTGCTCCAGATTTTTCGCCGGGTCATATCGGTCGACGTCGAGATTCAAGCTCTCGGCGGATAGGCCGCCGATCCCGGCGAGAACGGAGCAGGAGGCGACGACGCGATCGTGCTGCGCCGAGACCATTTTCACCCGAGCGTCGAATAGCGCCTGCTGCGCATTCAGCACATCGAGAAGCGTTCTTTGGCCGAATTCCGCCTCGTTGCGAATTTGCTGGAGAGCCCTCTCCGAGGATCTCACCACCGTTCCGCCGTAATGCAGCGCCGCATTTGCGGTCGCAAGACGGCTGTAGCTCGCGGCGAGCTTGGCGCGAACAGCGCTGCGCTGAGCCGAGACATGCACCTGCGCCTGACCGAGCTGCTGCTTGGCCTGCCTGACCGCGGAATATTCGGCGCCGCCATCGTACAATGGAACATTGAGCGTTCCCGTCACCTGCGCCGAAAACTGCCGCGTGCCGGGATAGCCGAGATAGGAATCATATTGCTGGAAGACTTGCCCGCCTACGGAAAGCGACGGCATGAGCGCGCCCTCGGCGACCTTCACCGTCATCGTCGCGACATCCACTTGATGAAGCGACGAGATCACCTGCGGATGCGCGGCGACGGCCCGTTCGACAGCCTGCTCGGCCGTCGTCGGCAGATCACGCTCGCAGCCTTTCGCAGGCTCGAGCCGCACGGGCGCATGGCCGATCACCTCCCTATATTCGACGACGCTCGCCCGCAAGGATTCGCGCGCCCCGACATGGTCGGCCTCGGCTTGCGCCAGCGCCGCTTCCGCCTGCGCGACATCGGCGATCGTCGCCATTCCCATTTCGGCCCGATCGCGCGCCACGCGCAGCTGCTCCATGAGAACCGCGCGATTGTGCTTGCGCAGACCGAGCGCCGCAGTGTCGCGCAGCACATCCATATAGACGGTCGCCGCATGCAGCAGCACTTCCTGCTCCGCGGCCGACAGAATCGCGCGCGCCGCGAGCACGCCGGACTCGGCCTGACGCATGGAATTATCCGAACGCCAGCCGTCGAACACCGTCAATGACAGATTCAGCGTGCCGCTGCGCGGATGGCCGAAATTCTCATCATCGGTGTAGAGGCGGTTCCTCAGCTGATCGCGGCCGCCCGGTTGACGGACGCTCGACTTTTGCGGCCCCGCGCTGAAGGACGCGCCAGCCTTCGGCCGATGCCCCGCCGCAGCTTTGGACACGTCCTCATCGCGAATCCGCACGACCGCGCGTTGTTCCTCGAGGTCCGGATTATTGGCGTAGGCCGAAGCCAGAGCGCTCTTCAACGTCTCCGAATGGCTCTCTTGCGCCGCGAGCGCCAGGAAGCACGATATGAATGCGCAAAGACGCTGCGCGCGCGCCGCGTTCATTGCGCGTCCCTCTCACGCGCCGCCTCGTCGAAATCGAGCTTGCAGCGTTGGCCGCCCGGCAGCCGATTGTCCGGATTCGGCAAGAGAAGGCGAACGCCGAATGTCGCGCTCGCCGGATCGAATACGCGATCGATCACCGAGACCGTCGCGAGATGACTCCCGCCGACGGGCTCGTCCGGCGACACCATGACGGCCTCGCCGATCTTGATCTTCGGATACATCGCCACCGGCAGGAACGCCTCGACATGCAGCGGATCGAGATGCACGACGCTCATTATGAAAGTGTCCTGATGGACGAACTCGCCCGGCGACAGCTTGCGCTCGCCGATCACCCCCGCGATAGGGCTGCGAATGGTCCTCTGCTCGAGCAGGGCGCGAGAGCGCTCGACCTCGAGCTCGGCGAGCCGCAATTCGACCTTCTCACGCGCCAGATCTTCTTCCGCGACGCGCGTATCCGCCCTCTGCTCGTCGAATTTGTCCCGCGTGAAGCTGTTGCGCGCGAGCAGCTCTCGCGCTCGGCCCATGCGCGCTCGGCTGAGCGTCAGCCGCGCGGCCTGAGCCTCGACGCGCGCTGCGCTCGCAGCGCGGGCTCTATTCAATTCGAGCGTCGCGGCTTCGACGCTCGATTCCAGCCGGGCGACCACTTGGCCCGCGACGACGACGTCTCCGCGATCGACGAGCACTTCGGACACCAATCCCGCAGTCGGGCTGCCGAGCTTGACCGTCATCGTCGGATCGATGACGCAATCGATCCGACGATTTTCGGCTCGCCCCGCGCTGGCCGACGAAGCGCTGCACATCGCCAGAGCGGCAGCGATGACGGTTCGCGCGATCGACGTTCGGGGATTATTCGGCTTTTCCTGTGAAGGCGAGCGCATGATCGAGAGTCTCGTCTCTATCCAATAATTCGCGACGCATATGAGCATGAAGCCGCTCCGCGCGACGCTGCGCAGCGCGAAGAGCGAAACGCGCAGGCCATGACCAGCCGGCTCGAATCATTACGTACATTAAGTACCGTTCGAAGGGTAAAACGTTGGTGTCCGTCAGGCCGTCCTCGAGCGATAAGAACGATTGGAAGCAACCCGGCTGCCCTTGCCGCGCGCATCGTCCGGCGAGCTGCCGATCGACTCTGCGCGCGTCGTGGAGCTCCGACATTATGACGTGCAATCCGCCCAATTCGCTCACATCGTCGTCGAGCTTGATGTCGGTCCCGCGGCCAGCCATGTTCGTCGCGACGGTGATGCGGCCGCGCCGCCCGGCGGCGGCCACGATCTCCGCCTCGGCGGCGTCCTGCGCGGCGTTGAGAACGACATGCGCCAAATCCGCCGCAGCGAGACTTTCGCTCGCTCTGCGCGACGAAGCGACGGACCTTGCGCCGAGCAGAACCGGCGCGCCCCGCCGATGATGCTCCGCGATCGTCTCCACAATGGCGCGCCATTTTTCCGACTCTGTCGCGACAATGCGATCTCGAAGCAGCTCGCGTCGCGAGGGCTTGTTGCTCGGCACGCGCGCGACGGCGAGCCGATAGACGCTCCAGAGCTCGCCCGCGACCTCGGCGGCCGTGCCCGTCATTCCAGCGAGCCGCTGATAGCGTCGGAAGAAGCGCTGATAGGTCATTCTGGCGATCGTGGCGCGCACGCCCGAGATCGCGCATCCTTCCTTGACCTCGATCATCTGATGGAGCCCATCGCTCCAGAAGCGGTCGGCCATGACGCGTCCGGTATGCTCGTCCACGATCTCCACCTTCCCGCCGCGCACGATATAATGCTCGTCGCGGTGGAAGAGGCGCATCGCCGTGATCGCCTGAACCGCCCATTCCTCGCGCTGCGCCGTCATGCGCCAACGGCTTCCGAGCGGCTGCGCGAATTCGGCGAGCAGCGCGCGGCCTGCGGCGGTCAGCTCGACCCGACGCTCGTCGAGACGGAGCAGAAAATCACGCCCCTCGCTCATCCGCTCCGCGATCTCGAGCGCTCGAACGAAATCCTCCTGCTCGGATGTCGATGGCAGTTCTCGCGAGAGAATGAGCGGCGTGCGCGCCTCGTCGATGAGTATGCTGTCCGCCTCATCGACGATCGCAAAATGAAGGCCTCGCAACAAGAGATCGCGCCCCTGCGTCGCCGGAGCGGCGAGAGTCTCGAATTTGCGCCGAAGATCGCCGCTCCTCCGCCCGAGCGCCAAACGATCGCGCAAATAGTCGAAGGCGAGGGTCTTATTCGTGCAATAAGCGATGTCGCAGGCGTAGGCCGCCATTTTTTGCTCGGGCGCCATCTCCTGCGTGACGACGCCGACGCGCAGTCCGAGAAACTCGTAAAGCGGCCGCATCAGATCGGCGTCGCGGCGCGCGAGATAGTCATTTACGGTGACGACATGGGTCGGGACTCCGGCCAGCGCCGCGGTCGCAGCCGCCAATGTCGCCGTGAGCGTCTTGCCTTCGCCCGTGTCCATCTCGGCGACCATCCCGCCGAGGAGAATATCGCCGCCGATCAGCTGCACGTCGAAATGTCGCATTCCCAGCACGCGATCCGAAACCTCGCGGATCACCGCGAAAGCTTCCGCGATCGCCTTCGGGTCGCGCGCGCGACAGCGATACAGCGTTTCGCGCAGCGCTCGGCCACGCAGGCGCAGCTCGGCGTCGGACAGCGCGCGCAGCTCCGCCTCATGCTGGGCGACACGTTCCACAATGCCGCCGGCGCCGCGCCCCGCGAGCCATCCGATCGCCGGCGCAAATCGCGCCACCGCCGCTTCCGCCATGCGTTCGAGCACACCGGATCGGGGCCAGCGGCGCTCGGGATAGATCCGCGGTCGCGGCAGGGGAGGGCGCGCCTGCGCCGGCGCGTCAGACACCGAACTGCCTCAACAGCAATTGGCGCGCGGCGCGCCAGAGGCGCCAGGCGACCGGCTCGGCGCCGTGATCGAAACGCACATAGACACGCTCGCCTATGTTCATCCGCTCCTCTTGCGGCGCGACATGAAGGTCGAGATGGAACTGCGTTTCGAGCGCGCGCGGCGCATCGGTCTTGGTCGGATCGATCGCAATGTCGCCGCCGCCGCGCTTGCTGAGCGCGAGACTCGGCAATTCGTCCAGGGCCGCCGGCGCCTCGCGCGCGACGACGGCGGGAATCACGCGATCGACGCGGCCGACGAAGCGGATCTCCACCTTCATCGTTCGGCTGCGCGCGAGATCAATGTCCGATTGCGGAACCACGACGCGCACGACCGGGTCGCCTTCCGCGATGACATAGCCGAGAAGATCGCCCTTCTTCAGAAATTTTCCGGGAAGATCCGATGCGCGCGGCAAGATGAGACGGCCGGAATTCTCGGCAAGGATCGAAAGATCGGCCATGCGTCGCCGGTTCAGCGCCAAGGCTCCTTCGAGGCGACGCAGCTCCTCGCGAAAAATATTGGCCTGCACGAGATCGGAGTTGGCGACGGCTTCGAGCCGCAGGCGATAGGCCTCCGTCTGCGCCTCCAGCACAGCGGTCTCGCCGGCGAGGGTCGGGTCCGCCAGCGTCGCGACGCGGGTTCCGGCTTCGACATAGAGATCCTCGGCGAGAAGCGCGTCGATCACCTCGCCGTCGGCGCGCACGCGAAGCGTGGACTTCTCCGGGGCGACGACGACGCCCTGGGCCATGGTCGCATAAGGGACGGGAACAATAGTGGCGAGGACGACGAGCGCCGCCGTCGCCAGACCGGAGACGAGGATCGCTCGTCCGCGCACGCTCCGCAGCTGCGGATCGGTGAGGAGGCGATTGAAGCCCTTCGCGAGCGGCAGCGCGACGCCGGTCACGATTCCCCAGAGCGCGAGCAGAATGCCGAGGATGAAGAATCGCGAGCCGATGAAGAGCGCGATGCCGAAGGTCACTGTCATGCGGTAGAGGAAGGAGGCCGCCGCATAGGCGAGAAGCCAGCGCGCCTCGCCCGGCGAGGTCGCCGGCGATGGAAGATGCGCGAGGCCGAAAGCGTAACGCTGCAGCAGATAGAGCGCATAGGCGTTGGCGCGCGCGCCGAGATTGGGAATCTCGATCAGATCGGCGAGAATATAATAGCCGTCGAACCGCAGCAGCGGATTGCCGTTGACGAGCAATGTCGAGGCGCTGCCGATCAGCATGACGTCGAACGCAGCGGCCCGCACGAAACCTTTCTCGACGAGCGCCCACACCATCATCGCCACGGCCGCGAGGAACATTTCGACCATGATTCCCGCCGCGCCGACGATGATCCGGCGCCGCTTTTCCTGAAATGCGGCCGAGGCGGAGGCGTCGACATAGGGGACCGGCATCAGCACGAGCAGCATGACGCCGAGCTCGTGGACCTCGCCGCCCCAGCGCGCCGTCGCCATGCCATGACCGATCTCATGCAGCGCTTTGACGAGCGGATAGACCAGCAGCAGAAGAACGATGTTCTCCGAGGACAGGACGCGATCGGCGACATTATGCGTGAGCGCGGTCCATCGCATGCCGGCGAGCGCGAGCCCGATGGCGATCGTCGCGAGCCAGAAGCCGAAGCCCCACCAGCTGAACAAGAGTCTGCCGAGCGGCGCCGTCGCGGCGAGGAAGCGCTCGGGATCGATCAGCGGAATGCGGATCGCCAGCGGATTGCGAATATTCTGCACGAAGCTTCGGCGACTGTGCCGATCCGCCCGATGCGCCAATTCTTCCATGTCCGGCGGAACGTCGCCGATCAGCAGATCCGCGGCGTGGACCTGGGCGAGAAGACGAATGGTTTCGTCCTGCGTCGGCTGATCGTCGCCATAGCGCTCGCCCATCATCTCCCAAATCTGGTCGATGGTGCGGCGACCGTCCATCAGGCAGACGATATGATGCGCCAAAGGCGAGAGCCGGTGAAACTGCCCATTCTGCCGATCCTGCAGAACGTACCACAGCTGGCCTCTATGGCGCTGGCGATGGATTCGCGCATGCGAGCGCAATCGCGGCTTGAGGTCGGCGACGCGATACCAGGAGGAGCTGCGCAGCGGCGCGACCATGCGGCGCTCCTAATCCAGCCATCGCCATGACCAGATCTTCAGCCAATCGACCAGCGATCGGGTCCAGATCCAGCCTATGCGTCTTCGGCCCGCCTCCACTTTTCCGACGCCTCTCATGCCGGGCCGCAGCTTCGGCGAGCTCGCCCGTAGCGCGGCCTCGATGCGGAACGTATTCGCGCCTTCATCGGCCTTTGCGACAGGGGTGATTTTTTCGACGATGAGCGGAAACGTCTCGTTGGGGAGCGCCGCGATCAGCAATTCGCCGGGCGCCCCTTTCACGATCTCGTTCACCTGCGATTCGTCGACATCCAGAACGACCCGCCAATCATCGAGCGGAGCGATCTCGAACAGAAGCTGACCGCGTTGCACCGCGGCTCCGACAGACTGGCTGAGGTCGCCGGAGACGACGAGGCCGTCGAAAGGCGCCCGCAATTTCGTTCGCGCGAGCTGCTCGTCGGCGAGCTTGATCTGCGCCTCGGACTCCTGCATCTCGGCGCCGAGCACGCGCGCATCGGCGCGATTGCGCGCTCCGCCGGCGCGCTCGAATTCATATTGCTTCTTCTGTCTCTCCGTGACCCAGCGCAAGCGCTCGAGCGCGAATTCACGATCGTCGAGCGTCGCCAGCACCTCTCCGCCGCGAACCACGTCGCCGGCGCGCACATGCGCTTCCTCGATGAACCCGTTGAAGGGCGCGACGATCGCGCGCTGCACCCGGCCCTCGATCACGGCGTTGGCGTTCACGCGGTAGACGTCCGTCACGAGATAGAAAAGCATGGTGGACGCGATCAGCGCGAGGGCGACGAGCTTGCGTCCGACATGACCCGGCCCGACGAGATCATGCGCCTGCGCGCGAAGCGATTCCCACGCCCTGACGATCAGCCAGCGGTCATCGCGGCGGCGAATGTCGAGCACGGGACCGAGAGCGGAGGCGAGACATTCGAGAAAAGCGATTTCGTCCGGCTGAAACGGCCGGTCCTTGCCGCGCTCGAAGCTCAAGGCCCCGATGAATTGGTCCTTGGCGAACATTGGCGTCGTCAGAATGGCGGCGCAGCCATGCGCCTCCGCCAATTCGGCATGCGCGCGGACAATCGTCGATTCGTCCGGGTGCGGAGGATAGAGGACGATTGCGTGCTGATCGACCGCCTCGTTCATCGCGCCGTTCAAGAGCCGAACGAGATTGAGGTCTTTTCCGAAATGAGCGCTGTGGGAGATCGCGACGACGCGCACGCCCGACTCTTGCGCGAAGCCGACGCTCACGCGTTCGCAAGCATAGAGCGACGCGAGCTCGGTGACGCAGGCGCGACAGGCGGGCGAGAAGCCCTCCTCCTCGAGCGCCACGGCGAGCATGTCGAGAACTCCGGTCACGCGGCGCAGCCGATGCGTCGCCTCCGCGGCGGCGTCCATGCGCAGACGTTCGCGGACCCGGGCGACGCCCCATTGCAGCTGCCGCGCCGCGAGCCGCGCTTGCGCTGGGCCGTCGCCATGGATCTCGATGGCGGCGGCGCCGAGCACTTTATCGTCGATGATGATCGGATAGGCGATTTGCGCGACCGGCGACGGCGCGCCGGAGTCGAGGGTGGGCTTGTGCGCCACGCCGCGACGTTGCGCGACAGCGAGGTCGATCGTCGAATGAAGGCGCGAGACGGCGTCGACGCCTTCCGGCCATGAGGCGATCTTGCGATTGCCGCTATGATCCCGCAGGGCGATCGCGCCGCAGAACGCGGAGGCGATCATTCCGCATTGCAGCGCCAGCCATGCGGCGAGAACAGCATCCAGATCGGCCGCGTCGTCCAGGCGCTTCCACAGCGCCTGCTCGAGGACGGAGACGCGCTCCTCGTCGAGGAGCCGCGTTCTTTCGGGGGGCCGCAGACCGCCGCCCCCCTCTGTGCTCGCAAGCATTGTCACGCGTCACCGCCGCTGCGGCGCGCTCAGCGCCCGTCGATTTTCAACGCGCCGTGACGGCTCTCATATTCCTTGAGAACGCCGGCCAGCGCGACGCTGAGGCGCTTGGCCGCATGAGGGCTGAGGATGACGCGATCGGTCAATTCGACATGCACCTGACGTTCGTTGCCGATGTTCCAGGTCTTATTGGTGCCGAAGAACAGATCCACCTGCTCGAGCGTGCTCTGAATGTTCACGACATTGGCGAAATGCGTGACCATGTTGCGGTCGTCCCAGAGCACCGCCGACTGGCGGACGCCGTCTGCAATATCGGCGGCGGGCTGCACATTCGACTCGACCTGATCCATAACCACCACTCCGTTTTGAAAACGAGCACGCTCTACTTCATGCTTCTAAAGCGCAGGTCACGATTCGCACCATTGTATGACGGTCATATTACATCGCTGCGCGGCCCTCCCACGCCGCTACCAATCGAACCGCCAGCCATCGCCCGCCAGCGCGTGTCCGTCGTGATCGGCGTGATTGCGCTTGTGCTCGGCTTCGAACCACAGCCAATCGTCGAGGTCCGAGCAATGGGGAGCAGGGGCGGGCGGCGGCGGGGGAACGAAAGTGATGGGAACATCGACGCTCGCCACGCCGAAGGCCCCCGCGACGGCGGCCTGCTGGATTTGATTGGCGGTGAGCGCTTGCCCGAAGAAGGCGACCTCGTCGATATGGCCGTCGAAGGACTTGGTGATCTTCAGCTTGGAGAGATCGCTCGCCGCCCCGACATTGGCCTCGTCTGAGCCGCCGATCACAATCGCGGATTCGTTCGTGGTCAGACCGCCGGCATAGGCGTTCGAGCCGACGAGCGCGCCATCGAGATAGAGCTTCATGCCGCCGGCGCCGAAGGTGAAAGCGAGATTGCGCCACGCCCCGGCGGCCACCGTCGTCGACGAGCGGATCGAGTAGACGCCGCTCGGCCCTTCCATTTGCACGACCAGATGATTTCCATCGAGGCCGATCGTCAGCCCGCTGCTCAGGCCGGCGCCGTCCTTGGCGAATAGCGTCTGTTGTCCGAAGGTCGAGCGCGCGTCGAACCAGAAGGTGATCGCGCCATTGGCGACGGCGAAAGCCGGATCATTGGCGACCGCGACATATTCGCGGCTGGAGTCGTGGAAGTCGGCCGACATTCCCGCGCCGAAGGGCGCGATCGTCGTCGATGGGCCGGCGTCGTCACGGTCGGGCTGGCCGTTGGCGTAGAACACGCCGTTCTGCGCAGCGCCGGCGCTGTCCGCGACGGTAGAGCCGGCGCCGTCGAAAGTCCAATAGGCGATCGGCGTCAGCAATTGCTGATCGACTGTCACCTGCACGCCGGACTGCACGAGCAGCTGCGCGCTGCTGTTGTGGTAGACGTCGTAGAGGACATTGCCGATCGTGCGCTGGCCGATATCGCCCCAGGCGCCGGAAAGATGCAGCGGCTGGCCGCCGTCGCCGAGCACGACCAGCTGGCCATTGCCGGCGAGAGACTGGACATCGGCGGCGCTCAGCGTCGCGGGGTTGGCGCCGCCGAGCACATAGGCCGACGTTCCATCGCCGAAGACGAGACGCTCGACGCCTTCCAGCTGATCCGTGCCGTCGATCGTCGGCCCGGCCGCGCCTTCGGCGATCAGCTTTTGCGCGCCCTCCTTCATCAGCCGACGAACGAAGGCTTGATCGACGGAGCCGCTAAATATCGCCACCTCGTCGATGAGCCCGCCGAAGGCGTTGGTCACGCGCTGCTTGGAGAGATCGCCGGAGGCGTCGGAATTGCTCGCATTGGAGCCGCCGATCACAATGGCTTCATGATTGCCGGCGAGGCCGCCGGTGTAGGAATCCTCGCCGACGAGCACGCCATTGAGATAGAGCTTCATCCCGCTTTGGCCGAAAGTGAAGGCGATCTGGTTCCACGAGCCGGCGGAGACGATATTGAGCGTCTCGACGACATGGCCGTCGAGCCTCGCCTCGAGACGCTGCCCGACGAGGCTGATGGTGAGGCCGTCCTCGGCGCGCACGCCGTTCTTCGAGAACAAGGTCTGCGTTCCCGACGTGCCGCTCGCGTCGAACCAGAGCTGGATCGCGCCATTGTCGAGCGCGAAATCGTCGGAATTGGCGACGGCGATATAGCCGCGCGGGTCCTTGTGGAAGGCCGCCGATGTTCCCGCGCCGAAGGGCGCCACGCTCGCGGAAGGCCCAGCGTTGCCGAGATCGGAGGCGAGCTTCGTCACGAAGGTGGCGTTCTGCGGCGCGCCGGCGCTATCCGCCAGCGTGGTAGAGCCGCGCGCCTCATCGAGCGACCAATAGGCGACGCCTTGCGGCAGCGCCGGACGCGTGTCGGCGACTTGAAGCGCGCCGCCGACGAACGACAGCTGATAATCCGAAAGCGCGCCGCTGAGGCCAGAGCCGGCGCTCGCCAGCCGCGGACCGGAGACGACGAGACGGCGGATCTGATCGCCGTTCAGCGCCTGGCCGAACACCGCCACCTCGTCGATGGAGCCGCGGAACGCCTTGGAGATCGTCAGCTTGGAGAGATCGCCGGTCTGGTTCTTGTTCGTTTCGTCCGAGGCGCCGATCACGATCGCCTGGCGATTATTCGCGAGGCCGCCGCTGTAGGAATTGGCGTCGACCAGCGCGCCGTCGATGTAGAGCTTCATGCCGTCGGCGCCGAAGCTGAAGGCGAGCTGACGCCAGCCGCAGCCGATATCGTCGCAGCTCGTCACCGTATAGGACGTCGTCCCCGTCTCGAGCCGCGCATAGACGCGGCCGTCGGCGACGCCGATGGTGAGATCGCCCTCATTATTGCCATAGCCGTTCTTGGCGAACAGCACCTGATCGCCGTGCGCGCCGTCGGCTTCGAACTGGAAGGCGATCGTCCCATTCGCCGAATGCAGCGCGGCGTCGTCGGCGACCGCCACATATTGCCGCGCATCGCCGTGGAAGCTCGCATCTGCGCCGGCATTGTCCGAGCCGTGATGCGACGCGCCGTAGAAGGTCCCGTTCTGCGGTGTTCCGACCGAGTCGGCGACGACGCCATTCGTAACCTTGTCGAAAGACCAATAAGCGGTCGGCTGCACGATCGGCATGGAGACCGTGTCTATGCCATCGCCGCCGTCTATGAGATCGTCGCCGCCGCCGCCGACGAGATAATCGGCGCCGTCGCCGCCGAGAATGACGTCGCTGGCGACGCCGCCGATCAGCGTGTCCTCGCCGAGGCCGCCGAGCAGCGCCGACGGACCCGAGCCGGCCCGAACCGTGTCGTTTCCGTCGCCGGCCTTCACGGTCAGCGGCGCATCGACGCTCGCATCGACAGTCACAATGTCGTTGCCGCCGCCGGTGGCGATGAGGATGGATTTCACATCGGCGGCGGCGAAGGTCTTGATCACATTCTGCCCGATGATCGGCAGGAAGCTCGCATAGACCTCGATCGTCGCGCCATTGGGATCATTGGCGCCACGCGCGCCCTTCTGCATCGCATCCATCACCTGCTGATCGCTCAGCTGGCGGCCATAGATGGAGACCTCGTCTATGTGACCGGAGAAAGGATCGCTGATGGTCAGCTTGGAGAGATTGCCGGAGGTGTTGCGATTGTCGGCGTTGGACGCGCCGATGACGATCGCCTCGTGATTGCCCTGCAATCCACCCGTATAGGCGTTCTCGCCGACGAGCGCGCCATCGAGATAGAGCTTCATGCCGGCTTCGCCGAAGGTGAAGGCGACATTATGCCAATCGCCGCAGGCGACGTCGTCGCAGCCCTCGACGCGATAGACACTCAGCCGCCCGGTCGCATCGGCGCCCTCGAGCTCGGCGAACAGCGTCCCATGATCGACGCCGATCGTCAGCTGGCCGGCGCCGTGGCCGCTCTTGCTCTTCGAGAACAAGACCTGCGTGTCGCCCCAGCCATGATCCTGATCATTGGCGTCGAACCAGAGCTGCACCGCGCCGCTCGCGAGATTGAAGACCGCATCGTCGGCGACGGCGACATATTCCTTCTTGTCGTCGTGGAACTCGATCGAATTGGCCGCGCCGAAAGGCGCGAAAGCGGCGGACGGCCCCGGATCGGCGCGGTCCGGCGCGCGATCCGTATAGAGCGTTCCATTCTGCGGCGTTCCGGCGCTGTCGGCGACGGCGGTTCCGCTGGTCTCGTTGAAGTTCCAATAGGCGACCGGCTCGAGCGGCTTGCGCACGATCACCGTGTCGTCCTGTGGCGTTCCGGCGATGCGCAGCACGCCGTCGAGCAAAGCGACGCCGGTGAGCCGCGCCTCGGTGGTCGCGGTGGCGACGCCGAGATCATCATCGGAAAGATGCGCCGAGATCGTCCAGAAGCCCGGATCGCGATAATTATGCGTCAGCTGGAAGTCGCGCGTTCCCGCGGCATAGGCGAGCGTCTCGGCGGCCGTCCCATCGCCCCAATCGACGATGAGCGTATAGCTGTCCTGCGTTCCCGGATCGGCGAAGACGCCCGTGAGCACGACCGGCTCGCCCGGCAGCACATTGCCGACCTCTGCCGCATTATTGGTGAAGGTCGTGAAGACCGGCGCGACATTTGCCACAGTGACCGCCGCGCTGATCGTCGCCGAGGCGCCATCCTTGTCGGAGAGCGTCAGATCGATGCGATAATCATCGGCCGCGGTTCCCGTCGGATTGTCGTCGAGATAGCGATGCGTCGCCGTGAATGTATGGCTCGCCTCGTCGATCGTCAGCGCAGAGGCGCCGCCGTCGCCCCAGACCACAGCGCCCGAATGCGTGTCGAGGACGCCGGCGTCGGCAAAGCGGCCCAGCAAGGTCACGGTCCCATTCTCGTCGATGGTGAGGCTGGAAGCGAGCGCGCCGCCGATCGTCTGCTTTTGCGCGGCGACGCCGTTCAGCGTGAGATCGGCGATGATCGGCGCCGCATTCGTCACGATGACAGCGGCGGTCGAGACATTGCTCGGCGCCCCGGCGTCGTCGGTCACGATTGCGGAGATCGTGTAGTCGGCGCCCGCGGCCGGATTGTCGAGATAGACATGGGTCGCGGTGAAGGCGCGATTGACCGCATCGACGATAATTGTCGCGCCGGCGCCCGCGCTCGCGGAGCTCGAGCCATCGCCCCAATCGATCGCAACCGTATGGAGGTCGAGCGGCCCCGCATCCGTGTAGACGCCGGAGACGGTGACGGAGGAGCCCTCTTGCGACGCGCTCGGAACCACAGTCAGAACGCCCACGACAGGCGCGACATTATCGACCTTCAACGTCAGAACCGTCGGCGCGCTGGCGCCCTGGTCCTTGTCGACGATATTGGTCGTGATCGTATAGGCGCCGTCCTGAACATAGCGATGAGCGACATCGAAATTGAGCGCCCCGGCGGCGAGATCGACGATCTCGCTCTGCCCATCGCCCCAGGCGACATTCAGCCGGAAGCTGTCGAGCGTTCCCGGATCGACGATGCGGCCGCTGAGGCGCGCGAACGCGTTCTCGGCGATCTCGGCCGACCCCGGCCCCGCGGCCGGCGCGACGACGACATTTTGCAGCGTCGGCGCCACATTGAGCACGGTGACGTTTCTGTCGGCGGCGACATAGGCGCCGTCATTGTCGGTCGCGCCGGTCTTGATCGTATAGGCGCCATTGTCCGCATAGGAATGCGTCGCGACGACATTGCCATTGGCGGCGGCCGCATCGATCAGAATGTGATCCTGCGCGCCATCGCCCCAATTCACATCCCACCATTTGATCTTATCGGCGCCCGGATCGATCGCGGACAGCGACAGGCTATACACGGCGCCCTCATCCGCCGTGGCGGCGCCCGCGACGGTCAGCGTCGGCGGCACCTCATTGATGGTGATCGTCGTATAGGCGTCGGCGACGCCGCCATCCTTGTCGACGATCTGGCCGTGAACGAGCAGCGCGCCGCTCTGCCGCAAATATTGGCCGGGAACCGTCGCCGGCCCCGCGCCCTGCACGAGATCGAAAGTTCCATTATTGTCGAAGTCGTAGCGATAGGTCAGCGACGCCGCGTCCACCGGTGACGGATCGGTCACGCCGGAGAATGTCAATGTCGCGGAGGCGGCGCCTTCGCTCACCGGGCCGCTATTGACGAAGGTGGCGAAGGTGGGCGGCGCATTGTCCACCGTCACGCCGACCGCCTTGGAGATCGTCGTCGGCGTCGCCGAGCCGATCGTCGCATAGCCGACGATCACATGCGGCGCGGAATAGACGCCGCTGTCATTGACGCCGAGCGCCGTCAGCTCGCTCCAGGAGAAGCTCGCCGTCGCGCCGCTCTTGTCGATCGTCCCATCATTATTGATGTCCCAACCATAGGAGAGCGGCGCGCCGGTCGCTTGCGCGGTCAGCGTGAGCGACTGGCCCTCCGCGATGCGATAGGGGCCGCCCGTATCGATATTATTCGCCGTGAGACCGACCGTCACCGCATAGGCGGCGGAGGTCGCTCCGGTCGGAGTCGTATCCTTGTCCACCGCCGTGGCGCGGATCGCGACATTGCCCGGCGCGGCATAGACATGGCTCGCCTGCGTGGCGTCGGCGCCGAATGTCTCGACGGCCGAACCATCGCCCCAATCGACGCGCCATTCGAGAACGCGATCGATCGGCGAAGGATCGGTCGCCGTGAAGCCGATGGTGAAGGGCGCTCCGACCGTCGCCGAATGCGCTCCGGAAACGGCGACCGCCGGCGGCGTGTCGGCGATCTGGATTTTCGAAACGGCCGTGGTGGAGAGACCGTCGGAATTGGTCGCGCGCACCGCGATCGTATAGAGGCCATTGTCGGCGAGGCCGAGATCGACGAGGCGATCCCAGGGAAGCGTCACGCGATAGACGCCGCCGCCGAGAGCCGTTCCGATCACTTCGCCGAACTGTCCGTCGCCGTCTATGTCGAAAGCGACCGGACCGGACAGCGAATTGGTCGAGCCCAGCGCCTGCACATTGGCGGTCAGCGTCACGCCCGAACCTTCCGAGGTCGAATAGCTCGGCGCGGAGAAGGACACGATCGGCGACGACAGAACCGTCAGCCCCTCGAATGTGTCATAGGCGACCGCGCCCTTGCCGGCGAGGCTGATCGAGCCATTGGTCTGCGGGATCGGCAGGCCGGCGACTCCGCCGACGAGTATGGAGGCGTTCGGATCCTGCGGATCGACGATCAGCGTGTCGCCGGGCAGCGCGCCGGGCGCGTCGCCATGCAGCGTCGTCACCGCGTCGGAGGGCAGGTTGGGAAGCGAGACGCGCACAATGTCCGGGTCGGCGTCGCCGGAGACTGTCGTATGCGCCGCGGCGCCCACCTTCTCGATCGTGATCACATCGGAGCCGGCATCGCCGTTGATCGTCGTCGTCGCGCCTGCGCCCGTGTTCTGCACATCGATCGCGTCGGCGTCCGCGCCGCCATGAATGGCGAGCGTGTCGGCCGCCGTCTTGGCGTTGACGACGCGCAGATCGAGACTGTCCGCGCCGGCGCCGAGATCGACGCTGGTCGCGCCGCGATAATCGGCGACGACGACATGGTCGGAGCCTTCACCCGTATTCACCTTGGTCACGCCGACGATCGCCGGCGGCGCGGAGACGAGCGACACAATGTCGTCGCCGACGCCCGTGGTGACGCCGATCGACTCTATATCCGTGTGCTCCGTCGTGAATGCGATCGGCGGCGCCTTGGGCGAGAGATCGACATTGAATGTCGCGAGGCCGCCCTGCTGAGTCGTGGAGCCGAGGCTGCCGACATAGGCGGTGAGCGTGGAGCCGTTCTGCGGTCCGAGGATCAGAGAGGTGGGGGTCAGCAGGCCACGCACGCCGCCGACCGCGTCGCGCACGACTTGGACGAAGCCGAGCGCGCCCGTCTGCTGATCGCGCTGGAACACGGAGATGTCATTGGCTCCGCGCGCCGTCACCAGCACATATTGGCCATCGGCGGTGACGGCGACGTCGGTCGGCGCGTCGAGTCCGCGCACGCCATTGGCGCCATTGCGCAAAGTCTCGACGAAGACGAGCGGCTGCGTCGTGGAGCTCGTGACCTGGAAGACGGAGAGCGTATTGCCGCTCTGGCTCGTCACATAGACGAAGCCGCCGTCCGGGCTCACCGCCACATCGGAAGCGCCGACGAGTCCATTGGTCGCGCCTGCGAGAGTCTGAGAGGCGCCGGTCGTCGCATTCGCCGCAGTGAGGCTGCCGGTCGAAGCGTTCACCGAGTAGGTGAAGCCATTCTGCGCGATCGTTTCCGTCGCGGCGCTGCTCGCGCCGGACTCGGTCGAGATCAAGGTGAGCGCGCCGGTCGTCGTGTTCAGCGAATAGCTGCGCAGGCCGGCCGAACCCGTCGTCGTCAGCACTCGAGTGGCGGCGTCATAGCGCATCGAGTCGTAATAGGAGCCGCCATCCGATTGCGATTTCGCGAAGGAAAGATCGCCCGTCGCCGAGGCGAGCTTGAAGGTCGCGAGCCTGCCGGTCGTCGCGCTCTCGGTGATAACGAAACCGTCGGTTCCGGTCACGAGCACATTGGAGACGCTCGAAAGGCCGGAGACGTTGTTCTGCGCCTCCTTGAACAATTGGCGCTGCGATCCATCGTCGGCGTTCACGACGACGAGCGAGCTGGTCGCGGTGGAGACGCCGAAAATGTGATTGGCGCCCGGATCGGCCGCTATGGCGTCGAAGCCGGTGAGCTGCGCGACGGTCGGCGCGGAGGGGCGCGCAATAGAGAGATATTGGACATTGCCGCCGAGCGACAGCGTATTGCCGGTGAGCGTCGTCGCGCCGGAGGCGTTCACGCCGATCGACGCCGTGAATGTGTGATTATGCGCGCTGCCTTCTGGAACCAGCGTCGCCCACACCTGCCCCGGAGCGAGGCTCGTCAGCGCCTGATCGGCGCCGACGCCATTGGTCTTCAGCGCTTGCGCCGTCGCGCCGTCGAGGCTGAGCATCGGATTGGCGACATTGATCGTCGAGACATTGGCGACGATCAGCAGATCATAGCCCGTATAATCCTGGTTCAGCGCGCCGACGCCCTTGTCGAGCAGCATGACCGCGAGCAGCGCGTCAGAAGGCGCGTGATCGAGCTGCGGCGTCGTCGTGTTGAAGTCGATCGAGGCGGCGTCGAGTCCGGAGACGACGCCATATATGTCCGCGCCGCCCGAAAGGCCGACGATGGTCGGCGTCTGTGGCGCGCCCGCGATATAAGAGTTCGACTGACGCGGGCCGGTGAAATGCTCGACCTTGGGATCGGTCGCCGCAAAGGCCGTCTGGCCGCCATTGCCAGAGACGACAGAGCCGCTCTGGAAAGTGAGCGAAGTGTTGCTCGCGACGATGAAGCGCCCCTCGCCGCCCTTGTCGGCGCTACCGCCGCCGGCGCCGCCCGAGGTCGTGACGGAGGTTTTCAGCGTCGCGCCGCCCGAGGTGAGATCGCTGGCGTAGAGCTTGATCGCGCCGCCGGAGCCGCCGGCGCCATCGCCGCCGTCGCCGCCCGGGCCGCCCGCGCCGCCGGAGCCGCCATTGCCGCCGTGATGGGCGTCGGAATCGTCGCCGCCGCCGCTTCCGCTCGACGTCGGTCCGTAATTCGGATCGGGGTTCTGGCCGACGCCGCCTGTCGCGCCCGCGCCGCCGACCGCCGCGAAGGCGTCGCTATTGCCGACGCGGATCTGACCCTGCGCGACCAGCTGGAAGGCGCCGCCGCCCGCGCCGCCCAAGCCTCCCGCGGCGCCATAGCCGCCGACTCCGCCGCCGCCGCCGCCATCGCCGCCGCCGCCGCCGATGTAATTATCGGTGAGGCCGAGGAAGCCGCTCGTCCAATGGCGGCCATTGCCGCCGCCGCCGCCGCCGCCGCCGCCGCCCGAACCGCCGCCGCCGCCGCCGCCGCCGCCGCCGCCGCCCATGCCGCCGGAAATAGCGACGCCGGTCGCGGAATTGGCTCCCGCGAGACCGTCGCCGCCGGTACCGCCGGTTCCGCCGGTTCCGCCATTCTCGCCATTATAGCCGTCGCCGTCGCGCAGGCGCTCGCCGTTGACGATGTCATAGGCGCCATAGGCGCCGTCGCCGCCCGAGCCGCCGTAGCCGGCATAGCCCTGGCCGCCGCCACCTCCGGCCGAACCATTATATTGATTGCCGACGCCGAGCCCGCCCGCGTCGCCGGAGCCGCCCCAACTGCCGTAATAGCCCCAGCCGCCGTCGCCGCCTATGCCGCCGCCGCGGCCGAAACCATCCCAGGCGCCGCCGCCGCCGCCGCCGCCGCCACCGCCGCCGTAATAGCTCGGAGAGCCATAGCCGCCGCTGCCGCCATGGTTGTCGCCCGTGCCATAGGGACCGCCGACGCCCTGTCCCGCGGAATTTGTTCCCTGGAAGGTGAACTCGGACGGAAGGCTGCCGTTGGAGCCGCCGCCGCCGCCATAGCCGCCGACCGCGCCAGAGCCGGCGCCGCCGGAGCCGCCCGCCGCGCCGCCGCCGGCGCCCGCGGTCTGATTATGCGCCGCGAGATCGAAGGTCACATTGTCGGCGAGCTGCACATTGTTCGCGACATCGAACGACAGCGCATTGGCGCCCGCCGCCGATACTTTCAGTCCGGCGGGCAGGTTGAGATCGCCGGCGAAATTCACCGAGACCATGCCATTGTTCGCGCCCGTGGCGCTCGCATCGGCGGTGATCGAGAAGCCGGACTGGCTATAGCCCAGATACCACCAGCCGCCATTGGTGAAATCGAGCGTGTCGTCGACCGCCGCTCCGCCATTATTGTAATTGACCTCGATCTTACCCGAGCTGATCCAGACCCACTGGCCCCCGTAATAAACCGTCGTGTCGATCGAGAAATCATTCGAGATCGTATAGGTCGGCACGGTCGCCGGCGCGACGGTCGCAGCCGCATTGGGCAGATCGTCCACCGCGACGATATTGTCGACGAGGATCGAGCCGAATGGCGTCGACGCATCCTTCGCGGTCAGCGTCACTCTGTCGAGCCCATAGAAGCTCGCGAGCGAAGTGTCGAAGCGCTGGAAGCCGGCGCCGGCGACGAGGCTGAGCTCGGCGCTCACCGTCTGTCCGCCGAGCGTATGGCCCGTCAGGACGACGACCGCCGTTCCGCTCGCCGCCGTATTGGCGAGCTCCAGCGAATAGAGCGTGAAGCCGTCGCCATTCGGCGTTCCATCGGCGCGCGCCGCCTGCAGCGTCAGCACGTCGCTATTTGCGCGCGCCTGCGCCGCCGGGCTGATGGCGTCCGACCGAATGAAGCCGAGCGCGTTGGAGGTCGACAGTCGGAAGCCGTTCGACGCATAGGCGATGTCGCCCTGGTTCAGCCCGTCGAAATTCAGCGCCTTGTCGTAATTGCGATAAGTGTCGAAATCATTGGCGGGATCGGGCTGGGTCACGACGACGAGGCCCGATTGCAGCGTGATGCGATTATTGTCGATCGTCACATTCACATTGGCGGTGCTGGTGGACACGACATCGAGCGTGTCCGTTCCCATCTTGCCGCCGAGAATGCGCGTCAAATCCGCGCCGGCCGTCGAGATCACCGAGACCGGCGACCCGGAAGGAAGCGCCATGGCCTGAAGGTCGGTGTCGAGCAGAGTCCAAGCGATCGCGACTGTCGAATTGGCCGAATTATCGACGATGAGCTGCTCCACCGTCTTGTCGATGGAAGTGAATTGATTGGCGATCGGCTGCGCCGCGATCTCGACCTGCAGCGTATCCTTGCCCGACTGGCCATCGACGATGGTGCGCGCCGTGCTGACGCTGCGCGCCTCGATCAGATCATCGCCGCCGCCGCCGAACACGCCGACGATGGTCGCCGGAAGAGTCGCCGCATGGACATCGAGCGTGAATGTGTCATTGCCGTCGCCGAGCTTCACATCGACCTCGGCCAGCGAGCGGAACGCGACATCGCCGGCAGTGAGGCCGGAGACAATTCCCTCGCCGACGGCGGCGCCGTCATGGATCACGCCGGTCGTCGTGGCGGCCGGCGTGCCGGAGAGATCGACAGTGAGCTTGTCGGCGTCGCCGGCGCCTGTGACCAGCAGCGGTGCGCTCGTTCCATAGACGATCGCCTCATCATCGCCCGCGCCGAGATTGATCGTCGTCGCCTTGCCCGCGCCGTGAATGAAAATTCGGTCCACCGCGCCATCGGAGTCGACGATGATCGGCGTCGCCGAACCATTGATCGTGACATTGTTCGTCGTCGCGCCGCTGAGCGCTATGGTGGTCGCCGCGACGCCTTCGCACTCGACCGATTGCGCCATTCCGACCGCGGTGATGCGGCTGCGAGTGGCGGAGGCGGCGTCGAGCGTCAGATTGGAGTCGACCGTCGGGCTCACCGAGAAAGCGTCGCCCGCATCGCCGCCGCCGCGCACGAGCACATGGCCGCGAATATTGGCGAGGTTCGGCCCCAGCGTGATGGCGTCGGCGCCGGCGCCCGCATCGACGATCGTATCCGTCGAGCTGGCGGCAATCGAGATGGCGTCGGCGCCGGAGCCGGCCTTAACCGTCACAGTGGCGAAATCGCCATAGGTGACGCCAATGTTCGGATCGACCACCGACTGATCGGTTCCGCCCATGCCGAAGCCGAAAATCTGATTGCCATTGGCGCCGCCGATGACGCCCGCATTGGCCACCGTATCGCCGCTATCGTCGACCAGCAGCGTGTCGGCGCCGGCGCCGCCGTCGAGAATGAGCGTTCCCGCGAGTTTGTTCACCGTCGCGTCGGCGCCCGACACGATGACGGAATCGGCGCCATCGCCGAGGAACAGCGAGGTGATGGTCGCCGCCGCCGTGGAGCGCACCGTCGCCGTGTCGGCGCCCGCGCCGAGATGCAGCGCGAGCGAGCGAAGATCGCTGTAGACGACCTTGCCGGTCATTCCGAAGCCGGCGACCTCGCTGTCGGAGACGGTTCCGGTCACGCCCTGCGCGAAACCGGAATTATCCAAATCCAGCGATGCGAGATTATCGCTCGCGCCCGTCACGGTCAGCGTTCCGACGATCGTCGTGAGATTGCCGCCGGCGTTGCTCGTTGCAATCAGCTCGCCGCTCGCATTGGTCGTCGCGCTCGCGCGGCTGCCGATGAGGATGACATCCTCCGCGCCGCCGGTCGTCACCGTCGTGGGCGCATTGGCCGACACGCCGCGAATGACGATGGTGTCGCGATCGGCGCCGCCGACGACCGACACGGCCGCCGCTGTTATCGCGCCCTCTAGATCGATCAGCGCGCCGACGCCGGAATCGGCGTCGCCGACGTCGCCGGTCAATGTCGCGGTCTTGGCGGCGTTCAGCGTCGCGCCGACGGCCATGACGATATTGTCGCCGGCGGCGAGCGACGCGGCGCCCAATGTCGCGCTCATGAAGGAGGTCGCGCCGAAGATGATGTCCTCGCCGACCGCATTGCTGTCGCGCGTCGCGATGACGATATCGCCTGTCGTCGAGGCGACGGTTCCGATTCCGAGGCCGCCCGCGACATCCGTCGCGACCACATCGCCCGTGGCCGAGGCGATGAAGGAGCCGGCCGCGCGAGCCGCGTCGATGCGCAGCGCATCCGCTTTCGCGCCAATCGATCCGCCGCCGGCGTTGAGGATGAGATTGGGCGCGCTCACATTGACCGCGACGCCGGCGTCGGCGTCGAGAATGGAGCCGGTCGCCGAAAGGCTCACGGTCCCGCCCGTCGAGCTCACCGAGCCGACCTCGAGATCGCCCGTCTCGCTGATGAAGATTCCATCGCGCGCCAACGCGTCGAGGCGCGTCGACGCGGCGCGGATCGGCGAGGCCGATGAGCCGATCGCGCCCTTCGTCGCTGAGAGCGACAGAGTGGTCGCCTCTATGCGGCCATTCGCATTCGCGACGATATCGCCATTCGCGGTCGTGATCGACACCGGACCGAGCGCGTCGAGAATGGCGTCGTTCAGCGTCACCTTGGTGCGCGCGGCGGTCGAGGTGTTGGCGATGGTGACGGCTGTGTGGCCCGGATCGGCCGTCGTGAGCGGCAGGAAGTCCTTCTTATAGGTCACATCGACGACGACGTTCTGCGCGAAATTGGGCGTCGCCGCCAGCGGATTGATGAGCCCGATCCGCACATCGAAATTCGACGCATTCTGAATGAGGACATGATCGAAAGCGGTGAGGAAGGTGATCTTGGGCGAGCCCTTGATCGAATCCTCGCCCGGCGTCGTGCCATAGCCCGCAGGCGTCGGGTCTTGCCCCCAGCTCGGAATTGAGAAGGTCGCCGTGCCGGCGGCGGTGGAAGTGTTGACGATATCCGGCACGATGAAGGCGCCGTTCTGGAATGTGACCGTCCCTATGCCCTGCTGCTTGACGATATTTCCGGCAGCGTCGATGACGAGCTCGGGCGCCGGCGGCCCGGACAGGAACACATCGGCGTTGAAATCGATGGCGCGCTGATAGGCGATTGTCTGCGACGGATGCTCGGCGCCGGTGTCGATGGCCGCGCCATGCGAGCTCGCGTCGACGAAGCCGGACACATTGGGCGAGCCATAGGCTTCGACCGTCAGCGCGCGCGTATGGACGGAGCTGCCGCTCTCGGCCACGACGCGCGTCGTCACATCGAAATCATTCTTCGCATAGCTGTTGGTCGAGGCGCCGAGACCATTGGTCGTGGCGTCGGCGCTCGCGAGGCTGGTGACGGATTCCTGGCGCGCTTTCACATTGACGGAGCCGCCGCCATTCAGCGTGGCGCCGCTATGCAGATCGACCAGCGCATCGGAGGTGGGGCTGGAGGAGCCCGGAGCGGACTCTGGACGGCTCAATGTCGCATGCGCCTCAGAATTGGCGCCGAGCGCGCTCGATTCCGCGACGGCGTCGATCTTCAGATCGAGCGTCGTGACGCGCGCGAGAACGTCGAGCTTGCCGCCGGCGGTCAGCGTCGAGGCGCCGATATCCGTCTTGGTCGCGCCGCCATAGGTCAGATTTCCAGTGACGCGCGTATCCGCGCCGAGTCCGCCGGCCGAGGCGTGCGGCGCGGATTTGCCCGTGCTGGAGGTGCGCGATTCGACCGAGAGATCGCCGCCCGCGGTGAGCTGCGCGTCGCCGCCGATCGTCGTCGTCGTCGCATCGGAAGCGTTCACCGTCGAGGTCGCGCCGATGATGGAGACGATCGCGCCCGCGCCGCCGTCGCCGTCCGCCTTCGCATTATTGGTGGTGTCGGCGAGCACTGTAAGGCCCGTTCCCGCCGCTATATGCGCGCCGGTTCCGACGCTCAGGCTGTTGGCGTTCTTCAGCGTGCTCGTGCTTCCGCCCTCGATGACGGTGACGCCGCCATAATTGCCGGCGTCGCCGGTCGCGAAGGAGGTCGTCGTCGTCACCGACTGCACCGAGGCCGATTGCGTGGCGGCGATATCGGCGCCGTCGTCGATGGTCGTGGTCGTCGTCGGATCGATCTCGAGCTCTATGTCGAGCCCCTGTCCGCTCGCCAGTCCGCCGCCGGCGGCAAAGCCGAGCAGCTTGACGGAAGTCGTCTGCGTTGCTTTGACATCCGTCGTGCGGCTGCGGATGACGGCGCGCTTGCCGACGCCGACCGCCATGACGGGCGCGAATTTCGCATGCGCGATCACCGCGCCGACCGCAATGCCGCCTATGGCGCCGCCGTCGATCTCGAGACTGTTCGCGGTCGTCGTGCTGGTTCCGTGAACATCCACCTCGCCGCCGGCGTAGACGGCCGCATCATCGCCGATGCGCGCGGCGACCGCGCCATTGACGGTGATGAGCGTGACGCCCGCCGCCGCGCCGACAATGGCGCCGCCGCCTATGGCGATGCCCATGGGCTGATTGGCGTCGAAGGGATTGACCGTGACCGTGCGCTGCGCGTCGATTTTCACATCGCCGGCGATCTGCGCCGCAGTGGAGCCGATCTGCGTGAACTTGCCGACGATCGCCTGCGATGTTCCCGCGATGGTGAGCTTGCTCACCGCCGCGCCGAGTCCGGCGACGCCGGACACCGACCAGGCGCCGTCGGCGAGAAAATGATTCACATTGGCGACGGATTTGACGCTGACGTCGTGGAAGCCCGTGACGATCGTCGCATCCGCGAGCGCGGAGGCCTCGATGGTCGAGGAATCGTCATGCGAGGCGCCGGGCGTCGCGCCGAGCATGGCGCGCGCGGAGCTCGTGTCGTCGATGAGCGACACTGCGCCGCCGAGCGACACGAAGCCGCTGACCGCGCCGGCGAAGCCGAGCACATGCGCGTTGGAGTCGAGATTGGCGGAGACGGTGAGCACGCCGGCGCTGGGGTTCAGCCCTGTGATCGTCGTCTGCGGCGCGACGAAGGCCGTCGAATCCGCATCTATGCTCACAATGGCGAGACCGACGCCGAGCGCCGCCGCGCCGCCCGCCACGCCGCCGGCGCGCGCCGTGAGATCGAGCGCCTCACGCGAGATCACATCGAGATTGCCGGTGGTGATGTTCGCATTTTGCAGTATGCCGGCGGTCGTGCCGCTGGTGACGCCGCTCGTCGCCTTGGTCGCCGAATTCACCCTGCCCGCCGGCGTGTTCGCCGACGAAGCGCTCCGCGCCATATTGGCGATCTGCGCATTGCCGGCGGCGAGACGATGCTGCGAGCCCGTGGCGCCGGCCGCGTCTATGTCGATCGCATGGCCCGCCTGCGCGTCCTCATAAGAGGCGGCGAGCTTCACCAGCTGCGGATGCGCGCTGTCGACGATGACGAAATAGACCTCGCCGTCCTTCAGCCCTTTGATCGCATTGCCGCCGCCCGCGTCATAGACGACGGCGTCGCCGGTCTTCAGCCCGCGATCGGCGGTAAGATCGATCGTCTCGGCGGCGCCGTTCACCTTCTGCGCCGGATCGAAGGCGGGCGACGAGGCGTCGCTCGTCTGCATCTGGCCGGACAATGTGCCGACCGTGCTCTCGACGAAAGTGAGCACGGTGGAACTGTCGCTGCTGAGGGCCGAGGAGGAGCCATCCGAGGTCGAATAGCTGTCGGTGAAATTGCCGCCGATCGAATAGACGATGATGCCGCCGCCGAGACCGACGAGGCCGGCGCCGGCGCTGATGGCATTGGCGTTCACGGTCCAGCGCGAGAGCGCGAACACATCCGTGTCGCCCTTTGCGCGCACGCTCGCCGCGCCGATCAACGCTTGCGTGTCATTGCGCAGCACGCCGACATCCACAGAAGCGCCGACGCCAGCGCCGAGGCTGGCGCCGAGCCCGCCGGCGAAAGTGAGAAGATCGAGCTTGTTGGTCGCAGCGACGATGACGCTCTGCGAATTGGCGGCCGTAGCCGCCGTGTTCTGATTGATCTGCGCGCCGTCGCCGATCGTCGCCAGAGTGTCGGAGTCGACGAGCTCGACCGTCACCGCGCCCGCTATGCCGGCATAGGCGCCGACGCCGACGCTGGCGCCGACCGACACGATTTTTTCTGACGTCGCCGCGAGGACGGCGACGCCGCGCGCGGTCTTCTGCGCGAAGCCGCCATTATTCGAATAGGTCCCGTCCGGCGCGTCGGAGATGAATGCGGCGCTATTGGCGTAGGCGTCGACGATCGCATAATCGCCGATGGTCGCCAGCGTCGTCTTCTTGATCGAGGTGACATCGACGGCGCCGGCGCCGCCGCCTGAGCCTATGCCGACGCCGACGGCGCCGCCGATCGCATAAGTCGTCGTGTCATCCTTGGCGGAGACCAGGACATCGCCCGTCGCCGACACGCGCACACGGCCGGAGATGGAGGCGATCGTCGATGTGTCGATGACGATCACCGCCGCTGAGCCGGCGAGGCCGACTTCTCCCGAAGCGGCAATGCCCGCGGCGATGCTGAGAACATCGGTCACTGCATGTGAGACGACGGCGACATCGCCCGCGGCGTTGACGATCGTGTCGTAACTATTGCCGCTCGTCGCGCCCTGGATGAAGGCTTCCGTCGCGCCTTTCAGCACCGGCGCCGCGAAGGCCGGCGTCACCGAGAAGGCGCCCGAGCCGGCGAGGCCGCCGCCGATCGCGAGACCATTATAGGTGCGGCCCGCGGCGACGAGCACATTCTGCCCGGCGCCCGCGCCCGTATCCTCATCCGCATTGATGCGCGCGCCCTGGTCGATATGGGCGAGCGTGTCGATCTGATGCACGGTCACCGAGCCCGCGAGCGCGCCCGATCCCTCGCCGGCGATGGCGACACCGACGCCGGCGCTGGTCAGATCATTGACGCTGACCGCGACGATGATCACGCCCGATTGCGTCGCGACGAGCGGCTTGCGATCACGGTTGTTCGCCAGCGACGGATCGGTGAAATCCTTATTGCTGATCGCCGGGACGCCAGTGCTGTTCAGCGTCTGCGCCACATGGCGGGCGGTCGAGGAGACGCCCGTGTCGAGCAGATCGATCTTCTGGCCGCTCAGCGCGGCGCTCTTATCGGCCGCCAGCGCAAAATGATTGTCGTCGATGCGAATGACGAAATAATGCCCGCCGGTCTGCAACCCGCCGAGCGGCAGCGACTGGCCGGTGTAGATCACCTCCTGGCCGGTGCTGAAGCCGTGCCCCGCGACATTCATCGTATCCGCGGCGTAATCGACGTCCGAAGTGGCGAAATCCTTGGAGACGCCCTGCTGCTGCGCATTGGCCGTCGCGGGCGGCGCGCCGAATTCGCCGGTATTGGCGACTATGCCGCTCTTGCCGGATTTGGCCAGCGCCGTCACCGAGGCGCCCGCGGCGATATAGGCCTCGGTCGTCTTCTTCACATAGCCGACGCCCGCGGCGATGCCGCCGGCGCCCGTCCCCGCGGCGGCGACATTGCCGGAGACTTGATCGAGCGTGGTGTCGTCCTCGGCCGAAACCAGAACATTGCCGTCGGAGCGCACGACGGCGCCGGCGTCAATATGGGCCTTGGCGGTGAGATCGAGCACGGAGACGCCGATGGTCAGGCCGCCCGCTCCCTCGCTGGCGCCCGCGACAGCCGCCGAAACCGAGGTGATCGTCACATCGCCTTGCGCATCGACGATCACATTGTCGCCGCCCTTGGCGGTCGCGCCGGCGCCGACATAGGCCTCGAGGCGGCGCTTCACATAGCCGGCGTCCGCGCCCGCGCCTATGCCGACCTCGCTGCCGGCGATGGCGCCGGCGACGCCGACCAGCGACAAATGTCCGTGCGAGACGATGTCGACATCGTGATCCGAATGCAGCCCCGCGCCCGCCGTAGGCGTCACGCTCGGCGCATCCTCATAGGCGAGCGCGCTCACATCGATATAGGTGAGGGTGAGCGCTCCCGCGCCCGCGCCGTCTCCGGCGAAGGCTCCGCCGACGCCGATGATGACGACGGATTCTCCGGCGTTCGCTTCTATCGAGAGGCCGTGCCGCGACTGGCCGAGCGTATCGGTGAAGGCGTTGCCGGCGCCGCCGGCCGACAACGTCGCGGCGCCGTCGACATAGGCCTTGGTCGTGTCGAGAATGGTGACATTGGTCGCCGCGAGGCCGACGCCCGCGTCGCCGCCGGCGGCGAGCCCGCCGGCGATGGCGACGATATTGGCCGTGTCATCGGCGGTCACGCGCAGATTATTGCGCGCCGAAAGATTGGACGTCGCGCCAATGACGGCCGCTGTGACGGTGTCGTCGATGACATTGATCGACAGCGAGCCGGCGAAGGAGACATTGTCGCCGCCGGCGCCGCCGAGGGTGAGCGAATGGATGGCCGCCGTCTCTTCGGCCTCGATGATGGCGTCGCCATTCGAGTCGATAGTGGAGCCGTCCACCTTAGCCGTCACCTGATTGGCGATGTAATTGGCGCCGATCGCCGCGCCGACGGCGCTTCCCGAGCTGGAAATGGCGACGCCGCCGGTCAGAGCATTGATCGTCGATTCGTCGCTCGCGCGCAGATTCACCGAGCCGCCCGAGCCCGTCGTCGTGCGCAGCGTCGAGCCATTGGAGACGATCGCCTCGATCGTATTATAAACGCCATTGACCGAAAGGCTCGCGCCGACCGTTGCGCCATTGCCTTTGGAGCCGCCCACGGCGACGGCGGCGATCTTGCCGGCGACAGAGATCGGCCCGTCCTGCGTTGAATGCGCGGTCAAGCTGATCCCGCCCGCTCCCGCGGTGATGGAGGAATCATCGACCGTGGCGCGCACTTGCAATGCGATCTGATTCCAGCCGAGGCCGACGCCATAGGCCTGGCCCTGCGATCCGACGCCGAGCGCGCCGGCGACCGCATAAATGACCGAATTGTCCTTGGCTTCGAGAGAGACGCCCGAGGCGATCACATCGGCGTTCTGGATCGTCGCGAGAATCTGCGAGGAATTGTCGCGGGTGAAGATTTTCTGATCGGTCGAGATGACATTTATGCCGAGCGTGAACGCCACGGCCTTGCTGTCGACGCCGCCGCCGGTCGCAATGCCGAGCGACACCGCGAAAGCCCATAATTTCTGATCGTCGACAGCGAGAATCGAAAGATTATCGCCGAGGGTCATCGAGCTGCGACGCTTCTCGCCGAGCAGGCCGGCGACCGTGCTGGCGCTGAGCTGATTGAAACCGAGCGAAGCGCCGACGCCCTTTGCGCCCGCCGTATAGCTGGCGCCGCCGCCGATGGCGACGAGCTGCGCCTCGTCGCGCGCCGTGAGCGCCGCATCGCCATTGGCGCTGAGCTTTGCGCCGTCGATCGTCGCCTTTGTGGTGTCGACGATGCGATTGACCGAGACCGAGCCGGCGAAAGCGTCGCCCTGCTCATTCGTATTGGCGGAGACGGCGGCCGAGAAGCTGGCCAGCGTGCCGCCGCGCGTCGCCTTCAGCGAGATTTCATCGCGCGTCGAGAGCGCCGCCGCATGGCTCGCGATGATGAGCCCATTGGCGTCCGGCGAGCCGGAGACGGCGAGCCGATCGGCGATGAAGGCTTCCGTATCCGCGGTGAGCTGATTGAGCGCGAAGGCGCCGCCGATCGTCGTTCCGCCGCCGAGTCCCGTGCCGGCGTTGACCGAAACCGCGACGCCGCCGACGATGGCGACGATCGTCTGAGTGTTATCGGCGGTGAGCGACAAAGTTCCGACCGACATGGCGCCGCGCGCATTGATGTAGGCGAGATCGGTGTCGCGAATGAAATTGATTCCGGCGCTGCCGGCGACGCCATAGCCGCTCTTGGGCTTAGGCGCTTCCTCGAAAAGCGCGGGAAGCGAAATGCCGTCGAGCGGATCATTCGCCGAGGAGCCGAGGTTCTGCGGCGCGCCCTGCGGGCCGGTCAGCACCGTCGCCGTGCCCACGACGCCGACGACGACGCCGGTCGTCGTGGCCGACAGAGACGTGTCGCCGACATTCATCGACACGGCGCCGGCCGGCGTCGCATTCGGATCGCCGCCATTGCTCGGATCGGCGCCGATGAAACTATAGACTTTGCGCTCGACATCATTGACGAGCGCCGACATGCCGAGCCCATTCGAGCCCTTGCCGGCGACGATGATCGTGCCTGCGATCTCCACCTCGGTCCCGCCGGTCGTCGCCGAGATGTCGACAGCGCCGCCGCCCGTGACTGTCGGCCCGAAGCTCGCCGTGGCGACGAGCCCGGCCTCGACGTCGCTGCGCTGGCGCAAGGCGAGCCCGCTGCCGGCGAAAGCGAATTGGCCGCCGTCATCGGTCTTGCCGCCCGATTGCGCGATGGCGAGGCGGAAAATATCCTCGGTCGCATGAATGGTCAGCGCGCCGCTCGCGCCGATGCCGACCTTGGCATCGCCTTCGATGCGCGCATAGACGGTGTTCTCTATGGCGTCGACGAGGATGGAGCCGCCGATCGCCTTGGAGCCGGAGCGGCCGAAGACATCGACCACATCGCCGCCGCGCAGCAGCTCGCCGGCTTTCTTTTTCTCATATTTCGCCTTGCCGAACGGACTCTCGCTCAGCGACCATTTGCCGATGCCCGCCATTTCGGCGAATTGCATCATCACATCGGCCGTGACAGTGACCGATTGCGTCGCGGATGGATTGAATGTCGCGGAAGGCGGCGCCTGATTGATGCGGGCGCCCGACTGAATGACCGCCGTGCTGTGATCGATATAGGCGTTGACGGCGATGGAGCCGGAGACGGAGGTCGCCTGCGTGTCCTGGGCCTTGGCGCGCGCCATCACCCAAGTGTTCATGAATTTCGAGCTGACGCCGAAAGTGCCGTCCAGAAGATCGGTCAATCCGCTGACGCCGCGCGTGACGATGTCTTGCGGAATGCCGAGAACGAGATCGAGCGGATTGATGAGGAAGGGATAGGAGAGCGAGGATGCGACCTTCACCGTCTCGCCGGCGTCGACGATGGTGTTTTCGGCGATCGTCGCATTGGCGTCATTGAGATAGACGCCGACCGCAAAGGAGAGATCGACCGCTGTAGCGGTCGTCGACTTCGTCTTCGACTTCGAGACGTCGGACTGCGAGATGAGCTGCGTGCGCTGCGTGCTGGTCGCCAGCACGTCGACATTGTGATCGGTCTGCAGCGTCGTCGGCTTGGCGGCGGTCGCATTCTTGCCGATCGTCGCCTCGACGTCATTGATCACCACATTGACGGCGATGGCGCCGCCGGCGCTCAGCCCGTCATTGGTGATGTCCTTGGTGACGTCCTTTCCGGTGGTCGGATCGGTGACAGTCTGCTTGCCGCTGGTCGCCGACGCCTGGCCGAATATGGTCGCGAGCGCAATGTCGGGCTTTGTGAAAATGTCTTTATATTTCGTCGGATTGAATTTGCTGCCGACTTCCGGCTTGGCCTTGCTGCGCGTCTGCGAATCGAGGATCGCCTGAACGCCTATGCCATCCGTATTCGTGCTCGCAGCGAACGTGTGATTGGCGCCCTTGCCGTCGCTGGTGAGATTGATCGCCTTGACCGCAGAGACCTCGCTCGCATCCTCGACGAGGCGGATGTGATTGTCGTCGACCTTGACGACATAATATTGCTCGCCTGCGGTGAGGCCGCGGACTTCGCGGTCGCCGGCGGTGAGATCATGCACATTGCCGCGCGAGGCCTGATAGACGCGGTCTTCGGCGATAACATGCAGCGAGGCCGCGCCTGGATCGGACAAAGTGACGAGCGCGCCTGTCGTCGCGTCGCGCAGCTCGAAGGAATTGGCGTCGACGACGACGAGCTTATACTGATGATCGCTCTGCAATCCGCCGATGGCGGAAGCGCCGAGCGCCTCGAGCGAGGCGTAATCGACGAGCAGCGGAGCGGCCGCGGTCGCGGTGAATCCGTGGTTCTGAAGGTAGATGCGATTGGTCGCCGTGTCGACGCGCGCCAGCGTCACGCTCGCCGTCGTCTGCGTCGCGGCGTTGGAGAAGCTGTGCGTCCCGAGCGCGCTTCCCTGCGCCACAGAGAAGACGACGCCATTCGAGTCTTTGAGCTGGAACAGATCGTCGCTGATCTTCTGCACCGTATAGACGGCGCCGCTGGTGAGATTCGCGATCGGCGTGTTTCCGCCGGCGTCATAAGTGACCTGATCGCCGGTCGAAAAGCCGTGTCCCGTGATGTGAAACGTCTTCGCCGTCGCGTCGATCGCATCGAGCTCGAAGGCGCGCGACAGCGTCGTCGATTTGGTCGGATCGACAGCATAGATGACGGCGTCGCCGCTCTTGAAACCATGATTGGCGATCGTGATCGTGTCGAGCGCGCCGTCGACCGCCGTGGCGGGATCGAAGCTCGCGACGGAACCGATATAGGCGAGCGCATGTGTAGCCGCCGAGCCGGGATCGGTCAGCGTGATGCGCGCATCGGTCTGCGCGTCGCGCAGCTCGAATGTGTCGGCGTCGGTGGCGACCAATTTATACGGATGCGCCGCCTGCACGCCGCCGAGCGTCACATCGTCCTCGGAAAGCGAATCATAGGTCACATCGATCGGCGTTCCGATCGCGAAGCCGTGATCTTTGACGTGAATGCGGCCATTGGCGTCCACGCTGGCGAGATCGACCTCGGCCTTCTTATTGTCTGACGCGCGCGTGAAGCTCTGCGTTCCGAGCGCCGAGCCCTGCGCGATCTGAATGACAGCGCCGGAGGCGTCCTTCAGGCGGAAGGTCGCGTCGTCGATTCTGTCGACCGTATAGACGGCCTTGTCGGCGAGGCCCGTTATCGTCGTATTGCCGGCGGCGTCATAAGCGACCAGATCGCCGGTCTCGAATCCATGGGCGGCGATATGGATCGTGTCCGCGCTCGCATCGATCGCGTCTATGTCGAACAATTTGGATTTGACGACGTTCAGCGTCTGCGTCGCGGTCGGATCGACGCCCGAAGGATCGAGATCGATCGACGGCTCCTTGGCGAGCTGAATATGATCCTGATCGAGGACGATGACGTAATAGCTCTTGCCCTTGTCGAGCCCGCCGACCGAGTCGCTCTGCTCGCCCTGCACAGCGAGCACGGTGGAGCCGGCGACGGATGTGTTGACGAGATAAGGCGTGTAGACGACGGCCTGGCCGTTGGCGAAGCCGTGACTTGGCAGGGTAATGATGTCGGTGGTGGGATCGACGCCGCCGATCGGATCGAATGCCTTGGTGTCCGCGCTGTCGCCGGCGACCGTGCCCGCGGCCTTGATCGTTCCGTCGAGCGACGCCTTCACCGTGCCGAATTCGAAGGCGAGCGCCACGCCGACGCCGGCGCGGCCGTCGATCGGGCTGATCGTGCTGGCGTCTGGCGTCGTCTTGGTCGCGCCATTGGCGATGACATTGACATTCCCGCCGCGCGAGGTGATCGAAGCGTCGAGGCCGACCGTCGCGAGAGCGGTGAGATCCGTATGCGCGATCGCGATGGCGATGGACGAGGCGGTGGGATTGACCGTGCTGTCTAGATTGGACGAGGCGCGGGCGACCGTCTTGGTGGAGGTCGAGCCCTTCGCCGAGATGGTGACGCTGCCGCTGGCGTCGATGACGGTCGAGCCGCCGACATTCGCCTCGACGTCGCTCTGCGCGAGGCCATAGCCGCCCGCGAATTCGAGACCCGTATATTTTGCGAGGCCGCCGCTGCCGAGCGCCGAGGCGATCGCGAACACCTGCGTGTCGACCTTGGTTTCCGCCTTGATATCGACCGTTCCCTCGGCCTCGATCGTCGCATCGTCGACATTGATCTTGGCGTCGGCGCCACGCAGGATCACCGAGAGATCGATGCCCGTCGCGGCGCTGAGCAGCACGCCCGGTATCTGCCCCAGCAGGCTCGTCAGCGTGCCGGTGAAGCCAGCGGCGGCGGCCGGCGCGTCGCTGTTGAGGTTGATGTCCTTGGCGGTGGCGTTCACCTTGATCGAGCCGCCGCGCAGGACCGCGCCCTGAATGTCGATCGCGGCGTCCTTGGCCGTGAAATCGCCCGGCCAGCTGACGAGGCGCGTGGCGACATCGGAGGTCGCGAGCGAGATCTTGCCGGCCTTGTGGCCGTTGGCGGTGTCGGCCGCGGCGAGCAATTGCGCATTGGGTCCGAGCGCGATGCGCGCGCCGCCCGCGAGACTCGTCGTGCCATCGGAGTTGGTCTTCTGATGACCGAACAGGATTTCGCCGGCGTTGCCGCCGGCGAGCTCCGTCGAGACGATCGCAGAGCTCGCGACATTGCGCAGCGTCATCGTCACCGAGCCGCCGCCGCTCGGCGCGAAGGTCAGTGCGTCGCCGACGCTGTATCCCGTCCCCGCAGAGCTGAGCCGCGCCGTCGCGACGCCATCCGCATCGACGACGATGGTGGCCTCGGCGCCCGTTCCGGTGCCGCCAGTCGCGGCCACATGGGTATAGGTTCCGCCGGCGGTCCAGGAGCCGCTGGAGCCGGTCTGCTCGGCGACCGTGCCGACATAGATGGTGTCGGCCTCGAGAGTGAGCGCGCCGCCATGGAGCGCAATATCGCCAGAGACGCTGATGACGCTCTTATGCGTCAGATGATTGTCGCCGGGGAGGAGGCCGCCCTCGTCGAAGGGGTCGTAACCGGAAAGCAGCGTGCTCACCGACAGCGCCGCATGGAATGTGCTGTCGAGCGAGGCGATGTCGACGCTGTCCGATCCAGAGCCGCCGGTCACGGTGAGCGAGTGGGTCGGCGCGCTGAAAGTCTGGCTCTCGAACTTGCCGTTGAGGCTTTGGAGCGTCATGACGCCGTCGGTCGCGGTTCCCGCATCCGTCAGCCGCGCCTGCACGCCGCTCGAATTGCCCGAGAGCGTTCCGAGATCGAAGGAGGCATCGGCCACCACGCCATTGATCGTGACCGGCTCGAGGCCGTGATAGGTCACGAGTCCGCCGTCATAGGCGATGGCGCCGCTGTCCGGGCCGGTCGCCGTCGACACGAGGCTCTGCGCGACGCCGACGTCGAGGACCAGAGTGTCGAAGCCGCCGGCTCCGCCGTCCACCACGCCGGCGAGACGGCCGCTCGTCGAGAAGGAGAAAGTGTCGTTATTGTCGGCGGCGCCGGTGAGATTGGCGAAGCCGCTGAAGACGAAAGCGCCGACAGAGCCCGCGCCCGCGCCCTCGACGCGCCAGTCGGTGTCCGTCACGGCGCCGATCAGCGTGTCCGCGCCGCCGCCGACGAGATTTTGGACATCCGTGAAGCTCACATTGGCGGGGCCGCTGATCGCGCCCGAGCCGTCCTCGTGAAGCGTCCAGGTCGCTGCGTCGCTGGAGCCCCAGATCAGCGTATCGGCGCCGTCGCCGCCGGCGAAGGCGAAATTCGGCAATTGGCGGCCGGCGAATGACACCGCGTCTATGGTGAGCTTGTCCGCGCCCGCGCCGCCGACGATGGAAATCTGCTCGAGGCCTGCGAGATCGGCGCTCGCGAGAATTGTCGAATTGTTGCGGTCGACGATTTCGACCTTGGGACCCGCTGCGGACCCGGCCGCCGATGGGGCTTGCGTCGCCGCGCCGGTCTGCGTGGTCCCGGCGGGATCGACGAGCTGCACGACGACGTCATGGGCCTGCTGTTGCGGGGCCGCCGCCGCCAGATTCACGGCGAGGACGTCGGCGTTCAACAGAACGCGCGGCTCGAGCGTGTCGAAGACGATTTTCGCCCGCCGGCTCGACGGCGGGGGAACGAGAGCCGTCGTGCTCTCCAGCTGCGATTTTCTGCTGGCGGAAGCTTGCGGCCGAAGCAGCCGAAGGAACATGCGCCGCCCGCGATTTTGAAATGATTCCGCCATAGACATCAGCCGACCCCGCATGAAAAGCGGGAATAGCTTAGCTTCGCTTTGC
>NZ_JMKQ01000005.1:370000-373002 GCF_000685825.1 Methylocystis sp. LW5
CTCTGCGAAATCGCAAGATGACGTATAGGGTCTGACGCCTGCCCGGTGCCGGAAGGTTAAGAGGAGGAGTGCAAGCTCTGAATTGAAGCCCCGGTAAACGGCGGCCGTAAATATAACGGTCCTAAGGTAGCGAAATTCCTTGTCGGGTAAGTTCCGACCTGCACGAATGGCGTAATGACTTCCCCGCTGTCTCCAGCGTCAGCTCAGTGAAATTGAATTCCCCGTGAAGATGCGGGGTTCCTGCGGTCAGACGGAAAGACCCCGTGCACCTTTACTGTAACTTTGCACTGGCATTCGTGTCGGCATGTGTAGGATAGGTGGTAGGCGTTGAAGCATGGGCGCCAGCTCGTGTGGAGCCACCCTTGAAATACCACCCTTATCGTCATGGATGTCTAACCGCGCTCCGTCATCCGGGGCCGGGACAGTGCATGGTAGGCAGTTTGACTGGGGCGGTCGCCTCCCAAAGAGTAACGGAGGCGCGCGATGGTGGGCTCAGAGCGGTCGGAAATCGCTCGTCGAGTGCAATGGCATAAGCCTGCCTGACTGCGAGACAGACAAGTCGAGCAGAGACGAAAGTCGGTCATAGTGATCCGGTGGTCCCTCGTGGAAGGGCCATCGCTCAACGGATAAAAGGTACGCCGGGGATAACAGGCTGATAACCCCCAAGAGTCCATATCGACGGGGTTGTTTGGCACCTCGATGTCGGCTCATCACATCCTGGGGCTGGAGAAGGTCCCAAGGGTTCGGCTGTTCGCCGATTAAAGTGGTACGTGAGCTGGGTTCAGAACGTCGTGAGACAGTTCGGTCCCTATCTGCCGTGGGTGTCGGAGAATTGAGAGGATTTGTCCCTAGTACGAGAGGACCGGGATGAACATACCTCTGGTGGACCTGTTGTGGCGCCAGCCGCAGTGCAGGGTAGCTATGTATGGACGGGATAACCGCTGAATGCATCTAAGCGGGAAACCCACCTCAAAACGAGTTCTCCCTCGAGAGCCGTGGAAGACGACCACGTCGATAGGCCGGGTGTGGAAGCGCGGCGACGCGCGGAGCTTACCGGTACTAATAGCTCGATCGGCTTGATCGTTCTCATTAATCCATGCCCATCTCCCCAAAGATGGCGCGATCGAAAGACCAATCACAGTTTGCTTCAAAACTTGCCCTTTGCCGGCCTGGTGGCCTCGGCGGAGCGATCAGACCCGATCCCATCCCGAACTCGGCCGTCAAACGCTTCAGCGCCAATGGTACTATGTCTCAAGACCTGGGAGAGTAGGTCGTCGCCAGGCCTGCAAAGGGCAAAAGTTTCCTTATCTACGATGTGCGAACGGGGAGTAGCGAAGAGCGAGTAGACGGTTTCTATTCGCCTTTCGCTACTCCCCTTTCTCGTCTTCGAGCCCTCTCCCACAAGAGGGCCGCCGTCCTTGGCGCGGGGTGGAGCAGCCCGGTAGCTCGTCAGGCTCATAACCTGAAGGTCACAGGTTCAAATCCTGTCCCCGCAACCAAGAACTCCTAAATAAGCAAAGCCGAACACGCCTTCCCGAGCGCGCCGCCGAATGCTGCGGCGCTCGATGTGGCCATGAGGCGTCCTCCCTCTCGTCTGCCGACGATCGCGTCCTCCCCCCTCTCTTTCTCTGTCCGAATAGGTCGCTGCGCTCGCGAGTGCAGCAGCGTCGCGCTTGCCACGTGTTTCAAGGACAGGGCCGCTTTGGATGCGTGACTTTGGGCTCCAGCGCGACGCTGGTCGTCGAGGGTGATTGGGCGAAGGGTCAGTGTGCGCGCAGGGTAAATAGAGCGTTGATGAGCGCTTTATTTACCCTGCGTGATCTTCGTCGCGGGACGATTCGTTGCTTCAGCCTCGCGTGGCGCTCCCGAGCGCCTGTCCTTGTGCGGTAGGGAGCCTGACGGCGAATGCGCCGGGTCCGAGCAGAGCCTGCACGATCAAGAGCGCCGACCACAGCGCTGGAAACTCCCATCCGCCATTCGCATTGGAGAACAGCCAGCCATTGGGCAGATGCACGGTATCCCTACGCCGTGGGCCGCCTTTTCAAAATCGAGGGAATAGAGCGAAAGCTGCGCAGCTAAGTCGGCTTTATGAGCGAGGCAAGCTGCACAGCATGGGTCGGATGACATTGATCACGGGCCGCGAGCGGCGGCGCCGATGGAGAGACGAGGACCGGACGCGGATATTGGCGGCGATCGCCGAGCCGGGCGCGGTGGTCGCCGATGTGGCGCGCCGTGAAGGACGTTTGCACGAAGCCTCGTCTACAAATGGCGGCGCGCAGCGCAGCGGGAGCAAAGCGCCGCTTTATGCGGATTTTCGCCGGTGATCATCGAGCCCGCGCCCGCGAGTGGCGGCGTCACAGGAACACCCGCCGCAAGACGCCGCGGCCGGCGTCGTCGAGGTCGAGCTGAAAGGACGTGCGTGTGAAGATCAGCGCCACGGCGCCGTCTTCCGTGATCGCCGCGACCTTGAAGGCGCTACGCTCATGATTCCATTGCCAGCTGGTTGCCGGGTCTGGATCGCGACCGGCCATACGGATATGCGACGCGGCATGCAGGGCTTGGCGCTTCAGGTTCAAGAGCAGTTGCAACGGGACCCTCACGCCGGCGACCTCTACATCTTCCGAGGACGCCGAGGCGATCTCGCGAAAATCCTCTGGCATGACGGGATCGGCCTGTCGCTCTACGCCAAGCGGCTCGACCGCGGAAAGTTCATCTGGCCCTCGGCGAGCGCGGCGCCGTGTCGATTTCGGCCGCCCAGATGGCCTATATGCTCGAGGGAATTGATTGGCGAAATCCGCAATCGACATGGCGTCCAGCAAGCGCGGGATGAGCGAAAAAGCTGGGTCGGACGCATTTTGGGGGCCACAAATCGAAAGATTTGTGATTCACTCGCTATATGGACGCCGTCGGCAAAGCCCTGTTGGACGAAAACGCCGCACTGAGAGCCGAGCTCGCCGTCGCGCGCGCGAAGGCGTCGGAAGACATGGCGCTGATCGCCGCGC